>RYFE02000014.1 GCA_004138175.2 Chloroflexales bacterium ZM16-3 | reverse complement strand
TGAGGGCGGCCCGGCTGGGAGCCACGGGCGCGATAGCCACCGGGGCGGGCGGGGCGAAGATCGGCGCGGGCGGGGCGAAGATCGGCGCGGGCGGGGCCTTCGGTTCAGGAGGAATTTGACTCCCCTCGCCCGCCGCAGCGGGAGAGGGGCTGGGGGTGAGGGCGGCCCGGCTGGGAGCCACGGGCGCGATAGCCACCGGCGCAGGCGGGGCCAGCGGCGCAGGCGTAGAGACGGCCCGCTGGGCCGTCTGGGCCGTCTGCTGCTGCTGGATCAGCTGGATCAGCCCGGCGGCGTAGTCGCCCTGCTGCTCTAGGAACCGCTGGTGGATGCGCAGGGTCTCGGCCTGGATCTGGTGCATGGCCGCCAGATCGCCCTGGCCAGCCGCCGCCGACTGGGGCAGCTGGAGCAGCAGGGTCACATACTCGTGCTGGTAGCTGAGGAACTGCTGGTGAACCTGCAAGATCTCGCGCTGGTGGGCCTGGAGCTGTGCCATCAGCTCGCCCGGCGTGGCAGGGTGATCGGTCGGCGCGTGGCCATTGCGGCGCTCCTGGGTCGGCAGCGGCGTGCTCTCGGGGAGAATCGTCATTACCTGGTCTTCCTCATTGATCGTCGGTACGTTCGGCGCGGGGGCGCGGGCAATCGCATCCGCATAGGCGGCCCGCGTCTTCTCGCTGACATAGTTGCTGCCATTGAGTTGAACCATCATCCCACGGCGCTTGCGGGCGGGTGCTGGCGCAGCCTCGCGCTGGTAGGGGTCGATCCCGCGCATCGGCACGCCCGCGACCCGCAGCTGCACCACCGCCTCGCGCAGCTGGCGGTCGCTGTCGAGCTGGCGGCTGGAGTTCAGGGCCACCGCGATATGCGGTCGGTCGCCCAGGATGCGCCCCACCAGGTTGGTCAGCACGTTGCGCGGGCCGATCTCCACAAAGATCGCGCCCCCGGCGGCGTAGATTTGCTCGATCTGGTCGAGGAAGCGCACCGGCTGGAGCAGCTGGTCGGCCAGCAGCGCCTGCATGGCCCGTGGGTCGGCGGGGTAGGGCTGGGCGGTGGCGTTGGCGTACACCGGCAGGCGCGGCGGGCTGAAGGCGCAGGCGTGTACCGCCCGGCTAAACGGCGCCTGGGCGTGGCCCACTAGCGGGGTGTGGAATGCCGCCGACACCGGCAGCGGGGTGGCGCGATGGCCTGCGGCCTCCAGCAGGTGACGCGCCCGGCCAATCGCCGCCGTCGGCCCCGCCAGTACCACCTGGTCATACGCATTCAGGTTCGCCAGCGTGATGCCTGGCACCTGGCCAGCAATCGTCTGCACGGTGGCCAGCTCCGCAGAGACAGCCAGCATCGCCCCGGCGTCGAACGACGGGTCGTTCGGGGGGGCCATCGCCCGCCCGCGCGCGTGGGCCAGGGCCAGGAAGTCATCGTCATCCACTGCGCCAGCGGCCCAGAGGGCGGTCAGCTCGCCGAAGCTATGGCCGGCCACCATATCCGGCTGGAAGCCAGCGTCGCGCAGCAGGCCGAACATCCCGGCGCTCAGGGTGCCGATCGCCGGCTGGGCGTGCTCGGTGCGCTGGAGGCGCTCGTCCTGGGTGGCCTTCTCGGCGGGCGTGAAGGCCGGTGCCGGGAACATCACCTCGGAGAGCGGCGCGTTCGCGCCGTAGGCGTCGGCCCGGCCAAGCAGGTCGCGCAGCGGCGGGAAGTTCAGCGCCAGGTCGCGGCCCATCTCCAGGTACTGCGAGCCCTGGCCGGGGAAGAGCGCCACCACCCGCCCGGCAGTGGCGAACCCGTAGCGCTGGAAGAAGACCCCCTTCGGGTGCTGGAGGCGCTCGGCATTGGGCTGGCCGTCGAGCATGGCGATGGCGCGCAGCAGCTGCTCGCGGGCCTCGCTCGGGCCGTCGGCCACGAAGCCGAGGCGGGACAGCTCGGTCGGCAGCTCGATCAACCGCGTCGCCTCAGTCAGCTCGGCGAAGACCTGGGCGGCCAGCGGCCCGGCCAGCGCCTCGGCCAGATCGGCGCAGCGCTCGCGCAGCGCGGCGGGCGTGGGCGCGGCCAGAATCAGCTCCTGGGCCGTCTGGTGGATGCGGTAGGGCCGCCGGTGGTCGCTGGCGTACTCCTCAAGCACCACGTGAAAGTTAGTGCCGCCAAAGCCGAAGGCGCTCACCGCCGCGCGGCGCGGCGTCGCCCCCGCAGCCCGCAGCCAGGGCCGCGCGCGGGTGTTCACATACAGCGGCGATCCCTCCAGCCCAAACTTTGGGTTGGGCGCATCCACCCCAATCGTCGGCGGCAGCACCCGGTGATGCAGGGCCAGCGCCGCCTTAATCATCCCAGCCGACCCAGCCGCCGCCTTGGTGTGGCCAATCTGCGACTTCACGCTGCCCAGGGCGATATGCGCCTGGCGCGGGTTGCCCTCGCCGAACACCTCGCGCAGCGTCTGCACCTCGCACAGGTCGCCGGCCACCGTGCCCGTGCCGTGGGCCTCGATCAGGCCAATGCTCGTCGCCGGAACCCCGGCGCTCACATAGGCCCGGCGCAGCGCGCGGGCCTGGCCCTCCGAGCGCGGCGCGTAGATGCTCTTGTAGCGCCCATCGCTCGACGAGCCGATGCCCCGGATCACCGCATAGACTCGGTCGCCGTCACGCTCAGCGTCGGCCAGCCGCTTGAGCACCAGCATGCCCACCCCCTCGCCCACCATCATCCCATCCGAGCTTGCGTCAAACGGGCGCGGTGAATCCTGGCGCGAGAAGGCCGGCGTCTTGCTGAAGCACATGTACATAAAGGGCGAGTTGTCGGTGTCCACCCCGCCGGTCAGCATCATGTCGCAGCGGCCCGAGGTCAGCTCGCTCAGGGCCATCTGGAGCGCGCTCAGCGACGACGCGCAGGCCGCGTCGGTCACACAGTTGATCCCGCCCAGGTCGAAGCGGTTGGCGATCCGCCCGGCGATCACATTGCCGAGCATGCCGGGGAACGAGTTCTCCTCCCAGCGGATGTAGGCCAGCTTAATCTTGGCGATCGCCTCGGCGACCCGCTCCTCGCTCAGCCCGCAGCTGCGCATGGCCTGCTCCCAGACCGGGTACTGCAGGCGCGCGATCAGCGGTGTCATCAGCTTCTGCCCGCCGCAGACCCCCAGCACCACGCCGGTGCGCTCGAAGTCGTGGCCGCGCGTGGCGCCGTAGCCCGCGTCCTCGAACGCCTCGCGGGCGGCCACCAGGGCCAGCAGCTGCGAGACATCCGTCACCTCAAGGATGTTCGGCGGCAGGCCAAACTCCATCGGGTCGAAGTCGATATCGGGCAGGAACCCGCCGCGCTTGCAGTAGGACTTATCGGGCGCGGTTGGGTCTGGGTCGTAATAGTCGGTGATATTCCATCGTGAGGCGGGGATATCGGTGATGCTATTGCGCTCACGGACGATGTTATCCCAGTAGTCTGCAAGGTTGTGGGCATCGGCGAAGAACGAGGCCATGCCAATGATCGCGACTGGCTCCATAACCGTGGAGCGATTGGATGTGGGCTGCATATACTATCCTCAAGAGCCAAAAGCGGGTGCCTGAGCCCCTAGCTGCACCAGCATCGCTGCGCTCGGGAGATACCTGCGATGCGGCGGGCAAGGGCAACGCCCAGCGTGCCGGGGGGCGGCATCCGCTGCGCCGGGATCTCTCGATGTCGCGGGTTTCGGGCGTGATATCGAGCCTATTATACGCGCTCATGGCAGATTAGATTACACGCGCCGACATATTGTCGCTGGCGGCTGAAGCCGCGTCAGGGGGCCTGCGGCCAGCCGCCCGCCTGCGCGGGCGGTTCCGGCGTCGGCGCAGGCCGACGCCCGGCGCATCGCGCCCCGCCGGCGCGACTTCCAGTCGCTAGCCGGGGGCACTCAGGACAATGCAACAGCCCTGACAAGAGATCTACGGGGTTGTCGCAAATGCGGTAGAATAGATACCGTTATCGTATGACTCAGGTTAATCCACGTCATGCCAGCGTTGAGCACGCCTGGGCCAGCTATCGGTGTGTCTGTTAGGAGCGGACAAGCAGCTCCTTGAATTTTATTCACTATGCCCAAATCAAAGCGTTCGGAACGACAGCGTAAGCCCGCTGATCTCACCCCCCGCGAGCTTGGGCTACGCTCTTTTCAAGCGGGCCGCTTCGACGCGGCGATCGCTGCGTGGCAGCCTGTCGCCTACGATCCGGCAGTGGCCCACGCTCTCGCCGAGGCGCACTTCCGCCGCGCCCTCAGCTCCCGCGCCGCCGATCCTATCGCCGACCTGCGCCGCGCCGCTGTGCTGGCCCCCGCCGACCTGCGCTTTCCGATGCACCTCGGGCGGCTGCTCCATCGGGCGGGTGACCTCGCCGGAGCCGCAGACCGCTATAGGCTTGTGCTCTCGCGCGAGCCGGGGAATATCGTCGCCGCCAAGCTGCTCGTCTTGCTGACCCTGGAGCAGCGAAGCGATGCCGATCTGTCTGCCCTGCCGGGGATGACCCCTGCGCTGCGGGCGTGGGCTGCGCCCGCTCTGGCGGTGCTGCGCCGCGAGCCTGTCCCCGCCGATGAGAGCGCCCTGGGCACGCTCTGGCGCGGCCTGAGTCAGCTGGCCGCTGGCAGCGCTGATGCCCATGTCACCCTCGCCGATGAGCGCACGCTTCCGGTGCCAGCCCTCGAACCGCTCCGGCGCTCCTTTCGCGCCATGGCTGCCGCGCTGGTCGGCGATACCGATGCGGCGCTCAAGCTGTTGCAGCGGCTCTACGATGCTGGCGAGCGTTCGCCGGGGATGGAGGCGCGCCTCGCCGCGATGCTGATGGAGCGGATTGCTGCGCTCGTCGAATCTGGGGATGTTGCGGCCGCAGGCGAGCTGGTTCGGCACTGGGCTAGCCTCTCTGGCGGGCCTGCCTTCGACGAGCTGCGCCTACAGGCGCTCGACCAGGCGGCCCGCGCCGCCGCCATATCTGGCGAGTGGCGTCAGGCGACGCTGCTCTGGGAGGCGGCGCGTCTGATTCACGGCAACGCCCAGGGCCTTGGCTCTCCCCGGTCGATCCTGCACAACCTCGCCCTCGCCTACGAGCGGCAGGAGCGCTGGGAGGATGCCGCCGACGCATGGCGTGCCCTCCTGCGCACCCGCCCCCGCAAGCGCTCGGCCGCCGCAGCGGACGGACAGGAAGAGCAGCGCTGGGCCTGGGTTCGCACCCGGATCATCAGCTGCTACCGCAACGCCGGGCGTCCCGATGAGGCCGTCACGGTCTTCCGGCAGGCGATTAAGCTTGACCCCAACGACCTTGATCTGCGCTTCCAGCTCGCCGATGCGCTGCTCGCCAATGAACAGGATCGCGCCTCTCAGAATGAGATCAAGCGCATCCTTGAGATCGACCCGTACCACCCCGATGCGCTGCTGCGCCATATTGGCTACCTCTCGGAACACTGGCAGCTTGGCGAGGCCGAGCGGCTCGTCCGCGAGCTTGCCGAGCGCAACCCCGACCGGGCCGATCTGCGCCGCCGGGCTGCGGATGTCTTTATGCAGCATGGTCGCCAGCTCAGCCAATATGGCAACTTTCAGGCTGCGTACAATGCCTTTGTCGAAGGTGAGATCTACGGCCCCGATGATCCGCATTTTCCGCTTAACCAGGCCCGTATGCTGCGCGTCCTGCGCCAGCCCGTAGACATGGGCGCACTGATCGAGCGGGCGCTGACGGTAGGCGGCGAGAATAACGAGACATGGGTGCTGGCGATTGAGACCTGGGTGATGGCAGACAAGATTGACGAGGCCCGTGCGCTGATTGTTCGCTTCGAGCAGGAGCGCACGCCCAGCGCCGAGGACTATGTCGATATTGGGCTTCAGCTGATGTCGTTGGCGATGCCGCCCCCGATGCCCGCCTTCTTTTCCCGCATGGCCCTGCCGCCTAAGCCGGTCGATACGCCTTCGACGAAGCTGGCACTGGAGTTGCTCGATAAGGCGGTGGCGCTGCGGCCCGACGATCCGCGCATCCTTAAGAGCATCACGAGCTTTCTGCTACTGCCGCGCCCGGATCTGGCCATCCGCTACGCTGAGCTGGCTGTCCAGCATGCCCCCGACGACATAGATGCGCTGATTATGCTCGGCATGGTGCTTGGCCTGAGCGATAAGGTACACGAGGCCAAAACACAGCTCCAGCATGCCGCGAAGCTTGCCCAGCGTTTGGGTCGGCCCGACCTGCGCGCGCAGGCCCAGGATCTGCGCCGGGTGGTCGGCACGCCGATGCTGCGCATAATGCTCAGCCAGGCATTGCATAGCTTTGATGAGTTTGATGAGTTTGATGAGTTCGGTGATGTCTTTTAATAGGCGGGAGCATTTGCCATGAGTGAGCCATACTATGATCCCTACGAGGTGCTCGGCCTAGCCCGCGCAGCCCCCGCCGATGAGATCAAGCGCGCTTACTTTGCGATGGTGCGCGCCAACCCGCCCGAGCGCAACCCTGAGCAGTTTAAGCGTATCCGTGCGGCCTATGAGCGATTGCGCGACCCTGCCCAGCGCCTTGAGGCTGATATGCTTTTGCTCCAGCCCTGGCCCGAGCCAGCGCGCCGCAAGCGCTCGCCGAAGCTTGACCTCGGCCTGAGCCCGGCAGATGTCCTGGCCGCCCTGCGCGCGCTCACCGACCTTGACCGCACCGATTGGCGCGAGCAGTATGAGAAGGTGCAGCTTTGATGTCCCGCGAGCAGGTTCTGCCCGATCTGGCGACCCGTATCGATGCGCTGCAGGCCGCCGTCGCCGCACTGGAGAAGCAGATCGGGCGCGCCGGGCGCGAGCAACTCAAGGCCAACGCGCTGTCCGAGACCCAGGCCGAGCGTCTGGCGGCTGCGATGGACGCCCTGCGCGCCGCCGGGGAACGTCACGAGGCCGAGATCGTCGCCGACCGCCAGCAGGCCCAGGCTGCGGTGTCCGAGGCGCGCCTCGCGGTTGCCCGCTCTATGTTTCCCGCGCTCGATGGGCTTGATGAGGCTATCCGCGCAGGTCGGGCCACCCTCGATCACGCCGCCCGGCGCGAGTCGGCGGAAGCCCTGCTGCGTCGGCTTCTGCTAGGTGATGCCGACGCTGATGAGCATCGTGAGGCGGACGCCTTGCACGCCGCGCTCGATGCCTGGCTAGAGGGGCTCGCCATGGTGCGCCGCCGTCTGCTCGATGCCCTTGCCGCCGAGGGCGTGACCCTGATCGTGGCTGAGGGCCAGCCCTTCGACCCCCGCCGCCATATCGCCGTCGAGGTTGTCTCCGCCGACGTATCGCCCGGCACCGTTGTTCAGGAGATCCGGCGCGGCTTTATGGTTGGTACGCGGGTGCTTCGCCACGCAGAGGTGGCCGTTGCCGGTGAATCACAGCATTAGGAAGGCATAGCATGAGCTTGATTATTGGCATCGACCTGGGGACGACCTTCTCCGCCGTGGCGCTGGTGCGCGATGGTGTACCCGCCATTGTGCCCAGCGGCGACGAGCGGATCATCCCCTCTGTGGTCGGCCTCGCCCCCGACGGCGGGCTGCTGGTGGGCACGCCCGCCCGCAACCAGTACGCGCTCTATCCCGAGCGCACCATCCGCTCGATCAAACGGCAGATGGGCCGTGGCACCGAGGTGCAGCTTGGCGAGCGCAGCTACACGCCTCAGCAGATCTCGGCGCTGATCCTGCGCGAGCTGCGCCGCGCCGCTGAGGTCAGCCTTGGCCAGCCCGTCGAGCGCGCCGTGATCACCGTGCCTGCCTATTTCTCGGACGCCGCCCGCCAGGCCACTCGCGAGGCTGGTGAGATCGCCGGGTTCACCGTTGAGCGGATCATCAATGAGCCGACTGCGGCCGCCCTGGCCTACGGGCTCGACCGCAGCGACGAGCGCCAGCTGGTGGCTGTCTACGACCTCGGCGGCGGCACGTTCGATGTCTCGATTATCGAGCTGGACAGCGGCGTGATCGAGGTTCGTGCCAGCCACGGCAACACCCAGCTCGGCGGCGACGACTTTGATGAGCGCCTGCGCGAGCTGCTGATCGAGCGCTTCGTCGCCGAGCATGGGGTGAACCCCCGCGATGACCGGCGCGCGATGGCCCGCCTGCTGCGCGCCGCCGAGGCCGCTAAGATCACGCTCTCTGCCCGGCCCACGGCTCGTGTTCAAGAGGAGTACCTGCTCACCGCTGAGGGGCGGACGCTGCACCTGGATGTTGAGGTTCAGCGCGAGGAGTTCGAGGCTGCCATCGCCGACATGCTTGACGGCACCATGGAGTCGTTTGATGCGGCCCTGCGCGACGCCGGGATCAATGCCGATGATCTCGACAAGGTGCTGTTTGTCGGCGGCAGCACGCGCATCCCGCTGGTCTGGGATCTTGTGCGCGAGCACACCGGGATCGAGCCTGCCGTGGCGATCGACCCCGATGAGGCCGTGGCGCTTGGCGCGGCCGTGCAGGCCGCGATCATCGCGGGCGAGCCGCTCGACGCCATCCTGGTCGATGTCACCTCACACTCGCTCGGGATCGAGATCGCCGAGATCGAGATGGGCCGCGTGGTGCCGGATCACTACAGCGTGATCATCCCGCGCAACACGACGGTCCCCACCTCGCGCGCCGAGGTCTACACCGCGCTCCACCCTGGACAGACGACGATCAACCTGAAGATCTACCAGGGCGAGCACCCGATTGCCTCGCAAAACACCCTGCTGGGAGAGTTCCTCTTTGAGCAGCTACGCCCTGAGACTCCCGGCATGCCACCTCGGATCACCGTCCAGTTTGACTTTGACCTCAACGGGATCGTCAACGTCTCGGCGGTAGATCGGGGCAGCGGCAAGCAGATCACTGCGAGCATCCGCGCGGCCCATGCCCGCCTCTCGCCTGCTGATATTGCTGGGGCCAGGGTTGAGCTAGAGGACTTTGACCTGGCCGGGTGGGAGGAGGGTGGTGATGGGACTCAGGTGCCGCTGCTAGAGGTAGAGGGCCAGCCGCCCTCTACCGCAGGGATGAGTCTGGAGACAATCAGCCTTCTCGCGCAGGCCCAGCGTGCGCTGACCGCCAACCCCGACAACCAGGAGCTTATTCGCATCATCGAAGCCCTGGAGGTGGCTGCCCAACAAGGCGACACCGATGGGATCGAGGCGATGAGCGAGGCGCTGCTCGATCTGCTGTACGATCTTGACGATGAGTAGAAGCCAGAAGTGACGCTGTGCGGCGTTGCCCGGCGGCTGAAGCCGCGGGCTCCTATTGACGAAGGCCGCCTACGCGGCCTGCCTGAGGCCGCGTAGGCGGCCTTCGTCAAACGAGAGCCCGCCCGTTCACGGGCCGGGCACGCGCAGGGTGACAGCGTGACTTCTACGGTGCGGTATTGCGTTGCGCGCTATGCTGGCCCATCGGCCTCGTCTCGGGTCGTGCGGGGACGTCCTCGGGGCACCGCTCCTCCCGCGACCTCAGCCCGGTAGCGATCAAGGGCGGCGCGGGTGCTGTGCCAGCGCCCGCCGCGCTTGCTGCCCTCCAGGCGGCCCTTGCGGATGAGCAGCGCCAGGTACTCGGCGCTCATCGAGGTCCCCGCCGCCAGATCGCGCAGGGGCAGCAGATCCTCCTGGGGCGGCGCGGCGGCACATGCCTCTAGGTAGAGATCAAGCCCAATCTCTACTGCCCGACCGATCAGGTTGAGCAGCGGCCCATAGCGCCCTCGGTCGGCCTGGCTGAGCGCCTCCAGGTAGCCCAGCCGCCACTCTTGAAGCAGCAGGGCGGGCGGGAAGCCCGTGCGCAGCAGCAGCAGGTTGAGCAGGAGCCGCCCGGTGCGCCCGTTGCCATCGCGGAAGGGGTGTACGGCCACAAAGCCGTGGTGAGCGATCGCCGCCCGCTCTACAGGGCCATAGCCCCGCCCCGCGCCTTCGACCCAGGCCAGCCACTCATCCATCAGAGCGGGAACCCGGGATGCGGGAGGCGGCTGGAGAGCTGAGCCGCGGATCGACACTGCTCCAGTCCGCCAGGCTCCGGCCTCATCCAGCAGACGATCAGTAACCAGGCGGTGCAAATCCCGGATGATCTCGCTGCTCAGGGGCGTGTTGCCGTCGGCCATCGTGAGCAGGGCGCGCACAGCGGACGCGTGGTTTGTGGCCTCCAGATGCTCGGCCAGCGTGTGCCCGCCGATGGTCATGCCGTGCTCGATCACCAGCTGGGTCTCGCGCAAGCTTAGGGTGTTGCCCTCAATCGCATTAGAGTGGAAGGTCAGCCGCACCTGGAGATCCTCATGGATGCGCCGTAGGGTCGCGGGCGAGAGCGGGCGAAGGGCGCTGAGTGCGGCGTGTTTTTCGGCGATCCGGCGGGCCAGTCGCGGGTCCATGTGGGGCTTCGCTGTGTCCATCAGGTACGCTCGTAAAAATAGTATCGGATATGTGAATTATATCATATACCGATACGATTATCCGATGTTGAGCAAGGTGCGTGTGAGAATCATCATTCTCATAAGCATTTACCACGCCCATCCCCCCCTATACCAGCCCCAACTCGCGGGCGCGCGCGACCGCCTCGGTGCGCCGCTGAACCTGGAGCTTGCCGAAGAGGTTGCGGTTGTACCCTTTGACCGTGCTTTCTGCGAGGGCCAGCCGCGCACCGATCTCCTGGTTCGAGAGCCCCAGGGCGATGAGGCGGAGGATCTCGTGCTCGCGTGGGCTCAATGGCTCGATCAAAGGGTGAGGGGTGAAGGATGAAGGATGAAGCTCCTGCGGCGCTTCAAACGCAGCAAGTAATGTGCTGCGGTATTCCTTCATCCTGCCGCCTTCACCCTGCATCCTTGTCAGCAGGTGCGCCATCGGCTGCCCTTCGTCGATGAAGAGCCGCACGAGTCGGCCCGGAGCCGCCAGGGTCAGCGCTGCGTCGAGATGCTGCAGCGCCTGATCGGTTGTGCCCTGCGCCGCGTGCGCGATGGCCTGCAGCACCAGTACCCTGAGCCGCTCGTCCTGCCAGCCCTTCGCCTCGGCCTGTCGGTGTACCGGCTCCAGCAGCGCCAGCGCGGCGGATGGCTCGCCCCGGGCAAGGCGCACCCGGGCCTGGCCAACCGGGAGATCATAGGTCTGCGCCAGCTGCGCGGCCACCCCCAGGCTCCCCTGGCGCAGCAGCATGCGCACCTGCGCCGCTGCGACATCAGGCATCCGATGCATCATCTGCTGCTGGCGTACGAACTGCTCAGCCTGAGCCAGGATCTCGGCTGCGCCGGCCAGGTCGCCCCGGGCAAGGCGCACGTAAGCAAGCACAACCAGACAGCCGGCAGGCGTGTCCACGCTGGCGAGCTGTTGCGCCAACCCGAGGCTCTGCTGCCCATACTGCTCGGCGGCGTCCAGGTCATTCCACGCGTAGGCAAGCCTGGCCAGGCCAAGGTACGCCTCACAGGCGAATGGCAGCGGCGGATCGCCTACCGCCGCCAGGACGCGCCGGTAGGTCGCCAGGGCCAGATCGAGCTGGTTGTCCGCTTCCTGGAGCTGGCCCATGCAGGTTGTCGCCGCGATAGTGATCATCGTATTGTTCGAGGCCCGGCTGCTCGCGATGGCGTCGGTAAAGGCTCGCACGGCCGCGGCCCGCTCGCTCCGGAGCTGGTAGGCTAGGCCCAGCGTCCAGCTCGTCGTCGTGCGCAGCGACAGGTTCTGCGGGCTCAGCAGCTCCAGGGCGCTGCGCGACTGGGCGATGATCGTCTCGGTGTGGCCCAGCGGGATTGCCAGCATGGCGCGGATGGCGGCAATCTGGCCGTGGATGTCGCGGGTGGTGTCATCCGCCACCGCGCTGCGCAGGGCCACCTCTGCCGCCTGGAGCTTTGCCTCGACGGTATCAGCTGGCTGGCCGAGCATCGCCGCCGCTGAGGCGTAGGTCACCCACAGTGCGGGACGCGTGTTCAGGGCTGTGGTCGGGAGCCCCTCCAGCCAGCGCAGCACCGGGTGTATCAGGCCCCGGAAGTGCAAGGGCATCCCCTTCCCCGCGATCAGGCGCGCGGCACCGTCGACATCACCGGCGGTGGCGGCGTGCTGGAACGCCTCGATCTGGTGGCCGTTGTCCTCGTACCAGGCGCTGGCCCGCCGGTGGAGATCCACGATCTCTGGCCCTTCTGCGCCCACAGCCGTGGGGCGCTGCTGCAGCCGCTGGCGCAGCAGATCGGCGAAGAGGTGGTGGTAGCGATACCAGCGCCGCTCCTGATCTAGCGGAACGAGGAAGAGATTAGCGCGCTCGCACGCATCCAGAGTGGCCTGCCCCGACAGAGTGGCGTCGCCCATGACGGCATCGCAGAGCGGGCCGCAGAGACGATCGAGGATCGCGGTGCGCAGCAAGAACTGCTGGATGGGCGCGGGCTGGCGGTGCAGCACCTCCTCCAGTAGGTAGTCCAGCACAAAGCGGTGGCTGCCGCTGAACGCGGCGATTGCGCTCCCGGCATCATCCCGCCCCTGGAGCGACAGCGCCGCCAGCTGCAGCCCGGCGATCCAGCCCTCGGTGCGCGCCTCTAGCGCGGCAATGTTGTCCTCCGCAAGGCTCAGGCCCATGACCTCACGCAGAAAGTCCGCCGCCTCGCTCGCGGTGAAGCGCAGATCCGCCGCTCGTAGCTCAGTGAGTTGGCTGCGGACGCGCAGGCGCGCGAGTGGGAGCGGCGGATCCTCGCGCGTCAGCATGACGAGGTGCAGCTGGGGCGGCAGGTGTTCAACCAGCGCGGTGAGGGCCTGGTTAACTGGCCGAGAGTCGAGGGTGTGGTAGTCATCGAGCACGAGCACCGCCGCATGAGGGAGCGCGGCGAGCTCATTGAGCAGGGTCGGCAACAGCGCCTCGACCGGCGGCGGCTGCGGGGATTGGAGCAGGCGCAACACCCCAGTGCCCACACCTGGCGCGACTCTTTGCAGCGCCGCCACCAGGTAGGTCAGGAAGCGCGCCGGATCACTCTCCTCGCTGTCGAGCGAGAGCCATGCGACCGGTCGCCCGCAGTCGGCGAGCCATGTGCTGGCCAGAGTGGTCTTGCCGAAGCCGGCCGGTGCCGAGATCAGGGTGAGCTTGCGCTGTAGGCCCGCAGCCAGACGCGCGATGAGGCGTGAGCGCAGCAGCACCTGCGGGCGCAGTGGCGGGATCAGCAGCTTTGTCGCAATCACAGGTGTCGGCATAGTCTCATCATACGTCACCTGACAAGCCTTTGGTGCGGCTCAACCACGGGGAGCGGCGTCACCTGGCCTGAGCCATCTGGCGATCCTTGCGCGCTCGCGCAATTTTCGGTACGCTTATGCATGAGCGCGGTGTTACCGCGTCAGACGCCGATAGACCACGCGGAGCCCATGTGTTTGATATCACCAACTTTACGCTGGAAGATATGACCCGCTGCGGCGCGGTATGGGCGATGGTGCCGCCCCGATGATCACCTGACCCTCAGCGAGCGCACCGTCTGCACGCACGTCAGCACGATCCTCGATAAGCTGCATCTGGCCAACCGCACGCAGGCCACCTTGTATGCGTTGCGTACCGGCATCAGCGATCTGCAGCGCGAGTGATCCCACCGTCACTTGTCGTAGACCAGTCGCTATTTGTTACACACGAGCCACGCCTACGCGTGGCTTTTGTCGTGGTGAAGCGACCAGCGCCCGGTCACCTGTCTGATCGGGCCGTTACCAACTAGGCCGCACTCTACAGCCTACGAGATCGGCTGCGCGACATCGGAGCCACGCTGGTGAGCGTCCAGCCATTGCCGCGAGATCCGCAGTAGGGAGGCGGAGCGCCAGGCGACCATGCACGAGCGTGCAGATCCAGTGGTGGCGGTTATCATGCGTGTACACCGATCCGGGAGCAAACCAACGCAGGGTTGGCGGCGGCACGAGCTAGAGGCAGGCATGGTGGCCATCCGAAAGGCGTCGATCAGAAGAAGCGGGTGAGCAGAAGCTAGTCGTAATCCGCTTGCTAATACAAAAAGATCATCAGAATCATATTCACACCGACTCACACCCGTCCTCCCGACTTTTTAGTGCTCTCCACGGGCAAAGGAGCCACCAATGGGCATCGCCGCCGACATCGCCATCATCCTGGTCGCCGCACTGCTGGGTGGCTTCGTCGCCCAACGCATCGGCCAGCCGCTCCTCCTCGGCTATATCGTGGCTGGGGTGCTGGTCGGCCCCTACACCGGTGGCCCCACCGTGATCGCAATCCACGACATCGAGCTGCTCGCCGAGATCGGCGTCGCGCTCCTGCTCTTCGCCCTCGGTCTTGAGTTCAACCTGTCCCGGCTCGCTCGCGTGAAGTGGGTCACCTTCCTCGGCACGCCTGTCCAGCTCGCCCTGACTATGCTGCTTGGCTGGAGCCTTGGTCGGCTCCTCGGCTGGTCGAGCTACAGCGCCCTCTGGCTCGGCACCATGCTGGCCCTCTCCTCGACGATGGTCACCCTCAAGACTCTGAGCGCTCAGGGCACTCTGGGCACCCTGGCGAGTCGGGTGATGATCGGCATGCTCATCGTCCAGGATCTGGCGGTGGTGCCGCTGATGATCATCCTACCCGAGCTGGCCAACCTGCGCGATGGGCTGCCCACCCTTGGTTGGGCGGTGGTGCGGGCCGGATTCTTCCTGGCAGCGATGGTTCTTGTGGGGACGCGAGTGATCCCGTTCTTGCTCAAGCGTATTGCGACCTGGAACTCGCGTGAGCTATTCCTCATCGCGGTGATGGCTTTGGGGCTCGGCATTGGGTACGCCACCTATCTGGCCGGGCTCTCGTTCGCCTTTGGGGCCTTCGTTGCCGGAATGGTTCTGAGCGAGTCGGACTACAGCCACCAGGCGCTGAGCGACATCGTGCCGCTGCGTGACGTGTTCGGCATGCTCTTCTTCGTCTCGGTGGGCATGCTGCTCGATCCGCGCTTCTTGCTCGCCAATCTGGGCACCATCCTGGTGCTCGTCGTGGTTATCAGCCTGGGCAAGGCGCTGATCTTCACCGGGGTAGTCCACGCCTTTGGCTATCGGGGCGCGGTGCCGCTGGCCGTCGGCCTGGGACTGTTCCAGGTAGGCGAGTTCGCCTTCGTGCTGGGCCGCGTGGCGCTCGCTGAGGGAGCCCTGAGCGCCGATCAGTATAGCCTCGTGTTGGCCACCACGCTCCTGACGATGCTGCTGACACCCTTTGTGAGTACCCTGACCACGCCGGTCTACGCATCTGTCCAGCGCTGGCGGGCGCAACCACCCGCCCCGGTTGTTCCGCTGACCGAGCAGGTGCTCCAGGGCCACGTCATCATTGCCGGTTACGGACGCGTAGGGCGCTATATCGCCGACCTGCTGGCGCGTCTGAACCTGGCTTTCATAGTCCTTGAGCGCGACCAGGGCCGCCTCGACGCGCTCAAGGCGGCGAAGGTGCCGGTGATCTACGGCGACGCCAGTAGCCCGGTGGTGCTGGAGGCGGCGGGGCTCCAACACGCCCGGCTGCTGCTCGTGGCGGTCTCGTCGGCGATTGACGTGGAGACGGTGGTGCGGCAGGCCCACCGGCTCAACCCGACGCTGCACATCGTGGCGCGGGCGACCCAGTTGGGCCAGCTCGAGGTGCTGCGCGAGCTGGGCATCCACGAGGTGATCCAGCCAGAGTTCGAGGCTGGGCTAGAGATGGTTCGCCAGGCGCTGCTACACGTGAACGTGACGGCGGGGGAGATCGAGCGTCTGAGTGATGAGGTGCGCGCCGAACACTACCGTCCGATCGAACTACCGGGGCTGCCTACGGCGACGCTCCAACGGCTGCGGCAGCTGCGCCACGTCTTCTATGACCTGAGCTGGCACACCCTGGACACAGCGAGCCCCTTGGCGGGGCAGACGATCCGCACGGGTGCGGTGCGTCAGCGGACGGGGGTGTCGATTGTGGCTCTGCTGCGTGGCGAGGCAGTGATCCATAACCTCGACCCGGATATGCGCTTGCTGGCAGGAGATCAGCTGGCGGTATTCGGCACGGCGACGCAGCGGGCAGCCTTTATGGAGCTGCTCAGCCCACCGGCGTATGTGGCACCATCTGAACCCGCGTGGTAGCTATAAAGTTCGTAGCAGCTTGACAGTTTATCGCCGGACACCCCTCACCCCCGACCTCTCTCTCACAAGGGGGTGAGGAGGGATTCCGCCAACGCGCATCCTCCGGGCGCGGCTGACATCGCCGAAGCCGCCGCCTGAGCCGGGACGGAGCGGCCCCAGCGTGCTATCATGCGGGCGCACCAGTGCCCCACGAGGAGCCCAGTCTCTATCCCTCATCGAGTCCCTGGAGCGCCCCGGCTGGGATGAGGTTCGCTGCATGGTCGTGCCTACACGATCCGTCACGCCGCATAGGGCTGATAGTTGAGATTGTCCAATGGCGTTGCCAAACAACGACTCTGTCACGGTGAGACGCTGGGAGGCCGCGCTCCTGGTGCTCTTTGTCGCTCATACGCTGGCCTTCGCGCTGCTCGCCCCGCCCTGGAGTCACTACGATGAGCCGACCAGCCTGGAGTACGCCCTGCTGATCCGCGACCTTGGTCGCCTGCCCGGCTACGATGAGCAGAACCCTGCGCTGCGCTCGGTGATCGCCCGCTCGATGGTAGCCACGCCGCTCTTCGCCCAGATCCAGCCGGCCATCGTACCCGAGGCAGCTGATGTCACGCTCGGATTTAATCAGCGCGTCCACCCGCCGACCTACTATGCGCTCATCGCCTTTGCCTCCCTTCCGACACGCGAACTACCGATTGAACTGCAATTACGGGTCGCCCGCCTGACCAGCGTCGTCCTCGCCGCGCTCTGCTTCTATATGGCGGTGCGCGCCACTCGTCTGCTGCTCGACGATCCGGGCGTCCAGATCTTCGTGCTGGCGGCGCTCGCCTGCCTGCCGCCATTCGCCGACATTATGAGCGCGGTGAATAGCGATGTGCTGGCGAACACGGTGGCTATCGCCATGATCTGGGCGACGGCAGAACTGCTCTTGCAGCCGGGGCGGCGGCGCATCCAGATTGCGCTGCTTGTCGCTGCCACCTTGGCCTTCGCCGTCAAGCGGGCGCTGGCGGCACCGGCGGGGCTGCTTCTGGTGTGGCTGGCGATCACCGCGCTCCACATCAGCTGGCGGCGAGTCGCGCTGGCCCTCACGCTGCTCACGGCGCTGGCCGTGCTATCCCTCGCGCTGCTGCCGCATCGCCTCGCAGACTGGGAACCCGTCCCGCTGGCGGCTTCGGTTGTGCTGCGCGATCCCCTGCGATCCTTCGCCGGCGGGTCGGCCTTCGCGCTCAGCAGGCCCGCCGACGGGCCGGGGCCGATGGCCGTGCAGGAGATCGACCTGGCCCTACTCGGTCGGGCCGCCGGTCATATGGTGACCATCTCCGCCCAGGCGCGCGCAGACGGCCCGGCGGTTATCGCGCTCGCCCCGGCCATTCAGGTTGATCAGCAGGTGGTCGCCGACAGCGTGATGGTCGGCGACCGCTGGGCGCCGGTGAGCGTCTCGGCCTATGTGCCGCCCGACACGCGCTATCTGGCCGTGCGCCTATACGGGCCGTTTGCGCCGGGCACCGTCTTCTTCGATGATCTGGCCCTAGTGATTGATAGCGCGCCATCTGGGCCGGCCGCCGATGGCCTGCTGACCGCAGATCTGCTTGACGCCGCAGAGTCCCACAACCTGCTGCGCAACCCCGGCGCCGAGCGCGCCTTGCCCGACCTCGCCGCCCTTGCGCCCGCGCCGCTGCGTGATCTCCTCGGGCGTCCGACGGTGGCCCGCGCGCTGAGCACCGCCCTCTCCCCAGACTGGATGGCGGCGGCCTACCCCCGCCAGCTGAACGAGCTCTTCCAGGGGTTCTGGGGTATCTTCAGCTGGGGCGAGCTGCGCGTGCAATCGGGCTGGCTTCTCTCGATTGGCCTCGTGGTTGCGGCGGGCATGATCGGCGCGGCGCGCCTGAGCGTCCGCGTCGCCTTGGACGGCGCGGCGACTCCGCTGGCGAGCACCGACACCTGGTGGCTCAGCCTCGGCATGACCCTGCTCGTCTGGGCAATAGCCACCCTGCGCGTCCACCTCCAGCCAGTGCCGGGGGTGCTAATCTGGAGCTTTGGTCGCTACACCTATGCGGCGGCGCTCCCCGCCCTGATCGTGCTCGGGTCGGGCCTGCACGCGCTGCTGCCGCCCGCCCTGCGCGTCCAAGGGCTGGTTGCCGTTGGGGTATTTCTGGCGATCTTCGCCCTGGCCGCGCTAACCGGCACGCTGCTCCCCGGCTGGGCCGGTTGATCTAGCTACTGATCTACTACGGTACCCTGGCGAAGAGTGAGTCGGCAATGCAGAGGTCGATGCTGCCGGTGTGGTAGGCGCACACGCGCAGGGCGGTCGCCTTGGGCGCGCCTTCGGCGCGCGTGCGCGTGCCGCCGTCACAGTACACATGGCCAGCGGCGAGCAGGCCGGTCCACGGATCGAACGTGAAAGCCGGGTTCTCGCATGCCCCAGGCAGATCCTTCTCCTGCGTGTCGGCGAGCATCCAGGCGACACCGCCAGCGTAGCCGCCCGCGCCGAGCGCGCGCAGGTTCAGCTCCACGTAGTAGGGTGCGGTCTGTAGGCACTCGGGGCGCATGGGATCTTGGCGGCAGGTCGGCGGCCCCTCGGTGTAGGCAGCGTTGCGCGGCGCCGGGTCGGTCGGGAATCCGTACTCTTCGAGCACCACCGGGGCTGACGATCCAGCGGCGCGGATATCCGCCAAGACCGCGTCCGCTCGCCCGGCATAGTTATGTGGGGCGAGGAAATCCGTCACGTCAGCCAGAGTGCGCCCACGGCGATCCCGGAGCCAGTAGTTCGCCGCCCCGCCGCCCTGGCCGACGGCGTCAAGCTCCGTAGCCATGCCGACGGTGACGAGCAGCTGCGGGCTGCGCGCCTTGATGATCCGATAGAAGTTGGTGGCCCACCCGATAGCCTGATCCCGGTACGCCGGGTCGATGGCGAAGCAATCGTACTGACGCGCAGGCAGGCAGTGGTTATTGATCTCGTTATCGGTGCTGATATAGGCGATGCGCTCCAGCGTGCCGCGCTCCAAGAAGGAGCTGATCAGCCCCTCGATCCACGCCTGGCGCTTCGGGGTCATGCGCCAGTCGGCGCTGTTATGCAGCACCAGACCCAGCCGCATCCCGCGAGCGGCCGCCCGCTCGGCGAAGTCGGTGATCGTTGCGTAGGAGGTGGGCGTAATCGTCTGCCCATCGACCCGCGAGGGCAGCTCGACAAAGATCCGCAGCAGGTTGGTGTGTAGCCGCAGCGCCGCGCGATCAAGCCAAAGGTCGAGCGATCCGTCGGCGAGCGCGGCGGCGTAGCGGTCGTCCCAGAAGCTGTGCTCGTTGATGCCATCCTGCGGCAGGAAGAACTGTACGCCGTGGGCGACCCAGGGGCCACGGCGGTCGAAGAGCTGCGCGCCAGCGATGCGGATCTGCCCGCAGCCGTCGGGCCGACCGGCGAGGCAGGGCGCAAACCCGCCCGGCCCGATGCTGATCTCACCGAGGGTGAGCTCGGCACCCTGGCCGCTATCCGGCCCGTGCGAATCCAGCGCCTGCCCGCCCTCGCTGACGGCGAGCGTGACGCGGTAGGTGCCGACGGGCAGCGGCTGGCCCGACGGGGTGGCCAGAGTAATCGCGCGGCGGTCAGTGAAGCGCCAGCTAGGTGCCCACGTCTGGCTAGGTGCAGAGCCGCCCAGCGCTGAGGCCGCATCAACAAGCAGCGGCGCATCCGCGCCGATCCGGGAGAGGCGCAGCACAAACTGGCCCTCGCCGCGCGCGCTGCGCAGGGTCTCCCAGTCGAGCCGGACGGGGAGCGTGTCGCCGGGGCGCAGGCCGTCCGGCGGCACAAGCAGATCGGCGCTGCGCAGGGCCAGCCAATCGCCAAAGATAGCGACCAGCGGGCGGACGGGCAGGTCGCGCGGCATGGCCGCCACCCGACAGCGGATCTGGACGCCCTGGAACGCCTGGAGGCCGCAGGGGATGGTGCCCGGCGGGTCGGTCAGATCGGGCGGGTGCGGGTCGTGCGCTGCGGCGACACTAGCGTGAAACGGGGCGACCATCACAAACTCGCGCTGCCCCGGCCATGCCGGCGGCAGGCCATCGACGGCAGCGACGGGCAGGTGTGGCGTGCGCGGGTCGATCCGGGGCGCGTAGTAGCGCCAGGCCAGATCAAGGTAGGGCGGGTAGAAGAGCAGGCGGTCGTCAGGGTGGATGGTGTGGAGCAGAGCGGTCATCGCCTCGCGATCCTGCTCGCGCACGGGCAGCGCCCCCCAGAGTCCGCCGGGCAGCAGGTTGGCGCTAAGCTGGGCGGCCACAGCGAGGGCCAACAGCATAGCGGCGGGGCGGTCATACTGGGGAAGACGGGCCGGGGGGAGCGCGATCAGCGCCCAGGTTGGGTAGAGCACGATCAAGTAGCGCGGCTCGTAACGCCCGGCCCAAGTCAGCTGCGCCAGGAGCAGGCCGCCTGTGATGGCGGCAGCGATCAGCATGCCGCGCGCCGGTCTGTCAGCCCGCGCCGCGCTGATCAGGGAGGCCCCGCCCCACAGCGCCAGGAGGTTAAGCGGGATCAGCAGCGCCAGCAGCGACTCATCCGGGCCACGGTTCAGGCTGAACGACCAGAGGGTGAGCCAGAGTGTCTGCGGGGCGCTCACGCTGGCCGCAGCGAGGGCCGACGCGGGGAGATATCCGCCGTGAAGGATGAAGGTCAGTCCCGCCAGGAGCCCGACGAGCGCGACAGCCAGCACCCCGCGCGCCTGTCGTGAGAGGCGCGGCGCGCAGCAGAGGATAGCGACAATACCACCGATGACGACCAGCACCGTCAGCCGGTGCAGAAGCAGGCCGAGCGGCGCGGCGATGAGGAGCACACGCCCCGCGCGCCCATCGTCGGCGAGGAAGCGCAGGAGCGCCCACACCCAGATCGCGCCCCAAAGCAAGACAACGCTGTAGGACGTAACCTCATCGGCATACCAGAGCGGAAGCGGGGCTGCGATGAAGAGCAACAGGCATGCGGTGGCCGAGCGACCCAGTTGCCGGGCGGCGTCTGCTAGCACCAGCGCGGCAGCAACCCCGGCTAGGGCCGAGGGCAGGCGCATAGCCCATGCCGAGTCGCCTACGATGCTCACCCACAGCCGCAGTAGCACATGGTAGAGCGGGTAGCCCGCGTGCGGGTCAGCAAGCAGCCGGAGCAGGTCTGCCCATGGGGTCGTGGTAGCCGCCGACCAGCTGCCAAGCTCATCGAGCCAGAGTCCCGAGGCATCCAGCCACAGCAGCCGTGTGAGGAGAAGGAGGGCGATCAGCAGATACCAGCGGCTCCACAGATCGAAGAGGCGTGAACGTGTCATCACAATCCGCAGGCAATAACGCGGTATACTAATCAGCGGAAGATATGCTATTGTACGCTGTGAACACAGGCTTTTGCAAGCCTCTAGGCTGAGATGAACACGGGAGCACATCAATGCGATATTCGATTACGTCATTCCTTCGCCGCTGGTGGTTCTCCGCGCTGCTGCTTGGGGTGCTACTCACGATTGCGCTGATCAGCGGCCCAACAAGAGCGGTACTGAGCAACTACTACTATTATGTTATGCTACCGCTGATCAGCCGCTAACGCGGGCGGGCTGAACAGCGGTCAGGGGCTCAGTCCGCCCGCTCTACCGCCCGCACCTATAGGTAAGGATGCACGATGACCACCTCCACCCCTATCCCGCCGAGCCACATCGACCTGCTAGAGCGCCCGATCGTTGCGGCCCTCGCGACCACCCTGCCCGACGGGACGCCCCAGGTCACCGCCGTCTGGTTCGAGCTGTCGGATGGCCAGGTTCACATCAACTCGGCCGCCGGCCGCCTGAAAGATCGGGCCATCCGCGCCAACCCCTATGTTGCACTGATGGTCATCGACCCACAGAACCCCTACCGCTACATCCAGGTGCGCGGCCCGGTGGTGCAGATCACAGAGGAGGGCGGCGACGCGCACATCAATGCTCTGTCGCACCGTTACGAGGGCAAGGACTACGCCCTCGTCCCAGGCCAAGTGCGCGTGCGCTACGTGGTCAGCCCCAAGCATATCGATGTCCACGGGTAGCACGGCCTCCGCAGACGATCGCGGTGCCCTCGCGCGTAGCGCCACCCAGGCCCACTACCTGGGCATCTGGCGATCACCAGCTGCGCCTACGCCCGCCCCGAGATGAGCCACGGCATCCGCGAGGCACGCGGGGAGATCCGCCGCCTCAAGGCGCAGCTGAGGGCTATAGGGCAGGCGGTGGAGGTCGCGCAACGCGTGATTGCGCTGCGCCAGGCCCATCCCATCTGGGGCAAGGAGCGCATGGCGGCGGAGTTGGCTAAGGCGAATGGTTAGGTTTAGGTGCCGCTGGTCAGCGCCAACACGGTAAAACGCATCCTCTGCGATGCCGCATTCGCCACATATCACGCCAGAAACGCTACATCAGCTTCCCGAGCGGCCCGAGGTCAATATTGAGATCCTCGTCGCGCAGGCCGAAGGTTTCCTTCAGCTCGATCATGCGCTCATCCAGGCGCATAAAAGCCAGCCCCAGGCGCTCGATCGCCGCGTCATCAATCGTCCCGTGCTCAACCCGGTGCAGAGCCTGGCGCTCCATCAGCTGGCGCAGCAGCTCGATCACCGTCAGCACTAGCTGGGCTAGCCCCTGCTCAACCTTGTCCGGATCGAGAACAACCCGATTAGGGGAGGCCGCACGCACGGTCAGCAGCTCCTCAGTGAGAGCAGCAATATCGTTTGACGCACAGATCAGCTTGCTGTCCGCATCATCCCCGGCGCTACCCCTAAGCTCTGTCTCTGATATTTGAAAGCTCATATTAATTCCCTTCTTCAACAAAGCTATAGGCTGGCCATGGGCCGGTCGCCAGGATGGACAGGGCCGGGTACTCTGTGCGAAGCGTCTCGATCCGCCGCCGCACCTCTGGCACGTTCTCGTAGCGCACCAAGTAGGCTGCCTTGAGCAGCAGTTGAGGGGTGGGCATCACCTTCTCTACAACGGCATCGGACAGCTCTGTTATCCCAGCCGTCAGCTTGGCGGCCAGATCCTCGGCCGTATCGCGTCGGCGTCGGCTGCCCTGGGAACGCTCTAGAAGTGCCTGCATGTAGCTGCGCCCATCGGCGATATCGGCGGCGCGCGGCCGGGCTACGGGCGCGTCCTCCTCAGGCTCCCAGCCCACCCGCAGCGCAATTTCGACCCGCCCACGCACGCGATCAAGGTTCGCTCGATAACTATCCCTGTTCGCTTCCAGGGTCTGCTGGATGCGCTCGGCCCGATCCGTTGTTGTGCCAAAGCGCGTTGGCAGCACCGAACGCTCACGCATCAGCGCCTCGATCACCCGCTCGTGACAGAGCAGGTTGTTGCGGCTCAGCGGCACCGTCTCACCATCGAACATACTGACGACCGCCATCAGGTCGTCGGTGCGCAGGCCACTGATCTCCGCATCGCCGATTCCCCTGATCTCAGGAAGATCGAGATCCGGCTGGTCGACAATTGCGTAGACGTAGAGCGATCCCATGGCTATTATCACCGACTCTGCGCAGCGATCAGATCCTTCCAGGCCGCCTCACGCATTCGGTCGGCGGTATCTACCGAGCAGAGCAGCGCCTTGACACCCACATACACCAGATCCACATCGGCGATCGAGAGAACCAGCTCGCCCCAGAGTAGCACGCCTTTGTCGAGGGCGCGGTCGAGCAGGTCAAGAATCGTCACATCGGTTGCGTCCCATTCGCTGGATTCCATGTTATGCGTCTCCCGCGCCACCGCCGGTGCTGAAGCTATATGCGGGCCACGGGCCAGTCAACACAAAGCTGAATCCGCATGGCTCGTACTGGGTGCGTAGCTCATCGAGGGCCGCTGCAAAGCCGGCCTCACCCGCCGTATCGACCAAGTAGGCCCCATTCAGCACCATATCGTCGCTGCGCCCGTGGATCTGGGCTGGCTGAAGCGGGCTCTGCTCGGCCGCCCGCGCCTGGGCCAACAGCAAGCTGTGGCTCGCCTGCGCATAGTTGCGCCGTAGGTCGTCGGATGCCTGCTGGGCCGCACGCTGAAGCCGCTTCTCTAGCATATAGCGGGCGCCGGGCGAGGCCGCCGCAACCGAGCTGGCAAGCTGACTCAGCTCTGGGGCCGAGTGCGCGGCCCACGCCGCCAGGGCCGCCTTGTCGCAGTATGCCTTGACGCCCCACTCGACAGCGCCCTCGATCCGGTCGAGGGCCGCACGAAACTGCTCGGCGTTATCCGCTAGGGCCGCACGCGCGCGCTCCTTGTCGGTGTAGAGCGTACAGAGCTTGAGCGGCAGCAGCGTATAGGAATCAAGCAGCTCCGTCATCACCCGCTGGTGCGCCATGGCCAGCACTTCAAGCCAGTTGCGGTCTTGCAGGCGGGACTCAAGGACAGACAGATCATACTCGGCGAGCGAGACCGCGCTCACCAAGGCGAGCAGGTCGCCCTGGGCGATCTCTTGCACCGAGTGGTGCGGGTCGACGCCGACGATCTGCTTTGCATCTGGGCTTGCTCCCGGCTTGCGCCGTGCGATAGCGTAGGTATAGTAGGCCACCTGTTCGAGCGCCGCCTGGAGCGCTTCGGCGTTCAGCTCCACAGGCTCGTCAATGATCGGGGTCATGAGCATCTCCGGTTCTATAGGGGCGGCTCGCGAGCCGCCCCTATAGAACACCTTCCTGGTGGACGACAGCGAGCAGCAGCGTGCGCTCGACAGCTGCGCGGTCGAGGTGGCAGAGCCAGTCGTGGCCCTGGTCATCCGCTGCTGGGGCTTGGGCCTTCGCGAGTGCACTGAGTAGCTGGTAGGCACCCGTTAGCGACTCCATATGCTCGACCGCGTGCTCTGCGCTTGGGTTGTGATCTGGGTGGGCCTGGGCGGCGTGCTGGCGATAGACATGCTTGATCTCGGAGGTGCGTACCTCCTCGGAGAGGCCAAGCAGTTGCCGCGCAGCATCTACGGCATCAAATGGCAGCACCTGAACTGCGAGGGTGGCAAAGCTATAGGGTGGTAGCGGGCCGACGCAGCGGATCTGGAGCTGGCCGCCGAACAGCGCGTCCAGAGCCTCCAGGCGCTCGTCGATGTCGCCCTGGCGCGAATTAGCGAGAAGCAGGGCCACATTCACCACCATGGTGTCGTCCATGGTCGGGTTGACAATCACATCATCGGCCAGATCGCGCAGCTGCGCGATCACTTGCTCACTGATCTGCCTACGGCGACGCTGGATTGAGGCGTGAACCATCTGGCCCAGGGCAACGCGCTCGTTGACCGTCTCCTCGGGTGGTTGGCTGGTGATCTGGTTACGCAACGCAGCAATCGGCTCCTCGGCGGCAATCTCCTGGAACACATTCTTCATGTCCCAGAGCACAACCACCTCGTGCTGCTCCTTACCGGCATATGCATCCAGCGTTGTGCGCAGGAGCTGCGCACCCTGGCTGAGCAGCTCGCGCAGCATGCCCTCATCGGGCAGCGTGGTGCCAAACTTCACCGGCAGCACCGGGTAGTCGTGGCTCACCAGCTCAAGCACCCGCTGATGTGCGCTCAGGTAGCGCACCGCCGTGGCCCGCTCCAGATCATGGAGGCTATCGGGGTCCACGCCGCTCGTCACGACCGCCAGATCACCCTCGACGACCGTGTATACATCGTAAGCCGGATCAATGCCCGCAACATCAAAGATCGCCCGGTCATCGGTTGGGATGATCCCGTAGACGTACTGCCATGTCGCGGTGGGCATCGATAAAGTGGCACCTGGCGACGCGAAGCTCTGCGAAGTCATGGGCACCCTCTTTCTGTATAAGTTCTGCTAAGTTGCTGTCTCGTCGGCTGTCGAGGAACTCGCGAATGGCCAGCATAGCCGCCTTGTGGCACATGCCCTCCAGATCCGCACCGACGTAGCCCACCGTCTCCATGGCAAGCACATCGAGATTGACATCGTCGGCCAGAGGCATATTCCTCGTCTGGACACCCAGGATAGCCCGGCGAACTGTCTCATCCGGCTGCGGCATCTCGACCAGGAAGTCGAAGCGGCCAGGGCGCTGGAGCGCCAGATCGACCCGATCCAGCCGGTTTGTCGCCGCCAGCACGACGACGCCCTTTAGCGCCTCAATCCCGTCCATCTCCGTGAGCAGCTGGCTGACCACACGCTCAGTAACGTCATTATTGCCGCTGCCGCGCGGCGGGGCGATCGCATCGATCTCATCAAAGAAGATGATGCAGGGCGCGGCCTGGCGGGCCTTGCGGAAGATCTCGCGCACGCCGCGCTCCGACTCGCCCACCCAGCGGTTGAGCAACTCCGGCCCCTTCACCGAGATAAAGTTAGCCTCGCTCTCGCGGGCCAGCGCCTTCGCCAGCAGGGTCTTGCCAGTGCCTGGCGCGCCGTGCAGCAGGATGCCCTTGGGCGCACGCACGCCAACATGATCGAAGGCCCGCGAGTGGCGCAGCGGCCACTCCACCGCCTCAGTCAGCAGACGGCGCACATCCTCTAGGCCGCCCACATCGTTCCAGCTCACATCGGGAATCTCAGTGAACACCTCACGGATGGCCGACGGCTCGATGTCGGCCAGGGCGACCGCGAAGTCGTCCGCTGTCACCTCCAGGGCCATCAGCTTGTCGTAGGGGATCTGAGCATCGCTAAAGTTGATATCGGGCATCAGCCGACGCAGAGCGCCCATGGCCGCCTCGCGACAGAACGCCTGCAGGTCAGCTCCGACAAAGCCATGGGTCACAGCTGCCAGTCGATCAAGGTTCACGTCAGACGCCAGAGGCATACCGCGCGTGTGGATCTCCAAGATCTCGCGGCGACCGTCCTTGTCGGGGACGCTGATCACGATCTCGCGGTCGAAGCGACCGGGGCGGCGCAGGGCTGGGTCAAGGCTGTTAGGCAGGTTCGTCGCGGCGATCACGATCACATTCCCGCGCGACTCAAGCCCGTCCATGAGGGCCAGCAGCTGGGCCACAACGCGCCGCTCCACCTGACGGTCGCCGCTCAGATCCTCGCGCTTAGGTGCGATTGCGTCGATCTCATCGATGAAGATGATCGCCGGGGCGTGCTTGCGCGCGTCCTCGAAGATGCCGCGCAGGTTGGCCTCGGAGGCTCCATAGAGCTTATCGATAATCTCAGGGCCATTGATCGTCACAAAGTGAGCGCTCGTCTCATTGGCCACCGCGCGGGCGATCAGGGTCTTGCCAGCGCCGGGCGGGCCATAGAGCAGCACACCCTTGGGAGCATCAATGCCAAGACGCTCAAAGACCTCGGGGTAGCGCAGGGGCAGCTCGATCATCTCGCGGATGCGTCGCGTCTCCCGGCGCAGGCCGCCGATATCCTCGTAGGTGATTGTGCCGCGCTCGCGCCCGCTGTTCTCTCCCGAGATACGGATCGTTGTCGCCGTTCCGATCAGAGTCGGGCCGGCCGGACTCGTCTCGACAACGCTGAAGCTCTGGGCGCGTGTGCCGAAGAGGTTCACCCGCACGCGGTCGCCAGCGACCACCGGGATACCATCGAGCAGCTTGGCCAGGTAGCGAGCCTGGGCCGTGATCTGACTCGTTGGCACGCCCTCAGCGGGCGCCAGCACAATCGAGCGCGCTGGCTGGGCCTTCACCGGCTGGATACTCACGCGCTCATCGAGGCTGGCACCTGCATTCATGCGCAGGATGCCGTCGACCTGTACCAAACCCTGGCCGCGCTGCTCGGCGTAGGCGGGCATGGCCCGCGCCACCGTGGCACGCTTGCCAGTGATCTGAACAATGTCGCCGATACGCACGCCGAGCTGGTCGAGGTTCTGTGGATCAAGGCGAACCAGGCCCCTGCCGACATCCTTCGGCAACGCCTCGGCCACCCGGAGTGTAATGCTCGTTTCCTCTGCCATACTAGTTACCTTCTGTAGGGGCGGCTGACGAGCCACCCCTACGAGTGGGGACACCCATCAGCTTTGTGCGGGCGGCGTGTTCGATAGCAGCTTCGCCTCGATCCGCTCGATCCGCTCGTGCAGCTCCCGGTTCTCCTCGGTAAGCTCGCGGGCGCGGGTGGTCAGGTAGGGGTCGTTCTCCCACCAGTTGATGCCCATCTGCATGGCCTTATCGACCGAGGCGACCAGCAGACGAATCTTAATCGAGAGGAGCTCGACGCCGACGAGCGAGATACTAATATCGCCGGCGATAACAATTCCCTTGTCGAGGACGCGCTCAAGAATGTCGGCGAGGTTCGTCGACTGAACTGAGTGCTGAAGTTGGGTTGAAGGCATTCGCGTATATTCCTGACTGCGCGGGTGGCGATCCAGGCGAGCGACAGGTCGCTCACGGAGGGGTCCAGCCCAGGCTGCTATTCGTCGATCTGGCCGCGCGTATAGCGCCGCGTGCGCTCATAGCTGATCAGGTTGCCCCTGTCATCGAGCTGGACACTATAGGTAGCCAACACATCGGAGGACTCGGGGATGCGCTTTAGCTCGATCAGGTCGGCCACAATATGCCAGCCATCCTCGTCGTGGCTCAGGCCAGATATCGTGCTGGCCTTCAGTCCCGTCAGTGCCGTCAGTTGCTCTTTGGCGCGGGTGGCGATCTCAGCGGGGCTCATTGGCATCATTGCGAACCTAGCCTCAGTTTCGATCATTTCCATGATGGGGCTCCTTTGTGCTTCTAGGTTATTGAGACTCAGCCGCGCGCGCAGCATTATGTGCGCGGATTTCCCTCATGCGCTCCAACAACTCTTCCTCAGCGGCCATGTACGCCTCCTCGCTGATATCACCAAGATCTAGCAGCATCTCCATCTCCATCAGCTTGGCGCGTACCTTGCCCTCGTCGTACATCTCGTTCTCGGCCTGTTCGAGCAGCTTCTCGGCGATCCACATGGTGCCGTTGATCGGCCCAGTCAGGGGCAGGGCCAGTATATCTAGGAGGATACCCATCGCAGCCCTCCCCGTATCCGTAGGGGCGCAGCGCCCCTACTTGTCCCAGCGGACGATAATATTCACGAAGTTGTAGGGCGGCGCGCTGCCCACGTACTTGAAGATCAGCCGCTTGCCCATCTCGGCGTCGAGCTGTTGGATCGCCTGGTCGAACTCGGGCTCACGCGTACGATCGACCAGGAAGGCGGCATTCAACACCATGCGCTCGGTGATCACGGCGTTGAAGCGGGTCTCATGGGCCAGGGGCTTCAGCGCGCGGGTGATGTGCTCGACATCGTCCTCGCGCAGCTTGTTCATCGCCATCTCAACCAGCTCGCCGAGCTTGATCCGCTCGTAGTAGGTCTCCTCAGGCGAGCGGCCCACCAGTGAATTGCGCAGATGGCTGATCGCCGAGTTCGATTCGACGATCTCGCGATAGACGACATCCTCGTACCAGAACGCCTTCAGGCCCAGCTCGGCCTTCCCGTCCATCTTGCGCAGGAGCTTGTCGAACTCAGCGTAGCGACGCTGGAGCATCTGTTCCATGATCGACTTCGAGTCTGGCGCGACAATGCCAAAGCGCACTGGGAGGATGTTGAACTCCTGCATCACCTCATCAAGCACAGCGCTATGGGCCATCATATTGCGCCGGCTGTTGTCGTACTCGACCACCGGCGAGTCGCTGACCACGGCGGCCAGATCTTTGTAGTTGATAGTATTGACTATCGCGCCCTGCTCGCCGATCCCACGGGTCTTGAACTCGTGCGGCTCGGGACAGCGAATGATGCAGTAGAAGTACTTACCAGGAATGGTCTCTTGCACAGGCGGCATCTTTTCCTCCAACAATGCCAGCGAAGAGCGGGGGTTTCAAGGGAGGGTTTTCCTCTCTTGGCCCTCCGAACGCACCACACAGCGAACTACCATGCCCTGATCGCGCACCGCAGCGACAATGCTATCGGCCATCTGCTGGCTCCAGGCTCCGAGATCGGCCAGCGACAGATTGGCAGACAGCTCAGCGTAACGCTGGCGGATGGCGGTGAATAGCGGCGCGAACTGCGGCTCCAGATACGGAAATAGCTCTCGCTCCAGCACATCTGCCAGCGCACTAGCGGCGTCGGCGTGCCCGGAGCGATCAAACGGTGCCAACTCCATCGCCAGGCCAGCGTAGCCCTCCAGGTCGCCGACAAGCATCAGCTGACCAACCGTGTCGGCAGAGCGGTTGCCCTGGGCAACTTCTTGCGCCAGCAGCTCGCGGAGCTTTATGCGGCCCGCCAGGCTTTTACAGGCATTGGCGACATTGCGCTGGTTGAGGTGCAGCATGGCCTGGTCGAATCCGCTGGTGATTGCCAGCAGGTTGGTAAAGATCTCACGCGGCGCAGTGATGCAGAGCTGCTCGGCCAAGCCGGCCAGAATCCCTTCCATACGCACATGCTGCTCGGTCGGCTTCTCATCGAGCGCCAGATCGACAGACAGACCGCGCGATGCCTGTGTGCTAGCGTTCTCGGACAGCGGGTGCGCGTGCTCGTGAGCCAGCAGTCCACGGACAGCCAGCATATCGTCCCAGTAGCCCTCTTTGAGCATCATCTGCTGATTGACAAAGACGTGACAGGCGCGCGGGTTCGCCAGGTCATAGAGGTTGATCACGGTGCGCGTCTCCAGGGCGGCCGACCCGCCGGAAGGCAACGCGCTGCTCGCCACCTGACGGATCAGGGGCTGCAGATCATTGAGGATGAAGAGGCTTACCTGGCGGTGCGGCCAGATGTTGCGCCGCATATACTCGCGGATAACCGCCTCTTCCGCCTGAACAATCGCCGTTTCTCCCATGTCGACATCGGAGACAACCCGAAGCTCGGTTGTGCCGATCCGATGCAGCTCGACATGCTTAACCGCGCGCCTCATACCAGTCACGCTTTCTTCAGACGAATCTCAAGGATGCCGTTGGTGTAGGTCTGACGCAGCGAGCCCGGCTCAACAGCTGCCGCGAGCAGGATCTCTTTAGCGTAGAGCCGGTCGCCGCTGGTTGCGATGGTGAGGATGTCGTCCTTCAGCTCAACCTGAACCTGGGCCTCGCTCACGCCCGGCAGCTCGGCGACGATCACGATCTCGGTACCCTCATCAAAGGTATCGACGAGGGGCTCGCGCACATCGGCGACAACCGGACCCTCTTCGGTCTTGCGAATATTGCCGAAGCGCTCGACATGAGGAGCCCCGCCAAGGCCGCTGCGGATGCTAAAACCATACACGCCGCGAGCCTTCTCGCCGAGCCCCTTGACATCAAACTCACCGCTCTGGCTGACCCCACCCTCAGACGACTCAGCCGTAGCGGCCATATCCGAGATTTGATCGATCAGATCACCGATGTTCTTGAACAGGCCGCCGAAGCCGAGATCAAGATTGACGCTCGCCTTCGCGGGCTGTCGCTTCTTATCGGTCATAGCTGGCACCTCCGTGATGCGTGATGCGTGATTAGGTCGTGAGACGACTCACGTATCGCGCATCGCCGTTTCTAGTATTCAAGCACAACCTCATGCCAGGTCGTTGATGGCTCTGGCTCGGTACTTCGCGCCGCTGGGCGTGCAGGCTCAGGCTCGATCAGCGGCTCGATGGTGCGGCGTAGGAGGGTCATACGATCCTCGACCGCCTGTAGACGGGTGGCCGTCTTGCGCCCATTATCCTCCCACATCGCCAGCTCGCGGCGCAGACGCGTCCGCTCGTGCTCCAGGCGGGCCTGCTCGGCCACAATCTGCTCACGGGTATCGGGCACCGAGCGGCCGGAGATCCCCTGGATTGTCATCAGATCGCGCATTCCGCGTGGTCGTACTGGCTTCATGGCTAGACCCTCTCCGCATCCAACGGATGCGCCATATGGTGGTCGATCATCTGGACGAGCATCTTCCGCTGCGCCGTGCGTCGGTCTCGGTTCTTGCTGGTGTAGGCGGTCTTCGATTCGAGCACATCAAGGCAGATCTGCACAAAGCGCTTATCGCCTAACGAAGGGCGAATCCCCTGGAGGGCAGAGACCCGCGCAATCATGATACATGCACGCAGGGTCGGTGCCTGGTCATACTCGCCGGAGTCGCGGAACTCGCGCACAATATCGACCACACGCTCTACCTCAGCAAGATCGAGTCCGGAATTGGAGGCAGTGATTGAGATTTCGGTAGGTCGGTCGTAGTAATCCAGATCCATCGTCACCAGGCGGTCGCTCAGGGCGTCCGGCGCATCGTGAACGCCAGCGTACTCCTGCGGGTTGCTGGTAAAGATCGCCCGAAAATCGGGATGCACCTTCACATAGGCATTCGCCCCATTGGAAGTTGGCAGCACCAGCACCCGCTCCTCAAGAGCCGCGAGCAGCACATTATTCGCCTCAGGCCGCGAGCGGGTGAACTCATCGTACACCAGGGTAAAGCCCTCGCGGCAAGCGGTCGTCAGGCGATTATCGACCCAGTTCTGGACGGCATCTTCCTCATACTTCACCACCGAGTGAATATAGCGGTCGACGACCCGCCGGTAGCGATAGCCATTCTGCTCGCCGACGAGATCAGAGGAGGTGAGCTGCTCATCGCCGACCATTAGCATAACCGGGCGATCCAGCTGCGCCGCAATATGCAGGGCCAGGGTGGTCTTGCCAGTACCAGCAGGGCCACGGAAATGCACCGGGAATCCCGCGCGGAGGTATCCCAGCGCACGATCAATAATCTCGCTGGTGGTGCTCGTGACAACAAAATCGACGCTTGATCGCAGCGAGATAAATGCTCGCGGCTGGGCTTTTGGCTTAGTTACGACAGTCATCGATCATATTCTCCTTGTCAGTCTTCAGCATTGCCGAATTGGGCGGGCTCGGGAAGGGCGTACCCTGCGCGAAACCCTATGCCCAACCCATCAGATGTCGTCGGACGAAGTTGTGCGCTACACGCTACCCATCTCGACCGTCAGCGCACGATACCAATTCTGGCGAGCTATGGTGTGACGCTCTGGCATATTCTGCCAGACATCGAACTGCTCCCAAACACGGCTCAGCCCAGGGCCAGCCTGCTGCCAGACCTGATCATCGAGGAGCGAGCTGGCATGCGGGGCAGGCGTCTGCTGCTCCCAGAAGAGACGCATTGCGAGCCCGCGCTCAAACTCGGTGCCCGCCAGAACAGAGATACCAGTCAGCAAATAGGCGAGGGTGTCACCGAAGGCAAGCGCCAGCGTCTCGCTCAGGCCGAGGCGCTGGCCGGCAGCGATAGCCATATAGCCTGTTAGGCGGGCCAGCGCCTCGTGAGACTCATCATCGGTGACTTTACGCAGCACCGTAAGGGCATCGGCATAGGCGAGCGGTGGCCGCTGCTGCCAGTGGCGTGGGGGAAAGAGCGCAAGGGCAAAGTTGCTCGGATCAAAGTCGCCGATCTCGCCAATGCCCGCCATGCCCATCCGCAGCTTCTGCCAGAGCTGGAGCAGCAACGTGTGAGCGGTAGAGAGATCGGGCTGGAGCACAATCTCGGGGTGGGTGCCGTCGCGGAGCATGAGGCGACACTTGATCTCCTGCAGGCCGTGCAATTGCGGCGGGAGTGTTACCTCAACACTCCCGCTGGCGCGACCGGCGGAGCGGATGCGGCGACTTCCAAAGTACATAATCCCTGTTCCTCGCGCTAGTCTCCCTTACAGGTCATCTAGCAGAAGCACTCATCAAAAAAAGGTGTGGCGTGAGAGGCCCCAGTGCTGTCCTGAGAACCCCTCACTGCCACAGTGGCCGAAGCCACCGCCCGCCGGCCTGCTCACCTCATCACCGCAGCACAACTCGCCTACCAGTTCGAGTTGCCCACAGCCAGGCTGCTGCAGGGTCGTACGGCAAGCCGCCAATCAATCAATTAGCGGCTTGCCGTGCGATCACCCACCAGGCCATAGTTAAGGGGTGCGGCGCTGTGGCGAACAGACCGATCATCCTTACTCCTCAGACGGCTTTGGCTGACGCTTGCCCCCGCGAGGTGTTCGCAGCTTGGTGGTTTGGTTGCCACGCTGCTCAGTGAGTGCCGCCGGCCGCGGATGGCCGACGCGACGGGATTGCATCTCGGTAGTGAACTGCTGCCACGCCTGCTGAGCGCTGCTCTGATCGGCGTGAACCGCCATCCGAGCTGCGTGAACATCAGCCAGGAAGCTACTGGTTCGCTTCCTAAGCGCACTCATAAAGCTATCGAGGCTCTGGCGCTGACTTGCGTTAGCGGCGCGGCGCTCGGTGGCCCGCTCGTCGAGGAATGTGGCCATATCTTGTCGCATAGCATGCGTGAATGCGTCTAGACGGCGCTGCTGTTCGGCGTTGAGTGTCGCCCGCTCGACATCCAGATCGTGAATCAGGGTAGCCACAGTTTGCCGTAAGGTCTCAGCAAACTGCTGTAGCTCCGCGCGCTGCGCGGCTGCCATCTCACGGTGCTCAACATGTAGCTCCGCGAGCTGTTGGGTGGCTGCCTCGCGCATCGCACCGACCGCCGCCACGCGGCTGTCGTATGCGTCGCGCATCTCCTTGGTAATACGGAGCGTATCCTCAGATAGTGACATGAAAACCCCCTGTGTGCGCCTCTGCATACTGGTGGGACGTGTCAAAGCCGCTGGTGCGGGGGCTGGGGCCTTCTATCAAGCTCGCCCAACCCCCCATGCCAGCGGCCGGATCAACTGGGGAGTTCCCACCAGTTGAGAGGAACAGGTTAGGCAGTGGCGGCGGCGGTCAGACCGACAGCCTCAGCGTACTTGAGGTACGTATCGACGCCGGCAACAACCACGCGGGCCTCAATTGCGAGCAGCTCAATGCCGACAAGCGACACACGAACCCACGCGTCAATGACAATACCCTTATCCAGGATGCGATCGACCACTTCGGCCAGGCTGCTGGATGCGTTTACCTTCTCGATAGCCATGGTAGGTTGCTCCTTCAAGCTGTTGTGTGCTGTAGTACAAGGATGAGAATCGTGAGCAGGGGACAGGGCTAGGCGGTGGCGGCGGCGGTCAGACCAACGGCCTCGGCGTACTTGAGGTACGTATCAACGCCGGCAACAACCACGCGGGCCTCGATTGCGAGCAGCTCGATACCGACGAGCGACACGCGAACCCACGCGTCAATGACGATACCCTTATCCAGGATGCGGTCGACCACTTCGGCCAGACTGCTGGAAGCATTTACCTTCTCGATTGCCATATTGTTTCACCTCCTTTCGGTTTGGGATTGCGGACAGGCTCATTGTAGTACTTTGATCCTGACCTGTCAGTTAGCTCTATGGCAGGTATCTGTTAGGTTTGCGTAAGGGTCTTACCAATAGCATGTAGCTGCGGCGCGAGACGCGGCAGCGTATTCTCTGGGTCGCCCATAATATACCCGTGGCGAGGGATCGTACGCACATAGATAGGTGCGCTCGTGTCCGGCTCGATCTTTGCGCGCAGGTTCATGATATGCCAGCGCACCAGGCCGTGCTCACACGAATCGGGCTCATAGCGCCAGACTTGCTGGAGCAGTTGCTGGCTAGAGAAGAGCTCGCCCTGATGGCTGAGAAAGTGGCGGAGCAGATCAAACTCGGCTGGCGTGAGGAGCACCGTTGTATCATTGATCGTCACATGATGGGTGCGCAGATCAAGGTGCAGATCGGTGTAGCTTAAGATAGATGATGGGGTTTCGTGCATGGCAGAGGGGTGCCCAGCGCGACGCAGCAGCGCGCGGATGCGCGCCTTCAGCTCGCCAAAATCGAAGGGCTTGCCCAGGTAGTCATCTGCACCATCATCAAGGCCAGCAATCCGATCAGTGATGGATGAATACTTTGAGAGAAACAGGATCGGGATCGAGGCCAGATGCTGATCGCGCCGCAGAATATGGCAGACCTGAATGCCATCGACATGCGGCATCATAATATCTAAGATGAGCAGATCAGGCTGGGAGTTTTGCGCGATTGTGATCGCCTCAAGCCCATCATTCGCCGAAAGTACTTCATAGCCCTCAGCGAGGAGCGTGTGGCGAACAGCCCAGACCAGGTCCTGCTCATCATCGGCAATAAGAATTTTCGCGAGCGCCATGCGTACTCCATACCTGTATCGTTACGATACCGGTGCGGCGGGCAGACATATATAGAATGTACAGCCCTCGCCAGAAGGGCTAGATGTTTCGATGGTGCCGCCATGTTGCTGGATAATGCTGTAGCTTATAGCAAGGCCCAGGCCAGTCCCCTGGCCGAGCGGTCGGGTGGTGAAGAAGGGGTCGAAGATCTGGGGCAGTACCTCAGGCGAGATGCCGCAGCCGGTGTCGCTGAATACAATCTCAACGCCCAACTCATCGCTCGCCTGCGTGGTCACGTTGAGCATCCCGCCGCCCTCCATCGCCTGCAACGCATTGAGGATGACATTGGTGAACACCTGCTGAAGCAGGGCGGCATTCCCCGCCACCTTGGGGATGGAATGGGACAGTGTTGCGTTCAGCTTGGTACGGTGCTGCTGGATCTGGTAGTCGAGGAGCATAAAGGTAGATGCAAGCACCTCGTTAATGTCTACAATCTGGCTGCCCTCGTTGCGCGGACGGGCAAAGGTCAGCAGGTTATCAATAATCAGCGAGGAGCGTTTGGTGGCCACATGGATCTGCTGAAGGCACGTGCGGATAATCTCGGGGTCGGAGAGGCGCTCTAGGGCGAGCTGGGCATTGGCCGAGATGACACCGAGCGGGTTGCGCAGCTCGTGGCCGATCCCGCTTGCCATGACTCCCATTGAGGCCATCTTCGCGGCCTGGAAGAGCTGCGACTCCAGGTGGCGCTGCTCGGCCAGATCGCGCCCGACGGCGACAATGCCAACGGTTCCGCCCGTGTCGCTCTGGATGGCTGAAAGACGCCAGGAGATCGGCACATCCTGGTGGGTGGTGCCGATCAGTGGCAGCTCAATCTGGCCGAAGGATGCGCCCTCCATGAGGATCTTGATCATCTCTTCCATCATCGCCCGGTGAGCTGGGGCGCAGAGGTTATACAGGTGCTGGCCGACCATCTGCTCTCTGGTGAAGCCAGAGATCCGCTCGGCGGCACGGTTCCACGTCATAATCCGGCCTTCAGTGTCGGTCGAGACAACCAGATCGATGGCTGACTCGACAGTGCTCGCCAGGTGACGTTCGATGCGCCGCACTTCCTTCGTGAGCTGTTGGCGCTCCTGATAGAGCCTGATGGTCTGATCGTGCAGATTAGATCGGTTGATCGCGCTGGCGACCGTATCGGCGAGCGCAACCAGCAAGTTCTGGTCATAGTAGGAGATCACGCTCGCATAGGCGACCCAGAGCACGCCGATAGGCTGGTCATTGTATTTCAGGGCAACGCAGGCGAGGGCACGATCCTGCGGCGCTGTGTCATCAAGTTGAAAGTCAGGCGTGTTGCCGAGGAAGGGCTGACCGCTCAACAGCACATGCCAGCTTGGGCTGTCGCCAGGGGGGATGGGCTTGCCGGTTGCGCCTTCCCAGATTCCGCGTCCTTGGGCGACAGACGCGCGGCCATCGGCGTCAGAGAGGATGATCGCAGAGCCCACGCTGTGGCACACCGCATGGATACGGGAGAGGATCACCCGCATCATCTCGCTGCGCGTGGCAGCTTGCCGCAGGATGCGGGAGAGGTTGACGACCTCATCAAGGCTCTGTCTGCGCTGTTGCTGTGAGATCGCCTCGGCGAGTACGTCGGCCAGAGCCTGGAGGAACGCGACATCAGCGCGGGTGAAGTTTCGCTGCTGCACGCTATAGATGCCGAGCATACCATAGGGGCGCGGATCCCCCCGAATGATCAGGCTTACACCGCTCTCGACCCCATTGAGCTGTAGGATCTCCGGCCCGCCAAAGCAAGTCTCATGAGACAGGCTATTGATCACAATCGGCTGACCGGACTGCAACGTGGCTGCGGCGAGCAGGTAGTCGCTTAACGGCATTGCGTTGTTGGGCGAATAGGCCGTGCCCCAGCCAAAGCTGGCGCGTGGCAATGCCTTGTTATTTGGGAGCAGCTCAAGGACGTAGCAGCGGTCAACCTCTAGCACATGTGCGACTTGATCCACCATCCAGGATACCAAGCTATTGATCGGCTCGCCGCCAAGGGCGCGGCGGCCCAGATCGATCAGCAGCGCCTGCTGACGTCGCTCGCCTGCGATCTGGTGGAGGGCGCGCAGCTCAAGCAGCGCGCCGACCTGATTGGCCAGGGTGCTGAGAGTCTGCTGCTGTTGAGGGGACAGTTCGCGCGGGGTGTAGTCGGCTACGGCAATGGCACCGATGACAAACCCATCGGACGAGCGGATCGGGGCGCTGGCATAGAAGCGAATAGGGGATTCGCTCAGCACGAGGGGATGGGTTGAGAAGCGCGGGTCGCTAAGAGCGTCTGAGAGGATCAGAGGCTCCGGTAGCGTGAGCAGCGATACATCGAGGCTCTGGTTGATCGGCAGCTCAGAAAGGTCAAAGCCAACCTGCGCCTTAAACCACTCACGGTGATCGTCGATAAAGCCGATCAAGGCAATGGGAGCCTGGCAGCTGGAGGCTGCCAGAGAGGCGAGATCATTGAAGGGCGCTTCCGAAACCGTATCGATGATCGCGCACCGATAGAGTGCCTGGAGACGTCCCATCTCTTCCTCTGCGGTGAGGAGGTGCATAGCGTTGCTAATTCAGTTAGACAAGGTTCGTAGCAGCTTGACCGTTTGCCGCCGGGCACCCCTCACCCCCAGCCCCTCTCCCTCAAGGGGAGAGGGGTATATATCCCTTCCTAGTGAGGAATACCCCCTCTCCCGCTCAGGGAGAGGGGGCTGGGGGTGAGGGTCAGACGAGACGGTCACGTAAAATCGGCCCGTCTGAAGCCTTGCAGTGCTGCAAATTTGGAGGCAAATAACGCAATAGAGCATAAGTAACGCTGTCACCCTGAGCGAAGCGAAGGGTCCCGGCCGGGATTCTTCGCTTCGCTCAGAATGACAGGACGCCTCACAGCGTTACTTCTGCGGTATTGCCAAATAACGGATAGTTGTGTTTACTATAGCTACGGCGAATTCATTTGTCAAGGCAATAACTGATCTTGTGACTAATGTTTCGAGGCATCGAGCGAATGCTACTCCGCGCGCAGCGCCTCGAAGCCAGAGATGACATCGAACAGTTCCTCGTCGATACCGCTCTGGCGAAGGCGATGGAATGTCCGGTTTAGATCCTCTAGCAGATCGTCGATGTTTTTGTCGGCGCGCTGCATGGCCGCTAGGCGACTGGCGTTCTCGCTCGCCAGGGACTCGGCGCAGGCCCGAAAGAGCGAGACGAAGAGGTATTCGCGGATGAGCGCCCGCAGGGTTGTGATGCCACCGCCCATCACCTCGGGCAGATTTCTGGTTGGCCAGGGGCGCTCGGCCAGATCGCGCCGCCAGATCTCGTCCAGCGGGAGCAGGCGCTGGCTGACTGGCGTGTATAACGCGCCCGATGTGGGGCGGTTGTGGAAGAGGTAGAGCTCGGTGGCCTCGCTATCGCCATGGTATTTTGAGATCTCCACCAGGATCTGCCCGATGAACGGGGTGATCTCTCTGACGGAGCTTGGCACGCTGAAGCGGCCCGCCAGGGGCAGGCCCTCGTCTGCCAGGCGGGCGTAGACGCGCTCGCCGACGGCCCAGACCTCGGGCTTGGCTGGCAGTTCTGCCAGCTGCTGAAGCGCGTACTCGGCCACGAGATCATTAAACTGGCCGACCAGCCCCTGGTCGGAGCCGAAGACGACTGCGCGGATCACGCCCGTAGCGGATTGGCTCTTCCCTTCTGTCATCGGCAGACCCGGCCCGCTCTCGCGAAAGCAGGTGCCCAGCCCTAGCTCGACCGTGCGGTAGTAGTCGGCCAGCGCGCGCACCGACTGCTCGTACTGGCCGATGCTCGCTGCGGCCATCGCCTTCATGGTGCGCACGACAGATTGGAGATCCCTGGCGCCGCTGATTGTTCGGCGCAGACTCGCCGTGGTGTCGCTCATGATTATTCCTCGGGCGCGGGGCTGGGCTGGAAGCGGGCGAGCGCATTGCGGGCGATGCTCGTCATCGCCTCACGATCCTCGGCAGCGAAGGTCTCGGCGGTCTCCAGTCGCTCGCGCAGCGCCGCCGGGATATCTGCCGCAGCGAGGTGGAGGGCGTGCTCGGCCTCCGCCATCTGCTCAAGCCGTATGTGGTCGAAGAGCTTTGCGCTCAGCGCGAGCAGCACGGCGATCTGCACGGGCATGGACACCGGGGCAAACTCGGACTGCTTGAGGCAGCTGCGGATGCGCTGCCCGTGGGCGATGATCGTGCGGGTGTCTTCATCCAGGCGGGCACCGAAGCGGGAGAAGGTTTCGAGCTCCTCGAACTGGGCGTAGGCGAGCTTGAGGTCGCCCGCGACCGCGCGGTAGGCCGCCAGCTGGGCCTTGCCGCCGACCCGCGAGACGGACTTGCCGACATCCACGGCGGGCAGCACGCCCAGATCGAAGAGCGACGGCGAGAGGTAGATCTGCCCGTCGGTGATCGAGATCAGGTTGGTCGGGATATAGGCCGAGATGTCCTGGGCCTCGGTCTCGATGATCGGCAGCGCGGTGAGCGAGCCGCCGCCGAGATCCGCGCGCAGGTGCGTCGCGCGCTCAAGCAGCCGCGAGTGGATATAGAAGATGTCGCCGGGGAATGCCTCGCGGCCGGGCGGGCGGCGCAGCAGGAGCGACAGCTCGCGGTAGGAGCGCGCGTGGTGGGTGAGATCGTCATAGACGATCAGCACATCGCGGCCCGCCTCCATAAACCCCTCCGCGATGCTGGTGGCGGCATAGGGCGCAATATACGTGAGCCCCGGCGGGTCATTGCCCTCGGTGACGACAACGACCGTGTACTCCATGGCGCTCTTCTCGCGCAGGCTGGCCACGGCCTTGGCCACAGCGGAGGCCCGCTGACCAATGGCGCAGTAGACGCAGAGGACATTCTGGCCGCGCTGGTTGAGGATGGTATCAATCGCAATCGCGGTCTTGCCGGTCTGGCGGTCGCCGAGGATCAGCTCGCGCTGGCCGCGCCCGACCGGGATAAGCGCATCGATCACCTTGAGGCCGGTCTGGAGCGGCACCGTGACCGGCGCGCGCTCCATAATGGGCGCGGCGGGGCGCTCAACAGGCAGGCGCTTGCGGGAGGGGAGCGGGCCGCCGCCATCGAGCGGCCTGCCGAGCGGATCGATCACCCGCCCGAGCAGCCCATCGCCCACAACGACATCCATCACCCGCCCGGTACGGCGGACCTCATCGCCCGCACGGAGGTGCCAGTAGTCGCCGAGCAGCACGATGCCAACCTCGCCCGCATCTACGTTGAAGGCGATGCCAAGCACATTGCCAGGGAATATGACCAGCTCATCGAAGCCGACGCCGGGCAGGCCAGCCACCGTAGCGATGCCGGTGCCAACGCTCGTGATCGTGCCAACCTCGTGCGGCGTCAGCTGCGGCGCAAATGCCTCGCGCGCCTGGCGCATGCCCGCAAACGCGCGGTCGAAGACCGTCTGGAGGTGATCAGGTTCCATTTGGGGTTGCCTCATTCCCGTCCCCTGTCCCCTGTCTCAGCAGCTCATCCACCCCCGCCTCCAGCGACACAAGATAGTCCGCGATACTCCAGGCCAGCTTCTGCCCGTTCGCGGACAGCTCAATACCGCCGACCAGATCGGGCGCGGTGGCGAAGCGGACAGCGATCTCCGCCGAGAAGGTCTCGTTGAGCGCCTGCTGGATCGCGGCGCGCTGGTCGGCGGGCAGGTCGAAGGCGCTGCGCACGAGCGCGGGCTGCGACGCGGTCGCTAGGGCATCGGCGAGGCCCGCTTTTGCCGGGCCGTTAAGCGCACGTAAGCGGCGCGTGAACACCTCGCCCATGCGCTCCTCCAGGCTAACCCCGGCGAGATCGCTCAGCGTCTTGCGGGCGATGGCGAAGACCTCCTGCTGAACCTGATGGCTCAGCGCCTGATGCAAGGTCTGCTCCTCGCTGCGCAGCGCCTCCTGCCGCCTAGCCCGCAGAGCATCGGCGGCCTGGCGGGCCTCGGCGAGAAGCCGCTGGCGCTCAGCGGCAGCATCGTCCGTTGCCTTACTCAGCAACGCAGCGCGCTGCTGGTCGAACACCTCGTTCTTGTGCTGAAACTCGTCGCGCTCCTGGCGGGCCTCAGCCTTTTGCGCATCGGCGTCGGCAAGCTCGGTGGCGATCAACTTCTCGCGCACATCAATGGCGTGGAGAATAGGCTGGTACAGAAAGCGCTTCATCAGCCAGACCAAGATAAGGAAGTTGATCACCTGCGCGCCGACGGTGAACCAGTCGATAAGCATGGCTACTTCCCTGCGGCTTGGGCGATGATGTAGTTCCAGAACGGGTTGGCGAAGATCAGGATCATCGAGACCACGAAGCAGTAGATGGCCGTGGACTCAATCATGGCCAGGCCGACGAACAGGGTGCGAGTGATCGTGGAGGAGGCGTCCGGCTGCTGAGCCAGCGAGGTGAGCGCCGTCGCGACCGCCCGACCCTCGGCAAGCGCAGGCCCCAGGCAGCCGAAGCTGGTGGTGATGCCTGCGATAACGATTGATGCCACCGCGATAGAAGTTGTGCTGTCCATCAGGAGTTCCTCTCAGACAAGGTTTGTAGCTTGACCCTTTGCCGCCGGATGGCCCTCACCCCCCAGCCCCCTCTCCCGCTGCGGCGGGAGAGGGGGGGCGATCTTACGCCTGGGTCTCTTCCTCACGCTTGGGCTTGTTGACGCGCGTGGCGGCGGCGATGTAGACCCCCGCGAGGATGCTGAAGATGTATGCCTGCACCATGCCGGTGAGCAGGCCGAGCGAGGTCATGATGATCGGGAAGACCAGGGGCGTGATCGTGAGCAGGATGGCGATGATCATCGCCCCGCTCATCATGTTGCCGAACAGGCGCACGGCCAGGGCCAGGGTGCGCGAGATCTCGCTGATGATGTTGAACGGCAGCATGATGAAGGTCGGCTCTAGGTAGGACTTCAGGTAGGCGCGTAGCCCCTGCTCGGCGATGCCGAAGAACGGGACGGCGACAAACACACATAGCGCGAGCGCGGTGGTGGTCGAGAGCGAGCCGGTCGGCGGCTCGTAGCCGGGGATGATCGTGCAGAGGCTGGCCGCGGCGACGAAGAGGAAGAGCGTGCCTAGAAAGCCAAGGTACTTCTGCGGCTGGCTCAGGCCAACATCTTCGATCTGCTTCACGATGCTGGTGACGACAATTTCTAGCAGGTTCTGCCAGCGCGAGCGCTGCAGCTCCGTGGAGAGCGTGCGCGTGATCAGCATTGCGCCGACGGACAGCGCGATCATGATCGCCCAGGTGAACACAATAGTGGCGTTGAGCTTGAGGAAGCCGTACTGCCAGAAGATGATCTCATCGGGGGTGAGGCGCATGGTCGGCCTCCTGGACTATGGGGGCTGGGCGCTCCGCCGCTTGGATGAGCCGGGTCACGATCAGGCGCGCGATAACGAAGCCGAAGAGGCAGACTAACATCCGATCCCAGCGACCGGCGGAAACAATGTAGAACCCGGCCAGAGCGATCCCCGTGCGCAGCAGCAGGCTGCCGAAGAACCAGAGCACCGTCTGTTTGGACGAAGCGCCCCTGCGCACCGTCACCCACAGGCCGCCGAAGAACAGCGCGCCGAGCACAACGCCCGTCACCCAGGCCAGCACGAGGCCCCAGGTCTCACTCATAATCGTCCCCTTGCTCTTTGCGCATCTCCCTGTCTTCCTTGTCAACCCAATGCCAGGCATTCAGGCAGCCGATAAGCAGGCCGATCACCAGTAGCATCAGCGTCCAGGAATAGCTACCGGGGTAGTGGCTGTCTATCCAGATACCGGCGGCCACGCCGAGCAGGGTGGGGACGACCACCGACCAGCCGATCAGCCCGGTCATACCCAGGCCAAACCAGACGCCCGGCACTCCGCTGCGCTGGGCCTTGAGCTTGCGGGCCGCCTTCGCGGAAACCTCGCGGCTGAACGCAATCTGCTCCTTGGCGCGCTTACTCTCTGGTGATTCACTCACGGTGGAACTCCACAAAGCGGCGGATGAAGCTGCTCTCCATCTTAGCCATCACCGAGCGGACATTCATCTCGCGCTCGTTCAGGCTGAGAAACTCGCGCTCGACCGCCGCGTGCAGCTGGCCGAGATCCGTCCCTGCGATGGCGTTGCGCACAGAGATCAGCACGTCCTGGCCGGTCTTGACGAGCACCCCTTCATCGACGGCCACATACACCTCGCCCTCGGCCTCGCTCTCGTAGATCAAGATCCCTGGCGCAAGCGCGGCGACGCAGTCGAGCCGGTGCGGCAGGAGCCCGAACGAGCCCGCGCGGCTCTCGGCGACGATGCGCGAGACGCCGGTCTTCTCGGCGAAGACGCGGAACGGGAGGAGCAGCTTCAGGTTCATGGATGCTGGGGGCATGTTTGAAACCTATTGCACGGTGCTGAACAGGTGAGTAGAGACGCCCCGGCGGGGCGTCTCTACCTTTTGAACCATGTCTCATGCGATGTATCGCATTACTCGTGCCAACATACACAGCGAGCAGCGGAGCGAGCGCCCATTTGGATTCGCATTTGGGCAGTAGGAAACCGATCAACGCAATACCGCAAAAGGCACGCTGTCACCCTGAATCGCCCGGCCGTAAACGGCCGGGCTGAGTCTACGAAGGCCGCTGAAGCGGCCTTCGTAGACTCAGCCGGGGGCTTCAGCCCCCGGCGAGCGTCGACGCACGCGGTATTGCCGCTCACCCATCAGGACGCATTGCTTCAGTACAGCGATATGTGATGTTCCCTAAACAAAGATGGCGGTTTTGTTACTCACAGCAAGCTCAAGCATAGAGTAAAATGCTAGTAATCACACAAAGAACTAAATCAACCGCACAGCTTGCAATGATGCAGGGCCACAAGAGAACAAGACCCTTGTGATTCCTGTTTTTTTTGCGTCATGCTCGTGCACATCCCCGCCTCTGTTTGTGTCGTTCCCCGATGCTGACCATAAAGGGGCCGCATGTCCATGGAAACGCGTGCCTATGATTCGCTGGTTATTGGCGCTGGCATCAGCGGTATGCAAGCTGCCCTCGATCTTGCCGATAAAGGCTACCGGGTGCTTGTGGTCGAGCGACAAGCCAGCGTTGGCGGCACCATGGTCAAGCTCGACAAGACCTTCCCCACTAACGACTGCGCAATCTGCATCGCCGCCCCCAAGATGGTCGAGCTGGCCCGGCACCCGAATATCACGCTGCTCACCAGCGCACGGGTCGAGCGGGTGACTGGCTCAGTCGGCAGCTTCGAGGTGGCGATCTGGCGTCAGACAACCTATATCGATCCTGAGAAGTGCAAGGGCTGCGGCGACTGCGCGCGGGTCTGCCCGGTTGAGGTTGACGACGAGTTTAACGCTGGGCTCTCGAAGCGCAAGGCGGTCTACCTACAGTTTCCCCAGGCGGTGCCAGCGATCTACACGATCGACTATGCGAACTGCGTTGGCTGCGGCGCATGCGACCGGATCTGCGATGTGGGCGCGGTCTCGTTCCTCAAGCGCTCGCAGGCGCTCATGGTGAATGTGGGCAGCATCATCGTGGCCACCGGCTTTGAGGTGCTTGAGCCGACCGAGCTGCGCAAGGAGTATGGCTACGGCCGCTTCGCGAATGTGCTCACCGCGCTCCAGTACGAGCGGGTCATCGCGGCTTCCGGCCCCACCGACGGCAAGATCGCCCGGCCCTCCGACGGCGAGACGCCCGCGCGGGTGGCGTGGGTTCAGTGTGTCGGATCGCGCAGCCTGAAGGGCGGCTACCCCTACTGCTCGAAGATCTGCTGCATGTACGCGACCAAGGAGGCGATGATCACGCTTGAGCACGCCCCCGGCGCACAGGCGACGATCTTCTATATGGATCTGCGGGCCTACGGCAAAGATTTTCAGCAGTACTACCGCCGGGCCGCCGACCACGGGGTGCGCTATGTGCGCGGCCGCCCCGCCTCGGTCGAAGAGAACTCCGATAAGAGCCTGACGATCACGTATGAGGATACGCTGAGCGGCGAGGTTCAGCACGAGCAGTTCGATATGCTGGTGCTCTCGACGGCGGTGGTGCCCGCGCCCGACAACCGGCGGCTGGCCAAGGCGCTCGGCGTCGAGGTGGACGAGTACGGCTTCTTTGTCTCGCACAATGATCTGCTCGCCCCGCTTCAGTCCACCCGCGAGGGCATCTTTCTGGCGGGCGGCAGCCAGGGGCCGAACGACATCCCCGACAGCGTGGCCCAGGCATCTGGCGCAGCCGGCATGGCCGCCATCCCGATCAGCATGCGCAAGCGCGCCGCCGAGGCCGCGCCGCTGGCCGAGCGCGATGTGTCTGAGGACGAGTCGCGGGCCGGGGTCTTCGTCTGCGGCTGTGGCAAGAATATCGCAGGCTACCTCGATGTGCCCGCCGTCGCCGACTACGCCCGCGGGCTACCCAACGTCGTCTTGTCGGAGACATGCACCTTCGCATGCTCGGAGGACACCCAGCGCCGGATCAGGGCATCGGTCGAGGAGCATGGCCTCAACCGGGTGGTGGTGGCCGCCTGCTCGCCGATCACCCACGGGCCAGTCTTTCAGCAGACCATCGCCGAGGTCGGGCTAAACCCCGGCCTCTTCGAGATGGCCAACATCCGCAACCAGTGCTCGTGGGTTCACTCGACCGGCAACGCCCCGGCCACGGCCAAGGCCGAGGATCTGGTGCGCATGGCGGTGGCCCGCGCCGACAAGCTACAGGCACTGCCCGCCCAGACCGTCGAGGTCACGCCCATCTGCCTGGTGATCGGCGGCGGAGTGGCCGGGATGACAGCGGCCGTCACCATGGCCGACATGGGCATTGAGACATTCCTCGTCGAGCGCGAGAGCGTGCTGGGAGGCAAGCTCAACACGCTGGCGACGCTGGCCCCGAGCGACACCCCGGCCAGCGAGGTGCGCGAGCAGCTGGTGCGCGCGGTGCAGCAGCGCCCCCGGATCAAAGTCTTCCTCAGCGCCGAGGTGCGCGAGATCGACGGCTACGTGGGCAACTTCCGAGTCACGCTCGACGAGGGTGTGGGCGGCGCAGTCACGCAGATCCAGGTGGGCGCGATGATCGTGGCGACCGGCTACCGCGAGGCGGATCTGCGCGGGCGCTACGGCTATGGCGACGACCCACGGGTGATCACGCAGCTAGAGCTTGAGCGCCGCCTGCGCGACGGCACGCTCGGCACGCCCCGCTCGATCGTCATGGTCAACTGCGCCGGCTCGATGAACGAGGAGAACCCGGCCTGCTGCCGGATCGGCTGCACGATCTCGGTGAAGAACGCGCGCATGCTCCAGCGGGCCGCGCCCGGGGCCAGCATCTATATGCTCTACCAGGACATGCGCGTGTACGGCAAGGGCCAGGAAGAGTACTTCACCAAGATGGTCGCGGAGGTGCAGCCGTTCCGCATCCGCTACGACGGAGGGCGGCCGCCCGAGGTGCGGGCGCGCGGCAGAGGGCTGACGGTGAAGGTCTACGATACGCTGCTGCGCGAGGATCTGGCGATTGAGGCAGATCTGGTGGTGCTAACGGCGGCGCTACAAGGCGACGCGCAGACGCCACGGCTCAAGCAGATGCTCAAGGTCTCCACCGACGAGCTGAACTTCTACAGCGAGGCCCACGCCAAGATCCGCCCGCTCGACTTCACCACCAACGGGGTCTACTTGTGCGGAGCCGACCACTACCCGCGCACGATCCCGGACACGATCGCCCAGGCGGCGGGCGCGGCCTCGCGCGCGGCAATCCCGCTGCTGCGCGGGCGAGTCACCGTCGAGCCGATCGTCGCCGAGGTTGACGAGGCGGCCTGCTCAGGCTGCGGCGACTGCATACCGCACTGCCCGTATGGGGCGATGACCCTGGATGAGACGCGCAAGGTGCTCAATATCGCCGAGGTGCTGTGCAAGGGCTGCGGGACCTGCATCGCGGCCTGCCCCTCGGGCGCGCTCCAGCAGCGCGGCTTCAGCGACGGGCAGGTGCTGGCGATGATCGAGGCGGCGTGGACGATCTAATGCGCTTTCAGCGCAGGGGTTAGGAGTTGGGGGTTAGGGCCGCGCCCTTCACGCCTCCTGGCAGGAGATGGAATGGAAGAGACCTTCGAGCCAAAGATTCTGGGCATGCTCTGTAGCTGGTGCGCCTACGCGGGCGCCGACACGGCCGGGGTAAGCCGCGCGCAGTACCCGCCAAACATCCGCATCGTGCGCGTGATGTGCAGCGGCAGGATCGACCCGCTCTTTATCGCCCGCGCCTTCGAGAACGGGGCCGACGGGGTGCTGGTGGCGGGCTGCCACCAGGGCGACTGTCACTATATCTCGGGGAATAACTACGCACAGGATCGGATCGAGCTGTTCGCTAACCTGCTGAACTTCTTCGGCATCGACCAGCGCCGCCTGAAGCTGGCCTGGGTCTCGGCGTCGGAGGGGACGCGCTTCGCCTCCGTAGTGACCGAGATGACCGAGGAGCTGCGGGCGCTCGGGCCGCTCGGGCTGAAGGTGCAGCGATGACAGTAACAGCCCTGATTGAAGATCAGCTGCGCGCGCGGGCCAGCGCCCTACTATCCGATGGCACGGTCGAGGTATTCCTGGGCTACCGCCAGGGCTCGAACCCGCTGCGGGTGGCCCCCTTCGCCGCCCGCACCCCCGCCGAGGCCGAGCGACTCGTCTGGAACGCGGTCTGCGTGCCGAATCTGGCGGGCGCCCTGCTGAAGCACGCCGGGCGGCGGGTGGGCGTCGCCCTCAAGGGCTGCGACGCGCGCTCAGTGGCGCAGCTGCTGTCACAGCGCCAGCTTGATCGCGAGCGCCTACATATTATCGGCGTGGTCTGCGAGGGCATGGCCGACCCCGAGCAGCTGGCGGCCGCCGTCTCGGGGCCGGTGGATGAGCTGGCTGAGGATGGCAACGAGCTGCTGTTGAGCGTGGGCGAGGAGATTAGCCGCCACCCGCAGGACGGGATGCTGCTGGCGAAGTGCGAAACCTGCACGAGCCATATCCCCGAGCTGTACGACGAGCTGATAGGCGAGGTGACGCCCGCCGCAGCGGCAGCGCCCGTCGGAGACCGCCTCGCCGGGGTGCGCGCGCTAGAGGCGCTCGACGCGCCCGGCCGGCTGGCCTTCTGGAGCGAGCAGCTGAGCAAGTGTACGCTCTGCTACGCCTGCCAGACCGTCTGCCCGCTCTGCTTCTGCAAAGAGTGCTCGCTGACCCTGCCGCGCGACGACCCGCGACGGCAGACCCGCGAGCCAGCGAGCGTATTCTCCTTCCACATGATGCGGGCCTACCACCTGGCCGGGCGCTGCACCGGCTGCGATGAGTGCGAGCGAGTCTGCCCGGAGGATATCCCGCTCAGCCTGATCTGCCGGAAGATTGAGCAGGATGGGAGGGCGCAATGACGATCACGATGCGCGCGGGCGGCGAGGCCGACGAGCTGCTGCGCAAGGTTGAGACCCTGAGCGGACAGAACCTGGCCGGCTGCTACCAGTGCGGCACCTGCGCGGCGAGCTGCCCGCTGCGCGGGTCGATGGACCTTGGGCCGGACGCGATCATCCGCCACCTGCGCTTCGGCCTGCCGGACGTGCTCGACCGGCAGAGCTTCTGGGTCTGCGTGGGCTGCGATGGCTGCGTCGAGCGCTGCCCGCGAGATATCGACATAGCCAGGATCATGGGGGCGCTGCGCCAGATCAGCATCCAGGAGAACGGCGACCATCTGGTGGTGGCGCAGCTGCCTGCGGCGGCCCTGCGCAAGCTGCCGCCGATCGCGCTGGTGGCGAGTATGCGACGGAATACAGGGTAATGCAAAGTGCAAAATGGGCAATACTGCATGAAAGGCCCTCACCCCCTGTCCCCCTCTCCCGCTGCGGCGGGAGAGGGGGCACCCCAAGCCATGCCCGTGCCAGCCGAACACGCTGGTTGTGTACGCTCCCCCTCTCCCGCATGCGGGAGAGGGGGCAGGGGGGGTGAGGGCTGGGCGACGGTAGATCCCTTATGTGAAAGGTGTTGGATCTAGCATGCAGATAGCCTACTATCCCGGTTGTACGATGAAGGCGTCGGCGCGCCAGCACGAGGACGCGGCGCTGGCCGTGCTGGGCGCGCTGGGCGTCGAGCTGCGCGAGATGGATGAGTGGAACTGCTGCGGCGTCGTCCACTCGCTCACCAGCGACAACCTGATCCGCCACATGGCCCCGGTGCGTGTCTTCGCCAGGCTGCGCGAGCAGGGCGCGGACGAGGTGGCGACGCTGTGCGATATGTGCTTTAACACGCTGGGGCGGGCCAACCTGCTGGCCCAGCGGCACCCCGAGCAGATCGCGGCGATCAGCGCCACCAGCGGGGATGATCTGAGCTATGATGGCGGCGCCGATGTGTTGCATCTGCTCCAGGTGCTGCGCGACCGGGTGGGCTTCGCGAAGATCCGGGCGCGGGTGCGCCGACCGCTGCGCGGCCTGAGCGTCTACCCCTACTACGGGTGCAAGCTGCTGCGCCCAGCAGAGGTTGGCATTGATGACCCTGAGACACCGGCGGTGCTGCGCGACCTGATGCTGGCCCTGGGTGCCACGGTGGTCGAGGGCTCGCTCCAGACCCAGTGCTGCGGGGCGTACCACGTCGTTAACCGCGATGAGGTTGTGACGCAGCGGGTGTCGGCAACGACGGAGCAGGCCCGCGCGGGCGGGGCCGAGGCGATCGTGCTCTCGTGCCCGCTCTGCCACTACAACTTCGACGCGCTCCAGCCACAATCCGGCGCGCAGATGCCGATCTTCTACTACACCCAGCTTATGGGCATCGCCTTCGGGCTTGACCCAGATCAGCTTGGGCTGGAAGAGCAGCAGATCGCCCTGCTGCCGCTGCTAGAGCGCCACAACCTCGTCCACGCCCCGACGCCCGGCGACTAAGAAGTCGCGGGCTATTTGTTTGCGAAGGCCACCTACGCGGCATTCGCGTCCGAGAGCCGAGGGCTTGAGCCTCACGGCAACGCATCAGCCCCTCGCGAAAGGAGTTCAGGCATGACTATGACCGAGCAGGCTCCGATGATCAGCATGGAGCTGATGGGGAAGCACTATAGTGTGCCCAGCGGGCTGACGATTATGGCGGCGATCGAGTACGCTGGCTACAAGCTGGTGCGCGGCGCCGGCTGCCGTGGCGGCTTCTGCGGCGCATGCCCGACGCTCTACCGCCGCGATGACAGCCACCGGATCTTCACCGCCCTGGCATGCCAGACGCTGGTCGAAGATGGGATGTGCCTTGTCCAGATGCCCTTTGTGCCGCTGATGACCAAGCCCTATGAGCTTCAAACGATCACGCCGCAGCCGAACACGCTGCTCCAGCACTTCCCCGAGATCGCTGGCTGCGTCGCCTGCAATACATGCACGCGATCCTGCCCACAGGGCCTGCACGTGATGGACTACATCCAGGCCGCCCTGCGCGGCGATGTCGAGCGCGCAGCTATGCTCTCGTTCGACTGCATCTCGTGCGGGATCTGCTCCAGCCGCTGCCCCGCCGACATTAAGCACTACGCGGTGGGCCTGCTGGCCCGGCGCATCTATGGCAAGTTCGGCACCCCCCTCGCGCCCGATCTGTCCGCGCGGGTGGCCGAGCTGGTGGCGGGCCACTACCAGGGCGCGCTCGACGAGCTGGTGGCCATGTCGCCCGCCGAGCTGCGCGCGCGCTATGAGCAGCGCAGCTTCGAGGCCGTCGCCGACGGCGGCGAGACCCATAGCGCGACCAAGAGCTACAACTCGCCGGTTGACCCGGTAGACTTCCAGGACGAGATCGAGGTATAACATGGAGCTAAGCGACGGCTACCCCGAATCGATGCGCGAGAGCATCGCGCTGGTGGAGCGCACCCGCCCCGCCCGGCTGGGAGTCACCTTCCCGGCCATGAGCCTGGACGAGCGCAAGACCCTGCTCACGCAGTTTCACCCCGACTATAAGGCCGACGCGAAGCGCCCGCTGCTGTTTGGGCCGAGCAAGGGCTTGCTGCTCAACCACGAGCTGGCTGACCTGTTCGAGGCGCGCCCGCTGGTGCGGGCGAACCTCAACCTGAGCCAGAGCCAGATCGACTCCGATGTTGACCTGCTGGTGATCGGCGGCGGCGGCGCGGGCACGGTGGCCGCGATCTGGGCGGTGAAGGAGGGGCTCGACCCCAGCCGGGTGATGATCGCCACCAAGCTGCGCCACGGCGACTCAAACTCGACGATGGCCCAGGGCGGCATCCAGGCCGCCGACCGACCGCAGGACTCGCCGACTCACCACTTCCTCGACGTGATGGGCGGCGGCCACTTCACCAACCGGCCCGAGCTGGTGCGGGCGCTGGTTGAGGACGCGCCGCAGATCATCCAGTGGCACGAGCACCTGGGCGTGATGTACGACAAGGACGCCCAGGGCCATTTTGTGGAGAACCCCGGCGGCGGCACCTCGCGCAACCGCATGCACTCGGCGCGCGACTACACCGGCCTGGAGATTATGCGCGTCCTGCGCGATGAGTCCCGCAACTTGGGCATCCCGGTGGTCGAGTTTGCCCCGGCGATTGAGCTGCTCTGCGATGAGCATGGGCGGGTGGCCGGCGCGGTGCTGATCAACCTGGAGACGAAGCGCTACCACATTGTGCGGGCGAAGGCGACGATCATCACCACCGGCGGGCTGGGCCGACTGCACATGCAGCAGTACCCGACCACAAACCACTATGGCGCGACGGGCGACGGCCTCGTGCTGGCCTACCGGGTCGGCGCCGAGCTGGTTGACCTCGACGCGGTGCAGTACCACCCGACCGGCGCGGCCTTCCCGGCGCAGATGGCGGGCCTGCTGATCACCGAGAAGGTGCGCGGCCTGGGGGCGCAGCCGGTGAACCGCAACGGCGAGCAGTTTGTCTACCCGCTGGAGCCGCGCGACGTGGAGGCATCGGCCTTCATCCGCGAGTGCAGCGAGCGCGGGCTGGGCGTGGGTACGGACCACGGCATCAACGGGGTCTGGCTCGACTCGCCCATGGTCGATCTCATCCACGGGCCGGGGACGATCAGGGCCGCGCTGCCCGCGATGTTCCGCATGTACACCCGCTTCGGGATCGATATGACCCGCGACCCCATCCTGGTCTACCCGACGCTGCACTACCAGAACGGCGGCGTGGCCACCGACGAGCACGGGGCGACGAGCGTGCCGGGGCTCTACGCCGCCGGTGAGGTGATGGGTGGGGTGCATGGGAAGAACCGCCTGATGGGCAACTCGCTGCTGGACTTCAACGTCTTCGGGCGGCGGGCCGGCATCGCCGCCGCAGCCTACGCCAAGGCCGGGCACGCGCCCGGCAAGCTCAGCCTGGCCCACGTGGACGCCTACGAGGGCATGTTGCGCGAGGCCAATATCGAGACGACGCGCACCGCCCCGCGCATCCTGCCCGACTACCGGGGCAAGGAGGCGCTTGAGCGGTACCTGGATATTCCGCTGTAGGACAACTGTAGACCCTCACCCCCCAGCCCCCTCTCCCTGAACGGGAGAGGGGGGGGCAGGAAGTGTCCTAGCGCGGGATCTCCCCTCTCCCCTTGAGGGAGAGGGGCAGGGGGTGAGGGCCAGGGAAGAGCTATGCACACGATCCAGATCGACGAGCGCTGGTGCAAGGGCTGCAAGCTCTGCATCATCTACTGCCCCACGCAGGCGCTGCACATCACCGAGCGCTTCACGCAGCGGGGCATCCACCCGCCTGAGCTGGCCCTGACCGAGCGCTGCAACGGCTGTCGGCTGTGCGAGCTGATCTGCCCCGATTTCGCGATCACGGTGATGGAGGAGGCCGGTGTCCACGTATAGAGAACGTATCCGCCAAGCGCTGGGCGCGAAAGTCCAGTTTGTGCAGGGCGATGACGCGTGCGCCTACGGAGCCATCCTGGCAGGCTGCACCTTCTTCGCAGGCTACCCGATCACCCCGGCGACTGAGGTCGCCGAGCGCATGTCCGAGATCCTGCCGAAGCTCGGCGGCTGCTACATCCAGATGGAGGACGAGATCGCTAGCATCGGGGCGATCATCGGCGCGAGCTGGACTGGCGTGAAGGTGATGACTGCCACCTCTGGCCCGGGCTTCTCGCTGATGCAGGAGAACCTGGGCTACGGGATTATCACCGAGACGCCCTGCGTGATCATTAATGTGCAGCGCTCTGGCCCCTCGACTGGGCAGCCGACTATGGGGGCCTATGGCGATATGATGCAGGCTCGCTGGGGCACCCACGGCGACCACGAGATCATTCTGCTCTGCCCGTCGAGCGTGCAGGAGGCGATGGAGCTGACGATTGTCGCCTTCAACATGGCCGAGCAGTACCGCACCCCGGTGCTGCTCTTTATCGACGGCGAGCTGGGCCACATGCGCGAGCGGCTGGTCATCCCCGACGATAGCGAGATCACGCTGTTTGATCGCGTCCGCGCCGAGAGCATGGAAGGCTACAAGCCATTTCAGGTCGGCGAGAGCCTCGTGCCAGCCTTCGCGCCCTTCGGCAGCGGCTACCGCACCTACGTCACCGGGCTGACCCACAACGAGCAGGGGCTGCCGCGCACCTCTAGCCCTGCCATCCACGACAAGCTGGTGCGCCGCCTGGCCGCGAAGATTAATGACCATACCGACGACATTGTGCGCTACGAGGAGTTCTACGCCGACGACTGCGATGTGGCGATTGTCGCCTACGGCATCACCGCGCGCACCTGCCGCGATGTGGTCGAGGAGGCCCGTGGCAGAGGGATCAAGGCCGGGCTGCTGCGCCTGATCACCATCTGGCCCTTCCCCGAGGCGCTGGTGGCCCGCTGGGCGGAGCGCGTGAGGGCCATCCTCGTCCCCGAGATGAACATGGGCCAGATATACCACCCGATCCGCGAGGCCGTCGAGGGGCGCTGCGCGGTCAGGCTGCTGGCGAAGATCGGCGGCGAGCTGCACACGCCCACCGAGCTGCTGGATGCCCTGGAGGAGCTGTCATGTCAACCACGCTGACCCTGAAGACGGCCGCCGAGCTGCGGACGACCCACCTGCGCCAGGAGATGTTCCCGACCATCTTCTGCGATGGCTGCGGCCTGGGGAATGTGCTGAACTATACGCTCTGGGCGGTTGAGCAGGTGGGACTCGACCTCGACCGCACGGTCTTCGTCTCGGGGATCGGCTGCTCGTCGCGCCTGACCGGCTATGTCAACGCCGACGGCATGCACACCACGCACGGGCGGGCGCTGTCCTTCGCCACCGGGATCAAGGCGGCCAACCCCGACCTGAACGTGATCGTCTTCACCGGCGACGGCGACGGCTCGGGGATCGGCGGGAACCACCTGCTGCACACCATCCGCCGCAACATGGATCTGACGGTTATTCTGGTGAACAACTTCACCTACGGGATGACGGGCGGGCAGTCCGCGCCGACCTCACCGACCGGCAGCTTCAGCCCGACCACGCCCTACGGCAATGTCGAGCACCCGCTGGACATCTGCGAGCTGGCCCAGGCGCTCGGCGCGCCCTACGTGGCCCGCTGGCCAGTCAGCGTGCCATCCCAGCCGATCAAATCAATCGCCCAGGGGATCAGCAAGCGCGGCTTCTCCCTGATCGAGATGATGGCCCCCTGCCCCACCGCCTACGGTCGGCGCAACGGGCTGCGCGGGATTGAGCCGAACTGGCAGTGGTACCGCGACCATACCGTGCTGGTCGATGAGTACGAGCGGGTCGAGCAGTTCGGCTCGCCGGAGGAGCGGGCGGCCCTGCGCGACAAGATGAAGATCGGAGTCTTCCAGGATATCGAGCGTGAGAGCTTCGGCGACCGCTGGGCCGCCCTGGTTGATCGGGTGAAGCTATGAGGCAAGAGATCCGCATCTGCGGCTTCGGCGGGCAGGGGGTGATCACCGCAGCGGTGATCTTAGGCAAGGCGGCGGCGGTCTACGATGGGCTGATCGCCTGTCAGGTTCAGTCATACGGCCCCGAGGCCCGTGGCGGGGCCGCCCGCGCCGAGGTGATCATCGCCGACGGGCCAATCGGCTACCCCGGCGTCTCCACCGCCGACATCCTCGTGGCCATGTCGCAGGAGGCATTCACCCGCTACGGGCACGAGGTCAAGCCAGACTGTGTGATCATCATCGACCCCGACATCGTCTTCAGCCATGATGTCCCGCAGACGATCTACCCGGTGCGCGCAACCAAGATCGCCGAGGATCTGGGGAACGCGGTGGCCGCCAACATCGTGATGCTCGGCGCGCTGACCGCCCTGACCGGGGCCGTCTCGCAGGAGGCGATCATGGCGGCGACCCTGGCGAGCGTGCCGGCCCGCTTTAAGGAGCTGAACCGGAGCGCGCTAGAGGCCGGGATCGCCGCAGGCATGGGCCAGGCCACCCAGCCATAGCGCCTGCCCCACACTGGAGCACTGAGCCGCTTGCTAGAGCCACTGAGTCACTGAACCTGGTGGCTCGCTTGCGATAAGCGGGCGTCACTATGCCACGTTGTCGCAATAGCGAAGCGCTCCGGCGGCGGAGCGCTTCGCTATGTCGGCGCGTGTGCAAAATCCTCAGCACCCCCGGCTAGCGACTGGAAGTCGCGCCGGCGGGGCGCGATGCGCCGGGCGTCGGCCTGCGCCGACGCCGGAACCGCCCGCGCAGGCGGGCGGCTGGCCGCAGGCCCCCTGACGCGGCTTCAGCCGCCAGCGACAATGCAACAGCCCTAACGCAATCGTCCTGAGCGCCAGCGAAGTTTCTGGTATCCTATCCTCAGGATGCTTCCGCAGAGAGGATGACACCACACTATGAACTATCCTGCAAAAATAGGCCAGATGCTGGCGACGCACATGCCGACATGCGCCTCCTCTGACAAGCTTCAAAACACGCAGCTCCCACGCGGGAGGAACTGCTGATGGAACAGCTCTCTCGTGCGCCACACATAAGCAGCCTAGACGACGTGGCCACCCCCGCCGAGCAGCGCTGGTCGGCGGCGCTGATCGGCCTGGCAGGTGGCCTGCTCCTCGGCCTCATCCTGATGCCAGGCGTCTCGCTTGAGCGCGCGCTCTACCTGGCCCTGCACGGCATCTGCGCGCAGACCCACAACCTGATCGTGGGCGGCTTCCAGATGCCGCTCTGCGCCCGCGACAGCGGCATGTACCTGAGCTACCTGGCGACAATGGGGGTCATGCTGGCGCGCGGGCGCTGGCGGGCGGGCCGCCTGCCGCCCCTCCCGGTCAGTCTGGCCGTGCTGGGCATGTTCCTGCTGATGGCCGCCGATGGGCTGAACTCGACCCTGGCCGAGATGGGGATATCCCACGCCTACGAGCCGCGCAACGACCTGCGGCTGCTCACTGGGATGGGCGCGGGCGTGGGGCTGGCTATGGTGGTGCTGCTGGTGCTGAACACAGCCATGCGCCGCAATGTGGAGGATAACACGCGAGCGCTGGGCGGCTGGCGCGATCTCGGGCTTGTGCTGGCCGTCGACGCGCTGATCGTGGGAGCCATAACCCTCAACACGCCACTGCTAGGCGCACCCCTGGCGCTGCTCGTGACAGTCGGCGTGGTCGGCAACCTCGCCGCCGTGATGATGCTCATCCCAAGCCTGGCCCTCGGCCTGGGCGGGCGGATCACCCGCATGAGCCAGCTGGCCCACCCGGCGACGCTCGGCCTCATCCTCGCGATCACCTTCCTGATCGCCCTGGCCCGCTACCGGCTCTGGCTAGAGCTGGGCGGCTACCTGCCACTGCCCATCGTGCCGTAGAGATGCGCGAAGGGTGTGCGGCTTCGCCGCACACCCTTCGCGTATAACAAGCGCGGGGAAGACAAAGCCTCCCCCGCACGCTATAGCAACGCTACGCCGTGGCGATATCCGTGCTCACAATGGCTTCCTCGTGGGCGTGCTCTTCCTCGTGCGCGGCATCGGGATGCACCGGGCGGAGCAGCTTGTCCTCCAGGCGAACCATCGACACGATACCGATCATCTGCACAACGGCAAAGGGCGCGATTGCCAGGAAGTACGGGAGCGAGTACTTGGCGATCAGCCCTGTCTGCACCAGGCCCATGTGGATGAAGAACATCCCGAAGACGAACAGGGCCACCGCCGGGCAGATCAGCGCGAAGCTACCAGGGCTGTTCGCCTTGCCCCAGAGATAGGTGCGCAGGTAGCCCACCTGATTCATCACCGAGTAACCAATGAGGCCGACCAGCAGCTGGAGGCCGACGATGCCGCCAGTGAGGAGAAACATGCTGTACGGCTCGGTGTGCGCCTCGAAACCGCTGTGCAGCCCGTGGGTGATCCGCACAATGGCAATGCCAGCCAGCGTCAGGATCGGGATCAGCATCCAGAGACTTGGGCCAGCCTCAACAGCCAGGCCGTGCTCAAGCATACCCCGGAAGCCAAGCACCAGCAGCACCACGCCCATCAGCGCCGCCGCCGCCAAGAAGAACATCGCGCCAAGAATACTCACCGCGATGGTGGCCCGCACCGTGCTCATCGCCGCAGGCGCGGCAAGTCCCACCGCAATCATGGTGAATGCCATCACCGACTGAAGCTGAGTCAGGTTGTTGTTGCGCGTGCAGTCGAAGTGGCCAGTGGCCAGGGCGCGCCCGAAGGTGCTAAGAAAGATTCGCAGCGCGAGCACACCAACAGCGAAGAGTGCCGTGAGCGAGATCGGGAAGAGGTACTCGACAATGTTCCACAGGCCAGGCACGAAGACGGCCCCTAGAACGAAGATCACATTGACCGTCATACCCAAGGTCAGCGGTATGCCCATCAGGGCGATAGAGCCGTTTGTCTCACGCAGAGAGAGGTAGGCAGATGTTTTTTTGTATTGGCCGTACTCGCGTGCATTCCAGATCATGAGCCGAAGATGGTTCACGGCGAAGAAAATGATCATCGCCATCGCAATGATGGTGAACGCCTGTGAGACGGCTGAGGCACCGCTCATAAAAGCGGCGATCACATCAAAGGTGACGATCGGCGTCTTCGGGTGTGGAATGAGGAAGTTGAGCCAAATGAAAAAGGCGACAGCCATACCGCCGTTGCCGAGGGCGGCGAGGAAGTAGAATGGGCTATAGCGCATCCCCAGATTCTGGCGAAGTCCAAACAAGCGTGTCGCGAAGCCAAACATACGGAAGCTCTCCTCTGTGCAACGGTTACTTTAACCCTTCGCACATCAGATGCACCGCATTGGCCAAGAGTTACACAGTATTTTGGTTAAAATCTGCCGAAAGATAAAAAAGAAACCAGAATAAGAGGCTAGACGACGAACACCCGGCGCTTGATCAAGCGCCGGGTGTTCGTCGTCCGTGAGATGCGCAGCCTAATGCGCGCCCGCCCGCCGCCCCTTGCCCCGCTGCACCTCGGGCATATGCTTCGGCGCGGTGATCCAGAGCAGCGCCAGCATCAGGGCCGCCGAGGTAAGGCACCACATGCAGGTCGCCCCGATCACAAAGGGCTCCAGATAGGTCAGGTAGATCGAGAAGAGCGTTCCGAGGAAGGCCATGGCCGGGATCGCCTTCGCCGCAAGGTCCGCAGTGCTTCCGTCAGTCCGGCGCAACGCCCATGCCGCCAGGATGGCAACATAGCCCACAACACCCAGCACGCCTATCGGCAGCACGCCGAACAGGCGGGCGTAGTCGCTCTGCTGAACCGTGTTGCAGTCGCCCACCGGCCCACACACCGCCTGCGAGCCACTCATCTCCACAAAGGCCAGGTAGAGCGCCACCGCCATACCAGCGACAGATAGGGCGGGAATAGCCCACTCTTGCCAGGGCGGCCGGGGCAGCGTAAAGGGCGGGCGCGCCGTGACGGCAATCAGCAGCACCGAGCCAACCATCAGCAGCAGCAGGACGAGGGCCACCCCGTTGGCCAGCGGGTCGCGCTGGAAGGGACTCAGCTCAGGGGCGGCGGGCGACACCAGCTCAGCCTGCGTCGTATCCGGGCCAACCCGGGCATCGAGCCCAGGGATCGCCGGCCAGTCATTGCCGCCAGCAGACAGAGTCGCCACAATTAGGGCGGGGAACCGAGCGGGGATCTCCTCACTGCCCACCATCACATCCTTGCCGATCACCAGAGTCGGCACACCGAGCCGATCCTCGGTGATAGCAAAGGTTGTGATCGCCGTCTGGTAGAGCGCCTGTCCGTCGGGCTGAGTGACATCGATGGTGAGGATCTGGAGCTGGTCACCATAGCGCGCCTGGAGCGGCGGCAACACCTGCGCCATCACCGTATGGCAGTGGGGGCAGGTGGGCGAGAAGAACAGCACGGCGTGCGCGGTTGGGCCAGCGGCACTAGCTGTACCTGCGCCAAACAGGGCGAGCATGATGGTCATGAGGCCGACGAGCCGCGCAACTGCATAGCCGATGGCCGGACGCCTTCGGCCATGGTTATGCGGCGACGTTCGCCGTTCACCATGTGGGGGACATATAAGAGAGGGAAGCATAGGGTCTCCTGGCTCAACACGCAACACGTAACACTACGGACATAGTACCAGCAATGCGCGCGCCAGAGCCAGGCCGACATTCTCCCAGCTGTGCGGCATCAGCGCGTCAAAGAGCAGGCTGTCGCCGGGATCGAGCTCGTAGCACTGACCATCAACAGTATAGCCAATGCGGCCCTCCAGGCAGAAGATGAACTCCTGGCCGGGGTGGGCGATGAGCTGCGGCCCGCTCCCCGCGCCAACATCGAGAGTGATCAGCATCGGCTCGATCTTGCGCTGAGCCATGCCCGCGCCAAGATCCGCCAGGGTGCCGTGGATGAGCGCCGTCGTCTGCTGACAATCAGCCTTGAGGAAGATAAGCCTGCTCCGCGGCTCCTCAGCCTCAAAGAAGCTGGTAATCGGAACATCCAAAGCCATCGCGATCTGCTGGAGCGTACTAACACTAGGCGAGGTCTTACCATTCTCGATCAAACTGAGCGTGTTGACGGCGAGGCCGCTGGCCTCGGCCAGCGCCCGGATCGAGAACTGACGCTCCTCGCGCAGCGCCCGCAGCCGCCTGCCCACGTCAACCTTACCCGAGGGCGCTGAGTCACGGGCCTCGGGCATATGCAGATCGCGCGCACTGGATGATGAGATGGTAGTCTTTTGCATTGATGGCTCCTCACGAAGCACCAGTTGAGATATGGTCTATAGCACCTAATATTTTAGGCGATGGCGGCCAAAAAATGAGTTAACGTCTCTTCTGGAGCGGTTGCCACGAGACAACGGCCCGAGCCCGGCCCGTAACCAGCGGCAGGAGCGCTGCATCGAAGAGTCAGCGGCTCACTGATGTTTACTCTGGCTCTTAGGAAACTCACATGCAGCAACAGATTGGCGACAATATACCAGGCAAACGCCCTGCGGGCGCCAAGCGCGGGCGCGCAGTAGGGCGGCAAGGGCTGGCCCAGCGGCTGTTCTCGCGCCCGCGCTGGGGGATTGCCGTCATCGCCATCCTGATCGGTGTGGTCGCCCTGATCGGGACAATGGGCGCCCGGCCCAAGGTCAGCCCCTCTGTCGCTGCCGAAAGCACGGATATGGCACCGGAGGTGGGCAAGCTTGCCCCAACCTTCAGCCTCGCCACGCCCGAGGGCGCACCAGTGAGCCTGGCCAGCCTGCGCGGCCAGGTGGTGCTCGTAAACTTCTGGGCCACCTGGTGCCCGCCATGCCGCGCCGAGATGCCCGCCATCGAGGCGGCCTACGAGCGCTACGGAGGCCAAGGCTTCGCGGTGGTTGCGGTGACGGCGAACGAGCAGCCCGCCGACGTGACCGACTTCTTCAATTCGCGCGGCCTGAGCTTCCCAGCGCTGCTCGACGACGGGCGTGTCCACGCGGCCTACCGGGCGAGCGGGCTGCCCTCCAGCTTCTTCATCGACCGCCAAGGCGTGGTGCGCGCCGTCTACCGGGGGGCCATGTCCGACGCCGTGATCACCAGCGAGGTCGAGCGACTGCTATCCGAGTAGGCCGGGAGTCGGGGGTCGGGAGTCGGGAGTCGGTGCAGCAGCGCCAGCAAGCAATAGAGAGAGGCATACCGCAAACGTCACCCTGTCACACAGTCACGCTGAGCGAAGCGAAGCGTCCCGGTGGCCCTATCCCCCACCGGGACGCTTCGCTTCGCTCAGCGTGACAGGGCGAGTTGCCTATCATAGATAACGAGATAAAATGGCGAAGGGGCGGCGCTGCCGCCCCTTCGCCATTTCTCGTTCCTTACTGGGAACCCCCAACCCCCAACCTACGCCCGCTTGCTGTGGTTCACCGCCTTGAGGATCTTCAGGTTCAGCACAATGAACCGCCACAACTGGTAGGGCTTGAATTCCATCCAGAAACGATCTCTCTCTGTGATCTGCATGAGTGAGCCTCTTTCTACTCAGGGATGATCTGCCAGCCGATGCGGCCCTTGAACTTATGCATGAACGTCTCGTGAACCAAGCGCTTCATCCACGCGCCGCCCGTGCCCATCTCCATATGGGTGACGGAAGGGTCGCGGCCATCGCTGCGGGGGAAGTGCTTGTAGTCCGGCACCACCGGGTACATGAAGATCGTCGCGGCCTCGCCGTCCCAGAGCGAGCCGCCCATTGAGGCCACGCAGGCGGCGAACATCTCGGTCATGCGCTCGCGGTGATGCATCTCGCCGCTCGTCACCAGATCGGCAATGTTGAAAGCAGTAATGCGACCGGTCACGCTGGCGATCATGCCGGTGCGCGGCGGTGCGGCGCTGATCGAGGTGCCATTTTTAGTGACGTGCGGTGCCGAGATCGGCCCGGGCGGCGCGAAGGCGATGCCGGCCGCAAAGATATTCGGGTAGCTCGGGTTCTGGTAGGTGGCCGGCCATGCCTCCGGCGTCATGCGTAGGGTCGGGTAATCAAGCCCGTAGGTCGCATCGACCTTCACCATCCCGTTCGGGGTGACAACCTTGTCGGAGACATCCTCGCCGCCCTTGCCAATGTACTTGATCGACTGGCCGAGGAACTGCGGGATGAGCATCGCGAAGTCGTAAGCGGTCTCACCGTAGTTGCCGGCGTAGTCCTCCCAGAAGATCGTCTTGTCATCGACCTTATGCACGCCGCGCTGCACCATTGAAGTGATGCCGTACTCCTTATAGACCGCGCCGATAAACTCCTCACTGGTAGTGAGCTTGCCCTTGAAGCGGGCGCGCAGCCCGCCCACGCCGAAGTCGCCAACGGCAGCCTCGTTCGAAAGATAGATCAGATCAACCCGGTCGCGCAGACGACGCTTGACCAGATCCTTATGGATGTTGGCGATATACTCCAGGGCGGCACCCTGGCATGTTGCGCCGGGGTGGCCGGTGCCGATCACAAAGCGCTGGCGCTCGCCCTTCTCCAGCCGCTTGATGTGTTCGAGATAGCGGTCGCGGGCCTCAATGGCGTGGTCGAGGGTGCAGATAGAGGTGGTGTAGTTCGCGGGAGGGCCAAGCCCCGGCGTGGCGGCAAAGTTCAGCTTCGGGCCAGTGGCGATCAGCAGGTAGTCGTAGTCGAGCCGCTCGGTGCCACCGCTGTTCTGGCGGCTCACCATCACATAGCGGTCGTCCGGGTATACCTCGGTGACGGAGCCGTGGACAAAGCCAACGTGCATACGATCATAGACCGGCTTGAGCGGGATGGTGGTCTGCTTGGGGGCCATATGCCCGACGCCAACCCAGACCCACGACGGCACAAAGCCAAAGTAGTCGTAGCGGTTAACGACCGTGACCTGGTGCTCCCGTCCGATCTTGGAGCCCAGGTAGAGGGCGGCGGTGTGGCCGGCAAACCCGGCGCCAATGATGACGACTCGGGCCATGGGACACCTCCTTGTGTCGATACAACATGCAACATAAAACATGCGCAAGCTGGAGAGGGATGGCGATAACTCTCTGATGCGTGCGAGGACTCATACGTTACAGACTCGGCCAAGCCCAAAAGGCAACGCCCAAGGATACTATACCGCGCTCAGTCCTCGCCGAGATCGCCCTGAACCTCATCGAGCAGCAACGACAATTCATGGATCGCTGAGCGCAGCTGGGCCGCCTCGGCCCCACTCGCCAGAGGGAAACGTCGTCGCGCCGACTTGAGGCTGCGCCGCATGCGGCCAAACTGATCGAGCAGGGACTGCGCCCACTGCGCGGTCTCCGGCGCAGCGCCAAGCGCGTGCTCACGCTTAGCCTTGGCAACCAGCCGCGCAATTGTGGGGCCATCAACCGCCGACTGCGGAGACGGCCCGGCGTCGGGGGCCATGGGCGAGGCGAGGGCCGCCATACGCGCAAGGATAGCGTCAACCTGCGCCGCAGGCAGCGCCGCATCACGCAATGCCTGATGCAGAGGGCGCACCTGCGTCTCACGGAGACGCAGCCGCGCCACGTATGTCTGCTGCTCGTCGGAGAAAGCAAGCAGGCGCAGCAGCTCCTGGCGGCGGGTGCGGCTCATCTGAAAGCGCTCCTCGACCGCCTCCCAGGGCGCATCATCAAGGGCGCGCTTCATCTGGTCGAGCGCCCAGGCCCGCTCCATATCGGTGAAGTCGGCCCGATCCTCATTCTCTGCATACTGGAGAAGGACACGATCCGCAGGCGAAGGCGGGTCGATCACAATCGTATCGAGCTCGCCAACCCCCACCAGCTGCGCCGCCGTCCAGCGACGATGGCCGACCAGGATCAGATAGCGCGCCGCCGGGTAGGCATCGCTCACACCGGGGTAGGCCACAACCGGCTGGATCTGACGCCGCTGAAGCGAGCGGCCGAGGTCGAGCAGGGCTGCCACAATGTCGGCATAGAGCGGCGCGGGCTGGCCGTCCACCAGCAGATCCTCGGGGCGCGGCAGGAGCCGGGGCTGCCGCAGTCCCGGACGGGTCTCTGGGGCCAGGTGGCCAATGGGAATACGCTGCACGCCCCGGCCGACCGCCACCGCATCAAGGGCGGCGATCCCGAAGTGCGACTCGAGCAGAAGATCGGCAGGCGACGAGTCTGCGACAGCCGACGAGGGCGCGGGCGCAGCTTCGCTGGGCGAATGAGCGGGCGGTCGCTTCTTAAGGGCGGCGGCCCGCTCGCGCATCTCACGCATCCGATCAGAGGGTTTACTCGTCATGGCCGCGCCCCATCCAGCGTAGCGAGCTCATCGACGAGCTGAGTAAACAGCGACCGCACCTCAGAGACGTCCGGCCCGCTGTAGCGAAACACACTCTGCTGAAGCAGCGCGGAGTCACGCAGCGGCGCGCGGATCGGAACAATCGTCCGCAGCAGCAGCTCACCATAGTCATCGCGCAGCATCTGGTCGAGGATCTTATCGGCATTGCTGCGCGGGGCGTAGCGGTTGCGCACCATGCTCACTTGCAGATCGGCATTCACGCCACGCGAGCGGATCTGCTGCACCGAGGTCATAAGCGCATGCACCGCGCGCACCACTAGATCCTCGGGCTGCACCGGCACCAGACAGCGCGTCGCAGCGGCGAGGGCCATCGCTAGCACTGGGCCGCGCGCCGGGGGAAGATCGAGCACCACCACATCGAAGGAGGACGAAGATCGCCCGAGATCGGCGAAGATCTGCTGGAGCAAGAAGAGCCCGCTCATCGGCGCGGCCGCGAGCTGTGCGGGCAGGCCCGCCATGAGGTCGTGGGCCGGTAACAGGTGGATGCCCTCTTCGGTAGCAATCACCCGGCTCAAGACCGAATCGGGATTCGCCCGGTCTTTGATGCCATCGCTGATCACACCGAGCACGCTGTCGGTAGCAGAAACCTGCTCCGTATCGATGCCGAGCCAGTGTGAAGCGCTCGCCTGCGAGTCGAGATCGACCAGCAACACATCAAGGCCGAGGCTGCGGAAAGCGGCGGAGAGATTGACCGCCAGGGCAGTCTTGCCACAGCCGCCCTTCTCCAGCGCTACGGCGTAGACATGCATGAAGGAGTCCTTCAGCTAAGATTGTATTGTTCGCACCATAATAATACCATAATAAACCCCATATCGCCGCCTAGCTCGAGCTTGATCTGCGATTCTCGGCATTCTGAAGGGCTAAACAGGGGGGGCGCGATGATCGCGCCCCATGGAGGTTATGATAACCTCAAAACCACGCTTCGGCGAGGGGTTGATTCAGGTTTTTGCTCACTAGAATGCGCTAAAGAGGGGGGGCGCGATCATCGCGCCCCCCCCTCAAAAAACTGCACCTAGATCGCCCCACACCCTATATTCGAGCAACATCCCGCAGATGCGCAATCACACGGGCAGCGTTACGCTGAGCGCTGAAGAGTTGCTCCGCCCTCGCCCTCGCCGCCCGCCCCATCATTTCGCGCAGCGAAGGGTTGCCCGCAAGCGTGCGCAGCCGCTCGCCAAGCGTCTCCGGGTCTCGCGGGGGAATGAAGAAGCCAGTTCGCCCATCGCTAACAACATCACGTAGCCCACCGACGGCGGTTGTGATCAGGGCGAGCCCCGCCGCGCTCGCCTCAATCGCCGCTATCCCAAACGCCTCAGCATCAGTCGGCAGCACAAACACATGCGATGCATGGTAGAGCGCGATCAGCTCCGGGCTGTTTGGGCGCATTGCGTTGTACAAGTACACGCCTTCCTCAGATGAGATCGTCGCACGCGTCACGAGGTGCAACTCAGCCATGCCAGAAGGCAGCGAGCGGAAAGCAGCGAGAAGCGTAGCCCCGCCCTTCCGCTCAAAGTCTCCGCCCACAAAAAGAATGCGTAGAGGCCCCTCAGGTCTGCGCCGCACTGCTCGCCACAGGCCAAGATCAACACCCGGCGGCACAATGTCGACCCGATCCGCTGCCACCCCATAGTCGCTAACAAGCGAGTCTCGCGCCCACTTCGACCAGGGCAGCACGCGGGCGGCACCACGCAGCGCCGCCACATTCACACGGTGCTTGTAATTGGCCACTGGCCCAATCTGATCTGGAACATGCCCATATTTAGACGCCATTACGTCATACTGAATCGGCGTAATATCGGTGGCGATCACAAAGGGCCGCTGCCACAGCCGACTGTCAGCCAGCGCCGCCGGAACCTGCGTGTTAAAGAAGGCGACGTCGTAGTCTTCGCTAGAGAGGGCATGGCGCACCTGGATCGCTCCCTGGAGTGTGCCGCGCATGTGGCTTGAGAGGCCGGGAGCGAGATCAAGCAACCGACTGCCGTGCTTATACGTGATAGGAACCCAGATACAGTGTAGATCCGGCTCCTGCACAGTAAAGCGGCGCAGATTCTCATAATAAGTCTGGTGTCCAATATGCTGCTCCATCAAAAATAATGCGCGCAGCATATGCTTCCTCTAGCATCAGGCACTGATCGGCTCTACGGGAACACCCTTAATCCGCGTAATCCGCGCCGGGACACCCACAGCGGTTGCTCCGCTGGGCACATCGCTGATCACCACCGCGTTTGCGCCGATCACCGCCCCGTCGCCGATCTTAATCTCACCAAGCACCCGTGCGCCCGCGCCAATAAAAACATTATCGCCGATATCGGGAAAATCCCAGGTGTTGCGCATCCCGATCGTCACCGCCGCGATAATACTACAGTTACGACCAATGCGCTCGGGCGAGATGACCACGCCCACCGGGTGGGCGACATACAGCCCGCCGCCGATATCTGCCCCCACCAGAATCTCTAGCCCGTAGCGGCTATAGATCTGGCGCTGCGCGAATCCGGGGAAGTAGGGGATGCGCTGCTGCTTACACCAGCACCCAAAGCGAAACCAGGCCATCGCGCGCAGCGGCATATGGCGGAAGAGCAGCTTAACAATAAGCCCCAGGCTCACCGGGGCATCGTCGTTGATCTGGCTTGGCACGATCCAGCGGCGGACGTCCTGCTTAAACAGCTCAAACATAGCTCCTCCCGGTATCCGCGCCTATGACGAAGCAGGCTTGCTGAGCGTACGAACCTTCGTGCTGCCGAAAAAGGCTTTACGACCACCAAGCTCATCGGAGACACCCTGGTAGTAGCGCAAGTTGAAGATCGCGCTGTAGGCAGCCTGGGCGATCTGCCGACCACGTGCGCCGCCTCTGTAGCTTATGTCGGCGATCCGTTTCGCAATGGCCTGCACCGCGCCGCTGATCTTTGGCCTGTCAAGGCATACACCGACGACCATCCGAGTGAGCCAGTTACGTGTCTCGAACTGCTCCTGGACGAAGTCGAGCAGCTGATGCTGCACCTCACGGCTGAAGACGATCTCATATCTGCCGTAGGTGTAGGGGATCTGGAGCCACGAGACAAAGCTGCGCTCCGCATAATGATAGCCTACTGCATCCATCGTAAAGCAGAACTCCACGCCCAGCTTCTCGATTCGGTATGCAAGCTCAATATCCTCGGCCCGCCGGAAGCGCTCGTCAAAGCCGCCTGAGCTAATCAGCACCTGGCGTGGCAGCGAGGTGTTCCCAGTGTAAAACTGCCGCGCGGTCGCCGTCCAGTTACCGTGAGACATGGCAGTGTACTGCTTTCCCAACATCGCCTGCTCCCATGCGACCCACGGTTCGTGTGTAAAGTCAGGCGGATTGAGCATTGGCCCCAGCACAACCAGGTTGGGACGTGCAACATGCTGCCTCATATGCTCAGCGACAAGTTGCGGGCTGGGGACAACATCGTCGTCGATGAAGAGGACATACTCGCTGCCTGCGTTCCGAAAACCGTTGTTGCGCGCGGCGGCTGGCCCGGCATTTTCCTGCGGCACAAACCGTAGGTTCAGCGACGTCTGGATCGTCGCGAGATACTCATTTGTCCCGTCGGTCGAGCCGTCTGAGACGACGATCACCTCAATGTCCTCTAGCGGGTAGGTCTGTCGCTCTACCGCAGCGATCACCTGCTTGAGACGAGTGAGGCGGTTGTAGGTTGGGATGACGATGCTGACCCTGGTCATTGGAACCTCGCGAACTAGAAATCGACGATTTTTTTTGGTGTGCGGTCACAGCTGTCGAATCACCTTAGCGGGAAGCCCGACTGCTAGCGAGCGTGGGGGAATATCTTTGGTGACAACACTGCCGGCCCCGATCACGCTACCAGCTCCAATCGTCACCCCGCGCAGCACAGTCACTCTGGCCCCTAGCCAGACATTCTCCTCCAGGATGATCGGCGCTGAAGGTGGCATCTCATTGCGGCGCTCAGGCTCAATCCGGTGGAAATCGTTATCCATCATAATCACATAGGTGCCGATGTTGCAGCGTGGGCCGATCCGCACGAGCTGGCTAGCCGCGATTGAGCATCCGTAGTTAATAAAGCTGCCCTCGCCAATCTCAAGCGTGCCATCTCCCCCAGCAAACATCTCTATCGGGGCGATCGTCGCGACCAGACGCGCCCGGTTCCCAATGATCATCTTCCCGTAGTTTTGTACCGATGCGCGTCCCCAGAGCCGAGCTCGCACGCCCACGTGGGTGGCTTTGCGAAAGTACCAGCGTGCCCGCAGAACAGCCCATCCGTCGTTCCAGAGCCCACTAAGTGAGCGGTGCTGGCTCGATTGCGGCTGCTGTGCAGACCTTTCCAGCTCCTGTACGCTCTGCCCTAGTACTTTGCTCATGTCTCCGACTCCATCTTGTGTGCAATTGATGCCCCTATAGTACTCCGCAGTGCGAACCAGAAGCTACCCTTTGCGAAAAAAGGACGTGTTGAGCCATGATCACATCTTTACCGCAATCTAGGTGACTCAAAATCACCGCCCGACGCTATAGATACAGCAAATCCCCCTTGCCAAGTCACAGGGATGCCGTTACCCTTTGGCCAGACAACAGGGATGTGTGTTGGGATGCCTAGAGGATGCACTACAATGCGAACGCTAGAAAGGGCTATCGTATCCGCCGCACAAGTGTTTTCGCCGCGTGGCTTACGATATGCAGCGGAGAGATCCTGACGGACAGCCAGTAGCAGTACGCCGCCTGTTTGATCTTGCCCTTACGCGCATACTCAAGCGCATACTGCGTAAAGAGCGGAATATAATGGCCTTTTTGCTTGAGTAAAATACGCTGTTTCGCCAGCCAACTCAGCGATGGGCCGACCGTACTGTGGCGACGTGCGACATCCATGACATCGGTGTAACGACGCCATGTGATGTCCTCAACCCGCCGATTTCCTACACCATCGACCCGCGCTGTATTGTGCATACGCCAGAGCAGCACCACTTCAGGGATAAAGCCAATCTGGCAGATCCGTGCGAGGCGTAGCGCCCAGTCCCAATCCTCACCCCCCTGAAGCTTGGGATCGAAGTCGCCTACGGCTACTGCAACCTCGTGACGAACCAGGAGCGACCCTACCTGCGGAATATAGCGCAGGAAGTCGCTGAACATCCAGCCGGAGGTAAAGGGCGGGTTAGGGTAGGGCGGCGAGGTGATCGTCCCTTTCTCGTCGGTCAGCACCACCTGTGAGCATACTGCGCCAAACTGGGGGTTCTCCTCCAAGAGTCGAATCTGGCGCACAAGGTTGTTTACTGGCCATGTGTCATCATCATCGAGGAAGGTGATGTATGCCCCTGTAGCCTCTCTGATGCCGGTATTTCGTGCAGATGAGACGCCGCTCGCCGGGCCGCGCACATACTTGATCGGGTATGACTGGACGACAGAGGCAGTCTGATCGGTCGAGTCATCGTCAACAACAATAATTTCAGCCTGAAGAACGTCGCTACAACTTGCCAGGACGCTCTTAATCGCCTGTAGCACAAGAACAGGGCGGTTATAGGTGGGGATAATGACAGAGACAAGCGGCATAGACTATGTCTCGCACACGTGATGAAGATCTTCTGCCTCGCTGAGCCTACAATCAGGCTTTCGCCGGCACCGGCGACTCTCGCTCAATGCGGTAGACTATCTGTTCGTGGTCGATGGGCTGACGCATGCCTGCGACAAGACCACGAACGAAGGCGACCATTCTCCCCAGCCCACGCGGACGACGGAACCGCAGCAACGGCGAGAGCGGCTCAATCAGGCAGGGCACCAGCAACTCGTAGAGCACAATGATCAGCGCGCCCCACTTGCCAGCCTTAAGCGGCTTAACATAGGCCGCCCCGAGGCCAAGCCAGTCACGCTTTGCTAATTCACGCCCCTCGCGCCAGGTGCGGAAGCCATAGTGAACAACCGCCACCTCGTCAGTCTCATAGACCCACTGCCCATGGGCGATCGCACGCACGGCAATATCCGCATCCTCGGCCGATGGGAAGAAACCACCCGCGCCGAGCTCCTCGTCAAAGCCGCCAATTTTCAAGATGGGATCGCGGCGCACCGCAATCCCCGCGCCAATCCCGCGGGCCTGACACTTATCCCAAAAGCTCTGCACCAGCTTGCGGTCAGCACGCAGATAGTACGGGATGAAGCCAGCATCCGCATCGTGCTCACCAGGCAGCACATTGCAGAAGAGCACGGTCACCCGTGTTTCACGTTCAAGGATATCGGCTGTGATCTGCAGCCAGTCGGTCGGCACAGTACAGTCATCGTCGGTGAAGGCGACCAGTGGTGCCCGCGCCATGCGCAGCCCAATATTTCTTGCCCGCCCGAGGCCGTTCGTCGTCGTCCGCACATACTGAAACCGCGGATCGCTGCGAAACCCAGCGACGGACTGCTCTGTGTCGCAGTTTGTGCTCTGATCAATTAAGATGAGCTCAAAGCTCGGATACGTGTTGGCCAGAATAGTCTCAACCGCCATTACAGCACTTGCGCCACGGTTTCGTGTGCAAACGATAGCCGAGATATTGGGATGCGAAGCCATAGTTCTTCCCCTGGATAACTCGTTCAGGCTAATGTGGTGATAGCCAATATGCTTACATGATGGTTGTGTGTGACGCAATAGTAAACACCGAAAGCGATTATATTTTATTTAATATTAATTATAGTCCGTTTTCTGCATTCCTGGCTTAATCGGCGATGTGGGTATAATGCTCTGGTAAAGTGCAATATGCTGATGGGCAATGGTCGGCAAGCTAAAGCGCTGAGCAGCCTCATAGGCTCGCTTACCCAAACTATGTCGCAGATCTTTGTCGCCAAGAAGACGATCTAGGGCACCAGATATACTAGCGGTATCACCAACCCTGGTAAATAGCGCCGTTTCCTCTGCCTGAACAAGTTCTAGATTTCCGCCAACGGGTGTTGTGATAATAGGTAGGCTTGCCGCCATCGCCTCTAACAGCGACATGCTCAGGTTTTCCCACTTTGTGGGTAAGAGATAGATATCCGCCGCTTGCAACAGGTTAGCCGTATCAGTCCGATAGCCAAGTAAGCGAACCTTTTGCGTTAGGTGTAACTCTTCGACAGCGCGTAGGCATGCGCTCTCCTGGTTCCCCGAGCCAGCTAGGGCCAGGATCGCATTGGGGAACTTACTAGTAATTGCGCTAAAGCCGTGTATCGCGTCGACAGGGTTCTTGTCATCATCAAGCCGAGCCAGAAAGAGGACAAGAAGATCGCTCTCAGAGAGCCCGAGTTGCTGACGTGTCGCGCCTCGATCTCCCTTTTTGATCTGCTCTATATCGACCGGGTTGGGCTGTACACGAACTTTTGCAGGCGGCAACCCCGCCTCCAGTTGCAACTTCCGGGAATAGGAACTTGGGCAAAGCACAAGATCTAGCCCGACTGAGGCGCGCCGCCAAGTCTTTTTTCGGCCCTCAGGGTCATCATAGGTTGACCAGTCAGACGGCGCGTGGACGGTTGCCACACGCGCCTTTAGCGGCAGCATACGCGCAGCCAGCACGTCAGCCGTCCGCACGAGCGGCCTTCCAGTGTGCATATGTAAGATTACATTCGGGTATTTTATGAGCACCTTCCAAAACTCCAGCGCGCGTTTGGGCGTGGGAGAGTCAACATCGTAGCTTAAGGCCGAGGCCTCTAGCGCAGGAACTCCCTCAGACCTAGCTCGCGCAAGGAACAATGCCGAATTACGGCTTTGCTCAATAATAATTCGTGCGTCATGCCCAATAATACGTTGCTGTTTTGCCACAAGCAGCGCAACCTGAGCATCGCCCGCGTGACCACTGCTATTAAGAAAATGAACGATTTTCATGGATCCTCTTCCTGATATCCCTCAGAAGCTCTCGTTGTACTGAACGTAAGAGGGGAGGAAAGATGCCATTGAGGGCTGCCTCAATTGCCGCGTTGGGAGAGGCGCTGGGAGGGCTCATCCCTCCCAGCGAAGAATTCTCTCCCGCCCCATCGGACAGGGCCGAACGAAGCACTATAGCAGCGGGATATAGGCAGGCATATTGAGTAACTCAGGGACAGTGACGAAGGTATAGCCTTCCGCCTGAAGGCGAGGCACAAGGTGTCGTACTGCGTGAGTCATCTGGACTTTCTGGCTCTCGGGCCTGATGCCGTTTGAGTCGTGGAGCAAGATGATTGAACCTGGCTTTGTATCGCGGTACATACCATCGGCAAGTACGCGCCCATCAACCTCGGGTAGCTTCCAGTCGAGCGTGTAAACATCCCAACCGATGATTGCGTAGCCGCGCTGGATCAGCCGACTGCCCTCCCAAGGGGTCAGCCAACCCCACGGCGGACGGTAGAGCCGTGGGCGCCGCCCAAGCAACTGGGCCAGCACGTCGGCACACTCATCAATGTGCTGTCCACCGCGAAGCATCAGGGTGTCTTTACGGGCGTGACGCATTGAGTGATTGCCAATCACATGCCCCTCGGTATCAATGCGTGTGATCAGATCCGGGTGAAACTGGGCCTGGATACCGAGACAGAAGAAGGTGGCAGGCACCCCGAGCTCCCCAAGTGTATCGAGGAGCATCTCAGTACTCGGCTTATTCGGACCGTCATCGAATGTGAGTGCCACCTTGCGCTCGGTGCGTGGGCCGTGGTTGTGATAGAAGCCGAAGCCGCCGTAGGGCGGGCTGAGTACCAGATTCCCTGTGGTGTCGATGATCTTTGTCGCGGCCTGTTTAGTGCTTCGCAGTGCCATATTATCGTGTCTCCACTGGTAGATGATGGGTCTCATTTCGTAGACGCGAACGCGTCTGCGGATTCACCCGCGCCTTCAGTTGCTCCAGCGACTTATAGCCCCGAACCCCGAGAAGCGTGCAGAGCAAGAGGGTGATCAGCATATTCTGCGCGAGAGTCGGCCATGGCCGGATGCGAAACGCCATCCAAAAATACGACCAGCCAAGTTGTAGGTTGTTCTCCTCGAAGGTCGCCTTTGTCGCATACTCGACGAGCGTCCAGCGCACTGCCTTGTTGTAGAGCCAGTTGAGCGAGCGCCGATCCGCTGGCGGCAGCATACCGAATGACCAGTCCAAAATCTGAAGCACCTCGCGGATGCTGCGCTCGATCGCCTGGCTATTCTTGGTCATGTTCGTCGTGTGCATCCGGTAGGCATAGAGCACATCATGGATGTAGGCGACTTTCCCGAGATGGCACAGACCAAGCCACATCTGCCCATCAACCGCATAGCGCATGTTTCGGTCATAGCCGCCCAGTTTATCGTAGGCCGTCCGCCGGATCATCGTGCCGCTATGCTGTGGTGCACGGTCGATGACCATCTGCTGGAAGACCTCGCGGCCCGATCGGATATAGCTCTCTGCGGAAGGGTTCCGGACGGAGGTGCAGCGCTTCTCATCGGCGTAGAACCCGTAGTTGCCGAATGCAAAGACAACATCGGGGTTCTCTTCGAGCGCGGCTATCTGCTTCGCGAAAGCACTTGGGTCAACCACCCAGTCATCGGCTGAGATCACACTGATATAGGTTCCACGCGAGAGATCGACTCCCTCAAGCAGTGAGCCGACAAACCCCTTGTTCTTCTGGTGATCGATCAGGCGCACCCGAGGGTCGGCCAGGTAGGGCTGGATCACCGCTAACGAGTTGTCGGTCGATTTGTCATTGATCAGGATGAGCTCGAAGTCCCTGAATGACTGCCCCAGGATCGAGTCCAGACAGGTGGGCAGAAAGTGCGCATAGTTATAATTGAGGACCGTGACTGAGAGCAGAGGCGTAGAAACAGCCATGAGCTTATCCTTTATTCGGTATCATTATACCAAAAAAATATACATAAAAAGAATATCTACTCACTCGCTACAGGAGCAGGTGCGGCCCTCGACGACCGAGCTGTCAGCCGCCAGTAGAGCATCTGGGCTGGCTTGAGGATAGGATTCTCAAAGCGCCAGACATTGATCGGGATGGCCTTGGCCCCAAAGCGCTTCTTATAGGTGATAAGGCCATCATCATGCGAACTGGTATTGAAATCGAAGTAGCGGAACCCATGCGCTACAGCGTCACGAATGATCTCCGTGTCGGCCAGAGGAAGCACATTCTGGTACAGATAGTCACGGTGTGCGGTTCCCGTCCAGAATGCCACATGCTGATTCCAGTAGAAAAACAGCCTGCCGCCCACAATCCGCTCATCGGCGATAATCAACCAGAGCTTGATTTGCTCGGGGAAAAGCTGGCTCAGCTGGTAGATCTGCTCGAACACACCCCACTGATAGCCATAGCTCTCGTCCTTTCCCCAGCGATCAACGGCGTCACGGTACGTGTCATAGTAGGCTCGGTAGTCATCAATCGAGGTGGCCAGACGGATCCGTACACCTTTTCTGAAGCTACTACGGTAGGAGGTTCGTCGGCTGCGGCTGAAGCGTGCGAGAATCGAGTCAAAATCACCGTCTAGCGGGATTGTATAGGATTCCTCGTTCACCACAAGGCTGAGCTGCGCCTTAATCGCATCTGGAAGGGGTGGCCCAATCGGGTTCTCAAGGACAAGGAAGGAGTATGTCGAGTAGGAGCATACCTGCTTATAAATCTGATCTGCCTCAGCAGAGGAGATCGGCCCATCAGCGATAAAACCACCGTAACATCCGGCAAATGTAGACTCTAGCCAGCGGAGGGGGCCAATGCGCCGCGAGCTCATCAAGGGGAAGACGACTCGCGCCCCGCTAGGCAAAATGGCTCCGAAAGTTTCATTGCGGTATTGGGAGGGAAAAGAACGTTCCGCTATCTCCTTCCAGATCGGTGTATGGTAAAAAGTCGCATAGCTGCATTTGCTTGCTACTTCCCACCAGAAATCATCAGTCACTTTATTGATGAATTGCATCGGTTTTCATCCTTCGGGCAGATATATCAGGTCTCAGTGCGACAACTCAGAAGTGAAAGCGAAAACTTTTCATCATCCCACCAACTGCATGATCTGTGACGTATGATGCCCTGGCGTATCCAGGGATCATACGTCATATTTGAATGATTAAAGAGATCCGCTTCTTTAGCAAAATCCCACTACTTACTCTCCAACACTTTCCCATGGTAGTTGGACTGTGGTGCCCTTTGCTTAGCAGATTTACTCTTGTACGGTCTTGCTGTTAGTTGCCAGTAAACCGATTGGATTGGCTTGAGAATAGAATTCTCGAAGCGCCAGACATTGATGGGGATGCCTTCAGGGTTGTATCGCTGCTTATAGGAGATGACTCCCTCGTTAAGTCCGCTCGTATTGAAGTCGAAGTATGTATAACCCTGAGAGATCGCGTCGCGAATGATCTCGGTATCTGACACTGGCATGACATCGTACTTAAGGAAGTCACGATGCGCCGTACCATTCCAGCCAGTTGCTTGCAAGCCCCAGTAAAAAACGAACCTTCCACCGACGATCTGGTCATTGAAGATCATGAGCCAGAGCTTGATATTTGTGGGGTAGATTTGGCTCAGATTGTAGAGTTGCTCGAACAAACTCCATTGATAGCCGTAGCTCTCGCTTTCGCCCCATCGGCAAACTGCGTCGCGATAGGTGGTGTAGTATGCCTGGTAGTCATCAAGAGAATTTGCCAGGCGGATCTGAACACCATTTTTTAACCCTTTGCGATAGCTATTGCGTTGGGTTCTGCTAAAGCGCGCGAAGATGCTGTCGAAGTCTTCGTCTAGTTTGAGCGTATAGGTGACCTCATTAACCACGCACGTAAATCGCGACGTAAGCTCATCTGGCAGTGGTGGAGCCAATGGGTTGTCAAGCATGTGGAATGTATAGGCCGAACACGAACATACATGCTTGTAAATCCGGACCGCCTCATTCGGAGAGACTGGCCCATCAGCGATATAACCACCATAACAACCCTCAAAGGTCGACATGAGCCAACGCAGTGGTCCTAGCCGACGGCTGCTAATCATAGGGAATACCACACATACCCCAGTGGGTAAGATGGCTCCGAAGGTTTCATCGCGGTAGATCCCTGGAAAGCTGCGAACTGCTAGATCTCTCCATATCGGTGTATGGTAGAACGTTGCATAGTCGCACTTACGTGCAACGTCCCACCAAAAATCATCAGTGATCTTCCTGAGAATTCGCATCGGTTGTCTTTCCTCCCATGGAATATGGTAACCGTACACTTGTCTACTGTGTACACACCTCGCTAAGATTTCGACGACGTAATTCTACTCTTCATCGGTCGTCTGCGGATAAGAGGGGTAGGATGATGTTGCAGTCTTATGCTCGCTCGGACTCGACATGTCTACTGCGTACACACTTCGCTGAGCATCTCGACGACGTAGTCTTGCTCTTCGTCGGTCATCTGCGGATAGAGCGGCAGGATGATATTCCGATCCTGCGCCCGCTCAGACTCGGGCAGGTCGTAGCCGCTCTCGCGCTGGTAGGGCACCTCGCGGTGGGCGCACATAATGCCGCGCCGGGTGGCTACGCCGCGATCCAGCATGCCCTGCATCACCTCGCGCTGGTCGAGCGCATCCGGCAGGCGCACCCAGAAGCTCTGCCAGTTGGTGCGCGCCCACTCTGGCTCATGGGGCATGGTCAGGCCGGGGATAGCGGCGGACAGCAGCTGCCGGTAGCGGTCGCCCAGACGGCGGCGGGTGGCCACGATATCGGGCAGACGCTTGAGCTGCTCGCGCCCGATCGCGGCCTGCACATCGGTCATGCGGTAATTATAGCCAATAACCGAGTGCTCCTCGAAGATCACCTGGTTGGCGCTATGGCGTACCCGATCACTGATACTCATGCCATGCTGGCGCAGCAGACGGAACTGCTTGTCGTAGTCCGAGTTATTCGTCGTGATCATGCCGCCGTCGCCGGTGGTGATCACCTTGCGCGGGTGGAACGAGAAGCAGGCGATGTCGCCGTGGGCTTTGCCGACCTTCTCCCACTGGCCATCCCAGCGGATCTCGCTGCCGCTGGCGCAGGCCGCATCCTCGACCACCGGCAGGCCATGCTCCTTCGCTACCGCGACAATCGCCGCAATGTCGCAGGGCATGCCCATCTGGTGAACGCAGAGGATGGCCTTGGTGCGCGGGGTGATCGCCGCCGCGATCTTGGCCGGGTCCATGTTGCTGGTGGCGGCCTCGATGTCAACGAAGACCGGGGTGGCGTTGCAGTAGCGCACCACGTTGGCCGTGGCCACATACGAGTGGCTCACGGTGATCACCTCGTCATCTGCGCCAACGCCAACGGCCAGCAGGGCCAGATGCAGCGCGGTGGTGCAGTTCGAGACAGCCGTGGCGTGCTTTGCGCCAGTGTAGGCGGCGAACTCCTGCTCGAAGGCGGCCACCTCTGGCCCCTGGGTGAGCCAGCCGGACATAATCGGTCGCCGCGATGCCTCAGCCTCGGCCTCGCCGATCAGCGGGCGAGCGAGCGGAATGGTGCGCCGCTTCTGATCTGTCGTCATGCCGACACCCCATTCTTCTGCGACTTCCACCAGGCCACCAGGTCGCGCAGGCCGTCCTCAAGCCCAACCTGAGCCACAAAGCCCAGCTTTTCGCGAGCCGCGCTGATATCGGCCAGACGTCGAGGCACCGGGTTCGTCTTACGCTCGGGGCCGTACTCAAGCGGCATGTCCACATCCATCGCACGCATCAGGGCGTGGGCCAGATCCTCCAGGCTCGTCTCGACGCCGGAGGCTACGTTAAACACTTCGTCAGAAACATCGGCCTCGGCGGCGAGGATGTTGGCGCGGGCGATATCGGGGGCGTAGACGAAATCCATCGTCTGCTTGCCGTCGCCGAAGATCAGCGGCGACTTACCATCGATGATCCGATCCATCCAGCGGATCAGCACCTCGGTGTACGCCCCGTAGATATCCATGCGCGGGCCGTAGACGTTGAAGTAGCGCAGGGCCACATAGTTCAGGCCATACATATCATTGAAGCTGCGCAGCAGACCCTCGTTGAAGACCTTGATCGCACCATAGATCGTGCGGTTGTTGTAGGGATGATGCTTCTCCGTAGTCGGGAACACTTCAGCCAGGCCATAGACCGAGGCCGAAGACGAGGCCACCACCTTCTTCACGTTGGCCTGCACGGCGGCCTCAAGCACATTGAACGTCCCATTTCCAAGAACATCAACGGCCAGGCGCGGGTCTTCGGCACACTGCGTGATGCGGATGGCCGCCAGGTGGAAGGCGAGATCAATGCCCTGCATAACCTCAGCCATCAGCTTGCGGTCAGTGATATCGCCCTCAACAATCGTCAGGTCGCCACGAGCCTTCGCAGCGGCCAGATTCTCCATCCGGCCGCGCACAAAGTTATCGACAATAACGATCTCGCCGTACTTGCCCTGCTCGCGGCCATCCATCAGCAGATCGACGATATGCGAGCCGATCAGGCCCGCGCCGCCGGTAACGAGGACACGCTGGGGGGTTGTGCTCATAATATGAAATCTCCTAGTAAGAAGGAATTATTGAAGCGGCCATGCCTTGAGGGCAGCGATCACCAGATCCTGCTGATCCGCAGGCAGCTCGGGGTACATCGGGATCGAGAGCACTTCACGGGCAGCGGCCTCGGAGTGAGGGAAGTCGCCCTCCTTATGCCCAAGCTCTGCGAACGCACGCTGAAGATGGACGGGGATCGGGTAGTGGATACCCGTGCTCACCCCATGGTCGTGCAAGAAGGTCTGGAGCGTATCGCGCTGGGCATCGCGGATCGCGTAGACATGATAGACATGGCGACGGTCGGGGAGGGCGACCGGAGTACGGATGCTCGTACCGGCAAACGCCTCGTCGTAGCGCGCAGCCACCGCGCGGCGGGCATCGGTCCAGCCCTCGATATACTTCATCTTCACCTTGAGCACCGCGCCCTGGATACCCTCAAGGCGATAGTTAAAGCCCTTCAGGTCGTGGTAGTACTTCCGCTCGGCCCCCCAGTCACGCAGCATCTTCACCGTGCGAGCAAACTCAGGATTATTCGTCGTGACTGCGCCGCCCTCGCCATAGGCACCCAGATTCTTGCCAGGGTAGAAACTGAAGCAGCCGAGGTCGCCGATGCTACCGACACGGCGGCCCTTATACTCAGCGCCGTGAGCCTGGGCGGCATCCTCGATCACGACAAGCCCGTGACGCTTCGCGATCTCCATGATCGGATCCATCTCGGCGGGCTGGCCGTAGAGGTGAACAGGCAGGATCGCCTTGGTGCGCGGGGTGATCGCCGCCTCAATCTTCGCCGGGTCAATCGTGAAGGAGACAGGATCAATATCGACGAAGACCGGGGTCGCACCAGTGTAATCAATCGCCGAGACCGTAGCGATAAAGGTGAAGGGCGTGGTGATAACCTCATCGCCCCGGCCAATGCCAGCGGCGAGCAAGGCGAGGTGCAGCGCGCTGGTGCCGGTGTTCACCCCCATCACATAGCTTGTCTGGGTGTAGGCGGCGAACAGCTCCTCGAAAGCGGCGACCTCTTTGCCCAGCACGAACTGGGTGCTCTCTAGCAGGCTAATAACTGCGGCATCGACCTCTTCCTTAATGGAGAGATACTGCGCCTTTAGATCGACAAACGGAACCATAAAAGACTCCTATTAGGTTCGGGATGAAGAGTTCTGATGCGCTCCTGTACCCTGTACCCTATACCCTGTACCCTAAAGCTCAACCGGCTGCCCGTGATTGGCCATGGAACGCGAGGCGGCTTCAAGGATCTTAACAACGCGAAGCCCGGCCTGTCCGCTCGAAAGCGGCTGGCTGCCAGTCTCGATACACTCGACAAAGTGCTCGGCCTCAATCTTCAGCGCCTCAATATTATCAAGGCGCGGCGCCCACATATCGCCGGTGCGATAGCCCACGTGTCGCTGATAGATCGAGTCCTCATCCTGGTTAACGGTGATACCGCTATCGTAGACCTTGATCTTCTCGCTCATCTCCATGTCATCATAGACGATCATCTTCTCCGAGCCGCCGACTAGAGTCTGCCGAATCTTCACCGGGGCCAGCCAGTTCACATGGAAATGGGCGATCAGATTATTGGTGAAGAAGCAGGTCAGGTAGGCCATATTCTCAGGGCGACCGGGGACATGGGACATGCCCGTGGCGGCCACCATGGTCGGGCTGCGCCCGATCAAGAAGTCCATGATCGACAGGTCGTGGACAGCCAAATCCCAGAGGACGCTCACATCGCTCTGAAAGAGGCCAAGGTTGACACGGACCGAGTCGTAGTAGTAAAGCTCGCCCAAAGAGCCGTTGGAGACAAGCTCTTTGATCTTGCGCACCGCGCTGGTGTAGATAAAGGTATGATCGACCATCAGGGTGAGCTTGCGCTGCTCAGCCTCGGTCACCAGCTGCTCAGCCTCGGCGAGCGTAGCGGTGAATGGCTTCTCGACAAAGACATGTTTGCCAGCCGCGAGCGCGCGCATCGCCAACGGAAAGTGTGAGGTGACGGGGGTCGCAATAGCAACGGCCTGGACATCAGGGCTAGCGAGCATCTCATCTATATCGGCGTATGTGCGTACAGAGGGATAGACCTTCTCTACCAACTCACGCCGCTCGGGACGCTGATCGCAGACCGCTATGACCTGGGCACCCCTCGCCAGCGAGAAGTTGCGAACAAGGTTCGGACCCCAGTAGCCATAGCCAATGACACCAATGCCGACCATGTGTAGTCCATCCTTTGATACATAGGCCAGGAAAGAAATCTTGCCCGATGTTTTCCCCGTAGCGATACCATAGTTATACACGCAGATGAGGATGAGATGAGCATCCCCCACGTCGCATATAAGAAATAAATTACGGTGCGGCTAAGGCCCAGGAAGAAGACGTATCTTCACAACTAGCACGCACACATGTATCACCTATAACTGTCCATCCGGGCAAGAAAGGGTAGGGGGAAGAGGATGAGAGCAGGTTTAGGAACCCCGTTCAGCCTGGGTCAGCGCAGCCGCCTCCTCCTGGGAGACACAGCGTACGCCGTTGGCGCTGACATAGCCGATCACGCGGGCCGGATTGCCCACCACAAGTGCGTGGTCGGGGACATCCTTTGTGGCCACTGAGCCAGAGCCAACCATCGCCCAGCGACCAATCGTGATGCCCGTGACAATCACAGCGCCAGCACCGATTGACGCCCCATATTGCACAAGGGTCTTACCGACATGCCAGTCGGCAGCGCTCTTCAGACTACCATCAGGGTTGATCGCACGGGGGAGCTTGTCGTTGGTGAAGATGACGTGGGGGCCAATGAAGACCCCATCTTCAACGGTGAGGCCGACGTAGAGAGAGGAGTTGTTCTGGATCTTGACGTTATCGCCGACGGAGACATCGAACTCAATATAGCTATTCCGACCGATAATACAGTTCCGCCCAATCTTCGCACGTTCGCGGATCTGCACATGAGCCCAGACCCGCGTACCCTCGCCGATATCCGCTTGAGGAGAGACATCGGCCGTCGGATGAATCGTTGCCATTTAGCCACCTTTCACCCATACACACTAATCACCAACACTTGCAGGTGTACCCTTGTTGCGGCGCAGCCGACCAATAATCCCCATAACTGCATTCTTAATCAGCAGCAGATCCTCGCGGGGAATGATCCGAAGGATCGCGACCGCCGCAATATACGTAACAACGGCAATGATGATCGACAAAAGAACCATCGTATCGCGAAACCACCAACTAGCAGCCATCATCAGCAAACCGGAGAAGAGTGTCAGTACAGCGGTACGCACATTCGACCACTGGAGCGTATTCTTGGGAAGGAGCAAGATGGCAGAGACGACCATGCCAAACTCGGTGATGAGAAAGGCCAGCGTTCCGCCTAAGCCACCATTAGCAAAGACACGATGAGTCCAAGGAACAAGTAGATAGTCAATCGGCAACGTAACAGCAATCGCCACAATCATCACCACATTCCACTTGTCGGTACGATCCGTCGAAATCAGCAACTGGCCGAGGATCGTGTTGAGATAGGTGAAGATCAGTACAACACCCAGCATCATCAGGATGCCGCCACTGGGAGCAAAATCCGCTCCATAGAGCAGTAACACTAGCGGCTGGGCGACAACCACAAGCCCCAGACCCACCGGCACGCTGATCAGGAACATCAGATCAAAGCTACGCTGAGCGATAAGATTAAGCTTCGCATCTCCGGAAGCGTAGCTGCGGGCCAGAGAAGGAAAGATAACTGTCCCAAAGACAACAGGGAGAAACATCATCGTGCCAAACAGATTCATGGCCGTACCATACCAGCCAACTGTCTTGGTATCGACAAGCGCAGAGATGAAAGGCTTATCGATCTGCTGATAGACCACAATGGCAAGGCTAGAGATCAAATAGACAGATGACTGGCTGATCATGAACCGCGCGCGCGCAAAGTTGATCCGGAGTCGCAGAGGATACTGACGATTGAGCGCAAAAAAAAGGATACTGCTAGAGATCAGCGTTGCGACAATATTAACAGAGACAATCAGATACAGACCGGCATTCAGGAAGATCAAGAGGACGCTCAAACCCGTAAGCAGAGCTTTATTAACAATGCTCGCTATCGAGATAAACTCCATGCGCTCCAGGCCAATGAGCGCAGATGTGAACGCACTAGAGTAAGTAGCGATAAGGTAGAAGATAGCCTGAATCCAGATCACCGTAACTAATGTCTCATTGTACTGCATCACCGTAGCATACAAGAGTACCAGGCCACAACTGATCACAAAGAAAACGGTGCGAACTAACAAGCTAGTACCAAGTAATTCGGATGTGCTCTCGGGCTCGCGAGCGATGCTCTTGATCAGATGGGTATCCATGCCGAACGTGAGCAACACGCTCATAATCAACCAAATCGAATTGGAAATTGAGATCGCACCAATATTTTCAGCGCCGAGGTAGCGAGGTAAAAATATCGCTAAAACAAAGGCCAGCACCCATGTCGTGAGCTGCGACACCATCATGACGCCAACATTTTTGGCGATTGTCTTTCCGCTGATCATCAGAGGCTACTCCCTATTGCACGTGTGAGCACGTCGCCATACATGTCTGAAACTGGCCCACCTGACAGGGCTTATAAGCAGGATTAGGATTGCGATAGCTACCGCGTCTTGGGAAGCACCAGCAGGCTCACCCGATCAACATAGAACGCTGGTACAGACGCCTTATCGGTCTTCAGATAAAAGCCCGTAACATAGGTGTAGAGCGGATCATAGAGCAAGCTATCGAGCCAGACCGTCACCTCAGCGTAGGTTTTGCGAGGAATAGCCGTCTTAATACCTAGAAAGGAGAGCCTCGTCTCAGAAAAGACCGGCTGGTCATCGGTAACTCGACCATCAATCTTGACCGATTTGTCGTTCTCAACCCAGTAGGGGTAAAGGTTACTCCCAACGACAGCCACCGTGAGCGTTTCGTTATTGATCGGCTCTGGCCCACCACTGAGATAAAATCGCACAGCCTGAACGCGATCACGGCGAAAAACATCTTTCGCCGTACTATTCAGCGTAAAGTAGAGGATCCCAGTCGTATACTGCGGCTGAGCCTTGATCGCATAGCGTCCCTGATGGACATAGCCTCTACTTCTGAGATCGATATTGGTCTGAAAGCTATGCTGGAGCGACCAGTCAGCACTGAGGGTTTCAGCGTAGACCGAAACTTCCTTGAGCTGATTCTCACCGAGCGCAGTGATGGTAGCCTGCGCAATAACCGTAGGATCGGTTGTCGGAAGTACACCTGGATCCAGCGAATCGCGAGTTGGCTCAGGGAGCATCGTGGGCTGCACGCCAAAGATCGACGAGACCGTAGGGGCGGCCAGCGGAGTAGCCTGATCAGAAGTGCCCGATTGCTGTTGGCCGCAACCGACAAGAGCAAGAGAGCACAGCAGAGAGCACAGGACAGTATATCGAGCGAAGGAATGTGACATTGAGCGAGCCTTACATGTTGTGCGCCGCACGCTCAGCAGCTCGGGCGGCCTGTGCGACACGATAGGCAGGAACCGGCATCGGTGCGACATTCGGCTGACAGTAAGGCGGAAGCACACCATGATCGGGAAGCCAGGGCCAGCGCTTTTCAGCTGTTGCATCAGCATCAGGCACCCAAGGCCAGCGCTTGACCTGAATCGGCAAAGGGCGCGCAGCAATAACCTCCAAGCTATTGATCAGTCCCATCATCGTACCAACAAACGTCAGGCTGATACCTTCCCAGGACATATCAGCATAGCCGTAGGTGAAGTGCATAAAGATATAGAGCGTAGCCGTGAGCGCCACACCACGCAGCGGCCCATAGGGCATATTCCAGACAGCACGCCCCCCAACAATCATTGTCATACCAGTCATCAGAAGGAGCGAGAAGAACGCGCCAACGCCAGCCTCCATCCAGATCCACATGATCGAGTTGTGTGTAATATACTCCCAAAATGTAAAAAAGCTAATATCGGGCATGGGTGCTACGATGATAAATTTATTCCCAAAACCAATACCAAAAATAGGCGATCTATTAATATTAAACATCGTGTTAACATTCTCAAGATCGCGGTAGACATTTGAAGCAGCATCGCGAGCGGTAGGCTGCCCCACCACTGAACGAACCGCACGGGCAATAATGCCGATCGAGCCCGTATTATTCCAGAAGGCCGCAAGATAGACAAGGAAGATGACGAGCCCCGTCGGTGCGAGGGTAAAGAAAAGCTTGCGGTTCTCACGATAGAGCATCGTCAAGATAATAGCGATCCCAAGCCCCAGGGTAAGAAAGCCAGCGCGGCGATGGTTTGCGAGAAAGCTATAGAACAGAAACGGCGTGAGAACAGGAAAGATGAGTCGCTTGAGCACAGAGTCGTGGTAGAACCAAGCAATGATCGCAAAGATAAAAAAGGCGTTGAAGTGGATCGACATGGCATGTTCGCCAATCTGCTCAACACTACCGATATCCCATTGCAGCACAGTGGCGACATAGATCACGCCAGCGATACCTTTATAGGCGATGGCGAGTGCCATGATCCACATCAAGCGATTCACCTGGAGGCGAGTCTCGATCAGGTTACTCGTCAGGATCAACATCAGCGGGATGTAGTACATCGGGCGGACTTCCATCAGCGCGATTTTGAATGCACCACCGCGCAGAATGCCATAGCCCATACCAACGGTGATAAAGAAAGCAAAGATCAGTGCTGGCCAGAAGAGCGTCCCCATATAAAAGCGAAAGCGCCGCTCCATAATCATCCGGCCCATCCACGCGCCAAATGTAAATATGATGTAGCTCTCGAGCGGGCTAAAGTTCACCGCGCGTGATAAAAACATCATCGACTCTGGGCTGGAGAAGTTTTTAGAGAATGGGTAGATGAACAGCATGACCTGATCACCCATCAGCGCAAAGCCGAGGATCATATAGACGCCATAGCGCGGGTTGTAGAAGATTGCCACAATGCCAGCGAAGTAGATGATCCAAGCGATCATCGACCACGATGGCGTATTGCGTATCATCAACAGGGAAGCTATGCTGCTCAGCCCGAGGAGGCCCAGAAACATGAACCACCAGGAGATCTGCGCACGCCGTATATATTCGGTGACCGTAGGCACCCGCTTTGATAGAAATGCGTCAACAGCCATGCAGGGGTATTCCTCAAGGAATGCGGGCAGAGGTGCCCGACAGCCCTAGATCATTCCCAGGAAAAAGTAGCCAAAAGCGACCATCATGCTCAAGCCAAGCAGAATGAACGTCATCTGCTTCATGCTGAGCTTATTCATCAGCCACCCAGCAAAGAAGCAGACGAGCAGAAACCCCATAAAGACCTTCATGAGACATCACCTCAGAATAGCCGAGTCAGCAGGGCAACAGCCTACTCTTGCGGAATGAGGGAGAGTATCCAGCGTGGGGTTTTGATGGAGACTTTGTTGAGCACCACGCCAAGCATCGTCAAGCTCTTTACATCATCCAGAGCCTGCTGCACGCTCGTGGTAGATGTCGCACCCTGGCGCGACACGACAATACACGCATCACTAAGCGAGGCAAGGGCAATCGCATCGCTCGTAGTGCGAACAGCTGGAACATCCAGCAGCAGATGATCATAGCGAGTCGATAGCTGATCGAGAAACTCGCGCAGGACTGCGCTGCGTGCAAGAGGCGGGCGCCTGGCAACGGGAATAGTGCCTGCGGGGAGCAGATCGAAGTTCGGCATATCCGTATGGATCAGCGCATCATCGAGGCTCGCCTCGCCAGCAAGTACCTGAGCAAGGCCAGGGTGGTCGGGGAGTGCCGGATCAGACTGGGCCACATCACTATTCTTCTTACGACGCTTCTTTGTAGCAGAATCCGCGAGAGATCTGGGGTCAAGCAAGGTGATCAAACCCGGTGCCCACCAGTTCACTTCAACAACACAGACCCTGGCACCGGTATCATTGGCAAGTGTAAGCCCCAGAGCGACCGCCGTATGGGTGACACCCTCGCCACGAAGCGCCGCGATCACGGCAACCCTACGGGGCAGATCGCGGTTGAGCTTCAGCTCAGTGGACATATAGCGAAAGCTCTGGATGACATCGGCATCAAAGGTGCGCTGAAGCGCACCTCCAGCAGCGCGCAGCGAGAGCACATTATCCTGATTGATGTCCTGATTCTTCTTACGTCGCTTGGCCATGAGTTCGTGTCTCGACAGCTAGAGCACCATAGGTGCGACTCTTACAGAAGTGTTCATCCTCGACAGCATTAGGTCTGGGGCTGGAGCACCGAGGAGTCACCCTGCGTGCCCTCATCAGAGGAGACCCGATCTACCGAGGTAGGTACAGGTGCGGCTGCCGCCTGATCAGCAGTGGCAACGGCAGGGATCAGCGGCTTCCCAACCGGCACCATCGCTAGCACCGGCAGGCTCAGGCCATGGCGCACATCGATCGGAAAGCGTAGGCTGCGATCAATCAGCGCGCCGCCAGCGACCCCGACCACCATAAGGAAGATGCCAACAACCAGAAAGATTGCCATATTTGAGATGATCGTCTTCGATGAGACCGCAGCCTCCTGGGGGATCTGCGGCTGATCGATCACCATGTAGGTCTGCTTGGTGACGCTCTCAGACTGTACCTGAGAGAGGCGTGCGCTCTCTTCGTTACCACGCGCGGTAGAAAGCCTATCATCGGCAGCCTGCACAGCTTGCTGCAGGCGATCAAGCTCCATCTGCTCTGCCGGCGGGCGATCACCACGCACCGGCGTGGGATGGGCAGAGAGGAAGGCAACCAGATCGTTGCGAGCCTGATCGAGCTCTCCCTGGTAAGGTGTGATCAAGTTGTCAAAGAAGGTTCGTGCGGCGATGCTCTCCTGATAGCCGCTGTTGATCTTCCATTGAACATAAGCATCCATGGTTGAGGTGACAACCTGATACACAAGATCCGGATCATCGCCAGTGGCGCTGATTTCAACGAGCTTATCGCCAACAGCCTGCGTGCTCAGGATGTCACGCACATAACTGATCGTCTCAGCCACCGCATCAGGGCCGGCTGACATATCCTGCTCTAGATCGGTCTTCTGGATCACCGTACGGACAAATGCCTGCGTACCCATCAACTCATCGATCTCAGTGACCGTTGACTGAGCCGCCGAGACCCACCAGGAGCCGCTGGTATTACTAGAGGTGAGGTCAGCCAGAAGGTTCGTTTGCGAAACGTAGATCTGCCCGCTCGCAGAATACTCGGGCGGTATACTCAAGACATACACGCCGCCAGCGACAACCGCGATCACAATGGGGAGCACATACAGCCAGCGATGCCGGAAGTAGCTCTCCAGTAGCCTCAGCAGAACAATCCGTACCATAGCTGTTCACCCTCGGAGTATACTGTAACGACGCTGCTCCATCATAAGAACAAAGGCGCATAAGAGTCAAGGGGATCCATGCGCCAGCCCGCTCTGAGTTGAGAGAATCCTAGCAGGATAAAGCATACAGGGTATGAATTACCACATTTTCAAATGTTCATCCGAATATATGAAGAACAGATGAGAAAGCCGCCACATCATGCGTTGAGATGAGACGTAAGGGACTGAATCAGAGCTTGTGATGCAGAAACGATGATCCGTCGTAGCATGAAATTCTCTAACATTTTATTCACATGCTTAAAAATAAGCAACAACCACTTGTTCGTATAGGTTAAGTAACGCTATGAAGTGTCCAGTCATTCTGAGCGAAGCGAAGAATCTCGGCCGGGCGCTTCGTTTCGCTCAGCGTGACAGCGTTACGTATGCGGTATTGCCATATTTCTTTTGCAAAGGCGGAGTGTTGTGAATGGATAATACTGAGAAGAACCTAACTAGATCGGATGATCTGACACCGACCGCACATGAGATCATAACGAAGATCGGACAGATCTTGCATGAAGAACTCAGCCCACTTCAGCCTCGGCTTATCCTCATCCGCTTCATGACCAGCCTGATACCAAGGTACGCCGGCACAAGATTGCGCGCGCACATCTTGAGAGCCGCCGGGATACAGATCGGGCATGGCAGTATCTTGATGGGCACGCCGCTCCTCTACGGCGAGGGAAAGATTATCCGCCAACTACACATCGGCGGCTATACAGTCATCAATATTGGATGTGTCTTCGATCTTAGTGGGCCAATCATGATCGGCGATCATGTCGCTATCGGCCACGAAGTAATGTTCCTGACATCATCACATCAGATCGACAAAGCGATCCACAGGGCAGGGCCGCTATTCACTGCGCCCATCACCATTGAGGATGGAGCATGGATCGGCGCGCGCAGCGTCGTGATGCCCGGGATCACGATAGGAGCCGGGAGCATAGTAGGCGCAGGCGCAATAGTAACTAAAGATGTACCGCCAAATACAATGGTCGGTGGTGTGCCAGCGCGGGTTATCCGAACCATCACCGACTCATGAAATGATCGTCAGATGATTGAAAGAGAGCGCCAGGAGAACCTGACGCTCTCTTTCGGCTTTCGCCAGACGAACACCTAGCGACGAACAAGCGGCAAGTATGTCTTCAGCGGCACGATATACACCGGAGTCGGGACATCCTGAATGGGGTTATTAAATCCACTGCCATCACCAGGGTCAGTACCAGGGTCGGTGCCAGGGTCGGTGCCAGGGTCGGTGCCAGGGTCGGTGCCAGGGTCGGTGCCAGGGTCTGGATCGAGTCCCGGCGTGGATAGATCGCTTACGATAATCGGATCACCTGTGTTCGCCCCACTCGTCTCGGTGCCAGCCTGGGCCGAAGCCCCGACCTGGATATTGAACGGGCCAACGTTATCAGAGCCAGCCAAGAGCTTGATCCGCACCCTGAATGTGATCGTCGTCGTCGTCCTTGATTCAAGCTCATTCTGAGGGCTGGTAGCGAGCAACTTGGTATCGCTCGTCCCATTAAAGCCCGTGTTCACCGCCAGTGTGGCGCTCATAAGATCCCAGATCTCGAACGACTCGACAGCATTAGCAATCGAGGACAAGTCAGCGGTGACCTGAAGATCTGAAAGAGGCAGCGGATCTACACCATAGTTGCGCAGCGTAACGATAAAGGGGATATCGTAGGTACCGTCGCCATTATCGACAGACATCTGGTTGGTGAAGGCGACCCCCAGACCCGAAACACACTGCTTAAGGTTGATCCCAGTCATAGCAAAGTCATCGCCAATCGTACTATTGGCGTAGTCACGGATCTCGAGGTTGACTGAAGCCTGCGCTCCTGTTGTGCCACTGAGCGTAAAGGAGAACTGGACAGGCACCCACGCATCAGGGCTTTCCGGCACCGGGATAGGATCGCCCGCAGGGACTCCGTTCACAAGAAGCTTGATGGTCGGATCGACAAAGTAGTTATCACCATCGCCGGACAGAAGCAGGTTATCAAAGTAGGCAAAGAAGTTGTAGGTCGTCCCAACGGTTAGAGTCACCTGCTGCGACCAGAGGGTGGCATAGTCTTTACCCGAGCCATAGATATCATTGCCATCCTTATCCTTGTTGGGGTTGGAGTAGAAGAACGTATTGGAAGGATCAACCAGACGGCGGGGATCACCAGGGAAAGAACGGCCATAAATCATGCTGCGATCAGGAACCGTGAACGTATTGGTAGTACTAATGATCGAGAAGCCACCACCGAAATAGTCATTCGGGTATGTATCCGGCCCAACATTCGGCAATTCGCTCTCGAAGCCTGCGGCCGGATCGACATCCGGTTCATCGCCGGGAGAGACCGTAAAGCTACCATTAAAGACCTTATTCGCACCGGCGACGACCGTACCGGCGGCGCAGCCTGTCTGGCCCTTAGGCGTAACCGTAACAGCGGCGAGGCCAGATCCGCGAGCCGGAGAGACACTGAAGATCAGGAGACTCGCTGCGAGGATAAAGAGAGACGGGATGCGGTAGCGATTGATGCTCATCATAAAGACCCTCGTTGGTTGATTGAGCACTACTGGAGAGATAAGCTATCAGCGCATAAGCGAGAGTCGGAGCAACGTGATTGAGTATGGTGGAAAGTTATGATCAAACGACCCATTAACCGTGCCCAGATCCAGCGATGGCGCATCAGAAAGATCGATAGCCGGTGAGGCGACACCATTAAAGGTCATATCGATATCCTCCAATCGCTGTGCGGCCAGCGTATCAGATGAGAGGTGAAAGTCGACATTCGCCCCGGCGATCTGGATCTGCACATCAAGCGGGTCGGCTGTCTTGTTGATAGCCAGAATACTCAGCGTGCCATCATCGGCCCGGCCAGCATAGACGCTCAGCGTCGTCGTATCGGGCAAGGGAGAATCGACCGGGAGGAGCGCGCTGCCGAAGCGGCTCCAGAGGTGAAGCGCATAGTACTGCGGCGCACGCGTTCCATCATCAGCACTGATCAGGCCATAGTCGGTGCCATTATTCGCCCGACCATTCGCCAGATCCCACTGGTTCGCCATCGTCACGCCATTCACTGCCATCTGGCCGATCATATCGGCAATGAAGAGCGCGTTCACCGCGCGGGTCATCAGTTGCTCGTTATCGAGATCCTGGAACGCCGCTAGGTTATACTCGGTGACAGCGACAGGGACACGACGCCCCCCGGCGAGGGCATCGAAGGAGGCGTTTGTCGAGTCCATGATCCCCTTCCAGATCTGCTGAGGGGTGACAAGGACAGACGCGGCGTTCTCTGGTTGCTGGTCGAATGCGTAATAATGAACGACATAAAAGTCGAGGTTCTCACGCCCCTCGCCGATCACCTCATTCCCCCAGTTCGACCAGTCGCCGGGGTGAGGCACACCGACCGCGCCGACCATAATAGTCGGGTCAACAGCATGCATCGCGGCGCGGAACTCAAGGTAGCCCTCGTGTCGGTCGGAGCCCTCGCCCTTACCAAGCATATACTCACGACCATCACAGGTCCAAACATCCTCCCAGCCCCATGAAGCGCACTCAAGGCCGCCCCCATCGATTTTGCCGCCATAGACCTCATTGCCAACTTCCCAGAGCTTGATCGGCAGCGGATCAGGGTTGCCATGCTCAGCCCGCAGCCGCGCCCATTCCCCGACCGTCTTCCAATCTTGGCCGCGGACATCGACCCCTATCGGGGTCGTATCATCGACCGAGCCATTGAAGAAGGCGACGAGGGCAGCAGCCTCCTTCGCTGTCCCATTGATCGAGACCGTCCACATTGCCTGCTGTCCAGTGGCGCGCACAAAGTTGAGGAAGTCCGTCGGCCGGGCGGCCCATGTCCAGTAGCAACCATCGCCGTCGCCGTTCTCACAGGCCAGCCAGCTATAGGCATTACTCCAGCTACCGCCGGGGATGCGCAGCACAGACGAGCCGAGGACACTCGTGCTTGCGATAACATCACTGTCACCAAGACGGCTAGGGCCAAGCCATGCCGGAACATTCGTACCAAGAAGGCGGCTATCGAGCGGGCGTGCCTCACCATCGACATCAACCCGGATCACTGGGCGACCGTCGGCGGTAGAAGAGGCCGGCGTACTCGTTGGAGCATCTGTGGGGGCCAGAGCATCAGTCACGGGAGCCTCAGACAGTAACGAGGTCGGCGACGGGGCAGCGTTGGAAGCTGGGCGGCTGGGGCCTGATTGGGCGCAAGCGCCCAAGACGAAGGCGCTCACGATCAGGATGCTTAGCAAGGAGAAGAATCGGATCATAGGGGCACCTTATTCATAGAAGGCAGTAGAGCAAAAGGAACGCTGTCACCCTGAGCGAAGCGAAGGGTCCCGGCCGGGATTCTTCGCTTCGCTCAGAATGACAAGTAAATACCACAGCGTTCCTTTTGCGGTACTGCCATAGAAGATACTGCGAGAAGAGGACCTATCACCGATACGTCACAGGCGCGACCATACCAGCCACTCACCCAACAGCCGAAGCGATTGAGATCGGCGCAACCTTACCGGCAAAGCGGTAGATAAGCGTGGCCCAGAGCGGAGCAATCCTCTCGGAGGAAAAGTGATTGGCGGCACGCGCAGATCCTGCCGCACCAAGCTGAGACGCCAGAGAACGATTAGAGAGCAGTCGTACGAGATTTTGCACAAGTGGTTCCGGATGCTCTGGGTAGGAAAGCAGCCCCGTCACACCATCGACCACAATCTCGGGGATTGCACCCGAGTAATAGGCCACCACGGGAAGACGAGCAGCCATCGCCTCAAGGAAGACAAGGCCGAACGGCTCCATCTCCGAGAGCAGGACAAATACATCGGCCGCCCGCATGATCTCGGGGAGGTCATAACGATGCCCGGCGAAAGCCACAGATCCCTGAAGTCCAAGCTCGATGACACGCTGATGCAACAGATCCGGGTAGTTCGATAGGCTTTGCATCCGACCGCAGATCAGCAGACGAGCGTGAGGCATCTGGGCACGCACCAAGGCAAACCTATCGAGCAACTGGAGGTGGCCTTTCATCTGGTCGAGGCGCCCGGCGGAGAGCAGCACGGGGGTGTCGGGCTCCCAGCCAAACTCGGCCCGCAGGGCGGCGCGGTCGCCCGTATGCTGGAACACCTCAGGATCAATAGAGTTAGGCACCGTGCTAACATCCGACGGGTTAATACCCTGGAGCATCGCGTTTTGGCGAATAAACTCAGAGACCGCAATAAGGCGCGGGTTCTGATGCATGGCCTTCATGACATCACCGCCCAGCCAGTGGCCAACCGTATAGTGAATGTGGATCACGTGGGGGACACGGGTCAGCCGCGAGATGATGCGGGCGATTCGAACATCGTAGATCTGCTGCGACGTATAGATCAGATCTGGCTGGATCGTGCGTACATAGGCGAGCAACGCAAGGGTCGCGCCCGGCAGACTACGCAGCATCCTCAATCCGCGTCCCAAACGACCGACCTGAGGAGAGGTCGAGAGGTCACGGCCAAAATCAAGGTAGCGCACCCGCTCGGGCCAAGCGAATCTGATCGCATTATCGCCCGTGGATCGCGCGCCCCGCTGCCAGATGAAGAAGCTCTCTACCCCATGAGAATCGGCGCTCTCCGCCAGCACCTTGTGGACTTTATACTCAGCAGAGAGATGATCCAAGGCTGCGTGAAGAAAGAGGACACGCACACTGCCCGAGCGCCCCTGAGATGAGAGAAGACCCGATGGAGAAGGCTTATGTGAAGATTGAAATTCCAAGATCACCTCCCTATAGCACTGAGCAGAATGCTTGAGCCACTGAGGCACTGAACATGGTGGCTCGCTGCACTCGCACCTTGACCTTGCTACGACAGGCTCAATGGTTCTGTCCGCCGCTATAAGAGCGCTGATCATGCTCATCATATCGTAGCGGCGTGGCATTGCCATATGATGATAAATGACATCATCAAGTATGACAAGATTGTAGTCTTTTGCATAAGAGCCAGTTCATATTGATTTTTTGTGATGGGAAATACGTAAATCCAATGACAAAGCTATCATTTTCTGTAATAGACAAGGTTTCAGAAGAGGCGATTCAGCTTGACAGTTGGTAGCGCAGGCTTCCAGCCTGCGGTGGTGTTCCTGACCGCCTGGAAGACGGTGCTACATTCACGATGAACTGTCAAGTGCTTATGAACCTTGTCATAGCGCAGAAGGAACGCTGTCACCCCAAGCGCCCGGCCCGTAAACGGGCGGGCTACGGTCAGCGAAGCACGCCTGAGCGGGCTGGCGGATGCCGCGCAGGCAGCCTTTGCAGAACCGTAGCTACAGATTGAGCCGCCGGGCGCGACACCGTCCTTTAGAGAGCGCAGCTTACCGCCCGCCGTACTGCGTCTTGTAATACTCTAGATACTCGCCGGACTTGATCGGACGCCACCAAGACTCGTTCTCGACATACCAACACACCGTACGCTCCAGAGCGGCGTCGAAGCTGTGACGCGAGCGCCAGCCGAGCGCGCGCAGCTTGCTACAGTCCAGGGCGTAGCGCCGGTCGTGCCCGGCACGATCAGTGACGTGCTGGAGCAGGCTGTGGGGCTTGCCGAGGATATCGAGGATCTTGCGGGCCATCTCGATATTCGGCGTCTCGACCTCGGTGCCAACATTGTAGATTTCGCCGAGCTGACCGCTGTGTAGCACGAGATCGATGCCCTCGCAGTGGTCGAGGACAAACTGATAGTCGCGCACCTGACGCCCGTCGCCATAGATCGGCAGCGGGATATCGTCGATCGCGTTCGTGGCGAAGAGCGGGACGGCCTTTTCGGGGTAGTGGAAGGGGCCGATATTATTCGAGCCACGGGTCGTCGTCACTGGCAGGCCATAGGTGACGAAGTAGGCATAAACGAGGTGCTCGGCACCAGCTTTGCTGGCCGAGTAGGGGCTACGCGGCTCCAGCGGATCGCCCTCTTTGGAGCGCTGTGGCTCGGGGATCGCCCCATAGACCTCATCGGTGCTGATCTGGTGGAAGCGCTCCAGTTGGCGCTCGCGGGCAACTTCCAGCAGCGCCCATGTGCCGTTGACATTGGTGCGGACGACCGCATCGGGAGCGAGGATCGAGCGGTCGACGTGGGTCTCGGCGGCAAAGTTGATGATCGTGTCAATCTTATGCGCGTCCACAGTGGCGCGCACAGCGTCAATGTCGCAGATGTCGCCGCGCACAAAGGCCAGCTGCGGGTTATCTGTGGCGCGCTCCAGGTTCTCCATACGACCGGCGTAGGTAAGCGCATCATAGACGACGATCTTGTATGCGGGGTACTTGTCCAGCATATAGTGGACGAAGTTCGAGCCGATGAAGCCGGCCCCGCCGGTGACGAGTAGGTTTTGCATGTGTATCCCTCACCAATAAAACTGCTTATTCTCGCGATAGAAGGCAATCGTGCGGGCCAGGCCATCGCGCAGGCCAACGGAGGGACGCCAGCCGAGGCGGCCCTGGATAAATCGGTAGTCGCCGTAGTAGTCACCGATATCGATCGGCTTACGGTCGGCCGGGAAGGGGATGATCTCATAGCTACCGGCACCGGCGATATCAACCACCAAGGCGGCTAGGTTCTTCAGATTGATCGTCTCGTCGCTGCCGAGGTTGAAGATCTGGCCGTGGGCGCTCGGTGTGGAGGCCGCCAGCAGAAGGGCTTCCACACAGTCATCGACATAGGTGAAATCGCGGATCTGCATACCGTCGCCCCAGATCTGGATGGGCACACCATCGAGCAGATTCTTGATCCAGATGCCAAGAAAGGTCTGGCGAGCGTCCTTCACACGCATGCGCGGGCCATAGGTATTGGTCAGGCGCAAGGCACAGGCGCGCACCCCATAGACATTGTTATAGAGAATGTGATACCACTCGCCGGCCATCTTGTTGATGCCATTGACATCGGTGGGGTGCAGCAGGTGGCGCTCATCCACCGGCAGGTAGTCGGGCTTTCCATAGATCTGGCGGGTGCTGGCATAGACGATCTTAACGCCCGAGTTATGTTTGTGACAAGCCTCCAGGATGGAGAGCTGGGCGCGACCATTGATCTCCAGGTCGGTGTAGGGATCGCGCATCGAGTCCATGTGGCTGGTCTGTCCAGCCAGGTTAAACAGGTAATCCTTGCCCTGGACAAGGTAGTTCATAGAATGCTCATCGCGGACATCGGCGATGTTAACCCGCACGCGATCCTCAAAGCCGCTGATGTTGTACAAGTTGCCGCCATACTCGGGGATCAGCGAGTCGACCAGCGTCACCTCTGAGCCAAGATCAACAAGGCGGCGGGCCAGGTTCGCCCCGATGAAGCCGAGGCCACCGGTGATCAGGACGTGGGCACCGGCGAAGTGCTCGGCGATGGGATGCGCATCGATCATCGGGATAGCCCCTCGATAACGGCGGAAGACACGATCTCAACCTCAGCGCGGCTCAGCTCGGGGAACATCGGCAGCGAGAGGATACGGCCAGCCAGAGCCTCGGTATGGGACAGGCTGCCGGGCGCATAGCCAAGGTCAGCGTAGGCCGACTGGAGATGAACCGGCTCGGGGTAGTGGACATCGCAGCCGACGCCGACAGATTGCAGGTGTGCGCGCAGGACATCGCGCCGCGCCGACTCGACCACATAGAGGTGGTAGACGTGGCCGGGGTAATCGGCGGGGAGGATCAGGGGCGTGTCGGCGAGCAGTTCGGCATACCAGGCGGCCCGCTCACGGCGGGCCGCATTGCCAGAGTCCAGGTAGCCCAGCTTCACCCGGAGCAGGGCGGCCTGTAGCTCATCTAGACGCGAGTTGCGGCCCCCAGACTCAGCAGTGTGGTACTTGCTGCCCCAGCCATACATACGCAGGCGGCGCAGCCGAGCGGCGAGATCGGGGTCGCTCGTTGTCAGCGCGCCGCCATCGCCGAGCGCGCCGAGGTTCTTCGAGGGGTAGAAGCTGAAGCAGGCGAGCGTGCCCCAGGCACCGGCGCGGCGCGGACGGCCACCGGCATCGTCCAGCAATGCGCCGTGGGCTTGGGCGGCGTCCTCGACCACCGGGATGCCGTGGTGATCGGCGATCGCCATAATCGCAGGCATATCGGCGAGGCGGCCGAAGAGATGTACCGGCATGATCGCCCGCGTGCGCGGCGAGATCGCCGCCGCGAGGAGCTGTGGGTCCATCGTGTGCGTGGCTGGATCAACATCGACCAGCACCGGACGCGCGCCCGTCTGGAGGATAGCGACCACCTGATACATGCAGGCGTTCGCGACCGTGATCACCTCAGCGCCGGGGCCAACATCGAGGGCGGCCAGCGCCAGGTAGAGCGCCTCGGCCCCGCTGGCCACGCCGACGCAATGGGCAGCGCCGCAGTAGGCGGCAAACTCTTCCTCGAAGGATGCGACCTCACGGCCAAGGATATACCAGCCGCTGGCGATCACGCGGGACACAGCCGCGTCGAGCTCGGCGCGCAAAGCAGCGCTCTGGCGGCGCAGATCGCCAAATGGAACAGCGGGAGATTGCATCAAGTGTCTCATCAGAGCAAGGGTACAGGGTACAGGGTACAGGGTACAGGGTACAGGCAAAAGGCGCGGCACCAAACAGCAACATACGCTGAGTACTGCGAGGGATTGTACCATGAGGTGCTCTGAGGGCTGCTGAAGCGCCAGAAGAGCGCCGTAGTATGGCACAGAAGAAAGCGTCGTGTACAATGGAAATAGATCGAGGTGACGATCTCGATAGCGCAGCGCGCCATAAGCCTCATCGGGCATTCACCGAGGCACGATAGAGTAGGCTGCGACACAGAAACGGGCCTGGGCGGAATGACCGCACAGGAAGAGGAGATTCATATGCGCGTTCTGATCACGGGCGGAGCAGGGTTCCTGGGGTCACACCTGAGCGACCGCTTCCTCGCCGAGGGCCACACAGTCATCGCAATGGATAACCTGATCACCGGAACCACCGACAACATCGCCCACCTGGCAGGCCACGAGCGATTCACCTTCGTCAAGCACGACGTCACCAACTACATCTACGTCGACGGCCCGCTGGACGCCATCCTCCACTTTGCCTCACCGGCCTCGCCCATCGACTACCTTGAGCTGCCCATCCAGACCCTGAAGGTGGGCGCTCTGGGCACCCACAAGGCGCTCGGCCTGGCCAAGGAGAAAAAGGCCCGCTTCCTGCTGGCCTCAACATCGGAGGTCTACGGCGACCCGCAGGTTCACCCGCAGCCAGAGACCTACTATGGCCATGTGAACCCGGTCGGCCCCCGTGGTGTCTACGACGAGGCCAAGCGCTTCGCCGAGGCCATCACCATGGCCTACCACACCTACCACGGCGTGGCGACGCGCATCGTGCGCATCTTCAACACCTACGGCCCGCGCATGCGGCTGCGCGACGGGCGCGTGGTGCCGAACTTCATCGCCCAGGCGCTGCGCGGCGAGGCGCTGACCCTCTACGGCGACGGGATGCAGACCCGCTCGTTCCAGTATGTGAGCGACCTTGTGGACGGGATCTACCGGCTGCTCCAGTCTGACGAGGCTGATCCAGTAAATATCGGCAACCCCGGCGAGTTCACGATCAAGGAGTTCGCCCACCTAGTGAATGAGCTTGTGGACAACAAGGCCGGCACGGTGACGAAGGATCTGCGGACAAAGGACGACCCGCAGGTGCGCCAGCCCGACATCACCAAAGCCAGCACCATCCTCGGCTGGGGGCCGAAGGTGGATCTGCGCGAGGGTCTGGAGCGCACCATCCCCTGGTTCCGCGAAGAGTTACAGCGGCTAGGAGAAATCTAACAGAGGTGCCTGCACGGAGGGCAACGCCCTCCGTGCAGGCACCTCTGTCTGTTGATGTGGAGCCAACATGAAAGCAGTGATCCTCGCCGGAGGCTACGGCACACGGATCAGCGAGGAGAGCGCCATCCGGCCCAAGCCGATGGTTGAGATCGGCGGCAAGCCCATCCTCTGGCACATCATGAAGACCTACTCGGCCCACGGGATCAACGACTTCGTGATCTGCTGCGGGTACAAGGGCTACATGATCAAAGAGTACTTCGCCAACTACTTCCTGCACACCGCCGATATCACCTTCGACATGCGCGATAACAGCATGCAGGTTCACCGCGCAGCCACCGAGCCATGGCTGGTGACGTTGATCGACACCGGCGAGACAACGATGACCGGCGGGCGCCTGCGGCGGGTGCGCGAGCACCTGGGGAGCGGCACCTTCTGCCTGACCTACGGCGATGGCGTGGGCGATGTCGATATCACCGCGCTGGTGGCCTACCACCGAGCCCAGGGCCGTCTGGCCACGCTCACGGCGGTGCAGCCGCCGGGCCGATTTGGCGCGTTCACCCTTGGCGAGACACAAAACTGCGTGGAGACCTTCAAGGAGAAGCCCCCTGGCGGCGGCGAGGGTGCTTATGTGAACGGCGGGTTCTTTGTGCTAGAGCCAGGTACCCTCACCTATATCGATAACGACAACACAGTCTGGGAGCGCGAGCCGCTTGAGCGCCTGGCACACGAGGGCCAACTAGCCGCCTACCGCCACCACGGCTTCTGGCAACCCATGGACACCCTGCGCGATAAAAACTACCTCGAAGATCTCTGGCAGAGCGGACGCGCACCCTGGAAGATCTGGAGCTAAGCACCTACCATGCCAACCTATGACTATCTGATCGTCGGCGGAGGGATCGTCGGCCTCTCTACGGCCATGGCCCTCGGGAAGCAGCACCCTCAGGCAAAGATCGCCGTCTGCGAGAAGGAGTCGCACTGGGCGGCCCACCAGACTGGCAATAACAGCGGCGTGATCCACGCCGGGGTCTACTATAAGCCGGGCAGCATGAAGGCGATGTTCGCCCACGCGGGGCAGCGCTCGATGGTGGCGTTCTGTCAGGAGCAGGGGATCGCCTACGAGGTGTGCGGCAAGCTGATTGTCGCCACCGCCAAGAATGAGCTGGAGCGGCTGGAGGGTCTCTACCAGCGCGCCCTGGCCAACGGCCTGGATGCCCAGAAGATCGGCCCCGAGCAGATCCGCGAGCGCGAGCCCCACGTGAAAGCCGTCGCCGGAATCTACATCCCGAGCACCGGGATCGTCAACTACACCGAGGTGAGCGAAGCCTACGCCCGGATCGTCGAGGCGCAGGGTGGTGAGCTTTACCTCAATACGCGGGTGCGCTCGGTGCGCGAGCGTGGCGATACAGTGACGGTGAAGACCAGCAAGGGGAAGATGCAGGCGCACTACCTGATCAACTGCGCGGGCCTGCACAGCGACCGCGTGGCCAATATGGCGGGCGCGCGCACCAACATGAAGATCATCCCCTTCCGTGGCGAGTATTATGAGCTGGTGCCCGAGAAGCGCCATCTGGTGAAGGCGCTGATCTACCCGGTGCCGAACCCGAACTTCCCATTCCTGGGCGTCCACTTCACCCGCATGATCGACGGGACGGTTCACGCCGGACCGAACGCGGTGCTGGCCCTCAAGCGCGAGGGCTATAAGAAGACCGATATCGACCTGCGCGACCTGGGCGAGGTGTTGAGCTACCCGGCCTTCTGGAAGCTGGCTGGCAAATATATGGGCGAGGGGATGAAGGAGATGCTGCGCTCGGCCAGCAAGGCGCTGTTTGTGCGCAGCATGCAGCGGATCATCCCGGAGATTCGGCCCCAGGATGTGGTGCCGACCCACGCAGGTGTGCGCGCCCAGGCGCTGATGCGCGACGGCACGCTGATGGACGACTTTGTGATCATCGATAGCGGGCGTTCGATCCATATCTGTAACGCGCCATCGCCGGCGGCGACCGCATCGATCGAGATAGGTAAAGCCATCGTCGAGCGCATCCCCGCGCCCGAGCGCCGCACGGCACGGTGATCTCGTGCTGGTTGTTTGTAGTGCCGCCATGTGCCAGCCCCGCTGGCATATGGGCACAACATGTGGCTTTTTTGGCAGTACTGCAGAAGTAACGCTGTGAGGCGTCCTGTCATTCTGAGCGAAGCGAAGAATCCCGACCGGGACCCTTCGCTTCGCTCAGGGTGACAGCGTTACTTATGCTTTTGGCAACAGCCCTATGCGGAGCTTTGCCGCAGCGCAGAAAGGCATTGGCCGATGTTCTGGATGGGTAGGCGCGTCTTCCTCACCGGCCACACGGGGTTCAAAGGCGGCTGGCTCGCCCTCTGGCTACAGCACCTCGGCGCGGAGGTGACCGGCTACGCCCTGGCACCGGGCACGGAGCCGAGCCTCTTCGAACTGGCCCGCGTGTCCGAGGGCATGCACAGCCTGATCGGCGATGTGCGCGACGCCGACGGGCTCGCGGCTGCTCTAGCCGAGAGCAGGGCCGAGGTGGTGTTCCACCTGGCCGCCCAGCCCCTGGTGCGCTATAGTTACGCCAACCCCCTGGAGACCTACGCGACCAATGTGATGGGCACGGCCAACCTCCTCGACGCCGTGCGCCGGACGCCGGGGGTGCGGGCCGTCGTCATCGTCACGAGCGATAAGTGCTACGCGAACCGCGAGCAGATCTGGGGCTACCGCGAGGACGACCCGATGGGTGGCCACGACCCTTACTCTAGCAGCAAGGGCTGCGCCGAGCTGGTGACAGCAGCCTTCCGCGACTCCTACTTTCCGCCAGGCCGCTACGCTGAGCACGGGGTGGCTCTGGCCAGCGCGCGAGCAGGCAATGTGATCGGCGGCGGCGACTGGTCGGCCGACCGGCTGGTGCCCGACATCCTGCGGGCGTTCGGCGAGGGCCAGCCGGTGCAGATCCGATCCCCGCGAGCCGTGCGGCCCTGGCAGCACGTCATCGAGCCCCTGGGCGGCTACCTGCACCTGGCCGAGCGCCTCTACACGGGGGGCGTAGCCTTCGCCGAGGGCTGGAACTTTGGCCCGCAGCCCGAGGACGCCCGGCCAGTCGCCTGGGTACTCGACTATATGGTACGGGCATGGGGTGCAAGGGCGAGCTGGGCGCATGACGGCGGACAGCACCCGCACGAGGCGGGGCTGCTCACCCTCGACTGCACCAAGGCGCATAGCCAACTCGGCTGGACCCCCCGGCTACGCCTGGGCGAGGCCCTCGACTGGACAATAACCTGGTATCGGGAGTATCTTAACGGGCACGATGTCCGCATGATCACAGAGCAGCAGATCGCGCACTATATGGCGCGACTGGCCGACAACAGCTAGAGGTAGCAGCATGTTCTTCACGCCAACCGAGCTCGTAGGCGCATTCATCATCGACCTCCAGCGTTTTGAGGACAACCGCGGTTTCTTTGCCCGCACGTGGTCGCCCGATGAGTTCGAGAGTCGCGGCCTCGTCACGCACATTGCCCAGATGAATCTCTCGTACAACCGCACGAAGGGCACCCTGCGCGGCATGCACTTCCAGCACGCCCCCTACGCCGAGACCAAGCAGGTGCGCTGCGTGCGCGGGGCCATCCTCGACGTGATTATCGACCTGCGCCCCGACTCTCCCTCCTTCAAGCGCTGGATCGGCGTCGAGCTCACCGCAGAGAACCGGCGCGCCCTCTATGTGCCCGAGGGATTCGCCCACGGGTTCCAGACCCTGGCCGATGATGTCGAGGTAATGTACCAGGTCTCCCATGCCTACACCCCCAGCGCAGAGGGCGGCGTGCGTCACGACGACCCAGCCTTCAACATCGAGTGGCCGCTGCCGCCCACCGAGATGAGCCCGAAGGATACGAGTTGGCCGCTGTTTGAAAGATAACAAACATAGGACGCACGTAGAGACGCACGTAGGGACGCAGCGCGCTGCGTCCCTACGGTATATCGCCGAGGACTTCGCATGATCCTTATCGACACCGCGCTTGAGCGCGCCGAGACCGAGGGACGACCCATCAGGGTCGGGATGATCGGGGCCGGGTTTATGGCCCGCGGCACCGCACGCCAGATCGTCCAGTACACAAAGGGCATGCGCCTGGTGGCTATCGCCAACCGCACCCTGGATCGCGCCCGCACCGCCTACGAGGTCGCCGGTGTGCCGGGCGATGGCATCCGCGCGGTGGAGAGCCGGGCCGCCCTGGAGCAGGCGATCACCTCCGGCGTCCCCGCGATCACCGACGACGCCCTGCTGGTCTGCCAGGCCGACGGTGTAGATGTTGTGCTGGAGATCACCGGGGCGATCGAGTTCGGTGCCGAGATCATCCTGGCTGCGATGGCTGCAGGGAAGCATGTCGTCACCATGAGCGCCGAGCTCGACGCCACCATCGGCACCATCCTCCAGACATATGCCCAGCGGGCGGGGGTCATCCTCAGCCTCTCGGACGGCGACCAGCCTGGCGTGACGATGAACCTCTATCGGTTTGTGCGCGGCATCGGCGTGCGCCCGGCCCTCTGCGGGAATATCAAGGGACTGCACGACCCCTACCGCAACCCGACAACCCAGAAGGGATTCGCGGAGCGCTGGGGCCAGACGCCGAGCATGGTCACATCGTTCGCCGACGGCAGCAAGATCTCGTTTGAGCAGGCGGTGGTGGCCAACGCAACCGGGATGCGCGTGGCCCAACGGGGCATGGTTGGCCCCACGGTGCCCACCGGCACGCCGATCAGCGAGGTGGCCGGGCTCTACCCGCTAGAGCAGATGCTTGAGGGGCCGGGGATCGTGGACTACGTGGTTGGCGCAAGCCCAGGGCCGGGCGTCTTCATCCTCGGCACCCACGACGACCCGATGATGAAGCACTACCTGAACCTCTACAAGCTTGGCGAGGGGCCGCTCTACTGCTTCTACACGCCCTACCACCTCTGTCACTTCGAGGTGCCAAACACAATCGCCCGCGCAGCCCTCTTTGGCGACGCCGCCCTTCGCCCGAGCAGCCCGCCAAGCGTGGAGGTGATCGCCGCCGCCAAGATAGACCTGCGGGCCGGGCAAACCCTTGACGGCATCGGCCACTACATGACCTACGGCCTCTGCGAGAATGCCGATGTGGCCCGCGCCGAGGGGCTGCTGCCGATCGGCCTGGCCGAGGGGTGTACGCTCACCCGCGACATCCCGCGCGACCAGGTGATCTGCTACGCGGACGTAGAGATTCCGCAGGGCACACTGCGCCACCGGCTGCGCGCTGAGCAAGACGCCCTATAGCGCGGAGCAGACTAGTTGAGCCACTGAACGAGCGCCTTGTGTTCGCAAGCTCAATCGAACTGCCCGTTGCGGTATGAGATGAACGATCAGCAGCTAACAGAGCGGCGGCCAGTCGCCGGTACACGCATCGAGGATCTGGATCTCGATCTGGTGCGGCGTCACATCCGCACCGCCGTCGAGCGGCGCGGCTACGAGGGCACCGCAGACCCGATCACCTACCTCCAGCGCTACCACTGCCTCGCATCCGACGACGATGCGCTGCGACCGACCATCGCCGGTCTGCTGGTCTTCGCCGCCGAGCCGGATCGCTGGCTCGACACCGCCGGGGTCGATATCGCCCAGTTCAGCGGGCCAAACGCCCACTCGACCGCCATGGTCTTCTCGCGCCAGATCCGCGGGCCGATCATTGATGCGATCAACCGCACCGTCGATCTGCTCTGGGCGAGATCCGAACATCGCTACCGGCTGGAGGGGGCCGAGCGGGTTGAGGAGCACGCCTTCAACACCACGGTGTTGCGCGAGCTGACAGTGAACACCCTCTGCCACCGCGACTGGGGGCTAGCGGGTTCGGTCGCCCGCATCGAGATGCACCCCGGATTCATCCGCTGGGTGACACCAGGTGGCCTGCCCCCCGGCGTCACCGTCGAGAACATCCGGGTCGCCCAGGTCTCGCGCAACCCGGCGCTGGCCCAGCTGCTCTACCACGGCGGCCTGGTGGAGAAGTTCGGCATGGGGATCGACACCGTGCTCGACACATTGGCCAGCATGGGCTGCGAGCCGCCGATCTACCACGATGACGCGACCTTCTTCACCTTCCATGTGTTCGCCCGGCCAATGAGCGATTCCCCTGGCACCGATGATCTGACCCTGACCCTGCGCCAGGAGCGAATCTTGGCTGAGATCGGCGGTCGGCGCACGGCCACCAGCGCAGATCTGGCCAGTGCCATCAGTGAGGCGCGGCGCAATGTTCAGCGCGATCTCCAGATCCTCCTGAAGCTCGGCCTGGTGCAGATGGAGGGGCCGACAACGCGAGCGCGCTACCGGCTGGCGCGCAAGTAACGTACTCTGAACCCTCGTCATACGCGCCGAACGGCCAGGAAATCCTGGCCGTTCGGCGCGTATGGCGTTGGCGCAAGTGGCGCGAACGTGGCGCGAACATGGCGCGAGTGGCGCGAGTGGCGCGAGTGGCGCGAGATTGGCGCGAGATTCGCGCATACTGGCGCGCTAACCTATTGAGTATGGCGCGAGATTTTGCTAGACTCGATACGTAGACATGAGCCCCGGTGTCGGGGCTACACGGAATTAGATAAATATAGTACAATAGTTCCCATCAGCACATAAAGACCAGAGGCAGGTAGCAAAAACCGCGAGTCAGATGTGACTCGCGGACATGGACAAGGCCCCCGACCCCACCGCCAGCAAGCAAGTGGTCGAAGGCCCCCAGCACACAACCCCTATGGAAGGAGTTGGAATGTGCGCTACTCGCCTTTACTATACCATCCCCCGACTCCCTGTGTCAACAGCTTCGTGTTACACGTTGTCTTTTTGTTGCCTGCATGCGGAGTGGGGTTGGAACAAGCGCTCCCATGGATCAGCAACCAAACACATCCCTGCCACATGGCCTCCCGCCGCTACGGCTGGTCAACCCGCGCACCCAGGAGCATGTTAGCGCGTGCCCCTTCTGCGGCGGCGACCAGCGCAGCGACCGCTTCCACGTCTGGATGGAGCCCGGCCACGAGCGCTACTGGTGCCGCGGCTGCGATGCGAAGGGGCCGCTCAAGAAGCTCCTTGGCGAGGAGATCCGGCCAAGCGTCATCGTGTCGCACCGACCGAAACCTGGGCCGCAGGCGCGGGCCGCCGCGCCCGAGAACCAAGATCACTACCGCCTGATATACGCCACCATCGCCCTGTGGGCGCACGCCCTTATGGTCGATGAGGCCAACCCTGAGCCGCTGGCCTACATCAACCAGCGCGGCATCAGCGATACCACCGTCAGACGCCATGTGCTCGGCGTCACCCTGCGCGACCCGCAGGCCATCCCAGATCTGCTGCGCCGCGAGTGCCCTGAGCTGCTCCCCTTCGCAGAGGAGGCTGGCGTCCTCACGCGAGACTATGACGGCGCGCTGCGGGGCCACCCCAACCTCTGCGGTGCCCTGATCTTTCCCTACATTGCCAATGGGGAGATCGTCGACCTGCGCGCCCGCAGCTACCCCGGCAAGGGCTACCGATCCCTTCCTGGCGGCTACAGCGAGCGCGGCGCGATCTTCCCCTTCGGATGGGACGACCTCGACAGCGCAGAGACGATCATCCTTACCGAGGGCGAATTCAAAGCCCTGGCCGTGACCCAGGCATACGAGAATACGCGCCTGAGCATCCCGGCATTGGCCCACCCCGGCCTGTCCTACATCCGCGAGGAGTGGGCCGCCGAGCTGCGCGCACGCGGCGTGCGCACCGTCATCCTGGCCTATGACAGCGGGCCTCGCCCGATCAAAGACGGCGTGCTCCAGCTATCCCCCGAGGAGACATGGAGCATCCGCCACGGACTGCGCCTCGCCGCCGCCGGTCTGACAGTGCGCGTCCTGCGCCTACCACTCGCCCCTGGACAGCAGAAGGCCGACCTTGACGCATTCCTGCTCGAACACAGCGCCACACGCCTCCAGCACCTGATCGACACCGCGCCAACCCTGCGCGACTTCCACCGCGCGCTGCCGCGCAACCTGCTCACAGCGGCGAAGCTCCCCCTAGCCCAGGTATATCCGACCCGCCGGGCCCGCCCGCAGCGCATTGAAGGCGAGCCCATCCCGGCAGAAGCAGCCCAGAAGGCCACCATCAGCCTGGACGACGCCAGAGCCGAGATCGCATCACGCGTGCAGGATCACGCCCAGGCAGGCGAGGGTTTCCTTGTGCTCGCCCACCCGCCCGGCGTAGGCAAGGGCCACAACACGATCATCGGCCTGAACGAATACCAGGCGAGCAGCCAAGGCGATCCTGGGAAGATCGCATGGACGGCCCTGCGCAAAGAGCAGATTCACGACCAGGACGGGCTAAAGATTACGCCGCTCCACGGGCGCAACCCGAGCAACTGCCATAAGTATGGGGAAGCTCAGATACTGAGCGCCAAGGGCTACAGCGTGCGTGACACGCTCTGCCAGCGCCGCTGCCCCTTCGTGGATCGCTGCATCTACCTACAACAGTTCAAGCAGGACGCCAACTTCTTTGCGCCGATGCCGCTGCTTCAGGCCACCGGATGGTGGGAGGAAGCCGGTGTGCTCGTCCTCGATGAGTTCGACCCAGCCCGGCTCACCCGCATCGTACACCTAACCAGCGCCGACCTAGCGGCGATGGGGCGGGCCGACACAAGCCCCCACGCCCATGCCATCCTGCGCTGGCTCAGCATAACGCTCGCCGGAACCAGTGATCGCCACATCAGCGGCGACATGCTCATTGCAGAACTCGACACCGCCGCCCGCAATGAAGGTCTTAGCCTCGACACAACCCTCAACGCAGCCTGCGCAAGCCTCCCCCCAGAGGAACTACAGCAGATGCTCCCCGGCTTCCCCCAGGGGGCCAGCATAAGCGAATACGAGGCGCTCCCACCGAACTACCTAGCCATCCTGCTCCAGCGGCTGGCCCACGAGCGCCGCATCCACCTGTCCGGCACGCCATTTACCAGCCGCATCGAGATCAATGGCGGCAGGCTCATCCTCTTTCTGCGCATCGACCACATGATCGCCCAGCTGGCAAATCCCGAGCAGCCAAAGGTTGTGCTCGACGCCACCGTGAGCGACGACCTGCTGCGCGCTATCTTCCCAGACACCCCCATCCAGATCGAGCGACCGAACATCGCTGGCGGGGCACAGGTATCCCAGATCATCACCCGCGACTGGGCTAAGTCCACCTTGCGCGGTGATCGGAGAGAACGCTGGTACGACGAAGTTGAAGCCCAGATCAGACCCGACCGGCAGACCCTCGTCGTCTGCACCCTGGAGTGCGAGAGCGGGCTGAGGCAGACACTGGCGAATCGCGGCCACACCCAGGTCGAGGTGGCCCACTACGGGGCGCTGCGCGGATCAAACGCCTACAAAGGCTACGACGTCATCCTGGCCCAAGTCTACCACCCCAACATGGAGGCGATCATCCGCGAAGGCCGAGCGCTGTTCGCAGATGACGGCACCCCGCTCGATGAGGAGATCATCACCACCAGCCGCGTGCTTCACGATGCAGCTGGGACACGCTGGGCTGTACAGGTTCCCACCTTCGCCGACCCCCGGCTCACCGCGCTCCTTGAGAGTCGGCGCGAGGCCGAGATGGTTCAGTGCGCTATGCGGGGAAGACCGCTCGACCACCCAGAGGCGCAGATCACCCTGCTCTTTGGGCTACCGCTGCCGGGACTCACGCCCACCCACATCCGAGAGGGCCATACCTCACCCGAGAGCAACAGCGGTCGGCAGGATGCCGCAAGAACCCGTATTATCGAGGCGGCACAACGGCTGCTCGCGGAAGGCAAGCGCTGGTTCGACATTGGCGAACTTGCCGAGGCAGCTAACCTAAGCGAAGCGTCCGTACGGAAGTATTGGGAGTATGTCGCAACGAAGCTGCACCTGCGCCACGGGCATCAGGTACGCGACGATGTCTTCCCTCCTGGTGGACAGCAGCGATCATATCGGCGGAAGACACTCGTTCGGCGAGGGCGCGCAGTTCCGCCAAGGCCAGAGCCGCGCATTGTGGAGGATCAGGCGCAGCCACAGAATGTAAAACCGTTGCTTTTAGCACGTAACAAGCTATATGTTACCCGCTTAACGTATCGGTTTCCGCTCTGCTACCGCTCGCCGTATATGTATAAGCGGCGAAGCCATCCCAGCACAACTGACCCGCCAGATTGACTGGAATAAGCGCTGGTTAAAGGCATTTGGCGCGTTGTACCGAGCGTCGGTGCAGGCCGACGCCGACGCCGAACCGCGTGCGCAGGCAGGCGACCAGCCGCAGTCTCCCGTGGTACGACTTCAGTCGCCCGCGACCGCTGATAACTATGATAAGATAGGTGCGAATTATCGAGCAAAAATAGACAACAAACCGCAATGCTGTTCGGCATCCCTGGCAGCCTGAAAGACCCACCGCCAATGATCGACGAAGCCATTGATATTGTGATCTCCACCATCGGGCAGAGCGCGCAGATCGGTGCTACTGTCGCCAGTATCAGGCAGAGCCAGCACACCAACTTCACCCTCTGGGTGCTGGATCAGAGCGTTGATGATCTGACCGAGGGTGCCCTGCGTGAACATGTGGCTGCGGACTCGCGCGTTCAGTACCGGCGAGTCCCGCTGCGTGGGATGACGGCAACGCGGAACAGCGGGGCCGCGCTGGGGATCGCCCCGTCTATCCTGTTTACGAACAGTGACTGTACCGTCGATCCGGGGTGGGCTGGTGCGATGGCGACCGCGCTTAGGGAAGAAGGGATCTGGCTCGCATTCGGCATGGTGCTGCCAGGCCCGCGCCTGCCCGGCCTTGAGGGCAATGCTACCGTGCTGGCGGTTAAGGATTGGCCTCACGGCGGGGTCTACCGGGGCAATCGCTTCGAGCTGAGCTTTGGCCATGGCCATAACATGGCCGTCCGGCGGGATGCCTTTACGGAGCTGGGGGGGTTCGACGAGTTGCACGGCGCGGGTGCCCCGTTCCGCTCATGGGACGACCTGGACATAGGCTATCGTGCCATCCGCCGGGGCGGTGCTATCGCCTATGTGCCCGCTGGTCTGGCCTACCACTGTCACTGGGTCCTCTGGCGCGACGTGTGGAAGCAGTATGAGGGCTACGGCATCGGCGTGGGCGCTGCGGTGGCGAAGTACGTGCGCTGCGGCGACCCGGCCGCGTGGCTGATCCTCGCTCGCTGGATCGCCTACCATGGCCTGCGCCAGATCCCGGCAGGGATCTGGCGGCGCAACATGGGCAGGGTGCGCAGCGGCTTCTCGCAGCTGATCTACCCCTGGCGCGGCCTCGCCCTCGGGTTTGCCAAGCCAGTTGATCGGCGGCGCTGTCTCTACCAGCGGCCTCACTAATTGTGCTACTCGTTACGGCTCGTCCGCACCCAGCCTTGCGGCTTGATGCCCAGCAGCAGTTTGCCGTAGAGCACGAGCTTCCAGGCCATAAAGGCTGGTGCGAAGAGCAGTGCCTTGTAGACGGTGATCGGCGCGCGGGCCAAGGCGAGCCCGCTGAAGATATAGATCACCTGGCCGGTGATGATGGCTGTGGCTAGGGCGATAGCCTGTCGGCTCCGCAGGAGCAGGGAGGCCAGCATAGCTGCCCCGCTTAGCCCGGCGACCACCGAGAAGGGCGGGATCAGCTGCTCAACTGCTGCGTCGAGCAGCAGGAAGTTTCTCTGGCGCAGCCCCTCACCGAGCAGGCCGGGCACATAGGTCTTGATCATCTCCATGCGCCCGCGCTCCCAGCGCTCGTTCTGGGTCTGCGACGACTTCAGGCTATCGGGCATCTCCGCCCAGACAACCGCATCTGGCGCGAACATGGCCCGCTCGCCCGCTCGGATCAGCTCCATATGGTACTCAATATCCTCGGTGAGTGAGGCTGTCCAGCGGTGCTCGCGCAGGATGTCGGCGGCGAAGACCATGCCGTTGCCCTTGAGGCCGGTTGATCCGCCTAGCACCATGCGTCCCTGCGGTCGCAGGTAGTGCAGCACGGTTAGGGCCACGGCGCGGATGCCTGCGCTGCGGGCGTTCTCTGGCTCGCGCACCGCGTAGTACGCCTGGATCACCCGCTCGCCCCGGCTCATGCGCGCGTCCATCACCCGCAGAAAGTTCGGCGAGACAACCGAGTCCGCGTCGAGGATCACAACCGCGTCGTGCGCGTCGCCCCGCTCCCAGATCTGCTGGAGCAGCCACTCTAGGGCGTAGCCTTTGCCGCGCAGCTCGGTGTTGACGCGCTCGTGGACAATCGCCCCGCCAGCGCGCCCAAGCTCGGCGGTGCGGTCGCTACAATTGTCGGCCACCACATGCACCGCGTACAGATCGTGCGGATAGTCGATCTGGGATAGGCTATCTAGGAGCTGCGGCAGCAGGCGCTCCTCGTTATGGGCAGGCACCATGATCACGAAGCGGGTGGAGGGCTTGTCGGGGCGTGGCGGAGTCTTGCGCTTTGCGAACATCGCCGCCGCCGTCAGCAGCAGCAGGTAGTCGATGATCAGCGCGAGCCCCACCTCACCGGCAATCAACAGCTTTGTTAGGGTCGAGACAAGTTTTTTCACCGAAGATATCTCCGCAGGGTTATTTGCATGTAGGGGGCGGCTCGCGAGCCGCCCCTATGGTTACTTGGAATGTTGCTTGATCTGTTGCGGGGGCTGTTCCGCTCTGTCAAGAGCCTCGCGGACAAGCCCGCCCAGCCGCTCGGCGTAGCGGTCGAGGCTCATGTGCTGGAGCACAACCCGCCGCCCGGCCTTGCCCAGCCGCTTGGCCTCCTCGGGGTGTAGCAGCAGATGCTCCAGAGCTGCCCGCAGCGCCGCCGGGTCGCCCGGTGCCACATAGGTGCCCGTCTCCCCTTCGATGACCGCGTCCGTTTGCCCAGGCGTGCGCGAGCAGACGACCGCCCGATCCATTGACATCGCCTCCAGGATGGCGGTGATCCCGGCCTGAAACTCCACATTCTCCAGGGGCATCACCAGGAAGCGGCTGTCTGCGTAGAGCTGGCGCAGCTCGAACTGGGTGAAGCGGCGCACCTCAACATTTGCCGGGATATCCTGGCCCTGGGTGCTATCGCTGCGCTTCGACCAGGGGCTGGCGGCGGCGATCACCACCTTCGTCGGCAGCCCTTCAACCGCCTTCAGCAGGGTCGGGTAGTCGCGGCGCTCCAGCCCCACCGCACAGATCTGTGGCTCCGCATCGTTGGCCTGCACCGCATCGGGCGCGAAGAAGTCGCTGTCTACCATAAACGGTGTGAAGACAACCCGTGCGCCGGGTATCTTCCAGCGCCGCTCGATAAACTGCTTCTGCGACGTTGCGTAGACGAGGAAGCGGTCGATATGGCTCTGCACGCCGAGTCGGTCGAGGAAGAGCATCTTCTTTGGCACCGAGATGATATGGGTGATCATCAGGTGGCGCGGTCGGATGCCTGGGCCGAGGAACTTCATCAGGGCGGCAAGCGGCAGGCCGATCTGCTCGCCGTCGGTGACGATCACCTTGTAGCGATGGCGCAGCGCGAAGCAGGCCCAGGCCAGCATCAACTCTGGTCCGCCGACCCGCTCCAGGAGCTTTCCAATCGAGCCAGATGCCCCTCGTGCCGCCGGGTAGTCGAGCAGATCCGCCTCGAACGCCTCGGCGAGCGCGCGGTAGTCGGCCCGTGGCCGCGAGCCTGCGGCGATTTTCGTGTCGATATCGGCAGCGATCGTGCCGGAGACCGTCAGAAGCACCTGTTTATTCATGCCGCGACCTTCATCTTCATGCGGGCCATATCGGCCTCACCCTTGAGCAGGTCGAGCAGGCGACCGGCATTCTTTTTAGCGTCGTACTCGCGGGCAACGTGGGCCAGCGCCCGCTCGGCTAGGCTCATACGCAGGTCGGGGCTCATGACCAGTCGGCGCAGCGCCTCGGTGAGCGCGGCGGTGTCGCCTACGGGAACCGTCAGCCCGGTCTCGTCATTATGCACAATCTCGGGGATGGCGGCCACGTTTGTGGAGACCGCCGCCATCCCGGCGGCGCCAGCCTCCGAGAGCACCATCGGCAGGCAGTCGCCGAAGGTCGGCAGGGCGAAGATATCGCAGCTGTGGTACAGATCCTTGAGCGGCTGGCTATTCGGCTGCATGCTGTTGTAGACGAAGAGCCCAGGCTCAGGCGTGACCTTATCCTTCGTCACGAGGTGCAGCTCAACGCCGAGGGGGCGCAGTGCGCGGAAGGCGTCCAGCAGGAGCAGCCCGCCCTTACGCTCCAGGTTCGCCCCGACGAAGAGGATCTTCACCGGGCCATCGTGGCGGGTGCGCGGCGTCGGCCGCATCCAGTCGCGCACATTCACGCCGGGCGGGATGACTGTAATCTTATCGGCGGGCACCTCGTAGTCCTCGATCAGGCCGCGCTTCGTCCACTCGCCCCAGGCCACAATATGGCGCGCGGCGCGGTAGCAGTCGCGGTTCAATCGCCACTTCAGCCCCTCTAGCCAGGTCGGCCCCTGCTCGTGCTGGTAGAATGCGCCGAGCTGGTCATACTGCATCGGTGTCGCGTCGAGCGAGACAATCCCAGGGATCTTCTTGAGCCAGCTTGTAGCGAGGATGGCCGGCACCTGCGTATGGAAGAACAGCGCGTCAATCTTCGTCTGGCGGGCGATCCGCGCCACCTCGCCGCGCGCCCGAATCCCGGCGCGCACCGTCCAGTTACTCTTATAGACCGGGATGCGGCCCGCGATCCCGGTCGCCTCGAAGGGGATCAGCCCCCAGTGGGCGCGAACCTCGGGGTCGTTGGCGACATTAGCCTGAAGATTCTTCGTGTGGGTGACATGGCCGAGGGCCTGTTCCATGATGAAGCCGATATTGTAGACGGCCATAGGGCTGCGCTCCACGTTGCTGCAAAAAAAAGAAAGATCGAGAGAGACCCCCCCCGATCTCCCTCGATCTCCCTTATCGCAGAGTATCTGGGTTGTATAAATCTTCTATGAACGTGCGAAAAATTGCAGTGTCAATTCGGTCAAAAGCGATCAGGCCACCTTTGGCTGGAGCATCGTCTGCGGAGGGGGTGTTTTGTCCCGGTTGATCAGGATGGACACCTCGTGTACCAGATCCTCAGATTCAACCGGCTTCGTCAGGAACGCATTGACGCCGATGCCGCTGGCGCGCACATGATCCTGTTCGCGGGTGCTGCCGGTGACAATAATGATCGGCAGTTCGGCGAACCGTGCATCGCCGCGGATGGCGCGGGTCAGCGCCATGCCATCCATCTTCGGCATCGTCAGATCCGTCAGCACCAGATCGATGGCTGCATTATTGAGGCGGTCAAGCGCCTGCTCCCCGTCATAGGCGGCCACGACCGCATACCCGTGCTGTTCAAGGACGAAGCTCATCAGTCGGTGGTTAGGCGCGTAGTCATCGACGATTAGGATGGTTGTCATAGCCGCCGCTCCCCCTTAAAGATTTTTTACCAGGCACCAGTAGTTATCTCCTGTCTGGGACGTATAGGTGACCGTGTCCATCAGATTCCGCATGAGGAAGAGCCCATAGCCGTGAATCTGCGCCTGCTCAAGGCTCGGTGCCGGAACGACTTCTGGGTTAAAAGGCTTTCCGGTGTCGTGCAGTTCGATCTCTAGCCGGCGCGGCTGCGGGAAGAGCGAGAGCGAGATAATGATACGCTCGTCGCCATTTTGGGCACCGTCGTACGCGTGGCCAACAATATTTGTGCAAGCCTCGTGGGCAGCCAGTTGCATATTGTAGGTCAGCATCTCGTGATCCTCGACTCCATCGATCTGGCGCAGCATATCGGCGATGCAATCGCTGAGGATATGCAGGTAGGCGTAGCGGGCCGGCAGATCTAGCCGGATAACCTCTGGGTGCTGCAGGCTCACGATGCTGCTCCTTTGATCACCACGAGGGTCTGATCATCATCCTGGTTGCGCCCCCCTCCGAAGCGATCAACCGTCTCAAACATCGCATCAGCGATTTCGCGTGCAGTTCGTGGGGCGAGATGATCGACAAGGTCGATCAGGCGTTCGATGTCAAACGTCTCATCGTGTGGATTTCGGGCGTCGCTAAAGCCATCGGTGGCGACGATCAGCAGGTCGCCGGGGTGCATACGCAGGGTCTGATCCCGGCAGTGGCTTACTGGGAGGATCCCGATTGCGGTACTGTCGGCCCGCAGGAGCTCTGGCTTGCCATCGAAGGGCCGATAGATCACTGGCGCGTGTCCGGCGTTGGCGTAGATCATCTGCTGGCTGCCCGGCTCGTACTGACCGACAAAGGCGGTGGCGAAGACTCCCACCCGTGTGAAGTCATTGTACAGATCTTCATTCGATTGGCGCATCACTGCCTCAGGTGTTGGGAATGGCATAAACTGGGCCTTGCTGTGGATGGCAGAGCGGGTCATAGTCATCAGCAGGGCCGCCGAGAGCCCTTTGCCGGTCACATCGCCGAGCGAGAAGATCATCGGTCGCCCCTCGCCGAGGATGAAGTCGAAGAAGTCTCCCCCCACCTGGAGCGCCGGGCGTGAGCTGGCATAGAGGTCGATACCCGCCACCTTGGGCAGATGACGCGGCAGCAGGTCGAGCTGTACCCGTCGGGCCAGATCCATCTCGGTTCGCAACCTGGCCTGGTCGAACATCTCCTGGTAGAGCAACATGCGCTCGATCTGGGCGCTGGCCTGATCTGCTATCGCCCGCACAAGCTTGATCTCAGGTGTCCCAAAACCGCCGGGCCGATTGGCCAGGCCCATCCCTGCCATCACACCGCCGCGCACCCAGATCGGCACGGCCAGCAGGTTTTCAACCCCCTTCGGGCAGGGCAACTCGCTCTCTGGGTCGGGCAAGATCGCATCATGTTCGTGCGAGAAGGTATGCCAGTAGATCTGCCAGGCCACATCGTCATCGAAGAAGTTCTCGGCCGACTGGATGAGGAGCGGCCCTTGCCCGTTGCTGGGCACAAAGACGGCGAACCCGGCCTGGAACTTCGTCATTCGCAGCGCCTCGATCACCAGCGCCTGGAGTGTCTCATCCACAGACATATGGTTGCGCATTGTCTGGGTGAGCCGGTAGAGCGACAGCTGCTGATCCTGGCTCGTCACCAGGTCGGCCGTCATGCACTGGAGCTCATTTTCGAGCTGGAGCATGTAGCTGATCATGGCTGCGTCGGCCTTGAGCCGGATCTCTGCGGTCATCCCACTGATTCCGGCGACGCGCAGGTCGGCGATCTCCTCATCGTCTTTCGTGATCGGTGCCGTGATGCTTGGCATGGCCAGCCGATGTCCGGCTGGCCAGTACACCAGGGGGCGTCCGTCCTGAAAGACTCCGAAGGCGCTGGCCCCCTGAGCTAACCACGCCTCAGCTATGGCTGCGAAACGCTTGTATTGTGAGCTGAGTAGGGTAACGAGCATAGCTTATGTTGGGCATCCCGCATGGTTTGCCCATATTCCGATCAGCTTTTCAAGGATTGTAGGGCGTGCTCTTCATCGACGAAGATGTTAAATGCCTTGTCTAGCCGGGTCAGCTCGAAGATCATGTACACGGGTCGTCTCAGGCTACAGACGCAGAGGTCGCCCTGCACCTGTTGGCAGCGTTTGAGCCCCTGCACGAGCGTCGCGAGGGCCGTCGAGTCGACAAAGGTGGTCTCTGCGAGGTTAACCAGCACTCTCGACTTCGGTGCTGACGTGACCTGCTCAAGCCAAGCGGCGACTGGGGGGACGGTGTTCGTATCGAAGCGCCCGGAGATCTCCAGGATATTCACGTCACCGGCAACGCGAGTCTTCATCTCCATATGGAGAGCCTCCTTAACAGCTTAAATTCTACATGTTTCCCACGTTATCGACGTGGATCAGGGCGTTGGGCGTCGTGTGACGCCGGAGATGCCGACGTGCCCAGATGGATGGCGTGCGCAGGAACAGCATCAGGTCGCTGCGCCATGTGCGCGTTGCGGTATAGTATACATCGGCAATGATAACGGTATCTAGGTCGCTGCTTGGATCTGTTTCCTGGTACCACAGGCCGGTCATTCCCGCCCGCGCGTCGTGGCGCTTCTGGTGCCATTCCTCGTTGAGGTGGTCGGCATCTTCAGGCCGAAGCGGCTTGACCCCCACCAGATCCATGTCTCCACGCAGCACATTAAATAGCTCTGGCAGGCGATTGAATTCCCAGTGCTCCATCCACCGCCCGCCAGGGAGGTAGCCCCCGTTCCGTCGGCGAGTCTGGAAGTTGAGCAGGTCGAATGTATACAGGCCAGGGCTTCCGTCGGCGTTGGTGATTCGCTGGCCAAGCCGTGATTTGCGGGCGATCGGCCTGCCCACGCTGCTGATGAGCGCTATGATCCAGAAGAGGATCATCGGCGGGCTAGAAATGGCAATCAGGGCCACCGCCACGACTGTATTCAGAGTGCGGGCGAACTGGTTCGGCCCTTCGTTCTGTGTGCCCGCCCGGCTGAGCAGGAAGGGGTCGAGAACCTCTGTCGTCTCGCCCGATTCCGGTTCGCTAATGCTTTTTTCGGTGACAATCCGGCCCTCAACTTTTAGTAGCTGGCCGACATACGTGTCGCTCATGATCGTACTGCCGCTGACGGTCGCCTCGTCGTCGATGACGACATTCGAGCCGATCACCGTGCCAGCACCGATCTCAACCTCGCGGCCGATATAGCTGTTCTCACCAATGTAGACGGGTGCGGCGATCTTGACGCTAGGGTGGATCGAGTGGTTTAGGCCGACCCAGACTCCGGGCACGATCTGGCGGCTGCTGAGCGAGGGATGGCGGACTATCGCCCTCGGCCCTTCAGCGGACATCTCCGGGGCGTTCTCCTTAAAGGCGCTATAGAGCACGACTTGCTGGGCTTCCTGAAACGAGGCTAGGGTGTCGAGCGGGCTCCAGTAGTCGGCCATCTGAAATCCGTACACCGGCTCACCTGCGGCGACAATCGCTGGCAGCAGATCGTCAAGAATATCGAGCTTGCTGCGCCCAGGGATATGGTTGATCACGTTCGGCTCGAAGATGAAGGCACCAGTTACACTCAGGGGCTTGCCCGTCTCGGCCAGCTGCGCATCTGGCCCAAGGTGACGCAGGGGGGCACGGCTGCCAGGAACCGGGCTGTGGAGAATAACCGTTGCCGGGCCGCCGTGGGCCTGATGGAATGCCAGCGCTGCCGCGACATCGATATCGATCAGGGCGTCCCCTGGCATCACCAAAAAGGTCTGGTCGAGCAGGCGGCCCGCCCAAGTGAGCGAACCGGCCGAGCCCCAGCTCTCGCGCTGGGCAACATATTCCAGATCGACGCCCCAGTGTTTGCCGCTGCCAAAGTAGGCTGCGATCGACCCGCCCTGATTATAGAGACTGATAAGGATACGCTTCTGTCCAGATCGGGCGAGGATCTCCACCGTCATCGCCATCACTGGACGGTCGATCACCGGGATCAGCGGCCCAGGCATGGTATCGGTTAGAGGCGGGAGCTTGCGCTCCTCGTTTGTTGCGAGAATAATCGCTTGCATAGTCTTGTATTGCTGATGGTGCAGCGAGCTGTGACCTATTGCTGGCCGGCGGGCATGATCCGTAGCCCTGCGAGGTCTGGTGCTGCTGATGTCGGTTCTCTTGTCGCTGTGGCTACATCAGGCACTATCGTCAGAATATTATCGAGCTTGATGAGCTTCAGTGTGCGAAGCAGATCCTGGGAGCAATCCGCGACTCGCAGCGCGCCGCTTTTTGCGCGGGCGGCGCGGTCGAGCTTGAGCAGCGCGGCCATGCCGGCGCTGGACATGAATACCGTCTCGCCGAAGTCCATCACCAGGTGTGGATTCGTCTCGATGCCAGCTAGGCAGCGATCAACGATGACCTCGATATTGTTGCCGTCGAATATCCGCGGCATATGGATGACGCTCCAGCCATTATCGGTTGCGCGCGGGGTCGCCGGCTGAGGAGACTGACGCCGCTTAAACTCGGCGGCCTCGGCGTCGGGGTACACTTCAAAGAAATTCTCCAGGCGCACTAGGGCGAGCAGGCTCTTGATCTGCGGGGGCATCTCGACAAGCCAGAGCGCCCCGCCGTCGGCCCGCGCCCTATTTGCGAGGGCTACCAGGGTGCCTAGCGCCGAGCTATCGAGGAAGGTGGCCTCGGACATATTAATGATCAGGTAGGGCGACTGATCAAACATGAGGTTCGCCTCGATTGCAAACACCTCATAGTTGTTGATGTCCAGCCTGCCGCGCAGGTAGATCACTGGGGTGCTGTTGACTGTTGTCGGCGCGGCGGCGGCCTGCGGCTCTTCGAGCGCAGCGATCGCCTGTGGCGATGTTTCCTCTTCTGGAACAGCGGGTATGGCTATGGTTGGAGGTGCTGGGTGCGGAGGGGGTGGGGAGACCTGCACCGGGGGCGCTGGCGGCGGCGCAGCAGGCACCTGCTCTGGGGCGACTGTCGGCCTCATCGATACAGCAGTGCCCTGGCGCATGCCCCACCACTGGCGAGCGAAGAAATACCCGAAGTAGCCAAAGTCGTGCAGGTAGCGCTTCGCCAGGCGGCGCGGCTCCTGCGAGAGGCGGTAGGCCCACTCCAGTCCGATCTTCTGCACCCATGCCGGGGCGCGCTTCGTGACGCCGACAATCATGTCGAAGGTGCCACCCACGCCGATGCAGATCGGCACCTGGATCTCATGGGCGTACATGCGGATCCACTTTTCCTGCTTGGGGTTGCCAAACGCCACCAGCAGAATATCAGGCTTGGCGGCCTTCACCGCATCGACCACCGAGCGATCCATGTCGAGGATCGAGCGTGGCGGCGGCGAGAGCACCCCAGCGATCTGCATGCCTGGGTTGTGCCCCTGGAGGATTGCGGCGGCCTGCGCGGCGATTCCCTCGCGGGCACCCAGGAAGAAGATCGAGTAGCCCTTCTGCGCGGCGCGGCGGGCCAGGGCCGGCACCATATCTGCGCCAGTGACGCGACCTGGCAGCCGACCGCCGAGCATGCGGGCACCCCACACCAGCGGCATACCATCTGCAGTAGCCATATCGGACTCCTGCAGAATCCGCTGAAGCTCTGGGTCATGGAGCGAGTTCACCACAAAGTCGGCGTTCACGGTCGCGATCTGGTGGGTGCGCCCAGTGGCCCGGCCCACGGCGATGAACTCATCGCAGCGATCCAGAGCCTCCTCCATGGTCAGATTATCGACCGGCACTCCCAGAACAACGAGCAGCTTGCGCATCAGAGCCCCTCTATGAATGCTGAATGTTGAATGTTGAATGTTGAATGCAACATTCAACATTCAGCATTCAGCATTCAATATTCCTCAATACGCGCCTTTGCTGAACAGTACGGCAGGGATGGTCTTGATAAGAATTTCGAGATCCTTCCAGATACTCTGCTCGGAGATGTACTGGAGATCGAGCTCGACCCAGCGCTTAAAGTCTACCTCGCTGCGGCCAGAGACCTGCTGGAGGCCCGTGATACCTGGGATTGCGTGGAGCCGTCCGATCTGGTCGTAGTTATACTTGGCAACCTCGCTCGGGAGGGCCGGGCGCGGCCCGACGAGGCTCATCTCGCCTTTGAGGACATTAAAGAGCTGTGGTAGCTCGTCAATGCTCAGCTTGCGGATGATCCGGCCCACCTTGGTGATCCGTGGGTCGTTCTTCATCTTGAAGACGGGGCCGTCGGCCTCGTTTTTGGCCATCAACTCTGCCTTACGCTGTTCAGCGTCAATATACATCGAGCGGAATTTGTAGCAGGGGAAGTGCTCGCCATCTTTGCCGACGCGAGTCTGGCGGAAGAGGACTGGGCCGGGCGAGTCGAGCTTGATCGCTAGGACGGTGAGGAGCATGAGCGGTGAGCTGAGGATAATTGCCACGAGCGCCACGCTTATGTCGAGCGCGCGCTTGAGGTTGCCCACGACCTTGTTGCGGATCACCCACCACGACATCACGAAACGTAGGCGCTGGTTTGCTCTCGTACTCTGGAAGCGGCGGTTCGCGAACTTCTCCACCATGCGGAGAGTTTTTGGATCGAGCTGCTGTTCCATCTCCGTTGGACGCATCAGGCACCTCTTGCTTTACCTCTATAGGTTGAGGTAATACTTTTCACAGACTGAACTCTATCAGTACTAGTGAACAATTGCCTTACAGCTCTCAAGCGTGCATGTGAATATTAGTTCACCGAGATGTCTGCCCTAGAAAATGCAGGGATCTGGCATCGGCAGGCGCTAACAGAGCGTATAACAGAACGCGACATTTCTATTTTTTGATATTTGCCGTACATATCAGTTTGGCATGCTTCTATGGTACCACGGTACTATATTGTATCGCATTTCTGTAACCGATATTCTCAGGTCACACGCCCGGCCCGTAAACGGGCGGGCTATGGTCTGCGAAGGCCGCCTGCGTGGCCTACCGGAGGCCGCGCAGGGTGATAGTGCCACTTCTGCGGTATGGCCTATATCTTACTCGTAATGTGCCAATTCGGTACGTCGGGGGATGGAAGCAGTGCCTTCGAGGTACCATATTGACACACTCGCAACGATGTGCTACGCTTGGCGTACCGATCTGGCACTTCTAGGAGCCGCATGTGGACCCTTTATCCGACGAATCGCTGCCGCGTCTGCCGCAGCGCCGCCCCGCCTTCAAGGATGTCGCGTTCGATGGCGATCAGCTGGTCGCCGTGATCCTGGATGGGGATGGCGCTGCGCTGCCGGTGCGGGCGGCATGCCAGGCTCTTGGGCTCGACCCGCGCTACCAGCTTCAGCGGCTGCGCGAGCACGATGTCCTCGTCGCTGGGCTGCGCGAGGTGCGTATGCCCCAAGGGGGGAAGCTCCAGGTTGTGGTTGCTATCCTGAGCCGCTATATTCCCTTCTGGTTGGCCACCGTGACCCCTGGCCAGGTTTCCGGGGAGATGCGGCCGAAGCTAGTTCGCTATCAGACCGATCTGGTCGATGTGCTTAACCGGCTTTATGGCGATGAGCTTGCTCCTACGCGGCTTGTTTCATCTGACCCGGCGGTGGCGGCTCTGGAGCGTCGCCTCGATGATCTTTTGGTTGAGCTACGCCTGACGCGCGAGCTGCTGCGCGAGCAGCGGGCTGGCGAGGCTGTACAGGATGCGCGCCTCGATGCAGTCGAGACGGTCGTCGATGACCTTCAGCAGCAGATTCTCCAGCACACTGCTGTCGCACCGGCGCAGCAGGAGGCGATCAAACGGGCGATCAAGCGAGTCGCGGTTCGCTACCAGCAGCGCACTGGCAATGAGCGCTACGCCATGCTTTTCGCCCAGTTCTGCAAGGCGATGGGCACCCCTCGCTATGATGCGCTGCCCGCCCATAAGTATGAGCAGGCCCTTGACTGGATCGAGGCGCAGGCCCGCGCCCTGCTGCCGGACGACCCCGATGCCTTACCGCAGCGCCAGGAGCGCCTGTTGTGAGCGGCGATCCTACCTCGTCCCGCCGGCGATCCCGCGACGTACTGGTTGCGCGCTATGTAGCTCGGCGGGTGCGCGACCTGCGTCTCGCGCGCCTGATGACTCAGGAGGAGCTCGCATCTGGTCTCGGGGTGAAACGCGAGAGCATGTCGCGCTACGAGGGCGGCGAGCGCGCCATCTCTATCGCCCTGCTACTCGATATCGCCGCCGCCCTCGGTCATCCCGTGGCTGCGTTCCTCCCGCTGTCCGCCGCCACCCCGCCGGAGGGGCAGATCGCCGAGATCGCCGATGCCCTGCGCGCCCGCCCAGATCTCATTCCCAGCGTCCAGGATCTTCTTGCTGTGCTGGGTGACGAGAGCGCTGAGCGGAATGATTGAGCGATTGAGCCACCAAGTTCAGTGCCTCAGTGGCTCATCTGCTCAGTGCTCTCGCTCTGCTCGCGCCTTTCAAGGCACAACGCGGCGACAAAGCCCTCCGCCGGGGTTAGGGCGGCGAGTCGCCAGCGCCCGGCCTCGTCTGGGTCGCCGTCGATATGGAGCAAGGCGGCGGGTGCGCTGGGCGCTACGTCTACTGTGAATTGGTCTAGGGCTAGGGCCAGTCCCTCGCCGCGTGCTTTGACGAATGCCTCCTTGCAGACCCAACAGCGATAGAATGCGTCTCTCCGCTGATCGGGCGGCAGCTCGTCGAGGGCGCGCCGCTCGGCCGGGGCGAAGAACCGGCTGGCGATCATCTCGTGGTCTGCGTCGCCGACGATCTCAATATCGACGCCGACGCGGGCACTGCCACTGGACACCGCTAGCAGCGCCAGATGATCTGAGTGGGCCAGGTTGAAGCTGATCGCATCGCTGAGTGGGCCGTCGAGGTAGGGCTTACCGGCCGGGCCATAGCGGAAGCGCAGCGCGGCTGGGGCCACCCCCGCGTAGCGGGCCAGGCTCGCCCGCAGCGCGCCGCGTGCCGCCACAAAGCGCTCGCGGGCCAGCGGCACGCGCAGCCGCTCGGCGCGCGCCCGCTCGTCTGGGCTGAGGGTCTGCGCCAGCGCGCCGAGGTTATCTGCGGCGGCGGCTAGGTCTATCAGCCAGAGGTGAACCTCGCCGCCTAGCGCAGATTGCAGATTGTAGATTGCAGATTGCAGATTGGGTGACGCACTCAATACTCGACACTCACCCCGGTCGGTAGCTGCCCAGCTCGGCCGGCATGCCCACGCCATAGGCCCGCAGCTGCTGAACCCGGTAGAGGTAGGCCGCGCCGGTGAGCAGATGGCGGGCCACGTCGGCGGCGTGGCGGGCTTCGGGCATCTCCAGGTAGGAGCCGCGCGCCCAGTCGTTGAAGGCACCCATGGCCGGGCCAGTCCAGATCTGGTAGTCCATCTCGCGGCCCGGCTCGCCTCTGGTCATCCAGCGCGACGACAGACCCAGGTACCAGCGGAAGACCAGTGCCATCTTGCGCTTGGGGTTGTCAGCCGCCCGCCGGATCTGGTCGGGGTCGCGCTCGGCGAAGAATGCCTCGGTCTCCTGCCAGATCTCGGTGATCGGCTTGCGGAAGATCTGTCGCTCTAGCTGCTCGCGCTCGGCGGGCGGGATGTCGTCGAGCGAGGCGTACTTCTGGTAGGTGTCGTAGAGCTTCTGGGCGCGCATGGGGAAGAAGGTGCCGCGCCTGAGCAGCTGGACCTTCACGCCTAGCTCGAACATGTCGGCGGCCGGGGCCATGATCACGTCGGCCATGTCGGCCTGGGCCAGCAGCTTGCGGGCGTGGGGCGAGGCCCCCGACTCGACGCATGCCTGGTTGACTGAGCCGGTGACGATGTAGGCCGCGCCCATCATGAGGGTGGCTAGGGCTGCGGCGGGTGTGCCGATCCCGCCGCCCGCGCCGACCCGCACGGCCTGCGGGTAGCCCAGCTCGGCCTGGATCTCGTCGCGCAGGGCGATGATCGAGGGCAGCAGGCAGACCAGGGGCCGGTTATCGGTGTGGCCGCCCGAGTCGGCCTCGACGGTGATGTCGTCGGCCATGGGCACCTGGGCGGCTAGGCGGGCCTGGATCGGCGTGATCAGGCCCGCCTCCACCAGCGGCGCGAGGATGGCGTCGGGGGCCGGGCGCATAAACGGCTCGGCCACCTCGCGGCGCGAGATTTTGGCGATCACGCGGTTGCTGATCGTGATCGCCCCGGCGGGGTCGAGGCTCAGCCCGGCGGCGCGATAATGGACGATGTGCGGGGTCAGGCTGAGGAAGGCCGACGCCTCGACGGTACGGACGCCGTGGCGCAGGTAGAGCTCGACGGCGCGGCGCTCCAATGCCTCCTCGCTGGGGCTGTGGATGAGGTTGAAGGCGTATGGCCCGGCGGGCAGCGCGGCCTGGATGCGCTGGATGGCATCCTCGACGCGGGCGGGTACCAGCCCGGCGGCCCCGAATGAGGCGAGCATACCAGCCTGGCCGAGGGCGATCACCAGCTCGACCGATGAGATCCCGCCCGCCATAGCCCCGGCGGCGTAGGCGTAGCGCAGCCCGTGGGCCGCGCGGAAGGCCGGGTCGCCAAGCTGCTCGATTGGCAGCGGCGGCAGCGCGCCGAGCAGCTCCGCGCCGCCCACGGGCTGGCCATAGGTCGGCTGGCCCGCCGATGTCAGCCCGACCCGCCCCCCGGCGCGGACGATGAAGCAGGGCCGTGCCAGGTCGGCCAGCCGCTCGCGGATGCCTGCGGCGTCGAAGGCGATATCGCTCTGTGGGCCCTCCCATCCCTGGCCGGGCATGGCCGCTGGCCCGGCGCTGAGTGCGGCGTTACGCTCGCGCATATGCTAATCCTCAATAGTGATAACGTGCTTGAACGAAATCGATCCGATCATTGCTGACGACATACACCAAGCGATGCTCTTGGGTAATCCGGCGTGACCAGACACCTGCCCCCATATACTTGAGCGGCTCTGGCTTCCCAATTCCGTCAAAGGGATCGCGCATGATTGCTTCGACCAGCGTCAGCACACGCAGTGCGGTGCGTCGCTCCGTTTCAATCCAGTAGCGCAGATCTTCACGAAACTCAGTCTGAAATATGGCGTCACGCTGCCTATGCGGGTCACTCGGCGTCATGCAGGTTAACCTCAGCGCGCAGCTGTTCGAGCGTCTGTGGTGTGCCGGTGCGCTGGCGAACCCGGTTGAGCGCGTTCAGCAGGCGTTCTGCATTCGCTGGTGATCGCAGCAGGTGAACCGTCTCTAATAGACCGGCAAGCTCATCCGCTGCAATCATCGCGACATCCTCTGCGCCACGGCGCTGCACGATCACAATCTCGCGGTCATTCGTAACCTGATCGAGCAGGCTGGCGAGCTGTGCGCGGGCCTGGGTATAGGTTGTCTGAATGGTCATGGCGAGGCTCCTTTTGTACAGGAGTACTGTACAATAACGTACGCCTAGCTGTCAAACACTATCGCCAGCCCCAGGTCGCGCACCTCATAGATCCGCAGCTGGTCGCGCCAGAGGCTGGCGTCGGCGAGGATGATGATCTGGTCGTCGCGCCGCTCGACCCGGCTGATGTGAACCTCTAGGCGCATCAGCCCGGCGCTGGGCTGGATCTGGCCGCGATACTTCCAGATCGTGCGCTGGCCCACGGGCGAGGCGAAGTGCGGCGAGCGCAGCTCGCGGCCTAGCCCGCTGTGCAGCGCGTAGATCTGCATCGCCTCCAGGATGGCCTCAACCCCGAGCGACCCCGGCATCACCGGGTCGCTGTAGAAGTGGCAGGGGAAGAACCAGCTCGCCGGGTCAACCTTCTTCTCGGCGTAGACGTAGCCCGCGCCGTGCTGTCCACCTGCCGGGAAGATCAGGGCGCTATCGAGCAGGCCAAACTGGCCGCCCGCCAGCCGCTCGTGGACGCGGTCGGGCTGGGCGCGGAAGAGCGGGTGGGCGTCTGCGCGCAAGTCGATCTGCGCGCCGCCCGTCGCGCCCGTCGACTCGTACCATGCCGGCTTGACCCGCCCGGCGTCAAGGCCGGTCTGGTTGGCCAGCACTGGCGCGCTGAAGTAGCCGAAGGCCGCGTCGCCGACGTAGAAGTCTTCGCCGTCGAGGGCCAGGCCAAACTCGAACTTCTGGATGATCATGCCCGTGATCGCGTTCGACGAAGTCAGGCTGGCCCGCGCCGTAATCCGTCGGCCACGGAGATCAACCTCGCGCAGCAGGTGGCCGGTGCCGTCGAGGTTACGGAAGTAGAAATCCTGATCGGGGTCGGTCAGCGTCGTGCCGAGGGCGCTTGTTAGGAAGCCGCAGGGCTGGAGCGCGATCTCCATCAGCACCGAGTAGGGCGTGGTGGGGTAGCTGTTATTGCGGCAGAACCAGGGGTTGGTCGGCACATCGTACTCGGCAACCAGGCTCGCGCCGGGGACGATCTCGCCGCGCTGGCCCTCCATCGACACCACCCGGCTGATCAGCTGGAGGTCGCCGTTGGGGTTGCGCGGGGCGCGGCGGCTGTTGTAGATCGCGTACTCGGGGCCGAAGCAGGCGGCGATCGAGCCGGTGGTGAACTGCTGGATGGCCGCCTCGTCGTAGCGCGGCGGCTGCGCGGTGGCGGGGCGCTCCAGGGCGAGGGGCGGGGCGACCTGTGGGTTCTTCTCGGTGAGCTGGAGCGCCAGATCGCGGAAGCGCACCACCACCCGCCCGTCCAGGATCACGTCGATGTTGGCGTAGGCGTAGGGCTGCGGCTCCAGGCCGAGCGCCGTCACCTCCAGTCGATAGGTCATAACCGCGGTGCAGGGCAGCACCTGGCCGCGACAGACGACCACCTGGGAGACGTTCGGCACCGGCTGGAAGCGGGCGTCGAAGGTGTATGCCTGGAGGCCGAGCGAGAGCATGTAGATCTGGAGCAGCTGGCTACAGCCCTCGGCCATCAGTGAGCCAGCCATCACCTGGTCGTCCTTGAAGTGGCAGGGGAAGAACCAGATCTCGGGGGTCAGATCCTGCTCGCCGATCACCAGACCGAGCCCCCAGTTGCCGCCCTGCGGGTCGATGCTGGTCACGCGGTTGAGCATGAGCATCTGGCGGGCGGGCAGGCGTAGCGAGGGGTTGCGCCCGCGCTGGTCGTAGGCCGGGCCGAAGCAGGCGGCGATCCGCCCGGCGATCAGCAGGTCGAGGTCGGCATCGCTGAGCGAGCGGCGGAACGTGCGCAGCGGCGGGGCAAACGTCTGGCGGATAGCGCGGCGGCGCTGGGCGATATCGTCGCGCGAGTCGACCACGCCGCGCCCGCCATCCAGCTCAGCGTCGGTGAAGAACCCGGCGCAGCCGCCGTCCATCTTCAGCACCATGCGCTCGCCCACGAAGCACTCGTAGCTAAAGAAGAAGAGCAGCGTGTCGCCGCTCTGGGCGAAGGAGTTGATGCTGATATCGTAGCGCAGGGTCTCGCCGTCCTTGGGCAGCTCGTCGAGGAAGGTTAGGGTGCAGTCGAGCAGGCGGTAGACCCGCTCGCCCTTGCACGAGAAGTCGATCCCCAGATAGCTGATCAGCAGCAGGTCACACTGGCCGGACTCGACGGCGATGGCGAGCGGCGGCTGGCCATCGACCGAGTACCACGCATCATGAGGGATATCGTACTCGGTGGTGACGGTGGAGGGCTTGAACTCGCCGCGACGGGCGTCCAGCTTCGTCACCCGGCTGACCAGCAGGTAGGGCGGCAGGGGCAGGCGCACGCGGCGCGAGTAGCCGTCGATAACGGCGTACTCGGAGCCGAAGACCCTGGCGATGTCGCCCTCGGCGAACTCCAGCAGCTCGGCGGTGTCCCAGATAATGGGGAGGGATTGGCCCTCACCCCCCGACCCCCTCTCCCGCTGCGGCGGGAGAGGGGGAGCTTCAGCTTGAGCGCCCGCCGTGCTGGCGGGACTCTCCCGCAATCGATCTGCCACAGCCAGCAGCTCGGCGTGGCGGCGCTGGAGCAGGGCGCGGTGGCCGGCGATGGTGGGCGGGACGGCCACGGGCGTTTCTTCCAGCACAGGACACTCCTTCTCTTCCAAAACATGCTCGGCCCCCCCTCTCCCGCCGCAGCGGGAGAGGGGGCTGGGGGGTGAGGGCCGCCCGGCCACCAAGATTGCTCTGCCCCGCTCGCCGCGCAGGGCGGCGGGGATGTCGCCGCCGCCGAGGGTGATCGTCTTGACCAGGGATCGCGCCGGGGCGGGCGGCGGCTCGGCCGGCAGCAGGGCTGTCAGGTCGAGCGGCACGCGCTGGGTGACGAGGCGGGCCAGCACGGACAGCACATTCGCGGCGTCGTCGGAGCCCTGGCGGTTAAGGGCGAGGGCGACGTGGGGCTTGCCCGCCAGGATCGTGCCGACCCAGCGGGTGCATGCGCTGGCTGGCCCGGGCTCAACAAAGATCCGTGCGCCGTCGGCGTAGGCCCGCTCGACCAGGCGCGGGAAGTCGACCGGCTGGCAGGTGGCGCGGGCCAGGGATTGGGCGATCTGCTCGGGGTCCTGCGGCAGCGGGGCGTAGTCGGCCGCGCCGTAGAAGGTGATGCCGGGGGCCTCGTCCATCGGCAGGCGGTTTAGCTCGACCAGCAGCTCGTACTCGGAGTGCATGGCCGGGCAGTGCATTACCGTGTCGAAGGGCGCGCGGAACGCCTCGCAGCCTAGCTCGGCGATCACCCGCTGCACGGCATCGGGCGCGCCAGAGATCACCACCTCGCCCGGCGTGTTGATAAGGGTCAGGAATGCCCGCCCCTCGCCGGATAGGGCAGCGCGGGCGGCCTCGGGCGTGGCCTGGGCGATGTAGATACACCAAACGTCGTCCGGCCCGTCGGCAGATACGCCCAGGTACTCGCGGGCAGCTTCGCGCCTGCCAGTCAGGCGGCGGGTGAACAGCGGCGACTCGCGCAGCCGCTGGAGGGCGGTGTCATCGGCCCGCCACGCGCCGAGCGACCAGAGCATGCTCGCCTCGCCCATGCTGTAGCCGAGGGCCGCCTGGGGCCGCAGGCCAAACTGCTCGCGCAGGACGGCGGTGAGTAGCAGGCTAAAGCTCAGGCTGGCCTGGATCATGCCCAGCGGGTCGCCGCGCAGGGCCGCCTTATCCTGGCCGATGTCGGCGGGCGTCGGCGCGTGCTGGCGTCGCGGGTACAGCTTGTGCTCGCCGAGGACGGCGGGCGCATCGGCGAGCAGCTCGTCCATGCGCGCGTGCAGCTTGGGGAAGAGCTGGAACAGCTCGCGCCCGAGGCCGGGGTAGGCGCTAAACGCGCCGGGGTAGACGAAGGCCAGCCCGGCCTGCGGGCCGAGCGGGCGGGCGCTGAAGCAGCTGCCCAGGGGCGTCTCCCAGTCGCGGCCATGGTCGAAGGCGGCGGCGACGCCAGCGCGGGCGAACCGTAGCTCGCGCCGCAGCTCCTCGCCGCTGCGGGCGATAAGGGAGAGGGCGTAGGGGGTGGCGGATCGCCCCATGTAGATACGGATGGCCTGGCGCGACAGCTCCTCCAGCGGCGTGTCGGCCTGGGTCTCAAGCCTATCAAGCTGGGCCAGCAGGTCGGCGCGGCCGTCGGCGGCCAGGGGGATGAGCCAGACCCGGCTGCGCCGGGCGAAGGCTGCGGGCCGCGCGGCGGAATCCGGCTCGGCGGAGAGCAGCACGTGGGCCGCGCCGCCAGTGTGGTCGAGCCCGCTGACCGCCGCCCGCCGCCGCTGGCCGCGCCGGGCCAGCCATGGCCGTGCGAATTCGGCGAGGTAGAAGGGGTGGCGGCCCTCACCCCCCCCGCCCCCCTCTCCCGCTGCGGCGGGCGAGGGGGGAGATCCCGGCAGATATTTCCCATCTAGGCTGAGGGCCGCACGGATGAGGGCGGCGATACCGGCAGCCGCGCCGCAGTGGCCGATGCTCTCGGTGACTGAGCCGACGGCGCAGCTCAGGTTGTCGGATGGGCCGTATGTCTGGCTCAGCCCTTCGATCTCGGCGGGACACCCGCTGCTCAGCTCTAGGTAGCCCACCTCGTCCGGGCGCACCCCGGCGGCGGAGAGGGCATGCCGGGCTGCGAGGGCCGTAGGGGCGGCGGCGGTAGGGGCGGCTCGTGAGCCGCCCCTACCGCCGCCCACAAGCGCCACCGCGTCAACCGTGGCGTAGATCCGCTCGCCCGCCCGGCGCGCGTCGGCGGCGCGGCGCAGCACCAGCGCCCCTGCGCCTTCGCCTATCGCCCGGCCCGCCAGCCCGGCGGCGGCGTCCAGCGTCGCTCGCTCGACGCTGCCTGCCAGATCTACCGCAGCCACCACGACCGCCTCTAGCTCGCCACGGGCCAGCATCATCTGGGCCAGCTCCAGGGCGCGGAAGGCCGAGCTTTCATCTGCCGAGACGGTGAAGGCCGGGCCGCTGAGATCCCAGAGGGCGGCCACCCGGCAGGCCATGATGTTGCCGATGAAGCTGACGTACTGGTTGACCTGGGCGTGCGGGTGGAGGGCGTCTTTCAGCAGGGTCTCAAGCTCCTCGCGCTCAGCGTCGTCCAGCTCGACCCCGGCCCGCGCCAGCATCTCCGGTAGCTGCCAGCCTAGATCCTGCCGCCCGCGTAGCTGGTGCATGGCTGGCTCGGCCTCCATGGCCACCAGTACCGCGACGTGTGCGCCGGGTCTGACGCCCGCATCGCGCAGGGCGCGGTCGGCCACCTGGAGCAGCAGGAGCTGCTGGGGAAGCGGCTGGTCGGCGGGGTCGGGCGGGATCTTGGCCCGCAGGAAGTCAAAGTCGAAACCGGCCAGATACGCCCCATCAGGCGCAGCCCTGTCCGGCATCCCATGCCAGCGGCCAGACGGCGGCGGCCCAATGGTGCGTTCCCCGGCGTACAGCTCCCGGTCGAGGGCGGCGATATCCGGGTACGGCCCGAAGCAGGCGTCCATGCCGGTGATCACGAGCTGAAGGCCCTCACCCCCCCTGCCCCCCTCTCCCGCTGCGGCGGGCGAGGGGGGAGTCCGACTCCCCTCGCCCGCCGCAGCGGGAGAGGGGCTGGGGGTGAGGGCCGTCCGGCTCTCCGCATACCCTTCCAGCACGACGTGCGCGTTCGTCCCGCCGAAGCCGAAGGCGCTGACCCCGGCGCGGCGCGGGCCGGGCAGGCTGGGCCAGGGCGCGAGGGCGCGCACGGTGCCAGCGCCGCCGACCGCGCCGCCCTGCGAGGCCAGCGGGTCGGATATCCCCAGCGTCGGCGGGATCTGGCCGTGGGCCATGCCCAGCAGCACCTTGAGCATCCCGGCCATGCCCGCCGCCGTCAGCAGGTGGCCGAAGTTCGACTTGACCGAGCCGATTCTGGGCGCGTGGCCGTGGGCGCCAAAGAAGCGCTCCATGCTGTTCAGCTCGACGATGTCGCCGACGGGGGTGCCGGTGGCGTGGCACTCGACATACATGATGCTCTGCGGCGGCACCCCGGCGGCGGCGTAGGCCCGCTCGAAGGCCAGCTGCTGGCCCTTGGGGTTGGGCACCAGCACGTGCTTGCCCGCGCCGTCGTTCGATAGGCCCACCCCGCGCACGACGCCATAGATCCGGTCGCCGTCGCGCTGGGCGTCGGCCAGCCGCTTGAGCGCGAACATGCCCGCACCCTCGCCAGCCGTCAGCCCGCGCGAGCTGCGGTCGAGCGGGTGGCTGGCCCCGCCCTCGGGCGGGTACGCCTTGAAGATCGAGAAGCCCGTCAGCACAAACAGTGGGTCGGCGCAGCTGACCGCCCCGGCCAGCATGAGGTCAGCCTTGCCGGCGTTCAGGTAGTCGCAGGCTAGCCCGAGCGCGTAGAGCGACGAGGCGCAGGCGGCGTCGAGGGCCAGGCGCGGCCCGCCTAGCCCGAGCGCCTCGGCCACCACGGCGGCCGGCCGCCCGGAGATGCCTGCGTTGATGGGGTTTGCGCCCTCACCCCCCAGCCCCCTCTCCCGCTGCGGCGGGAGAGGGGGAGTCGAGTCGCTGCCTGCCAACATCTCATCCAGCGCCTCCTCCACCGCGCCCGCGTAGAGCGGGGCCAGCAGGCGGCGCGAGGAGCGGGTCGGGAAGGAGAGGTTGCCCAGCACCAGCCCGCAGCGCCCGAGCAGCTCAGCCCGCTCCAGGTAGCCGCTGTCGGCGAGGGCCTGGCGGGTCACATGCAGCGCCCACTGGTAGAGCGGGTCGAGCCCGCGCAGCTGCTCGGCGGAGAGCGCCAGGCCCGCCGGGTCGAGGCTGAACCCGCGCACGAATCCGCCGCGCCCGTAGGCATAGCCATCGGCCTGCTGGCGGGCCGGGTCGAAGAAGAGCGCCGGGTCGGCCCCGATCTCCGCCTCGGTCGCCACGCTGGTCGAGTCGACGCCGTCCACTAGGTTCTGCCAGAAGGCGGCCGGGCCATCGGCGCCGGGGAAGAGGCAGCCGAGGCCGATGATTGCGATAGGCTCCACGGATTTCCTTCGTAGGGTTCGTATACGCCCTCACCCCCTGTCCCCCTCTCCCGCTGCGGCGGGAGAGGGGGAACTCTAGCGCATACCTGTGCCATCTGACTATATTGGCGCTGTACGCCCCCCCTCTCCCGCAACGCGGGAGAGGGGGCAGGGGGGGTGAGGGCTGTCCGGCGGCAACCTATAACGTGCCCGCGTGCGCAAACAGCCGGTTGAGCTGGCGGCTGACTGCCGCCTCGACGCCGCGCAGCTGGAGGGCCACCCGGCCCGCCGCATCGTGGGCGGCGATGTCGGCGACGAGCCGCTGCTCGTTGGCCTCGCGCACCGCCAGGGTTAGGTAGGTCGGTGTGTCGAAGGCCAGCGGCAGGTGCTGCTCGGCGGATGCCCAGCCCAGCGGTAGGCTGGCGGCGTTGTACGTGCGGCGCACCCAGATTAGGCATGCCTGAAATAGCGCGTCGGCGACGAAGGGGTTGAAGTCGCCCGCTGGGAACTGGCCCTGGGCCTCGGCGCTGAGCGTGGGCAGGGCGCAGCGCAGGGTCAGGCCCGCGCTGTCGATGTGCAGCACGCGCTGGACACTCCGCAGGCTCGGCCCGTGGAACAGCGTGCCGTCGGCGTAGAGAATCGCGCCGTCGTGGGCGTCGCGCTCGGCCAGGTCGAGCCCGGCCAGCGTGGGCGGCGCGTCCACCTCGCGGCCCAGCTCAATGCACGCCCGGTAGTGGTAGCGCGGGCGGCCCTCGGCGGTGACGCTGGAGATCAGCACGTCGAGCTGCACAATCCCCGCTGGCGCATCCTTAGCCGTCTCGCTCAGCTCCAGCCGGTAGCGCCCGGCCAGTTGCTCATCGAAGACCACGCCCTTCAGCACCTGGAAGCCGTCGCAGCGGCGCAGGCGGTAGCCGGGGTGAAGCTGCTGGCAGGCCGCGATCATCCAGGATGCGGCGGTCGTCGCTGGCAGCACGGCGTGGATGCCGATCATATGATCGGCTAGGAAGGGGTTTGCCTCGACGCTGATCTGGCGCGAGCTGCGCTGCTTGATCAGCGCGCTGTCGAGCGGGGCGGGCGCGGCGCGCATGGGGCTGCCCACCACCAGCTGCACGCCGGGGCGGTCTGCCTCTAGCGCGGTCAGCAGCACCTCCACCCCGCCATCGACCGGGATAACGTCGATCTGGCGCTGGGCGAACAGCGCCTTGATCGCTGGCGTGACCATGCCGCCGTCCCACGGCCCCCAGTTGAGCGAGAGCACCTGGCAGGCCGGGTGGTCGCGCTGAATCTGGTAGGCGGCCTTGTTCAGGATCTCGTTGGCGATCGCGTAGTCGCTCTGGCCGAGGTTGCCGTAGAAGCCGGCGGCCGACGAGAAGATCACCAGGTGGCGCAGCCCGCCGGGCGGGGCGACGGCCAGCAGGGCGCGCAGCCCGCCGATCTTCGGGCCGAGGACAGAGTCGAAGTCGGCCCCGGTCTTCTGCTCGATGCGCTTATCGGCCAGCGCGCCCGCGCCGTGGATGACTCCGCTGATCGGGCCGACATCGGCCAGGGCGGCGCGCAGCCCCGCCTCGTCGGCCACATCCGCGCAGACGTAGCGGGCGCGCCCTCCCGCCTTCGTCACCGCGCGCAGGGTCGCGGCGATCTCCTGATTGGCCCGGATATCGCGCCAGGCCCGCTGGATGGCGGCGGGCAGCGGGCGCTCGCCCCGCGCCGTCATGTCCGCTGCGATACGCTGCTTGAGGGCTGCGTCGTCGAGCCCTGGCTCGGCCCACGCGGGCGGCGGCGCGAGCGGCGTGCGTCCCAGCAGCACGAAGCCGCAGCCGAAGCGGCGGGCCATGCCGATCACGCAGGCGGCGGTGATTCCGCGCGCCCCGCCGCTAACCAGGAAGAGATCATCGGCGCTGACCATCACGCGCCACCGATGGGCAGGTCGGCGGCGAGGGTGACGCGGCCTTGTGGGCCGTGGCCCACCTCGGTCAGCCGTGCGTCGGGGTCGGCGCTCTCGGCGGCGATCAGCCGGGCGGCCTGCGCGGCGCTGCTGTCCGGGCTGATATCAACCGCGCGGCAGAAGACGCCGGGCCACTCCTGGCGCAGGGTCTTTACCAGGCCGAATAGCCCGCCGCTGACCGGGCTGATCTGGCGGGCCATGCCGGTGCCTAGCTCGCCGTCCATGCGGGTGACAGCCATAAACAGCGGGCGACCGGCGCGCCCCGCCGCCGTCAGGGCGGGCGAGAGCTGCTTGGCGGCCAGGAAGACCATTTTCACGATCTGCTGCTCGGCCTCGCTGAGCAGGCCGTTGGATGGGGCCAGGGATGCGGGCTGCGGGTGCAGGTGGATGAACCCGCCGACCGGGCCGTAGCTCTCGCTGATCGTGCGCAGGGCCTGCTCAAGCTGGCCCTCGCTCAGATCCTGAAGGTCCACCCGTCCCACGCTGGGCGGCAGCGCGGGCCGCGCGCCAACCAGGGAAGCGGGCAGCCGCAGCACCACCGGCTGCCAGCCGCGCTCGGCGAGGGCGGCGGCCGAGGCGGCGGCGGCGTCCGTGCCATCGTCGGTGATCACACAGCTCCAGCCATTCGGCACCGACGCCTCCAGCAGATCCGGCGCGGGCAGCCGCACCAGGGTGGCAGGCGCGGTGGCGACGGCCCACTGCGGCACGGGCGTCGGCAGTGACCTGGCGAGAACGACTGGCGCGTTCGCCCCGTCGGCGGCGCGCTGGAGATGCTCGACGACCTGGGCGAGGGTGCGCAGCTCAGCGAGCTCCTCGGGGGCGAGGCGGGGGAGGGTGAAGCGGGTCTGCATGGTGCCCAGAATATCGACGCGCTTGATCGAGTCGATGCCGAGGTCGGTCTCCATATCCATGCTCAGCTCCAGGGTCTCGCGGGGGTAGCCGGTCTTCTCGC
>RYFE02000013.1 GCA_004138175.2 Chloroflexales bacterium ZM16-3 | reverse complement strand
AGAGGTGGCGGCTGCGCTCGCAGGGCGTGCCGATCAGGCTCGTCTTGGTGGCGCTGGCGTAGTCCAGGGCCATCGCCTCGGTTGGCGGCACCCCGAGCGCCTGGGCGGTCTCAGGGCTGGCCACCGCGATCTGCGTGGCGAGGTCGGCCAGCTCCTGCGGGATCTCCGGCTGGCTGGCGGCGAGCGCCTGGACATCCACCACCTGATTGCGATCATCCACCACCACGGTCAGGCTGGTCGTATCCGGGTAGCTGTAGATCACGACCCGCGTGCAGCTGCCGGGCGGGCAGCGCGAGACGAGGGCGGCGGGCAGGTCGCCCGCGCGGGCCACACCGACGGCCATCACCTCGGCCAGCAGGCGCGCGCCGGATGCCAGGCTGGTCGCATCTTGCACGCGTGGGTCGGCGGCGGCGGCGCGCTGGGCCGCGTCGCGCACCGCGTCGAGGCCGGGGCGCAGGAGGATGAAGGGCGCGGTCGCGAGCGCCGCGCGCCGCCGTTCCTGCTCGGCGCGGATGGCGGGGAGGTCGGGGGTGCGGCCATCACCCAGCACAATGGCAGAGGCGGCGGGCGGCTGGACGCCGCTGATGGGCGTCGTCGCTGCGGAGCCGGGGACGGCGGGGCCGCAGCCGACCAGGGCCAGGATAAGGAGCAGGAAGAGGGGGCGACGCATCGTTATCTCCAAGGCTGAGCGGCGCAACGGTATGCTTAGCGGCTCGACAGAAAGGCCACCAGGTCGGCGACCTCGGCATCGGTGATGACGAAGGGGCTCACCCCCCGGCTCACCCCCGGCCCCGGCACTCGCCCGCCCGCCACATAGAAGCGCACCACGTCCTCCAGGGTCGCCGCCGATCCATCGTGAAAGTAGGGCGCGGTCTGGGCGAGCCCGATCAGCGAGGGGACGCGGGCCTGCCCACCGTTGTTGCGCAGGTCAGCGCTGACGCCCGTGTTCAGGTAGCGCTCGCTGCTCAGGGTCGCGCCCTGATGACAGCCAGCGCAGCCGACCTCGGCGAAGAGCGCCTGGCCCCGCGCCGCTGCCGGGGTCAGCGTGCCGGTAGGCGGGCTGGGGATGGTGCGGATGGCGGCGGCCATCGCCTGCGCGGTGCGTTCCCAGGTGATCACCTGGCCCGTACTAGGGAAGGCGACCGCGTAGGCCGCCCGCGCCTCCGGGTCGGCGCGGAGCCGATCCAGGGTCGTCTCGGCCAGCGGCCCCATCTCGCGGGGGTTGTCGAGCGGGCGCAGGATGAAGGCTTCGAGCGTGGACACCTCGGGCGTGAACCAGCCGAAGGTGGTGCGCGCAGCTAGGCCGTAGAGCGTGGGGGTGTTCAGCCCGTCGGCGGTGGCGACGGGCTTCCCGTCGGCGTAGCCGAATGCGGCCATGTGGCAGTCGAGGCATGCCATGTTCCCGTTGAGCGATAGTCGCCGGTCGGCCATGAGACGCCAGCCAAGGTCGGCCCGCACAGCAGCCTGCGTCGGCGCAGACGTGCCACCCTCGACGCGCAGGGCCAGGGCCAGGGCCAGGGCCAGGGCCGAAAGAATCAGCGTCAGCCTCCCGCATTGCGCCCATGGTGATTCCACAATAGCCAACTGAGTGTCGCGTAAACACGACAGCTTGTGCCTCACTTTCGACTATGGTGTCGGCACATAATCAAAGCGGCAGTAATTATCTCGCCAAGTGGCAGTAATTCCTGTCGCCAGATAACATACCTGCCAGGCATATGACACCTACGACCCTCGGTAGGTCGAGTAGGCCCAGGGCGAGGCCAGCAAGGGGACGTGATAGTGGCCGGCGGGGTTGGCGATCCCAAAGCGCACCGGCACCACGTCGAGGAAGGGTGGCTCGGGCAGAGCTACCCCGACAGCGGCGAAGTAGGCACCCAGGGCGAAGCGCAGCTCGTAGACGCCGGGCGTCAGAGCGTCGCCTTCCAGCAGCGCTGCCTCGGTGCGCCCGTCGGCATTGGTGATGGCATCGGCCACCAGCGCCTCTCCCGAATCGCCCAGGCGGTAGAGGGCGATATGCAGGCCAGCGGCCGGGCGACCGTGGGCCGTATCGAGCACGTGGGTGGTCAGACGGCCCATCAGATCACCTCCTTCTCGTAGTAGACATACTGGTACATGGTGCGGAAGCGAAGCCCGGCGTAGAGCGCCAGGGCCGGCTGGTTGAGGCTATGGACCTGGAGGTAGCCTCGCACGGCCCCGCGATCCTCCGCCCACGCCGTCAGGTCGCCGAGAAGGGCGTGGGCCAGGCCACGTTGGCGGAAGGCGGGACGGGTGGCCACATTGAACACCCCCAGGCATCCCCGCTCAACCACACCCAGCGCCACGGCGGCGATCTGGCCATCCTCCATGATCGCGGCGAAGCCGGTGCGCGCGCCGATCCGCTGGAGCATCTCGCGGCGGGCAGCCACCTTGGCCGGGTTTGTCTCGCCCTCGCCCTCGATATAGGCGGCCAGCCAGTCCTCGTCGAGCGTCTCAGAGACCCGCGCCCGCCCGGTGGCCCCAGCGCGCATCGGCCCCAGCGGGCCGACCTGCACATTGGTGGCCGAGGTGGGGCGGTAGCCCCGAGAGAGCAGCACATCGGCCAGGCCCTCGGGGCGGCTGGCCGGGCAGATCTGGAAGCGGGAGGGCATCCCGTAGCGGGCGTAGAACGCCTCTGCCAGACACAGCCGCTCGTGCAGCCCCGTCCATCTGGCGTCGCGGGCGGCCAGCACCGAGTTGGCCCGCCGAGTCACCCCGCCGCTGTAGCGCAGCCGCCAGCCATCGATCTCCTGGATCACCGCCGCCGGCACCGCATTAGCGGCCAGCTCCTCAATCAGCGCGATCTGGTCAGGCATAGGCGACATATGAGGCTCCAGGCTCAAACAGCATGGATGTCGGTGTAGCGGTCGGTTCGGCATCGGGCGTGGCTGTCCCTGCGAACAAGACATCGCCGATCGCCACGATCACAAGCAGGAATACGCAGAAGATAAGCAGGGCAAGCATCCAGCGCGAGCGGTTGGAGGCGGGCGTTTGTGGTGTGCTCATAGGTATCCCTACAGGCGGCTCAAAGGACGGCATCCTGGAGGCGCAGCAGAGCGATCTTGGCGATCTCGGCCAGGGCGACGGCGATCTCCGCCTCGCGGGTGTTTGCGATGCGGATGGGAAAGGCGGCGAGGATGGCCGCCTTCTTATTCTCGCGGGCGCAGATCACGAAGGGGAAACCGAAGCGCTCGCGGTAGGTGCTGTTGTAAGTGTCGAACTGGGCGGCCTCATCGGGGGAGAGGGCGTCAAGGCCGGCGGACTGCTGCTCCTGCGTGGAGTCTGCGCCGAGCTGCCCAGCGCGGGCCAGGCGGCCGGCCAGGTCGGGGTGGGCGCGGATGAGGGCCAGCTGGCGCTCCTGGCCAGATGCGTCCACCACCGCGCAGAGGGCGGCGTGGAGAGCGGTCAGGTCAGCGAAGGGGCGCGTCGGCCAGGCGGCCTCGGCGATCCAGGGCGAGTGCTCGAAGACATGGCCGACGACGGTCACGAAGCCGGCACAGTCAAGGCGGTTCAGCTCCGCCAGGGCGATTGGCTGCGGCATAAGGTTCACAAGAGGTGATATATACCTTCGGATTCTTCCCCAAGTATACACCAAATCAGCCCTGGCCCTCTGAGTAGAGTAGATCATGGCTGTTGCATGGTCGCTGGCGGCTGAAGCCGCGTCACGGGGGCCATGCGGCCCGGCCACGCGCACTCCTTCGGCGGGGCCAGCTTTGGGGGTGAGGTCAGCCAGATCGGGGCGGGTCAGCAGCGCCTCGGCAGCCGCGATTTCGGCCTGGCGCACCCGCTCGCCGTGCTCGCGCACCAGGACGCGCCCCCTTTACCAAGCTGCACTCATTTCTGTCGCTGGATAATATTATTCAGGGGCGACGGTGTAACCGTCGCCCCTGCTGATTCTCATGGCGAGGAGAGGACAAAACATGGTACTGTGAAGTCCAGGAGTCGGTATCGCCAGGTGGAGCCACAATGACGACGGATACTGAGGATGCGGGGCGGCTACGAGATGCCAACATGAGCCAACTAACGATCACGCCGATGGATGCGGCCGCCGCCGAGACGACCACCGGCTGGCGCTACCCGCCGCCCTATGACATCTACAACCTTGATGAGGAGCCGGGTATGCTGATCGCGATCTTCAGCGACCCGGCCTATGGCTACTTCCAGATCCGCGAGGGTGACGATCTGGTGGGATTCTGCTGCTTCGGTGATGAGGGCCGGGTGCGCGGGGGCGACTACACTGCGCTGGCGCTGGATGTGGGTATCGCTATGCGGCCCGACCTGATCGGGCAGGGGATGGGGCGGCGCTATATGGGGGCGATCCTGAGCTTCGCCGAGCTGCAGTTCCATCCCCCGGCCCTCCGGCTGACGGTGGCTGCATTCAATGCGCGGGCCCGGCGGCTGTATGCCAACCTCGGGTTTTACAACATCCAACGCTTCACCTCGACATCTAGCGGGCGTGACTACATCGTGATGCTGCGCACGTGAGACGCCGTGGTCTCTAACACAAATCAAACAAAATAGGCAATACCGCAGAAGTAACGCTGTGAGGCGTCCTGTCATTCTGAGCGAAGCGAAGAATCCCGGCCGGGACCCTTCGCTTCGCTCAGGGTGACAGCGTTACGTATGCTCTATTGCCAAAACAGCCTATTGACGATATATCTTTATCGTGCTATAGTCTTTTTGCGACGTAACGATATATCGAAAGAAAGGGACTAACGATATGCACAAGCGACACCACCACGAGGACAACGAACGATACGAGGGCCGCGAGGGCCGTGGGCATCGCCACGGGCCGCCCTGGGCGCGGCAGAGCGAGGAGCAGGGCGGCCCGCCCTGGGCCCGGCGTATACAGGCTCTGCGGATGGCCCGGCGCGGGCTCGGCCCCTTCGGCGGCGACGGCCCCTTCGGCGGCGACGGCCCCTTCGGCAGCGACGGCCCCTTCGGCGGTGACGGCCCCAGGCGACGGCATCGGCGCGGCGACATCAAGTTCGCCCTGCTGGAGCTGCTGGCCGAGCAGCCCCGCCACGGCTACGACCTGATCAAGGAGCTGGAGAGCCGCTACGCCGGCTTCTACCGCCCAAGCCCCGGCACGGTCTACCCGACCTTGCAACTGCTTGAGGATGCGGGCCACCTGACGAGCGAGCAGGTTGAGGGCAAGCGGATCTACACGATCACCGAGAGCGGCCGACAGCTGCTGGCCGAGCGCCAGGGCGAGGGCCAGCGTCGTGGCTTCCACCCCGACGATGATGGCGCGGGGCAGATCGCCCTGCGACAGAACATGAAGTCTCTGATGGAGGTTGTGATGCAGTCGGCCCGCCACGGCAGCCCCGAGCAGATGCGCATGATCATCCAGGTGCTCGACGGGGCGCGCCGTGAGGTTCACCGCATCCTGGGCGGCACGCAGGAGTAAGACTCACGGCCAGGGGGCGAAGTATAGACGGCAACAGGGTCGGCGACAATGTCGTCGGCCCTGTACGCTGCCGATTCTGGCGTACCCGAGATAAATTGACAGTCTCGCGGCCATCCGTTATACTCATCCGGCCAAGTTAACCAGAACTTAATATCAGTGCAAGCGGCGCAGCTTTGAGGGGGATGCTCCTCGTTTGAAGGCCCCGCTTCCATGTGCGCTTTTCCTGCGCGGGAGGGTGACGGAATGGTCCGCCGCCACCCGCGTATTGTTATTCCCGCCCGTTTGCAGATTGTCCACGAGGAGTATTTATGAAGCGAGCACTCACCCGCTGGCCCGCCCTGCTCATCCTGGTTCTTGGCGCGATCCTCTCCGCCTGTGGCGGCGCGCCTGCCAGCACGCCCACAGAGTCCCCCGCCACCGAGGCCACCGAGTCTGCCGAGGCACCCGCAGCCACAGAAGCCCCCGCAGCTGCCACAGAAGCCCCCGCCACCGAGGCCACCGAGGCTCCCGTAGCCGCCACCGAGGCCCCCGCCACCGAGGCTGAGCCCTACATCTTCGGCATGGTGCTGGTCGGCCCGATCAACGACGGCGGCTGGAACCAGGCCCAGTACGAGGGCATGAAGTACGTCGAGGAGCGCATCCCCGGCTCCAAGTTTATCTACATCGACAAGGTTAACCCCGCCGACCGGCCCAACGTCAAGGTTGAGCAGGTGATCGATGAGCTGATCGCCCAGGGCGCTACGTTTGTCGTCACCAACTCGGCTGAGTTCGGCGATGGCACTAACATCGCCGCCGAGGCCAACCCCGACGTCACCTTCATCCACGCCTCGGGCGACTCGGTGCTCGCTGGCAAGGCCCCGGCCAACGTCGGCAATATCATGGGCAAGATGATCTACGGCAAGATGATGGCCGGGTGCGCAGCCGCCCTCCAGAGCGAGACCGGCAAGATCTCCTACCTTGGCCCGCTGATCGACCCCGAGACCCGTCGCCTGGTCAACTCGGCCTACCTTGGCGCGAAGTACTGCTGGACGGACGTGCTCGGCAAGCCCGCCGACCAGCTCTCCTTTAAGGTGACCTGGATCGGCTTCTGGTTCAATATTCCCGGCGTGACCCTCGACCCGACCCAGGTCGCTAACGACTTCATCAATGGCGGCAGCGATGTGATCCTCTCGGGCATCGACACTACCGAGGCGATTGTCGAGGCCAACAAGGCCACCCAGGCCGGTAAGAAGGTCTACGCTATCCCCTACGACTATAAGGCCGCCTGCGAGCAGGCCCCCGACGTCTGCCTGGGCGTGCCCTACTTCAACTGGGGTCCCACCTACCTCAAGGCAATCAGCGACGCCAAGGCCGGCACCTTCCAGCAGAGCTTTGACTGGATCGCCCCCGACTGGACAAACATCAACAACCCCGACACCAGCATCGTCGGCTTCGAGAATGGTGCCGCGCTCAGCGCCGATAACGCGACCAAGCTGGATGCGTTTATCGCCCAGCTGGCCGACGGCAGCCTGAACCTCTACACCGGCCCGCTAAACTACCAGGATGGCACGCCCTTCGTGGCTGATGGCACCACGGCCGACGATAAGACGATCTGGTACTCCGAGCAGCTCCTTGAGGGCGTGGACGGCCAGAGCGCGCCGTAATCTTTTTTCATAAAGGCCGGGGCGGATGCGCCGCCCCGGCCTTTATGAAAAGAAATCTGTGGGGCGGCGCAGCCGCCCCACACCCCACCGATGGAAGTAAGCGTCCACAACCTGACCAAGGTCTTCGGCACGCTGCGGGCCAACGACGGCGTGAGCCTGCGCTTCGCCGAGGGGCAGATTCACGGCGTGCTGGGCGAGAATGGGGCCGGTAAGAGCACGCTGATGAAGCTGCTCTCCGGCTTTTTGCGTCCCGACGGCGGCGAGGTGCTGCTGGAAGGCAAGCCGGTGGCGCTGGGCGATCCGGGCGCGGCCCTGCGCGCCGGGGTCGGCATGGTGCATCAGGAGCCGCTTGATGTGCCAGGCTTCAGCGCGCTGGAGAACCTGCTCTGCGCCGCGCCGCGCTGGGCGCTGCCCTCGCGCACCGAGGCCCGCAACACCCTGACGGTGCTCGCCGGCCGCCTCGGCTTCAGCGTCGCCCCCGATGACCCCATCTCCGCCCTGACCGTCGGCCAGCGCCAGCAGCTTGAGATCATCCGCCTGTTGGCCTGCGGCGCCCGCGCGCTCATCCTCGACGAGCCGACCACTGGGATCACCGCCGCCCAGGCCAGATCGCTCTTCGTCGCCCTGCGTCGGCTGGCCGCCGAGGGCAACACAGTGCTCTTCGTCTCGCATAAGCTCGATGAGGTGGCCGACCTCTGCGACACGGTCAGCGTCCTGCGGGCCGGGCGGGTGGTCGGCGAGGGCCAGATGGCCATGCCCCAGCCCCAGGAGCGCCTCCTGAGGATGATGTTTGGCGGGGGGGGGCATAGTTCGCCGCAGGTAGAGACGCCCCGGCGGGGCGTCTCTACGGCCCCGCCCGCATGGCAGCTCAACCGTGTGGCCGCCCGCGACGGCAATATGGCCCTGACCGATCTGAACCTCGCCATCCCCGCCGGGGCGGTGGTGGGACTGGCCGGCCTTGAGGGCAGCGGCCAGCAGATCCTGCTGCGCCTGCTCTGCGGCCAGTTCCGCCCCAGCGCCGGGCGGATCAGCCTGGCCGGGGCCGATCTCACCGGGGCCGGGGCGGCCGCATTCCGCCGGGGCGGCGTCGAGTACCTGCCCGCCGACCGGCTCGTGGAAGGGGTGGTCGGCCCGCTGACCCTGGCCGAACACTTCGCCCTGCTCCAGCCCGAGGGGGCGATCATCGACCGGCGCGCCGCCGAGGGTGCTGCGCGCCAGGCGATTACCGACTACAGCATCAAGGCTATGCCGGCCAGCCCGATTATGGCTCTCTCGGGCGGCAACCAGCAGCGGGCCATGCTGGCGATGATCCCCGACAACACGCGCGCCCTCGTCTGCGAGCAGCCCACCCGCGGGCTAGACGTGGCCTCGGCGCGGGCGATCTGGGGCCGACTGCTGGCCCGCCGCGACGCGGGCTGCGCCGTGGTGTTCGCCACCGCCGACCTCGACGAGATCCTGGAGTACAGCGATTACGTGCTGGTCTTCTTCGCCGGGCAGATCTCGCGGCTGCTGCCGAGGGCCGAGCTGAGCGCGCCCCGGCTGGCCGAGCTGATCGGCGGGGTGGACTTCGCCACCGTCGCCGGGAGCAGGGGAGCAACCGCCACATGACCACCAGCAATCAGGCCGCGCCGGCACAGAAGCCCCCCAAGGCCGCCATCCGCTCACCGCTGCTCTTCGGTGCCCTGGCCCTCGTCGGCGCGCTGATCTTCACCAGCATCGTGCTGCTGAGCAGCGGTGTGCCGCCCCTCGAAGCCTACCGGCTGATCTTCCTGGGGGCCTTCTCCACGCCGGTGCGCATCAGCGACATGATTATGCTGGCCGCGCCGCTGATGCTCTGCTCGGCTGGGCTCACCCTCACCTTCGCCGCCGGCCTGTACAACCTGGGCGTCGAGGGGCAGATGATCTTGGGCGCGGTGGCGGCCATGATCCCGCTGCGCCTCTTCCCCGACCTGCCGCCGCCGCTGCTCTGGGCGCTGGCCTTCGCCTGCGGGGCGGCGGGCGGCGCGGCGTGGGCCACCCTGGCGGCATGGCTGCGGGTGGGCCTGCGGGTCAACGAGATCTTCGCCGGGCTGGGGCTGAACTTCCTGGCCAGCGGGATCGCGCTCTACCTCGTGCTCGGGCCGTGGCGGCGGGTCGGCCAGGCATCGTCCTCGGGCACCGAGCCGCTGCCCAACGCGCTCTGGCTGCCCACCCTGGACAAGCTGCGCCTAGCCCCAATCGCGCCGATCGTCGCCCTGATCGCCCTGGCGATCATCTGGGCGGCGGTGACGCGGACGCGCTGGGGGCTGGAGCTGCGCGCGGTGGGGCTGAACCCGCAGGCGGCAGGGCGCATGGGCGTGCCGGCCGCCCGGCGGCTGGCGGAGTCGCTGGCGGCCTGCGGGGCGCTGGCCGGCCTAGCCGGGGCCATCCAGATCATCGGCGTGTTCCACCAGCTCATCCCGAGCATCTCCAGCGGGATCGGGCTGCTGGCCCTGCTGGTGGTGCTGCTCGTGCGGGCGAACCCGGCCTGGGTGCTGCCGGTCGCCGCCGCCTTCGCGGTCTTCACGGTGGGCAGCGTGCAGCTGCCGCTGGCCCTCGGCACCGACAGCAGCATCGCCGGGGTGCTCCAGGGCGCCCTGGTACTCTTCGCGCTGCTGGCGCGCGGGCTGAGCGCCCGGAAGTGAGCGCCGGCGCACCCGGTACTCATGCTGGGGCTGCGCGCCCCAGACCCGCGGCAGAAGGGCTAGCCCTCCTGCACCTCCCACGAGGGGCTCCGCCCCTTCGAACCCTGGAATCTTAGGCATGTAACCGATGCAATGCACGTTGTCATGACAGCTGCGCAGGTGCGGGCGGTCGCACCTCAACGGCAATGCACCTGCCCGACACACGAGAAGAGACTGGTACTGCGCCCCCCGCACCGCGCACAGGCCAAACAACGGGCCGTCGGCACACCGCAGCATCAGATTCAGGGGGTCTGGGGGGCGTAGCGCCCCGCCTCGGGGGTCTCGGGGGCTGGCCCCCGAGGCGGGGCGCGGGGCGCAGCGCCCGCAAACGCGATCTCGGAGCACCCGAAGCGGGGCGCGGGGCGCAGCGCCCGCAAACACGGAGACTACCGTAAGCTGGAGGGCCTATGGAGCAGATCCTGATCGACCTCGCCGCCGTGCTCGCCGCCGCCGCGCCCCTGATCTTCGCCACCATGGGCGAGACCATCAGCGAGCGCGCCGGCGTCGTCAACCTCTCGCTCGACGGCAGCATGCTCCTCGCGGCCATGGCCGGCTTCGCCGTGGCCAAGATCACTGGCAGCCTGCCCCTCGGCTTCGCCGCCGCCGCCCTGACCAGCGCCCTCGTCGCCCTCGTGCTTGGCGTGCTCAGCCTCAGCCTCGGCCAGTCGCAGACGGCGGTGGGCTTCGTGCTGGCCCTGCTCTGCACCGACCTCTCATCGTTCCTGGGCGCACCCTACGTGCGCGTGCCCGGCCCGGCGGTGCCCCACGCCCCCGTGCCCGGCCTCGCGGAGCTGCCGCTGCTCGGCCCGCTGCTCTTCAACCACGACCTGCTGATCTACGCCAGCTTCCTGCTGCTGCCGGCCGTCTGGTGGTTCCTCTACCGCACCCGTGCCGGTCTGGTGCTGCGCGCCCTCGGCGAGCGCCCGCAGACGGCCTACGCGCGCGGGGTGCCGGTGGTGCGGCTGCGCTACCTCTACCTGCTGCTCGGCGGGGCGCTGGTCGGCATCGCCGGGGCGGCCTACTCGCTCGATCTGAAGCAGGGCTGGAGCTACCGCCACACCTTCGGCACCGGCTGGATCGCCCTGGCGATTGTGATCTTCGGCGGTTGGCAGCCCTGGCGCGTCGCCCTCGGATGCTACCTCTTCGCCGCGCTCCAGGCCGTCGCATCGCGCTCGCAGGGCGTCATCCCCGGCGTGCCGACCCAGGTCTTCCAGGTGGCCCCGTTCGTGCTGATGATCATCGTGCTCGCCCTGGTCAACCTGCTCTCTAGCCCCGGCGCCGCCCGCCGCCTGGCCACCCTGCCGCCGCCCCTGCGCCGCCCCGCAGAGCGACTGGTGGCCTGGCTTGCCACCCCCGCCCCCGCCGCGCTGGGCCAGCCCTTCCAGCGGCCGTAGCCCCCAGGCGGGAGGGTCTCAGGGAGGGTTTTACCCTCCCTGGCCCTCCCCCGCGTAGCCGAGCGCTTTCTCCGTCTCCACCTGCCAGATCGTCACAAGCAGATACGGCTTGAATCCCAGGTCGATGTTGATCGCCAGCATGGGCGCGTTGCTGCTGGCGTTGCCGGTGCGCACGAAGCGCGCCTCGGGCTTCTCGGCCAGCACCTTCTCTAGCATGGCCGCCTTCATCCAGCGGCCCATCCGGTGCCCACGAAACTCTGGGCGCACCGCCGTGGCCCCCTGGTGCAAGATAGTTGGGCGGGCCGGGTTGCCGAAGATCTCCGTGAAGCCGACCATATGCCCGGTCGCCGCCTCGCGGGCGACGATCGTCCATGCGAAGTTGCCCTGTGCCTGGTTACTCGCCTCGAACTCGCGCACCTTCTCGGGAGTTACCTTCTGATCCTCCACATCGCCGATCTCGCCCAGATCGACCTCGGACATGATGAACTCATGGTCAGGCATATGAAATCTCCGTTGAATTTGAAGCGATATATATACCTGATAATAGGGCGACGGAGGGAGGCTGTCAATCGGGCACAATACTGAATGCCGAATGCTGAATGTTGAATGCTGAATGGCGCGCCATTCAACATTCAACATTCAACATTCGCCTTGGCGATCGCCACGCAGGCGCAGGCCACGCCGGTGGCGACGAGGGCCGAGAGGAAGGCCGGGGTGTAGCTGCCGAGGCCGTCGAAGATCAGGCCGCCAGCCCAGCTGCCGATGGCTGCGCCGAGGCCGAAGAATGCACCCAGGGTGCCCACGATTGAGCCGAGCTGCGGGCCGGCGAAGCGGTCGCTGGCGATGGCGGTGAGCAGCCCGCTGCGGCTGCCCTCGCCCACGCCCCAGAGCACAGCGTAGGCGTAGAGGTAGGCCAGGGGCGCGTCGCTCGGCAGGGCCAGCAGCATCGCCAGGGCCACCGCCTGCGCCGCCGCCCCCAGGTAGAAGGAGCGCTCGCGCCCGATCCGGTCGCTCAGCAGGCCGAAGCCGATGTAGCTGCCCGCCGTGATCAGGCCCGAGCCGCCGAAGACGGCGGCCGCCGTGGCCCGCGACACACCTCGATCCACGAAGTGCGCCACCTGGTGAACCGTCACCATGCGCAGGGTGTAGAGGCTGCACAGGCCAGCGAGCATCAGCAGCCAGAAGGCCGGCGTCCGCACGGCCTCAGCAAACGTCCAGCGCCGCTCGGGCGCGTGGCGAGCGTGGGGCTCGGTCGCGGCGGCCTCTGGGGCGCCCAGCGGGCGCAGCCCCAGCTCGGCGGGGGTGTCGCGCAGCAGCAGCAGGCTGATCGGCAGGGCGCCAGCCAGGGCCAGGGCAGCCAGCAGCAGGTAGGCCGGGCGCCAGCCGGAGGCCGCGATCACCCGCTCGATCAGCGGGGCCAGCAGCAGGATGCCGATGCCCGTGCCCGCGTAGGCCAGGCCGATCGCCAGCCCGCGCGGGCCGCGCCGGTCGAACCAGCGGCTCACCGTGGTGCCGTGGATGGTCAGGCCGAGGATCGCGGTGCCAAGCCCCGTCACCAGCCCGAAGGCCAGGTAGAAGTCGAACAGGCTACGGATGCGGCTGGTGAGAATCAGCCCGCTGCCAAGCACCAGCAGGCCGATGGCGAAGACCCAGCGCACCCCGAAGCGATCCAGCAGCCAGCCCACCAGGGCGCTGGTGAATGCCTGCACCAGCACTGAGAGGCTGAACACACCCGCCGTGTCAGCGCGGGTCCAGCCGAACTCGCCGCCCCTGGTCAGCGCCTCGAAGAAGATCCCGAAGCTCAGGCGCACCCCGAAGTTTACGCAGAGTACCAGGAAGCAGACCAGCACCACCACCCAGCCATAGAAGATGCCCCGCCGATCAAGGATCGTCGCGAAGCGTCGCATCACGGAGCCCATGACAGGCCCGAGTCCGCGTCGAGGCCGAGGCCGCTGGTGAGGCGGCGGGGCGAACCGGCCTGCAGGCCACCCGCCGCGTCGGCGCTCAGATCTGCCACCCACAGATCAAAGCCGCCCTCGCCAGGGGCGATCGCCAGGAAGGCAAGCTGCCGTCCGTCGGGGGAGAAGGCCGGCGCGCGGGCCGCGCCCATATCGCTCAGGCGCACGGGTGCGCGCCCGCCCGCCAGCGGCAGCGCGAAGATGTCGGTGCGCGCGCCGTCGCGGGCGGCGAAGGCCAGCCAGCTCCCGTCCGGCGAGATGGCCGGGTCGTAGCTGGGCGTCAGTGCGCCGGGAACAGGCGCTGCCGCGCCGCCCGTCAGATCGAGCCGGTAGAGCTCCTGCTGGCCCTGCGCCCCGCTGCCGGCCCGCACAAAGATCAGCGCGTCGCCGCTGGGCGTATACACGCTGCGCCCACACTGCGCGCTGTCGGATGCGTAGAGGCTCGTCTGCGCCCCGTCGCCCACGGGCATCTCGTAGAGACCCAGGTTATACTCGGCGGGCGGGTCGCCCCCCGGCGGGGATGACTGCGCCGCCACGGTCAGCCGCGCCCCGCCTGGTGCCCAGGCCGGGTAGAAGGCCCAGGTGCTCTCGTAGACCCGCTCGATACTGTTGATCGGCTGGCGCGAGCCGTTGAAGGTCAGCTGAGAAAGCGGCGCGCCCGAGGAGTCGGCGAGCAGCACATCGCTATAGTCGTTGCCCCTGGCCACATAGGCGATCCGCCCGCCGTCGGGCGCCCAGGCGGGCTGGAAGGCCGACCCGTCGCCGAGCAGCGGGCGCGATTCGCGGCCGCTCCACTGCCAGATCACCCCGCCGCGCACGAAGAGCAGCCGCCCGGCCAGATCCTCAGAGCGAAACGCCGCCCGCTCCGGTGCCGCGCCCGCCGTGGGCGCAAGCGCTGGAGTGTCGGCAGAGCCCGCCGAAGACGCGCCCCCACCGCAGCCCGCCAGGGCCAGAAGGAGCCAGCAGAACACTCCGATACGGCGCAAGTGGTCAGATCGCATTCGCTGCTCCTCGCGCGATTGTAGCGTGCAGGTTGCTGATCGCAGATTGGGCGCAGCGCATGCGAGAGAACCAGCACTCAACACGCAACACGCAACACTCGTCCTATCGCCGCGAGAGCCAGCGGAACAGCCGGGGAAAGGCGCGCCGCGCCCGCTCGGTGGGAGAGGCCGGCTGCTGGGCCAGATCCTCTGACAGGTCGGGCGGGAGCAGGGCGCGCAGGGCGCGCGGGGCCACCGTGAAGGTCATTGGCGTCTGGCCGATCGCATCGCCATCGACCTGCACCTGCAGGCGTGGGCGCGCAGAGACATGCACCGAGCGGGCGCGGTAGTACTCGATCTCGGGGTCGTGGCTGTAGCGTCGGCCCAGGATGGCGATCAGGCGGCGCACGGCGCTGACCCCGTTATCGCCACGGATCACACAGACATCGAGCAGGCCATCGTCGATACTAGCCCGGTGGGTAATTTTCACCAGACCGCCATAGAGCTGACTGTTGCCCACCACCACCATCAGCACCCGGCCGCTGATGATGCGCCCGTCGATCTGGATGCGGGTGCGCGAGCCACGCACCCGTATGGCCTGCTCGATCCCGCGCAGCACATAGGCGAGCGCTCCAAAGCGGCGCTTCTCATCGGCCCCCACACCCGCCGTGATCGCCGCGTCGAAGCCGATCCCGGCCATCAGCAGGAAGTAGCGGTCATCCGCGCGGCCAAGGTCGATGGGCCGAATCTGCCAGGTGAGCATAGCCGTGGCGGCCGCCCGTGGCTGAAGCGGCAGGCGCAGCTCGCGGGCCCACACATTCATCGTCCCCAGGGGCAAGGTTGCCAGGGCGGTGTTCGAGCCAGCCAGGCCGTTGATAACCTCGTTGATCGTCCCATCGCCGCCGGCGGCCACCACCAGATCGTAGCCCTCATCGGCGGCCTCACGGGCCAGGCGGCGCCCATCGCCCGGCCCGGCCGTAGGGGTCAACTCCACCTGCCAGCCACGCTCACGCCACACCGCAGCGGCAGCGCTCAGGTCGGCCTCGTGAGATTCGGCGTTGCCCGCCGTAGGGTTAAAGATCAGCCTCGTACGCATTGCCACCACATCGATCAGCCTCCGAGCCGCGAGCAGTATACACCATGTTGGGGCGAAAGACCGGCGCGGGCCGGGGCAATCGGGTGTGACGTAGGGTCTTGTACGGCAACGCCGCCATCGCCGGACGGCGGCGGCGGCGGGCGCACATAACGTGGCGCTATACGTCTCGGCAACGGCGCGCAGGCGACTCAAAGATCGTGTATGATTACCGCTATTCGCGTGGCCTACGGGCTCTATCTAGCCGCCACCCTGGTGGGCGTGGCGGTCTACCTGGTGCTGTACACATGACTGAGAAACCCACACTCGTCGCCCAAGATCGCATTCTGGCCGCCCTCGATGTGCCCGACCTGCCGAGCGCGCTCGGCCTGGTCGAGCAGCTGCGCGGTCGTGTCGGCGGCTTCAAGGTCGGCCTGGAGCTCTGCACGGCTGTTGGCGCGCCTCAGGTGGTGCGGGCGGTGGCCGCCGCCGGCGGCAGCGTCTTCCTCGACCTGAAGCTGTCGGATATCCCGAACACGGTTGCTGGGGCGGTGCGCTCGGTCTGCGCCCTCGGCCCTGCCGTGCGTATGCTCACCCTGCACTGCCACGGCGGCGCGGCCATGCTGCGGGCCGCCGCCGAGACCGCCCGCACCGCAGGCGAGTCGCGCCCCCTGCTGCTCGGCGTCACCGTGATGACCAGCCTGGACGGCGCGGCCCTGCGCGATGAGCTGGAGATCACGGCGGGGCTTGAGGCTCACGTCGTCCACCTGGCGCGCATGGCCCAGGCGTGCGGGCTGGACGGGGTAGTCGCCTCGCCCCACGAGATCGCGGCGATCCGGGCGGCCTGCGGGCCGGATCTGCTGATCGTCACCCCCGGCGTGCGCCCAGCCTGGGCCGCCAGCGGCGACCAGCGCCGGGTGATGACTCCCGTCGAGGCGTTGCGCGTCGGCTGTGACTATATGGTGGTCGGCAGGCCGATCACCGCTGCCCCCGCCGATGTTGGCGGCCCGGCCCAGGCGGCCATGCGGATCGCCGAGGAGCTTACGGCGGCCTGATCAGGCACAGAGGTGGCGCAGGTTGCCAGCAAAGCGGGCAACCTGCGCCACCTCTGTGTGAATGTGCCGGGCGGCCCATAAGCATTATGTAAACAGGAAGACTCTATGACCGAGACAGATGTACTTGAGACCCTCGCCCGCGTCGGGGCTCTCGTCACCGGCGACCATATCGTCTATACGTCGGGCCGTCATGGCAGCAGCTATGTCAACAAAGATGCGCTGTACCCGCACACGGCGGCCACGAGCGAGGTCTGCGCGCAGATCGCCCACCACTTTGCGGGGGCGGGCGTCGATGTGGTGGCAGGGCCGACGGTGGGCGGCGTCATCATCGCGCAGTGGGCGGCCTACCACCTGGGGCTGGCCCAGGGCCGCGAGGTGCTGGCCGTCTACGCCGAGGAGGAGCAGACTGAGACCGGCAAGACGCGCACCTTCCGCCGTGGCTACGACGCTCTGGTGGCCGGGCAGCGCATCCTGGTGGTCGAGGATATCCTCACCACGGGCGGCTCGGCGCGCACGGTGGTGCAGGCAGTGGAGCGCTTCGGTGGCACGGTGGTGGGGGTGGGCGCGCTCTGCAACCGTGGCGGGATCACGGCCGACCTGCTGGGCGCGCCTGAGCTCTACAGCCTGGCCAGCGTGCCCCTGGAGTCCTGGTCGGCCGAGGAGTGCCCGCTCTGCGCCTCGGGTGTGCCGGTCAACACCCGGCTGGGCAAAGGGGCGGCCTTTGTGAAAGGATGAAGGATCAATGATGAAGGATGAGGGATGGAGGATGAACCGGAACAACCTCCTTCATCCTCCATCAAAGAATGGCTTCCCCAGACCGTGCAGGCGACCTTCGTAGCCGCAGCCGGGGGCGCTCAGGACTCTGCTCTGGTAGATGGCGACAAAGTGGTACACTGCATGGGCACATGATCGCCACAACACGGAGGTGCCTATGCCTGACCCAACCCATGTCCGCCCCGCCGATGTGCGCGGCGTCAGCCACATGGCAATCGATGCCACCCGCGGCATCACCGATCTGGTCGAGGCCATGCACAGCACCATCCTGCACCTCCCCGCGATCTTCGGCGCGCCCGTCACCCAGCCGACGGGCGGCATCACCGGGTTCGTCTACGCGAGCATCCGCACGATCACCGGGCTGGTGGGCGGCGGGATCGATCTGGCCCTCGCACCGCTTCAGCCCCTGCACCGCGAGCGCCGCTCGTCGCCCGAGCGCGACGCGGTGATCGCCGCGATCAACGGCGTCCTGGGCGACTACTTGGCGGATAGCAACAACCCGCTGGCCATCCAGATGTGTCTGCGCATCAATGGGCAGGCCGTCGAGCTGACCAGGGCGGCGCTCGACGCCGCCATCCCGCAGGCCAGCGGCAAAATCCTACTGCTGGCTCACGGGCTATGCCTGACAGATCAGCACTGGGAGAATGAGGGGCGCGACCACGGCGCGCAGCTTGCCGCAGAGCTTGGCTACACCCCCGTCTACCTGCACTACAACAGCGGCCTGCATATCTCGTCCAACGGTCGAGATATGGCCAATATGCTTGCGGCGCTAACGGAGGCGTGGCCGGTTCCGGTCGAGGAGCTGACGATCATCGCCCATAGCATGGGCGGTCTGGTATCGCGCAGCGCCTGCCACTATGGCGCCCTCGCCGAACACGCCTGGCTAAAGCACCTGCGCACGATGATCTTTCTCGGCACCCCGCACCACGGCTCCCAGCTGGAGCGCGCCGGCAACTGGCTCGACACCCTGCTGCTGAGCAGCCCCTACACCGCCGCCTTCGCCCGCATTGGCCAGATCCGCAGCGCCGGCATCACCGACCTGCGCTACGGCAGCCTGATCGATGAGGACTGGGCGGACCGCGACCGATTCACGCACGCTGGCGACCCACGCCAGCAGGTGCCGCTCCCCGAGGGCGTGGCCTGCTACACGATCGCCGCCACAACCGGCAGCATTGAGGGCGACCTTGTCGGCGACGGGCTCGTGCCCCTGGATAGTGCGCTCGGCGATCACCCGAACCCTGAACGTACACTTCCCCTGCACGCGCGCTGGATCGGCTACGATATGAACCACATGGAGCTGTTGCACCACCGCGATGTGTACGCCCAACTGCGCGAGTGGTGCGGGCGACCCTGAGCGGGGGCCAAAAACCGTCGAGGCAATAGTCACGTCCCCGCCTCCAGGGCGGCCCAGCGGGCCTCTTGCATTGAGGGCGGACGAAAGGATACACCAATGAGCGCCAAGCGAACGCCCGCCCAGCCATCTGCATCCGAACGGCCATCGACGGAGGCCCAGTTCCATCAGGGGACATGGCCAGCCGCTGCGCGGCAGTCCATCCTCACCGCGTACGAGTCCTATCCGAAAGGTGATCCGCGACGCGGCGAGCTGCTCCGTCGCCACGGGCTGTATACCTCACACATGTCCAAATAGCGCGCCCAGCATCAGAGCGGTGCCCTGGCCAGTCTCCAGCCGCGCCCGGCGGGCCGCCCGGCGCAAGTTCATGATCCACAGCAGGAGCAGCTTGCCCGGCTTGAGCGCGAGAACGCGCGCCTCCAGGCAGATCTGGACAAAGCACAGATCGTGATTGAGATTCAAAAAAAGATGTATCACATCTTGGCCGAGGATGCTGCGACCCGCGAGCGCCGTGCCCAGCGCCGACGACCGACCTATACGGCACCCAAACTGCTGGCGACCGGCCCCTGCCAGGTCTGATCCTGGGACAACCCTGCGCGACTTTGTCCGCTGGGACTATGCGACCTTCCAGAGCGACTACTACGCGCGCTCCCTGGTCAATCATGCCAACGGCGTGGTCAGCTTCGGCCAGGACAACACCAGCGATAGCGCCGGGAAGGCGTTCCTGACGCCGATCGAGCTGCGCACCGCGCTCCAGCAGGCCACCGACGACGGCGCGGACAAGCTCGATGTGCTGCACGACGACGGCTGCTCGTTCGGGCTGCTGGAGGACGCCGCGATCGCTGCCGACCTCGCCCAGTACATGGTGGTCTCGCCCAACAGAGGTAGCACCGCAGGACGCCGTGGAGCTACGCACGCCCGACCTGGCAGTACAAAAGTTCGTGTATCGACCAGACATGGTCGGTCAAATCGGCGGCCATCGCGGGTGTTCCCTGGAGTGTCGCATGGACACGGCAGAAGGTGTACACCACGCCCATCCAAAACATGGCGGCTTCGCGGTGTGGCACCTGCCGCGCAGGCGTACGCGAGCGGCGGGTCAATGCCGGCAGCCATGTCCGAAAGGTGGCATGCAGCCGCTCAATGTACGCCGTGTTGATCACAAGGAACGCGGTCACCCTGCACGTGCCCGGCCCGTAAACGGGCGGGCTACGGTGCTGCGAAGGCCGCCTGCGCGGCCTGCCTGCGGCCGCGCAGGCGGCCTTCGTCAACCAAGAGCCCGCGGCTTCAGCCGCCGGGCGACGCCGCACAGCGTTCCTTTTGCGGTACTGCGTCTTTCTGCAGGTATGACATGTGTACCGCCGCTCGACCAACGAATGAATACCGATCCGATCAGTTGCGCCGCAGGCCGCGTTGGGGCATACTGCCAACTCCGGGCGCATGGGAAGCCAGGGCCATCGCATCTAATTCCGCATTCCAATCACGCATTCGGGCAGTTTCTTGCGTAAAAAACATCGGTAGCTCAGACGTTTACACGATTTCGGAAAATCGCTGCATTGCCGCCGCGCGGTGAGCACCGCGGTCTGTGCCTTTCTGCGGCAGTCAACCACGGTAATCACTCTCGGACACCACCAATTTCCCGCATTGGAATGCAGAATTAGATGCGATGGCCCTGCTCCCCACATCCCTCGTGCCGCAGAGTGGTCAGCCCATCATGATAGTGCATGGGGATGTGTTCTGCCTGCACGGGAAGTGCGGGAGAGCTAGGTTTAGGTTATCAGAAACAGAGATCGTTGAATACCCAAACTACCCCTATATCCCCTCCGTTTCCCCCCAAATACTCCCCTTGAGAAAAGTGCATAATTTCAAGCATCAGTACGCTGATTTTTATGTTTGGAGCCTGCGATGCCTGCAAATGTTGAGCTATCACTTGTGAGCGATATGCCGCTCTTTCAGGGGCTTGCCGAGCCTGAGCTCTTACTCATTTTGGAGCATTTATACCTCACGGTATACCACGCTGGAGCGGCAATTATGCGAATGGATGACCCTGGCGAGGCCATCTATCTCATTGTTGAGGGAACGGTTAAGATCGCAGTTGAGCAACCGGACGGCAGTAGCGTGATATTGGCAATCCTAGGTGCCGGGGAGGTAATTGGGGAGATGAGCGTTGTGCAGAATACGGGCCGCTCGGCCACCATCATCACTCTGGAACGCTCAACAATGCTCTGGATGAACCGGACCACGTTTCAGGAGTGCATGCAGACAATGTCGGTAATGGCCACCAACCTTGCCCGCATCTTGGCCAGCCGGCTGCGCCTAGCCAACGAGCAGATCTTGCTCTTCGCTACCCAGGATGTCTACGGCCGGGTCGCCTGTATGCTGCTGGCCTTCGCTCGCGAGCATGGCCGACCACAAGAGGACGGCAGCATCCAGATTCCCCTGCGGCTTACCCAGACCGACCTGGCCAGCCTGGTGGGCGCATCGCGGGTGCGGGTCAACCAGGTGCTCTCGACGTACAAAGATCTTGGCCATATCTCCCTTGGACAGAAGCACTACATCACCCTGCACGATATCGATAGCCTGAGCAAGCGATCACAGTGATGGTACCGCCGCACGTCCGCGCGCCGGCGCTCCCGTAGATTACAGCAAGATACCAGGGCAGATCTGCAACGGCCAGAGTAAAAAAATTAACAATAATTCATTGAAAAAAATCGCACGGTAAATTGTTTATCATCATGAACTCGCCACCACTCCATCCCAGCCAGCCGAGTACTCTATACATGCGCGTACCCTTGGCCGTCTACACAAAGCGGCTATGCGACGACCTTGAGGGGTGGCATTGTGAGCATCCAGATTGGCCAGACGCTCGGCGGCTATATCATCGACTCGGTGCTGCCCCAGGGCAGCGGCGGCATCGGCCAGGTTTACCGCGCCCATCTTCCCCAGAGCAGTGACCTGGTCGCCCTCAAGGTGCTGCACACCAACCTGGCCAGTGATCCCAAAGTCCAGGAGCGCTTCCGGCGCGAGGGCAGCCTGGCCGGGCAACTGAAGCACCCGAATATCGTAGAGATCTACGCGGCAGGCGAGGAGAACGGCCAGCTCTATCTCGTGATGGAGCTGATCACGCACGGCTCCCTGCGCGGCCTGCTGATGCGCCGCTCGCGCGGATCGTGGCCGCTCTCGCTGGGGCTCGACCTGGCCGCCCAAGCGGCCGAGGGCCTGGCCCACGCCCACGCCCAGGGCATCGTCCACCGCGATATCAAGCCCGAGAACCTGCTGCTGCGCCGGATCGACCCGGCCGCTGACCCCAACCATCTGCTCACCGGGCTCCTCGGTTTGCCGCAGACGCCCGTCGAGTCCTATCAGCTCAAGGTGGCTGACTTCGGCGTGGCCCGGCTGTCCAACCGCACCCAGCTCACCAGCACTGGCCTGCAACCCGGCACGCCGGCCTACATGTCGCCCGAGCAGTGCAAGGGGGCGGCGATCGACGGCCGCAGCGATATCTACGCGCTCGGTGTGGTGCTCTACGAGATCGCCACCGGAGCCCTGCCGGTGAATGTCGACACCCCTGAGGCGGCGGTCTTCAATATTATCTTCAACACGCCCCAGCTGCCGCGCACGCTGAACCCCGATCTGCCCCACGAGGTCGAGGCGATCATCCTGCGCTGCCTGGAGAAGAACCCCGACAATCGCCACCAGACAGCCGGGGAGCTGGCGAGCGCCCTGCGGGCCGTGCTCCAGCAGACCGCGCCGCACATGGCCCAGGCGGTGCCCGCGCCCCGGCAGACCACCCTGCTCGGCACCGTGGCCCACATTCAGGTCACGCCCGACCGGGTCAGCCTAGCGCTCACTCCGGGTGACTCGACCCTGATCTCGGTGGCGGTAACCAACCTCGGCCCGCAGGTTGACCGCTTCACCGTGACGGTCGCGGGCGTGCCGCCGGGCTGGGTCAGCCCGTCAAGCGAAGAGATCGGGCTGAACCCGAACCAGAGCGGGCCGGTGCAGTTTACCGTGACCGTGCCGCGCGACCCGTCCAGCCGGGCGGGGGACTATCCGGTGACGATCCAGGCTCAGTCGCAGGCGAATCCGGCCGAGACGGGCGTGGCCCAGGCGCTGTGGAGCGTGCAGCCCTTCGCCGGCGGCGCGCTGACGGCCCGACCGCAGGTGGCGAGCGGACAGCGCAGCGCCAGCTACACGCTGAATGTGCGCAACGACGGCAACATTCCATCCCGCTACACCTTGCGGGCCGAGGACCCGCGCGGCATGCTGCGCTACCGCTTCAGCGCGGGCGGGCAACAGCTTGACCCGGCGGCCGGCTTCGGCCTAGAGCCGGGGGCCGAGGGCGAGATCCGGGTGGAGGCCACAGGGCATGGCCGGTTTATCGGCAGCCCGATGACCCACGCGATCACGGTTGGGCTCAGCGGCGGAGCCCAGCCCAGCGCCGCGTCGCTCCAGTTTGTGCAGGGGGCGCGGGTGCCGCCGTCGCTGCTGGCGATCATACTGCCGCTGCTGGTGCTACTCTGCGGCGGCGGCGGCCTGCTGGCAAAACAAATCTATATTGACCAGCCGGCAAACGCCACAGCAACCGTCGAGGCGCGCATGACAAACCAGGTCGCATCCTTCAACCAGACGACCGTGCGTAGCACCGATCAGGCAGGGAACGCTCAGACCGAGGTAGCGGCGGCGAACGCGCAGACGGCGGCGGCCGTTGTCGCTCAGCAGACCGTCCAAGCTGCGGTAAACGCGCAGACGGCGGCGGCCGTCGCGGCCCAGCAGACCGTCCAGGCTGCAGCAGATGCAGCGGCGACCCGCGAGGCTGAGGTCGCCGCGAGCCAGACCGCCTCCGCCATTTCGGCCGCCGGGACCGCCGAGGCGTTGGCGGTCGCCCAGCAGACCGCTGCCGCCGAGACCGCCGAGGCGGAGCGCCAGCACCAGGCGGATGAGGAAACCCGTCGTCAGGCCGAGGAAGCGGCTCGGCAGAGGGATGTAGCCCTTACGGCTACTGCAGAAGAAGCAAAGCGGCGTCGCGCAGATTTCTCGGGTACTTGGTTTACTAATTTCGCGACCGTACGAATTACACAGGATGGTGATTCTGCATACGGAAGTTATGTACGTTACGGGGAAACGGTTGAAGTACCCCTTAAGGGCACGATTCAGAACCGTACATTAGAAGGTTATGTTGGGTCATCGACTGAACAAAGCAGTATCAAATTTGTTATGAATGAACGGGGCAACTATTTCGAAGGCAATTGGTCCGGATGGCGAGGCTCTCATCAATGGTGTGGTGTTCGTAGCGGATCGCTTCCTAATGGCTGCGGGTTTAGTGGACGATGGACGCTTTACGGCGATGAAATGCCTAGTAATGCATGGGCACAACTAACCCAGACCGGTGACTATGTTAGCGGATCGTACTCCAATGGTACTATTGAAGGAAGAGTGAAAGCCTGGAGCTTAAGTGGCACTTGGAGCACCAGGAACAAAGGTTCCTTTAGTTGGTGGTTTGTAGATCTTAGTACCGATCAATTTCGTGGGAATTGGAGCGGTAGCCACCCCTGGTGTGGGTCGCGGGTCAGCAATAGCCCTAATCCCTGTTTACAGAAATGATGCTCATAAATCACATCCTCGGCAACTACCGCCTCGACCGCCAGCTCGGCGCCGGGGGCATGGGCGAGGTCTACCTGGGCGTGAACCCGCTCACCGGACGACAGGTGGCTGTGAAGGTGCTGAGCGCCCAGCTCGCGGCCAGCCAGGAGCTGCGCGACCGCTTTCTGCGGGAGGCGCGCTCGCTCGACCGGCTCGACCACCCGAACATTGTGCGCTCCTATGACTGCGGCCTCGACCCGGCCAGCGGTCGCCTCTACCTGGTGATGGAGCTGGCCTCCGGCGGCTCGCTGCGCGGCCTGCTGGCCGGCTACCAGCAGCGTGGCCGGGCCCTGCCGCTGGCCGAGGTGGTCGATCTGGCCGCCCAGGCCGCTCGCGGGCTAGCCTACGCCCACAGGCGCGGCGTCGTCCACCGCGACATCAAACCCGATAACCTGCTGCTCCAGCCAGGCGAGGCTCCTGGCGACGCGCCGACGCTCAAGATCGGCGACTTCGGCCTGGCCCGGCTCCAGCATGGCGTCGGGGCCTATGTCACCCGCCCCGGCAGCCTCTGGGTGACCCTGGAGTACGCCGCGCCCGAGCAGCTCAGCGGCGGGCCGCTCGATCATCGCTGTGATATCTATGCCCTCGGTGGGGTGCTCTTCGAGCTGCTCATCGGGCAGACGGCGTTCAGCATCCCGCCCGGTGATCTGCCGGCGGCGATCCACGCCCACCTGCATACGCCGCCGCCGTCGCCACGCCCGCTGCGACCGGACATCCCGCCGGCCCTGGAGGCGATTGTGCTGCGCTGCCTGGCCAAGAGCCCTGCCGACCGCTACGCCGACGACGCCGAGCTGGCCACGGCACTAGCGACCAGCCTCACCCCCGACAGGCCGACCGTAATCGGCGGGTGGCCGATGGTGCCGCCCACCGAGCTGCTCAACAGCCACGCGCAGGGCCAGCTCCTGCGTGTGATCGCCCCCGACGGCTCGGCGTCCAGCCTGAGCCTGCCGGCGACGGGGATTACCGTCGGGCGCGAGCCGAACAACGCCCTGGTGCTTGACGACCCGAAGGTGTCGCGGCAGCACCTGTGGGTCGGCTGGGCCACCGGCGGCGTGCTCCTGGCCGACCTCGGCTCTAGCAACGGCACGAAGCTCGACGGCGCGCAGCTCCAGCGGAATGAGCGTCGGCCCTGGCCCTACGGCGGCGAGGCCCAGGTCGGCCCGTTTCGGCTGCGTCTGGTCGCCCCGCCCGCGCCAGGGGCACCGCCCGAGCTACAGATCACCAGGGTGGCCCGCCAGTCCGCGCCGCGCGCCCCGCTGCCGCCCGGAGCGACCACCGAGTCCGAGTAGCTAGGCAGTTTCTCAGCCCGCGCTCACCCCGCTCAGCAAGCCTTCAGGCGCATCAGGAAGCCATCAGACCACATGTATCCTACTTAACACTACGTCAGTAAAGTAGCTAATAGTACGAAGATGAATGACCTGTCATACTAGGGGCACACGAGACACCCCAACCAACATCTCTCCCCATCGTGCAGACACCAGCCATCAAACGGATGCCAATCAGGCAGCCACCCGAACTGGAGGTAAGCGATGGTCCACATGCCGACGACCGTGCTCATGCCGACGACGCTCGCCAATGCCCCGCAGGTCTCAGTCCGCAACCAGTATGGCCCGCAGGGCACGGTGTCCCTCGGCCCGAACGGCCTGAGCGTCGGCCGCGAGGCAACCTGTGACATCGTGCTGGACTCGCAAAATGTCTCGCGACACCACGCGCAGATCAGCTGGGATGGCACTCAGTCATACATCACCGACTTTGGCTCGACGAACGGCTGCCGCCTTGCGGGCCAGCAGCTCCAGAGTGGCGCGGCGCACCCCTGGTCGGCGCGGACGCCGCTCCAGGTCGGCGACTGCCTGCTGCGCCTGGAGATCCCCGGCGCGGCACCCGCAGCGACAACCCAGTTCATGCCGCCTCCGGCCACGCCGACGACCCAGGTGATGTCGCCGCCTGCCCCGCTGGCACCCACGCCCCTACCCATTGTGCAGCCAATGTCGGCGAACCAGATGCTTATACAGGTGCCTGCCGCACTGGCCTACGACGCTGCGCTATCGAATAGCTCGGGCCTTGGCGCGCAGTCGTCCTTCCCCAAAGATGCCGGTGGCCTGAACTTCGGCGCCTTTATGCTGACGCCGATCTGGGCGATTGCCCACGGCTGCTGGGGAGTTTTCATTTTGTCCATTATCCCCTATGTCGGTCTGGTCATTCCGTTTGTGGCCCTGTTTAGTGGGAATGAGTGGGCCTGGCGCAAGCGCACCTGGCGCGATGTCGATCACCTCAAGCGATCCCAGCGCGGCTGGGCCGTGGCCAGCCTTGTCGTCATGCTGCTCTCCATCGCGCTTGGCGTGCTGATCGGCATGAGCAACTAGATGACAGTCCGCGCTTGACGTGCTGATCAGCATGAACAACGCCTCGCGTTGACCGATACGAGTGATCAACAGGCACAACTGGTAGGGCGGAGCCAGCTATGAGCGTCAGCATCGGCCAGACAATCGATAGCCGCTACCGAGTCGATCAGGAGATCGCCGTCGGCGGGATGGGCGCGGTCTACCGTGCGACCGACCTGCGCCTGGGCAAGGCCGTGGCGCTGAAGGTGCTCAAAACGCACTACACGAATGACCCGGGCTTTCAGCAGCGCTTCCGCAGCGAGGCGCAGACCCTGGCCATGCTCGAACACCCCAATATTGTCCAGGTGACCGACTTCGCCGAGCGGCCCGGCCTCTGCTACCTGGTGATGGAGCTGATCACTGGCGGCTCGTTCTCGCGTCTGCTAAAGCCCTACCGCGCCAGCGGCCAGTGGCTCCCCGAGCAGGCCGCGATCGAGCTGTGCCGCCAGGCAGCCGAGGGGCTGGCCTGCGCCCACGCGGCAGGCGTTATCCACCGCGATATCAAGCCCGACAACCTGCTCTTTGTGAAGGTGCAGTCTGCGAACGGCACGGTCACGCGAATTGTGAAGATCGCTGACTTCGGCATCGCCCGCCTGCGCCAGGGCCTGCCGGGTGCCCAGCAGCTAACCACGCTGGGCAGCTTTATCGGCACGCTGGGCTACGCGCCGCTGGAGCAGCTTGAGGGCCGCCCGCTCGACGAGCGCAGCGATATCTACGCCCTGGGCGCAGTCTTCTACGAGCTGCTCACCGGCGCGCAGACGGTGACCTTTGCGCCGACCGAGACCGACCACCAGTGCTTTATCAAGGCGCTTGATATCCAGCGCGCCGGGCGGATCATGCCGGCTCAGGCGCTACGTCCCGGTATCAGGCCGGCCATCCTGGCCATCCTCGGCTCGTGCCTGGCCAGCGACCCGGCGCTGCGCTTCGCTGGCGCGGCGGCGCTGTCTGCGGCCCTGGAGGCGGCTCTTTTGTCCACAGCCGCCGGGCCGACGCGCCTGCCGACGGTTGGCCCGGTGCGCGGCACCGTGCAGATGGATCCAAAGAGAGGAGATCAGCTACCGCCCACCGCTCGCGTGACGCAGAGCGCACTGGCCGCGCCACGGGTGCGGATCACCGATGCCCAGGGCCTCAGGCGCGATGTGGATCTGTCCCGCGCCGGGCTGAGCGTAGGCCGGGCCGCCGACAACATGGTCGCTCTGACAGATCAGGCCGCATCAGGGCGTCACCTTCAGATCGACTGGGACGGCGCCCAGGTGCGCGTGACCGACCTCGGCTCGACCAACGGCACCCTGCTCAACGGCCAGCGCCTGTCCCCTCACGCCCCGACGCACTGGCCCTGGCAGGCCAGCATCCAGGTTGGCGGTAGCTTCCTCCAGCTCGACCAGCCGGCGGCGGGGACGCAGCCGATCGCCCGGCCAGGGCTGACGGTCGCCATGACCCAATCGCTCCAGGCGGGCGCGCCGATCGTGATCGATGTGGAGCCGGGCCAGCAGGCGCTCACGCTGACCCCTGGCCAGCCGCAGCCCTTCGCGGCGCTGCTCGCCAACGCTGGGCAGAATGTCGATCACCTGAAGGTTACAGTGGAGGGCATCCCGGCCGGATGGGTCGCCAGCATCCCGCCGCAGCCGGTTGCCTTGAACCCGGCCCAGGGCAACCGGGCCACGCTCCAGCTAGTTGCGGCGGTGCCGAAGGTGGCGGCGAGCAAGGCCGGCGACTACGAGGTAATCATCCGCGCCACCTCGGCGGTGAACCCCATGATCTCGGCGACCGCGAAGATGCGCTGGACGGTGCTGCCTTTTGCGGCGGCCGAGATCAAGCTCTCTCCCAAACGCTCGCGGGGTGTGAGTCAGGGCGTATATAGCATCACTATTCACAACAATGGGAATGCGACACAGTATTACGACCTCAGCGCCGAGGATGACGAACTGGCCTTGCACTACCGCCTGGATGATATGAGCGCTCTGGTGTTGGCGGGATCAAGTTGCGATGTGCCGCTCACGCTGGGGCCGAAGCAGCCCGAGCTGAGCCAGGAGCGCACACATAGCTTCACGATCACCGCCCGGCCGAGGGGGGGCGGCGCGACCCTGACGACCAGGGGCGAGTACGTGCAGGAGACGAAGCAGATAGTACGTGCTGGGTTGCCGCCAGGCTTGGGGTGCGCTGCCCTCCTCCTCTTCATCGCCCTCGTAGGCATATTGATTGCCCTCATGAACACCTCAATCGGCGGCGCACCGGCCGCAATGCCGCCCACCGCTATGGCGGCCACCGCTATGGTGCCCACCGCTATGGTGCCCACCGCAATCGGCGAGATGCTGCCCGATTTGGTCGAAGTGCCGACTGGCCCCTTCCTCATGGGCAGCAGCGCTGCCGATACTCAGGCCTTTGATGATGAGAAGCCCCAGCATACACTAGCGTTGCCGACCTACTGGATCGGCAAAACCGAAGTGACCAACGCCCAGTTCCGGCCCTTTGTCGAGGGCGATGGCTATACGAACCCGGACTACTGGACAGATGACGGTTGGCAGTGGCGTGTGACGAATCAAATCACGGAACCAGGGTACTGGCGCGACTCGAATCGGAACGCAGACAATCGGCCGGTTGTCGGGGTGAGTTGGTACGAAGCTATGGCATATGTACGCTGGCTGAGTACGCAAACCGGGCTGGATTTCCGGCTTCCCAGTGAGGCGGAGTGGGAGAAGGCCGCTCGTGGCACCGATGGAGGGATCTACCCGTGGGGCAATACCTGGGTAGATGGGCAAACCAATGGCTTGATGGTGATCGGATATACGGCGGCTGTCGGCACGTACCCTGATGGGGCCAGCCCTTATGGCGCGCTAGATATGGCCGGGAATGTGGCGGAGTGGACGCGCAGTGAATTCCGGGCTTACCCATATGACGCGCAGGATGGGCGCGAAAATGTGACGGGTACACGCGAAAAAAAGTTTACAATTCGCGGGGGATCTTGGATCGATGAATCGATCTACCTGCGCGCGGCCGACCGTTACGTCAACAAGCCCGACTTCCGTATCAGCGATGTTGGATTCCGTCTTTCCCGGCACCCATGAGTGTACATAGTTATTTTCGTGTCCTGTGTTCTGTAGCCCGGCGTGAGGAACGCCCGCGCTCACCCCGCTCAGCTGCCTTTCAGCGGCATCAGTAAACAGTCAGCCCAAATGTAATCTACGTAACACTGCGTCCGTAACGTAGTTAATAGCCCGAAAATGAATAGTCTGACATACTAGAGACACCGCGAGATATCTCCCTCTCCTCTCACTCCTCCCTCGTACACTGGCCCACAACTAAGTATGGCCCCCAGGAGGCACCTGTGCGGCGGCGGCCTCGACAATGATCCTGATGAACATGCTTGGCGGCGCATAGCTCGCTGAGCGACTAAACAGATAGCTACAGGGAGGAAGCCCATGCCCCGGAAGATCACAATGACCCTCGTGCTGCTGCTCGCCGTCATGGGAACGTCGGCTTGCGCCGGTCGTGCCAAGCCAATTATCCAGGCGGTCGAACATTCATCTCTCCCGCAACCTCATGAGGGGGGCATTCCCAAGCCGCATGATATCGAGCTTCCTCATATTGGAAACCTCCATCCTGATCCCATCGTGGCGACGAATGAGCAGCGCGCTCGCCAGGCGCTGGGCGCTCTCAAGACCAGCTTCGAGCAGGTCGAGAACGTCGCGGACATTGGCACAATGGTCATTGACACCCACTGTTACGGGATAAAACGACTACAGGCGGGTCAGACAACCTCTGCGGGAGAGTACAGCCTCTTTTTGCTACAGCAATATGTGCGGGGGCAAATCCCATCCCCGCCCATTGCTCGGCTCAAGTCCATGGGCGACAGTCTGGTGACGATAGAACGTTATGTCGCCGCCATAGGCATCTCCGATCCGGCTGCCCGCGATCGCTATATCGCCGATGTTTGCACATCTGCGCAGTAGTAAGCAGCTGTCTTCAGCAAGACGGGACAATTGTGATGATTTCAGCGAGCAGTCAGATCAAACAGCCCCTCCCCGCCGCCATCGCGTGGCTGGTCGATCTGCTGCGCCGGCATATCGACGGCGCGGGCGAGGATCTGCCGCCGCCGCCGGCGCTGCCTTCCCTGGAGCGAATCGCTGCGGCGCTGGGCCTCTCGGCCTTCGAGCGGCTGGCCCTGCTGCTCTGCGCCGGGGTCGAGCTGGATAGCGGGCTGGCCGCGCTGGTGGCCGAGGCCCAGGGCGACCCGGCGGCCCGCCGGCCGGGCTTCAGCCTGGCCCTGGCCGCGCTGCCCGGCGCTCACTGGGGCGCACTGACCCCCGAGGGTCCGCTGCGCCGCTGGCGGCTGCTCGCCCTAGAGGGCGGCCACGGCCCGGTCTACAGCCCGCTGCGCATCGATGAGCAGATCCTGCACATGCTCAGCGGGCTGCGCCAGCTCCACCCGCGCCTCGCCGCGCTGGCCGCGCCCCTTGCCGTGGCCGATGAGCTGGCCCCCTCGCAGCTCGCGGCGGCCGAGCGGCTGTCCCGGCGCTGGGCTGCGCCCGGTATCCCGTCCCCCCTGGCCCTGCTCGACGGCGACGACCATGCCGCGCGGGCGCTCTTCGCGGCGGCATGCGCCGAACTGGGCGCGCGGCCCTACGTTATCGACGCCGTGCTGCTGCCCGCCGACTCCGAGGAACTGGATGAGCTGACGACCCTCTGGGCGCGCGAGGCCCGACTGAGCTATGCCGCCCTGCTGCTCGACTGCTGCGGCCTCGATGCGGGCGACCCGCAGGCATCGGCGGCGGCCCGCCACCTTGTCGAGCGCTTCCCCGGCCCGATGGGCGCGCTCGGCCCCTGCCCAGCCATCGACCGACCGCTGCTGCGGGTCGATGCGCCCGCGCCGAGCGCCTCCGAGCGCGGCGCGATCTGGCGCGCGGCCCTCGGGCCGGATGCCGAGCGGCTGAACGGCCAGATCGACCGGCTGGCCGCCCAGTTCGCCCTCGGCCCGGCGGCCATCCGCGCCGCCGCCGCCGAGGCCCGCGAGTCCGATGCGCCGCTGGATGCCGCCGCCTGGGCGGCCGGCGGCGCCCAGGCCCGGCCACGGCTCGATAGCCTGGCCCAGCGGATCGCACCGGCGGCCGACTGGGCCGCCCTAGTGCTGCCCGAGGCCCAGGCCGACACCCTGCGGGCGATCGTCGCCCGGGCGCGCAGCCGCAGCCTAGTGCTGCACAGCTGGGGATTCGGCGCGGGCGGCGGGCGCGGCCTCGGGCTGAGCGCGCTCTTCGCCGGGGCCAGCGGCACCGGCAAGACCTTGGCCGCCGAGGTGATCGCCGGGGAGCTGGGCCTCGACCTCTACCGGGTCGACCTGGCCAGCGTGGTGAGCAAGTACGTGGGCGAGACCGAGAAGCAGCTGCGGCGGATCTTCGACGCCGCCGAGGCCGGCGGGGCGGTGCTGCTCTTCGATGAGGCCGACGCCCTGTTCGGCAAGCGCTCGGAGGTCAAGGACAGCCATGACCGTTACGCTAACATCGAAGTGAGCTACCTGCTGCAGCGCCTGGAGGCATATAGCGGCCTGGCCATTCTGACCACCAACCTGCGCCAGGCGGTCGATAGCGCCTTCCTGCGCCGGCTGAGCTTCGTGGTCAGCTTCCCCTTCCCGGCGGCCGAGCAGCGGGCGGCGATCTGGCGGCGGGCCATCCCGCCCCATGCGCCGACCGCCGGGCTGGACTATGTGCGGCTGGCTCGGCTGAGCGTCTCCGGCGGCAGCATCCGCAACATCGCCCTGGGCGCGGCCTTCCTGGCCGCCGACGCCGGCGCGCCGCTGGGCATGGCCCACATGCTCCGCGCCGCCCGCCACGAGTTCGCCAAGCTCGACAAGCCCCTGCCCGATGCCGAGGTGGCCGGGTGGGCGGAGCCGATAGCCAATAGCCGATAGCCGATACTGGCGCGGAGGAGAGACACAATGCCTGAGACAACACGCAAGCAGCGGCGGGGGCGGCGGGGGCGCTCGCATAAAGGGAATTCGAAGACACACTCTGAGGACGGCGTGAAAGCTGCCCAAGGGGGGCACAGTGCAGCGAAGGTGACCATTCTTCCAGAAATCGTTATCACCAGCGGCGATCCACACCAATACTCTGCCGACGTTCGCGAGACAGCCCGTGCGCTCAACAATACCGCAAAGGATGCTGCCCAAGATTTGCAGTTGCAAATCATCAAGGCTAGCGAAGACTTCAAACACTATGCGACACCAAAGATTTCTAAGCTCGACGGTGAGATCACTGCCAGCGAACTGCTCATCGCTCTTGTAACAATACCAGCCCGGGTGGTAGGCGGCGAAGTGGCAAACAAGATCACCAGTAGTAAGCTTTGGCAAGCAATTATCAAGAAGTATGTTGACGAGGGGATAAAGAGCATGGGCGCTGCCGCCGGCAAGGCAGCTTCTAACGCTGACGATGCGCGGTCGCTCCAGGAAGCCCTTGATCAGCTAATCCTCATTAACACGGATGGCGTTTTGATGATTGCCAATAATACGGACACGGCATTTTCGTCGTTGAGTGAGCGACTGTTCGCTCACGCGAAGGATAATGCGCCACTCGACGACGAGGATCAAGATATCCTCGTTCAATTCTTTCTTGCATCTCCGAAGACGATTCGGGATGGCCTTACGCGATACGGGCTACCAGGGCAAGCTTCGCTCAAGCAACTTTACCTAGAACTGTACACGAGACTCGTGGAAGCTTTTGAGGTGAAATACATCCGGGCGACATCGGGGCTTACCGAACATATCGATATGTACGCTTCAGGCAAGACGTATCAAGATCGCGCCCGCGAAGCCGCAAAAGAGGCCCAAAAAAAGCGTAATAAAGACCTGGGTGGGGGAGAGTAAACAGATATGCTCAGCCACATCCACAGCACAATCACGGCGCTGCTGCGCGAGGGCGGCGGGCTGGCCGACGATGTCGACCTGGTCTTTCGGGCGCCGCAGCGCGGCTGGCCGCAGGACCTGGGGCGAACGACGCTCTGCTGCCACCTGCTCGACCTGCGCGAGAACACCGAGCTGCGCCGTGGCGATCCGCAGCCGGCCCGCCGGGCCAACGGCGGCGTCCAGCGCATGCCGCCGCGCATGTTCGACCTGCGCTATGTGATCAGCGCCTTCGGCGTGGGCGAGGCCGCCGCCGAGCAGGAGTTCGCCCTGCTCTGGCAGGCGCTCACCGCTATGCTGAAGCATTCGCCGCTGCCCCTTGAGTGGCAGCCCGAGCCGCTGCGCCGGCTCGATCTGCCCCTGCAGACCCGGCTGGTCAGCGATGAGCCAGGCCGCCTGCTGGACCTCTGGAACGCCCTCGGCGTGGTTCCTCGCCCAGCCCTGACCTACACCGTCACCGCGCCGGTTGAGCTGGATCTGGCCCAGGGGCCGTTCCCGCCGGTGCAGCAGCGGATCACCCAGATCGGCGCGCCGGTCATTATCCGCGGCGTGGTTCGCGACTCGACCGGCATGCCCGTGGCCGACGCCCAGGTGCGCCAGGAGCAGTCGACCGACGCCCCGGCCCGCACCCGCGCCCAGGGCAGCTTCGTGCTCACCGCCAGCACGGCCCGGCCAATGCGCCTAGTCGTCGCGACCGAGTCTGGCCATACGCAGACATTCCCCGTCGCCATCGCGCCCGGCCAGCGCGAGGCGACGCTCACCATAATGATCGACACTGACGCGACGATCACTCGCGCGGGCGAGTGACGGTAGCAAAAGGAGTGGCACAACCCATGCCTGAGTACTTGACCCCGGGAGTTTATCGGGAAGAGCGCAGTGGCCCCAGGCCGATCGAGGGTGTCGGGACGGCGGTTGCCGCATTTATCGGCTTTGCGCCCGCTGGCCCGGCCAATAGGCCGGTGCTAATCACCAGCTGGCAGCAGTACATCGAGAAGTTCGGCAAGAATGAGGGTGGTCGGCAGAACGCACACCTGCCCGGTGCCTATCTCTCACACGCGGTTGAGGGCTATTTCCTCAATGGCGGCGGACGCTGCTATGTCACCCGTGTGCTGCCCCCCGGCGCCGGCGACACAAACGTGGCAAGCACGGTCATTAACGGGCGCTCGGGCAATCCGCTGCTCACTATCACCGCTCGCGAGACACCGACTGAGGATATTCAGATACGGATTGTCGATGCGCCACCGCAGGCCGCTTCTACGCTTCCCAAAACCTACACTCTGCGTGTCATACCGCTCGATGATAAGAGTGCCCCCGATAGTACACTCCCCCCTGAGACCAAGGGCAGATTCACTGAACTCGCCTCGCTCAAACAGATCAACCAGAACAGCAAGTACATCACGATCCGAGAGACGCCGCAGTCCGTGGGGCTTTCCGCCGAGCAGCGCAAGCCAAATGTTGGCTCCTCACGCACGACGGCGAAGGGCGAGGTGCAGATTTTTAACCGACCTACAAAGGGCATCCCGCTCTATCTCATCACCCTTAAGCCGGGCGCGCCACCTGTCATGATCGAGATCGCCGAGGAGCAGACTCCGGCTGAGCCGCGCTTCAATTTGGAGATTAGCGTCGGCCAGGATACCGACCCGGTGATTGTCTCCAACGTCGGCCTCGGCCCGCGCAATAACATCGAGGAGATGGTGCGTCGGCGCAGCAAGCTGGTGACAGTGGCGGTTGACCGCCATGCCTCTGCTGGCGACGTGCCAATGACCGGGACATTCGCGATCGAGGCGCCGAAGCTGGTCGAGGTGCAGGTGCAGGTCGACCACTTCAAGGGCGACCGCCGTGAGCAATCTGGGATCAATGGGCTGGCCATCGCCGAGGAGGCCACCATGGTCTGCTGCCCCGACCTGATGGCGGCCGTGCAGCAGGGCTGGCTCGATGACCTGCAGGCTAAGGCGGTGCAGCTGGCGATGATCGCCCACTGCGAGGATGCGTTCCGACGCGACCGGATCGCTATCCTCGATCCGCTGCCTGGCCAGGATGTGCAGCAGGTGCTGGAGTGGCGCACCCAGATCGCTAACTACGACTCGGCCTTCGCCGCCTTCTACTACCCCTGGATCACGATCACCGGCCCAGACGGCAAGCTGCTTAGCGTGCCGCCCTGCGGCCACATCGCTGGCGTCTACGCCCGCAGCGACCGCGAGCGCGGCGTACACAAGGCACCGGCCAACGAGGTGCTGCGCGGTGTGATTGAGCTGGAGTCTCAGGTGGGCCACGAGGACCAGGCCATGCTCAACCCCGAGGGCATCAACTGTATCCGGGCCTTCCCTGGGCGTGGCATTCGGATCTGGGGCGGCCGCACCCTGAGCAGCGACCCGCAGTGGCGCTATATCAATGTGCGCCGGCTATTTAACTTCGTCGAGAAGTCGATCGAGCGCAACACCCAGTGGGTCGTCTTCGAGCCGAATAACCACGATCTCTGGGCCAGGGTCAAGCGTGATGTGACCGCCTTCCTGACCACGGTCTGGCGCAGCGGGGCGCTCTTCGGCCAGAACCCCTCGGAGGCATTCCAGGTGATCTGCGACGAAAGCAACAACCCCAGCGAGGAGCGCGATCTGGGGCGGCTCTATATCGACATTGGCCTGGCGGCGGTGAAGCCGGCCGAGTTTGTGGTCTTCCGCTTCCAGCAGATCACCGGCGGCGGCGAGTAGGCGGGTCGGCCAGCTACCTATCACATGATTAGCATAAGGAGCAGCTCCGATGGCAGATCAGAGCCCAGTTGTATCGGCGTGGTTTGGTGTGGAGTTCCAGGGGAAGATCAGCGGCGCGTTCCGCGAGTGTACCGGCCTGGGCAGCGAGAATGAGGTGGTGGAGTACAAGGCCAGCGGTGCCCGCGGCGAGTACGTGATCAAGATGGTGCCTGGCCGCATGAAGTGGAACAAGATCACCCTCAAGCGCGGCATCACCGACGCCATGGATATGTGGCAGTGGCGCAAGCTGGTTGAGGAGGGCAAGCTCGACGATGCCTACCGCAACGGCTCGGTGGTGATGTTCAACCAGAAGGGCGACGAGATGGCCCGCTGGGACTTTGTGAACGCCTGGCCGAACAAGATCAGCGGGCCGACCGCCAACGCCAACAATAACGAGGTCGCGATCGAAGAGCTTGAGATTACCCACGAGGGCTACACCCGCGTGAAGTAGAGGCCGCCATGCTCCAGACCGAGTTCGCGTTTACGCTGCCAGGCGGCCTCATTGACGCTAGCGGCAACCTGATCCGAGAAGGGGTGATACGGCGGGCTGTCGCGTTCGACGAGATCGAACCGCTACAGGATCCGCGCGTCCACGCGAACGGGGCCTACCTCGGGCTGCTCGTGCTGAGCCGGGTGATCACCCGGCTCGGTCCGATCAGCCCCGTGAGCCCGCAGGTGATCGGCTCGCTCTTCGCCACCGATTACCTCTTCCTGCAGGATCTCTATGTGCGGATCAACGAGGCCGGTACGAGCCGGATCGAGACGGAGTGCCCGACCTGCGGCTCACACTTCGCCCTTGATCTGGCTGACCCGGCATGAGTGCGGTCGCAGGCGACCGTGTAAGGATCCCGAGTGATGACCCAGGACGATAACAGCAAGCAAGAGGCCAACCCTGCCTGCCGTTTCTATGTGGAGATCGACAAGATTGCGAAGGCGGTCTTCACGGAGGTGAGCGGCTTACAGATCGAGACCGAGGTGACCACCTACGCCGAGGGCGGCAACAACGGCTTCGCCCGGCGCCTGCCTGGCCGAACCACGGTGAGCAACCTGACCCTGAAGCGCGGCGTTACCAGCACGCACGAGTTGTTGCGCTGGTACCTCGATATTGTGAGCGGGAAGATCGACCGTCGCCAGGTATCAGTGATTCAGTACAGCCTGCGCGGCGAGCCGATCGCGCGCTGGAACTTTAGCGACGCCTACCCGGTGAAGTGGGTCGGCCCGCAGCTCACCGCTGACAGTAGCGTGATCGCCATCGAGACCCTTGAGCTTGCGCACGAGGGTATTGCGTTAGGCACATAGTATGAGCTCTCCAAAACTAATGCCTGCTAGCCGCATGACGCGCCAGATCCTCTCTCGGCAGCTGCTCGCGCTGCGGCTGACCGAGCACACAATCTTGCACGAGCTTGCGGAGGGGGCGTACGCTGAGCGTGTGGCCCCGCCGACCTTCCATGCCGGCCATGTGATCGCCGACGATCCTGCGGGAGATGTTGGGTCCCCCTTCGTACTTGAAGACTTGTCCCGCTCAGATCTGGCCGCAGCGATCCGGCGAGAGCCTGCTCTCGCTTCCCAGTCAAATGTTCGCGCTGCCTTACCACCAGCAGGCGGCGTAGCGCCTGTGGCTCCCGCGCCGCTCTCCGCTGGGGCGAGCTGGTTCGCCCGCCTTGTTGCGCCACTCCTCGGGAGGATGCGGCGACCTGCCCCCGCTACAGAGCAGTCATCCAGCCGACCGCCGACGCCATCGCCCCAGCCCGCGACCACTGCGCATGCCGGCCCGCCCCCTGGCGCCAAGGCTGTCTCTGAAGATCTTGCTGTGCCCCTGGCGGCTGCGGGCGTCAGCCCATCCGAATCGGATGCGCCTCTCGTTATTGGGGCGTCCGTGGCTGAGACAGATGCGGAGGCCCCCTCGCCTGCCAGCGCTGCCACAGCGAGGGCTGATCAGGAGGGGCGGGACGCCCCGCCGCCTGTCGGTTCGCCTGCGGCGTTAGCCCAACCGCTACCAACGCAGCGTCAGCCTGCGCCGGAAGGAGATCGCGCACAGGCGCAGGAAGATACCGCGTCGGCGCAGCCCGAAGCGCTGCCAGCGGCCGCCGAGCGCGATGACAGCCCGGCGGCGTGGGCGGCACGGCTTTTCAGTCCGCCACCGCCCCCGATCAACCCCACGGACGATCTGCCTATGAGGCAGCCTCCTGGGCTAGCAACACCGCAGGCGGCACAGACCCTACCTCCCACGACGCCCGCTGTCGAGCCGACCGCGCCATCAGATGCGGTGGTGTGGGCAGCGCGACTCTTCGGCACGCCGACTGACGAGCCGTCCATGACGCCGACGGGCAGGCGGAGTGATGCAGGCACACCTCCAGCAGCAGCACCCGCGCGCCTGGCAGCCACCCCTGCTACGCCCGTGCGCGACGCGACCCGCCGCTTCCTCCGACCGCTCGTCGGTATTGACCCGGCCGAGGTGCGCATCCTGCGCGGCCCCGAGGCGGATCGGGCGACCAGCGCACTTGGGGCGGACGCGATCACCGCTGGTGAAACCGTGGCCTTTGCCGCCGGGCAGAGCGAGGACAGTCCGGCTGGGCTCGGCCTGCTCGGCCACGAGCTCACCCATGTGGCGCGCCGGCGCAATCCGGGCTTCATCCCTCCAGCCCTGCGCGCGGCGATGGCGGCCCCTCCAACTGGGGAGGAGGCCATTGCGCGACAGACCGAGTCCGAGATCCGGCAGGCCGCCCGGGCCAAAATGGGCCTTGCGCCGGAAGGTACACCTGTCGAGTCAGCCGCTGAGATCATCGGTCCGCAGGGAGCGCCTGCCGCACCCCCCGAGTCAGATTTGCCACAGCGCTCCTGGTATGGGCTCCCGGCCCCCTGGGACCCCATGCCCGTGTGGGACTCGCCCGCCACCGCAGTGCCGACAGCGCCTGTTTCGGCGGCAGTTCCTGTGCCTGCCGTGCCCGCACCCACGACGCCGGACGGGGGCAACGCGCCGCCCGGCTACGAGCTCGCTGAGCGCGGCCGCACCCTAGCTGATGGCGAGCGATCATCAATACAACCTGCCCCACCACCAGAGGTCGCCCCGGATCTGGACGCGCTGGCCCGTGATGTCTATGCCGTACTGCGCCGACGCCTGCTGGCAGAGCAGCGGCGCTCTGGTGAGTGGTGAGGAGCCATGCCATGACTGAGCCGACAATCGCCCACGCCTCGATCATGAACCTTGACACGAAGGAGGCACCGATCCCCTGCCACTTCAACCCAAGCGAGTACAGCTTCAGCAAGCAGAACACCTGGGCGCCAGTCAAGACAAATGGTGCCAATGTGCCCCAGGTGGAGTTCAGCAATGGCCAGCCCGCCACGCTTCAGATGCAGCTGCTCTTTGACACCTACACCGAGGGGAAAGATGTGCGCAAAGTCTACACCGACAGGGTGTGGGCGCTCATGCTGGTGGACGAGGGGCTGAAGGATAAGAAGAACCAGAAGGGCCGCCCGCCAAAAGTGCGCTTCCACTGGGGGAGCAGCTGGTCTTTTGATGCCGTGATCACCAGCATCACGCAGCGCTTCACCTTGTTTCTGGCCGACGGAACGCCAGTGCGCGCCCTGCTCGACATGAGCTTTCAGCAGATCACCGACGAGAAGCTCTTCCCAAAGCAGAACCCGACCTCTGGCGGTGTGGGCGGCGAGCGGGTTTGGACCGTGCAGGAGGGCGACACCTTACGCCAGATCGCCTATCGCGAGTATGGCGATGTGGGTCAGTGGAAGCTGATCGCCGAGGCGAACAGACTCGACGATCTGCGCCATCTGCGGCCAGGCGCGCAGCTGACGATCCCGCCCCGTCCGCGCGGCGGCGATGCACGCACGGCGGCCACGGGCGAGCGACGGCTCCAGGTACGCGGAGGCACCCATGAGTGACAAGGCCCGCATGACCCAGTGCTATGTAACGCTCAACGACAATGATGCGCCTGAGGAACTACTCGCCGCCCTCGAGTCCATCACTGTCGAGAGCAGCCTGCACCTGCCCGACGTGGCCACCCTGGTGATCCATGACCCAAAGCTTGCGTGGATTGATGCCGATACGCTCGACCCTGGGGTCAAAGTCAGCATCTGGGCAACCGACGGCGCGAGCGAGGAGCAGATCTTTGATGGCGAGATCGTCGAGATCGAGCCAGATTTCGACGATCATACCCATCACCTCGTCGTTCGCGCCTTTGATCGGCTCCACCGCCTCGGGCATATCCGCCAGGTGCGTAGCTTCACCAATATGACGGACAGCGATCTGATGCGAAAGCTGGCCGAGGAGGCCGGGCTTCAGGCAAAGGCTACGCAGGCCAACGAGGTTCGGCCCTACCTCATTCAGGCCAACACCAGCAACCTGGAGTTTCTCCGCACGCGCGCCGCTGCCCTGGGTAATCTGCTCTTTGTCGAGGGCGAGACCCTGTGCTGCGAGCCGTTGGCAGCTGAAGGGAAGCCGGTCGAGCTCCAGTGGGGCGCCGGGCTCGTCAGTTTTCGCCCACACCTCACCACCGCCGGGCAGCTGAGCAAGGTGACGGCGCGGGGCTGGAATCCGGATACGCGCGAGGAGATTATCGGCGAGGCCGAGACAGGTCAGGGCGCGCCGCATATCGGCGATGGGCGCAGCGGCGGGGAACTCGTGCGCTCGGCCTTTAAGCTACAGCCCGAGGCGCTTATCTCACACATCACGGTACGCACGCAGGCTGATGCCGAGCGCCTGGCTCAGGCTGTGGCTGATCAGCATGCCGGCCGGTATGTCGAGGCCGATGGTGTCTGTGTCGGGAACCCCGCAATTATCGCAGGCACAAAGGTTCGCATTAGCGCCGTCGGCGACCGCTTTGGGGGCGAGTACCTCGTCACCTCGGCGCTTCATCGCCACAGCGGCGGGAGCTACCAGACCGAGTTTACCATCTCGGGGCTCAACCCGGCGACGCTGCTGGCCCGGCTGCTGCCGCGCGCCTCCGCGACGGAGGGCGCGCTGCCGATGATCGGCATTGTCACTGATAACCAGGACCCCAATGGGCTCGGTCGGGTCAAGGTGCGATTCCCCTACCTGTCGAGCGAGCATACGAGTGATTGGGCTCGGGTTGTTGTGCCTGGCGGCGGCGGCGAGCGCGGGCTCCAGCTCATTCCCGAGATTAATGATGAAGTACTTGTTGCCTTCGAGCTCGGCGACATCAACTACCCCTACATCATCGGTGGCTTGTGGAACAAGCTGGATGTGCCGCCCCGGCCCACTGATACGGTCGTGAAGTCGGGCAAGGTGCGTCAGCGGCTATTCCGCTCACGAACTGGGCACCTGCTGGTCTTTGACGATGACCCGGCAGAGGGCGGCGTCTGCATCGCCGACCGTGAGGGCAACACCATTCACCTGAAGAGCAAAGAAAAGCGCCTGGAGATCACGATCAAGGGCGACGCCGCGATCAAGGTCGGCACCGAAGGCCAGCACCCGCTGGTCGTCGAGAGCAGCGGCGACCTCACGCTCAAGGCCGGTGGTGATCTGGCGCTTGACGCTGCGGGTAGCGTGAGCATCAAGGGCAAGAAGGGCATTGCGGTTGACAGCAGGCCTAAGAATGTCGACATCAACGGAACATTCATCAATCTGAACTGAGGAGTACGGTATGCCAAAGGGATCAGCAGCTCGTGTCACCGATGGTGTCGCCCATGCCCCTCCGGGGACGCTCACCGGAGTGGGGAGCCCCAGCGTTCGTATTGGGAAGCGCCCGGCCTGGCGCGGTATTCCCACAGCAGCAGTGAGCGGGCTGACATCGGCGAAGCAGGCGTCGGAGGCCAGGATTACAGCGGCAGAGGCTGCTACTGCCGCCGCCGCTGGGACGCCCGGATTTCCAGCCGCCAAGGCGAGCGAGCAGGCGCTCAAGACGGCCGAGGGGCTGGCGATGGGCGCCCTCGTGATGGCCACGGCTGGCCCAAGCGACATCCACACATGTGGGATGCCGCTGCCGATCCCGCCGCATGGGCCGGGGGTCGTCATCAATGGGTCAACGTCAGTTTTCATCGAAGGGCTGCCGGCGTGTCGCGTCGGCGATACGGTGCTAGAGGCCCTCGGGCCGCCGGACACGATCATCGCAGGCGAGCAGAGCGTCATTATTGGAGGCTAACATGACCGACATTCTTGGTCGGGGATGGGCGTTTCCGGTGCATCTCGACGCCAGCGGACAGGTCGCCCTATCGGCTGGCGTGCAGGATGTAGAGGAGGCGATCATCATGATCTTGTCCACGCCAAAGGGACAGCGGCCGCTGCGACCCGAGTTCGGCTGCGAGATCCACGATCTGCTCTTTGCGCCGAGCGACGCGAATACCATCGGCCTCGCCATGTACTATGTGGAGCAGGCGCTTGGAATGTGGGAGCCACGTATTCGTCTCCTTGATGTTCAGGTACGCCTCGACCCAAAGGCGATGGAGCGGCTGCTGATCATGATCGAGTATGAGCTGAAAGCAACCCTCGACCGCCGGTCGCTTGTTTACCCGTTCTATCGCATCCCCGAGGAATAGTTGCGGAGGGACGCATGCCGCCTGTGACACCAGCTCTCGACGAGCGCACCGCCCAGGATCTTGTCGATTGGGCCAAGACCGAACTCATCCCTAGATACTGCCCGGAGTGGACCGATCACAACGTCAGCGACCCCGGTGTCGCGCTGATCGAGATCTTTGCGGCAATGACCGAGACCCTGCTCTTTCGGGTCAATCGCATCCCCGACCGGCTACAGAACCGGCTGCTCGAACTCATTGGTGTGAAGCGGAGTGGCCCGAAGGCGGCCGAGGCGGAGATAACGTTCTACCTGTCGGCGCCGCAGCCAGCCGAGGTAGAGGTGAAGCCAGGCACCGAGATCGCCACCCGCCGCAAGGCCGAGAGCCCCGAAGTTGTCTTCAGCACCAGCAAGCTGCTGATTATCAGGCCAGCCCAGATCAAAGCCTTCCTCACAGAGAATGCAAGCGCTATCGGTCGAACTGATCACATGACCCGCCACGTGCTGAACTCCCAGCAGCGGCTGAGCCTCCCGATCGCTCTCTTCCCCGATGATAAGAAGCAGCGATCAAATCGACGCCCTGATAATGGCGATGCCTTCTACATTGGCTTTGCGCAGGACCCAAGCAGCCAGCTCGTCCAGCTCACGTTCACCGTCGTGGATGCTAAGCCAGTGGGGCTTCAGCCGGATCGGCCGCCGCTACGCTGGGAGGCCCAGTGCCTGCTTGGCGACAGCATGCTTGGGTGGCAGCGCGTCCCCCCCGAGCATGATGTGGCAAACGGATTTACCAACACGACGCGAGGTTTCAGTGAGACGGGAAACATCGCGTTCCACCTACCCGAAGCGATGGTCGAGACTACCCATGGAGGCGTGAGCGGGTATTGGCTGCGCTGTGTGATCAACGGGCAGCAGCAGCCGACGAACTGGTACCAGGAGTCGCCGACAGCGGTTGATATCACTGCAGAGACATGGGGCGGGACGGTGGATGCATCGCACGCCCGGCTGGTGCGTGACGAGGAGCTCGGCCGCAGCGACGGCACCCCTGGACAGACATTTCGACTACGCTACGCGCCAGTGCTCGATCCGACCGCCGATGAGCAATTGGTGGTACGTTTCGAGGGGCGCGAGGAGCTGTGGACAAAGTGCAACGATTTTGGCGGCTCCAGCGGGCAAAGCCGCCACTATACGCTCGACCCAATCGACGGCACCGTGCGCCTGGGGCCAGCGCTTGTCCAGCCCGACGGGGCGCTGCATAGTTTTGGGATGGTGCCGCCGCTCGGCAGCAGGCTACGCTTTTCTCACTATCGGCACGGTGGAGGCCGGGATGGGAACTTGGCCGCAAACGAGCTGATTGTGCTCAAGAGCGCACCGTCCTACATAAAGTCGGCGCGTAACCGGGCGCGAACCCACGGTGGCGCGGACGCACAGAGCATCGAGGACGTAGCCACCCGTGCGCCTGAGACGTTGCGCACGCGCGATCGTGCCGTAACCGCCGCCGACTTCGTCACACTCGCCCAGCAGGTACGTGATGTGAGCCGCGCATACGCATACACGCCAGGGCGCCAGGGCACCGGCGCTACGCCAGGGATGCCACGACCTACCCCTGGTGAAGTGGTGCTGGTGGTGCTTCCCAATGTCGAGGCGGAGGACGGTCAGATCCCGATTGATAAGATTGAGACGCTTGCTAGCCAGTTGGAGGTGGATCTCGAAAAAAAGATCGCACCCTGTGTGATGCTTGGCACCAGCGTACGCTTTCGGGCACCCGAGATCTACCCGGTGCAGATCGTGCTCGATCTGCGCGTCCCTCGCGGAACGCCGGCACCAATCCAGCGGATGATCGAGCAGACGGTCGCCCAGGAACTCTATCGCTATCTTAATCCGTATACCGGTGGGCCAGGCGGGGCCGGCTGGCCATTTGGCCGAACCCTACGAGTCAACGAGATCTACGGGCGCATCCAGCCTCTTCTCGGGAGTGCGTACGTTCCAGCGCAGGCGCTCAAAGCAACGCTGCGGCGAGGTGGCAGAAGCCAGGAGATCATCGCAGAGATCGCGTCGTTCCCGGTCTACGGCATCATCTGCTCCGATGTACACATGGTACGAGTACAAGAAGATCCTACTTGAGGGGCTGACAATGGCAGTACAACGCCTCCGCGTGACGGTGAGTGATGGACGAGCGCCACAGGAGTTTGACGCAGCGGCGCTGCGGGCGGGCGTGGTGATCGGGCGCGGCGATGGCGCCGTGATCCCTGATGTGCTGATCGATGATGGCAAAGCCCACGTCTCACGCCAGCACGCCGAGCTTCGTCTGGTCGGCGATGAGGTGCAGCTTGTCCATCGGAGCTCCAGCCAGCCGACCGTCCTCAATGGGCAGCCGCTCACCCAGGGGAGCCCTGCGGTCACGCTGCGCGATGGAGACAAGATTTCCATCACCTCCTTCCAGCTACAGATCCAGATCCTGCGCGCCCCCCCGCCCCCCGCGCCCGCCCCCGCGCCGCCCCCCGCACCCGCCCCTAAGCAGGTGCCGGCACAGGCGACCGGTGGCACGATCCGGCTATCTGCACCTTCAACACAAGCAGCAGCGGGGGACGCCCAGAGGAGGCCGATCATATGGCCTGTTGCACAGCCCGGCCCATCACAATACCTAGCATTGTTGCCAATCATCTTTCAGGTGGGCGAACGATCTGATGCCCCCGGCTTCCTCGCCCGCTATCTAAAAATCTTCGAGGAGATATGGGAGCCATTAGAGCAGCGCCAGGATTATATCGATGCATGGTTTCACCCCGCCACATGCCCCGAGCCTTTCCTCGACCTCCTAGCCCGCTGGCTCGGGATCGAATTTCTGCCGGGCACACCCCTTGAGCGGCGCAGAGGTATTTTGGTGCATGCGCCCACGCTCCACGAGCAACGCGGCACCCAGGCCGGGTTGCTCCTCGCGATCAAGGCGTATACAGGTCTTCAAAACGAGGTTAAGATTGATCAAACAGGTAATCCGCATACCTTCCGGGTGCAGGTGCCACGGAGTAGCGGTGTGAGCGAGGACTGGCTGGCTGCGATCATTGAGCTGTACAAGCCCGCCCATGTTGGCTACTATCTGGAGCTGTTCTGATGACGGAATTGATAGGGACATCGTTTGGCGGGATGCGCCTAGAGCAAGAGATTGGACGTGGATCTCGCGCACGGGTCTTCCTTGGCCGAAATACCGTCAGGGGGCAGACTGCCGCAATCAAGGTTTTCGCGCCGGCGTACAGCGGCGACGCGATCTTTCAGCGCCTGCTGAGCGACTATGCCATGCAGGTCAGCTCGATACGTGATGCATATCTGGTTGCTGTTCAGAGCGCTGGGGTGGAGCAGGGCCATGCCTACCTGGTGCAGGATTACGCATCAGGTGGCACATTACGGAGCCGCTTACGGCAATCTGAAACGCTTCTTCTAGAGCGGCTCACGATTGCGTGGCAATGCGCTCTTGGGCTGGCAAAGCTCCACCAATACGGTCTCATGCACGGCGATATCACTTCATCGAACATCCTGCTCGACTCGCGACCCAGCCCATCTCCTTCTACGAGCGCTACATTGGCGGCCCGGCTTTCCGATTATGGTATCGCCCTGCTTCGCAGCACTACTGAAGGAGATGCGGCATATATTGCGCCCGAGCGCTGGCGTCAGAACCAGATGAGCACGTCGGCGGATATTTATGCGTTTGGCGTGGTGCTGTACGAGCTCTGCGCCGGACGCGTTCCCTTCCATACGGGGACGCGTATGGAGGCCGCGCAGAAACATCACAGCGAGCCTCCGCCGCCGATCCGTATGTTTGCTCCAGATATCCCCACCTCCATAGAGGCAATTATCGGCTGCTGCCTGGAAAAAGATCCTCTCCTTCGCTACGCATCAGCCGAATTGCTCGCCGACGCGCTCTCTTCTGCTATCGGCCCACTCCATCCGCCGGCTCCAAAAACGATCCCCACTCCGCCCGTGTTGCCCCAGCCGGTCGCCCCCCCACCGAATCTGCGCGTGCGGCTGGAGAGCGCGACGGGCCAGCCTCTTGGCAAGTGGCAGATCGGGCTGGCAGACCTACGCGTCGGGCGCGAGCCGGATAACGAAATCCGGCTCCCCCCTCACGATACGCTGATCTCGCGCTATCACCTGCGGATTCACTGGGACGGCGGACAGATTATCGTCGAAGATCTGGGGTCAGGAAATGGAACGGTGTTGCGGGGGCAGCGCCTATCGCCAAAGCAGCCGGCAAGTTGGCATGTCGGCGACGAGGTGCATGTTGGCGCGTACCGATTGCTGCTTGAAACGCCCCAGCCGCCTGCGCCGCCACCTCCAACCATCGTGAGTGCCCCTTCACCCCCAATCCCGACAGCCCAGCCGAAAACACATCAGGGCAATCGATGGGCCGGATGGGCTGTTGCAGCGCTCGGATTCGGCGCCCTTGGCCTCGCCACGGCGGCGGCGGGGACGACACAGGGGCTTATAGCTTTTGTGGGAGTGCTGCTGCTTGTATTTGCCGCAGTGCTGCTGTTCAGGCCGGTGCCGTAGCGAACAGCACTTGTGCCACTAGTACCCACTGAGGGAGAAGCTACCATGCTGTCAGGCAACCCGTTTTTTCACAGGGGCCCCATTCGCGACCCGGCCTACTTCTTCGGTCGTGAGCGCGAGTTGCGGCAGATCTTGAATCTCCTTCGGGGTGGGCAATGTATCTCCATCGTCGGCCCACGGCGTATTGGGAAGACATCGCTTCTTATGCACCTCGCACGCCCCCATGTCCAGCAGTCCCACGATCTCGAACCGGGTTCGTTACAGATGATGTATGTTGATTGCGAGAGCTGCGGAATGCTCACGCCCGATGAGCTGTTTGGGGTGTTCGCCCGAGAGATTGGGCGCAGCATGCACGGCGGTGATACATCCCTGGGATTTCCAGACGAAAATGATTCAACAATGAGCTATCGTCAGTTTGAGGATTTGGTGCGCAGGATCGGTGACCAAGGGGTCCAGTTGGTCTTTTTGCTCGACGAGTTTGATACATTGAGCGAGAATCCCAATCTCGACCCGAACTTCTTCTCAGGACTGCGGGCGATCTTCAATAGTTTAGGGGTTGTCTTTGTGACGGTCTCAACGAAGCCGCTCTTCGAGCTCGGCTTCGCAGAGACTCGCATCCTGAGCTCGCCATTCTTTAATGTCTTCGCTCAGATTCGCTTGCGGCTCTTCTCATATGACGAAGCCGAGACGATGGTGCGCCACCTCTCAGGCCAGAGCAGCCTCCCGCTTGAGCAAGACGAGATCGCGTGGCTGATCTCTCTGGCTGGTCCGCACCCACTCTTGCTTCAGATGGCGGCCTATCAGCTCTTTGAGTGGCGACAGCATGGTGATCCGAGCCAGGCGAGCGAGTGCCGTGCCGTTACGGGTGAACGCTTTGGGACTGACGCGGAGATCCACTGGATGTACTTCTGGCATACGCTATCCACAAGCGACCGCCGGCTTCTGGCGCTGCTACCTATTATCTGGCGAACGGATCCGCAGGGTGTGCAGCGGCTGCTCAATGCGGCCCTTGTGATCAGAAACGAAGGCGAGATCCAAGTCTTCTCCAGTGCCTTCAAGGAGTTTCTGATACATCAGCCCATCCCCGGCCTCTTTCAGTCACCCCCAATTACGCTTGACCCTCAGCGGCGAATTGCGCTTTGCCGAGGGGTGCTCGTGCCGCTTCCTCCAGCCGAATTTGAGCTCCTGGCTTACCTCATAGCGAACTCCGGTCAGATCGTCTCCCCATCACAGATTGAGCAGCATGTCTGGAACGATTCTGACGTTGTGGGAGGTGAGCGCCTTAAGAGCGCAATAAAGAACATCCGGCGCATCCTTAATAGAGATGCCGGATGCATACAAAATGTGCGCGGGGCAGGGTATCTCTTTAGCGGGCAATAGGGTGAATTGGCGTTCGATTTTTGCTGGCATGTGTATAAAGAAGCGGCTATACTTGAGCGGAATGAAGAGTCAGTGTACCGGCGCGTAGAGCACACGCACGTCTGTAGTGACCAGCGTCTCGCGCTGATCAAGCTGGATGTAGCAGCGTAGTACGTTGTCCTGCATGCCGAGCTTGCCCAGGTGCCACGCGCCGTCGACCTGCGCGGCGCAGGGTGTCCAGTACTGAAAGGGCGCGCCTGAGTCCAGGCGTCGCACATAGTTGGAGGGCAGGCGGTTGTTCTGCCAGATCGCCGAGAGCGTGAGCGGGCGCTCGGGGATGGTGTCGATCGCCACCCAGCTATAGGCGGCGCCGGCGCGGGCCCAGAGTTGCTGGTAGGCGTTGTCACGCCGCGCAAAGCGCAGCAGCCCGCCGCGATGTGGGACCCAGCAGGCCGGCTCGCCTGCGTCGATCACGAGCTCGCCCGTGTGATAGCCCTGCGCCTGATCGATGTCGTCCACGATAAAGCCCCGGCAGACCGCGATCTGACGCCCGCTCGCCGGGTCAGCGAACGTCACCGGCAGGTAGTCAGCGGGGGGCACATCCAGCGCATCGACCCAGCGAAAGGTGCCGTCATTGCTCTCGGGCGGCGGCAGTACGTAGCGCGGCTCCAGCCCACAGCCGCCCAGCAGCGCGAGCGAAAGCCCGACCCAGACGAACAGGCCGCGTAGCCAGCAGGTATCCCTATGTCTACGTTCTCTCAGCGCTCTTCGCATCAGGCCTCCGCAGACGAGCGCCGCGCCTGGGCAGTGGTGCTGCTCCTCCGCGCTGTCTGGCTGCTCACCTTCACCCTGCTGGTGGGACTCTACACGCTGGCCCTGCCGCTGCGCATCGCCGTCCTCACCACCGTGCTGCCCTTCGGCGGCTCCTGGTCGAGCCTCACCCTCGGCGAGGCCCAGGTCCTCACGAGCTGGGGCATCCCACTGCCGGCCTACTTCTGGACGGTTCTGCTCGCCGAGTTGCTCCTGGCCGCGACAACCCTCACCCTGAGCGCGCTGATCGTCTGGCGCCAGCCCAGCAATACTGGCGCGCTGATCACCGCCCTGCTCTGCATCAGCCTGGGCTGTAGCGAGAGCAACTATACCCAGTCGCTCGGCACGCTCGGCCCACGCTGGTCGAGCATCCACCTCGGGCTGCAGGCGATCGCCATCTACCTTGGCCTGGTGATCTTCTACATCTTCCCCGATGGGCGTTTTGTGCCGCGCCCTACCCGCTGGCTCGCCCTGGTCTACGGCGTCCTGATCGTGATCTGGCTGTTCGTCCCGGCGATGCCCTTCAGCCCGCTGCCGGGTGGCAACCTCAACGCGACCCCGCTGGGCTCACTGTTTTTCACGTTGAGCTGGCAGGCCAGCGGGGTGATCGCAATGGTCATCCGCTACCGCAACCATAGCACGCCGACCCAGCGTCGGCAAATGCAGTGGGCGGTCTTCGGGCTGCTGATCGGGCTGGCCGTGGTGATCAGCTATTATCTTGGCCGCTGGATCGTGCGCTTCGCAATCGCACCGAGCCTTGCTCCTCAGTTTGTCTATGAACTGCTGAGCAACCTGCTCTACGAGCTCACCCTGATCGGGATCGCCGGCTGCTTCACCATGGCCATGCTGCGCTACCGGCTCTGGGGCATCGAGACTGTCATCCGGCGCACGCTGCTCTATGGGGCGCTGAGCACCACGCTGGTCGCCGTCGGCGGCATAACCGTGCTGGTCAGTCAGGCCCTGCTGCGCAACCTGACCAGCATCGACAACGAGCTGACTGCGGTGATGACCACGATGGTCTGTATGCTGCTGGTCGGCCCGCTCTACCCCCGCTTTCAGGGCCTGATCGACCGGCGCTTCGACCGCGTGACGATCGACTTCCGCCCGACGGTGATCGCCTTCACCCGCGCACTAAACCAGCGACGCACCACCCCCGAGCTGCTCGATGCCTTGCTGAGGACGAGCACCGACCTGCTCAAGATCTCCTACGGTGTCATCTATCTCCGCGCCCAGGACGATCAGTTTCACCTGTCCCACGCCCAAGCGCCCCCCGCAGATACGCCCACAACGCTTGACCGCCAAACAGCAGATCAGCTCAAGCCCGATACGGAGTGGCACCGACCCACCGATCAGCGCTGGCCGCTCATCCTGCCGCTGACGGCGCTCCGCGACGGCGACCGCACGGTGATCGGCACGCTGGCCCTCGGCCCGCGCCGCTCGGAGGAGCCCTACACCCGCGTCACGATCGAGCTGCTACTGGCCCTTGCGGAGCGCACCGGCACGGCTATCGCCGTCGCCCAGCTGGTCGCCTACCAGCTCGCGCCCGCCGGGCGGGCTGAGGCGCTGGCCCAAACGCTGGCCCGCGCCCCTGAGACGGAGATCGCCACGCTCCAAAGGCTTGCCGGAGAGGCGCTGGCAAGCGCGGAGGCAGCCGCGATCCTGGCGGCGCTGCCTGCGGCCCTTCAGCGCCACGACGCGCCCACACTGGCCGATCTCGCCACGGGCTACCGCCTGATCGTAGAGGGCCACCATGATCCCACCCTGCTTATCGCCGGTCTGCGCATGCTGGCCGAGGCCCCTGCGGTGCCGGCCCCGAGCGCACAGCTGTATCAGCTCTGTCACATCGCGCTGGATGCCACTTCCGTGACCGATCTGGGGGCGCTGGCGGCACCGGTTCAGGCGCTGGTCCTGGACAGTGCGCCAGCGGCACCGCTCGCCGCAGCCCTGACCAGCTTCGCCGCCATCCTCGACACGCTGGCCGCGCTGCCGCGCCAGGTGACGACTGCCGGCCAGGTGACGTGCCTTCAGCAGGCGCGGGCCCAGCTTGAGCTGCTAGAGGGGCGCCTGCCCGACGCCCTCACCCTGGTTGCCCGTCAGATCGCCCGCAGCATCGCAAGTCACTGGCTCGCCCGCATTGATCAGCATCTCCAGGACATCCAGGGCCGAGCTCAGCTTGCGCTGCGGCTGATCACCGGCAGCGTGGTCGCCGCCCCCGAGATCACCCTGGCCCTAGAGCTGACGAACCACGGCTACGGCCCGGCCCGCGCGGTCGCGCTGCGTCTTCTGCCAGAGGATGGCATTATTGTGCAAGACCCGGAGCAGCAGATAGCAGAGCTACCGGCGGGCGAGACGCGCCTGATCACCTTTGTGCTCCGTCCGGACGGAGGTGCCGCGCTGCGCCCGATCCTGCGCCTGACCTACGCCGACGCCGCCGGCGACCGCGCGCCCCAGACCCAGACGCTGGCGGTGGCGGTGCTGACATCCCCGCCCTGGCGCGCGCCGCTCGCGAACCCGTATATTGCCGGCATGCCGCTGCGGTCGGGCAGTCAGGTGTTTGTCGGGCGGACAGGCGACATCGCGGCGATCACGCGGGCGATCTCCCGCCCGCTGCCGACGGCTCTGGTGCTGACTGGGCAGCGGCGCATGGGCAAGACCTCGCTGCTCCAGCAGCTGGGTGACCGCATGGGCGACTCCGTCGTCGCGGTCTACCTCGATGGACAGCGGCTCGCGATCGACCCGGGGCTGCCGCAGCTGCTCGCCGGCATGGCCGCGCGGATCGCGGCAGCACTCGCGCTGCCCGCGCCGGACCCGGCGCGCTTCGCGGTCGAGCCGGCGTCCGCGTTCGCCGACGAATTCCTGCCCACGATCCTGGCGGCTGCCGGTGAGCGCCGATTGCTGCTTCTGCTCGACGAGATCGAGGCCCTGGAAGAGCGCAGCGCCCAGGGCCGGCTCGACCCGGCCTTCTTCGGCTACCTACGCCACCTGATGCAGCACGAGTCGCGGCTCACGCTGGTGATCGCCGGGGCGCACCGACTCGACGAGCTCCGCCCGGCGGCATGGGCCGGCATCTTTAACGCGGCTCTCCATCACCGGCTCAGTGGCCTGGGCAGCGATGAGGCACGCGCCCTGATCAGCGCGCCACTTAGCGACGCGCTGCGCTATGATGAGCTGGCGATCGACCAGCTGCTTCGGCTAAGCGGCGGCCAGCCCTATTTCCTCCAGCTACTCTGCCAGACCCTGGTCGACGCAGCGAACACGCGCCAGCAGAGCGTAATCACTCTGGAGCACGTGCTCGCGGTGCGCGAGCATGTGCTTGAGCTCGGCGAGGCACCGCTGGCCGACCTCTGGAGCGACTCATCTGCCGATGAGCAGGCGGTGCTCGCGGCCCTGACCCGCACCCTACCGCTGACCACGGCGAAGGGCACCGGGCACCTCATCGCAGCTATGCAGGCCCGCGGCCTGACGCTCGCCAAACCCCTGATCGAGGCGGCCCTCCAGCGGCTCGCCTGGCGCGACCTGCTACAGGGCGAGCGTGATGAGGCCGAGGAGGGCGGGCTGCGCTACCGTTGGCGTCTGGGCCTGCTCAGCTACTGGGTCGCTCAGACTCAGCGCATGCCTTGATCGGCAGCGCGAAACTGGAAGCCCTGGCCGCGCACGGTAGAGCGAGGCCAGACCCTTGCGTGTGATCGCCCGCCACGCGCACAGTACAGTGGTTCCCACCCATGCTCGCTCCTGAGCTGAGCCAGGGTCTTCTCTTCCTTGAGAAGCTCCAGCGCGACCTGGGCTTTGAAGGCGGACGTGTAAACGCAATACCGCAGAAGTAACCCTGTCACCCATGTCACGCTGAGCGCAGCGAAGCGTCCCGGCCGGGATTCTTCGCTGCGCTCAGAATGACAGAACACTTCACAGGGTTACTTCTGCGGTATTGTGTGTAAACCTTTTTCATCGGGTCAGACTTCCTTTCTGTTGCCTGACCGAGTGTCCGAATTCCTTGAGCCATTATAGTCATGCGGTGGGGGGCTTGAGGTACTGCCGGTCGACAGGCAGCGCGTCGGCCTCGCTGTTCCCGGCGCTCTCGTCGCGGATGCCGTAGTTGACATAGAGCAGCTCCAGCATGGCGTGGAGCTCGCTGCACAGCTCCTCAAAAACCGCCGCCAGCAGGTCGGGATCGTAGAGGGCATCGTCGATGCTCCAGACTCGCTGGGCGGTCAGGCTCTCGATGCGCGGCATCTGGCCGGGGAAGAAGACCAGCTGGCTGTTGATGCGCACCATATCGTCGGAGTCAGCCAGGGCCGCGTGGATCTCGTGAATCGAGCGGGCCATGGCCGGGAGGGTGTTCACATCCCGCTGCTGCTCGGGCCGCAGCGGGATGTGGTAGGTCACCTCGACATCGAGGGAGGGGCCGCTGCGGGTATGCGCGAAGAGCCGCTCGTCGACGAAGCGCTCGATGTTGTCGAGCGAGTCGACGCCGCGCAGCGAGAAGACAGTGAACTCGGGCGACCAGCGGAAGGCGACCATCGCCCGCAGCGAGGGCTCCTGGGGGCTGCGGTCGTCCTCTATCCCGTCGGGGAGGCAGGTGATGCTGAGGCTTCTCCCGAGGGCGTGGGTGTCGATCAGCTCTTGGGTGTAGGCGATATTCAGGCCGGCCTGCTCGATACTGGTCAGCAGGACAGAGACAAAGTTCTCGTAGGTGAGCATGTACCTCCCCTTACATGTTGCTGTCTTCCCATTATAGCACCGGGGCCGCCCTTGGGGTCGTCACAACATACCTGGTGCAGAGCTGTTGCAGCATCGCCGGATGCCGCCGCCCGGCGACTGAAGTCGCGGGCTCTCATCTACGAAGGCCGCCTGCGCGGCCTCCGGTAGGCCGCGCAGGCGGCCTTCGTAGACCAGAGCCCGCCCGTTTACGGGCCGGGCGCGTGATGTTGCATCAGCCCTGATACCTGGTGCCACATCCCAGACCTCGCTAAGCTGGATTGGCTCCAGTCAGCCATCTGGTTATTGGATATCCACCCAGCATCGCTTGTGCGGCAATATCTGTGCTGATATGATTAGGCTAGCCGTAAGAAAAAACTGTTAAAATCAATGGCCGACCAAAACTTCCACCCGATGAGTGAGAGCGAGCAGATGTACCTGCTCACCGTGGCCATGCTGGCCGAGGATGGTGTGCCGCCGCCTATTCCCCTGGCCCAGCTGGCTCATTCGCTGGACATCCAGCCCGTCTCGGCCAACCAGATGGTGCGCAAGCTGGCCGATGCCGGCCTGCTTACCTATGTGCCCTACCGAGGCGTCGAGCTGACGCCCGAGGGTAGGGCAGCGGCCACCCTGGTGCTGCGCTACCGCAGGCTCTGGGAGGTCTTTCTGGTCGAACGGCTGGGCATGTCGGTCGAGGATGCCGATGCGCTGGCCTGCCGCATGGAGCACCTGACCTCGGTCGATGTCTCTGACCGGCTGGCGCAGTTCCTCGGCTGTCCGCAGCTCAGCCCGCAGGGCAAGCCCATCCCTGGGCCGGGCGACCGCGCGCCGGGGGCGGGCGGGCTACCGCTGGAGCATATCGCCGTCGGCCAAGCTGCCCGTGTGGTCGCCATTGATGCCGACCCTGCCGCACGGGCATTCCTCGCCGATGAGGGGCTGCTGCCGGGCGTCGAGCTGCGCCTGCTGGCCCTTGGGGCCACCGGGTCAGCCCTGATCGATGTGGGCGGTCGCGAGCTGCGGCTCGCGCCTGAGATCGCCATCGCCATTCGCGCCCTGCCCTTGCATCATGAACCGAGGAATACCCCATGACCGCTCCCCGCATCCCGCTCAGCGATGTTCCCGTCGGCCAGTCCGCAACTATCATCACCCTTGGCGTCGTTGGACCGCTGCGCCGCCGCCTGCTGGCCCTCGGCCTCATCCCCGGCGAGACGCTCACTGTCACGCGGGTGGCACCTCTAGGGGACCCGCTAGAGATTGAGCTGAAGGGCTACCGCCTCTCGCTGCGCAAGGCCGATGCGGGGCAGATTTTGGTGAGTGGGTGACACGAAGATCATCGGAAAGGCTCGCGCATGTCCGCCCTCCACACCGCCCTCGCCGGCAACCCAAACGTCGGCAAGAGCAGTATCTTCAACGCCCTGACTGGGGCGCAGCAGCACACCGGCAACTGGCCGGGCAAGACGGTCGAGCGGGCGACGGGGCGCTTCCAGGCGGGCGACCTGGCTGTCGATCTGGTCGATCTGCCGGGGGCCTACAGCCTCTCGGCCTACTCGCCCGAGGAGGCTATCACCCGCGACTACCTGGTGCGCGAGCGGCCTTCCCTGGTCATTAATGTGGTGGACGCCGCAAACCTGGAGCGCAACCTCTACCTGACGCTTCAGATCATTGAGACGGGCACCCCGCTGGTGGTGGCGCTGACGATGACCGACCTGGCCCGCCAGCGCGGGCTGCGGATCGACTACGGGGCGCTCTCGACGGCGCTCGGCGGCGTGGCGGTGGTGTCGTGCGTAGGTCACACCGGCGCGGGGATGGATGAGCTACGCGCTGCGGTGCAGCGCCACGGAAGAGGAGCGCCGGCATGTCCACACTGCCGCTGATCTCCGTCGGCGTGCTGCCGACCTATGGCGACCCGCTAGATGGCGAGATTGCCAAGCTTGCCGAGCATCTGGCGAACCTGCCAGCCATCGCCGCGATCTACCCGCCGCGCTGGCTGGCCATCCAGCTGCTTGAGGGCGAGGATGGCCTGCTCGGCGAGTCCCCGCCCGCCGAGCAGGCCGCCGCCGAGCAGGCGGTCGCCACGAGCCGGGCGCGGCTGATGGCCGCCTATGGCGATGAGCTTGACCTGGTGATCGCCGATGCGCGCTACCGGGTGATCCGCCAGGTGGTGGCGCAATCCCTGGCCCGCCCCGATTCGCCGGAGATCACCCTCTCCGAGCGGATCGACCGTATCGCCACCCACAAGTACCTGGGCATCCCGATCTTCATGGCCCTGATGCTGCTGGTCTTCGGCCTGGTGCAGAATGTCTCTGCGCCTTATGTCGACTGGACAGATGCGGTGATCTCCGGGCCGGTGACGCGCTGGGCTGGGGCGCTGCTGTCCGCCGCGCACGCCCCGACCTGGCTCACCTCAATGGTGGTAGACGGCGCGATCACCGGGGTGGGCGGGGTGCTGGCCTTTGTGCCCGGCCTGCTGGTGCTCTACCTCATCCTGGCCATGCTGGAGGAGAGCGGCTACCTGGCTCGGGCGGCCTTTGTAATGGATCGGGCAATCAGCGCCCTTGGCCTGCACGGCAAGTCGTTCATCCCGATGATCCTGGGCTTCGGCTGCAATGTGCCGGCGATCTACGCGACCCGCACGATCGAGAGCAGGCCGGCCCGCATTCTGACCGGCCTGCTCATCCCCTTCATGTCGTGCTCAGCCCGCCTGCCGGTGTATGTGATCTTCGGCATGGCCTTCTTCCCGCAGCGCGCCAATATGGTGATCTGGGCGATGTACCTGTCGGGGATCGTGGTCGCGGCGACGGTGGGCGTGGCCCTCTCGCAGACGGTGTTTCGCGGGGGGCAGCGCGGGGCATTCATCATGGAGCTGTCGCCCTACCGGCTGCCCACCCCGTATGGGCTCTGGCGGCAGGCGTGGCGGCACACGGCGGGGTTCGTGCGTAAGGCCGGGACGGTTATCCTGGCCGCCTCGCTGGGCCTGTGGCTGCTGCTGCACCTTCCCTGGGGCGTCGCCAGCCCGCGTGAGAGCGCCTTCGGCCAGCTGAGCGGCGCTGCGGCGCTGGCGCTGGCCCCGACAGGCTTCGGCACCTGGCAGGCAGCGGGCTCCCTGCTCACCGGGGTGATGGCCAAAGAGGTGGTGCTCTCCACCATGGCCCAGGTCTATGTGGGCGAGGCTCCGACGGCCCCGGCGGCCCCGGCCACCCTGGCCGATGACGCCGACACGATCTTCGGCGGGCTGCTGCGGGCGACGGGGGCGGCCGGCGGGGCGCTGCTCGACGCGCTCACGCCGGGGGTGACGCTCTTCCCGGCGGCGGCCGAGCCGCAGGACACCGCCCTGGGCGCGGCGCTCCAGCGGGCCTTCACCCCGCTCTCGGCGGTCGCCTTCATGCTCTTCGTGCTGCTCTACGTGCCCTGCGTCTCCACCGTGGGCGCGCAGATCCAGGAGTTCGGCCCGCGCTGGGCGCTCGCCTCGCTGGGCCTGACCCTGGCCGTGCCCTGGCTGGCCGCCGTCACGGTCTACCAGGTCGGTCGGCTGCTGGGGATGGGGTAATGCAAAATGCAAAATGCAAAATGGTGAACCATGCTTCACGAGCTGCTTGAGATTTTTCGGCGCGCGCCGGACACCACCTTGAGCCACGCCATGATTGCAGACGAGCTGGGTGTGAGCCCCGGCATGCTCGACCATATGCTGCGCACGCTGGTGCGGAGCGGTCGCCTGATCGAGGTGGAGCACTGCTCTGATTGCGATGCCTGCCCGCTGACGAAGATCTGCGTCGGCGGGCTCGACCTGGGCCAGCGGGGGTATATGTTGCGTGTTGCGCGTTGAGTGTTGCGTTCAACACGCAAACGAGTCCTAGTCGTACACATGTACCAAAGAAACTTCCCATGCGCGCCCGGATATGGTATAATGAGACGGTTGTGGAGGAGGCCGTCTTGACCGTTGTGAAGCCCCAGAGCCCCAGTTTGGTAGATACAATAAGCGCAGGGTACCGCGCGCTGTACCGGCGGCCATGGGTGGCCCTGATCCCCGCCGGCGTGAGCGCCTACCTTTGGCTGGGCAGCCCGTTGGCGATGGGCGGATCGTCGGGCAGCCTGCGCGCGGGCGTACACGCGGCGGCCAAGGCGCTCGGCGGCAGCCCGCAGGCCCAGCAGGATCTGGCCAATACCCTTCTGCGCAGCGATATGCGGCTGTCTCTGGCATGGCTGAACATGGTGCCGGTGCTGGCCCCGGCGGGCGCGGCATCGCTCAGCCAGAGCGCGATCTCCCTGGCCGACCCGCTCCAACTGCTCGGCGCCTTCGCCCTGATCAACGCGCTCGCCCTGCTATGCAGCAGCCTCTTTCTGACGGTGCTGGGCGGCGCGGTGCGCGACGAGCCCTTTGCGCTCGTGCCCTCGCTCCAGCGCACGCTCCAGGTGGCCGGCACGATCTGCCTCGCCCTGCTGGCGGCGATTGGGGTGGGGCTACTGCTCGGGCTGCCCTTCCTGGCGATCTCAGCGATCATCATCGCCACCATCCCCGCCGCCGCCCTGCCCGTCGCCCTGGCCTGGTACATCGCCTGCTTCTGGGCCTATGTCTACGCCGGCTTCGCGCCCGAGGCCATCCTGATGAGCCGATCTGGCCCGCTGCGCGCGCTCTACTACAGCGTCAACATTGTGCGCCGCAACCTGATGGGCGCCATCGGCCTGCTGCTGCTGAGCTTCGTGATCGCCAGCGGCCTGGGCGTGGTCTGGCAGCGACTGGCCTCTAGCCCGCTCGGGGCCGCCGCCGCTATTCTGGGCAGCGCCTACATGGGCAGCGGGCTCAGCGCGGCCCGCCTGGAGTTCTACCGTGAGCAGACGGCCCGCTGGCGGGGCAGCGCCGATAGCTGATAGCCGATAGCCGATAGGGTCGCGCTGTTGGCCTATTTCATTGGGCGGGCGCGCCCGCCGCGATATGACTCTCATCATAAGGACGACGAACATATGACCACAGAGCCGCAGGACTACGATATGACCACAGAGCCGCAGGGCTACGACGCCAGCCAGATCACGTTGCTTGAGGGGCTGGAAGCGGTGCGCAAGCGCCCCGGCATGTATATCGGGCCGACGGATATCAACGGCCTGCATCATATGATCAAAGAGATTGTCGATAACTCGGTCGATGAGGCCCTGGCCGGCTACGCCGACACGATCACGATCACGATCCACGCCGACGGCTCGGTGTCGGAGACGGACAACGGCCGCGGCATCCCGGTCGATATCCACCCCAAGCATAAGGTCTCGGCGCTGCAGCTCGCAACCACCGAGCTCCACGCCGGCGGCAAGTTCGGCGACGGCGGCTACAAGGTGTCGTCCGGCCTGCACGGCGTGGGCCTCTCGGTGGTCAACGCGCTCTCCGAGTGGATGCGGGCCGAGGTGCGCCGCCACGGCAAGCTCTGGGTGCAAGAGTACCGCATCGGCAAGCCGCAGGGCCCGGTCGCGGCGGTTGGCCCGGCCGAGGGCACCGGCACCTCCATCCACTTTATGCCCGACATCACCATCTTTAAGGACGGGATCGACTACCATTTCAAGACCGTCGCCCAGCGCCTGCGCGAGATGGCCTACCTCACCAAGGGGCTGCGCTTCAAGTTCACCGACGAGCGCACCGGCGATGAGGTGAACTTCTACTTCGAGGGCGGCATCGTCTCCTATGTGCGCCACCTGAATAAGGGCAAGGGCTCGCTGCACCGGCTGCCCTTCTATGTCGAGCGCACCGTCGGCGATGTGGCGGTCGAGGTGGCCATGCAGTACACCGAGACCTACGAGACAGATGCGATCTACTCCTTCGCCAACAATATTAACAACACCGATGGCGGCGCGCACCTCTCTGGCTTCCGCACCGCGCTCACCCGCGTGATCAATACCTACGGCCGCGCCAAGAGCCTGCTCAAGGATAACGACGCCAACCTGACCGGCGACGATGTCCGCGAAGGGCTCACAGCGGTGATCAGCGTCAAGCTGAAGGACCCGCAGTTCAGCTCGCAGACCAAGGAGAAGCTGGTCAGCCCCGAGGCGGCCAGCGCCGTGGGCACAGTGATGGGCGACGCCTTCGGGGCATGGCTCGACGAGAACCCCGGCGAGGCCCGCCGGATCATCGAGAAGGCGGTCTCGGCCGCCCGCACCCGCCTGGCCGTCCAGAAGGTGCGCGAGACGGCCCGCAAGAGCGCCATGGAGGGCTTCGCCCTGCCCGGCAAGCTGGCAGACTGCTCGGACACGAACCCGGCCCGCTCCGAGCTCTACATCGTCGAGGGCGACTCGGCAGGCGGCACGGCCAAGCAGGGCCGCGACCGGCGCTTCCAGGCGATCCTGCCGCTGCGCGGCAAGATCCTCAACGTCGAGAAGAGCCGCCTCGATAAGATGCTCTCCAACGCCGAGGTCAAGGCGCTGATCACGGCGATCGGCACGGCGATCGGCGAGGCGTTCGCGCCCGAGAAGCTGCGCTACCACCGCATCATCCTCATGGCCGACGCCGACGTGGACGGCAGCCACATCCGCACGCTGCTGCTCACCTTCTTCTTCCGCCACATGCGCCAGCTGATCACCAACGGGCACCTCTATATCGCCCAGCCGCCGCTCTACCGGCTCAAGCACGGCCGCGAGCAGGTCTACACCTACTCCGACGCCGAGCGCGATACCTACATCGGCAAGCTGAACCCCGGCACCAAGGTCGAGATCCAGCGCTACAAGGGGCTCGGCGAGATGAACGCCGAGCAGCTCTGGGAGACGACGCTCAACCCGGCCAACCGGATCATTCTCCAGGTGACGCTGGAGGACGCCCAGCTGGCCGATGAGACCTTCACCATGCTCATGGGCGACCTGGTGCCGCCACGGCGGCGCTTCATCCAGACCCACGCGGCTGAGGTCAGGGATCTGGATATTTAGGCGACAGACAAGGGTACGGCAAGGTACTCTGAAACCTTGTCATACCGCAAAACTCGCCCTGTCACGTTGAGCGCAGCGAAGCGTCCCGGTCGGGACGCTTCGCTGCGTTCAGCAGGTAAACGCCCGAGCGCTCCTTTTGCGGCATTGCGTAACCCTCACGCTCGGGCTATTCGCTCGGCGGCTCGCTATTGCCTGCCTCGTCACCATCATCTGGCGCGCTGCCCAGCACCCGCGCCTGTTCGGCGGGGTCGGTGATACCGTAGAGGGCCAACACCCGCCGGTCGATCTCCTGATCGATCTGGTCGATCCGATCCAGCCGGGCCACAATCTCCGCCTGTCGCGCCTGCACAAGGGCTGAGAAGGCGGATCGATCCTCCTCGCGCACCAGAATAAGTGCCTCCTCTGCCACGTCCGCCCACCTCTTCCCGCGCCAGCGTGGGCGGCTGAGGTAGTTCACCAGATAGTCCCGCACATCCGCATCGGGAACCGTGAGCCAGAGCTTGTTGCGCCGCAGCACCACGCTGGTTGGGTGCTTGGGCGCGACGAATATGTTGCTGCTGACCGTCTCCGTCTGGTCAACCTCCGTAGCGATCGCAATGACGCCGGTGTAGAGTGCGTCGAGTAGCTTGTACGGCGCAACCTCCGGGTTCTTTGCCTGTAATTCCTCTAGCAAACGGTCATAGGGTAGCTCGATGCTGTCATCGCCCGTCGCCCGCCGAACAATGCGGTAGTCTTGCTCTCGCAGCCGGTTCAGCGCGGCGTGCTCAGCCAGTAAGGCGTCCACGAGGGCCACCATCTCCGCCTGTGTTGCTGTATCGGCGGGGAAGATGGGGAGCTTGCGCGTGTCATCAATCGCGACCTCCACATCGGGAAACTGGCGTGCATACCAGTAGTTTAGCAGCGACGAGTTGAACAGGGCAAGGATGTACTTCAGGTTGTAGCCTGAGTCGTCGCGGGCGATGATGTTGCTGAAGTTATGCCGGTTGTAGAACCCCCTGTCATCATACGTCGCCACCAGCCGCCGCTTCAACGCCCGGTTGCGGAGGCGGATGAACAGAAGCTTTGGTGAGTCGAAATACTTAGGCGACCGAGGACACCATAGCCAATCACCGTAGTGCAGATACGGCTTCTCATCGCCCCAGCGAAGTTCGTAGCGCCCAACAAACCCGCTTCCATCAATAAGGGGGTGCCATTTTGGAGCCGGGTTGGGAAGTTGCATGCGTGGCCGAATGTGAAGGTTCGCTGTACCATCTGCGCGGGTTTTGTACGGTATGATGCCCTGCATACTATCACCCACATCCCCCAGGCGCAGCACCTTTGTCCCCCCGTTGCTCGGGATACGGCATGCGTCCTCAATCCGCTGAAGAAGCGTGTCATAGCGGATGTTTATTGCCGCGCTCGGGTCAGCCATCCAGCGCCCCTGATCTTGGATCAGCACCTCCTGCCACTCGCCACGGGTAAGCTTCCCCAGATCGTCGCGCAATCCCATCAAGCGAGCCTCGGGCCGATGTGCTGCGCGCCTTGTCTCATCACTATCGTGTGTCAGCACGGTGATCGCACAATCGACGTTGGCATCCGGCCAGATCCCCTGCGGCAGATCCACAATCTCATCGACCCGCCCGGCGTCGAGCAGCGCCCGGCGCAGCCTGGCCGTGTTCGTGCCCATCAGGTAGGTGTTTGGCGTGATGAACGCCATGCGCCCGCGTGTCGCCAGCAGCTTGAGGGCTAGCGCGAAGAAGAACACGTAGGTGTCGGGCTGGCCGTAGAAGATATCGGCCCAGTCTTTGCGCAGCGTAGCCTTGTAGTCGTCGCTCAAGCTCGCACCGAAAGGCGGATTGGCGATGACGAAGGCAAAGCCATTAGCATAGGATGTGCCAGGTGCGCGGCGCTTGATCTGGTCGGCCTCGGCGCTCTCCTCGGCCAGCCGTGATTGGAAGCGGCTGTATGAGAACATAGCGGTCGGGCTCGTCAGCGCGTCCTCGTTGTAGATGTGAAACCGCTCCAGCGGCTGGCGAACATCCTGGTCGTGCGCCTGCTTCACCAGGTCGAGCGACTGGATGAGCAGGTTCACCTCTGCCAGATAGCAGGCAAAGGGGTTGAGGTCGAAGCCGAACAGCGACTCACGGATGCGGCGGAGCACCTGCATTGGATGCGGTTGCTGCGGGGCGGCCTGATATGCAGCCACAAGGCGATGCGCCGCCGCGACGAGGAACGACCCCGAGCCGCAGGCCGGGTCGATCAGGCGCTTATCGGGGCCGATGATCTCTGTCCCGGAGGTATAGCCAACCGCATCGAGCATATAGTCAACGATAGGCCGAGGGGTGTAGTATTGGCCGCGCTCCTTCTTCTCCTTGCGGGCGACGTAGGTGTTGTAGATCGTGCCGACAATGTCGGCGTTGACCCCGGCGAAGTTGAAGCGGCTCAGGCGGTGCAGCGCCATCAAGAGCTGTCTGCGATCAAGGCGGTACCAGTTGAAGACCTCGCGCCCGGTGAAGAAGTGCGCATAGATATTCTGCGCGTTGGCGTAGGCCATATCGAGCAGCGGGGCGTATGGGTTGCCGCTGGCAAAGCGCAAATAGCGCTCAATGTCCTTCTGCCAGTGCTTTAAGCCGCCATCTGAGACGAAGCGATTGGGAAAGAGCCCCTTGTCCTCGCAGACGCGGATGAGCAGCAGGCGGATAAAGATTACGTAGGCGGCCTGAAGCGCGAACTCTGTCGCCTGTTGCTCCTCGGTGCCGCCACCGATCACCGTCTCCTGAACGAGCGAGCGCCAGGCGGCAAAATCCTCCATGACGACACGGGTGTCGCGGTAGGACAGCCGCAGCTCCGACTGTCGTTTGAGATGTGTCGCGACGACATCCGCATAGGCGTCTATGGCAGCCTTGATGTTTGGCGCATGTTCAAGGTCGTTCCAGGGGCGGGCAAAGCGCGGCTGCCCGGCATACTTCACCGCTCGGGCCTGGTTTACAACCGCCAGCACCGCATCCACCAGCGCCTTCTTGCTCGGGTAGGCGTTGGCCTCCACGATCACGTTCAGCAAGATTGCCTGGATCGAAGCGACGTGTTCGTCGGTCAACCCCAGGGTTGCCCGCATCGCTTCTATGGCAGCCAATACCCGCTCGCGGAGCGCCGCGAGTTTGGGCTCTGCCTCCTCCTCGCCCCCATCATTGAGGTACCGGCGGCGATGCTCATAGGCGGCTGCGGCGTCGCGGTGACGCTGAAGAACCTGGCGTGCATCCGCGTGCAGCGCGGCGATAAGCTGCTGCACCTCCGTGACAAGTAGCTCCTCGTGGCGTTCAGCGGTTCCGAGCGGGAGTGCGCGTTTCTGCCACGTATCCTGATCCATCCCCAGCTCACGTTCCATACGGTCAGGGTCGGTGAACGAGGCAAGGCTGCACATGCGCTCAATCAGGGTGATCTTATCGGACAGATCGGCGGGAAGCTCCGCGCCGCTGGCCCACGCAGTAAGCACCGGCTCCATGTCGAGGAGCATCACCTCACGCAATGTCGTGCCCATCCGCTCATAGAGCCGGATCTCACGCCCGTTGGTGAGTATCCCCAGGTCTACCGCCACAAGCTGCATATATCCCCAGAGCTGCCCAAGGTTGCTCTCAGGATCATGAACATCGAGGGTCAGGGTCAGGGTCGTATTCTTGCTCTCCACCACGAAGCAGGTGCCGTACACCTCGACGCTCGGCGCGTAGTCGGGGCGATCCCCGCGCCGCTGGAGGTTGTAGTTCTGATCGCCGGGGGCGAAGCCGAGCAGATCAAGGAGGGGGGCGACAATCGCCCGATCCACAATCGAGGCTTCGTCGCCGCTTCGCTGGTTCGTCGGTTTGGTGAGATAGGTTTGAAAGTCACCGCCTCGAAAGCCGTTGCGGGTAAAGATGTGCTGGAATTGGGCGAGGAAGTCGGGAGTAGCAGATGGGAGCGTGGTCATAATGAGTCCAGCTCCGCCCGCGATGCAGACGGAGATACCACGGACCTGAACGGCGAGAGGCGGTGATCGATTTCCGCCCAGGATTGTAGCATAATCGCCCATTGGCCGAAGCAGCGCCGAGCGCGGAGACCGAAGCCGAGCAAGGGCTGAGGTGCAGCGTGACACATCGTAGCGAGGCGGCGTATAATTATCCCTATGCAATCCCTCGCCGCCGACACGCCAGCCCACATCGAGGCGGAGATCATCGCCGCCCTGCGCGCACTTTCACCTTCGCGCAAGCTAGAGCTGGCCCGCGATATGAACCGCATGGCCGACCGGCTGGCCCTGGCGGGAATCCAGCGGCGGAGGCCAGCGGCCAGCCCACACGAATTGGGCTATGCGCTCGCGCTCCAGCGGCTCACGCCTGAGCAACGCCCCCACGGAGCCGCCCTGCTCAAAGGACTGCCGCTTATGCCAACGCCGGTTGACCCGCTGGCCCTGGCGCTGCGTGTTGGCGCACTCCTCGACGCCCAGGCGATTCGCTACCTTGTGGTCGGCTCCCTCGCGGCGGTCGTCCACGGCGAGTACCGCACGACCCGCGACATCGACATCGTGCTCAACCTCGCTGCCCGCGATGTGCGCGCCCTGGTGGAAGGGCTGCGCGAGGGCTTCACCTTCCTACCCAGCGACATCACGGATGCGCTGGCGCGGCTGCCCGAGGCGCGAGCCGACTGGCAGCAGCGGGCGAGCTTCTGCGCCTACGATAAGGCGACCGGCTTCCAGATCGATGTATACCTGTCGTCGGGCCGCCCCTTCGAGGTCGCCCAGTTTCAGCGGGGGGAGGTGGTGGACATCCCCGGCGAACCGGGCGGCTCCCTGCGCGTGGCGAGCGCCGAAGACACGGTGCTGGCAAAGCTGGAGTGTTACAAGCTCGCGCCATCCGACCGTCAGTGGCGCGATGTGCAGGCCATCTTGCGTGTGCAAGACGACTCCCTCAATCACGACTACCTCCGCCAGTGGGCTGCCGAGCTGGCGATCACCGACCTGCTGGAGTATGCGCTGAAGGGCCAGCAGCCGCCCCGGCCTGGCGATGACCCGCGCCAGCAGCGCTTGTTTTGAGGGAAGGCGGATGTTTAAAGAATCGCTGAGTCAGTGCGACAGCCATGCGCCGCACCTACCAATCCCCGAGCGCACGTATGCTATACTCTGCCTTATCACCTTTTGCGTTGGCAATAGGAGCAGGGTATGAAGCGTGTTGTGAGCATCAGCTTGGGGTCATCGGCCCGCGACTACCGGTTCACGGCCACCATCCTCGGGCGGAATATTGAGATCCAGCGCATCGGCACCAATGGCGACATCGCCCGGGCTGGTGAGCTTATCCGCGAGCATGACGGCCAGGTGGACGCGATCAGCCTGGGCGGGCTGACGCCGGTGTTCCGCGTGGGTAAGGCGCGCTACCCTCATCAGGAGGCTATTCACCTCGCCAGCCAGGCCCACCGCACGCCGGTGGTGGACGGCGGCGTGCTGAAGAATACCCTGGAGCGCTGGGCCGTCGCCCAGGCCGCCCGTAAGACACCTGACCTCTTCAGCTATAAGCGCATCCTGCTCACCAGCGGCATCGAGCGCTATCAGATGGCCGCCGCCCTGGCCCAGCAGGAGGCCGAGCTGCGCTTCGCCGACCCGATCATCCACAGCGGGCTGCGCTTCCTGCCGCCGCCGCGCAGCCTGGCCCAGCTTGAGCTGTATGCCGCCACCACCCTGCCGATCACCGTGCTGCTGCCCTACCGCCTGCTTCACCCCGTCGCCCTTGGGCAGGAGGGCCACGACTCGCGCGCCGAGGGGCTTTTCGATTGGGCACAGGTGATCGCTGGCGACTTTGCCTTCATCCGCCGCTTCGCCCCCGCCAGCCTCAAGGGCAAGGCCATCATCACCGATGACCCCTCACCCGAGGAGATTGAGGATCTGCGCCGACGCGGGGTGACGACCCTGGTGACGATGCACCCGCCCCTGGTCGACGCCGAGGGCAACCCCTGCCCGCGCCCCTTCGTCTCCACCGATGTGCTTGAGGCGATCATCGCGGCCATCCAGGAGACAAGCCGACAGCCCGGCGAGGCTGAGGCGCTCGACTTCATCGCCGCCGCCGGCTGGGGGCCGACGGTGCAGGATCTGAACCCGCGCCCGAGGCCGAAGTTCGCCTTTGTCATCCACCCGCTGCGCGTGAATATGATCAGCAAGGCCCCTCAGTTCCGCTGGACGCGCCGCCTGCCGCCGCGACTGGTCGAGCTAGTGGCCGCCCACATGCCGCCGCTCTACCTCTCGAAGATCCGGGGCATTCGCTCTACGGCCACCGGCGAGGAGACCGAGGGCATCCTGCTGACGCTCGGCGCGACCCCGCGCGAGATGATGCGCCGCCCGCCGTCCTTCACCTACCGCCGGCTCATCCGCGCCGCGCGCATCGCCGAGCGTATGGGCGCCCGCCTGATGGGCCTCGGCGCCTTCACCTCGGTGGTCGGCGACGCTGGGATCACTGTGTCCCAGAAGGTGAACATCGGCATCACCTCGGGGAACTCGCTCACTGTGGCCGCCACCCTGGAGGCGGCGAAGCAGGCCGTCCTGCTGATGAAGGGCGGGCGCCCCGAGCATGTTCGCGCGGTGGTGATCGGAGCCACCGGCTCGATCGGCGCGGTCTGCGCCCGTCTGCTGGCCCAGGCCGTGCGCGATGTCGTGCTGATCGCGCCGCGCGCCGAGCGCCTGCTGGCGCTCAAGCAGCAGATCGAGCGGGAGACGCCCGGCGCCCGCGTGATCGCCGCCACCCACCCCGACGCCTATATCGGCGACGCCGACCTGATCATCACCACCACCAGCGCCCTCACCGGCAAGGTGATTAATGTGGACAAGCTCAAGCCCGGCGCCGTCGTCTGCGATGTGGCCCGCCCCCCCGATGTGAAGAAGGAGGACGCCGCCCGTCGCCCCGACGTGCTGATCGTGGAGAGCGGCGAGATCATGCTGCCCGGCGAGCCCGACTTCGGCTTCGATATTGATATGCCCCCCGGCACCGCCTACGCCTGCCTCTCTGAGACGGCCCTGCTGGCCATGGACGGGAAGTACGGGAACTACACCCTGGGGCGCAACATCGAGATGGAGCGGGTTAAGGAGATGTACCGGCTCTGGCATAAGCACGGCCTAAAGCTGGCGGGACTGCGCTCCTTCGGGGTCTATGTCACCGACGAGATGATCGCCGAGAAGCGCCAACTAGCCGACGAGCGGCGCAAGAAGCTCGGCCTGCCTGCCGAGCATACCGTCGTGTAGGGACGCTAGGAGGGACGCAGGAGGGACGCAGCATGCTGCGTCCCTCCTGCGTCCCTCCGCATCTTCACCAACTCAATGATCACCCTAGAGCATATCATCGCCCGCCCGGCGCGGCGGCGGCACGCCACACCCATCCTGCTCATCCACGGGGCGTGGCACGGGGCCTGGTGCTGGGAGCTGGCGATGGCCGACCTTGCGGCGCGGGGGTTTGAGTCCCACGCGGTGAGTCTGCGCGGCCACGGCGGCAGCCCGCGCCCGCCCGGCTTCGCCCGCAGCACGGTCGTTCAGTACGCCAGCGATGTGCGCTCCGCCATCGCGGCGGTTGGCCCGCGCCCGCTGGTGGTGGCCCACAGCCTGGGCGGCATCCTGCTCCAGCTGATCATCACCGGCGCGCTCGGCCCCGCACCCGATCTGGCTGGCGCGGTGCTGCTCTGTAGCTCGCCCGCAAGCCTGGGAGCCTACTTTGCCCCGCGCCCCCCCGGCGAGCCGATATCCCTGCCCGCCATGCTCCGGCTTGAGCCGCAGGCCATGCGCGCGGCCCTCTTCCGCCCCAACATCTCCGAGGCCGATCTGGCCCGCCACGTATCCCGCATGGTGCCCGAGCCCCCCCTGGTGACGCCGAGCAGCATGCTGCTGCGCCCCCGCCCCGCCGCCTGCCGCACCCCGGTACTCACCATCGCCGCCGGGCGCGACTCCACCTACAGCCCGGAGGTGCAGCGCGCCACCGCCGACGCCTACCATGGCGATCTTGTGGTGGTGGCCGACGCCGCCCACGACCTGATGCTCGACCCGGCCTGGCCCGTCGCCGCCGAGGCGATCACCCGCTTCGCGCCGCCAGGATTATGGCGCGGGTGAGAGGAATCCCCTTTCTCTCGCTTGACACTGATCAGAACTTAGTGCTACACTTCACGAAATGCTTCACAATTCTTTTGGAGGCCAGCCGTGGAACGTCTTGATGATCCGCCGGATGTTGTGATCCGTCGGCTGCCGCTCTATTCACGGAGCCTGCGCTACTTGCTCGATGAGGGGATCCACTCGGTCTCGTCACAAGAGCTCGGCGAGCGCATTAACGTCACCGCCGCCCAGATCCGCAAGGATCTCTCCTACTTCGGTGAGTTCGGCAAGCAGGGGATCGGCTACGATGTTGAGAAGCTGCTGAACCACATCGAGCGGATCCTGGGGCTCACCCAGAGCTGGCCGGTGGTGCTTGTTGGCGTCGGCAACCTCGGCCAGGCGATCGCCGGGTACGATGGCTTTCACTCTCAGGGGCTACAGATCGTCGGCCTCTTCGACACCGATCCGCAGAAGGTTGGCCAGTTGGTTGCCGGGGTCGAGATCTCTGACTACGCGCACATGTCGCAGGTGATCCGCGACACGAGCGCGCGGCTGGCGATAATCGCCGTGCCCGCCGCCGAGGCCCAGCCGGTCGCCGACATCCTGATCGACGCAGGAATCCGCGCTATCCTCTGCTACGCGCCGATTATCCTCCAGACCCCCGAGCACGTCTGGGTGCGCTATATCGACCCGGTGGCGGTCCTGCATAGCATGACCTACTACCTGGCCCGCGAGCATGTGGCGTAGGGCAACAGACGATAGGGGACAGGTTTAAGCTGCGGCGAACACCGGGTGATGACCAGGAAGCAATCGTGTCATGAAGCGTAGTGCGCCCCTGAGATTGAGCCCCTTCCCGCTGCTCCTGCTCGCCCTGGCCTACCTGCTCGCCGCCTTGCCGCTGCTCTGGCCACACCCTGCCGCCCGCAGCCTGCGCCTCACACCGCAGATCCCCGCCGCCGACCCGCTCGTCGCCCGCACGCCCCTGCTGGGCGACGTTGCCCCCGCAGAGGCGTTTGTCGCGCTCCAGGCGCGCAGCCCAGAGCCGCTCACCGTGCGCTGGAATGAGCGCAGCGGCATCCCCGACTTCCTGAGCGCCGCCGACCCGGCCGGACGTCTGCCTTACCAACCCACCCCCGCCGAGATCGGCAACCCGCTCGCCATCGCCCGAGGCTTCCTCGATCAGAACCGCGCCCTCTTTGGCATCCGCGCCGCCGCCGAGGATGTAAGCCTGCTGCGGCTTGAGCCCGACCTCCAGCGCGGCTTCGCCCACGTCCGCCTCGACCAGCAGTACAGAGGGCTGCCAGTGCTCGGCCACCAGCTGGCGGTTCATCTTGACCCAGACGGCCAGGTGGTGGCGGTGAATGGCGAGTTTATGCCTGCCCTCCAGCTCGCCACCGCCCCGACGATCAGCGCTGCCGAGGCCGACGCCGCTGCTATGGCGAACCTGACCGCCGAGCAGCTCGCGCCCGGCGACGCGGCCAGCGCCCAGATCACGCCCCTGCCTAGCGAGACCCGCCTGGCGATCTATGTCGATGACCAGGGCCAGGCCATCCTGGTCTGGGAGGTGACGCTGCTCACCGAGCGCCCGCTCAGCCAGTGGCGGTTCTTCGTCAACGCAGGCCGTCCCGTGGTCGTCCACGCGATCGACGAGGTGATGCCGATCAAGCGCCGCAAGACCTACAGCGCCCGCAACGGCACCAGCATCCCTGGCCGCCTGCTCGTCGATGAGGGTGAGCGCAGCAAGGACGCCGTCGCCCAGGCCGCCCACGACGGTGCCGGGGTAGTCTACGACTACTATATGAACACGTTTAAGCGGGATGCCTACGACGGCCAGGGCAGCCCGATGATCTCGACGGTTCACTATGGCAGCGACCCGGAGGACGCTGAGAATGCGGCCTGGGTGGGCGAGTACAGCCAGATGATCTATGGCGACGGCGGCCAGATCTTTAAGCCGCTGCCCTACGGGCTAGATGTGGTCGGCCACGAGTTTACCCACGGCGTGATCGAGAGCAGCGCCGGCCTGATCTACGAGAAGCAGCCCGGCGCGCTGAATGAGTCCTTCGCCGATATCTTCGGCGCGCTGATCGACCGGGGCAACTGGACGATCGGCGAGCAAGTGGTGAAGTCGCCGCCCTATCCGGTGCCCTACCTGCGCAGCCTACAGGACCCGAACGCGGGCGGGCGCTACAACGCGGGCAAGCCGCTGTCGAGTGTCGGCCAGCCGGCGACAATGAAAGAGTACGCGAACCTGCCCAACTCGCGCCGCTCCGATAACGGCGGCGTGCATGTGAATAGCGGCATCCCCAACCGCGCCGCCTATCTGGTGGCCCAGGCGCTCGGCCCCGACAAGATGGAGCAGATCTACTACCGCACGCTCACCCAGTACCTCACCCCCGATGCCGACTTTAAGGATGCGGCTGATGCCACCGCGCGGGCAGCCGCCGACCTCTACGGGGCGGCTGAGGTGACAGCCGTAAAGGCCGCCTTCGCCCAGGTCGGCATCACCACCAGCGCCGCGCCCACGGCCCCACCGCCCGTCTCGCCTGGCAGCAACCTGCCCTCGGGCGGGCCGAGCGCCCCGCCGCCGGTGGAGGCGCTGCCCGCAGGATGTAGCGACGTGATCGCCAACGGCGACTTCGAGCAGGACGGCGGCTGGATCCAGGTCTCGCGCGGGGACGCCTCCCTGATCGACCCGCAGCTGCCGCGCAGCGGCAAGCGCAGCGCCTGGCTCGGCGGCACCGACCAGGAGCCGCTCCAGTATATCTACCAGGATGTGCGGCTGCCAGCCAACGCCACCAGCGTCCAGCTTAACTACGCCCGCCTGATCCACCAGGAGTTCAGCGGCCTGCTCGGCATCCTGGCCGACGACGCGACGTTTAGCGTGGTGCTGGCCAGCGCCAGCGGCGACATCCTGGCAACGGTAGAGGAGACCTCCTCCTCGGCGGGCGACGATGCCTGGAGCGAGCAGAGCGCCGACCTCTCGGCCTATGCCGGCAAGACGGTGCGACTGGCCTTCTCGGCCGAGAACCCGCGCGGCAATGTGTCGAGCATGTTTGTGGACGAGGTGAAGCTGCTGGTCTGCACCACGGGCCAAGCGCCCTCCGCGCCGCCCACCAGCAGCGACGACCTGGTCTATATTAAGGGCACGATCAGCGACGCCGACACCCACCGGGGCGTGGGCGGGGTACAGTTCTTCGTGATCAAGCCGGGGATCAGCGCCAGCCAGGCCGCCGCCGACGACAACCTGACCGCCGATGAGATCCTGACCATGGGCACCACCGACGACAGCGGGGTCTTCCGCACGAACGAGGCCGTGCCGCGCGGCCAGGCATACAGCGTGATCGTCTTCGCTCGGGGCTACCGGCCCATCCTCGCCGACGCGCAGGTGGCCATCCCGGCCAACGCGAGCAACCCGCACCGCGTGGACGCCGAGATCCGCAAGAGCCGGTAATAGATATTCCGCAATAGAGCATACGTAACGCTGTCACCCTGAGCGAAGCGAAGGGTCCCGGCCGGGATTCTTCGCTTCGCTCAGAATGACAGGACGCCTCACAGCGTTACTTCTGCGGTATTGCGATATTCCATTACGGGTAGTGGCACAATCCAGAATGGTGCTGGTAGCGCAGGCTTCTCACATGCAACGGTATAAAACTCCGCGCGGACTTTCGGAAAGCTGTACTAGACACTGAGGTTCCTATGCCCCCTCGCCGACTGATCACCGCCGCCACCCTTCTCCTGATCACCCTCATCGCAGGTGCCGCGACGCTCTGGCTCCGCCCGGCCCAGGCCAGCATACCCGTCGGCGACTTTGCGGCACCCATGAGCGCCCAGCAGGCCCGCGCCGCTGTGGCCGAGGCCCAGGCGATCCAGCAGGCCCAGCGCCAGGAGGTTGGACGACAGCTCGGCGCGATCGACCCCCAGAAGCTGCCCCTCAGCCCGACGATCTACTTCGCCGAGAGCGGGCACCACCTGAGCAACCGCAGCGGCTTTCTGAACTTCTGGCGGGCCAACGGCCAGAAGCTGATCTTCGGCTACCCGATCACCGAGGAGCTCGTCGAGGGCGGGCGGATCGTCCAGTACTTCGAGCGCGCCCGCTTCGAGTTTCACCCCGAGACGCCCAACGCCCCGGTACAGCTCGGCCTAATTGGCAGCGACCTCGTGGCCGCCGACGGGATCGCCCCCGATCTCCTCGCCGGAGTCGAGAACCCGCAGAGCGGCGCGAGCTACTTCCCCGAGACGAGCCACAGCCTGAGCGGCGAGATCCGCGGCTACTGGGATCGCCACGGCGCTATCGGCATCTTCGGCTTCCCGATCAGCGAGCCGCTGCTAGAGGATGGGCGCACGGTGCAGTACTTCGAGCGCGCCCGCCTGGAGTGGTGGCCCGAGGATATGGACTCGTTCTTCCGCAGCCAGGAGTCCATCAACGGATTCAACCTAAACACGCTCTATGAGGTGCGGGTGAGCGATATGGGCCGACGCCTGGCCACCGCCCGCAGCATCGATATCGCGCCGGTCGAGCAACTCTCCGGCACAGCCATCTGGAGCCCGGCTATCTGGCAGCGCCACATCGATGTGAACCTCTCGACCCAGCAGCTGGTGGCCTACGAGGGCACCCTGGCCGTCTGGCACGCGCCGGTGGCCACCGGCCGCGACGGGTTCAACACGCCGACCGGCGAGTTCGCGATCTACTACCGCCTGCCCATGCAGGATATGACCGGCAGCATCGGCGGCGAGAGCTGGTACGTGCCACACATCCCCTGGGTGCAGTATATTGTCGGGGGCGTCGCCTTCCACGGCACCTACTGGCACAACGCCCACGGCAGCGGGGTGCGCATGTCTCACGGCTGCGTGAACCTGCGCATCGACGACGCCGAGTGGCTCTACGCGTGGGCCGATATCGGCACGGTGGTGGACATTCACTACTAGGCATGGTTCGTAGCAGCTTGACCGTTTGCCGCCGGACACCCCTCACCGCCCTGCCCCCCCAGCGGAGGGTTATGACCGACCAGCAGAGCGAAAACCTCCTCACCGCCCAGATCGGCGACCGGGACCCCGCCCGCCAGGTGTACCCTGTGCGGGTCACGCTCGGCGACGGCAGCGCGGCCAGCGACTGGCTGCGCCTGGGCGATATGCCCCCGCCACCGCCGGCCCGCTCCTCGGGCGACGACCTGGCGGCCTATGGCGTACTGCTCTTCGAGCGGCTCTTCAGCGGCCCGCTGCACGGCCTCTTCCGCCAGGCGTGGATCATCGCCCAGCGCGACCGGGGCGTGCTGCACATGCAGCTCTGGATCCAGAGCGGCGACGCCGAGCTCCAGGCGGTGCCCTGGGAGCTGATGCACGTCCGCGAGGGCGCGGGCGCGCCAGTGCCGCTGGCGGCCACCCCGCAGGTGGCCTTCTCGCGCTACGTAGACAGCACCACGCCCTTCGGGCGGCCGATTGAGCGCTGGCCGCTGCGCATCCTGATAGCCATCGGTGCGCCGAACGATCTCGGCACCCGCTGGGGCGGCATGGCCGAGGTAGACTACGAGGCCGAGCGGGACAGGCTAGCCCGCGTGCTCGACGCGGTGAGCGGATCGGGCCAGATCGAGTACCGCTTCCTGCACCCCACCACCCCCGAGACTCTTGTGCAGGGCATGGAAGATGGCTACCAGATCGTGATCTTCTACGGCCACGGCCTCTACACCCCGCGCCTGGGCACCAGCCTGATGCTGGAGCGAGCCGACGGGGCGGGACGGCTGCTACCGGCGGGAGATCTGATCGACGCCCTGCGCCGCAACGGCAGCCGGCCCGCCCTCTTCATCTTGATCTCCTGCAACACCGCAGCCCAGCGCGCCGACCCAGCCCTCGATAACCTGGCCATCCAGATCATCCGCGACGGCAGCGTGCCCGCCGTGGTTGCCATGCGCGACCTGATCTCCGTCGATCTGGCCCGCGCCTTCACCCAGTATCTGTGCGACTACCTGCTGCGCTACGGGGTGATCGACCGGGCGGTGTCGGCCGCCCGCCGACAGGTGGTTGACCCGGACAACGCGGGGTGGAGTACGCCGGTGCTGTACATGCGCAGCCGCGACGGGCGGCTGTTCGTGCCAAACGCCCAGCTAGAGTTCGCCCGCTTGCTGAGCAACGACCCGCAGATCAGCCAGGCTGCCCTGGCCAGCCCGGCTGGCCCGCGCCTAGCCCTGCTGCGCGCCCGCCCCGACGAGCAGCCCAGCCCGCAGGAGGCCCGCACGCTGCTCGACCAGCTGCTGGCCCTGGCCGGGCGGCGGGACAGCCCCGCGCCGATCATCGTCAGCGGCGGCTCGCGGATCAGCCGCTCGCTACTGCTCCAGCAGTGGGGCTGGCGGCAGAACCGGGCCCAGGAGTCAGGAGTCGGGGGTTGGGAGTCGGGAGTCGGAGGCCGGACAGCGCAGGATGTGGACAGCGATGCGCAGAGCACCGACTCCCGACTCCTGCCCACCGACTCCCGACTCCTGCCCACCGACTCCCGACTCCTGCCCACCGACTCCCGACTCCTGTCCCCCGACTCCCGCCCCCCCACCATCGCCGTCTACCTTACCCTGGCCGACGACCGGCGGCTCCAGGCGGGGGCGCGGATCGAGGACCTGCTGATCGACGCTGCTGCAGAGATCGACCCGGCCCACGGCGTGGCCCTGATGAACCTGCTGAGCAGCGGGGAGGAGCGCGCAGAGTCCCGCTTCGTGCTGCTGATCGACGGATTCGAAGCGATCAGCCCGGCCCTGCGCCCGATCCTGGCCGAGCTGCTCGACGCTCTAGCCCGGCGCATGCCGTCCCAACGGATCGTGATCAGCGTCGAGGAGCACGATGCGCCGGCCGCGCTGCGCCGAAACGACACCCCCTGGCTCGCGCTCAGCCCGCTCAGCGAGCGCCAGATGCGGGCATACCTATGCTACCGCGACCAAGAGGACTACATGACCCATGTGCGGACGATCATCCGCAACGGCATGCGCGATCTTGCTGGCGACCCGCAGCTGCTCACCGCCATCGCCGAGGAAATGGCTGACGGCGACGGCGGCGGCCGACTGACCCGCGACGACCTGCTGAGCGGCCTGCTCGACCGGCTGATGGATCGGGCGGCGGGGCCGAGCGCGCCGCGAGCCGTGGTGCGCGAGTGCGTCTACGCCCTGGCATGGGCGCTGCACTGGAGCCACCGGCTCAGGATGCCGGTGGCCGAGGCGTTCCAGGTGATCCGGGCCGTGCTGCAAGACCGCAGCTACGCGCCCGAGGAGATCTACCGGGCGCTGATCAGCGCGGGGGCGCTGGTTGAGCTCGGTGGCGTCAGCGCGCAGCTGAGCCACCTAGACATTCAGGCATACGCGGCGGCGCGGGCACTGCGGCGGCGCCCAGACATGGGGAGTCGGCTGGGGGATATCATGGTGATGGCGAGCTTCCCGGCCCGGCTGGCCTGGTGGAGCCCCGTGCTGATTGGAGTGGCCCAGCGCGCCGACGATCTCAGCGACCTTGCGCCAGTCTGGGCAATGCTGCGCAGCGAGGTGAGCGGGCCGCAGGCCATCCTAGCGGCGCGCTGCCTGGGCGCATTCACACAGGCCCAGCGCCAGAGCCGCAGCCTGCGCGCCCTCCTGCGGGCTACATCGGACGACAGCGAGGCCCAACAGGCGGCCCTGCTCGACAGCATCCTGATCGAGCTGAACCCGCGCTTCGAGCCAAGCGCCTCCTCGCGGGCGCTGCTGGCCGAGGCGCTAGGCCAGCTACCCTACCAGAAGGTGCGTGCGGCGCTGCGCCGCCAGATCGGCGAGCGCATCCTGCTAATCGATGACATCTGGCAGCATGATCGGCCCCTGGTACGGATGGCGGCAGCCCGCTCGCTGCGCGATATGACCGGGGTGAAAGACAACGACGAGCAGATCGACGCGCTGCTCGCGGCATGGCGACGCGGGCGGGCCGAGCCGCTGCTGGCGGCGCTCGATGACCAGGCGCACAGCCCCGAGGCGCACAGCCCCGAGGCGCGCATCCTGGCGGCCCTGGCCCTGAGCGACCTGAGCGACCAGGCGGGCGTGCAGAAACGGCTGGTCGATCTGCTGCTGCGCGACGATGTCAAGGGGCCGAAGAAGGAGTGGCAGGCGGTTCAGGCAGCCATCGCCGACGCCCTGATCCTAGAGGCAGACGAGGGTCTGGCGGGGCTGCTGGCGGATGCCCTGGCGGGGAGACCGGAGCTGCCGCTGCGCACCGAGGTGCTGCTGATTGGCATCGTGGGGGCCTGCGCGAGCCACCAGCTGGCCCTGATGGACTGGCTCTACGAGCGGCTCAGCGGCGCGGCGATCCCGCTTGTCTCTGGGATCGCGCGGTCGGCCCTGGCCCGCGCCCTGGCCTGCGGCCCCTTCGAGATGCTGTCGAGCAATGGTAGCCCGATCACGCAAGAGCTAGAGACACAGGCCCGGCAGATCATCGAGGAGCCGATCACCGCCGACGCGCCGATGGTCGCCACCCTGCGCCGCCTAGCGATCGAGAGCCTGGTCTGGCTGGGGGTGACGGGCGACGGGACGCCACCAGAGGCGATCGCCTCCTGGCCCGTGGCCCTGCGCCAGTCCTGGTGGGAGAGCGTTGGGGGATGAGTGCTGCGTGTTGGATCTCAACACGCGGCGCGGATGGAGTCTAGCACGCGCTGGACAGCCAGCCCGTCGGCGAAGGTGGCGACCGAGGCCAGGGCGGCACTATCTCCGGCGAGGGCGGCCCGCAGAGCGGCGCCGAGGTAGACCGTGCCCTGGGGGAAGTCGCCGACAATGCCCGCCGGGATCTTCAGGCTATGTTCGGGGGTTATGTCAACGAACTCGCCGCCCGAGCTACGCAGCAGCCGCCCACCTACAAAGCGCAGCGCGCCAGCAACGCCATAGACCGTGGCGCTGTTCGGCTCGTCGTGAGGGGCTACCACGCTGGCCATCATCGTGGCCGTGGCCCCGCCCACAAAGCGTAGGCTCGCCGCCGCATAGTCATCGGCGGTGACAGGGCGCATCTGGCCGGAGGCGTCGGGGCGCGCGGCGATGAAGGTGTGCGTGATGCCGCTGGCCGAAGCCACCTCGTCGGAGAGCAGGTAACGCAGCAGGTCGATCTGGTGCGAGCCAATCGCGCCAAGGACACCGCCGCCCTGAGATGCGTCGCTCCACCAGTTCCAGAGGCGGCGCGGGTCGCTGCGCGAGCTGCTGATCGAGCGGATCTCGGCGTGGCGCACCGGGCCAATCTCACCCGCAGCGATCAGGTCGCGGGCGAGGCGCAGCGCGGGCAGGAAGCGCAGCTCGTGATCGATCAGGGCCAGCTGGGCGGGGCGGGCCTCGGCGGCGGCGAGCATCGCCCCGGCCTCGGCCACATCCATCGCCGTAGGCTTCTCGCAGAGCACATGCCTGCCGGTCTCCAGGGCGGCCACAGCAATCTCGCGGTGCAGGCCGGGCGGGGTGACGATGCTCACCACATCAACGTCGGGCCGCTCCAGCAGCGCCCGCCAGCTAGCGGTGTGCCAGGTCACGCCCAGCTCCCCGGCGATACGGGCCGTCTTGTCGGCCTGACTGCCAGCCAGGGCCACCACCTCCAAACCCGCGCCGCGAAACGCAGGCACCTGCACCCGCGCCCCCCACCCCGTGCCAATAATGCCGATCCCGGTCATCGCGAGCCTCCTTCATATCCCCCAGCCCCCAGCCCCCAGCCCCCAACCCCTAATACTTCGCCACGCTGGGATCCACATCATCGGCCCAGCGCAGGACGCCGCCGACTAAGTTCTTCACCTTGTGGAAGCCGACGCTCTTCAGCAGCTCCACGGCGCGGCCGCTGCGCGCGCCGCTGCGGCAGTAGATGACCATCTCCACCGAGCTGTCCAGCTCGCTGATCCGCTCGGGGAGCTGATCCACCGGGATCAGCTTATCGGTGCCGGGGATGCTGGCGATGGCCACCTCGTAGGGGTTGCGCACATCGAGAAGGTAGGGGCGCGCGTCGGTCTGGAGCAGATCGGCCAGCTCGCCGGGCGTGATCTCGTACTGGTTGCTCAATGTATTCACCTCGGGAACAATGCCGCAAAACTGGTCGTAGTCAATCAGCTCGGTGACGGTCGGGTGCTCGCCACAGACAGGGCAGGCAGGGTTGCGGCGCAGCTTCAGCTCACGGAAGCGCATGGCCAGGGCGTCGTAGAGCATCAGGCGACCGATCAGCGGCTCGCCGATCCCGGCCAGCAGCTTGATCGCCTCGGTGGCCTGAATGGTGCCGATCACGCCGGGCAGCACGCCAAGCACGCCGCCCTCAGCGCAGCTGGGCACAAGCCCGGGGGGCGGCGGCTCGGGGTAGAGGCAGCGGTAGCAGGGGCCGCCCTCTTTGGGGTAGAAGACCGTGGCCTGACCCTCAAAGCGGAAGATGCTGCCGTACACATTCGGCTTGCCCAACATCACCGCCGCATCGTTCGTCAGGTAGCGGGTCGGGAAGTTATCAGTGCCATCGATAATCACATCGTAGGGGCGCATCAGGTCAAGCGCATTCTGCGAGGTGATCTGGGTCTCGTAGGTGGTCACCTCAACCATCGGGTTGAGGTCGGCCAGCCGCCGCTTCGCCGACTCGGTCTTCGCCATGCCGACGGTAGAGGTGCCGTGGATGATCTGGCGCTGGAGGTTGCTGGAGTCAACGACATCAAAGTCTACCAGGCCGATATGGCCCACCCCGGCGGCGGCCAGGTAGAGGGCCAGGGGCGAGCCAAGCCCGCCGGTGCCGATCAGCAGCACGCTGCCCTGCTTGATCTTGCGCTGGCCGACCATGCCCACCTCGGGCATGATCAGATGCCGCGAGTAGCGGGCGATCTCCTCGTTCGAGAGGGTAACATCAGACATACGATCCTCCCGCAATTGCCGGGATAATGCTCACCGTATCACCGGCAGCCACGGGCGTGTCCTGACCATCCAGGTAGCGGATATCCTCGTCGCCGACGTAGATGTTCACAAAGCTGCGCAGCTTACCCTGCTCGCTGAACAGGTGCTTGCCGAGTGTGGGGTGCTGCTCGACCAGGCCGCGCAGCAGAGAACCCACCGTCTCAGCCTCCAGACTCAGGCTCGCGCTGCCCCCGGCGTACTGGCGCAGCGCGGTGGGGATGGTGATCGTCGCCATCAGAGATACTCCTTCACAAGATCTTCTTGCTCAAAGCGCTCGCCCTCAGCGACAAGCAGCCAGGAGGCCACCTCGGCGGCCCGCCCCTCGCGCACCGACTGGATCACAAAGGCGAAGCCGGTGCCCCCACCAACACCCTGGGCACCCACGCGGTCGCGGTCAGACGGCGTGGCCGGGTAATCGGGGTGCGAGTGGTAGCAGCCGACAATATCCATCCCAGCGGCGCGGGCCTCGCGATCAGCCCGCAGGTAGTCGCGCGGATCGAGGTAGAAGCGGTCGCGCCGCGACTCGGCATTATCCGTCTCAGCGAGCGACACCTGCCCAGCCCAACGGTTCTCCACCGCCAGGGCGCGCGTCACCACCTTGGAATCATCATCCTCAAGGTGCCCGAGCAGCAGCCCGACGCACTCATCGGGGTAGGTCGACTCGGCGTGCCGGGCGATCGTCTCAGCGGCATCAGCAGAAAGCTTTAGCATAGAGTCACCCCCGCCCGGCCCGATGCCGCGCCAAGGCGGACTTCAACGTGTTCAAGGCCAGGGTAGCGCAGCGCGAGCGGGCCCGTACCACCTCGCGGCCAAGCATGTCGAGCACGGCCTGGTCGTCAAGGGCATCCACCGCGCTGAGCGGCGCGCCCTGGAGCTGCTCGCACAGCAGCGAGGCGGCGGCCTGGCTGATCGTGCAGCCGCGCCCCTCGAAGCTCAGGCCAGCCAGCGCCTCGCCCGCCGGGTCGAGCTTCAGGTAGAGCGTCAGCATATCGCCACAGTCAGGAATACCGCCCGAGAACACCATATCAGCACCATCGAGCGGCCCGTAGTGGCGCGGGCGCTCGTAGTGGTCAAACAGCCGGTCGATAATCTGCTGGCGATCCATATCAATGCAAAAGGCAAAAGGCAAAAGGCAAAATGAGCGATGGGCTCATTTTGCCTTTTGCCTTTTGCATTACCCTTGGTAGCTCTTCTCAATCGGCAGGCCGACGCCGTTGCCCCACTCTGTCCAGCTGCCGTCATAGTTGCGCACCTGCGGGTAGCCGAGCAGGTAGGTCAGCACAAACCAGGTGTGCGAGGAGCGCTCGCCGATGCGGCAGTAGGTGATCACGTCCTTGTCCGGGGTGACGCCCTGCCCGCCGTAGAGCGCGGCCAGCTCATCGGCGCTCTTAAAGGTCGCGTCCTCGCGGGTGGCCTTGGCCCATGGAATGTTCGCCGCCGTGGGAATATGGCCGCCGCGCAGGGTGCCCTCCTGAGGGTAGTCGGGCATGTGGGTGCGCTCGCCGCTGAACTCCTGGGGGCTGCGCACGTCCACCAGCGCCGTGCCCTCCTTCGCGATATGCGCGCGCACCTGGTCGCGGAAGGCCCGGATGGCCGTATCATCGCGGGCGGACACGGGGTAGCTCGCCTGGGCGTAGCTGGGCGACTCGCGGGTCAGGCTGCGGCCCTCGGCGATCCACTTGGCCCGCCCGCCATCAAGGATACGCGCGTCGGGGTGGCCGAAGAGCTTAAACACCCACAGCGCGTAGGTAGCCCACCAGTTGCTCTTATCGCCGTAGAGCACCACCGTCGTGTCGCGGGAGATCCCCTTGCGGGCGAGCAGCGCCGCGAAGCGCTCGGCGTCGAGGTAGTCGCGCACCACCGGGTCGTTCAGATCATCGACCCAGTCAATCTTCACCGCGCCGGGGATGTGGCCCGTCTCGTAGAGCAACAGATCCTCGTTGCTCTCCACCAGGCGCACGTTCGGGTCGTCCAGGTGGTCGGCCACCCATGCCGTATCGACAAGCACCTCGGGGTGTGCGTAGTCTGCCATAGCAACCTCCTTTAGCAAGGGGACAGGGGACAGCTTGCCACATATTCTGTGCTTGTCCCCTGTCCCCTGTCCCCTGTCCCCTGTATGCCCGGATTGTACCGCCGCTGCGGCAGCTAGTCAAGTTCTTACGCAGGATACTCAACAAGCAACGCATCACCCTCAGCCCAGACCCGATAGGTACTCACAGGCGTGAAGGCGGGCAGCGTGCGCGGCTGACCGCTGCGCAGGTCGAAGATCGCGCCGTGGAGCGGGCATTCGACACACAGCTCGTCAGCGTCCACATCGCCCTCGCTGAGCGATGCCTCGGCGTGCGAGCAGGTGTCACCGATCGCGAACAGCTCATCGCCGACGCGAAACACGGCAACCGGCGTCCCGGCCACATCGAACTTTTTTGCGCTGCCGTCTGGCACATCGGCCAGGCTGCCGATCTGAATAGCTGGCATAGACCCTCTTAATATGCAAAGGCTGGGGGCCGATCCGACCCCCAGCCCCCAACTCCCAACCCCCAGCGTTAGCCCACCGACCCCTCCATCTCCATCTGGATCAGGCGGTTGAGCTCCACGGCGTACTCCATGGGCAGCTCGCGGGTGAAGGGCTCCATAAAGCCCAGCACGATCATCGACATCGCATCGGACTCCTTGAGGCCGCGGCTCATCAGGTAGAAGAGCTGCTCGGCGCCGATGCGGCCCACCGTGGCCTCGTGCGCCAGCGTGCAGCGATCCTCCTCGATCTCGATGAAGGGGATAGTGTCCGATGCTGAGCGCTCATCGAGGATCAGGGCGTCGCAGTTGACGTTAATCTTCGCGCCGTAGGCCCCGGGGGCCACCTTCGCCAGGCCACGGTAGGTCGTCTTCCCGCCATCCTTGCTCACCGACTTATTCGTGATCCGGCTCGTCGTCTCCGGCGCGATGTGAACCATCTTCGCCCCGGCGTCCTGGTGCTGGCCCTTGCCCGCGTAGGCCACCGAGAGCACCTCGCCACGAGCCTTGCGCCCCATCAGGTAGACCGAAGGGTACTTCATCGTCAGCTTCGAGCCGATATTGCCATCCACCCACTCCATGCTCGCCTCCTCGTGGGCCACCGCCCGCTTGGTGACGAGGTTGAAGATGTTGTTCGACCAGTTCTGGATGGTGGTGTAGCGGAACTTGCCGCCCTTCTTCACCACGATCTCGACCACCGCCGAGTGCAGCGAGTTGGTCGAGTAGGTGGGGGCGGTGCAGCCCTCAATATAGTGCGCCTCAGCGCCCTCCTCGATAATGATCAGGGTGCGCTCGAACTGGCCCATGTTCTCGGCATTGATCCGGAAGTATGCCTGCAGCGGGATGTCCACCTTCACGCCGGCCGGCACATAGACGAAGGAGCCGCCCGACCAGACCGCCGTGTTCAGCGCGGCGTACTTGTTATCGGCCGACGGGATGATCGTGCCGAAGTACTGCTTGAACAGCTCGGGGTACTCCTTCAGGGCGCTGTCAGTGTCCAGGAAGATCACGCCAAGCTTCGACCACTCCTCGCGCAGCGAGTGGTAGACCACCTCAGACTCATACTGCGCACCGACGCCGGCCAAGAACTTGCGCTCGGCCTCGGGGATGCCCAGCCGCTCGAAGGTGTTCTTGATCTCGGTAGGCACCGCGTCCCAGTCGGTCTGCGGCTTCTCGCCGGCCCGCACGAAGTAGTGGATCTTATCGTAGTCCAGATCGGCCAGCTCCTGGTTGGCCCACATGCCCACCAGCGGCGTCGGCTTCTGGTAGAAGATCTCCAGCGCCTTGAGCCGCCGCTTGAGCATCCACTCCGGCTCGTTCTTCATGCCCGAGAGCTCGCGCACAACCTTCTCGCTCAGGCCGACCGGTGCCTTGAAGAGGTAGTTCTCCTCCTCGCGAAAGCCATACTTGGAGTAGTCAAATTGAAGATTCGCCGTATCAGAGGTCATTATCTATCCTCCATACTTCCTGAGTTTTGTTGTCGGCGGCCTCGCCGCCAACAGCCGACAACAACCAGGTTTGGGCATAGCCCCATCCTAAATAAGTGCCTCAGTGCCTCAGTGCCTCAGTGATTTAGTCGTCGTCGTCATCGTGGATATGGCCGACGCCATACAGGCCAACCTTTAGAGCCTTGAGCGAGAGCAGGGCGCACTTGAGCCGCACCGGGTTCTTGCCCAGCGGGATGCCGATCAGCTCCAGCAGATCGTCCTTGCTATAGACCTTCGCCTGCTCCACCGGCATCCCAATCAGCTCATCAGTCAGGAGCGACGCGCTGGCCTGGCTGATCGCGCAGCCCTTCCCGCTGAAGCGCACATCCGTGATCACCCCGTCGGCGATCTGAATATCCATACGCACCCTGTCGCCACAGAGCGGGTTATGCTCCTCGTGCGACACCGACGGCGCATCCAGCGTCCCGAAGTTGTGCGGGTACTTCGAGTGCTCCAGGATCTGCTCACGATACATGTCATCCATATGCGTTGGGGGTTGGGGGCTGGGGGTTGGGGGGTAGGGTGGCGCACGGCCAACCCCTAACCCCCAACCCCCAACTCCTAGTTAAAAAGCTTCCGGGCCTTCTCAAGACCAACCGCCAGCCGGTCGATCTCCTCGGCGACATTGTAGATATAGAAGCTGGCTCGCGTGCTGGACGGGACATCATAGTAGCGGTGGAGCGGCTGCGTGCAGTGATGCCCGGCCCGCACCGCCACGCCCTCGCCGTCCAGAATGGCCGCCACATCGTGCGGGTGAACCCCGTCAAGCGTGAAGCTGATTGCCCCGCCGCGATCCTTGGTGTCCTGCGGCCCCAGGATCGCCAGCCCCTCGACGCTCGCCAGCCGGTCGAGAGCGTAGCCAAGCAATGCCTGCTCGTGCTGGTGGATGGCCTCCATGCCCACGTTTGCCAGGAAGTCGCACGCCTCGCCGAGCGCAATCGCCTCACCGATCGCCGGTGTGCCAGCCTCAAAGCGGGCGGGCACCTCAGCGTAGGTGCTCGAGTCCAGGTCAACCACCTCGATCATCGAGCCGCCGCCCAAGAAGGGCGGCATCGACTCAAGCAGGGATCGCCGCGCCCACAGGGCGCCGATCCCGGTCGGCCCGCACATCTTGTGGCCGCTGAAGGCCATAAAATCGCAGCCCAGCGCCCGCACATCCACCGGCATATGCGGCACGCTCTGCGCGCCGTCCACCAGGATCTTCGCCCCCACCGCGTGGGCGCGCTCGGCCAGCATGGCCACCGGGTTCACCGTGCCCAGCACATTCGACTGATGAGTCACGGCGAGCAGCTTCACCCCCTCGGTCAGCTTGGTGTCAAGCTCATCAAGGTTCAGCCGACCATCGCCATCGAGGCCGATATAGTCGAGCTTTGCGCCAGTGCGCTGGGCCAGCATCTGCCAGGGCACAATATTGGAGTGGTGCTCCATCAGCGTGAGCAGGATGCGGTCGCCCGGCCCGACGTTCGCCCCGCCCCAGGCATAGGCCACCAGATTAATCGCCTCGGTCGTGTTACGGGTGAAGACCACCTCACGCTTGCTGTAAGCCCCGATGAAGCGCGCTATCTTACCCCGCGCCCGCTCAAAGGCGAAGGTTGCCTCCTCGCTGAGCTTATACACGCCACGATGGACATTGGCGTTATAGCGGCGATAGTAATCCTCCAGGCAATCGATCACCTGCCGTGGCTTCTGCGACGAAGCAGCGCTGTCGAGGAAGGCCAGAGGCTTGCCGTTTACCTGCTGCTGCAAGATCGGGAACTCACGCCGCAGGGCGACCACGTCGAATGTAGATAGAGTTGGCATAAAGTTTTTAGTGTTGAGTGTTGAGTTTACAAACTCAACACTCAACACTCAACACTAAATCTTCGCTTCAATGATCCCCGTCAGCTCGTCGCGCAGCTCCTCAACCGGGATGCGGTTCATGGCAGGCTCGAAGAAGCCCATCACGATCATGCGCCTGGCGTCATCGCGCTTAATGCCGCGGGCCTGCATATAGAAGAGCTGCGTGTCATCTACATCCCCGCTGGTGGAGGCGTGGCCGCCCTTGAGCACATCGTTCGTGTCGATCTTCAGGCCGGGGATCGAGTCGTTGCGCGCCTTCGGGCTGAGGTGCAGGGCGTGCTCCTCAAGCCGGGTGCTGGTCGCCTTCGAGTCGTGCTCGATCTTGATCATGCCGTCGAAGACACTGTATGCCGTGTCGTTGACCACCGTCTTGAACTGCATAAAGCTCTCGGCGTTATAGCCGACGTGGCGCAGCCAGGGCGCAATAACCAAGTTCTGCGTGCCGCTGGCAAAGGTCGCGCCCAGCCAGTTGACCTGCGAGCCATTGCCCTCCAGGCGCGTCTCGGCCTCAATATGCTGCACTTCGCCGCCGAGCGCAACCGACGTCCACTCCGCCGAGGCATCGCGCCCGAGCACCAGCTTCTGCCCGCCGATATGGTAGACGCCCGCGCCCCAGTGCTGCACGCTGGCGAAGCGGATGCTGCTGCCAGGGCCAGCGAAGATCTCGGTGATCGGCCCGGCCATCGCCGCATCGACATGATCATGGGAGGTGAACTCCTCGATCAGAGTCACGCTGGCATTATCCTCCAGGATCACCAGGGTGCGCGGAAAGATCGCCTGGTTGCTGTCAGAGAGCGTATAGCAGACCCGCAGGGGCAGGTCGAGCGACACACCCTTTGGCACATAGAGGAAGGCACCGTCCTGCCAGAGCGCGGCGCGCAGGGCGCTAAACTTATGCTCCAGCGGGTCCACAGCGGTGTCCATCTTCGCCCGGATCAGCTCCTCGTGGGAGCGCAGGGCGGCGGCCATCGTCGTGAAGACCGCGCCAGTGCGAGCCAGTTCAGCGTCCCACTGGATCGCCGTGCCCTGGGCCGACTCGGCGGGCATCAGGATCTCCGGGTTCAGGCCAGTCAGGTTCGTGCGACGCCAGAAGGGCGGGATCGCCTGGGCGAAGTGCTCCCACGCCTCGCGGCGGCGCTCGGACAGCCATGTCGGCTCGCCCGCCGCCGCCGACCGGGACACAAGCTCCTCGGCGGTGATATCTTTCAGAGTCAAGTTTGTCATACTGTCACACCCCTAGTGCAAAATCAGGCAGCCTGTTGAGAGCGGGCCAGATGGCAGATCACATCTGAACATGCTGCTCCCAATCTACAATCACCAATCTGCAATCTGCAATCGCACTAGGCGGCGCCGGTCAGCTCCTCGCGGAGCCAGTCGTAGCCCTTCTCCTCCAGCTCAAGCGCCAGCTCCGCCCCGCCCTCGCGGATGATCCGGCCATCCATCATCACCGAGACAAACTGCGGCTTGATGTAGTCGAGCAGGCGCTGGTAGTGCGTGATCACCAGGGCGCCCATCTGCGGGCCAGCCAGGCGGTTCACGCCACCGGCCACGATCCGCAGGGCGTCGATATCCAGCCCCGAGTCAGTCTCGTCCATGATCGCCATGGTCGGGGCCAGCATCGTCATCTGGAGGATCTCCAGGCGCTTCTTCTCGCCGCCGCTGAAGCCCTCGTTGAGGTAGCGCCGGGCGAAGCCCTCATCCATCTCCAGCGAGGCCATACCCTCGCGCAGCTGCTTACGGAACTGCGCCACCGGGATGGAGGTCGTCTTCGGGTCCTTGCCCTCCTCGGCGCGGTGCGCATTGATCGCCGCGCGCAGGAAGTTCGCCACCGTCACGCCGGGGACAGCCACCGGGTACTGGAAGGCCAGGAACAGGCCAAGCTTGCTGCGCTCGTCGATATCCAGCTCCAGCACATTCTGGCCCTTGTACCAGATCTCGCCGCCCGTAACCTCATAGCTCGGGTGGCCAGAGATCACATGGGCCAGGGTGCTCTTGCCGCCGCCGTTCGGCCCCATGATCGCGTGGACGCTGCCGTGCTGGACGGTCAGGTTCACACCCTTGAGGATCTCCTTGTCGTCGATCTTCGCACGAAGATCCTTGATGATTAGATCGTTGCTCATGTGCTCCTCGTCAAACAAAAGTCACCCAAAAAACCGTGGTCTGGGGCTGTGCCCCAGCGCTGACCTGCGGCAATCTTACATCTGGAGCGGGATGATCACCCGCCCATCTTCCGCATCCGACTCGCGCACCGTGAAGCTACAGCTGTGAGAGCCCTCGCGGATGCTGTTCTGCAAGTCCAGCTTCTCGCCGAGAACATACTCGATCATCTGTCGCTCCATCGAGCAGACCTGGGGGTGCATGTGGGCCACGTCGTAGTAGGGGCATGCGAAGAGCCTGATCCCATCCCCCTCGGGGGCCACCTCAGCTGGCACACCGCGCTGCTCCAGCAGCCGACGCAGCTCACCGAGGCGCACCGCGATATCCGTACCCTCCATGCGGTCGGCGTACTCGCCGGCGAGCCGCTGGCTCACCCGGTCGAGGATTGCATCAACCTTATCCGAGCCCTCCAGGGCGATCAGCTCGCGCAGCAGTAGTGAGATCAGCCGATCATACTGCTTGGGGAAGAGGCTCTGGGCCTTCTCGCTTAGGCAGTACACCAAGCGCGGTCGCCCTGGGCCACGACGCTCGGCGCGCGCTACCACCAGCCCATCTGCCTGCAGATGGACGAGATGCTCGCGCACTGCCGTCGCGCTCACCTCCAGCAGGGCTGCGAAGTCCTTCACGGTGCCCTCGCCGTGCCTCTGAAGGTACTCGATGATCTTACCCGCCCCGCTCTCGGGGGTGAACCCTATATTTGTCATAGTCGCTCTCCTCCGAACTACTAGAAGTCTACCAGCGGTTTCTAATTTTGTCAATAAACCAACCGAAAACCTAGTTTATTCACACAGGAGGATCTTCGCCCCTTCACACCTTCACGTCTTCCGTGATCTCAAGCCGAGCGAAATACGTGTAATCATGTAATCAAAACCATGCTACACTACCAGCAGGCCGAAGACATAGCGATAGAGGAGCAGCAGATGAGCACAAAGTGGGACTACAAGGTGGTGTTCGTCGAGGGCTGGGAGCGCGTCTCGATCGAGGGGCAGGAGACCCGGCCAGAGGAGGGGGAGCGCAACAGCGCCTTCGGGCGGCGCATCCTAAACCAGCTCGGCGCCGAGGGGTGGGAGCTCAGCGGCATCCAGCACGCCATGCCAGGCCGCAGCTACTTCGTCTTCAAGCGGCCGCTGGCCGAGGGTGCCGAGCCCGACCTCTCGGTGGTCAAGCGCGAGCGCCGCGCCCCCGAGGCCGCGCCGGACGGGGCCAGCGCGGGCGGAGGAGCCGCCTCGGTATAAAGCAAAACAGGGGACAGGGGCATCTGCCTCCTGTCCCCTGTCCCCTGTCCCCTGTGCCTAGCGCCCCTCATTCCCACGCTTCGGCGGAATAATCCGCGGCCCGTGCGAGCCAAACAGCCCGGATGAGGCCGACGCCGAGCTCTCAGCGGCATTCCCGCGCTCACTTGTCAGGCTCACGCTGGGCGGCTGCGGGCCATCGCCCGCGCCCACGCCCACCCGGCCAACCTCGGCCGCGCGCAGCTCCTCAGCCACACGCAGCAGCTCAGGCATAGACTCGTAGTAGAACTGGAGTGCCTGCCCATGCAGATCCACCCCGCTATAGGACACCAGCACCCTGCTGCCCGACGGCACCCCGCCAGACGAGAGCAGGTCGGCCAGGGGCGCGTCCAGATCCTTGAGCAGGCGCTGGCGCAGCGGGCGCGCGCCAAAGCGCGAGTCGAAGCCCTTGTCGAGCAGATACTCCTTGGCCTCGGCCGCCACCTCAACCTGGATGCCGTGGCGCAGGTACTGCTCGTTGCTCTCCAGAAGCATATGGTCAAGCACCTGGCGCAGCACATCGCTGGAGAGCGGGCGGAAGGCGACGATTTCGTCTAGCCGATTGATCCACTCGGGCTGAAAGACCTTCTGGAGCGACTCGAATCCGATCTGGTAGATCTGCTGGCCGGTGGCCTCCACATCCTGGTGCGGCGTGCGGAAGCCAATGGTGCGCCGGTCGAGGTAGTCCACCATCTCCTTCGCGCCGACATTGGTGGTGAAGACGACAATGCAGTTCTGGAAGCTCACCCGACGGCCGCCGTTGAGCAGCAGGATCTCGCCATCCTCCATGATCTGGAGCAGCAGATTCCATAGCTCAGGCTGGCCCTTCTCGATCTCATCGAACAGCACCACGCTGTTCTCCTGCTCAATGATATCAGGGTTCAGCAGCGGCTTCTGGTCGCGTCCAACATAGGAGGGCGGCGCGCCAACGAGGGCGCTCACCTCGTGACCCTGGCTGAATAGCGAGCAGTCGATCTTTAGGAACGCCTCACCATCGGGGCGCACCAGCTGGGCAAGCGCGCGGGCGGTGGCCGTCTTGCCAACGCCGGTGGGGCCGAGGAAGAGCAGCGTGGCGCGCGGGCGGCGCGGGTTCCCGGCAGAGAAGCCAAAGCGGGCGCGGTTCAGCACGCGGATCACGCTCTCGATCGCGCGCTCCTGGCCAAAGATCTGCGCGCGCAGATTGTGCTCAACCAAGTCCAGAGGGTTCTTGTCGCCGCGCTGTGCGAGCCTCATCCCGCGCGAATGTTCGGTCATCGTCCTGCCCTTCCCGCTAATCAGCGCCGACGCTGGCGCTCGCTCTCGTATCGACCAAGCCGCCGCACCGCCATTGTAACAAGCCTCGCTTACCTCATATATACGACGAGTCTTCCTCTATCTTGCAGGGCGATGATGAGCGGTAGATGACGAATATCTTGCGCCTGTTCACTGCGCTGTGATCTGCGGCAGGGCGCGAAATGCGCTAGCGCAGCCGGGTCACCGCCGTGGTGACCGCAGCGATCGTAAAGACGATCAGCCCGAGGCCCAGCGAGCCCATGAGCAGCAGCACCAGAACCACCATCGACGCCCCGAGCCCGTAGCAGAGGCCGACCACGATCTGCACGGAGCGCCCGCGCTTACGGTTGACCCGCTCCAGCAGGCGCACGAGCAGCTCGCCGATCGTTGGGCCGAGGAAGATCGCCAGTAACAGCCCGAAGAAGCCGATCATCCCAAACACGATCCCGGCCGCAATGCTCGTCAAGAATCCGTAGACCAACGTGATCGCGCCGCTGATAATCAGGTCACTCGCCGCGACCTGATAGTTCACCGGGCGGCGCGAGCGGGCGCACTCCGGACAGAGCTGGCCCACCGCCGCAGGGCGCACGCACTCCGCGCAGATCGGTCGGTCGCAGCTCGTGCAGCGCAGCCCCGTCTCGCGGCTAGGGTGTTTGTAGCAGTAGAGCGTGTCAACCTCAGCGGGCGCACGCTCAATCGCGGGCGGCTCAGGGGACCACAGGGCGCGCTCGGGCTCGCGCACGGTGACGCCAACGGGAGCCAGTACATCACCCGCAGCAAGCCGAGCATCCACCTGAGCGAGAATAGCAAGAGCCTCAGCATTCGACGGCTCGATGCTCAGGGCGCGCAGCAGGTGATCGCGCTTCTCGCGGTAGGCCCGCAGCGTCCCAGCCAGGCCGATCAGAGCATCCACATGCTCGGGGTTGATCTCAAGGGCCTGCCGAAAATGCTGGCGCGCCACATAGGTATCGCCAGCCATCAGGGCCGCCCGGCCCTCCTGCACCAGCGTAAGCGCGTCGCTAACTGTCGTAGACTCTGCCATCGCTAAACCTCCTGGAGGGCATTATACCCTGTTGGCAAGCCCTGAGGCAAAGCATATTGGGTTGGGTTTGGGCGGCTTTGCCGCCCAAACCCAACCCAATAGAAGACAAGAGGCAGCGCCTACTCGACGATGATCACGCCGATGGTCGCCCAATCGCTCGTATTCCCGGCCCGGTCGAGCGTCTGGACGCGCACAACATAGCGCCCAGCGGCCAGAGGCGGCGTGCGGATCAGAGGCTCCTCGGTGAACCACTCGTCACGACCGTCCTCATCAGTGCCGATGTAGACGCGGTAGCCGGCAACACCCGAGAGCGCGTCGCCCCCAACATCCCAAGCCACATTGATCGGCATGCCTGCAGCAGCGTGCAGGTCATCAATCGCCGACGGATTGCTCGGCGGGGTGATGTCATAGCCCATTGGCCCGTAGGCAGCCAACGACTGTCGGCCATCAGGCCCCCAGACACGCACGTCCAGGGTATGCATGCCCTCACCGGCGTCGGCAAGGTTAGCGTAGCCATCAATGTTCCCTGGGAACATCGGCGCATCACCAGCCGGATCAACATCCCAGGACTGACTAAGGCCACCGCCGCCCCACTGCGAGGTGAACTCGACCCGCTGGTCGCTGTTGTACCAGATATTGGGTTGAGCCTCGGTGCTGAAGCTGATCTGCGGGGGCTGGAGCGCGGCGGCCGTCACCACCGTGCCCTGATGCTGGCTACAGCCACCGATCTCTGGCAGGTCGTAGCCCTCGGCAAAGTGCAGGGGCACCGATTTCTTCCCGCTCCAGCCATCACGGTTAGCGGTGAACGCCGTAAAATGCAGGTGCGGCACCCCCGGCGCACCGCGGTCGCCCGCGTAGCCGAGCGTCTCGCCAGCCTCGAAGGCGTGGCCGGGATCGGTGCTCACGGCCCGGCCCATATGTGTATACATCGTGAAGAAGCCGTCGCCGTGGCTAAGGATGATCGTGCCGCTGCGCGCCTCCCAATACCAGACCTGCCCTGCGGCAGCGGCGCGGATGGGCGCGTCATAGGTCGGCCCGCCGACCTGGGCTAGGTCGAGCGAGTAACGATCCCAGGCGTTGTGGGTGCCGCAAGCGTAGCCCTGGATCACCACCCACGGCGCTCCGGGGGGCGTCGGCAGGATCAGTTGGGGCGCGGCGGCTACAGGGGCGGGGGGGGGCAGAATACTGACAGCGATCAGGGCTGTCAGCCAGCAGAGCAGTAAAATGTGTGTGCGACGTTGAGCGTGGGCGCTACTGCTCCAGCGAGTCGTACAGAGACTCGGCAAGGTGTATCTCCTAGGTTAGGCTGGGTCGATCAACTGGGATCGACGCCGCGACAGTCTGGGTCAACGGCAGCGTGAAGATAGCATATACTTATATTTCGGTCAAATTTGGCGTCATAACGCGGTGCATTATTGCTGATCGTGCTATGATTGCCTAACATAATCTGCAATCTGCAATCTGCAATCTGCAATCTGCAATCTGCAATCTGCAATCTGCAATCTGCAATCTGCAATCTGCAATCTGCAATCACCATGAACACCGAGCCACCACAGATCCTCATCATCGGCGCGGCCGACACCGGGCGGGCACCCATGGCCGCCGCCCTGCTGCGCCGCCTGCTCCACCAGCGCGGCATGGAGTGGCCCGTCACCTCGGCCGGCGTTGTCGGGCACGACGAGGAGCCGCCCCAGACAGAGGCCCGTGACGCGATCGCCTTCCTCAACCTCGACATCAGCCACCACCAGGCCCGCTCACTCAACGATGATCTGGCTAACGTAGCGCGCGTCATGCTCGCCATCGACAGCGGAGTGGGCCTCGTGCTACGGGCGCGCTACCCCCAGGCCGCCATCGTCAGCCTTGGCGAACTGGCGGGCCGCCGACGCGACATCCCCGACCCCTTCCGCATGCAGGTCGGAGCCTGGGTCAGCTATGCCCGTGAGATCGAAGACCTGCTGAGCGCCGGACTCAACCGCCTGATCGCGATGGTCGAAGGTGCCCCAGATCCACCGCCCGACGAGGTGCCCGCAGCGCCCGCGCCAGTGACGCGGGCTGCACCGCCTGAGGCCGCCCCCCGGCACGCCGCCATCGAGCGCGTCCTGCGCCTGCTGGATCTACTCGCCGAGATGCCGGGTGTCGTCGACTGGGCCGGCGCACGCCGCCAGATCGATTCAGATATGTCGACCCTCGGCGCGCCCCTCGGCCCCGAAGATCTATCACGTCCCTACGTCGCCATCACCCAGGCCATGCTCGGGCTAACCCCGCAGCCACCCACGACGGGTCAAGCCGCCCGCCTGCGCACCGCACTGGTCGCCCTACGCGCCCCGATCAGCGCTGAGGATCTAGCCGCCCTGAGCGCCGGCCTTGCCAACTACCCTTCGCTATAGGCCACGGCGGACAGGTGACAGAAGAAAGGCAGGAGCCGACAGACAAAAAGCTCCCCGCTCCGGGGGGGATCGGAGCGGGGAGGCGAGGGGTTCAGACCCGTCGAGGGGGGAGATCGACCGGTCGCACACCCTCCGGCAGAGCGCGCTGGGCACAGCCTAGCGCAGATGAGAATCAGAACGCGTGGACAGGGATTCGTGCGTTAGCCAAGATACGACCAGGCGGCGACAGCGCTTGGTGCGACATGATCGCATCGCTTGGATGATAGCACACAAGGTCAAAAAGATCTTTAGAACTTTTGAGCACTGGCTGGTTGAAGCGGTCAATGAAAGTGTAAAATAAGCTAACGACAAACACTATAGCCCCATAGTCCCGGCTTCCAGGCACCTCCACCATAACCCCACGTACGACAGGGGTACATTTGGGAAGCAGTTCCCGAAGCATCGCACGAGCCCTGAACACAGGCTGACCTTCGTTGACTCAGTGTAGGGCAGGGTGGTACAATATGTTAACATATGTTCCCCTAAACCCCACCGTTTCCCATGTAATCCGAATGTAATCTATCATGCTTGTGAGCGCACATATCTACAGTATATAGTAGTAGTAGCAATCGACAAGTAGAGATCGCTCAAAGCGTCTACATCATCTATGGCTATGGCGCGTAGAAAGGGGTCGGCAATGCGGCGGATCATCATTCGAGACTTTACAACTGTCGAACCATTTGCCGAGCCTGCTCGCGACCTCCGGATTCTCAATAAGTACCTATGGCTGATGCAACGCGATCTGCTCAAAGCCTACTATTCGCGCACAACCGAGGTTGATACGCCAGAAGAACTCGCAGAGCAGATTGCGCAAAGCGATGAAGAGCTTGTCATCTACCGCGATAACCTTTTTTTTAATGCTGCACTTATTGATACATTCATGGCCCGAGCGAGGGCATCCGGTCGGCCCTGCCAGATTACCTTCCGCGCCTCCGATCCGTCTCGCGGCATAAAGGGCGATCCCAGCATCGAGCGCCACGCCCTCCAGCTCTGCACCGGCATTAGACGCCGTGATGACGTCAACTACATCGATAATGGCAAAGAGCAGCGCGGATCTGTCTACATCGCCGATATCTATTACTACCCTGCGGGCAACCGCAGCGAGCCCATCCCGCTGCTGATCGAGACGATCAGCCGGGAGATGGGCTACTATCATATCCCCAGCTATATGGCCAATAAGGGCGATATGACCTACCAGGTTCCCATCCGCGCCTTCCTCTCGATCGAGAGTTGGCTCCATGCGTTGACGGCCAATGTGATGATGGGGGTCTTCACGCGGGCAGCCGAGCAGGACTCGCGCATGGGAAAGGCACGGCTCCAGCAGATCGTCCACTGGACAAAAGAGGACTGGGAAGTTTTCCCAAGCAAGGTCACCTTCCTGCTGCGGGCATTCTGGGAGAAGATTAACCCGATGGAGGCACAGTGGCGCAACCACTTCCTATCCTCGCGGAGGCTGGTGAAGGTTGGCGAGCGCTGCTCGATCGATCCGACAGCGATCATCCACGGGCCAACCGTCATAGGCGATGATGTCTATATCGGGCCGGGGGTTGTGATCGCCAACAGCGTTATCGGCAACAATGTCAATGTGATGCAGGGCTCGCAAATCATGCTCAGCGTCGTCAGCGACCGCTGCTTCCTGCCGTTCAACGCCGGGCTGTTTATGACCACCCTGATGGAGAATACCATGGTGGCCCAGAACAGCACGCTCCAGCTGTGCATCGTCGGCCGCAATACCTTTATCGGTGCCAATAATGTCTTCACCGACTTCAACCTCCAGGGCGAGCCCATTAAGGTCGTCCACAAGGGCCAGCTTATTGAGAGCATTGAGCCAGTGCTCGGCTCGGCTGTCGGCCACAACTGCAAGCTCGGCAGCGGCTTTGTCATCTACCCGGGCCGCATGATAGAGTCAAATGCTGTTATAATCTTTGACAATGATGCGAACCTGATCCGTAAGACGGTACCCGGCCACAATCTGGATGATGTTGACATGGCAACAGGTGAGCCACGGCGGATTGTCTATCACTGGCCCAATGTGTATATCGACCCGGACACCAGCGAACATAGGTCGGAAGAACCGCCGACCGCAAGCCTGCCGCACACCAATATCAGTGCCGGACATAGCCAGCACCACCGGGCCGATGTGACAGACCATCTGCGCAGCGCACCCGCCGACAACGGCGAGCGCCATGTGGCCGACATGTCAGATGTCCGTGACCCATCAGCCGTCGGCATCTCTGCAACGCGAGGAGGATAGGCGGTGACTAAAGAGCGCATCCTGGTCGTAGAGGACCAGCCTGACATCTCCAGTCTGTTGAAGATCTACTTTACCTCTCAGGGCTACGAGGTTTTTACGGCGATGCGCGGCCAGGTGGCGCTCGATATCTGTAGCAAGACGCCGCCGAATCTGGCGCTGCTCGATGTGAACCTGCCCGATATGGAGGGCTACGATATTGGTAAGGCGCTACGGGCAAGCCCGCGCACCCGCCATATCCCGATCATCTTCCTGACCGCCCGGGGCGAGCGCCGTGATAGGCTGATCGGCCTCGGCGAGGTGCAGGCCCAGTACTATATCGTCAAGCCCTTCGACATCGAAGAGGTTCACACGATTGTCAAGAACCAGCTTGAGGACGCCCGGCGCAAGAACCAGCTCCACCCCGTGACGAACCTGCCGACAGGCGAGCTGATTAATGACCAGCTGCGCCTGCTGCTCACCTCACAGGGCTGGGGGATGGCCCTGGTTCATATCAATGGCTTCGAGACATTCACGCAGTCCTATGGCTCGGTGGTGGGCGAGGATGTGCTCAAGTTCACATCCCTGCTGCTCAACGAAGTGCTCAACGACCTAGGCAGCAGTGAGGACTTCGTCGGCCAGATGGTGGTTGGCCCCGACTTCGTCGCCACCTCCGCCCCGGAGCGATTGAAGGCGATCTGTGATCGCGTGATCAGCCGCTTCGATGAGGAGATTGGACTCCACTACAACTACAAGCACCGCAAACAAGGGTTCATTGAGGTTCCTGATGACAACGGAAGCCTGCGACAGGTGCCCCTGATGTCTATCTCGATAGGCGTACTCACCAGCCAGGACGGGCCATTCTATGACATCCGCGAGCTGAGTGAGACTGCTGAGGAGACGAGACAGCGCGCCGTGCAACAGGCCCGCGAGCAGGGACGAAAGAGCTGGGTTACATACGGGCGTGTACGTTAGCACGGATGAACGCAGTCGTTCAGGTGAACCTGCTACCTACCGTCGTAAACAGGGGAGCTGTGGTCGCCATCATGGGCCGCGCTCCCCTTTGTTGTCCCAGACGGCAGCAGAATCTACCCGCGCCCGCGTTTATTCTGGAAGAACCCCAGCGAAACCTGTGAGGAGCAACGCAGACACCATGGACTCTACGATCGCCTCGACGCCGACATATGGATGGGAACTGCTGGCTCAACTGGCCGCATGGGGTCAGCAGGGTACCATCAGCGCCGACCCACGCATATGCGCCGGCGAATTGGTAGATCTGCTCGCACGCCACCTTCCCGTGCATGCGGGCCGGGTTGAGATCGTTGAGCATGGTGTCGTGATCGGTTCGGCCACATGGGGCGGGGCCAGCACGCATGCGCCGACGATTCTGGCGCTACGCGCGGATAAGGAAGAGATCGGTCGTCTGTATCTGCACAGCAATGGAGCAAGTGCACTCGACACAAACGTCTCCAGTGCGCTCGTGGCCCAATTGGCCTTGTTGCTCGCCACCCGGCGGCGCACGGCCGAGTCCGCAATCACGAGCCAGCTGCGCGCCCTGATTAGCACCAGCCTTGAGTCGGTCGGAGAGCGCGATGTTCGCACGCTGCTCGACACCGTACTTACCGAGGCCGCACCGATGCTCAGTATCAGCGGGACCGCCATCTACAGTGCCGAGGAGAACGACCAGCAACTGACCCTGAGCGCCGCCAGCGCCAGTGCAAATGGCTACCCACAGATAATTGCACGCGGCAGTCAGGATCTCCCCGCACGCGCGGTGAGCGAAGGCACGCCACAGATAGGCACGATTCTTATCGATGCAGCGCGGCGGCGCGGTTCAGCAGATAATGTCAACACCGTTGAGCAGGTAGCCATCGCGCTGCCGCTGATCGCCCACAATCATCCAACAGGCGTGCTGGTGATTGTCCTACCCGATGAAGCGCAGGAGCCGTCCAATAGCCAGATGCGCCTCATCCAGGTGTTCGCCGAGCAGATTACGCTGCTGCTGCGCAATGCCCGGCTGTTCAGCCAGCAGCAGCAGCGCGCCCGCGAGCTGTTCGTCCTCTATGAGAATAGCAAGGAGATGAGCACCGGGGCACCGATCGAGAGCACCCTCGACCGGGCCACCGAGAATATTGCCTTGGCGCTGGACGCTGAGTACTGCGCGGTGCGCCTGATCGAGCCGCAGCGCCCAAATGCACTGCATACGGTCGCCTCATACATTGAGGGGGGGCATTTCCAGGCAGACAGCAGCAACAATATGGTATTTAATGCTCGGTCGCTCCTGGCCCAGCTTGAGCGGAGTGATCTGCTGCTGATTGAGGATGTGAGCGTGGAGGCAAGCACGAACACGCTGGCCGCCGCACTCTCTGCCGAGGGCTGTCGCTCGGCCCTGCTGCTGCCGCTACGATCCAAGGATCAGATAATCGGCCTGCTGACCATCGGCTACGAGCGCGTGCGCCGACCGATCTCCCAGACCGACCGGAACCTGGCCCAAGTGCTCGCCGCCCAGGTGGCAACCGCGATCGCGAACCGGCGGCTCTATGTGGTCGAGCAGCGGCGCGCAGCCGAGCTTGAGCAACTCCAGCGGATCAGCCAGCAACTCAGCGCTGGACTCTCCCTTGATGAAACCCTCGACGCAATCCTTGACGGCGTCCAATCGCTCGCCGACTTCGGTGGGGCGCGGATCAGCCTCTGGGACGCCCACGCCCGCGAGCTGCGGATCGCCACGAGCTGCGGCCTCGGCGAGGTCACAGGCACCACCACCGACAGCCTGAGCGCGTGGCTCGTCCGCCACCAGCGCCCGCGTAGGCTCGCAAACCTCGGCGAACGAACCGCAGGCCAGGGCAGCGCGAGCCGCCAGATTGCCCGTAGCACGCTGGAGGATGGGAAGACTACCCACTCCTACCTGGGCCTGCCGATGCGCACCGGCGATACGCTGGTGGGCATCCTTGAGCTTTTTGCGGCAGATCCGGACGCCTTCTCCGCCGAGAACGAGCGCCTTATGAGCATCATCGCCGGCCAATCGGCTCAGGCGATCATCAACGCGACTCGCTATGAGCAGGCCGACATCAGCATGCGCATGCGCCTGGAGCAGCTGCGGGCGCTCCAGCGCGTGTCGAGCCAACTGGCGATCACGCTCAACCAGAAGGAGATCCTGGCCTACGCGCTCGAGCAGGCGCTGAAGGCTACCGGTGCGACCCATGGCATAATTGCGCTGCGGGCGGTTGATGAGGATGGCGGCGATGCGCAGCTTGCACTGCGATCCCTAGGCGGGAAGCAGGCTCCAGAGATCTACCGCCGTACGCTCAGCACGATCTCGCTCGATAATGCCGTTCCCTGCCTGGTGGTTGAGGTGGTGGGCTATGATGAGCCAACCCAGGACGCGCTGATCGGATCGATCCTCGATAGCGCCGCCGCCACCGCCTACGCGGCGATACTGCGCCGGGAGCCAGAGCTGAGCGATCTGATCGGCGTCGGCGAGCGCACCGCTGTGTATGAGCCGAATGCCAACTCGGCCCTCGCCGCCCCGATCTTCTACCAGGCTGGCGTGGCCGGCGTGCTCCTGCTGCTCTCGCCGAAGCCGCGCGGCTTCGACCACGACGCGGTCGACTTTCTGCGCGCGCTCACCCACCAGGCCGCCGTCGGCATTGGCAACGCCCAGCGCTACGCCGAGCTGGAGCATCTCTCGCGCATGTTCCAGCGCCGCGCCTCGATGCTCAACGATGTGCTGGAGATCGGCCAGGCCCTGCGCACCGACCGCTCGCTAGAGAATCTGCTGGAGCAGGTCGGCTACAGCGTGATCGAGTCGGCCAACTTCCGCACCATCCTCTTCTGCCTGGCCGACCCCGACAACTTCCATGTGCTGCGCCCGGTGGCCGCCGCCGGCATCCCGCTCAACGAGCTGGATCATCTAGGCGAGCATCCATTGCCCGAATCACTGGCAACACGCTACCTCGACCCGCGATTCCGCATCGGGCGTAGCTACTTTGTGCCCGCCGAAGAGGCCACTGCCCTAGAGGCCAGCTTCACGACGACCGTCTTTAACTACACGACCATCGATGACGAGCGGCTCCCCGAGGAGTGGCAGCGCGATGACCGGCTCTGCGTGCCGCTGTACTCGGCCGAGGGTAACATGCTCGGCCTGATGTTCGCCAGCGACCCACAGGATCGCCAGCGCCCCACGGCGCGCACCATCGAGCCGCTAGAGATCTTCGCCGACCAGTCGGCAATCGCGATCGAGAACTATTACCTGCTCCGGGATGCCCACGCCCGCGCCGAGCAGATGACCGCCCTCTTTCAGGTCGGCAGCGCCGCCACTAGCACCACCGACCTCGACACCCTCCTGGATCGAGTCTACCAGGAGATCGTGACCTACCTGGGCACGCCGAGCTTCTACTATGTCGCGCGCTATGAGCCCGAGCGCCAGCAACTCCGCTTTGAGCAGTTCCTGCGCCAGGGCGAGATTATGGCGAGGAACCATAAGTCGACCATAGCGAAGTCCGGCCTGAGCGGGATCATTATCGACACCGGCAAGCCGCTGCTGATAAATGATATGCAGGCCGAGCCCATCATGGGAGACCGGGCCGTCTCGCTCGCCGAGAACGCAAACGAGGTGCGCTCATGGCTGGGCATGCCGCTGATCAGCCAGGGACGGGTGATCGGTGTGCTCAGCGTGCAGGACTTCGCGCCACATGCGTTCTCTGAGCGCGACCAGCAGTTCCTCAGCGCGCTGGCCAGCCAGCTGGCGATCGCCCTGGAGAATGCCCGCCTGTTCGCCGAGCGCGAGCGGCGGATCGCCGAGCTCGATGTGATCAACCAGATCGGCCAGATCACCAGCTCGACCCTCGATCTCCCCCTGATGCTGCGCCGATCCTACGCTCAGCTCTCTGTCTCTTTGGAGATGGACTCATTCTATATCTTTGTCTACCAGGATGAAGATAACGAGATCATGCTGTCGTATGAGGTGGATGATGACGGCGACCTCATCAACAGCGTGGTGCGCACCCCTCGCGAGGGTAGCCTGACCGCCCATATCATCCGCACGCGCCAGCCGCTCCAGTTTCAGAATCTGGCCAAAGAGCATGCAGCACGCGGGTTCAAGCCTGTGAAGTTCGGCAGCGAGCGCAGCTCGGCCGCCTGGATGGGTGTGCCGCTGCTGGTCGGCGATGGGCGCGTGGTGGGCGTGATGGCGGTGATGAGCTATGTGCCGAATATCTACGGGGATCGTGAGCTGTCGTTCCTGACGACGGTAGCCAACCAGCTGGCCCTGGGCGTACAGAACGCCCGCCTACTGGCCCAGGCCCGTGAGCAGGTTAAGCAGCTCGACCTGCTGAATCGCGTCTCGGCCCTGGCCGCCACCGAGACCGATGTGCAGCAGATCTACCAGAGCATCGTCGACGCGATGGCCGAGGCCACCGGGGTTCACCAGGCCCGCCTGGTACTCTACGACCGCAAGGCAGGGCAAGGCACCACCGTTGCCGAGCACGTGCTAAGCAGCTCCATTGATACCATCAGCATCCCACTGACGAATAACCCCTCGGTGGAGTGGCTCGACGCCCATAAGATGCCCCTCGTATCGGAGGACGCCCAGAATGACCCCATGCTGGCACCGTCCCACGAGACCTTCCACGAGATGGACATCCGCTCGATAGCGATGATCCCACTGGTGATGAACAGTGAGGTGATCGGTGTCGTGGGGCTGGACTTTGTGGGGCACCTCGGCAACTTCCGGCCCGAGGCAATCGACCTCTGCCAGACGATCGCCAACCAGATCACCGCCGCTATCGCCCGCACCCAGGCATTTGCGGCGGCCAAGACGAGCGCAAACGCCCTGAGCGGAAAGGTGGGCGAGCTCAGCACCCTGCTCGACGCGGCGCGAATCCTCTCCTCGCTGCTCCAGCCCGAGGAGGTGCTGATCAAGCTGATGGAACTGGTGAGCCGCCAGCTCAGCGTCACCACCGTGGCCCTGTGGACAATCGACGGCAGCATGCTCGTACCGGCCGCCATGGACGGTATTCCGACCGAGCACCGGCACACGATGCGCGTGCCGGTGGGCCAGGGCCACACTGGTCGAGTCGCCGAGACCGGCATGCCCCTAATCATCGACGATGTGAGCGAGGAGGGCGGTTCGCTCTACCCACGCTACGAGCGTGACAATAACCTGATCTCCTTTATGGGCGTGCCCGTCATCTACCGCGAGCGCGTTGTCGGCGTGCTCAGCGTGATGAGCAACTATCTGCGGAGCTTCAGCGACGACGAGATGCTGCTGCTCGTGGGACTGGCCGACCAGGCGGCGACCGCACTGGAGAACGCGCGGCTGTTCCAGGAGCGCGAGCGGCGCATTAACGAGCTCTCGACGATCAACGCGATCAGTGCGGCAGTGAACTCGACTCTGGAGCAGCAGGATCTGCTGGAGCGACTGCACCGCGGCATCGGCGAGATCCTTGATGTCAGCACCTCGATCATCGGTATTTACGATGAAAGCACCGACATCCTCAGCTACCCAGTGACCTATGATCGCGGCGAGCGCGAGTACATCGACCCGGCTCCCCTGCGCAACGGTACAAACGCCTGGGCCATCCGCAACCGCAAGCCACTACTCCTGCATAGCCTGAAGGATGTGCAGGAGATGAGCCTCGTGGTGGACGATGCGCGCATCGGCTCCACGGATCGCGTTGAGGAGTCGTATCTGGTGACACCGATCATCTTCGGCAGCACGGTAATCGGGGTGATCAACATCCAAAGCTACGAGCCGCGGGCCTTCGATGAGAACGACCTACGATTCCTGACGACCGTGGCCAACCAGGCCGCCGTGGCAATCAATAATGCTATCCTCTTCAGCGAGACCCGCCAGAACGCCCAAGAGATGACGACCCTCTTCGAGGTGACGCAAAACCTCTCGGGCACCCTCGACCCCCATGAGACGCAGTTGCTCGTGGCCGAATCAGCCCTGCGACTAATTGGCGTGGAGATGTGTGCGGTGCTATCGATCAACAGCCATGGCCAGATCGGAAGGCAGGTGCTGATGGATCGCGGCGAGATGATCGAGGACGTTGACCTTGGATTTCACCTGAATGGGCTGACCGGGCAGCTGATCCAGCGCGAGCAGCCGCTTGCCATCAGCGATCTCACTGTTATCGACGACACGCTGCTGAGCCAGCAGGTGCTTGACTATGGCATCCGCAGCGCGCTTGGCGTGCTCATCGGCTCACACGATGAGCGCATGGGTGTGCTCTGGGTTGGGTCGCGCGCCCAGCAGGAGTGGACAAACCATCAGATCTCGCTGATCTCTATTCTTGCAAACCAGGCCAGCCAGGCGCTCAAGAGCGCCCAGCTCTACCAGATGGAGCAGCAGCGCCGTCGCCTAGCAGACACCCTGCGCGATGTGGCCCAGTCGTTCACCAGCACCCTGGCGCTTCGCGAGATCCAGACCCTGATCTTCGACCAGCTGGCCCGCGTGGTTCGCTACGACAGCGCGGCCGTGCTGCTGCGCGATGAGGGCTACGGCCACCTCCAGATCACAGAGGCCCGCGGGATCGCCGACACCCGTCTGCTCAACGCCGACTTCGAGGTCGAGGAGATCGCGCTCTTCCAGGCAATCGCCGAGGATCGCAAGCCGCTGATGGTGGCCGACACCCAAGCCGACGACCGCTTCGTCACGATGCAGCAGCTCGGGTGGAATGCCCGCGCATGGATTGGTGCGCCGCTCCTGGTGGACAACGAGCTTGTGGGCTTGCTCGCCATCGGGTCGAACAGCCCCTACACCTATGATGATGAGGCCGTCGAGGTAACCTTCGCCCTGGCCAGCCAGGCCAGCCAGGCCATCCAGAACGCCCGCCTGTTCGACCAGATCTCCAACCTGGCCGCCGACCTGGAGCGGCGTGTCACTGAGCGCACTGCCGAGCTTGAGCAGGCCACGCGGCAACTCTCGGAGGAGAAGGATCGCCTAGAGGCGGTGCATGAGATCACCCTAGAGCTAACCACGCAGCTCCACCTGGACAGTGTCATCCAGCGCGCACTGGAGCTAATCTCCGAGAACCTGGGCGTCGCCCGTGGCTCGATCATGCTGCGCGACACCGAGAGCCATACGCTCACATGCCGAGCGGTGCTCTTCAACCGCGGCGATGTGCGCGGGACGAATATCCCGCTCTCGTTCGGCGGCAGCGAGGGGCTGGCCGGCTGGGTGATGCACTACCAAGAGCCAGTGAATATCGCCGACGTCATGCTCGATGCCCGCTGGGTGCGTGAGTCTGGTCGCGCCGACGATGTTCGCTCGGCCGCCGCCGTACCCCTGAAGACGAGCGACGCTGCCTTGGGCGTACTGATACTCTCCAGCCCCGAGGTGAACTACTTCACCGACTCGCAGATGAACCTGCTGGGCACGATCGCCAGCGTGGTGGCCTCGGCGGTGAGCAACGCCCAGCTCTACAGTTTTATCACCGAACTAGCCACCCGCAACTCAGTGTTGCTTGAGGAGCAGCGCGAGGAGAGCTCGAAGAGCGCCGCCGTGTTCCGCTCGGTGACGGAGGGCGTGATTGTGCTAGACACCCAGGGCAAGGTGACGCTCTTTAACCCGGCAGCCGAGCAGGTGCTAGAGATTCCCGCCGAGGCACTGATCGGCCAGCAGATCGACTGGCTGGCGACCTATGGCGAGAGCGAGACCCAACACAAGCGGGCGCAGACGATCTATACTGGGCTGATGAACGGGCTCAAGCAGGTGAGCCAGAGCCAGGCAATCTACACTACCTCGCTGGATTTGACCGAACCGGGCCAGGTGATCGCGCTCAATATCGCTCCGGTGTTTGGGCCAGGCGACCAGAGCTATGGCGATGTGATTGTGCTCCGCGATATCACCCGCGAGATTGAGGCCGATGAGGCCAAGCGACAGTTCATCTCTGATGTGAGCCACGAACTACGCACGCCGCTCACCGCGATCAAGGGCTATGTGGACGTACTCCTGCTCAGCGGCACCCAGTCGCTCAGCGAGGATCAGGTGAGCTACCTGGGCATTATTAAGAACAACACCAACCGCCTCAAGGCGCTGATCGAGGATATCTTAGAGTTCTCGCGGCCCGACGCATCGAAGAAACTGAACTTTGCGCAGACTGCGATCAACGATGTGATCGGCGAGGTCGTGCAGTCGCTACGGCTAGAATACGAGCGCAAGGGGATGTCGGTGACGCTGGATATGCCGAGCAGCCTGCCGACGGTTATGGCCGACCAGAAGCGGATTACGCAGGTGGTGTTCAACTTGTTCTCAAACGCGGTAAAATATACCTTTGAGGGGGGGCGGATCCAGGTTCGCGCATTCCTCAACCGTGCCAATATGATGCAGGTCGACGTCGAGGACACTGGCGTCGGTATGTCGCCCGACCAGCGGAAGAAGCTGTTTCGGCCCTTCTACCGCGCCGACAATCCACTACGTGATGTGGCTGGCGGCACTGGTCTGGGACTCTCAATTGCCAAGGCGCTGATTGAGCAGCACGGCGGCGAGATGTGGGTAACCAGTGAGATCGGGAAGGGAAGCACCTTCAGCTTCATTATCCCACTCCAGCAAATCGAAACGAACGCTGAAGAGGACGACGCGTGAGCGCAATCCATCTTGACAACCGGCTGGTTCACTACGAGGTCTTCGGACGCGGCCAGCCGATCATCTTTCTCCATAGCTGGCTCGGATCGTGGCGCTATTGGGTGCCCACGATGGACCTAGCCTCCGAGCGCTATCGCGCCTACGCCCTTGACTTCTGGGGCTATGGCGAGAGCGACCGCCGCGGCACGCAGTTCACCATCTCTAGCTATGTGGATATGCTCAATCGCTTCATGGAGCAGATGGGCATCCCGCAGGCAAACCTGGTGGGCCACGGCATGGGCGGTATGGTGGCCATCCGTGCGGCCCGCGAGAAGCCGGAGCGGTTTACGAAGGTGATGACCGTCTGCACACCGCTCTACGGGCAGGTGCTCAGCAGCCACATCAGGCCCGGCACCTTCTCCAAGCTGCTCGGCCTCAACCAGTCGACGAATGTCTGGGCCAAGCTCATCCGCTCCATCCCGATCGCTGACCCCGATGTCCAGAAGGAGCTCTACGAGGATACCGAGGGTCTGAGCGAGACGGTGCTCTCCAGCGTGCAGGAGTCACTGCTCGATACGGATTTGCGCCCGACCCTGGCTACCCTCACGGTGCCGCTTCTGGCGGTCTACGGCGGCAAGGATACGATCATCACCGATGATCATGCGCAGTTCCTGAACGACCCGAGCGACCGACCGACTCAGATGATCACACTGCCAAAGGCGAACCACTTCCCCTTCCTGGAGCAGTCGAACACCTTTTCCCGCCTACTGCTGGACTTCCTGGTCTCTCAGGGCTCGCCAGTGGAGATCAAGGAAGAGTGGCGACGCCGGGTGAATCAGCGTGAGTATTTGTAGAGCACTGAGGCACTGAGGCACTGAAGAACTGAGCGAGCCCCAGGCGCATCAGCGTCTGGGGCTCGCTCAGGCTAGCACCGCTACGCCGTAGCCGGCATCACGCATGACCTGGATGATCGTCGCCAGGCTCGCCTCATCATTGCGCTCAATGCGCACAGTGTGATCGGCGAGGTTGACGACCACCCGGCCTAGCCCTGGCAGCGTCCGCAGCAGATCATGGATCGCCCTCCGGTCATACTCGCCGCGCAGGCCATCCACCCGCAGGATCTCTAGTACCATCTGTGTCGCCTCCTTCAGTACAGCCGATACTCGATGGACGCACATTAGCCGCCAAGAGTTGCAGTGAGTTAGCTCAGTGCCTCAGTGCTCAGGTTTGACGCCCCCCCGCTTTGCTGGTATGATCGGCCCGTTACCCGCAATCGACATATTGATAAGGAGTGCGCCATGCCGGACGAGGGGCCGACGGAGGGGCGCAAGGTCGATCATATCCGGATCGTGCTGAACGAGGATGTGGCGGCCAAGGGCGTATCCACTGGCTTCGCAGCCTACCGCCTGCCGCACACTGCCATCCCCGAGCTGGATCTAGCCGAGGTTGATACCCGGACAACCTTCCTGGGCAAGCCGGTGCGCGCGCCGCTGCTGATCAGCTCGATGACGGGCGGGACTGGCGCGGCCGAGCGGATCAACCTCGCCCTGGCCGAGGCAGCCGAGCATCTGGGGCTGGCCATGGGCGTCGGCTCGCAGCGGGCCGCCGTGGCCGACCCACGGCTGGCTCACACCTACCAGGTGCGCCGGGTGGCCCCACACATCCCGCTGATGGCAAACCTCGGCGCAGTGCAGCTAAACTATGGCTACGGCGTAGACCAGTGTCGGCGCGCGGTGGACATGATCGAGGCCGACGCGCTGATCCTCCACCTCAACCCGCTCCAGGAGGCCGTGCAGCCCGAGGGAGACACGAATTTCACGGGGCTGCTGCTCAAGATCGAGCAGGTCTGCCAGGCGCTTGAGGTGCCGGTGATCGTCAAAGAGGTGGGCAACGGCATCGGCGCGGCCGACGCACGGCGGCTCTACGCCTGCGGAGTGCGGGCGATCGATGTGGCCGGGGCCGGCGGCACCAGCTGGAGCGAGGTGGAGCGCTTCCGCCAGCCTAGCGAGCAGGGCCGGCGGGTGGCCGGGGCCTTCGCCGACTGGGGCATCTCGACGGCCGACTGCATCCGCCAGGTGCGCGCAGCCCTCCCGGACGCCACCATCATCGGCTCGGGCGGGATCCGCAGCGGAGTTGATGTGGCGAAGGCAGTCGCCCTGGGCGCGGATATGGCCGGCACCGCCAAGCCCGCCCTGATCGACTCGATCAACGAGCGCGGGGCCGAGGCGGTGGTCGATGGGCTTGAGGGCTTCCTCCGCGAGCTGCGCGTGGCGATGTTCTGTAGCGGCTGCGCCGACCTCAAGGCACTGCGCGCACTACAGGTCGGCGCAGCCAGATAGGGCTGCCGCCTTACCACTCATATTGTTGGAATGAAGCGTGCCAGCTTCGCTGGCACGCTTCATTCCAACAATAGTATCTTTTATGCACGTCTCCCAGCTGAGCCTGCGCGACTTCCGCAACTACCAGAAGCTCGATCTCCAGGTTACGCCGGGGATCAGCCTGCTCTACGGGCCGAACGCCGCCGGGAAGACGAGCGTGCTGGAGGGGCTGTTCTACCTGGCCACGACCCGGTCGCCGCGAATCAGCGCCGACCGCGAGCTGGTGCGATGGGACGCGGTGGGCGAGGCTGGGGTGACGCCCTTCGCCCGCGTGGCCGCCGAGGTGCTGCGCAGCGCCGGCAAGGTGCGCCTGGAGGTGATCGTGCAGCGCCGCGCCGACGAGGATGGCCAGCTCACCAACACCTCGCAGAAGCTGGTGCGGATCAATAAGCGCCCGGCCCGGGCGATCGACCTGGTGGGCCAGCTGCGCGTGGTGCTCTTCACCCCCGCCGACCTGACCCTGGTGGACGGCCCGCCCGCCGAGCGCCGCCGCTACCTCGACATCACCCTCTCGCAGCTCGACCCGCACTATGTGCGCACCCTGGCCCAGTACCAGAAGATCGTGCAGCAGCGCAACAGCCTGCTGCGGGCATGGCGCGAGCGCCGCCGCCCGCCGCGCGGCGTGGACGATGAGCTGGCCTACTGGGATCAGGAGCTCTCGGCCTCGGGCGGCTACCTGCTGGCCGAGCGGCTGCGCGCCGTGGCCGAGCTGAACGCGATCGTCGGCCCGCTCTTCTGCACGATCAGCGGCGAGGATGCGCCCCTGATGATCGAGTACCGGCCCAGCATGCCCCTGGAGCAACTGCGCGACGCCGGCGGGCTCGCGCAGCGGATCGCCGAGCAACTCAAGACCACCCGCCGCGATGAACTGGCCCGTGGGCAAACCTTGCTCGGCCCCCACCGCGACGACCTGGGGTTCACGGTCGCCGGGATCGACCTGGGGCGCTACGGCTCACGTGGGCAGCAGCGCAGCGTTACACTGGCCCTGAAGCTGGGCGAGGCCGACCTGATGCGCCAGCGCAGCGGCGAGGCACCGGTGCTGCTGCTTGACGATATGCTAAGCGAGCTGGACGCGCGCCGTCGCACACATCTGCTGGAGGCGATCCGTCGGCCCGCCCAGCAGACGCTGCTGAGTGCCACCGATCTGAGCGACTTTGGGGCTGAGTTCCTCGGGCAGATTACACGGCTGCGGGTTGAGGATGGGCAGATCTATCCAGGCTAGAACACTGAGCCACTGAGCCACTGAGCCGCTGAGCCACTGAACCGGCGATGGGGCGCTCTAGCAGGATGAGCCCCGGCTCGCGCACAAAGCCGTAGCCGCTGTTGATGGCGACCATGCTGGTGTTCGTATCCTCGACCCAGGTCACAATCTGGCGGAAGCCCTTACGCTGCGCGTAGGCGATAGTCAGCAGCTTCATGATCTTGGCCAGGCCCATGCCCCGATACTCTGGCAGTGTGCCCGTCAACTCCTGGTGCAGCAGCCCAGGATCGTCGGCAGTGCGCTGCATAAAGCTCAGGCCAACATAGCGATCACCATCGCGCACAACAAAAAACGCATCGAAGAGGGCCAGCGGTGAGTCGACCGCAAATGCGGTGAACTCCTCGCGGGTGGTAAAGATCTTCTCGGGGATGGGCACCTCGCGCGTGATCGCTGCGTGTAGCTCGTAGACTCGCCCCAGCCAGTCGGGGTCCTCCGCACGACACTCGGCCAGCGTGCTGACGCGCAGACCGTGTGAGGAGCGCAGTCGATCAAGCCGCTCGGCGAGATCGTGGGATGAGGCGGCGGCAACATTGAGGAGATAGGGATTGCTCCGCATCTGCTCGCGGAAGCCACGCCGCTGGAAGGCATCGGACAGACCCGGCGCTCCCTCGGAGACAAAGAGCCACAGCCGGCGCCCGCCCAGAGTGGCGAGGTCGGCCTCCATCTGAGCGAGCAGGGCCGAGCCAATGCCCTGGCGCTGTCGATCATGGCGCACGCGAATGACAACCCAGTAGGTGCCTGGTTCACTCAGCCAATTGACGGGGAAGAAGTGCCCAATGCCGAGCGTCTGACCAGACGGGCCAGAGGCGAGATAGCGCCAGGAGTGGGCACCGCTCCGCTCACAGGCGCGGTCGAAGGCCCACAGATCGTCGAGGGACATAGGTTGCGAGGGGTCGATTTGCTCATCACCGGCGAGGTCGGCGAGGTCGGCGAAGGCCGCGTAGTCAGCGGGGGAGGTGCTGGCGCGACGGATGCTCAAGGGCGGTAACACAAAGGGCCTTTCTACTCCGCGCAGGCCGCTCCGGTTGGAAAGGGGGCTGTGATCGCACTCACGCCCCCACATCAGCCGGATTCATCGCGGCGGCCCGCTTCGATAATGCTGCGATGTCTGCATCTAGCCTATCACGCGGCGCGCAGCTTTACAAGAGGGTAGCTGCGCATCTTGGGCAAAGTGATCGGCGATAGCGCTCAGCGTGATATGCCTGGGGCAACGAGGCCGAGCGCTGCCGCAACCCAGGTGGGTGAGCCAGGCACAGCCTTCGCGTCACCAATCAAGGTGAAGTACACATCGACGCGCATGCCACTGGCCGGGCTGCGGAAATGTATCCCGTAGACGCCCGGGATCGCGCCGGAGGGCGCGGTCAGGTCGATGGGCGGGTCGTAGCCGATCCGCCCGCTGGCGTCGGCCAGCATCTGGTCGGGCAACAGCGTGTAGGTGCCAGTCGGATCAGTCATCCAGACCTCTAGATCCTCGTTGGGCTGGAAGCCCTGACCGCGCACCTGGAAGGTGGTGCCTGTCCCACCCTCGGGCGGTGTCGATCCGCCATTCACACTGCTCGGGCGCGGGGTGCCCGGCCCGGCCACGTAGTCGCGGGTGAGCTTGAAGGCCGCCGCCGCGATCACATTGCTGCTCTTCCCCTGGATCACCGCGTTGTAGACACCATCGGGCAGCCCTGCCGTCTCGAAGATAGCCTGCGCCGCCGTGCCAGACACCACCACCTGCGTCTCATCAATCGACGTGCTGGAACCATCAGGCCCAGTGATCCACGCGCCCACACTCTCGCCCTCGGTGAAGCCGCCGCCCACGATCACAAAGGTCGCGCCAGACGGTGCCGCCACCGGCAGAATGAAGGAGAGCCCTTGGCGCGGCAGCTGGTCGTGAACGGGCACGCCGAGCTGCCCAGGGTCGCCCGGGCTAGCGGCGCTGCTAATGCGGAAGTAGCCGATGGCCTGCTTGCCGCTACGCACGCCCTGGGCGTTGAAAGACCAGATCCCCACAGGGAAGCTCGCGTCGGTAGTGATGGCAATATTGGCATCGGTGATCGCGCCCGAGCTATCGGCGGTGGCCTGGAAGTCGGCCCCGAAGGTGGACTGATCCGGCGCGGTGAGCCAGATGCCCACCTTCTCGCCCGAGTCAAAGCCGCTGGCGACAAAGGCGAAGCTCGTGCCGGGTGGGCCGCTCTCGGGAGAGACGGTGGCATTTACGCTGGGTGGCAGTGACGGCTCTGGGGTCGGCGCGGCAGAGCCGGGGGCGGTGCGGTCTTGGGGGACAAGCCGACGACCGAGCAGGCTGAGCAGCACACGCTGGCCAGGCGGGAAGCTCGGCCAATACTCGAAGCGCGCCTTCTCGAAGTACTGCACCGTATGCCACTCGCCATCGTCCAGCACCTCATCGATCTCCTCGCTGAGCGGGTAGCCGAAGATCCGCATGTCGCCGCGAGTCTCCCAGATCTCCTTAAAGCCATACTGGATACTATGCTGGGTCTCGGGGATGTAGCGCCGGTCGGCGCTATTCTCAACCGGCGGCACTTTGGGGAAAATGCGATCGCCGATTGACTCGGAGCCAAGATTGCCAAGAGCAACCTGGAGCTGCCCATTGATCGTCACTAGCTCGAAGCGCGAGCGTTCGAACCACTGGATCGTCTGTCCGTTGGGACCAACATACTCATCTGTGATCGGGAACCCGAAGATGCCAGCATCGCCGTTGGCCTCCCAGAAGGCGCGAAAGAGCCCACGGAGGGTGTGCCCCGTCTCGGGGAAGTAGCGCGAGTCGCTCTGGGCGAAGGTGACGGGAAGAGCAGCCAGAAGTAGGGCGAGGGCGAGCAGTGCTCCGGCAAGACGTGGCATCAGACGCGAAGACCATCGAGCCATCGGTGCCTCCTCAGTCATTATCGTTGGTGGGTATGCTCGGCGGCAATGCTGGGCTTTGTTTTACGGTTAGTATGTGCTCACGCGCTTCCACTATAGTCAAATCGCTCAGGGTTTGTCAAGTAACAGAAACATCTCGCTACACATATCTGTGAGGATCTTGCTACAATAGGTCGGCAGCCATTCCACAACAAACAGCAGGGGCAGCGCATGGACTTAGATCGCGGACGAGAGCGCTTTGCCGTCAGGATAACCATCATCTACTCGCTCGTCGCCGCTACGTGGGTCGTGGTGAGCGACATGCTCCTCGTCCAGGAAGCGGGGGATACGGCCGCAACCTTTAGCCTGGTCAGCATCACCAAAGGGCTGCTCTTTGTGGCCGTGACGGCGGCGATCCTCTTTTGGCTGCTCTGGCGCACCGAGAGCAAGCTTCAGCTCAGGAGTTCAGCCCTGGAGGCGGTCGCAAATGCCATTGTGATCTCAGACCGTAACGGCATTATCGAATGGGTGAACCCGGCGTTCACTACGCTTACCGGCTACGCGCGAGACGAGGCCCGCAGCGCCAGCACGCGCCTCCTGCGCTCGGGCCTACACGATGAGCAGTTCTACGCGCAGCTCTGGGGTACCATCCTGGCCGGGCAGGTCTGGCATGGCACGATGGTGAACCGTCGCAAGGATGGGACGCTCTACGATGAGGAGCAGACAATCACCCCAGTGCGCAGTTCGTCGGGCGAGATCATCCGCTTTATCGCGATCAAGCAAGATATCAGTGAGCGCCGACAACACGAGCGTGCGCTCCAGGAGGCCAACCGGGCGCTCGCCGAGGCATATGACGCCACCATCATCGGGTGGTCGCAGGCGCTTGAGCTGCGCGACAAGGAGACCCACGGGCACAGCCAGCGCGTCACCGACCTGACCGTGCGCCTCTCTCGGGCGCTAGGCATCGCCGATGAGGAGATCGAGCACATTCGCCGTGGCGCGCTGCTCCACGACATTGGTAAGATGGGGGTGCCTGACTCGATCCTGCTCAAGCCGGGGCCGCTTACCGACGCCGAGTGGGAGCAGATGCGTATGCACCCAGTCTATGCCTACGACCTGCTCCACCAGATCACCTTCCTTGAACCAGCCCTCGCCATCCCCATCTCGCATCACGAGCGCTGGGACGGCAAGGGCTACCCCGCCGGAATCAGCGGCACGAAGATCCCGCTCGCGGCGCGGATCTTTGCTGTGGTAGACGTGTGGGACGCCCTGACGAATGATCGCCCCTACCGAAGCGCATGGCCCCCGAGCAGAGCCCGCACCTACATCGCCGAGCATGCCGGTATTCACTTCGACCCCGCCGTGGTCGAGGTCTTCCTCGCACAGCTTGATATGGATTCGGAGACGTTGCGCGACGATAACGCACAATAACTTCTCTATAACCTTTTGTCCCACCTATCTCGTGTACCATAGATGTGCCCAGGCACACAAAGAAATACCGCGAGCGAGCGTATGGAGTGAGCGACACGACGACAGAATCGCCTCCCGCCGGGCTACGCATCCTTGTGCGCGGTGCCGTCCAGGGTGTTGGATTCCGCCCCTTCGTCTACCGTCTCGCTCAGGAGATCGGGCTAGACGGCTGGGTGCTGAATGGCACCGGCGGGGTGACAATCGAACTCGATGGGGCACCAGATAGCCTGGAGCTGTTTCTGCGCCGATTGCGCGGAGAGACCCCGCCACGGGCGATCATCGTCGATGTAGCGGTGGCATGGAGCGCCCCCCACGGACACCGGGGCTTCTACATTCGCCTCAGCGACGGCGGCGGCACCCGCACCACGCTCATCCTGCCAGACACCGCTACCTGTCCCGACTGCCTCGCCGAGACGCTCGACCCGGCCAACCGCCGCTTCGGCTATGCCTTCACCAACTGCACCAACTGCGGCCCGCGTTTCTCGATCATTACCGCGCTGCCCTACGACCGACCACATACGACCATGCGCGGTTTTGCGCTCTGCCCCGACTGTGGGGCGGAGTACGGCGACCCTGTTGATCGCCGTTTTCACGCCCAGCCAAACGCCTGCCCCGTATGCGGGCCGAGGCTGGAGTTCTGGCGGTTGGGAGTCAGGAGTCGGGAGTCGGGAGTCGGTGCGCCTGACTCCCGACTCCCGACTCCCGACTCCGATCCGCTGGCTGCCGCAGCGTCCGCCCTGCGCCGAGGCGAGATCGTCGCTATTAAGGGCATCGGCGGCTACCAACTGATGGCCGACCCGCGCAATGCCGAGACTGTGGGCCGCCTGCGCGCACGCAAGGCCCGCCCCGACAAGCCGCTCGCCCTGATCGCCCGCGACCTGGCCCAGGCCGCCGAGATCGTCCAGGTTGACGAAGCAGCCGCAGCCCTGCTCAGCTCGGCTGAGGCACCGATTGTGCTACTGCCCCGCCGCGCCGATGGGGCATTCTCCATCGCGCCCGAGGTGGCCCCAGGGAATCCTTTCCTCGGCGTGATGCTGCCCTGCTCGTCGCTGCACCACCTGCTGCTGCGCGCCGTAGACTTCCCGCTTGTCGCCACCAGCGGCAACCTGAGCGACGAGCCGATCTGCATAAGCGAGGACGAGGCTCGCCAGCGGCTCATCCAGATCGCCGACGCCTTCCTAGCCCACAACCGTCCGGTCGAGCGCCATATCGACGACAGCGTGGCGACATTCATGGCCGGTGCCCCGCGCCTGCTGCGCCGCGCCCGTGGCTACGCGCCCCTGCCCGTGGCCCTGCCCGCCGAGGCACCCTGCATCCTCGCCGTCGGCCCCCAGCTCAAGAATACAATCGCCCTCAGCGTCGGCAGACAGGCATTCATCTCCCAGCATATCGGCGACCTGAGTACAATGGAGGCGGTCGGCGCATTCGAGCGGGTGATCGCTGACTTCCTGCGGCTCTACGAGGCCACGCCAGCGCTCGTAGCGCACGACCTGCACCCGGACTATGTCAGCACCCGATTCGCCCGCGAGTCGCCTGTGGCCCCCGGCGCAACACGGGTGGCCGTGCAGCACCACCACGCCCATTTCGCCGCCTGCCTGGCCGAGCACGCCGTCACCGGCCCGGCCCTCGGCGTGATCTGGGACGGCACCGGCTACGGGGTGGACGGCACGATCTGGGGCGGCGAGTTCCTGCTCGGCGACGCCGCCGCCAGCGTGCGCACGGCATACCTGCGGCCCTTCCGCCTGCCCGGCGGCGACGCAGCGGTGCGCGAGCCAGCCCGCGTCGCCGTCGCCCTGCTCATGGAGATCTTCGGCAAGGCCATCTTTGACTGGGATGAACTGGCCCCGGTGTCCCACTTCGCCCAGACCCAGCGCGGCATCCTGGAGCGTATGATCTCTCACGGAATCAATAGCCCGCTCACCAGCAGCGCCGGTCGGCTCTTCGACGGAGTAGCCGCCCTGCTCGGCCTGCGCCAGCGGGTGACGTTCGAAGGCCAGGCGGCGATCGAGCTGGAGCACGTGGCTGACCCCAGCGAGCAAGGGTCATACCCGTTCGACATCATCCCCAAGCCGATGGAAAGCCTTCCCGCGCCCGCCGGCGGGGTAAGCTGCGCCGCCGAGCCGCTGATCATCGACTGGCAGTCGGCCATTGTCGCGCTGCTGAATGATCTGAAGCGCGGCGTCACCCGCGAGCGCATCGCCGCCCGCTTCCACAACGGGGCAATGGCCGCCATCGCCGAGGTGGCCGACCTGCTCGCCGTCGAGCAGGTCGCCCTCAGCGGCGGCTGCTTCCAGAACCGCCTGCTCGCCGAGGGTACTATCGTCCGGCTGGAGACCGCCGGACATCACGCCCTCCTGCCCAGACTCGTCCCCGCCAACGACGGCGGCATCAGCTTCGGCCAGATAGCCGCGACCCGACATATGACACCTGACGCATGAAACCAGTACTTTGTCTCAAGCAAAAACAAGAATGGAGCAACCCTTATGTGCCTCGGAGTACCCGGACAAATTCTCTCGATCGAGCCGAACCTGCTCGGCATGTCTAATGGAAAAGTCAACTTTGGCGGCATCGTCAAAGAGGTCTGCCTAGCCTACACCCCCGAGGCGCAGGTTGGCGACTATGTGATCGTCCACGTCGGCTTCGCCATTAGCAAAATTGACCCGGAGGAGGCCGAGCTAACCTTCCGCTACCTGCGCGAGCTCGATGAGTTGGCCGAGCTTGAGGTCGAGCAGCCGGAGTAGGAACAGGCAGCAGTTGCGCGTCGTTCCTGATCCAAAGCCCTCCGCGCCTGTTGCCCTATATGCAAAAGCGCAGTATGATACGACCAGATTCCGGATGAACGGAAGGAACGAGAGATGAGCGAGCGAGAGGCTGGTGGCAAGGGACGCCGTGGCGGGATTGTGGATGCAGCCGGGGATGTGGTCACGAAGATCGCCCGCGTGGTTGGGCTGCCGCTCAGGTTACTGCCGAAGCAATCGCGCACCCATGCGCGCAACGCAATCCGCGAGTTGGGCTATGGCTTCGCCAAGATGCCCAGAGGTTTAGCGGAGGTTGCAGACGTTGAGATTGATCGCTGGGAGAAGGGCGATGCTCCCACCCCTGTAGGTACCAAGCTTACGCGGGATGTCGCCACCACGACGACCCCGGTTGAGGCTCCTGTTCCGCTGGGTGCCGTCCCCGAGCCCGTCGCCGAGGTCGTCCCCGAGCCCGTCGCCGAGGTCGTCCCCGAGCCCGTCGCCGAGGTCGTCCCTGAGCCCGTCGCCGAGGTCGTCCCTGAGCCCGTCGCCGAGGTCGTCCCTGAGCCCGTCGCCGACGCTCCTGTCGCACCGGTCGTCGCCACCAGCACACCAATCACCGGAATAGACATCGCCCACATCGAGTACGACCCACCGGGCGACGATGTAGAGGGTGAGTACGTGCTGATCTGGAACACCACGGACACCCCGATCGATATGAGCGGATGGGAGCTTAGCGACGGCGACGAGAAGCACACCTACATCTTCATGGCATTCACCATCGAATCTGGTGCTGAGGTGAAGCTCTGGACGAAGCGCGGTGCCGACGATGAGAACAACCTCTACTGGAACAACCGCAGCGCGATCTGGAATAATGACGGCGACACCGGCACCCTCAAAGACACCGGCGGCACTATTGTCAGCACCTACACCTACACCGGCAAGGTCAAAAGCAAGGGCACAGGGAAGCGGAAGAAGAGTAACTCCTAACACTGCCCTGTAGGAACACATACGACGGCCCGCGCTGGAACTAGCGCGGGCCGTCGTGCGTTATCAAACTGTAAGCCATTCACCCCGCAGAGAATTGCCGCAGGCGCTGGCAATCGTGTATGATAGGCGTACTTCCATCTCGGCGCATACAGTGCAGGAATGCGCTATTCAACATTAAGCATTCGCACGAGCGAGAATCCCTATGAGCCAACTGAACCTGATCGGCAGCACCCTTGGCCGCTTCGAGATCATCTCCGAGCTTGGCCGGGGCGGCATGGCCGTCGTCTACAAAGCCCGCCAGGCTGACCTCGACCGCATCGTGGCACTCAAGATTCTCCCCCCGGAGATGACCCACGACACCAGCTACATCGCCCGCTTCCGCCAGGAGGCCCGCAGCGCGGCCCGCCTGGAGCACCCCCACATTATGCCGATCTATGAGGTTGGCGAAACCAGCGGGATGCACTATATTGCGATGAAATACATCCAGGGCCGCACCCTCAAGGATATGGTGCAGGAAGACGGTGCCCTCAGTGTGCGCCGCGCCGCCGAGATCCTGGCCCAGGTTGGCGACGCCCTCGACCACGCCCATCGCCAGGGCGTTATCCACCGCGATATCAAGCCCTCGAATATCATGATCACCGACGAGGGCTGGGTCTACTTAACAGACTTCGGCCTCGCCCGGGGCACCGGCAGCACAACCGGCGGCCTCACCATGGCCGGCACCGTCATGGGCACCCCCGAATATATGTCGCCCGAGCAGGCCCAGGGGCTGCCGAGCGTCGGCCCGCCCACCGATATCTACGCCCTCGGCGTGGTGCTCTATGAGTTGATCACCGGCACCTTCCCCTTCCACGCCGAGACGCCCATGGCCATGCTAGCCGCCCGCCTGATCCAGGCACCGATCCCGCCCCGCGATGTGCGCGGCGACCTGCCGCCCGCCGTCGAGGATGTGGTGATGCGCTCCCTGGCGCGCAAGCCCGAGGCCCGCTTCGCCAGCTCGGCCGAGATGGTCGCCGCCCTGCGCGCCGCCGCCGGCATCGGCGCGACGCCCCAGGCCCAGCCGCCGCTCACTCCCGTTGGCGGCATGCCCGCTATCGGCGAGACGATTGTCGCCAGCAGGCCGCAGTCCCCCACGCCGCCCTATATTCAGCCGCAGATCCCCACGCCGCCCCCGCAGCCGAGGATGGGCATCCCGCCGATGCCGACCATCCAAGCCAGCCCCACAGCGCCGCCCCTGCCAGGCGCGCCAGCGCCGAAGCCGAAGACTGGCCTCTTTATCGGCATCGGCGCGGCCGCCCTGGTGCTGGTGGTGGCCGTGATCGGCGCGCTGGCCTTTATTGGCCGACCTGGGCCAAACCCCGAGCCCGACCCGGTGCCCGCGCCGACGAGCGCCCAGGTTGCCAACCTGATCCAGCAGAGCGACGAGGCGCTCGCCGCCGGCAAGATCGACAAGGCCCTCGCCGGGTACCAGCAGGCGATCAAGCTGTCGGCTGACAACACCGCCGCCCTCAGCGGGATCGCCCTGGCCTTCAATATGAGCGCCGACTGGCCAAAGGCCGAGGCCAGCGCCAACGACCTGGTGAATGCCGCTCTGGCTGACGACAAGGCCGCCGCCCTCGGGCTGACCCTCTTGGCCGATGCGATCGCATCCCAGGGCGGGGTCGCTGAAGCGGGCGAGCCCATCCAGCAGGCGCTCGACCTCAACAGCGGGCTCTCGTTGGCCCAGGCCATCCACGCGAACATGATGGCAAGCCAGGCCAGCGACCGCAAAGACACAGCCGCGATGGACGAGGCGCTCAGCGTGGCAGACACGTCCGTCGACAGTATCGCCGACGAGACGCCGCTGATCCAGGCGCTCACCTACAACGCCATCGCCGTCACCTTCTCGTATGACTACAACCTGAGCAGCAATACGAGCAGCCTGACCGAGAGCGAGACAGACTATCAGAAGGCGATCGACCTGCTGCCGGATATCGCCCTCTTCCACAGCAACCTGGGCTACCTCTATAGCAGCGCCAAGCGCTATAGTGAAGCCCGCGACTCCTTCCAGCAGGCGCTCGACCTCGACCCGAGCTACGCCGCCGCGCAGAACGGCATCGGCTGGAGCTACTACAGCCAAGACGAGGCAGACAAAGCCGCCGAGGCATTCGACGCGGCGATCAAGCTCAGCCCGAACGACGCCGACGCCTACTACGCCAAAGGTCGGCTGGCTTACGACAACAAAGACTACGCGACGGCCATCACGGAGTTCCAAGGTGCGATCCAGCGCAACCCGCGCAGCGCTGCCGCTCAGGCATGGCTAGGCGAGGCGTACCTGTTCAGCGGCTTCCACAACGATAACAGCGAGGCGCAGACAAAGGACTATCAGCACGCTGCGGATGCCTACAGCGCCGCGCTCGTGATCAACCCAAACAATGTGACTGCGGCCAGCGGGCTCGGCTGGATCTTGCAGTACCAGGAGAAGTACGACGAGTCGGTGGCGCAGTTCAGGTTGGCCCTGAAGATCGACGACGGCAACGACGAGATCCACAACGGCCTGGCATGGAGCCTCTTCAACCTCGATAAGTTCAAAGAGGCCGAGCCAGAGTTCCGCCGAGCCATCGAGATCGCCCCTGACTACGCATCAGCCCACTACGGACTTGGTCGCACCCTGGAGGAACAGGGGCGCACCGACGAGGCTCGCGCCGAGTTCCAGAAAACCCTCGACCTCGACCCGTCATACACCAACGCCCAGGACGCCCTCGACCGGATCGGCAAGTGATAATTGTGAATGTTGAATGCAGGCCATTCAACATTCAGCATTCAACATTCAACATTGATTATGAAACATCTCGTCCTGATCGGCCCGCCGGGTGCCGGCAAGAGCACCATCTCCGACCTGCTCATCCAGCATATCCCGCTGGCGGTGATCGCCAGCGGCAGGCGGCTGCGCGAGGAGATCGCCGCAGACAGCCCTATCGGTCGCGAGATCGGCCCCCTGCTTGAGCAGGGCCACTTCGCCCCCGACACCCTGATGGATCGCCTGATGCGCGAGTGGCTGGGCCGCGTTCCCAAGAGCCAGGGCTTTCTGCTCGACGGATTCCCGCGCACGGTGCCCCAGGCCATCGCCCTCGAAGGCATGCTCATCGATCTGCGCCGCCCGCTCGACGCCGTGATCGCCCTGGAGCTAGGCGACGCCGAGGCAGTGCGCCGTCTGGCCGGTCGGCGGATCTGCGTGGGCGGCGGCGAGCCCTTCACGCTGCACATCGACGACGCCGATGCCGTGGAGCGCTGCCGCACCAGCGGCGGCACCCTCACCCAGCGCGACGACGACGCCCCCGACGTTGTCCTGGAGCGCCTGCGGGTCTACGAGCACGAGACGGCCCCCCTGATCGAGTTCTACCGCCGACGTGACCTGCTAGTCCCGGTGGACGCCCACGGCCCCGCCAATGTGGTGGCCGAGCGGGTGCTTGCCGCGATCAACAAGGTTTGACAAGCCGCTAAAAATGCCCCTACAATCAATGGTATGCCTATGCCACTGACAAGGAGTATCTAGGTATGGTCACCGAGCGCGCCGAGGCGTTTAACTTCTTTGGTCCGCGATCCCTCTCCGGCCCCGAGCTGAAGCCGGGCGACACCGCCCCTGACTTCCACTTGATCACCAATAAGTTCGAGACGGTGACGAAAGCCACCTACGCAGGGAAACCTCTGCTGATCAGCGTCGTGCCCTCCCTCGACACCGGCGTCTGTAGCAAGCAGACCATCCGCTTCAACGAGGAGGCCGCGACCCTCAAGGATCGGGTCAGCTTCGTGACGGTGAGCGCCGACCTACCCTTCGCCCAGACTCGCTGGTGCGGCAGCAATAACGCCGACCATGTCCAGACTCTGTCTGACCACCGCGACATGAACTTCGGCGCGGCCTATGGCACGCTGGTGGGAGACTTCCGCATCGACAGCCGGGCTGTCTTTGTGCTAGACGCCGAGGGTGCTGTGCGTTATGCCGAGTATGTGCCAACTGCCGGACAGGAGCCCGACTACGATAGCGCCATGGCCGCCATCAAGCAGGTGCTGGGCTAGGATTTCAGTCAGAGGCAGTAGCGCAGAAGCCACCCGGTCACACATGTCACACTGAGCAAAGCGAAGCGTGACATGGCGAGTTTTGTGGTATTGCGTCCAGAAGCCTTCCTCTGATGAGCACCCTGGTGGTGTGTCCGTAGTCAGTTCGTTAAAACATTATGTCAATATAAAGACCAGAGCGCGCAGGTTGCCGTGCCCTGGTCTTTATGCTATACTACCCGCCGGTGTGTTCCACACGCCAAATACACACACTCCCCAAGGGTACGTACTCCTGCCGGCAACGCCGGTTCGCGTACCGGTTGCGGGGGGTGGCGGATGGCATCGACCATACAAAAGGAAGAGGCAGAACAGGTATGACTCAGGCAAGCACGCGCGTCGTTTCGATCAAGGCACTTCTTGAAGCAGGCGCCCACTTCGGCCACCAGACAAACCGCTGGAACCCGAAGATGCGGCCCTACATCTTCACCGCCCGCAACGGCATCCACATCATCGACCTCCAGAAGACGATCACCGGCGTCACCTCGGCGTACCGCTTCATTGCAGATCTGACGGCCCGCGGCGAGAAGATTCTCTTCGTCGGCACAAAGAAGCAGGCCCAGGAGGCCGTGGTCGAGGAGGCTAGCCGCTCAGGGCAGTACTATATCACGCAGCGCTGGCTTGGCGGAACCCTGACGAACTTCTCCACCATCCGCGCCCGGCTCAAGCGCCTCTCCGATCTGGAGACACAGCGCGACCGGGGCGACTTCACACGGCTCACCAAGGCCGAGGGGCTGAAGCTCGAAGAGGAGATTCGCAAGCTTAACCGTGTGTTCGGCGGTGTGAAGACGATGGATCGCCTCCCCGGCGCGCTCTTCATCATCGACCCCCACAAGGAAGAACTGGCTGTCGAAGAGGCCGCAAAGGTCGGCGTGCCGGTGGTGGCAATGGTTGACACCAACTGCAACCCGGATCAGATCGACTATGTCATCCCCTGCAACGATGACGCGATCCGCGGCATTCGCCTGATGACTAGCAAGATGGCCGACGCCGCCCAAGAGGGCATAGATCGTCGCCAGTCGTCCCACGAGATGTAAAGCGTCTGCTGTCGGAGGGGTTCTGAGAGGGGCACAGCCCGCCTCTAACCCCTCCCCATATATTCGGCACACTATCACACGATATTAAGGAGAGGGTTGTGGCTGTTTCTATCGAGCTTGTGAAGGAGCTCCGCGAGCGCACCGGCGCTGGTATCAAGGACTGCAAAGACATCCTTGAGCAGACGGAGGGCAATATCAATAAGGCGATCGAGGTTCTGCGCGAGCGCGGAATCGAGGCCGCTGCCAAGAAGTCTACCCGCGAGGCGAAAGAGGGCCTGATCGGTGTCTATGTACACTACGGCTCGCGCATCGTCGGAATGGTAGAGCTTAACTGCGAGACGGACTTCGTCGGGCGAACCGAGGAGTTTGGCAGCCTCGCCAATGCCCTCGCGCAGCACATCGTCGCCCTTAACCCGCGCTATATCACCGAGGCAGAGGTGACGGACGAGGCCGTGGCCGAGAGCGGCCTGACCCGCGAGAACTTCGTCAAAGAGAATGTGCTCCTCGCCCAGCTCTTCGTCAAGGATGCCTCGCGCACAATCGAGGAGAAGCTGAAAGAGGCGATCGCCAAGCTTGGTGAGAATATCGTCGTCCGCCGCTTCGTGCGCTACGAGATTGGCGCCTAAGATCAGGGGCGGGAGCCGAGAGCAGGTATGGCAGGCCGAGCCTGCCACCGCCGCTCTGGCTCCTGCCCTCTTCATATTCTATGCAAGAGCCAAAATACCGACGAATCCTGATCAAGCTGAGTGGCGAGCAGATCAAGGGCGATGACGGCGAGAGCGTCAGCTATGAGATGCTCGACTTCCTCGCTCAGGAGATCGCGAAGGTCATCCGACACAATGTCCAGGTGGCCGTCGTGATCGGCGGCGGAAACATCTGGCGCGGCAACCAGTCGATCGAGCGGGGGATGGACACCGCCCAGTCGCACTATATGGGCATGCTCGCCACGGTGATCAATGCCCTGGCGATGCAGGACGTCCTGGAGCGCCACGGCCTGTTCACCCGCGCGATGACGGCGCTGAAGATGGACGAAGTAGCGGAGCCCTACATCCGTCGACGGGCTACCCGCCACATGGAGAAGGGCCGGGTGGTGATCTTCGGCGGAGGCACCGGCAACCCCTACTTCACCACCGACTCGGCGGCAGCGCTGCGGGCGGCAGAGATACACGCCGAGGTGATTCTGATGGCAAAGAATGGGGTCGATGGGATCTATAGCGCCGACCCACGGCGGAACCCAGAAGCCACCCGCTTCGACCATATCACCTATCTGGATACGCTAAATCGCGGGCTCGCGGTGATGGACAGCACCGCCCTCACCTTCTGCATGGATAATAATATTCCGATCATCGTCTTTAACGCCCTTGCGGCGGGCACGATCGAGCGGATCGTGTTGGGTGAGCGCGTAGGCACCCTGGTGAGTAACGATCTAGGAGGCGCATGATGATCAATGATGTCTTGAGCGAGTTCGAGGCGAGCATGAAGAAGGCCACCGAGGCCCTCAAGCATAACCTCGCGACAATCCGCACCGGCCGCGCATCAAGCGGCATGGTCGATCATATGCAGATTGATGCCTACGGCGCGCCGATGCCGCTCAATCAGCTCGCGAGCGTCAGTGTGCCCGAGTCACGCCTGATTGTCATCCAGCCCTACGATAATACCATGATCAAGGTGATCGAGAAGGCCATCCAGAACTCGGATCTGGGCATTAACCCGAGCAATGATGGCCGCCTGATTCGCCTGGCCGTGCCGCAACTCACCGAGGAGCGCCGCCGCGAGATGGTGAAGAACGTACGCACCCGCGTCGAAGATGTCAAAGTCTCGGTGCGCAACCAGCGCCGCGAGGCGATCGATGACCTCAAGCAGCTTGAGGCCGAGAAGCTGATCAGCGAGGACGACCTGCACCGCGGCCAGGAGCGCGTCCAGCAGCTCACCGACCGCACCACGAAAGACCTCGAACAGATCGGTGCCGATAAAGAGGCTGAAGTTCTTGCCGTGTAGTAAGGGTTCGTCCAGCAGCTTCACGATCTACCAGAGAAGGCCATGAGCAGCACCGAGAGCACGCTCGAAGGATTGCACATTCCCACCCACATCGCCATCATTATGGATGGGAATGGGCGCTGGGCGAAGCAGCGCGGTCAGCCGCGCATGGCCGGGCATCGCGCAGGAACTGAGAATATCCGCAGCATTGTCAGCGAGTGCGATACGCTCGGTGTGCGCTACCTGACGATCTACGCCTTCTCGACGGAGAACTGGACCCGGCCCTCACTGGAGGTTCAGGGGCTGATGCAGATCCTAGGCGATTTCATCGACCGCGAGACGAAGAACCTCCACGAGCAGCGCGTGAGGCTCCGCCACCTCGGCAGGCTCGATGGGCTCAGCACACGCCTGCGCCGTAAGGTGGAGCATGCGGTCGACCTGACCCATGCGAACACTGGGCTGACCCTGGCCGTCGCCTTTAACTATGGCGGCCGCGCCGATATTGTCGATGCGGTGCGGAATCTCGTCGCGCAGGGCATTAGCTCCGACCAGATCGATGAGCAGATGATTGGCAACCACCTGTATACGAGCGGCATGCCCGACCCAGATATTGTCATCCGCACCAGCGGCGAGCGGCGTATCTCGAATTTTATGATCTGGCAGGCGGCATATAGCGAGTACTGGTTCACACCAGTGCTCTGGCCCGACTTCCGCCCTGAGCATATCCATCAGGCAATACGAGATTATGGACGGCGCGAACGCCGCTTCGGCGGAATCACCGAGTAGAGCTAGTTCCCTGGCGCTCCGCGTCGCCAGTGTCAGCGTCCTGATCCCGATCATCATCGCCGCCGCCTGGTGGTACTGGTCTACGGCGGTCTTGGTCGGGATCTGCGTTGTGATCGGCATCGTCGAGCTGTACGGGATTATGCGGCGCGGTGACCACGTCCCGCGCGCACTGATTGGCATCGCCATCGGCATGCTGATCTGTGTCGCGACGGCCTTCCAGCCCAGCACCTCGATCAACCTCAGCGAGGCGGCTATCGGCCTCTCGATTCTGCTAAGCCTGGCCTACGAACTGATCCCCCGCGACCGTAGCGGCAGCCTGCTAAACTGGGCGCTCACCTTTGGCGGAGCCTACTACATCGGCGGCCTGCTTAGCTACTTCATCCTGGTCGCTCAGCTCGATACGCCTCTGCGCGAGGGGTGGCTCTCCTTTTTGCATATCCCACCCGGCACCTCGTGGATCTTGCTCGTCCTTGCCGTTACCTGGCTCCAGGATACGGCGGCATTCTTCGTGGGACGAGCCATCGGTCGCCATAAGATGGCACCTGTCCTCAGCCCGAAGAAGAGCTGGGAGGGTGCCGTCGGTGGGTTTGTCACCGCGATCCTTAGCGCCATACTCGCCGTAGCTATCCTTGGCCTGCCGATCAGCTATGCCACCGCCGCCCTGATCGGTGCCGCCGCTGGCGTGGTCGGCCCCTTGGGAGACCTGGTCGAGTCGCTGATCAAACGCCAGATCGGGATCAAAGACTCGGGCCAACTCATCCCCGGACACGGCGGAATCCTCGACCGGATCGACTCAATGCTCTTCACCGCGCCGGTGATCTATTACCTGATTCTGTTGACACTCGGATCTTGATCAGGTACACTTTATTGGCAAATGGGCAGAGGCGGGCACATGCCCGCCTCACTTGTTATACAGCGGGAAATGCTCAGGGAACCTGCCCCTGAACGCGTCCCCATTAGGCTGCGGAGTACCTTCATATGGCCCACACGCTTTTTGTCGCCACAGTCGCGTCGGCCACCCAGGCCGCCGAGAAGGTCAGTAGCAACCCGATCATCTCGATCGGTGCCTTCCTGGCGATGCTGGCGCTGCTGGTGATCGTCCACGAGCTCGGGCACTTCCTCACCGCGATCTGGATGGGGATCAAGGTTGAGGAGTTTGGCATCGGCTACCCGCCCCGCGCCCTGGTGATGTTTGAGCGCGGCGGCGTGAAATATACGCTCAACTGGCTGCCCCTCGGCGGGTTCGTCCGCTTCGCCAATAGCGACGATGAGAAGGATAGCCTCTACGGCGCGGGCGGCAGCCTGGCCGCCGCCCCGCCCTGGCGAAAGATCCTGGTGATGGTGGCCGGCCCGCTGATGAACCTCGTCCTGGCAATGTTCATCTTTGCGGTGATCTTTATGATCCAGGGCGTGCCCACGCCGACGGGCGGACAGGATATCGGCGCGGTCTTCCCCGAGACACCAGCCGCCACCGCAGGCTTCCAGGCTGGCGATGAGCTGATCAGCTTGGCAGGCCAGGAGATAAACGACAGCGCAATGATCCCCTCGACTGCCCAAGCCAGCCAGGGCCGCACCCTGGAGGCGGTGGTGCTGCGCGATGGACAGCAGATCACGCTCCAGGTAACGCCTGGCCCCTGGACGGCACCCGACGGCACGCGCTACGATCTTGGCTTCGGGTTTAGCTACTCGCAGCATATCATCCGCGAGCCGGTGAACCCGGCGGTGGCGGTCTGGAGCGGCGTCACCGAGAGCCTGAACCTCACTGGCCAGATGCTCAAGTCGCTGGCCTCGCTGCCAGCCTCGATCGCTGGGATCTTCTCGTCGACGCCATCGCCAGCGGGCGAGCCGATCGGGCCGGTGGGCATTGCCCGGGCCACGGGCGAGGTCATCCAGCAGCCCGGCGGATTCCTGGCCTTCTGGAATCTGACGGCTATCCTCAGTCTGAACCTCTTTCTGCTCAACCTGCTGCCCATCCCCGCCCTCGACGGCAGCCACATTATCTTCGCCGTGGTCGAGATGCTGCGCGGCGGCAAGAAGGTGCCCCCGGAGAAAGAGGCGCTCGTCCACGCCCTGGGATTCGCCGCCCTGATGGGCCTGATGCTGCTGATCACAGTGAATGATGTGATCAACGCGATCCAGGGCACGCCGGTGCTGGGGAATTAATCATCACTGAAGCACTGAGGCACTGAGGCACTGAGGCACTGAACGATGATTCGAGCCAGTGAGGTAGGCGAGTATGTGTACTGCGCGCGGGCATGGTGGCTACGCCGGGTGGCAGGCGAGGAGCCCGCAGGGCAGGCGCGGCGTGATCTCGGCACGCTCCGCCACGCCCGCCACAGCCAAGCGGTGGCGATCAGCGGCGGGCTGCTCTGGGTCGCCGGGCTGCTGCTCGTCGCTGGCGTCGCCCTGCTGATTCTCGCCTTATGACATCGCTCGCTGTTGTCCTGATCGTCCTCGCCGCCGCCGCGCTCATCCTGGCTCTGCGCACCCGCGCCAGCACCGGCTTGCCCTGGGCACCCATCCTCGCAGATGACGCGCGGGTAGGAAGGGGGCTAGAGCGGCCGCTGCTGGCCCGGCGCTACGGGCTCAGCGGCAAGCCCGACTATCTCATCGAGCGGGGCGGCCGCCAGATCCCGGTTGAGGTGAAGCCTGGCCGATATGCCAAGCAGCCCTACGAATCAGATCTGATGCAGCTCGCCGCCTACTGCCTACTGGTCGAGGAGACGAGCGGCCACGCCCCGCCCTACGGCATCCTGCGCTACGCAGAGGCCAGCTTCCGGCTACGCTACACCCCCGAGGTGCGCGCCGATCTGCTGACCATCCTTGATGAAATGCGTGACCTGCTAGACGCCGAGGATGCCGACCGCAGCCACAGCCAGCCGGGGCGTTGCGCGGGCTGCGGGTTCGCCGATATCTGTGAGGATTCGCTCGCCTAACCCCGCACGTCAGGAAAAAGTGTGCTATCATGATTCATCGCAACGACATTATCGCCAGGATTAACGAACGGCTCCGTGGGCAACTCAGCGACGCAGCACTGGCTGCGTGGGCGTTTGATCTCTTCTACGATATTGAGCAGGGCGAGGAAGAGGTTGACGCGATCCATCGTGATGTGATCGCCAGCGCTCTTGACGAACTGATGTTCGCCGACGAAGAGCCCTTTACGCTAGGCGACGCCGACCTGCACCGGCTGATTGCCCGGCTTGAGTAGCCATGAAGATTCGCCAACACCCGCGCATGCGCGACATTATCGTCGGCGATGAGGTTTACTCTTACCCCGAAAACCTCTTCGCCCGCGTTGCCGATGTGTTCCCCGCAGCCGTCTGCGTGAAGATCGGCATCCTCTCCGTCGACGACCACCTCGAAATCACCCTCTCTCCACAGCTCTGGCGCGCCGAAGATATCGAGAATCTCTCGGTCTGCCGCTACTGCGGCAGCCGCGAGAATATCCGTACCGAGGCTGGCACCGGCATCCCATTCCGCGTCTGCGAGAGCTGTAGCCCAGTCGATGAGGAGTCGCACACGGCGGTGGCGGGCGCGTAGCGCGCTACGCACCTGCGCGCCCCGCCGCCCCATACCCTCTATGGTAGAATAGCCGCGACGCACCTGCGCCCTATCACTACTCTAGAGGAGACCGATGCAATCGGTACTGAGTCTCTTTCGCCTGGGGCTAGATGGCCTTCTGCTGAACCCCGTGGCCTACCGCGACCAGCGTGACTCGCCGGATGGCCTGCGCCGTGGATTCGCCCTCGTAGCAATCATCGGGCTGCTTGCCGGGGTCGCCACCCTGGTCGGCAACCTTGGCGAGTATGCCACCCAGCCCAGCCCCGAGTCGATCTCCCAGACCATCTACGCCGGACTGCGCGCGATGCCCTGGTTTGAGCAACTGAGCGTGATCGACCGGCAATTCCCCGCCCAGTTTGACGAGATCTTCAATCAGATCACCCAGACCATCCAGATGATCAACGGCGGTGGCCTGATCGGTAGCCTGATCGGGGTGATCACTACCCCGCTACTCAGGATCGTCGGCTGGCTGATCTTCGGTACCTTCGCGCACCTGATGGCCCGCGCCCTCGGTGGACAGGCCACCTTCAGCCAGACACTGGCATGCACCGCGCTGGCTGCTAGCGTCAGCCTGCTTAGCCTTGTCGAGGTGATCCCCTTCGCCCAGGCTGCGGGCACAACGTTGCTGGGGCTGGTGGCCAGCTACGTGGCCATCCGCGAGGCCCACGAGCTGCCGCCGTGGAGCGCCTTCTGGGCCACGCTACTCGGCCCGGCCATCCTGGCCCTCATCCTGATCGCGCTGAGCTGCGTCGTGTTCTTCCTTGGGATCGGCACCATCACATCGGCGCTACAGGGGGGCCTCTAACATGATCGACACCTTCAACGGTGCCCTGACCCTCAAGCAGGATCTCTTCCGAGGCATGCGTGAGTCCCCCGATGTCGTGCGCCGCGGATTCCTGCTTGTGCTGCTCGTCGGGCTGCTGGTCGGCGGCGTCCAGGCGATCAGCACAATGATCACGAGCTCGAACCCAGACCGGATGATCGCAGCGATCGAGACGGCTGTGGATGATAGCATCCAGCAGCAGGCGCTCGCCGCGACAACCGATGAGCAGCGTGAGGCTGTGCAGATCATCAGCGACAACAAAGAGGGCGCGCTCAACATCGTGCGCGCGGTGATGACGCTACCTACGCCGCTGCCACGCCCGGTGGGGGTCATCCTGCGGGGACTCGGCCTGATCGCAAGCACGCCTCTGAGCTACCTCGGGAGCCTCATGCTGGCGGTGATCGTCACCCATATCGCCGCCCGGCAGCTCGGCGGCACGGGCAACATCCAGCAGATGCTGGGCCTTGGCGCGCTCTCGGTGGCACCCCACGCCCTCGATGCGCTTGGGTTCATCCCGTATATCGGGCAAACGATCAGCCTGATCGCATGGGCCTGGGGGCTGGTGATCCTGGTGCTGGCCACGAGCGTCGCCCACCGCCTTGACAGTGGGCGGGCCACCCTGGCCGTACTGCTCTACCCGATGGTTGGCTTCCTGCTGCTGCTGCTCGGCTGCTGCGCCTTCTTTCTGCTGATTATTGCAGGTTTGGGGCAGTAGCAGAGCGTCGTTCACGTCATTCAGCCCACCTTCGGCGGCGGTCGGGCACAGTTAGACAGTGACCAGCGTCGCGCTGACCGCGATGAAGTGACAGACGCTCCCAGCGATCACAAACAGGTGCCAGATCGCGTGGGCAAAGGGGATGCGCTCGTTGTGGTAGAAGAGCGTGCCCGCCGTGTAGGCCAGGCCGCCAGCCAGCAGCCAGCCGAGGGTTGTAAGCGCAAGTGTCTGGGACATCGGGACAATCGCGACGACCACAAGCCAGCCCATCCCAATATAGAACAAGGTTGAGATCAGCTTGAAGCGCGTCGCGAAGATCAGCTTGAAAACCACACCGGCGATGGCGAGGCTCCAGATGATCCCAAAAAGGCTCCACCCCCAGGCACCACGCAGGCTCACCAGGGTGAAGGGCGTGTAGGTGCCAGCGATCAGCAGGTAGATCGCGCAGTGGTCGAAGATCTCCAGTTTGGCCTTAGCCTGCCCAGGCGGCACGCCGTGGTAGAGGGTTGATGCGGTGTAGAGCAGCACCAGCGAGAGGCTGAAGACAGCCGCTCCGATGATGCGCCAAAGGTCTCCGCTCAGAGATGCCAGGCCAATAAGCACGATACCGGCACCGAGACTCGTCACGGCACCGGCTCCATGGGTGAGGGTGTTTGCAAGCTCTTCGTGCCTTCGGGCAGAGCGAGAGTCCATGCGTAATCCTCCTCGTACGTCTTGCTGTTTAGGGGGCTTGTTCTAGCATAGGGGTGGCGGACACATCTGAGAAGTGCCTGTCGTCTAGCTGATCGTCACGGCGCTGAGGCGTGCATCCCTAGCGAATCGTGACTTCAGACACCTGACGCAGTGATTCTCATGAGCGCAGCGAAGCGTCCCGGCGGGTGATAGAGACACCGGGACGCTTCACTGCGCTCAGCGTGACATGGCGAGCTTTGCGGTATTGCAGCAGATCGATTGAGCGCAGCGAGCCACCAAATTCAGTGCCTCAGTGGCTCAACTGTTCCGCTCAGTGCTATAACTCGCATCGAACTTGTACCCTACCCCCCAGATGGTCAGCAGCCGACGCGGGGTGGTCGGGTCGTCCTCAATCTTCTCGCGCAGGCGGCGGATGTGTACCGTCACGGTGCTCATGTCGCTGGCGAAGGTGTAGCCCCAGACCTGGTCGAGCAGCTGCTCGCGGGTGAAGACCTGGCCCGGCCTGCGAGCCATAAAGGTGAGCAGATCGAACTCGCGTGCGGTCAGGCCGAGGGCGACGCCGTTGAGCATAACAGAGCGTGCGCCCGGGTCGATCCGCAGTCCGCCCGCCGTAAACGGCGCAGTCGTCGGGTCACGCTGTGCGTCGGCGGGGGGCTGGGCGCGCCGAAGCACCGCCTTCACCCGCGCCACCAGCTCGCGCGGGGAGAACGGCTTGGTCACATAGTCATCCGCGCCAAGCTCCAGCCCGAGGACGCGGTCGATCTCCTCGCCGCGCGCGGTGAGCATAATAATCGGCAGGCTGGCCCCGCTGCGCACCTGTCGGGTGATCGCCAGGCCATCCACACCGGGGAGCATCAGATCGAGGATAAGCAGGTCGGGTCGGCAACGGGCGATCATCTCTAGGGCAGTAGCGCCATCGGCGGCAGTCTCCACCTCAAAGCCCTCGCGGCGTAGGTAGAGGGTCACCACCTCGCTGATGCTCGGCTCGTCGTCAACAACCAGAATGCGCTCGCCGCCCATACGCCATGATCCTCGCTGCGCCACATCTGCAATCGCACTTACACCCGCGCCCGCAGGGCATAGGCACCGCCCCGGCTGAGAATGGCGGCACCCAGGCCGGCGCTCGCCGTGGCGTAGAAGAGAGCCAGCCCCCACAGCGGGGCTACAGTGCCCACCAGGCCGAGGGGCAGCAGCAGCAGCGCGACGCCAGCGACAGCAGCGACGGGATCCGTATCGCCGGGGCGAATGCGCTCACCTAGCGCCCGACCAAGCCCAACAAGTCCAAAGAGATAGGGGGCATGGAGCAGCAAGAGCAGCGGCAGCAGCAGCGGCAGCCCCACCAGGCTCAGGGCAATCAGGCCGCCGAGGGGCAGCAGCAGCAGGGCGATCAGCGCGGTGGTGAGCAGGCCAATACCAAGCGAGCTGACGGGGGCACGGCGCAGCGCGCGGCTCACCCCGAGCGTCCGCATGGGCCAGATAGCTGCGCAGGCTGCTGCAAGCAGCAGGCTGATCAGGGTCAGGGCAGCGCTGATCAGAGGCAGGGGCAGGTCGTTTGCGGTGCCAGCGCCGGCCTGGGGCCGGAGGATCGCCGCCATGCTCGACACAAACGCCCCGCCGGCGAGCGGATTCTCGCCGAGCACCTGGCCTGCGACCCGCGCCTCGCCCTCGCGGGCCACCCCGCCGCCCAGCGAGAGCACGCTACCGGTCACCTGTGCTTCTGAGCCGAGGTCAATGCTACCGGCGTAGCTCACCACATCGCCGTGAACCGTACCAAGCACGGTGATCGACCCGCTCCAGCTCGTCACATCGCCATCGACGGTGCCAGCGATCAGGATCGAATCACCGAATGAGGCCAGGTCGCCACGGATCACCTGGCCGACAGCCACCGTAATCGGGTGCGATCCCTGAGCTAGGGCGCGACCGGGTGCGAGGGCCAGACCAAAGGTGGCAAGCGCGACCGCCAGAAGCACCAAGAAGGGTTTCATGCTCGTGCCTCCAGCGATATGGTCAGCTCACGCCGCAGCAACTGCCACCAGAGCCAGCTGCCACCAACAATGGCCACAATCACCGCCAGAGTCGCCGCACCGGCGGTGAGCAGCAGGTTAATCAGCGGCTTGGCCGCCAGGGTGAGCAGCAGCAGCATCTGGCTCAGCCCGCCGCTCATGTCGCCGAAGAGGTGGGCGGGACCGCTGCTGTCGATCAGCACGCCCCAAGCACCAAAGGCGATCAGAATAAGCACACAGAGCGCCATCACCCCGCCATAGATCCGGCGGAGCCGGCTGGCCGGATGAGTCGGCTGCTGGTTGGCCAGCCCATCGAGCACCCGAACAGCCAGTCCAGCGGGCGGCTCCACCGTGAGCGGCTCACCATAGCGCGCCAGCAGGCGGCGCGTCTCCGCCTCAGCAGAGATCAGCGCATCGTCTGGCCTCAATTGGGAATCTCTACGTCCCATAACTCTTCTCCATCGGTACCGAGGATATCGCGCAGCATCTTGCGAGCTCGGTGCAGCCGTGTTTTTACGGTTGCCTCTGTCAAACTCAGCGCCCCGGCGATCTCAAGGTAGGACAGATCCTGCCAGTAGCGGAGAACCGTCACGCTCCGGTAGCTCTCGGGGAGCTGCTGGAGCGCCCGCTGCACATGGCGCTGCCGCTCGCTCTCAAGGGCGCGGCGCTCTGGCCCGGCCTCGCCGCTCGTCAGCCAGAAGGCCACATCATCGAGAGTCAGCCAGCTCATACGCCGGCGGCGCAGCCGATCAATGCAGTAGTTTGAGCCAATCGTGAGCAGCCACGTAACGAAGCGGCGTCCTGGGTCGTAGGTGTCCAGCCGCCGGTAGGCCCGCAGGAACACCTCCTGCACCGCATCCTCCGCCTCCTGCGCGTTGTTGAGCATCCGGTATGCTTGGTTGTAGACCGCCCCAGTGTAGCGGCCCACTAGGTCGGCGAAGGCGCGCTGATCGCCGGCCTGCGCCCGCCGGGCGATCTGAGCCTCCTCTGCCAGCAGATCCATCACCTGTACCCCGCTTTAACAACTATACGCACGTATGCCTCGAAGGTTTCAGCGGGCAGCTTGAGACTTGCAGAAGAACGCAGCATCGTGTACCATCAGTATGTAGTCGTTGATACCGGGGGCGCGCGACAGCATGTATCTGGAAGGTCCCCCGAGGCACGTTTGGAGGTAGCAGTGGCAGGCAGCTACAACCGAGACCAGATTCGCGCCGCGCTGGCCGAGACTGACCCGGCATATAGCTTTTATCTCGATCTTGAGGCCGGGCAGGTGGTGAAAGTTCCCGATACTGAGGAGACGCCTGAGGCCGAGGCGATTCGCAACAGTGTCATGGAGGGCTACGGCGATCGGTTTCGCTACATCCCCGGAGGGAACCCCGCGCCATCCGACGCTGATGTGCAGAGCTGGATGGAAGCCGAGGGGCTCTAGAATGTTGAATGTTGAATGTAGGACATTCAACATTCAACATTATTTCTCATAGGGTTTGCCTGCCGCCGCAGGCCCCACTGCGCGCCCGATCAGGCCAGCCAGCACCACAATGGTCAGCACATAGGGCAGCATCTGGAGGAACTGTATCGGCACAGGCCCGCCGAACAGCTTCACGTTGAGGATCTGGAAGCGGGTGCCGAGCGCCTCGGAGAACCCGAAGAGCATGGCCCCGCCGAACGATCCGAAGGGCATCCACTTACCAAAGATCATTGCCGCCAGGGCGATGAACCCCTTCCCTGCAGTCATCCCGTCATCAAACTTCCCCACCGTCTCTAGTGAGAACCATGCCCCCCCCAGCCCGGCGATCATCCCGCTGATCATAACATTAATATATCGCATGCGGCTGACGTTGATGCCGACCGTGTCGGCGGCGCGCGGGTTCTCGCCCACCGCGCGGGTGCGTAAGCCCCATCGCGTGTAGAAAAACACGATGTGTGTTACCACCACCAGCACGAGCATGACGAAGAAGATGGGCTGGCCCTCGAAGAGCATCGGCCCGATGATCGGAATGTCGGCCAGGCCAGGGATGGCGAAGGAAGGCAGCCGGGGCAGGCCGCTACCCTCGTTCACCATAAACTGACGCCGCATGTAGCCCGTCACCCCGATCGCCAGGATGTTGATCACCGTGCCGCTGATGATCTGGTCGACCTTGAGTGAGATCGAGAGCAGGCCGTGGATGAGCGCGATCAGGCCGCCGAACAGCACAGCAACAACGACGCCCAGCCAGATATTACCGGTGGCGGCATAAGCGGTGAAGCCGAAGGCTGCGCCGGTGAGCATCATGCCCTCAATAGCGATGTTCACCACCCCAGAGCGCTCGGCGTAGATTCCGGCCAGGGCACCCAGCGCGATCGGTGTGCCAAGGCGCAGCGCCTCGCTCACCATAATCACTGCGTTCGTCTGCTTACCCTCGGCGGCCCAGATCAAAATGGCAGGGAAGAGGAGCACCGCAGATACCCAGAGCAGCCATGTGCTTATGGATTCTGTGCGTGGTACGAGTGCCAGCGCGCCAGACACCAGGTAGATGATGGCGATGACAACCTCAGAGAGAGCGGTTGGCAGAGGGAGAACCGGGCCAGGTACACCGAACGAGAGTTTGCTGAGGGAGGGTTTCTCGGCACCAAGCTGCGGCACGTAGGCCACGAGCAGCAGCAGGCCGACAAGGATAAAGAAACCGGCGATGACCTGGCGGCGCGTGATGCCCCGACGGCGCTCGGGCATGGAGTCGTCCTTTCTTTCCTCTGCACTGCGCTCGTATGATAGCATAAGATCGCGGCGCGGCGGGGATCTGCTATACTGGCGCGCGGCCCAGATGCCCGCGACGTGTTGTAGGTTTGTCTCCCTAATATGAGTGAAGCAGTAGCGCAGCCCGCCCTGCCCGAAATGCCGGCCCCGCCCGATCCCGTGCAACTTGTAGAGAGCCTGCTCTTTGTGGCAGGCGAGCCGGTGAGCATGGCCCAGATCGCGAAGGCGCTGGATCTGCCCGCCGAGGCTGTCGCCGAGGCGCTTGACGCACTTGAGGCCCAGTGTATAGGCCGAGGTGTGCGCGTGCAACGCCACGGCGAGCAGGTGCAGCTGGTCAGCGCCCCCGAGAGCGCCCGCGCGATAGCCCGCTTCCTGGGTGTCCAGGCAAGCGGTCGGCTCTCGCCCGCCGCCCTGGAGGTACTGGCGATCATCGCTTACCGCCAGCCGCTCACCCGCGCCCAGGTCGATGCCATCCGTGGCGTGGATAGTAGCGGGACACTGCGCGCACTCCTAGCCCGCGATCTGGTGTCCGAGGCCGGTCGCCTAGAGACTGTAGGGCGTCCGATCCTCTACGCCACCACGTCGCTCTTTCTCCAGCAGTTTGGGCTGACCAGCCTGACCGACCTGCCGCCGATGGAGATCTCGCTACCAACGGCCAATAATCAGGCAATTGTGGGGCAATAGTGAGGCAGCATGGCCCGATGCCCCCTGCGGGCGGAGCATATCAGCCAGGCAAGAGATCCCACACGTTCTCCACAGCTTGCGCCGAGTTGTCCACATGGTTACTGCGAAGCATTGAGAGTATCGCGTCAGGCCATATAGGCTTCTCTGATGCGATAGAGACCAACAGAAAGTGATGACACACGCTGGAGTTATCCACATGACACCGAAAAAAGTTATCTACATACGAGAAGGAATCGCCCGCTCTTATCCTATGTAAGCCCCGTACGCAATGCGCAAAGACTATAAGCATTGCTTATGGATTTCGTGCGTTATGTTGCTTGAAAACTTGGGCAGGATCGAGTATGATCAGCGGCAGATCACGGAGTTCTTGCGACCTCCCCCAATGTAACGGCTCTACGGACGATATCGAGACAGGAACCATACCCCTACGCATGGGGTAAATCTGCGCGATCCCACAGGTGCTCATTCCTACATAGGCGTCGGCGCTGCGCACCAGCGATTCGTCTATATGTGTAGGTGAGCGCCAACGCCTAGCACGGATTTTACGTTATCCAATAGGCGAAAGCCGCTCAAGCAGGGTGTATTCGCCCAGGGCGACCACCCATGGGCTCTTGCGCCTAAAGGCAGGCAATCGTGAACCTAACCCAGATCTGGCAGGCAGCTCTTGGGACTATACAACTGCAAACATCGCGCCAGGACTATGAGACGTGGCTGCGCGGGACGGCGCTGCTCGCGCTCGACGGGGGGCTGGCCACGGTGGGCACCACCTCGGCCTTCCACAAAGAGGGGCTTGAGAACCGGTTTATGGCACCAGTTCGGCGCTCGCTCGGCGATGTGGTCGGCTACCCGGTGCAGGTGCGGGTGATCATCGCTAACGGACAGGCTGGCCCGAGCGTGGTTAGTACACCGCCCGCAGACGACGGGGCGGGCGGCGAGCGGGCCGTGCAGCTCGACCTTTCGAGCGCGATGCGCACCGGCATGCTCAACCCCAAGTACACCTTCTCGCGCTTCATCGTCGGGTCGAGCAACCGCCTGGCCCACGCGGCATGCCTCGCGGTGGCCGATAACCCTGGACAGCACTATAACCCGCTCTTCCTGTACGGCGGGGTGGGGCTAGGTAAGACCCACCTGCTCCACGCGATCGGCAACTATGTGCTCGACCGCGACCCGGAAATCAACGTGCTGTATGTGTCGAGCGAGAAGTTCACCAACGATATGATTAACGCCATCCGGCGGCAGCAGACGGAAGAGTTCCGTATGCGATACCGGAATATCGATGTGCTGCTGATCGACGACATCCAGTTCATCGCAGGCAAAGAGGGCACCCAGGAAGAGTTCTTCCACACTTTCAACACCCTGCACTCGGCGGCCAAGCATATTGTGATCAGCTCCGATAAGCCGCCGAAGGCCATCCTCACCCTTGAGGAGCGGCTGCGCTCGCGCTTCGAGTGGGGTCTGATCGCCGATGTCCAGCCGCCCGACCTGGAGACGCGCACGGCTATTTTGCGCGCCAAGGGCGAGCAGATGAATGCCGGCATCCCCGATGAGGTGATCGACTTCCTCGCCCATAAGGTGCAGAGCAATATCCGCGAGCTTGAGGGCAGCCTGAACCGGGTGGCCGCATTCGCCGAGCTTCACGGCGTGCCGATCAGCGTCGAGGTGGCCACCAGCTCGCTGGCCGACCTACTCGGCAGCGCGCGGCGGCGGCGGATCACCCCCGACCAGATTATCGTCGCGGTCAGCGAGCACTTCGGCGTGGACATGCGGATCATGCAGGGCCGCGGTCGCTCGCGGAATATTGTGGTGCCGCGCCAGGTGGCCATGTACCTGCTGCGCGAGGAGACCGAGTGCTCCCTCGTCGATATCGGCAAGCTGCTCGGCGGGCGCGACCACACGACGGTGATGTACGGATGTGATAAAATCGCCGAAGAGATCAACGCCGATAACCGTCTACGCAATGAGGTGCTCTCTATCCGCGAGCGACTCCATAACCAGGCGGCGTAATCAGGGGGCGGGAGTCAGAGATCAGGAGTCAGACCGAGCGCCCCCCCGATTCGCCTGCCGTTCATAGCGTAAAGCGATTTCTGGTGCGCCAATGTGACGGATACGGCCATGTTCGCCCCCGTCTGCACTAACCTGACGCGCTACGCTTTACGATGCGGCCCCACACAGCGAGCTGTGCGGGGCCGCACTGTGTCGCCATATAGCTTGCGCTAGTTATCACACCTTTACTGAAATTTCACAGCTGTCTTACGCTTTTTTGACACAAACAGCGTACAATAATAATACCGTTTGTGTTTCCAAAGAACACCTCAGAGAGGAGGCCACTGCATGGGCTATGAGGATACCCATCGTCGGTCGATTGAAGATCCGGCTGGCTATTGGGGCGAGCTCGCCGAGGAGCTCCACTGGTATAAGCGATGGGACGCCGTCCTCGACGACTCGAAGGCGCCCTTCTACCGTTGGTTTGTCGGCGGCGAGACGAACATCTGCTATAACGCCGTCGACCGCCACGCCCTCGGCGCGCGACGTGGACAGGCCGCCATCATCTGGGAGAGCGCCGAGACGGGGCAGTCGCGCACGCTCACCTTCTTCGAGCTCTACCGCGAGGTGAACCGCCTGGCCGGTGTGCTCAAGAACCTCGGCGTCCAGAAGGGCGACCGGGTGATCATCTACATGCCCATGGTGCCCGAGGCGATCATCGGCATGCTGGCATGCGTCCGCCTGGGCGCGATCCACTCGGTGGTCTTCGGCGGCTTCAGCATCACCTCGCTGGCCTCGCGCATCGACGACGCCGAGCCGGTACTCATTCTCACCGCCGACGCCAGCATGCGCAAGGGGCTCCCCGTCCCGCTCAAAGATATTATCGACAAGGCGCTGGATGCCGCCGAGGGCGATAGCGTCCGCGATGTGCTAGTGCTCAACCGCGGCCTGGTGAACTGTGAGATGAAGAAGGGCCGCGACCTGGACTGGGCCGATCAGCTAGAGAAGCGCGGCGAGAAGTATGTCGAGCCGACCCGTGTGGCCAGCACCGACCCGTCGTACATCCTCTACACCTCGGGCACCACCGGCAAGCCCAAGGGTGTGGTGCGCGACACTGGCGGCTATATGGTGGCCCTCCACGCCAGCATGAGCCAGATCTATAACTGCGGCGACGGCGATGTCTACTGGTCCACCTCGGATATTGGCTGGGTGGTGGGCCACTCCTATATCGTCTACGGGCCGCTGCTCAAGGGCGTGCCCACCGTGGTGTATGAGGGCCGCCCGGATCACCCCGACCCCGGCGTCTGGTGGCGGGTGATCGAGAAGTACGGCGTGACACACGTCTTCACCGCGCCAACGGCCCTGCGCGCCCTACGCAAATTCCCCGACCAGTGGATGAAGAACGCCGACATCAGCTCGATGCGGCTGCTCTACGCCGCAGGCGAGCCGCTCGACGCGCCAACCTACGAGTGGGCCAAGGACACCCTCGGCGTGCCGGTGATCGACCACTACTGGCAGACCGAGAGCGGCTGGAGCATGCTCACCAACCCGGTGGGGGTCGAGATGCTGCCGATCAAGGCCGGCTCGCCCACCAAGGCCGCCTTCGGGCACCACCTAGAGGTGGTGGACGCCGAGGGCAACGTGGTGCCCCGCGGTGAGAAGGGCTTCCTGGTCGATTACGGGCCACTGCCGCCCGGCATGCTGATGACCCTGTGGAACGACGATGATCGCTATATCAAGAGCTACTGGGAGCACTTCAAGGGCAAGATGCTCTATATGACCGGCGACTACGCCATCCAGGACGAGGATGGCTATGTCTGGATGCTCGGTCGCGCCGATGAGGTGCTGAACGTGAGCGGGCACCGCCTGGGCACCCGCGAGATCGAAGAGGTGGTGGCCGGACACGCGGCGGTGGCCGAGAACTGTGTGATCGGCGTGCGCCACGAGCTCAAGGGCGAGGGAGTGCTCGTGGTGGCCGTGCTCAAGCAGCATATCACCCCTGCCGAGCAGGACGGCGTGGCCCGTGCGATCCGCACCATGATACGCGAGCGGATCGGCCCGATCGCCAGCCCCGACGCCATCCACTTCGTCAATATGCTGCCGAAGACCCGCTCCGGCAAGATCATGCGCCGCGTAATCCGATCCGTCTACCAGGGCGATAATATCGGCGATCTGAGCACCATCGAGGATGATGCCACCGTCGATATGGTGCGCGAGGCCGTAGATATGCTCAAGGGTGAGCTCTAACATTGTCGCCCCCCGTAGGGACGCAGCGCGCTGCGTCCCTACGGGGGTGTCGACATGCCCACACCCCGATAAGGTTTATAATAATGCCCAAGGCAATGTGCCAGCGGAACAAGGAGGTTACCCGTGACCGAGACGCCCGATGTGACGGCCCCACAAACCAGCGAGATCTACCAGCCCAATGCGTCCATTGTTGAGAACAGCAATGTGATGGCCTACGCACGTAAGAAGGGTTTCTCTAGCTACGATGAGCTGTACCAGTGGACCCTCGATCACAACGAGGAATTCTGGACCGACATGGCCAACGAGCTTGAGTGGTTCAGCCCCTGGGACAAGGTGGTCGACGAGAGCAACCCACCCTTCTTCAAATGGTTCACTGATGCGAAGACGAATATTGTCCACAATGCGATCGACCGCCACCTGAAGACCTGGCGTAAGAATAAACTGGCCCTGATCTGGGAGGGCGAGGACGGCAGCCAGCGCACCTACTCGTTCTTCAAGATGAACCGCGAGGTGAGCAAGATCGCCAACGTGCTCAAGAGCATGGGCGTGAAGAAGGGCGACATCGTCACCATCTACATGCCGCGCATCCCCGAACTGATGTTCAGCATGCTGGCTTGTGCCAAGATCGGCGCGGCGCACTCGGTTGTCTATGGCGGCTTCTCCGAGGCGGCCCTGGCCGACCGTCTGGCCGACGCCAAGAGCAAGGTGCTGATCACCGCCGACGGCGGCTTCATGCGCAATAAGATCATCGAGCTGAAGAAGATCGTCGATGAGGCGCTCTCGCGCACGCCCACCGTGCAGACCTGCCTCGTCTTCAAGCGCACCGGCCACCCGGTAGATATGGTGCAGGGCCGCGACCTGTGGATGCACGACCTGCTGAACCTGCCGATCGCCAATGGCGAGTGCCCGACCGAGCAGATGGACGCAGAGGATATGCTGTTCATCCTCTACACCTCGGGCACCACCGGCAAGCCCAAGGGCGTGGTCCACACCCACGGCGGCTACCAGGTAGGTATTAGCACCACCCTGCGCTATGTCTTCGATGTGAAGGACGAGGATCGTTACTGGTGCGCGGCCGACCCGGGCTGGATCACCGGCCACTCCTTCATCGTCTACGCCCCACTGATCACCGGCGTCACCTCGGTGATGTACGAGGGCGCGCCGAACTACCCCTACCCCGACCGCTGGTGGCAGATCGTGGCCCGCACCGGAGTGACGATCCTCTACACGGCCCCCACGGCCATCCGCGGACTGATGCGCTTCGGCGAGCTCTGGCCCACCCGCCACGACCTGAGCAGCCTGCGCCTGCTCGGCTCGGTGGGTGAGCCGATCAACCCCGAGGCATGGAAGTGGTTCTACAACGTGATCGGCAAGGGGAACTGCCCGATCATGGACACTTGGTGGCAGACGGAGACCGGCCACTTCATGATCACGCCGACCCCAGTGGTTCCGCTGAAGCCCGGCTCGGCCACCAAGCCCTTCCTGGGCATCGATGTGGACGTGGTGCATGATGACGGCTCGACCTGCGCGCCCAACGAGGACGGCCTGCTGGTGATCAAGCGGCCATGGCCGGGCATGATGCGCACGATCCTCAACGACCCGCAGCGCTATGTGGACACCTACTGGTCGCGGCTGCCAGGCATCTACGCCGCCGGCGACAGCGCCCGCAAGGACGAGGACGGCTACATCTGGGTGATCGGTCGTCTCGACGATGTGATCAAGGTGTCGGGCTACCGCCTGGGCACGGCCGAGGTGGAGAGCGCCCTGGTGAGCCACCCGGCGGTGGCCGAGGCGGCGGCGATCGGCCTGCCCCACGAGGTGAAGGGCAACGCCATCCACGCCTTCGTTATCCTGCGCTCCGGCTTCGAGGGCAGCCACGAGCTTGAGGAGAAGCTGCGCGCCCACGTGGGCCACGAGCTCGGCCCAATCGCCCGCCCCGACTCGATCACCTTCACGCCGTCGCTGCCGAAGACGCGCTCGGGCAAGATCATGCGCCGCGTGCTCAAGGCCCGCGCCCTCGGCCAGCCAGAGGGTGACATCTCCACGCTGGAGGAGTAATTACAGAGACAGGGTTGTCGGCAAAGCCGACAACCCTGTCTGGATGTTTTGTAATCATGAGGCGATGGGCAAGCAGGGCTTGCCCATCGCCTCATGATTTACATCGTAAAGATTGTGGGAGACATCCCGGCGCACCAGGGCGATCTGCTTATGCGTCGTCAGTTGGCAGGTTTTTCGGTCATCAGTTCGGGATTTGATGCGGGTAGGGCACGAGTACCTCCTGATCTTTGAAAATTCCCTACGGCCGTGCTGATGGCATCGACGCGATCTTTACCGCGCAAGATAGCTCCTAGAACCTCAACGGCTAGGCGTAGGAGGTAGGCTATGTCACGCGGGCCTGCCGTCTTCATATAATCCTCAGGGATACTCCCGCTCTGGCGTAACTCGAATATGATGATGAAAACGATACTTGCTGACATCTGTATACAAAAAGCGGCAAAGGTGCTCGCACCGATCCCAATGAAGGGTAGCGGCATTGCCACTTCGCTTGCCAACTTCACACCGCCCCCTGCACCTACGAGCTTGCCAGTAAATCCCGTTAGCCCAGGGAGCGCTTTGAAGCCATAGATAGATGCGATATCATCAGCGATCACTTTCATGATCACGATTTGTGAGAGAGCATCTGAGATTGGAAGTGGATTGCAAAACTTTACGATGAACGACGCCCCTGCACCTGTGGCTGCCAAGTCGAATGCGTAATCAATAGCTTGTTGGGCTTCCTGGACAGACATATGCGCTCCTTATCTTCGTGAGATTATGTTGATAATAGTACCACACGTGGATATTATAGTGGCTCAAGTTGTCAAGACACACTTTTGGCCAGATAGCGGATCCTGGGGGGCCGACTTGGGGCCACGGGCCTGCGGGCGAGCCCGGCCAGGGCACCCTGGTCCCGCACGCGGCACCACGTGGACATATGCGAGGTTACAGGCCGTTGGGGCACAGGAAGGCACCCCGCGCAAGCGCTGCCGCCCCTTTTCACCGGCCCGCATCCCCTCCCAGGGGCATCCAGAACTCCGCCCCAGTAGCGTTAGCCTTCGCCCGCACCGATTTTCACCCGCTTGCAGGATGGTTGGGGGTGGCTTCGCTGCGTTCGACGATCTGTCCGACCGGGTCGATACGCTGATCGAGGCGGTGGACCCCGGCGATGAGGCGGCGGTGGATCGGGTGGTGGCCGAGATCCGTGCGACTTTCGCGGCGATGCCCTGGATGCCCTGGGCCTTCCAGCAGGTGCTGGCCGGCAGCAACCACCTGCCGGCCAACAAGCTGCGCCCGAGCCTGCTCAAGCAAAACACTGGGTTTATGGGCGGCGGAGCCTACCGCAAACACTTCTTCGGCGACGCCTCGCTGGCTGAGGTGGCGCGCTTCTTTGTGCGCGAGAGCCTGACGTACTCGACTGCGGCACAAACGATACGGAAGCGCCTCAGCTTCCGGCGGCACCGGCCGCGCTGCTTGCGAGCTTCTACATCAACGGGGCCAACTGGATGTACCTGGCGGCCATCCTGGAGAAGCGCCAGGCCGGGGCCACCGCCAAGGGCGAGATCACCAGCGTCACCATGCCCGCCGGCCTGATCGAGGGCGCCGAGACGGTGGTCTTCTACTCACTCTTCCTGATGGCCGCCCTGGTGGTCGTCACCGCCGCCCAGCGCGTGGCCTGGGCGATCCGGGCGCTGTAATGGGGCTTCGCCCCTAATCCCTATTTGTGATGTCTGCGCGGCTTCGCCGCGCAGACATCACAAAAATCTGTCGAGCAGGGCGACCGGGCGGTCAGCCTGGAGGGCGTGGATTATACCCTGGTGGCGATCGGCCGCCAGCGCAACACCGAGGGCCTGGGCCTTGAGGCGGCCGGCGTGGCCTACAGCGCGCGCGGCGGCATCGCCGCCGACAGCTTCGGGCGCACCAGCGTGCCGCATATCTACGCCATCGGCGACGTGACCGGCACCTCGGCCTTTACCCACTCGGCCAACGCCCAGGGCCGCCGCGTAACCCAGCGGATCGCCTTCCCCTTCCTGCCCGCCCGCGCCCCCGAGCCCTTCTATCCGAGCGCCACCTTCAGCGACCCCGAGGTGGCCACCGCCGGCATGCGCCAGACCCAGATCGCCGAGCGCTACCACCCCAAGCTGATCAAGCGCATCCGGGTGG
>RYFE02000127.1 GCA_004138175.2 Chloroflexales bacterium ZM16-3 | reverse complement strand
GGGTGGGCATGAAGCGCCCACCTCCGTGCGGCCCAACGTGCGCCTCAGCGGCGCCGCTGGCAGGCGTGTACAGCGAGACACGCGACGGCACGCGCCACGCATGAAAAACGCACCAGGTTGTCGGCCGCGCCAGCGGCGTCCGCTGCAGGGCGTGTTGGGCCGCATAGGGTTTACCAAGAGCAATTGATGTTAAAATCAACAATAAATTATTTATTTTTATAACTTCAAAATCATACAAATAAACCTCTCTATTGTTGGTCGTATCTCTTGATAAATTCAACTCTTCCTCTTTTTGTATTTAGTCCTCTTATTTCAGTTTGCAATTCACCACCGATTTGTTGTATTGTTTCGGCATTCCTGTCCATCTCAACGAATACAGCAACATAATCGCCCGGCTGAAATTGATCAATATAAATAGTACAAGTGCCCTCGTTCAACTCGAAGCCTCTATCCATACTTACGCCAATCCATGCCCCAGCCGAATTACACGTTTTCAATTGCCCAAAACCAGAACCATATACTGACAAGGAAACTTCTTTAGCTACAGCAGGCCCGGAATTTGTAAAAGAGACGGTTTTTACTATTGTCTGAATGGTTGAATCAACCTCGTAAATTTTTACATCTATATTTGCCACCTCTGCTTCTTGAGTAATATTAAAAATATAGACAGTCAGTATAACTGAAACCAGAAGACTAATAAGGCCAAAGATGGCACTTATACCTTGCCAGGCTGGATGAGACAAAAAATACAAAATATGCTCTCCTATTGATCTGTTTTTTATCGGCTTATCAAGGAGTTGCCTTAATAATTCATTATCCGATTCAGGGTTGTTCAAAACTCCTTTGTCCATAATTTGTGTTATCCTAAACAAATATCCTTGATTACTCTGCCTCTCTACCATTTGTACATCTATATTACAACGAGAGAGTTACAAGCTTAGTGATCTAGGTGACTAGGAAAAGCACTCTAGGAAAAAAAGAGTTGCAAATGCCACATAGCGGCCCAACGCTCAGCGTCAGGTGTGCCGCTGGCAGGTTC
>RYFE02000126.1 GCA_004138175.2 Chloroflexales bacterium ZM16-3 | reverse complement strand
TGCGGGAAGCCCTGGCAGCCGTTGGCCGCGCGGATGGCCGCGCCCGCCGGTGCCACTGCGCCGCCGCGCAGCGCGGCCAGGAGGCCCAGGAGGCCCAGGAGCAGCAGCGCCGCCCCAACGGCCAGGCTGCGGCGTGCGGGCCGCGCAGGGGCCGTGGGGTGGGCCTGGCGGCCACGCCGCGTGGTGTGTCGGCTCATGGCGCCCTCGTAATAACCAGCCCGCTGTCGCAAGGCCAGATGTGCGGCACCAGCACGCCGTCCTTCAGCTCCATGTCGGCCCAGCAGCGTTCGCGCTCGGCATTGGGGATCTGCGGCACGTACCAGAACACGCTGTCGCCGGTCAGCGGCTCCGGCGGCGTCACGAAGACCTCTGGCCCCTGCTGGATGTCCAGGCGGCAGCAGGTGCCGATGCTCGGCAGGTCGCCCTGGCCCTCGGCCTCCTGCGCCACGCTCCAGTAGGCATAGGCCAGCGTGGCATCGCCCCACACCGGCGTCACCCGCACGTCGCCCGCGACGAAGCCGCGATCCGCGCCGCCGGGCCAGGTCGCAGCGCCCTCGGTCGTGAGCGGCGTGACCGCCCCGTCGGCCAGCAGCCCCACGGCGGCGGGCGGCGGGGCGATGCGCAGCACCGGGTGGTAGAGGCCATCCACCCCGCAGCCGCGCCCGTCGCTGCCCGCCAGCACGGTCAGCGCCCCATCGGGCGCGAAGGTCGCCGTGAAGGTGTACTGGTAGTTGCACGCCTGCGGCCAGTTCGGCGAGCGGAAGATCATCTTCAACTGGAATCCCCCGCCGGCCTCGTCTGTGATCGTCGGCAGGCTATAGGGGATGATCGCCGCCGATGAGAAGACCGGGCAGCCCACCGTATCGCTAAAGCCCACCCGCTGCCCGTCGCTGCCTGCGGCGTAGCCGACGTGCCAGTCCACCATCTTGACCGAGGCGAGCAGCGGGCGACCCTGGTAGGTCACGTCGCGCAGCTCCAGGCCGTCCGAGCTGGTGAGCAGGTAGCTGGCCCGCCAGCCGTCCCGCTCCAGGGTCTGCGGCGTGTCGCAGAGCGGGGCGAGGGCGTCATCTTG
>RYFE02000125.1 GCA_004138175.2 Chloroflexales bacterium ZM16-3 | reverse complement strand
CCCCGGCTGGGATGGGTCGCGCAGCACCAGGCCCACGCGGTCGGGGATGCTCGTGTCGATGATCACGCCGCCGGTGAAGCCCTCGCGCGGCGCGAACTGCGGGAAGCCCTGGCAGCCGTTGGCCGCGCGGATGGCTGCGCCCGCCGGTGCCGCTGCGCCGCCGCGCAGCGCGGCCAGGAGGCCCAGGAGGCCCAGGAGCAGCAGCGCCGCCACAACGGCCAGGCTGCGGCGTGCGGGCCGCGCAGGGGCCGTGGGGCGGGCCTGGCGGCCACGCCGCGTGGTGCTTCGGCTCATGGTGCCCTCCTGATCGTCAGCCCGCTCGCGCAGGGCCAGATGTGCGGCACCAGCACGCCGTCCTTCAGCTCCATGTCGGCCCAGCAGCGCGCCCGCTCGGCATTGGGGATCTCCGGCACGTACCAGAACACGCTGTCGCCGGTCAGCGGCTCCGGCGGCGTCACGAACGCCTCCGGCCCCTGCTGGATGTCCAGGCGGCAGCAGGTGCCGATGCTCGGCAGGTCGCCCTGACCCTCGGCCTCCTTCGCCACGCTCCAGTAGGCATAGGCCAGCGTGGCATCACCCCACACCGGCGTCACCCGCACGTCGCCCGCGACGAAGCCGCGATCCGCGCCGCCGGGCCAGGTCGCAGCGCCCTCGGTCGTGAGCGGCGTGACCGCCCCGTCGGCCAGCAGCCCCACGGCGGCGGGCGGCGGGGCGATGCGCAGCACCGGGTGGTAGAGCCCATCCACCCCGCAGCCGCGCCCGTCGCTGCCCGCCAGCACGGTCAGCGCCCCATCCGGCGCGAAGGTCGCCGTGAAGGTGTACTGATAGTTGCACGCTTGCGGCCAGTTCGGCGAGCGGAAGATCATCTTCAGAGCGAAGCCGCCCCCGGCCTCGTCCGTGATCGTCGGCAGGCTGTAGGGGATGATCGCCGCCGAGGAGAAGACCGGGCAGCCCACCGTGTCGCTAAAGCCCACCCGCTGCCCGTCGCTGCCTGCGGGCGGCCCTGGTAGGACACGTCGCGCAGCTCCAGGCCGTCCGAGCTGGTCAGCAGGTAGCTGGCCCGCCAGCCGTCCCGCTCCAGGCTCTGCGGCGTGTCGCAGAGCGGGGCGATGGCGTCATCTTGCAGCGTGGCCTCGCTCACATCGCGGC
>RYFE02000124.1 GCA_004138175.2 Chloroflexales bacterium ZM16-3 | reverse complement strand
CTACCTGCTGCGATAGTGGTGTGGCGGCAAGGCCGCGCGGTGCCGGCATCGTATCTGGGCGGCCCGCGCAGGCCCAGGATCGCCATGATCACGACATGAGAGGAGTACACACGATGAGCACACATGAGATGCGCCTTGCCGGGAAGCGGATCGCCGCCCTGGTCACCGACGGCTTTGAGCAGGTTGAGCTCACCGCGCCGCTCACCGCGCTCAAGCAGAGCGGCGCTGAGGTTGATATTATTGTGCCCGAGGGCAAGACTGCCCGGGCATGGAACCACACCGACTGGGGCGAGACAGTTGTGGCGAGCGCCACCCTCATCGACGCCGACCCAGACAGCTACGCCGGCCTGCTGCTGCCCGGCGGCGTCATGAGCCCCGACCGCCTGCGTATGAACGATCTGGCGGTCGCCTTCGTGCGCGCCTTTACTACGAGCGGCAAGCCCATCGCCGCGATCTGCCACGGCCCCTGGACGCTGATCAACGCCGGGGCCGTGCGCGGCCGCGAGATGACATCCTTCCCCTCGCTGCGGGTGGATCTGGAGAACGCAGGGGCGCGCTGGGTTGACCGCGAGGTGGTTGTGGACGGCATGCTGATCACCAGCCGCAACCCCAACGACCTGCCCGCCTTCAGCCGGGCCATGATCGACGTCTTTGCCGGGGAGGCGGGCGGCGGCCAGACATCAGCGGCGCCCAATGCCTCGTTTGCCACCGGCGCAGGCCGGGAAGCAATCGGCCAGGACACCGCCGCGCTCGCGGGCAACGCCCTCGGCAACTCCTCGTACCCCGACGGCAATACCTACCCCCAGTCTGATCGGGCGCCCCGCCAAAAGCCTAAGGGATAGAACTGAAGAGCTTGTGGAAAGGATGCGGGTTGGCTGCTTTGCAACCAACCCGTTTTCCATTGTGGCGTGGGCGGCCCAGATCCCTGACGGCATCAGCCCCACCGATCTGCTAAGCACCATACGGCATCAATCAGCCGCGCTCGGCTGGCCCTGCTGGCGCTGGCGGCCTTCCCAGGCGAAGGGCCAGCCGGGCAGGAAGGTGCCCACGATCACCGCCAGGATGGCGACGTAGCAGGTGAGCCGGTAGGTGCGCTCCAGCCCGACCAGATACGCGTCGCATGCCTGGCGCAGCTGCGGCGGCGCGTCAGGC
>RYFE02000123.1 GCA_004138175.2 Chloroflexales bacterium ZM16-3 | reverse complement strand
GAGTGAGCCACATTGCTCCACAGCATCGGTGTGTAGACCCGGCGCTCGTTCGCGCCGATCAGCTGCACTGGGAAGATCGCCTGGCCCACCCCGTCGCTCCCATAGTGCCCCAGGCCGAGGTCGTAGCGGCGGGCGTGCCCGGTGTTGATCACCGTCAGGCTGCCCAGGTCCGAGCTAACCTCCGTGACCAGTGGCGCGGTTGCGTCGATACTCGTGTTATTCAAGGCGTACACCCTGGTCCAATTGTCCGTCTCGTGCATCTGATAGAAGCTGGCTGGCTTGCTCGGGTCAGTGGTGCTCAGCGAAGCCCGCAGGAAAGCCGCATCCGTGCTGATGACATCGCGGGTGCTTGCCCCAGCCAGGGTCATGTAGCCCATCAGCCCGCGTGGCCCAAAGACCATCGTGTCGCCGATGCCACCCTCGCGAGCGCCCACCCCCGTGAATGCTGTGGCGCGACCCGCTGGGAAGAGGAGCGCATCCGGGAAGGTGCTTGTATTGCCGCCGGTAAGCGGAGTGATCCGCATACTCCGCGACACCTCCTGGGCAAAGGCGGGCGCCTGCGGCCCGCTTTCAGGCACCACGCAACCCGTGTGGGTGTCGGTTTCCGTATCGGTGCCAAAGGCATGGCTGTGGCCGCCAAAGGCAACGTTGAGGCCACCGAAGGCGTGGCTGTGGCCACCTTCCAGGGCGACAATATCGAGGCCACTAGATGTTGGCTGCACGGGCTTCTGGGTTATCAGGTGCAGCGGCGTGCTAAACAGACTCGTGCCAGTCCAAATCACCGCCGAGTGAGTCGAGGTGGCCGGGGCCAACTCATAGCTCCATGAGCCGCTGGTCAGATCTAGATCGATGTAGCGGTTCGCGGCATCGGCGTCAGAGGTCGGCGGGTAGTTCGAGTCATAAACATAGACCCGCGCACGGTTGCCGGCCACCGGCACAAGCTTGTAGGGCAGCAAGGCATGGCCGATCTCGACATCATCGCAGCCCGCGCCCTTCAAGATACCAATGATCTCGGGGTCGGCGTGCCACGTCGGGCCGCCGATGGTGGCAACCAGATGGTTATAGTATGCCTGGACACCCATGCGGCCCTGATTGGCCATCCAGTTCAGCACCTGCGAGCTCACCTGACGCCCGTGGTAGGTCTGAATAAAATCCTGGGCTGGTGCCAGATCGGGGATGCTGCGCACCGATGTTGTGCCGCCATACGCCGAAGGCGCAGGCCCGCCATCAGCGTAGAAGTCGGCCACGG
>RYFE02000122.1 GCA_004138175.2 Chloroflexales bacterium ZM16-3 | reverse complement strand
CGCTAGTTCGGGGGCAGCCCGAGGCGATAGCCTCGGCCTCGGATGGTCTGGAGCAGCACCGGCTCGTCAGGGGCGATCTCTTTGAGTCGACTGACCATACGGCGGACGAGGATGCTCACCCGCTCCGAATCACCGTCTGGTAGCTCGCCGGGATAGACCGCGCCGGCCACATTAGCCTCACTACAGATCGCCCCATAGTGATCGAAGAGGTAGGCCAGCAAGCGGAAGTTGAGCGGGCTCAGGCGGTCGCCAATCTGGTGCCCGTAGTAGTACACCTGCTGAGAAACATGATCGATGATGATCGGAGCCGGTCGCGAGTCGTCGGGGTGTGCGGTGGTGGTGCGGGCCACCTCCACGGCCACGACGGCGGCCAGCAGCGGGCTAAAGATCGTCATGCGGCCATGATCGCCCTGGCGCAGCAGCCCCTTGAGTAGCAGATCCTCGCCGTGCCGCCGATCAAGGCTGCCGCCCCCGTGGGCCTGCCAGATGGCTTCGCGCTCATCGCCTGAGAGATCATTCCAGAGCTTGAGGCACTCATCGCGAAGGCTTGGATTGGCGGCGATCAGGGCGCGCGGGTCGGCGTCGAGGGCGACGCCGGTGAGGGCGATCTGGGTGAGGGCGCGGAGCATACCTGGGTGTCCACCGCTGAGGCTAACGATACGCTTACAGAGAGGCGGGGCGAGGGGCTGCTGGTGCCGCTCGGCAAACCGCTCTACCTCACCAATGGCGTCGTTGTCGCCAAGCGGGTGTAGGCCCAGCTCACACAGGGCGAACAGCTCAAGAAACGGCTCAACAGCCTCCTGGCATGCCTCGGAGCAGAGCGTAGCGAGGCGCTCGCGGGTGAGGGTGAGGTACATCAGCCGATATTTGTGGCGATCTCGCAGCCCGCGCAGATTGCGCAGCACCGCATCGGAGGTCTGAGGGAGCAGCGCGTCAAACTCGTCGAAGATAATCACCAGGCGCACGTGGGCGAGGGCACTATCTAGGGCGGCCGCGTAGCGGCGCAGGGCGATGGGGTAGGAGCCGTGGGCGGCGAGGATCGCGGCGTGCGCCGCAGCAATCTCGGCATGCGCGTCGGGAGGTAGCGCGGCGCGAAGCCCCGCCGACAGCGCCTCAGATAGGCCCTCGAATACCCCCCAGCCATCACGCTCAGCCAGCATATTGGCGTCGAGGCTACAGAAGACGAGTGGCGTGCCTCGGTCTGCGGCGTAGCGGGTGGCCACATCGGGCCGCTGGAGCTGCTGGAGCATGTTTGTCTTGCC
>RYFE02000121.1 GCA_004138175.2 Chloroflexales bacterium ZM16-3 | reverse complement strand
GCTGGGCGACGCGAATCTTATGTTTAGCGCACCCCTCCTGCACGGCAGATTGAAACCACTGGCGGGCCGTGTAGCGCGGGCGCTCGGCCTGGTCTTCAGGGAACCAGTGATCTGCACGGCAGATTGAAACGTCGTGTAGTCCGTCCACGCCGTACCCTGCGTCGTGGACTTTAGGGAACCAGTGATCTGCACGGCAGATTGAAACCGGGGCTTGCTGTCCCGCTGGCGCTCGGTCAGCTTGCTGGCTGCCAGCGCCGATATGAAGGTCTGAACGAAGGTAGGAATCAATAGCGCGACCGATCACGGCACGGCGATCTGGAATAACACCGGGGGCGATACGGCGATCCTCCAAGATGCCAATGGCACGGAGATCGCCCGCTATAGCTACCCGTGAGTTACCAGTCACAGGTGACTGGAGAAAAACGAGATCGACAGACCCGGCATGCTCTTTTAGATCGTGTAGCGCCGATTTCGGCCTTCGTGTCACCACAAACAATGTGCCAACCGCAACGCCGCCCTTTCGGGCGGCGTTGCGGTTGGCGTAGCCAGACCGCATCCCCAAATCTACCGCCTCGGCCCGCCCTCCAGCGCGGCGCGCACCGCTGCATCGCTCACCTCGGCGTAGCCCATCGTCGTCCTGATGTCGCGGTGCCCCAACCTGCGCTGCGCGGTTCTTTGGGTCGCGCACATGCAGCCCCTCCTGGCCAGGGGCCAGGCTCACATCCCCCACGTTGAGCGCCAGCACCTCGATGTCTTGCGGGAGTGCCTCGGCGGCGACGCGGAGGTCGCAGGCGTAGGCTTTGATCGTGGCCGCCTTGCGCCCCTTGTGGCGTAGCGTGAGGATGTAGTCATTGAGCAGGGTGGAGATCGTGGTGGGCATGGGTTCGCCTTCGGTACGCGCGGGGAACATGGCTCACTATAATACGTTACAGTGTAATGAGCAAGCCCGTGCGTACGCCGCCCCAAAGCGAGCAGCAACAACTGTAGATAATTCCGCCAAACGCCCACCCGTGCGACGGCGGCGGATGGCGCTGGGATGCGGGGGCGATCGGCGAAAATTGGAGATAAGACGTCTTATCTCCAATTCGCCCCAGGCTGAAAGAAGCCCCTGGCCCGCGCAGATCGTGCGGGCCAGGGGCTTCCTTGTCACCTGTGACACGGGGGAAACTGGCGTCGTGAGAAGGCCGCTACGGGATCTGACAGTGACAGCCACATGTCAAGCTGAGGGTTGCCGGCGTCGGCTGGGTTTGCACCCCTGTCTGTGTGTAGTGCGTGACTCGCTGGGCGTGAGGGTCTACCACCACCACATCCTGAAG
>RYFE02000120.1 GCA_004138175.2 Chloroflexales bacterium ZM16-3 | reverse complement strand
GGCGGCCCGTCCGCCGACCCCGGTGGCTCCCGATGGGCAGCCGATGGTCTGTCAGGGGCGCCGCTCCGTGCGCTACCTCTCGATCTTTGGGGAGCTGTGGGTGCCCCGCCATTACTTCACGGCCATCGGACAGGCAAGTTCCACACCGCTTGATGCCGCGCTCAGCCTACCCGCCACCGCGTATTCCGATCTGCTGCGCGAATGGGGCGCCTATGGCGACACGGAGCAGGCCTATCGTGAGAATCAGACCCTCCTGGAACGCCTGTTGGGCCTGACCGTGTCGGTGCAGACCCTGGAAGACCAGATGGTGCGCTCGGCGGTGGATGTGGATGCCTTTTATGCCCAGCCCGTGGCGGATCTCGACCCGACGACGGAGGGAGCCATTCTGGTGGCGCAGGCCGATGGCAAAGGCGTCCCCTTGATCACGGCCGCGCGCGACCAGCCCGTGCGCCTGGGCAAAGGCCAGAAACGCGGCACCAAGAAAGAGGCCATCGTGACCGCCCTGTACACAGTGGCCCCCTACGTCCGCACCCCGGACGAGGTGGCCGATGCCATCCTGCACGCCGCCGACCCGGCGCTGGTGCGCCCGCGCCCACGCCCGGTGGGCAAGGAACAGCACGCCACCCTGGCGGGCAAAGCCGCCGCCTGTACCGACCTCGCGGCGCGCGCGGCGCAGCGCGACGGCGCGCACATCCAGCATCGGGTCGCGCTCACCGATGGGGCCGAGGCGCTCCAAGATCAGATGCAGGCGCAGTTGCCCAGCTACACCCTCGTTTTGGACATCATCCATGTGAACGAATACCTCTGGGATGCGGTCAACGCGCTCTTGGGGGAAACCCATACCGGACGCACGGCCTGGATACGCCCCAAGCTCGTGCAGCTGCTCCAAGGCAAGACGATGGACGTGATCACGGCGCTGGAGGAAGCAGCCGACACCCCCACGTGTACCGAGACCCAACGCAAGGCCCTCCTGCGCACAAGTGGGTATTACCGTCGCAACCAGCCATATATGCACTATGACGACTACTTGGCCCAGGGATGGCCGATTGGCACCGGCGTGGTCGAAGGAGCCTGCGGCCATCTCGTCAAAGACCGCATGGAAAAGGCGGGCATGCGCTGGACGATCACGGGCGCACAAGCGGTGCTTGACCTCCGCGCCGTCCGGCTCAATGGCGATTGGGATGCCTATTGGATCTTCCATCGTCAACAGCAGCACCAGCGGTTGTATGCATCTCCGCCCGCCGCATTGCCGGAAGAGCAGCTTTTCTCCCAAGCTGCATGAGCGATCTACATGTTTTGGTCACACCCTTATGAATTATC
>RYFE02000012.1 GCA_004138175.2 Chloroflexales bacterium ZM16-3 | reverse complement strand
GCAGCCGGCTGCCGCGTGCGTCGTAGACGCACACGACCAGTCTTCTTGTCACGCTCCATCAGTTGGTAAGGTACGACGGGTGTTGCGCGGCCCAACAGGCGTAAAAAAGCGGAGCAGGCCGAGGCGCTGCGCCGTTTCTCGCGTTATTCCTGATTGGTGATGAGCGCGCCCTTGCGGGCCGTCCTCAGCTCTCATTGCAACTCGGCTAGTATAGTGCGAGCCCCCGATATTGTCAAACACGACAGAGATATGGGGTGCGGCGTAGAGATCCGGGGGCTTCAGCTCCACGGCGGCGGCGGCGCTGGACGACAATGACTCAGCCCGATACGGGCAGGCGGGTCAATTGACGTGACCGCCCGAACGCGCTAGAATTGCGGCAACGAAGCCTCCTGTTTAATACACTCCCTCCCAATGACAACACCTGATCTGATTGGCCTGGTCATCTCCTACGCTTATGCCACAGGACTTCTCCTGATCGCAGAGCTCGTTCGACGTCGGCAAGGCTATCCGCAGGAGTTCACCCGCAAGATCGTGCATATAGGCGCGGGCATGTGGGTCTTCGGTGTGCTCGGGCTCTTTGACAACTGGTACATTGGCATCATCCCCTTCGCGTCGTTTATTGTCATCAACTACTTCCTATGGCGCTACAAAGTTCTTGATGCAGTCGACGCCCAGGATAGCACCCCGGGCACCGTCTACTTTGCGGTGTCGATCAGCATCCTGTTCATCGCCTTCTGGCGCACCGGCTCGCCCGGCGACCGGGGATACATCGCCGTTGCAGGCACGATGGCGATGACCTGGGGTGATTCGCTCGCAGCGATCATCGGGAAGATCTGGGGACGACATAAGTACACGATCTCCAAGAGCACCCGCTCTTTGGAAGGATCCCTGGTCATGTTCCTCGCCAGCGCCACGGCCATGTTCCTCGTGCTGCTGCTCCTACCGGGATCGCCCCTCAGCCCGTCTGCACTGCCAATTGGGATACCGATAAGCCTGACAGCTGCGCTGATTGCGGCTCTGGCCGCCACCTGTGCCGAGGCTGTCTCCCCGCATGGAATGGATAACATCAGCGTGCCGCTGATCTCGGGCCTCGCCATCTTCGGTACGGTAATGGCCCTCGGGTAATATATACGAGCGCCACGTTTAGAGTGATTGGGCGCTCATACAGTACACGGCATATGTTCGCCCGCGCGTTGACACACCTACTCAGCAATCTGGTTTTTGATACGATACCCTGCTACATAGAGCTAAGTGTCTCCATGTGTGCAGAGGGAGGAACGGTTGGACAGCCTCCGAATTCCGATTCTTAAGATCGGGGACATCCTGATTGCATCTATTCAGGTTGCGCTGCACGATGCTTCTGCTGTGCAGTTCAAGGATGATCTGCTCCAGAAGATTCACGATACGCGCGCCAAGGGTGTAATCATCGATCTCACCGCCCTTGATGTGGTTGATAGCTTCATCGGTCGCCTCATCGCCGACATTGCGGCAATGGCCGGTCTGATGGGCGCACGTGTTGTGCTGACAGGGCTCCAGCCGGCAGTGGCGATCACCTTGGTCGAGCTTGGCCTTGAGTTGCCCCGTGTTATCACGGCGCTGAACCTTGAGAAGGGTCTGAAGATGATGCAGCGCCTGACTGAGGAGAGCGACGATGGGGCAGTCTAAGGCTGCGGTGATCCGCAGCGATCTTGACATCGTCATCGCGCGCACGATGGCCCGAGATGTGGCGAAGTCCCTTGGGTTCGGCGCAATCGATCAGGCGCGCATCGCCACGGCTGTGAGCGAACTGGCGCGTAATATCTTCCTCTACGCTGGCACTGGCAATGTGACGGTGAACGAGGTTGAGAAGAATAGCCGCAAGGGGATCGAGATCGTCTGCGAGGATCAGGGGCCTGGCATCGCAAATATTGACTTGGTGATGCAGGATGGGTACTCAACCTCGCGCGGTATGGGCATGGGCCTCCCCGGTGCAAAGCGCCTGATGGATGATTTTAGCATTCGCTCGCAGGAGAATATCGGCACGACGATCACATGCCGCAAGTGGCGCAACTAGCAACACTGAGCTGCTGAGGCGCTGAGGCGCTGAGGCGCTGAGGCTCGGGCGATTCTTGCGCTTGATGTCGGCGAACCAGGCTCCTCTCTCTTCCTTTCCCCTTGACTCCTACAGAACTCCCCTTCGCATCTATCTCCTCGGTGCTCGCCACCAATATGCGTCACCATCTCCTCATGCCGTATGCGCATGGGGCATAACGCCGCATGAGGACTGGATCAGTGTTCTCACCCACTCAGAGGCTCAGTGATGATGTTTTCGCTCACAGAACACCCGCACCGCCGCTATAACCCACTTAGTGATGAATGGGTACTCGTCTCGCCCCATCGCACGAAGCGCCCATGGCAGGGACAGGTTGAGCCCACACCAGCCGACTCGCGGCCATCCTATAACCCGCAGTGCTACCTGTGTCCAGGCAATGAGCGAGCCGGCGGTCTGCGCAACCCCGACTACGCCGAAACCTTTGTGTTCGATAATGACTTTGCCGCACTGATCCCCGATGTCCCCGATGGTATGTATATGGCCGGGCGCACGGATGAGCCGCCGCTCCTGCGCGCCCAGTCCGAGCACGGAATCTGTCGGGTGGTCTGCTTCTCACCCCGCCATGATCTGACGCTGGCTATGATCGATGTGTCTACGATCCGCACGGTTGTCGATACCTGGGCCGAGCAGACTCTGGATCTGGGTGGACGGCCCGAGATCAGCTATGTGCAGGTGTTCGAGAATCGCGGCGCGATGATGGGGGCGAGCAACCCGCACCCGCACGGCCAGATCTGGGCCACCGGCAGCCTCCCGCTCCACGTCTCACAGGAGTTGGCGACCCAGACGGCGCACTTTGCGGCGACGGGGCGGACGCTGCTGGGCGACTACCTGGAGCTGGAGCTGGGACTGGGCGAGCGGGTGGTCTGCGCGAATGATCAGTTTGTGGCTCTGGTGCCCTTCTGGGCGGTCTGGCCATTTGAGACGCTGATCATCAGCCGACGAGCGACGCCGGACATTCCCTCGCTCGACAATGCGGAGCGGGACGGGCTGGCCGATATCCTCAAGCAGCTGACGACACGCTACGACGCCCTGTTCAATGTGTCGTTCCCCTACTCGATGGGCTTCCACCAGAGCCCGCGCGACGGCGCGGATCACGCGGAGTGGCACCTGCACGCGCACTTCTACCCGCCGCTGCTGCGCTCGGCCACGGTTCGTAAGTTCATGGTCGGCTTCGAGCTGCTCGGCGAGCCGCAGCGGGATATTACGCCAGAGCAGGCGGCGGCAAGGCTGAGGAGTGTTTGAGTGATAGACGGCGGGCGCACGTAGTGCGCGCCCCTAAGTCAACGACTCATAGATCCCCTCCAGATCCTGCGCGAGCCGATCCGCGCTGTAGCGGGCGAAGACCTCGCGGCGTCCGACCTCGCCCATGCGCCGGGCTAGATCGCGGTCGCGCAGCAGGCGCACGATGCCTGCCGCCAGATCTGCCGGGTCATTATAGGCGGTCAGCAAGCCGTTGTGCTCGTGGGTGATCAGCTCGTTGCAGGCGGGCACATCGCTGGTGACGAGGGCGGCCCCGGCGGCCTGGGCCTCGATCAGCGGGATGCCAAAGCCCTCGTAGCGGCTGGGCGCAGCCACGACGGCGGCCTCGCAGAGCAGACGCAGCTTCTCCTCCTCGCTGACCCGCCCGCGCAGCTCGAAGCTGGCCTCGGCACCGCCCTCGGCCACCAGCCGGCGCAACTCTTGCTCACCCTGGCGGTTGTGGCTCACGAAGACGAAGCGGGCATGAGGCACCTCGCGCAGCACCAAGGGCATGGCGCGGGCCAGCAGATCGTATGCCTTACGCGGCACCAGCTGGCCGATGAAGAGGACGAGGGATGTGTTTTTTTGGAGAGGCGTTGCCTCTCCCAGCCTCTCCACTGCGAAGCCGGAGAGGTCAACCGCGTTCGGCAGCACACTGATCTTCTGGGGGGCGACGCCGAGCTGTTGGAGTAGGCCGGCCTCGTGGCGCGAGAGAGCGACGGCGTGATCGATCATCAGCAGCGGCGCGTGGATGCAGTAGTTGCGCACGGCGCGGCGCGGGTGTGCGCCCCGGGCCAGGCGGGCCAGCAGCTGGCGCGGCGTGAGTAGCAGGTTATCGAAGCGCAGCGGCGCGTCCAGCGGCCGCTCGCGATCTACCACCAGGTCGCCGTCGTGGAGCAGGCCGTGGGGCGTGAGCACCGTGGGCACGCCCAGCCGCCGGGCGACCTGCACGGTCTGGTAGGCCAGCAGACTGCGCATGTGGTGAATGTGGATCACATCGGGACGGTCGGCGATCAGCAGGCGCAGCAGAGCCTCGGGGGCGAAGAAGCCCAGGGTGGCGGCGCGGTGAACGGGCACGCCGTCGAGCCACTCGTGGCGGGTGGACTGGCCGGGGTAGCGCCGGTCGAGGTACTCGTGAGCGACAACCCGGTGGCCCCGGCGCACGAGCGCGCGGGCCTGAAGCTGCTCGGGTCGGCTGGGGAAGGCCGGGTCGAAGCCGTAGGTAGTGACGATCAGAATTTTCATACATTATGTTTTCTGGAAGGGTGAAACCCTCCCATGCCCTCCCCGGTAGACCGCCTCAATCCGATCTGTGACGGCGGGCCAGGCGAACTGGGCGGCCCAGGCGGGCGCGGCGGCGGCCATGGCGGCGCGGCGGGCAGGGTCGGACAGCAGGGCGTTGACGGCATCCGCGAGAGCCTGCGGGTCTCGCGGGGGAACCAGCAGACCTGTGCGGCCCTCGTCCACCACCTCGGGGAACCCGCCGAAGCGGCTGGCCACCACGGGAAGCCCGCATGCCTGGGCCTCCACCGGGCCGATGCCGAAGGTCTCGCTGGCGTGGCTGGTGGCCAGCAGCAGATCGGCTGAGCTGTAGAGCCGGGGCAGATCGCGGCGATCAAGGCCGCCGAGGAAGCGCACCCGCACGTCTAGCCCTAACTCAGCAACAATCCGCTCTAGGCGCGGGCGATCTTCGCCTGCACCTGCCACCAGCAGGGTCGCCTGCGGAATATGCGGCAAGGCGCGGATGGCCGTCTCGACGCCCTTCCATGGCTGGAGCCGACCAACAAACAACAGGAGGGGCGAGCCAACGTGGTCGCGCCCGCGCAGCATTGGGTCGGGCGATACCGGGCGGAACAAACTTATATCAATGCCGTTAAAGACCACCTCGGGTGTGAAGCCGTAGCGGCGGGCAACTGTCTCGGCGTTGAAGCGCGAGCAGGAGACAGAGGCGTCCACCCGGCGGGCGAGCAGCGTATCACCCCGATAGAAATCCTCGCCATGGCAGCCGAGGATCACCTTTGCGCCGCCGAGGCGGCGGGCGAGCAGGGCTGGGCCGAGGTCATAGGGCTTCTGGATATGGATGATGTCATAGCCAGCGGAGGCCAGGTGGGGCAGGGCGGGCACGGCCATGGTCAGGCGCTCAAGCAGCTTAGCCTCGGCGTAGGCTCGGCGCAGGGGCGGGATGGCCTGCCAGAAGGCGCGCGGCACAAAGGGGAAGGTGATCACGCGCACGCCGGGGGCGGCCTCGCGGCGCGGCCCGGCCCCGCCGATCACCGTGACCTGGTGGTCGCGACCGACCAACTCGCGGGCAAGATCCCAGACGAAGCTCTCGACGCCGCCGAACTTGGTGGTGGTGGTGAGGTTGTAGAGAGCGACGCGCATATCTTTTAGGTATGAAGCTTCTCGTTAAGCGCGGAGGCACCAGCGGGCTTGATATGCCCCATCAGCCAGCGCCGCATTGGCACCTCAACCCACTGGTGGACGGCCAGCGAAGCCAGAATGGTTGCGATAATCGCCACCATGGCAATCCGCGCCGTATCCGCCGCATCGGCCTGTGGGATGAAGCCGAGATACGCATGGATGACAGCATGGATGATGTAAAGCGCGTAGCTAGCCTCACCCAGGCGCACAAGCCAGGGATGCTGGAGGATATGCCTCAGCCAGGTTGATCCCCAGGCGAACACGGCAATGATGAGCACAAAGAACGGCGTGTACAGGACATACCAGCGAAGCGCGTTCACGATGCCTGCCATATCCCCCTGCGGGATTGGCATATACACGACGGCTAGGATACCACCTATTGCGGTTATAAGCAGCAGGTTGCGCCCATGCACGTTATGGAGTGCGGACAGCACAGGCATAGCCATGGGCTGCTGGCGCGTCCGCAGGAAGAGCGCGCCGAGGGTCGCGCCAAGCAGAAATTCCCAGATCCGGAGGAGCGGCGACTTATAGATCACCAAGATCATGACGTAAGCGAGGGCTTCGGGGTCAGGCGCGAGCCAATAGGCTACCGCGACACTACCGATAAGCGTAAGGATCTCGATCCCAAAGCAGATGCCCACGAGGATGACAAGTGAGCGCAGGCGGGTGACGCGGCTGAGCACAAAACGCGCATAGAGAGGGAATAGGAGGTAGAAGAACGCCTCTGTGGCAACGCTCCACGACGGCGCGTTCCACAGCGACTGAACCGCCACATCCGGCACATACACATGGATAAGGAGCAGGTTGGCGATCCAGGAGCTATCGATCACAATGGCGGGGCTAGCGCTGAGCGGATCACCGTGGGTATACCAGAGCACCAGCGGGGTTGCCACAAGCAGCGCCAGCACGACGAGGGGAACGATCCGTGCGACTCGCGCGCGTGCATAGCCTCGAAAATAGGTCAGATCATACCGAAACCAGTCGGCATAGGTGTAGGTCATCACGAAGCCGCTCAGGATAAAGAACAGCCCGACGCTTGCCTGCCCCTGGTCAATCAGTGGATCGAGCAGCGCTGGTACGGCGATCATTTTCTTATAGTGGAACAGCACGACCGTCAGTGCCGCAAAAAAGCGGATGCTCGTCAGCTCGGGGATGGTTGGGCGGCCGCCCGCAGATCCATGCCGGGCTGCCGACGGCCGTGGGAGCGCCAGCAGCAGCATACCGAGCAGCAGCAGCGTAAGCCCACCGGCAACCTCCCGCGTGAGGCGCAACGATAGTAGGGCCACAACAATGATTGCCACAACGCTCCGCGCGCCGCCGGGCAAGTGACCGATGCGCCAACGGATAAGTGGCGGTACTAGCAACAAGGCCAGCAGTGGCCCGGCCCGGCTCAATTCCCAGCTGATGGTCGGAAGCACGTAGCCAGACAGCACCGGATCAGCAGCAGCCCAGCCAGATAGCGCGGCCAGCGACAAGCCAATCCGGAAGGCGCCTACGTGGCCGACGCCGTAGGCCCGCGCCAGCGCCCAGAAGAGCAGTGGGAGCAGGATCAGGAACAGCGCACGCCGGGGGGTTGGGGCACCTAGCGCAGTCAACTGGATTGTGCTCAGCGCAACACCCAGGCTGCGCGTATCCTGCCCACCCGGATGGAATGGGTCGCTGTGCAGCTGCAGCACCGTATCGTGTGCGTCACTGGTGGGGGTCAATATGCGATAGTTGCGCCAGACCGTTGTGACGGTGATCGGCGAGATCACGCGCTGATCAGCGATGATCGTCAGCTGGGTAGGCTGCCCATCCGGGCGCGGCGGGGCCAGTAGGCGCAGGGAGAGGATCGCCTGATCGCCATCGAGCGCGTAGAGGTACAGTTGCGCGTCGGGTTTAAGCCAGCGATAGCATGTGCTATCTGTGCATTCAAGCTCATAGACTGGATCGAGAACCCAGGATCGGGATGGCTGATCGACCCGCCCATACAGCGTTGCGTGGCCGAAGATACTGCCGAGAAGCACCAGCGCACTGGCAATAATGACGATGAGTACGATCTGAACGAGGGGTCCTGCTCGTGATAGTTGGCTTCCCAATGCGATCCTCTTTGCGTCAGCACAGCCCCAGCCCGATCTAGATCACCCGCACCAGCCACTTCTTCAGCGGCAGCCTCAGCTTGAGCAGCTGGGCCTTATCCTGCTCATCGAGGCCGCCGAGCAGGCGCAGAGCGATGAAGAAGGCAGTCGCGCCAACGGCGGCCAGGGCGAACATCAGCCCGGCCTCGCGCAGCTTATCGGCCAGCAGCACCTTGACCGGCAGGGGCGGCAGCAGGCCGCGAACGGCCAGGATCAGGGCAGACATAGCCAGGGTGGCAGCGAGGACGCGGGCGGTGAAGCGCCAGGGCCAGCGCAGGCCGAGCAGGCGGTAGCCGCTGCCGGTGGCCCATGCTCCGGCGGCGACCCGCGAGAGGCCGAAGGCCAGGGCCACGCCGAGCAGCCCGAGGTAGGGCGGCAGCGCCAGGGCCAGCAGGGCCACCGCCGCCAGCGTCAGCAGCCGCGAGATGATGATCACCCCCAGCTTCTCGTAGACGATCAGGGCGTTGTGGGCGGTCGTCAGCAGCGACTCGATAAACAGGCAGGGCACCAGCACCCAGACGATCGGCGCTGCCACCAGGTACTGCGGGCTGATCACCAGCAGGGCCGGCTGGGCCAGCAGCATCAGCCCGACGCCGCCGGGCACGAAGAGCAGCAACTGGAGCCGCACCAGGCTCTGGTAGGCTCCGTTGAGCGTGCCGCCCTCGCCCTGGCGCACCCGCGTGAAGAGCGGCACCTGCACGCCCACCATTGGTGTGTAGAGATAGGCCAGGGCCATCTTCGCCAGCGCCGCGCCCGCCGTCAGCACCGCCACATCGCCGATGTCGCCGGCCAGGTAGATCGCGAATCCCGCGCTGGCGATAAAGTCGGTCGCGGTCATCAGGAACGACACGCCGGTGTAGCGGATGAAGCCCCTCGGGATTGCAGATTTTAGATTTTGGATTGCAGATTGGCGGACGGCCAATTCACTGCCGGCGGCCTTCTCCTGCTCAATCTGCAATCGCAAATCGACCATCTGCAATCGGATCACCTGCCATCCGGCCAGGGCCACAGCGATGGTCGGCGCGAGGACGGTGGCGGCCAGGACACCCAGAATGTCCCACTGGTCGGGCAGAATGAGGATGGCGGCCACGCTGAGCAACTGGGGCAGGATGCCGGCTGCCAGGGCGATGCTGTTCCATGCCCGCTGCTTGAAGAAGCTGTTCAGGTAGGCCATGAAGATGTCGTAGCAGACGCCGAGGAAGAGCAGGGCCAGGATGGCAGCGATCACCAGGAATCCGTAGCCATCGAGCAGACCGAGCAGCTGGAGCTGGTCGAGCGCGCTGATCTTGGGGTCGGCCACGATCTTTTCGCGCAGGGTGCCGAGGTAGGGCTGGCGCAGCCAGCTGGCCAGGCCGACGGCGATCACCAGCAGCACGGCCATCTGCGCGGCGAAGACGGCCAGCAGCAGGCGCAGCACGGCGCGCGCCCCGCCGGCCTTATTCAGCTCGGGGATGTACTTGGGCAGGGCGCGCTGGGTGCCCAGATCCACCGCCGTGCCCAGGCCGTTGTTGGCCCCGCTGATCAGGGACAGCAGCCCGTAGCCGGCCTGGCTGAGCAGGTTCAGCTTCACCAAGGTCGAGAGCACCTCGGCCACCAGGCGCAGCGGCACGAACAAGGTGTTCCAGACCACCGCGCGCGAGACCTGGGAAGACAGGGAGGGCGGGCCTTTATCGGCGACTGCCATATGTGATGTGTCCAGATTCCGGGTAGGGGCGCAGCGCGCTGCGCCCCTACAATACACCCTTACAACTTCTCCAGGCTCAGCTCAAACATGCCCACGTACCAGCGGCGCTGGGCGCGGTAGGCCAACCCCTCCAGGCCGAGGGCGCGCAGGGCGGCGCGGATGGCCCGCCGGCTGGCCTTGGGGCTGCGCAGCTCGCCCCGGCGCAGCTGCTCCTGGCGAAGATCTTTAACCGTGAAGCCGTGGCGCTTGCAGAGGCGCAGGAACTGGCCGTAGTGAAAGTAGTGCATCTCGCTGAGCCGCTGCATGTCGCGGAAGGCGGCCCCGCCCTTGCCCCGTCCGCGCCGGGCGATGATCGCTTCGGCCATGCGGCGCGGCAGCCAGTTGATCCCACGGATGTGGTAGTGCGGGTCCACCCAGGCCCGCCGGTTGATCGCGGTGAGCAGGCAGTGGCCGCCGGGGCGCAGCACGCGGGCGATCTCGGCGAGCATGGCCGTGGGCGATTGGACGTGCTCGATCACATCCCAGGCCACCACGGTGTCGAAGCTCGCGGACGGGAAGGGCAGGGCCTCGCCGGCGGCGTTGAAGATCGGCAGGCGCAGGCCGTGGCGCTCGGCTCGCAGACGGACAATGTCGCAGTAGGCCGGGTTGTACTCGCAGGCCACCACCCGCGCCCCGCCCAGGGCGGCGGCCACGGCGAAGCCGCCCATACCCGCGCCAAGATCAAGCAGGCGCATGCCTGCCAGCGGCCCGGCCGCACCGGCGATCATCTCCAGGCGCTCGGCCTGATACTGCTCCTGATTGATCCGCCGCTCGCGCCAGCGGTCAAAGTCGTGCCGCCAGGTCATGTGCTGGAGCCAGGGGTCGATCACCCGCTCTAGATCAGTTGTTTGCTCAGGCATTGGTTACTCGATGCGATAATAGCCAGCGGCACATCAACCCGACGCCGACAAGGAGGCAATTCGTATCACCCACTGGCTGAGGGCCGTGGCGAGGGAGAGGGCCAGGACAGAAACAATGATCACTTGCCCCCAGCGCCCGCGCTGCCAGATGCGGTCGGCATAGACTGCCCAGCAGACCGACATCGCCGGCAGCATGTAGAATATCTGCTTATCGACCATCGAGATGCGGTAGCCTGCGAGCATAAACAGCACGGCCACGCTCATCCAGGTGGCGAGGACGAGCCAGGCTAGGGGCTGGCGGCGCAGGGCGATGAAGCCGGGCACGGTGAAGAGCATAGGGATGCCGATCCCATAGAACAGGTAGTCGCCCGGCCAGATTCGGTAGTCGAGATGCGAGATCATACCCCACATATAGGCGCTGAAGGGTGGCCGCTCCACGCCGACGCTCTCCGACCCTTTGGTGAAGACCGTCTGCATATAGGGCAGGGTGCGCTCGATAATCGGCGGGATATACTGGCCGTAATAGATAATCAGCGCCAGGGCGATGGCCACACCGGCGGCGACCCAGAGCGGCCGCAGGCCAGCGCGCAGCTCGGCCCAGCGCCCGCCCCGCAGCGCATTCAGCCAGACGAGCAGGGTCAGGCCGATCAGGAAGACCCCCATGAAGACGCCGGTGACTGTGTAGATCAGGAAGGTGAGCAGCAGCACCACCGAGAGGATCACCATCGGCCCGCGCTCGCCGAGCCGATCCCAGAGGACGATGATCAGGGTGTTGGCCAGGAGCGTGAACCAGAGCCCGAAGGCGGTGGGCACATTGCCCCAGATGTGTAGCAGGAAGCTAATTGGGATCACCGCATAGGTGGTGGCGGCGATCAGGGTGCCGCGCGGGCTCAGGCCAGCCTTGCGGGCGATCAGGGCGATCAGGATCACCCGGCTGGCGTCGAGCAGCAGGCTGAACATGTTCGCCGCCAGATCCATCGACATTGGCGTAAAGGCGAAGATCGTGGCGAAGATATGATACCAGGGCGAGTAGGGGATCACCGGAGGGTTGGCACCCCACTCGGCCACCGGCATGGTCGACTCGTTCAGCGGGCTGTTGATCCCGTAGAGCGTGGGCAGCTGACCTTCGAGTATCCAGCGTGCCCGCACCATGTGCCAGTGGACATCGATCGCCGCAAAGTAGGGGTAGAGCACGCCTACAGCCTTCAGCCAGTAGCCGACCAGGAAGACCAGCAGCAGCAGTCCGATAAAGCCGGAGTGCGGCTCCACAGGAAGCCGCGACACCCTGAAGAGCCAGATGGTGATCGGGCGGGCGGCTAGGGTGAGCAGGACGCTCCAGGCGAACAGCCAGGCCAGCCGGGGCAGCATGAAGCTGCTCGGAAAGCGGTAGGTGCCCAGCGCCCAGCCGCCGATCAGCAGAGCGGCGGCCACGCCGAGGGCCGCCCAGACCTGCGGCGAGGCGAGACGGCCGGCGGCCCGCCCAGTCATCCCGCCGAGGGCTAAGCTCAGGCTGGCGTACATGCCCAGCACGATAACAAGCGCCTGGCCGAGACCGGCCAGGGGAGGTAGCGCCACAGCGGCACCCAGGCCCGCCGGGGACACCTTCATATGAGAGACAAACAGCCCAAGAGAGCGCGTCAACAGCGGATTGTCCGGCGCCGGGTCCTTGTAGACATTGGCGCGAATGTCGAGGGTGAGGGTGCCGTCGCGCAGTGCGTCAGGCGGTATCAGCAGATGGATACGCCGCAGAACAAGATCGGCGCTGTCAGGCAGACTCGCCAGCAGCCCGCCGTTCGCCAGAATGCGCGCGTCCACCGGCAGCCCGTCGGGGTGGGACGGCACCACGCTCATATCCAACAGCCATGCCCCCCGTCCAAGGCCGGGCAGCACGATACTGCTCGTACCGGTACTCCAGCGGTAGGTGCGAGCCGGGGCGAGGACGATCTCAGCGACGATATCCTTTGGCGGAGGAGTGCCGCCGGCCAGCGGCGAGACAAGGCTAAAGGTGAGGCTGAGGGCCGCGCCAAGCTCAGGAGGGACGCTGGCGAGGAGGGTGTCGGCGGTGCGCCGGGGCATATCGACGCGGACATCGTTGACAGCGACAGCGACATCGCGCAGGGCGTTGCGGGGCTGGCCGGGCGCGGCGCGCAGGGTAGCAACCCAAGTGCCCTGGCGCTCCCCCGGAACAGTCAGCGAGTCATGGCCGACGGGCCAGGGGAACACCTGATCGGCGCCGTTGGGGTTGATCTCGCGGTCGTTGAAGCCCTGGAGATAGGCCGCATCGTGGGCGCTGCCCATATCGATCTGGACAACCGGGCGCACCGCATAGGCCGCCGTCAGCACCAGGATCGTTAGCAGGGCAAGCAGGATAGAGGATCGCAGGCCGCCGGTGCGCAGGGAGGCCAGGGATACACCCCGGCTGCGGGCCTGGGGCAGCGCCGGCTTCGATGCGGAACGTGTCATTCACACCTCTGAGTAATGCTGAATGCTGAATGTTGAGTGTTGAATTGCTGAAGCCCATGCAACATTCAACCTTCGCAGCACGGCTCGGCAGATTGTACCAGAAATAGGATCGGGCGCGATCATGATCGGCCATACGGCCCTCGGAAAGGGCGACTATGCTACAATACCGGCTGATTTGTTCCGGGGCGAACGAATAAATTAAAGAAGGGTGGTTGTCGTGAGCGATACTGTTTATGATGTGGTGATCATCGGGTCAGGGCCGGGCGGGTACGTGGCCGCAATCCGGGCCAGCCAGCTCGGCATGAAGGCGGCGATCGTCGAGCTAAACGCGCTTGGCGGCGTCTGCCTGAATGTCGGCTGCATCCCCACCAAGTCGCTCCTGCACGCCGCCGACGTGCTGGACGAGATCCGCGAGGCTAAGCGCTTCGGCATTAAGGTCGGCGATGTCGCCTTCGAGCTGGCCGGAGCCATGAAGCATAAAGACAACGTGGTCAAGGCCAGCACCGAGGGCGTGGCCTTCCTGATGAAGAAAAACAAGGTTGAGGTGGTGTCTGGGCGTGGCGTGATCTCCGGGCGGGGCAGCGTGCATGTCCAGCTCACGGGCGGCGGCGAGCGCACCCTCACCGCCAAAAATATCCTCGTCTCCACCGGCGGTAGGCCGCGGCCCCTGCCCGGTGCCCCGTTCGACCGTGAGCGCATCCTCTCGTCCACCGATATGCTCAACCTCAAGGAGACCCCCGGCAGCCTGCTCTCGATCGGCGCGGGCGCGATCGGGATCGAGTTCGCCTCGATGTTCCGCGCCTTCGGCTCCGATGTGACGGTGGTTGAGGCGCTGCCCCGGATCGTGCCCAACGAGGACGAGGAGGTCAGCGCCGAGCTGGCCAAGGCATTCAAGAGCCGTGGTATCAAGACCATGGCCGGGGTGAAGGTTGAGGCGCTCGACACCAGCGGCGAGAAGGTGCTGGTCTCGCTGGTGGACAGCGCCGGCAAGCCGCAGCAGATCGCGGTGGATAAGGTGCTGGTCTCGATCGGCATCCTGCCAAACACGCAGGGCGTCGGCCTGGAGGAGGCCGGGGTGAAGCTGGACGCCCGTGGCTTCATCCAGACGGACGGCTTCCTGCGCACCAGCGCCGACGGGGTCTACGCCGTCGGCGACTGCACGGCCAACACGCCCTGGCTGGCCCACAAGGCCAGCGCCGAGGGTATTTTGGCCGTCGAGCATATGGCGGGCCAGGAGGTCACGCCGATCAACTACGGCAAGATCGCCGGGTGTACCTACAGCAGCCCCGAGATCGCCAGCATCGGCCTGACCGAGGCCAAGGCGAAGGAGAAGGGCTACGAGGTGAAGGTCGGCAAGTTCCCCTTCTCGGCGAACGGCAAGGCCAGGGCGATCGCGAAGAACCGCTTCGGCTTCATCAAGATCGTGGCCGACAAGCAGTACGATGAGGTGCTGGGCATCCACATGATCGGCCCCAACGCCACGGAGATGATCAGCGAGGGCGGGATCGCCCTGAGCCACGAGGCCACCGGGACGAGCATGATGCACACGATCCACGCCCACCCGACGCTGTACGAGGCGATTGGCGAGGCCGCCGAGGCCCTGGAGCACGGCAGCGCGATCCATATCTAGTGTTGAGTGTTGAGTGTTGAGTTTCACTCAACACTCAACCTCCTCCCGCATCATCGCCCACAGGGCGGCCACATCCTCGCGCTCGGTGGGCAGCGCGCCGATGCTGACGCGGGCCATCCAGCGCCCGTCGAGGATCGACGGGGTGAGGAAGGCCAACCCCGAGCTGTTGATCCGCCCGACCCAGCCCAGGGTGTGTCTGTCCAGATCTTCGCCCGAAAGCCCCGACGGCTCGTGGCGCACGCAGACGGTCTGGAGCGGCGCGGGGGCCAGGCGCACCCAGCCCGGCGTCGCGTCCACCTGCTCGGCCAGCCACTGGGCGTTGGCGATGTCGCGGCGCAGCCGGGCCTGTAGGCCAGCCACCCCCTCCAGCCGGATCAGGAACCAGAGCTTCAGGGCGCGGAATCGTCGCCCGAGCTGCAGGCCCCAGTCGCGGTAGTTGGTGGCCTGGCCGTCGGCGCTGGTCTGGAGGTAGCTGGGGTTGGTGGACATCACCCGCACGAGGTGCTGCGGGTCGCGCACGTAGAACAGCGAGCAGTCGAAGACCGCGCCGAGCCACTTGTGCGGGTTGAGGACGAGGCTGTCGGCGCCCTCGACGCCCTGCCACATCCAGCGGCACTCGGGCAGGATCATGGCCGAGCCAGCCAGGGCCGTGTCGACGTGCAGCCAGACGCCATATTCTTGACAGATCGCAGCGATCGCAGCGATCGGGTCGATCGCAGTGGTGCCGGTGCTGCCCACGGTGGCGACCACGGCACAGGGCCGTCGACCGGCCGCCAGGTCGGCGGTAATCGCCTGGGCCAGGCGGTCGGCGCGCATGGCGTAGTCATCGTCTAGCGCGACGAGGCGCAGATTCTCGCGGCCGAAACCGGCCAGCAGGGCGGCCTTCTCCACCGAGCTGTGGCTCTGGCCCGAGGCGTAGACCACGAAGGGCATCGGCTCGGCCTGAAGGCCGCCGCGATCTTGGCTGTGGCCGCTGGCCCGCTCGCGGGCGCAGAGCAGGGCCACCAGGGTGCTGGTGCTGGCCGTGTCCTGGATGACGCCGCGCCACTGGCTGGAGAGGCCGAGCATCTGGCGCATCCAGTCGCTGGTCAGCTCCTCTAGCTCGGTCAGCGCCGGGCTAGAGGCCCAGTTTAGGCCGAGCTGGCCCAGCCCCGAGCTAAGCATGTCGCCCAGCACCGAGGCCAGGTGGGCGTTGGCCGGGAAGTAGCCGAAGAAGCGCGGGTGCTGCCAGTGCGAGAGGCCGGGGACAATCACGCGCTCGATGTCGGCCATCAGCGCCTCGAAGGGCTCGGCCTCGGCGGGCGGCCCGGCGGGGAGGGCGGCGCGCAGCTCGCCGGGCTTGAGCTGCGACCAGACCGGCTGCTCGGGCAGATTCTCGCGGTAGCCGGCGATATAGTCTACAAGCTCGTGGCCGCGCCGACGGAACTCTTCGGGGTTCATAGGGGGTGCTCCTTTGCGGTGTGGCGTCGCCCGGCGGCTGAAGCCGCGGGCTCTTGTTCGACAAAGGCCGCCTGCGCGGCCTCATGCAGGCCGCGCAGGCGGCATTCGCCGATAGGAGCCCGCCCGTTTACGGGCCGGGCGTGTTCGGGTCACAGCGTGACTTTTGCGGTATTGCCTTTTATGAACCCTTAGTATTGCGTGTTGGGACAGGCTCAACCACCCCTCACGCTCATCCAGGGTTTGTAGGCACTGGCCTAGACGCCGCGCCCGCCCTGGAGCGCGTAACGAAGGCCGCTTGAGAAATCCTGGCAGACATGGAGGCTACTCAGGTCGGCGTTCAAGCTGGTAAAGGCATGGGCGACATCGGGGCGGATGCCGGTGAGCACCAGCTCCGCGCCGAGCAGGCGGGTCATCGCATTGAGTTGAAGCAGATGGTTCGCCGTCACGTGGTCGATCATAGCGATGCCGGTAACGTCAAGCAGCGCGGTGTGGCTGCGCGTGCGCTGGATAGCCGTGAGCAGCTCTTCACTAATGCGGGCCATCCGTGCATCGTCGAGCGTGCCGATCAGCGGCAGGGCCAGCCCGCCGGAGAAGATCGGAAAGATCGGCGTACCTAGACGATCAATCTCGGCGAGCAGCTGCTCCTGACGTTGGCTCTGGGCCGAGAGATCGTTCACGAGGGTGTGCAGCTCGACTCGTAGCTCCAGGCTGTGGAGCGCGCTACCCAGCTGTGCGGCGATGACCTCTAGGGCCATCTGGTCGTCGTGGGTGAAGGGGGTAGGCTCGTTGCTCTCAATGTTGAAGACGCCCCAGACCTGTCCATCGCTCATGATCGGCACGCAGAGCTCGGTTACTGCGGGCGCGTAGCCAGCGGGCGCTACGTAGCTCGGGTGCAGACGCACATCATCAATATGTACCGTCAGGCCGGTACGTAGCACATGTCCTACCACACCGCTGTCGATCGGCTGCGTGTAGCCGATCGGGGCCGGCTCTGCGCTCTGACCCTCCTGGGCGACAAGGCGGGCCAGCCCGGCCTCGCGATCATAGCGGAAGATGCTCGCGACGTAGAAGTGTAGTTCGCGCTGCACCGCAGCTACAATATGGTCAAGCAGAGGCTGAGGCGTGTCAAAGCTGGTAATCTCGGCCACACTGCGCTTAATAGCCTCTAGGTATAGGACAGAGCGATGTTGCAGGTGGGTCACGGTGGCCTCCTCCGCGCAGTGGTGTGGTGTGGATGTAACAAAACAAACTGCGCCCCCGCAGCCTTCAATGCCGCAGAGGCGCGATGCGTCGTCACATCGAGCAATATGATCGTTCATCCTAGCCGCAGCGCGCTCATTCGTCAAATTATGGTTATAGATTGCGGCGGCGAAGCCCCTACAACCTATAGTTAGGGCCAATGCTTTTCGAATAAGGAATCCACCGCCGCGCAGCCCTCACCCCCCAACCCCTGCGCCTAAAGCGCATGAACCAGCACCCGCGCCCAGCAGGTCGGCACCTCCAGCGAGATCCGCCCGCCGCGCACGACGGCCTCGCGCCCCGGCTCTAGGGCGTCGGCCAAGCGTGTGCCGTCCGGCAGATCGACGGGCAGATCCAGGCGGGACGGCGCGGACGACGCGTTCAGCGCCACAATGGCGATCTGCTCGCCGAGGCGGCGGGCGAAGGCGATCTGCTCGGCGGCCACGTGGAGCTGTGTGTAGTCGCCCTGGCGCAGGGCAGGTGTGGCGTGGCGCAGGGCCGTCAGGCGGGAGATCGCCGCCGACAGCTCGGGCTGCGGGGCGGACTGCGCGGCCTCGGGCAGGCTGAGCCGAGGGCGCAGCGGCCAGTCGTCCTTCGCCTTCACCCCGCCGATGCCCCACTCGCTGCCGTAGTAGATCGATGGCACCCCCGGCGCGGTGAGCAGCAGCGCGTAGAGCGGGTAGAGGTGGCGCGGATTGCGCAGCAGGCTGGCCACCCTGGCCACATCGTGGTTGTCGGCGAAGTTGTAGAGCGGCAAGCTCCGGTAGATCCCGCCCGGCCCGAACTGGCGCTTGAGCGCGTAGGCCACCTCAAAGTAGTTCGCGTCGTTGAGGCTAGAGTAGAGCCCCTTGTAGAGCTCGTAGTTCGTGGCCGAGTCGAGGTGTGCGCCGTCGGTGAGACTGCGGTAGTCGCCGTGAACCTGCTCGCCCATCAGCCATGCGTCGGGGCGGATGCCTTTGCAGAGGGCGGCCAGCTCGCGCAGGAAGGATGGGTCGATCTCCTCGGCCACGTCTAGGCGCAGGCCGTCGATGCCGAACTGCTCGAACCACATGCGCACCGCGCCAAAGAGATGCTCGCGCACGGCGGGGTTGCCCAGGTTCAGCTTGACCAGATCGTAGTTGCTGTTCCATCCCGCGTAGCTGAAGGAGTCGTCGCAGGGGCTGCGCCGCGAGAAGTCCACACCAACGAACCAATCGCGGTAGGGCGAGCCCTCGCCGTTGGCCCGCAGATCGCGGAAGGCCCAGAAGTCGCGCCCGACGTGGTTGAAGACGCCGTCGAGGATCAGGCGGATTCCGGCGGCGTGCAGGGCCGCTGAGAGATCGGCCAGGGTCTGGCTATCGCCCAGGCGCCGGTCGACATGGTAGTAGTCGGCGGTATCGTAGCCGTGGGCGGTCGACTCGAAGAGCGGGCCGAGGTAGAGCGCGTTGGCGCCCAGCTCGCGCATGTGGCCGATCCATGCGTGCAGCTCGGCCAGGCGCGGGGTCGGCTGTTCGCTGAAGTCGTTGCGCCGGGGCGCGCCGCACAGGCCCAGCGGGTAGATGTGGTAGAACACGGCGTCCTGTGACCAGTGGTTCATGGGGGTGTTCCTTTCATACATACCGGTAGGTATAACAAGAACAAAAAAGAGAGCGGCGGCGCGTCACGAGTAGATCCCGTAGGAGAACTGGCGCACGGCCTGGCGGGCGGCCTCGACATCGAGCTGGCCATAGCCGTTGAGGGCGATCCCGGCGTAGGTGTTCAGCGCGCCGATGAAGGTGGCCGCGTAGATGCGGTGACGCCCGCGCATATTGCCGTGGTCGGCGGCGGCCTGCTCGAAGAGGTTCTCGACGAGGCGCTGCTGCTCCGCGTTGGTGGCCAGCACCACATGGAATGCCTCGCTGTTGGGGACGATGAACCAGAGGGCGATCAGCAGGCGGAAGAGCAGCGGCTGGCGGGCGGCGAAGTCGAAGTAGGCCAGGGCGATCCGCTCCAGGCTGACGGGCAGGTCGCCAGCGTAGGCGGTGGCCTCGGCTAGGGCGGCGCGGAAGGGGGCGCTGCGCTCCTTCACGAGGGAGTCGAGCAGGCCGCGCTTGCTGCCGAAGTAGTGGTAGAGGGTGGGCTTAGTGACGCCGGATGCGGCGCAGATCTCCTGGACGCCGACCGCGTCGTAGCCGCGCGCGGCGAAGAGCTGGAGGGCTTGGTCCAAAATGTGTGCGCGGTTATCTCGTTCCATGACGGCCAGTATACCACTCGGTATACTGGCCGTCAAGTGAGTCTTTTTTTGCGGGCGCGGGGCGCAGCGCCAGCTTTTGCGGGCGCTGCGCCCCGCGCCCCGCCCAGGGGGCGTTTGCCCCCTGGACCCCCACGCGGGGCGTTTCACCCCCGCGACCCCCGAATCTGATGTTGCCTTGTGCGAAATGCACGTTGTTTGGCCGCCGTGCGGTATCGTAGAATCTGATGATGCCTTGTGCGAAATGCACGTTGTTTGGCCTGCGTGCGGTACCGTAGAATCTGATGATGCCTTATGTGAGATGCACGTTGTTTGACCTACGTGCGATATCGAAGGGTGCGCAGCCTAGCAAACATCACCCCACCGCCAGGTAATCCTCGCCGGGGCGGTAGCCCCACTCGGCCAGCCGCCCCTCGGCGTAGGCACGAGCGCCGTGGGCGGTCAGGTAGATGAGCACGAAGGGGCGGGGGCTGCGGTCGAGCCATGTGATCGGGCGCACTGGCGCGCCCCAGACGGTGTGGCCGACCTTGTCGGGGTCGATGTCTACCCAGGCCGATGGCGGGAAGCCGCGCACGATCAGGTGCTTGGCGCGCAGCCGGGTGGCCCGCCCGGCCCCCCAGTAGACGAGATCGCGCCCCTGGCGCAGGCGCGGGTCGTCGGCGAGAAAGCGCGCCCGCAGCGCGTCGAAGGCCGCCCGGCTGTAGCGCGGGTCACTGCGTGAGGCCCGGCCATCGCCCTCGCGCCAGGCCAGCAGCGTGCGCGGCAGCTTGGCCATGGGCATGCCCGCCTGGTGTATGCGCAGCCAGAGCTCGTAGTCCTCGGGGAAGGGGCCTTGTGCGTAGGGGCCGCCCGCCGCCGCCAGGGCGGATCGCCGCAGCGTCACCGAGGGGTGGGCGAAGGGCGACTCGATGTAGATCTGGGCCGCGACCTGCGCCGGAGTCAGGCAGGCGTTCTGCCAGCGCAGGTACTCCTGATAGCCCGCCCGCACCAGCTTTTTGGGGAAGAGGGCGGCCCGCGAGGCCACCAGGGCGACATGGGGGTTCGCCTCTAGGTAGGCCAGCTGGAGGGCCAGGCGCTGCGGATGCATCAGGTCGTCGGCGTCCATGCGGGCCAGCAGCGGGGCGCGGGCATGCCCGATTCCCAGGTTTAATGCGGCCACCAGCCCGACCCGCCCCGGCTCAAGCAGGTGTACCCGCGCGTCGCGGGCGGCCAGGGCGCGCAGCAGCGCCGCCGACTCGTCCGTCGAGCCGTCGTCGATGGCGAGCAGCTCGAAGTCGGCCATGCTCTGGCGGGAAATCGAGGCCAGGCATGTCGGCAGCGTTGCCGCCGCGCTGTGGAAGGGCAGGATGATTGAGATGGCAGGCATGGGAGTGTTGAGTGTTGAGTGTTGGGTAGTGGATCTATCTCGAATGTCACCCTGAGCGAAGCGAAGGGTCCCGGCCGGGATTCCTCGCTTCGCTCGGAATGACCACCATTCTACATTGGGCCACTACCGAATGTTGAATGGTGCGCATTATAGCTTGACATCTCTGTTTCGTGAGCTATAATAGTGTCTAAGTAACACTAAATCCAAACGGAGGGGCGAGATGAACACAGCCGACCAGCGCACCGCCGAGGGCATCCTCTTCACCGACCAGTACCAGCTGAGCATGGCCCAGCTCTACTTCCGCCAGGGGCTCCATGAGCGCCCAGCGCAGTTCGACCACTTCTTCCGGCGCTACCCGAACTATGGGATGCACGAGGCGGGCTACTGTGTGAGCGCTGGCCTGGAGTGGCTGCTCGACTGGATGCAGGAGTCGCGCTTCCGCGATGAGGATATTGCCCACCTGCGCAGCCAGCGCACGCGCACGGGCGGCCAGATGTTCGAGGACGACTTTCTGGACTACCTGCGTGAGGAGGGCGACTTCTCGCGGATCAGCCTGAGCGCTATCCCCGAGGGCCGGGTGGTTCACCCGCATGTGCCGCTGACGGTGGTGCGCGGCCCGCTGGCTATGGCTCAGATCCTTGAGACGCCGCTGCTCAACCAGCTGAACTACCAGACCCTAATAGCCACGAAGGCCGCGCGCATCCGCGAGGTGAGCCGGGCGGCGATGGTGCTGGAGTTTGGCCTGCGCCGTGGACAGGAGCGCGGGGCCAACGCGGGCACGCGCGCCGCCCTGATCGGCGGGGCCGACTTCACCTCGAATGTCGGCCTCTCGCATGTGCTGGGCTACCCGCCGAAGGGCACCCACGCCCACGCGCTCGTCCAGGTCTTTCTGGCCCTGGGCCACAGCGAGCTTGAGGCGTTCCGGGCCTATGCCGAGAGCTACCCCGACGACTGTCTGCTGCTGGTGGATACGATTGACACGTTGGAGAGCGGCGTGCCTAATGCGATCCGGGTCTTTGAGGAGCTGCGGGCCGCCGGACACACGCCCATGGGCATCCGGCTGGACTCGGGCGACCTGGCGTATTTGGCCGTCCAGTCGGCGCGCATGCTCGACGCCGCCGGGTTCCCCGGCGCATCGATTGTGCTCTCCAACGACCTGGACGAGCTGGCGATCTGGCAGATCCAGTCGCAGATCGCCGACGAGGCCCGCCGCCACGGTGCCGACGCCGATGCGGTGATCGGCCGGCTGGTCTATGGCGTGGGCACGCGCCTGGTCACCTCGCACGGCGAGGGCGCGCTGGGCGGGGTCTATAAGCTGGTGGCGCTCCAGGAGGGCCAGGATTGGCGTCCGGCGATCAAGATCGCCGACTCGCCGAATAAGATGACGAACCCCGGCCTGAAGCAGGCGTGGCGGATCTATGACCGGCGCGGCCTGGCCACGGCCGACCTGGTGACGCTGGAGGGTGAGGACCCGCGCCAGGAGGATCTGATCTCGCTGCGCCACCCCGGCGACCACACCCGCCACCGCGCTCTGCGCCAGGATGAGGTCACGTCGATCGAGCCGCTGCTGGTGGAGGCGCTGCGCGACGGCCAGCTGACCGCCGAGCGGCCGACGATTGAGGCCATGCGCGAGCGCCGCCGGGCCGATGTGGAGCGGCTCGACTCGGGCGTGCGGCGCATTATGAACCCGCATATCTACCACGTCTCGCTGAGCCAGCAGCTCTGGGATCTGAAGCAGCAGCTGCTGAGCGAGATGAGTGTGTAGGTGGGGGTTGGGGGTTGGGGGTTGGGGGTTGGGGGTTAGCATATGCAGCACTTGATAGAACACATCCTTGCCGCCGGTGATGAGCAGGTGCCGATAGGTGACCTTGCGGTGTCTTTATCCCCAAATGCAGGCGCGCGGGCAGTGGATCGCGGCGGGGCATGGCTGGACGGTCGGCGGGTGACAGCGCCCGATGCGCGGGGCGCGGCGGGGCAGAGCCTGACTCTGCGCCTGCCGCCGGGCGGGGTCTACGCCGAGCTGGAGCTTGGCGCGGGCGATATCGCCTATGAGGATGCGTGGCTGATCGCGCTGCACAAGGGGATGGGCTGGTATGTGGGGGCGACGCCCTGGGATGTGGTGGGCAACGCGCTGGCGGCGCTGGGGCGCTACCTGGGGCGGCGCGATGGCACGGCCCCGCCGCTGCACCTGGCCCATCAGCTCGACCGCGATACGACGGGGGTGCTACTGATCAGCAAGGCAGCGCAGGCGAATGGGCCGCTGACGGCGGCCTTCGCCGGTGGGCATGTCGAGAAGATCTACCGCTGCCTGGCTGTTGGGTCGCCGCCGGAGCAGAGCGAGATCCGCAGCGGGCACGGGCGCTCGGCGGGCGGGCGCTGGCGGGTCTACCCGCTCGATGAGGTTGGCAGGGCGCTGCCTGCGGGCGGCGGGCGGGTGAAGGCGGCCCACACCAGCTACGCGGTGGAGCGCTACCTGGAGGGCGCGGCCCTGGTGCGCTGCGCGCCGCACACTGGGCGCACCCACCAGATCCGGCTGCATATGGCCCAGATCGGCCACCCGCTGCTGGGCGATGCGCGCTACGGCGGGCCGAGCGCTTACGCCGGGCGCGAGCTGCCCGGCCACCTGCTGCACGCCGCCGAGCTGCGGCTGCGCCACCCTGTCACCGGCGAGATGCTGGAGCTGCGCAGCCCGCTGCCGCCGCTGTTTGCGGAGCTGATCGGGCTATGACGAGACCCGCTGCAGGCGCATGGCCAGCAGACCGCCGAGCGCGCCCGCAGCGCAGCCGAAGATCTCGATCAGGATGAAGGGGTGCGGCGTCGACACGCCACCGCTGAGCAGGGTGGAGACGAGGATGTCGGTGACGCCAACCAGAAAGCCGTGGAGGGCGAAGGCGGTTCCCGCCATGCGCGCGCCAGAGAATCCGCCCACGCCGACGACCAGGACAAAGAGCAGCATCAGGCCAAGGTGGATCGGGTTGATAAGGCTGGGGCTATCGAAGAAGCTAGAGGCACCAACGAGGACAATCAGAAGCTGGAGCAGCAGGCTGAGGCCAAAGTCTACCAGCCAACCAAAGAGAACCGCCGGCCACTGGACGTTCATAGGTAGCACTCCCAGTCACATGGACACAAACACGCAGACGCCCCCGACCGGGGCGTCTGCGCTATAGTACCACAGAGCGATGTGCTGAGCTGATGCGCCTCACCTGTGCGCTGTACCGCAATACCGCAAAACTCGCCCTGTGCGACGACGCCCGCCGGGGGCTGAAGCCCCCGGCTCACGCTGCGAAGCCTGCTGGCGCAGGCTGGTGGCGGCAGCCCCGCAGGGGCTTGGTAGATCAGCCCGCCCGTTGACGGGCGGGCACCCAGGGTGACAGGGCGAGTTTTGCGGTATTGCCCTGTACCCTATCCGCTCTACCCTTGTCTTAGAACGTCATCTCCCACCCGATCAGGAAGATCATCAGCGACAGCTCAATCGCCTTGATGCAGTCGGGATGCACCCCGCGCCAGTACTCATCCTGCCCAAGCCACCACCAGATCCGGTTGATCCCGGAGCGCAGGCGCACCTCTTCCCACTGGCGAAGCTGGGAGACGCAGGCAAGGCGGAGCAGCCGCCGGGTCTGCATCACCAGAGTCGTCGCCCATACACCAGTGATCATGAGCTGGAGGAACAGAGCCATAGCTGATCTCCTTTGTTGTGCGAGGGGGCTTGATGGCTAGACGGGGCACCCGCTGGAGGTGCCGCAAAGCCTCTGTTCATAGTATGCACTCATGGGGGGTGCTTATGCAAGTCTGATCTTGGACTCATTCCATATAGGCGCGGAACAAGACTCCAGCGAAGGCCGATCCGGCTTGCGCTCCGTGGCACCCTGTGGCACAATCGTTCGTGTCCAGGTGCGTGTTTTGCATGTTGCCTTTTGCATTGGGATGAGGAGCGTCGCGTGGCCAGCGCACACGAGGGACACACCACCAGGCTCACGCTGCCGGGCCAGCCCGACAGCGGCGTGGGGGCTGGCGAGCTGCTCGGCGGGCGCTTCCGCCTGGGCCAGGCTGTGGGCTGGGGCGGCCAGGCCGTCGTCTTCGAGGCGAGCGACACGCGCCGGGGCGGGGCGACGGTGGCGGTGAAGGTGGCCCGGCGCGACCTGCCGGCAGGCGAGCGGGCCGAGGCCGAGGAGGTGCTGCGCTGGGAGGGCAGGCTGCTCCGCCGGCTGCGCCACCCCGCCCTGCCCCGGCTCTACGGGGCGGCGGATGCGACGACGGGCGCATGGCTGGCCCGCGATATGGTGCCCGGCACGCCCCTGCTGGCCCTGGCCCGCCAGTCCCCGCAGGACCCGCGTCAGGTGCTGGCATGGGCCGCCCAGCTCTGCGACCTGCTGACCTACCTGCACACCCGGCCGACGCCGGTGGTCTGCGGCGATATCAAGCCGGCCAACCTAGTGCTGCGGCCCGACGGGGGCGTCTCGCTGATCGACCTGGGCGCGACGACAACCCTCACCCGTCGGCCGCCGCGCAAGCCCCGCCCGCGCCACGGCACGCCCGGCTACGCGCCCCCCGAGCAGCTGGCCGCCCGCAGCTATGATGAGCGCAGCGATGTGTTCAGCCTGGCCGTGACCTGCTACGAGCTGCTCACCGGGCTTGACCCGGCCCTCGCGCCGCTCCAGTTTGATCTGGCACGGCTCGACCGGGCGGCGCCCCGGCTGGCCCCCGGCCTGCGCAGCGCCCTGGAGCTAGATCTGGAGCGGCGCTGCCCCACCGCCGCCGCCCTGCGCTCGCGCCTCGGCTCGCCCGCGCCCGCGCCGCCCTTGGGCCTCAGCCTCGGCGTGAGCCTGACCGATATGCGCGGCCTGAACACGGTTATGCAGCGCCACCCGCAGCTGATCGAGCCGGTCATCGCCGACGGCGCGCTGGAGGAGTGGCTGGCCCGCCACCCCGACGCCACCCTCGGCAAGCTACGCTACGACCTGCGCGATGCCCGGCGCGAGGCTCCCCCGCGCGCCCGGCCGCTCGACACCCTGCTCACGGCCATGGCCCCGCCCGAGGGCAGCCCGCTCCTGCGCGTGAGCCCGGCGCAGCTGGATCTGGGCGACATCCCGCTGAAGAGCTGGCGCGTCTGGGGGCGCCCCGTGGCCATGATCATCCACAACAGCGCGCTGAGCCCGCTGCGCTGGGAGCTGGAGATCCCGGCGCAGCCGGACGCCGAGCTGCGCGTGATCTTCGACGGTCGGCCACAGCGGCGGGCCGCCGGGGTGCTGGCGGGCGGGGCGAAGATCGGCCTTGAGCTGGTGGCGCAGGGGGTGGCCGGGCCGCGCCAAGGGGTGATCATGCTGCGCAGCGGCGGCCACAGCGCGGCCATCCCCTGGCGGGCCACGGCGCGGGCCGGGCTGCCGGTGGGCGGACAGTACGCCGCGCGACTGGAGGATCTCGATATGCTGCGGCGCGACCTGGTGCCATCCCTGGAGGCACTGCTGAGCCAGGGCAGCCTAGCCCGCTGGCTGCGGGCGACCGGCCGGCGGCCCCTGGCCAGCGAGCTGGAGCGGGCCATGGCCCAGAAGCCCGATGAGCTGGGCCGCCGCCTGCTGATAGGCCGGGCGCTGCACACCGTCGCCCCCGAGCGCTTCCCGCTGCTGCGGCTGCGCGGCATCGATCAGGCCACAGCGCGCCCGCTGGTGGCCGGGCAGTTCGCCCACCTGATCTTCGAGGTGGAGAACCTGGGCAGCTACAGCTATGTGGCCGCACTGACAAGCCACTGCCCCTGGGTTCGGGCTGCCACCCACACCAACCTGCTGTCGTCCCTCGGCGTGCTACGGGCGACCCTCCAGCTCGCTCCGCCCGACTCGCTCCAGGGCCAGCAGCCCGTGCCCCTGACACTGAGCGTCGGCGGCCTAGAGCTGCCGCTGGTGATCCCCGTGTCCGTCGAGCGCCAGCGCTGGTGGCAGCGGCTCGGGCGGCTGTTCGGCGGGTGATCAGCTCGCCGCTCGCACTTAGCGGAGACCTGTCAGCTGGGGGCCAGCTGACAGGTCTCGATCTGGCTAGACCATGCTGCCGATCAGCCGGTCGAACAGGCGGTCGCTCAGCAGCCAGCGCAGAAAGAGGATCGGCCGGGCCATCGCCCCGGCCACGTAGCGAGTCTTCGGACGGCGCGCTTTCAGCGCATCGGCGATCGTGTCGGCGATCACGCTCGGCGGCGAGGCAGTGCGCGAGGCGTAGTTCTTCTGCGTTGCCTTCGCCACCTTCTGTGCCATTTTGGCGTAGGCCGAGCTGCCCGAGCGCTTCAGCAGCGGCCCGATCATCACATCGTCGAACTCGGTCTTGATCAGCCCCGGCTCGACGATGACCACGTTGATCCTGAACGGCGCCAGCTCCAGGCGCAGGCAGTCCGACCAGCCCTCCAGGGCGTGCTTGGTGGCGTGGTACCAGGCGCCCAGCGGGGTGTAGATCTTGCCGCCGACCGACGAGATGTTGATGATCGTGCCGGCGCGCTTCTGGCGCATAGATGGCAGCACCAGCTGGGTCAGCCGGGCCAGCCCGAAGATATTCACCTCGAACTGATAGCGCGCGTCGTCGATGCTCGTATCCTCCATAGCGCCATACGTCGCGAAGCCAGCGTTGTTGATCAGGATATCGACCCCGCCCTTCTCCTTCGTGATCTGCTCGACGGCGGCGACCATCTGGGCATCGTCGGTCACGTCCATCGCCAGCGGAATGGCGCCCTGCTGGGCGAGATCCTGCATCTTCTCGACCCGCCGCGCGGCCACGTAGATCGTGTACTTGCCCTCGGCGAGCAGCTTCTGGGCGGTCGCCTTGCCGATACCCGATGAGGCTCCAGTGATCAGGACAGTTTTCATGAGGTAGATCCCTTCAGATACGGGTAGTGGATCTGTCTCGAATGTCACCCTGAGCGAAGCGAAGGGTCCCGACCGGGATTCCTCGCTGCGCTCGGAATGACCACCATTCCACATTGGGTCACTACCCAGATACGTAGCGCTTTGACTCTGTACACAGACAAGTATAGCGGCGCGTCAGGTGGGTGTCACTAGCAGAAGACGCCAGATGATAGTATCCGAAACGCCAGCGCGCCCGAGCGATACATATCGCTCGGGCGCGCTGGCGTTTCGGTGATATGCGCGAAGCCTACGGGTTCGGCGGGCCACCCTGGGCGGGCGGGCCGCCCTGGCCGCCCTGGCCGCCCGGCGCGCCCGGTGCGCCGCCGAAGGCAGCGCCGACCTGGATGGACGAGGCCGTGAGGGTATCGCCGCTCTGCGTGCCGATGGCGACGACCCGCTCGCCGACCTTGATGTCGGCGATGGTGCCGTCGACCTGGTGGCGCACCACGCCGTCGGCGGCGAGGCTGACCTTCACCGTCGAGCCATCGTTGAGCTTGAGGCTAACCGTGCTCCCGTCGATTGTCTCGACGGTGCCGGAGACGCCCTGGCCGCGCCCGCCGGGAGTCTGCGCCCCTGCGCCAGCCTGCCCGCCGCCGCGCTGGGCAAAGAACTGCTGCTGCGCCGCCGTGCGGCTATCCTGGCCCGCCACAACGCCCATCTGCCGCCCGCCGAAGAAGGCCGCCCCGCCCACGAGCAGCACGGCCACCACCCATAAGATGCGCTCCTGGTTCATGTGATCATATCTCCTTAACCGATGTTTTGATGTTGGGTATATTGTAGGGGCGCGTCGCGACGCGCCCTTTCGTTGCGCACAAGGGCGCGTCGCGACATGCCCCTACGTTTCGGTTTATTCGTAACGCAGCGCCTCAATCGGATCGAGCCGAGCCGCGTTACGGGCCGGGGCGATCCCGAAGAAGAGGCCGACGGCCAGCGCAAAGCCCAGCGCCAGCAGGGCCGCGTCCGGGCTGAGCTGGGCCTTCATCACGCCGCTCGCACTCACGGCAAGGGCGATGCCCGCGCCGAGGGCTAGGCCGAGCAGCCCGCCCACCCCGCTCAGGGCCAGGGCCTCGAAGAGGAACTGCAGCATGATGTCGCCCTCGCGGGCTCCCAGCGCCTTGCGCAGCCCGATCTCGCGGGTCCGCTCGCGCACCGACACCAGCATAATGTTCATGATCCCGATCCCGCCCACCAGCAGCGAGATCGCCGCGATCGCCGCCAGGAACAGCGTCAGCATCTGGGTCGTCTGAGTCACCGTCGCCAGGATGGATGCCTGGTTGATCACGCTGAAGGTGTCGCCGCTGCCGTCGAGCGGCAGGTTCTTGCTGTTACGCAGCGCGATCTCGATCTCGCTCAGGGCAGCGTCGATCTGCTTGGAGCTGGCCGCCTGGACGACGATGTTTGAGACGCTCCATGTGCCGCCCACCGCCGCCCGCGCGCCGAAGAGCTTACGCTGAGCGGTGTTCAGCGGGACGATCACGCCGTCGTCGATCGAGCCAAATCCGCCGCCTCCCGAGCTGGCCAGCACGCCGACCACCTGGAAGCTCTGGCCGTTCATCCGCACCTGCTGGCCCAGCGCGTCGCCGCCGGGGAAGAGGTTCGTCGCCACGTTTGCGCCCAGCACCACCACATTCGCCGAGGTGCGGTTATCATCGTCGCTGAAGAACGCGCCCTCGGCCAGAGTGTTGTTGTGCAGGCTGGGATAAACCGGCAGCGCGCCGGTGACGCGGGCGTTCAGGTTGAGCGAGCTGGCCACCAGCTGGGCGTTGCCGCTATACTCCGGCGAGACGAAGGCCGCGTCGGGGACGTTTTGCGGGTTGGCCAGCACCTCAGCGTCGGCCACCGTCAGCGTGCCGCCCTCGCCCACCGCGCCGCGCACGCCGCTGCTGCTGGAGGCACCCGCGCGCACGGTGAGCAGATTGGCCCCGTTCGCGGTGATCGACTCTGTGATCGCCGCCTGCGAGCCGCGCCCGATCGCCAGCAGGGCCACCACCGAGGCCACGCCGATTAGCACGCCCAGCGCGGTAAGGATGGTGCGCAGCGGGTTGCCGCGCAGGCTGGCGAGCGACATGCCCAGCGTCTCGACCCAGCCGATCCCGCCTTCCCAGAGATCCTCCTCCTCGGCGGCGATATCGGGCGTGGCCGGAGCCTCGGCGGCGGCGGCGGACACCTCGGCGCGGCGCAGCGGCTGCTCTTGGGTACTCATACGCTCCTCCTCCAGCGGCTAGCCACCGGCAGGCGGCCCACCCGTCGCGCCCGCGCCACCGGCCCAAGCGTCATATGCGGCGCGTGCGGATCCTGAGCGGCCCATGCCTCAGCCGTCGACACATCGCGCAGCAGCTGGCCGTCACGGATCTCTAGCAGGCGCCGGGCGTAGCGGGCCACATCGGGCTCGTGGGTCACCAGCACGATCGTCATCCCGCCGTGATTTAAGTCGGTGAGCAGGCCCATCAGCTCCTCGCTGGTGCGCGTGTCCAGCGCGCCGGTGGGCTCATCGGCCAGCAGCAGGGCCGGCTTTGTCACCAGGGAGCGGGCGATCGCCACGCGCTGCTGCTGGCCGCCGGAGAGCTCCTGGGGCCGGTGGTCCATACGATTGCCCAGGCCGACCCGCTCCAGCGACTCGGCGGCCCGCTCCAGACGCTCGTCGGCGGCCATGCCGCCCCGGTAGGCCAGGGGCAGCGCTACATTCTCCAGGGCGGTGCTGCGGGCCAGCAGGTGAAACTGCTGAAAGACAAAGCCGATCTTGCGGTTGCGCACCGCCGCCAGCAGCGGCTTCTCAAGCTGGTCAACCGGCAGCCCGTCCAGGGTATAGCTGCCCGAGGTCGGCGTGTCGAGGCAGCCGATCAGGTTCATCAGGGTAGACTTGCCCGAGCCAGACGGCCCCATGATCGCCACAAACTCGCCGCGTGCGATATCGAAGGAGACGCCGCGCAGCGCGTGTACCTCAATCTCGCCGGTCTGGTAGGTGCGGGCCAGATCACGCACGCTGATCATAGTAGTCATGGGAAGGGCACCCCGCGCGGCACGCCGCCGCCGAAGCCGCCGGTGCCGCCGCGCTGCTGCGTCGCGCCGCCGGTGGTCGTTGTGGTGGCAGCGGTGATCACCAGCGTGTCACCCTCCTGGAGGCACTGGCTGCCGGTGTCCACACAGCTCAAGATCTCCGTCTGCCCGTTGACGCTCAGGCCGGTCTGCACACGCACCGACACCAGCGGCTGGCCGGGGGCCTGCTGCACCTGCACCGTCTGGGTGCTGCCGCGCGTCTGGATGGCCCGGCTGGGCACCAGGATGGCGTCGCTGATCTGCTGGGTGACAATCGTGCCCGAGGCGGTCATGCCCACCTTAATCGGCGACTGGCCAGGGTCGAAGCTCACCCGCACCGGGTAGGTGACGACATTCTGGGTCACGGTGGCCACCGGGGCAACCGTATCGATCATACCGTTGATGGTGACATCCGGCACGGCGTCAAAGGTCAGCTCGACGGGCATCCCCGGCTTCACCTGGCTCACATCGGATTCGCCAAGGCTGATGTCGATATACATCTTGCTGGCGTCGATCAGGTCGATCGTACCGACCGTAGAGGCATCGCCGACCGCGATCCCCACCGCAGAGATGATCCCATCAAACGGCGCGGTGAGCACCGCGTTCTCCAGGTCGAGCTTCGCCGTCTCCAGCTGAACCTGGGCCTGGGCCAGGCTGGCATCGGCGCTCGCCAGGGTCGCCTCAGATCCGGGAGTGGTCAGCTTCTCCAGGTTGATCTTGGCCTGATCAACACTGGCCTGGGCGCTGACCAGGTCGGCCGCCGTTGCCGGGTGCAGCAGCTTATCAAGGCTCGACTGGGCCGAGGCGACGCTCGCCTGAGCGCTGGCCAGATTCGAGGCAGTTGGGCCAGACAGCAGCACATCAAGCTGTATCTGGGCGTCCTTCAGGCTCGACTCAGCGTTGGCGATGCCCGTAATCTCATCCTGCTCCGCCTGAGTGTAGGCGGTCTGGGCCTGCTGAAAGCTGGCCTCAGCATTCTGCACCGCACGCAGAGCCGACGCCTCCTGGTCGATATTCGCCTGGGGCAGCGGGCCAGGGAGTTTCTCCTGCTGGCGGTTGCTCCAGTAGATCGTGCTATAGCTGTCCTGGGCGTCGCGCAGGCTGTTGGCGGCCGAGGTCAGCGCATCCTTGGCCTTCGACTTGGCCGCCGAGAGGCTATCGCGCTGGCTCTGGACGGTGATCTGGGCCTGCTGGACGCGGGTGCGCGCGGTCGAGAGCGTGTCCGCCGTGGGGCCAGCCTTCAGCTCGGCGAGGTTGGCCTGGGCGCTGGCGAGCTGGGCGCGGGCGCTGGCGATGTCGCCCGGTGTAGCCGTACCATTGCGGGTCTTCGTGTAGCTGGCCTCGGCGGAGGCGAGGCTAGCCTGGGCGCTGGCGATGTCCTGGGCGGTGGCGCCCTTGCCCTGGGCGGAGGCCAGATTCGCCTCGGCCGACTTCAGGTTCGCCTCGGCCTGCTGCACCGCGAGGCGCAGCGTGCGGTTATCGATGCGGGCCAGGGGCTGCCCGGCCGTCACTGTATCGCCCACATTCACCAGCACCGACTCGACCGTGCCGGCCACGCCGAAGCTCAGGCTGCGGCTCTGCGTGGCCTGGGCCGGGCCGCTGCCGGTGACGCTCACCGCGAGGGTGCCCTTCGTGACAGATGCCGTAGAGGTGGTGGTCGCCGTAGCCCCGGACTGGCGCAGCTGCCAGAGCAGCAGCCCAACGACGATCAGCACCAGGGCTACGGGAAGCAGCAGCCAGGGCGAGAAGCGGCCCTTGCGCTTACCGAGCCGACGACCAGCCACCTTGCGCTCGGGCGCAGTTGACGTGACACTCATCGTTCCAATGCTCCTTATGCCAGCTTTGTTGAAAAAGTAGAGCTGCGAGGCAATGTTCTTTGGGGGGATCTTCGCGCACTCCACAGATCATACCATCCTGTGAGCGAGGATAGCGAAACGATGTTTAGAAATTGTTCAGGCAGGTTGAGCGCAGGCTAAACATAGAGCACTGAGGCGCTGAGGCATTGAGGCACTGAGGTTTAGACAAGGTTCGTAGCAGCTTGACCGTTTACCGCCGGACGGCCCTCACCCGTCCGGCGACAGATTCCTGCAACTGCTCTAGGCGCGCGGGCGCAGGGCGACGAGTGGGACGATCCCGGCCAGCTCGCGGCAGCCCGCCTCGGTGGGAGGCAAAGCCTTGCCGCTCATCAGCTTGCCCAGCGCGGCAAAGGCGTGCGGGTGGCGGCTGGCATAGCTGAGCAGACGATCTGTGGCCTGATCGACGCTGAGGCGCTCGGCGCGGCCCGGGCGGCGGCGCGAGCCGGTGTAGAGGATCACGTCGGGGGTTTTGATGATATTCTGGAGCCAGTCGGCCTTCTCGCCCCAGCCCGAGGCCACAAAGAAGATATCGCCGTCGGGGTCGTGATCGACCACCTCCAGGACAGTGGATCGCGCAGCACCGCTCTTGCGCCCACGGTGGACGATCATCAGGAAGCGGCCGCCGAGCAGCCAGCCCATGCCGGCGCGGTAGATCCAGATCGGGGCGCGCATGAATGCGCGCTGCACTCCCTGCGGGCGCGGCCCGCGCGTGATCCCTTTGGACATGGGTAATCCTTTCAGCTCTACGTCAGGAGAAACAAGTGAGCATATTTAGCGACTACCGCGATCACGTCGGCGCGAGCGCCGAGCGCTGGTTCAAGAGCACGATCTTCCTCAGCCCGAACATGCTCGTCGGCATGGACTGCCTGGAGCCGGGCCAGGCCCAGCCGACCCACCAGCACGCCGGGCGCGACAAGATGTACTTCGTGGTCGAGGGCGAGGGCGAGTTCACGGTCGGCGTGGAGACACGCCGCCTGGGGCCGGGCGGGCTGGCATGGGCGCCCGCCGACAGCCCCCACGGCGTGGCGAACGTCGGCGCGGGCCGGCTGACCATGCTGATCGCCATGGCCCCCGAGCCAAAGTAGGGACGCAGCGCGCTGCGTCCCTACGTCATTCCTACCCGCCCACCTCAATGCCACTCATGCGCTCGATCGCCTTGACCAGAGCGTGGTTGCCCTCAGCGCCGAGGCCGGCGGCCTGGAGCGCGCGGTACATCTGGAAGATCATCGCCGTAGCCTGCACCGGCACGCCCACCTGGTCGGCCGCCTCCAGCACCAGGCGCAGATCCTTCTGCTGCAGGTCGATCATGAAGCCGGGCCGCCAGTCACGCTTAATCATCTGCGGGCCACGATTGGACAGCGTCCAGCTCCCGGCCGCGCCGGGGGTGACGGCGGCCAGGGTCTTCTCCAGATCCACGCCGCTGGCCTGGGCGAAGACCAGCGCCTCGCTCACCGCCAGCGTCGTGCCGGCCACCAGGATCTGGTTGACCAGCTTGACCGCCTGACCAGCGCCGTGGTTGCCGACATGAGTGATCGCCTTGCCCATGGCCTGGAAGGCTGGCATGGCCCGCTCGACATCGGCGGCCTCGCCGCCGACCATGATCGAGAGCGTGCCCTTGGCGGCGCCCTCGCTACCCCCGCTGATCGGCGCGTCCAGGTGGGCCACGCCCTGCTCGGCCAGGGCGGCGGCCATATCGCGGGCGGCCTGCGGGCTGATTGTGCTCATGTCGATCACCAGGGCGCCGGGGCTCGCCCCGTGGATCACCCCGCCCTCACCCAGCGTCACCCCGAGCACATCAGGTGTGTCGCTCACGCAGGTGATAATGATGTCGGAGATCCCAGCGACCTCGGCGGGGCTCGCCGCCGCCGTGGCACCAGCCGCCACAAACTCGTCCATACGGCTCGCCGTGCGGTTCCAGACCGTCACCGCGAAGCCGGCCCGCAGCAGGTTATGCACCATCCCACGGCCCATAATCCCCAGGCCGATGAATCCGATCCGCTCGCTCATATGCTGCTCCCCTATGTGGCGCGCAGTGCCGCGCGCCTCCCGTACCCGGATTGTATGCGAGCGGGGGCCATGGCGCAACACTGAGGCGTTAAGACGCTGAGACGCTGAGGCACTGAGACCGCTCCCCCGCCCAGATGAGTGCGACGACGCCCGAGTCTACGCCGCGCTGCGGGCCGGGGTGAGCGGGCTACCTGATCAAGGAGCTGAGCGCCGATGACCTGGTGGCCGCCGTGCGCGGCGCGGCCCATGGCCAGCCCCAGCTGCACCCCAAGATCGCCCGCAAGCTCATGAACCGCATGGCCACGCCCGACGACCCGATCACCCAGCTCTCGCAGCGCGAGCGCGAGGTGCTGCGCCTCGTGGCGACCGACCGCAGCAACAAAGAGATCGGCACCGACCTCGGGCTCAGCGAGAACACGGTCAAAACCTACATCCGCGAGATCCTCTCCAAGCTCGGCGTCGCCGACCGCACCCAGGCCGCCCTGATCGCGGTGCGCTACGGGCTTGTGGACCCCGACGCGCTGTAATAGCCTCGATTCTGCGGCACAGATTATGCAATCTGCATTCTGCCATCTGCAATCTGCAATCGAGACGGAGGAGATCGATGGAGCAAGAAGATCGCGTGCGCTGCCAGGTGTGCGGCAAGCAGAAGCGGCTCGCCGAGGTGGTGCCCGCCGCAGTCGTGCGCGAGGCCCTGGTGCGCCAGATGCGCGACGGGCGTACGGAGTGGGACGAGAACGGCTACATCTGCGCCGAGGATCTGGCCCTAGCTCGCGCCAGCTACGTCGAGCAGCTGGTAACCGACGAGGGCGGCGAGCTAGGCGATCTGGAGCAGGAGGTCGTCGCCAGCATCAGCGAGGGCGACCTGATCGCCGAGGACACTAACGAGACCTTCGAGCAGCAGCTGAGCTTCGGCGAGCGCCTGTCCGACCAGATCGCCGCCTTCGGCGGCAGCTGGCGATTCATCAGCATCTTCGGCGCAATCATCATCGTCTGGATCGTCGCAAACAGCCTGCTCTCCCGCTTCTTCGACCCCTACCCGTTCATCCTGCTCAACCTGGTGCTCTCCTGCGTGGCCGCCATGCAGGCCCCAATCATCATGATGAGCCAGAACCGCCAGGAGGATAAGGACCGCCTGCGGGCCAGCCACGACTACCAGGTGAACCTGAAGGCCGAGCTGGAGATCCGCCAGATCCAGGAGAAGCTCGACCACCTGATGAACCAGCAGTGGCAGCGCCTGGCCAGCATCCAGGAGGTGCAGGTAGACATGCTCAACGAGCTGGTGCGCGGCGGGGGGCGAGATTCGGAGGGCTGAGGGTGTGCCCATACTGCGTTAGGCTCATAGAGTAGTCGCCCAACCCCCAAGCCCAACCCCCAAGGAGCGTATATGAGCGAGGATACCGCCCGCTACCGGGCGAACTGGCAGGACGAGATCGACAGCGCGGCCCTGTACACAGCCCTATCCGAGATCGAGCAGCAGCCAGCCCTAGCCGAGGTCTACCGGCGCATGGCAGCCGTGGAGCAGGGCCACGCCGCCTTCTGGGCAGGGAAGCTGAAGGAGGGCGGGCAGCCCGCGCTGCCGGGCCGCCCCGGCTGGCGCACCCGCACCATGATCAGGCTGGCCCGCCGCTTCGGCCCGCAGCTCATCCTGCCCACCGTCACCGCCCAGGAGCGCCAGGGCAGCGGGGAGTACAGCGCCCAGGCCGAGGCGCGCGGCACCGGCATGGCTGGCCAGGAGCAGTCCCACGCCCGCCTGCTCCAGACAATCACCTCGGGGACGACCGGCGGGATGGAGGGCAGCGCCCTGGCCCAGCTAGAGGGGCGGCACCGGGCGGCCAGCGGCAACGCCCTGCGCGCGGCGGTGCTGGGGGCCAGCGACGGGCTGCTCTCAAACTTCAGCCTGGTGATGGGCGTGGCCGGTGCCGACACCCAGGGCCGGGCGGTGCTGGTGGCCGGGCTGGCCGGGCTGCTGGCCGGTGCCTTCTCGATGGCCCTGGGCGAGTGGATCTCAGTCACGAGCTCGCGCGAGCTGTACGAGCGGCAGATCGGCGTCGAGCGCGAGGAGCTGGAGACAAACCCCGCCGAGGAGCAGGAGGAGCTCTCGCTGATCTACCAGGCCAAGGGGCTGAAGCCCGCGCAGGCCGACGAGCTGGCCGCCCGCCTGATCAGCGACCCGGCCAGCGCCCTCGACACCCTGGCCCGCGAGGAGCTCGGTGTTGACCCCGATGAGCTGGGCGGCTCGGCCTGGGAGGCCGCGTTCACCTCCTTCATCCTCTTCGCCGTGGGCGCAGTGCTGCCGGTGCTGCCCTTCCTCTTCCTCGGTGGGCTCACGGCGGTGCTGGTAAGCGTGGCCGTCAGCGCGCTCGGCCTCTTCGGCATCGGCGCGGCGATCACCCTGCTCACCGGGCGTAGCGTCTGGTACTCAGGCATGCGCCAGGTGGTCGTCGGCCTAGCCGCCGCCGCGATCACCTTCGGCATCGGCAGGCTGATCGGGATATCGATCAGCGGGTAGGACACATCTCAGTGCCTCAGTGGCTCAATCGTTTTGCTCAGCGCTATAAGACCGCCCCCTCGCGCTCCAGCAGGCTGCGGTAGAACAGCGTCCAGATCGTGGCGCTCAGGCCAGTTAGCGCCCCGCCGATGCCGACATTGACGACCAGCCCGTAGATCACCAGGCCGATCACGGCGAGGGCGGGGATTCCGGCGAAACCCTGGCTTGCCATGCCGGAGGTGATCGGCAGGAGCAGGGCCAGGGAGGGCACGCCCAGCAGCGCGCTCAGCACCATGCCGAGGATCGCCATCAGCAGCCAGAGCAGCAGGGTGGAGCCGAGGTTGCGGCGAAACAGGCCCCAGCCCCGCCCGATGCTGGCCAGCGTGCCGAGCCCCTCGATCACACAGGCCCGGATGGACAAGCGGCCGATCAGGCCCAGGACGATGCCGAGGACGGCGCCGAGGAGCGCCAGCGGGATGAAGCAGGCGATCGCGCCGAAGAGCGCGGGCAGGGCGCTGGCTGGATCATCCATCCGGCCGCTGAACGCCTGCAAGATCGCCCCGCCCAGAATCACGAAGCCCGCTCCGACGATCAGCAGAATGGGCAGGGCCAGGATGATCCCGATCAGAAAGATCGGCAGCATATGCGCCACGCCCACGCTCAGGCCAGAACCAAGATCAGTGGGCTGATCACGCTCAACCCCATCGGCGATCCGGATCATCGCCCCGTTCGCCATGGCGCTCACCAGCCCGCCGACGATCGCCCAGGCCAGCGAGATCACCACGATAAAGACGATAATCGTGGTCAGGTTATTGATCAGCCATGCCAGCTGCGGGTCGGCGAGGAACTGGTCGAACGGCGAGGTATCCCCCGGCTGAATGGGCATCGGCGAGCTGCTGCGCCACTGGACATTCAAGTTCGCGCCGTACTCGCTATAGCCAAAGAGCGCGGCGATGGCCCCGGCGACCCACAGCGAGCGGACGCGCCACCAGATCGCGAACGAGCGGCGGAAGAGTTCCTGAAGGTTCATGGCCATCTCCCCGTGCGATTGCAGATTGCCGTCTACCCCAACCCCCAACCCCCAACCCCTACCCTCCAACCCCCAACCCCCACCAGGCCCGCACAATCGCCGGGCTCGAACCATACCAGGCACGGCCAGGCCGATCATCGTGGCAGACGCCGGAGATCACCACCTGGTGCGAGCCCTCCAGCAGGCCATTCTCCAGCGGAACGACCCCGTCGCCCCACTGGGCACCCTCGGCTCCGAGGAGCCGGTAGCTCTGCCATGCCCCGCGCTCGGGCGGGGGCCCGTCGGCCGCGCCGAGAATGCTCCTGCCGATCACGCTGACATAGCGCAGCGACGGCCAGTACGCGCCGGGGTAGGTGCGCTGAACATAGGCGATCTGGTTGAGCCCGCCCTGGCGGCCCTCGCCCACCGCCGTATGCGGCGTGCCGAGGGTGACGAGCGCATCGACGCGCCGATGCCCGTTGTAGCAGAGCCGTCGCGGGCCGTAGGGATGATCGCCCAGGTAGATCCGGGCCAGCACCCCGCCGGCGCTGTGGCCTACCAGGGTGACACGCTGGGCCGGGTGCGCGGCCAGCGCCGCGCGCGCGGCACGGTCGAGGATACCGAGCAGCGCGCCGTAGCTGTCGCTGGCCACCACACCGAGCCAGTCGAGCCGACTGATCGGCGCGATCCGCACCGGGCGACCGCTCACTTCCGCCAGCGCCGCGCGCAGGGGCTCGTACTGCCCGGCGCTGCTGGCGAACCCGCCGACGATCAGGATGGGGCCATCGCCCCTGCTTGTAGGCTGTGTAGACATAGGCGCATTGTACCGCATGCGCAAAGGGCGGAAGGCAATACCGCAGAAGTCACGCTGTGAGGTGTCCTGTCATTCTGAGCGAAGCGAAGAATCCCGGTCGGGACCCTTCGCTTCGCTCAGGGTGACAGCGTGACTTCTGCGGTATTGTGGCGGAAGTGTTTGGTATGATGCTATCCTGAAGGCATATCTCCGCACAACCCATCGGCGATCATCGAAGGAGACCCGTTATGTCCGAGCAAGGCTCCACGCCAACTCCGTCCCTGCTCGAAGACCGCCTGGTGCAGACGCACCACCAGATCGTTATCGGCGGCGAGGCCCTGAGCTACACCGTCACCACAGGGACACTGGTGATTCGCGAGGAGGCCGAGAAGGCCGACGAGGGCACCTCCGAGGGCGAGAAGCCGAAGGCGATGATCTTCTTTGTGGCCTACACCCGCGACGGCGAGCGGGCGGATACCCGACCGATCACCTTCTCGTTCAACGGCGGCCCCGGCTCCTCGTCGGTCTGGCTACACATGGGCCTGCTGGGGCCGCGCAAAGTCGAGATGGGCGATGTCGGCACCCTTGCGCCGCCGCCCTACCGCCTGGCCGACAACGACCACACCCTGCTCGCTCATAGCGACCTGGTCTTCATCGACCCGGTGAGCACCGGGTTCAGCCGGGCGGTGCCGGGCGAGGCGGCCAAGCCCTTCCACGGATTCAAGAAGGACATCGAGACGGTCGGCGACTTCATCCGGCTCTATGCCACCCGCTACGGGCGCTGGATGTCGCCCAAGTTCCTGATCGGCGAGAGCTACGGCACCACCCGCGCCGGCGGCCTGGCCGGCTACCTCCAGGATCGCCACGGGCTCTTCCTCAACGGGATCATGCTCGTCTCAGCGGTGCTGAACTTCCAGACCCTGGAGTTCGACCCTGGCAACGACCTGCCCTACATCCTGTTTCTGCCCAGCTACGCGGCCACGGCCTTCTACCATAAGCGGCTTCCTGATGATCTTCAGGCCGATCTCAAGGCCACCCTGGCCGAGGTCGAGGCATTCGCCCTGGGCGACTACGCCCTGGCCCTGCTGCGCGGCGACACGCTGGGCGACACCGCGCGCGCCGAGGTCGCCGCGCGCCTGGCCCGCTACACCGGCCTGAGCCAGGGCTATGTGCTGGGCTGCAACCTGCGTATCCGCGATGACCGCTTTGTGAAGGAGCTGCTGCGCGAGCAGGGCCGCACGGTTGGTCGGCTCGATAGCCGCTTCCTCGGGATCGACCGCGACCGGGTGGGCGAGCGGGCCGATCACGACCCGAGCTACAGCGCGATCCTCGGGCCGTACAGCGCCGCGCTCAACGCTTATGTGCGCAGCGAGCTCGGCTACGCCAGCGACCTGCCCTACGAGATTATCTCCGGGCGCGTCCACCCCTGGAGCTACGCCCAGCACGAGAACAAGTATGTGGACGTGGCCGAGACCCTCCGCAAGGCGATCAGCGAGAACCCCGCCCTGAGAATCCACATCGCCAACGGCTACTACGACCTGGCGACGCCCTACTTCGCCACCGCGTACACCCTCAGCCACATGCAGCTCGACCCGAGCCTGCGCCCGAACATTGGCCTAAGCTACTACCAGGCAGGCCACATGATGTATGTCCACGGGCCGTCGCTGGCCCACCTGCGCGACGAACTGGCACGCTTTATCCGAGGAGCACTATGACGCCCTGTGAGATCCACGCGACGCGAAGCTACCTCCAGGCCGGGCCGACACGGCTGAGCTACCTGGAGTGGGACGGCGCTGGGACGCCGGTCGTGCTGCTGCACGGGATCACCAGCAGCGCGGCCACCTTATGGCGGGTGGCCCCAGCCCTGGCCGCCCTGGGCCACCACGTCTTCGCCCTAGACATGCCCGGCCACGGCGAGAGTGACATGAGCACAGCCCACGATATGGACAGCATCGCCGATCTCGCCGGCGCGCTGATCATAGCCCGCGAGCTGCGCGGGGTGACGCTGATCGGCCACTCCTGGGGCGGGGCCACCGCCCTGGCGCTGGCCAGCGGCGATCACCCAGCCCGCGCCGCCATCGCACGCGTGGCGCTGGTGGACCCCGCCCTGAGCATTAACCCCGAGGACGGGCGCGAGGCAATGCCCAACTACCTGGAGGGCGTAGGGGAGAGCGCCGCCTTCAACGAGACGCGCCTACGAACCAATAACCCGACCTGGGCCGAGTGCGATATCTTCTGGAAGATCGCGGCCCTGGAACAGTGCCGCGCCGAGCAGGTGGAGGGGTTCTTCACCGGAGGCGGCAACTGGAGCCTAGAAGATCGGCTCGGCGAGGTGTCCGCGCCTCTGCTGCTGCTGGTGGCCGACCTGGAGTACACCGTCATCCCGCCGGATCGGCTGGGCGAGGTCAAGGCGAAGCTGCGCCCCGGCCTCGGCGCAATGCAGATCATCCCAGGGACAACCCACAACATGCTGCGCGGGCCGGGGTACGTGCCAACGATGGAGGCGCTGACAGGCTGGCTCAAGCGAGCGCGGTAAGAGAGGGTTCCCCTCTCTTACCGCGCTGCTTTAAGACGAAACCTGCTGCTCACGGCGCTGCGCAGGGAGGGCACCCTTACGCATAATCTCAGCGTAGCGCCGGGTAGAGCGCGGGTCGCGGTGGCCAAGGATGCGACGAACAACCTGCTCAGGGTAGCAGGCGATCAGCTCGGCCGCCGCCGTGTGGCGCAGGTGATGCAGCGTATAGCGCGGCTGCTCCCTGCCATCAACCATATCGATCAGGTGGGCGGCCTTACAGACCTGCACCCAGCGTCGGTGGAGCGTGTCGTAGGAGGCGCGGTTCCCGCGCGAGGAGCAGAAGAGCGGCGAGTCAAGCGACACATCCGCGCCAAGGTCGCGCATCCAGCTGCGCAGGCCGCGCAGGCTGCGCGGCATCGCGTCTGAGGTGAGCGCGACCATCCGCTTGCTGCCGCCCTTACTGTCCTGCACAAGCAGCACCTCGCGGCCAGGCTCCAGAAGGACATCGCCGACATCCAGGTTGAGCACCTCGTCGGTGCGCACGCCGATCTCACGCAGCAGGGTGAAGATCAGGCGGTAGGGCTGCGGGCTCGCGATGATCGCCGCATCGAGCGCCCGGCGCTCCGACTCGCTAACAATTGGGCGGGGCCGATGCTCAGAATGGTAGCGCCCGCCGATCTGATCGAGCGGGTTATAGAGGCAGTAGCTGCGGGCCACCGCCCAGCGAAAGAACCGCCCAAGGCTGGCGATACGGCGGTTCTTCGTGCCAGGCTGCTCATTGCGGCTGTCGAGAAACTCCTGGATGTCTAGCGTGCTAATCGCCTCAAGCGGCTTATCTACCGCCCCGGCGACCATGCGTAAGTCGCATCGATATGACGTGATCGTATTGCTGCTCAGCCCTTGCTCTAGCTGAATATCGCTCAGAAATGACTCCATCTCGCTGGCGATTGTGTGCAGGCGAGACGATGCAGGATCGCCGTTGGTTGCCATAAAACCCTCCTCAGGAGACGCTGCGGAACTGTCCTGCGTGTATATGTCATAGAAGTGGGATTTTTTACATTATAGCAAAAATTTTATGGTAATTCTAGTTCTCTCATACAAATATTTGAGGCTTCAGCTACCTGCATGTTCAGGGCGACGCCCGGCGACTGGGTAGTGGATCTATCTCGAATGTCACCCTGAGCGAAGCGAAGGGTCCCGACCGGGATTCCTCGCTTCGCTCGGAATGACGACCATTCCACATTGGGCCACTACTGGCGACTGAAGTCGCGCCGACGGGGCGCGGTGCGCCGGGCGTCGGCCTGCGCCGACGCCGGAACCGCCCGCGCAGGCGGGCGGCTGGCCGCAGGCCCCCGCGACGCGGCTTCAGCCGCCAGCGACGTTGCACATGCCCTGCTGCACATAAAAGCATTATTGTCGTTTCAGGACGGATCGGGTATGATAGAAGCGGTGCGTTTGTGCTGCAATCACACGCGCCTGCCCGGAAACAGGAAGTTCTTGGATTAGGCCCTCTGGTACCCGCACAAGCAGAAAGGAGTATGGTCGGCGGCGCGGCACCCTCCCCACATGCCGCCAGAGACAGCGAAGAAAAAAGCGAGAGAGCGTAGAGAGCAAACACTGTCATGATTGTGGAGTTAAAAAAACATGAGCACACCCGCCGAGACGCGCACAGGCATGCGTTGGATTCGGGCCGACCTGCACCTACACACCCCCGCATCTGAGGATTACGCCGAGCCAAATGTTAGTTACCTCGATATTCTTCAGGAGGCCGAGCGCCGCGAGCTAGAGATAATCGCTTTCACCGATCACAACACCGTCCACGGCTATGATCGATTTCAGCGCGAGATCGAGTTCCTTAAAACCCTTGAGATGGGCGGCCGGCTCACCGACGAGGAGCAGGTGCGGCTTGATGAATACCGTCGGCTCCTCACGAAGATCAACATCCTGCCCGGCTTTGAGTTCACCTCGCACTTTGGTGCCCACATCCTAGGTGTCTTCGCGCCAAACCGCCCGCTCAGCCTGATCGAGGCCACCCTGCTCCAGCTTGGCGTCTCCGCCGACCAGCTGAAGGACGGGATCTGCGGCGTCACCAACACTCGCCACGTCACTGAGGCATACGAGATGATCGCCCGCGCCGGCGGCCTCGTGATCGCACCCCATGTGAACGGCCCCAATGGTGTGATCACCGAGACCCTGCGCATGGGCACCAGCGGCCAGTCCCGCATCGCCGCTACCCAGAGCGCCCACCTCCACGCGCTAGAGTTTATTAACTTCTACACCGACCACGAGAAGTTCACCTCGCCCGGCTTCTATAACGGTAAGGTCGAGCACTACGAGCGACGCATGTTCTGCATCCAGGGCAGCGACGCCCATCGCCTGCGCCGACTCCCCGCCGCCGATGGGCAGGTGCTCCATCGCCACGGAATTGGCGACCGTTATGTCGAGCTACTCATGCCCGACAACAGCTTCGAGTCGCTGCGGGCGCTCTTCGCCAGCCAGGACTTCGACCGCGTGCGGGTGCCTAAGCGCGACCAGAAGCAGTGGGCGGTGGACGCGGTGCGCTTCGGCGGATCTACGGAGCGCCAGGTGCTGCGCCCGATGGACGACGACCCGCAGAGCGCCGTCGATCTCTGGCGCGATGTGGCCGCCCTGGCCAACGCAGGCGGCGGCGTGCTGGTGATCGGCTGCGAGCCGGGCGGCCGGGTCACCGGCGTCGCCCGCCCCGACCAGGTCAGCGAGGTGTTGCGCAAGGGCATGGCAGAGCAGATCACCCCTCAGCCCTACCTCTCCTTTGAGCTGATGAGCTACGAGGGCCAGGACGTGATGCGCGTCGAGGTCAAGTCGAGCGAGCCCCCGCCCTACGTGGGCAACAATGGCACGATCTATGTCCGCCGCGATGGCGAGACGGTCATCGCCGACCGTGGCGAGATCATCCAGCTCTGCCGTCGCGCCCTCGCCGAGGGCGCCTCGTCGCCGCTCGATAACGGCCAAGATCTCGACCTGCCCCGCTCCGGGGTCGAGATCGTCACCGGCCAGAAGCGCGGCGGCGTCTGGCTCTATGAGGTGCGCGACCTGCGCACCACCGCCGGGGTCACGCGGGACCGCGCCCAGGGTCTGTGGGCCTACGCGATCAGCCGCTACGAGGATCTACGCGATGGCCGGGTGGACGTGCAGAGCCAGGTGAAGTGGAAGGGCCGCCTGGGGCTGTGGCGGGCCTACCGCCAGGGCAGCCGCACCAAGTACGACCTTGTCCACCGCGACGCCAACGGGGTGATCAACCACATCTTCTTCGGCGTGAGCGACTGGGGGCTCAGCGAAGCATGGGAGTCGCTGCTGGGCGAGCGCAGCGGAGACCCGGTTGAGCAGGAGCCACAGGACTTTGATCGCGATGATGAGGTGACGCCGCCGAGCCCCGAGGAGCAGCCCGAGCCAACCGCTCCCGAGTCATCCACCTGGGGCGACCGGCGCATCCGCTGGCGTGGGCGCGGCGGCCTGGCCGCCGCCTACCGCGACGAGCAGGGCACCCCGCGCTTCGACCTGGTGATGAAGGACAAGGATGGCCCCGGCCAGCAAGACTACCCGGGCGTCTCCCTGGAGAAGCTGACCGAGGCATGGCTGAACCTGATCCGGGTCAACCGACCACGCACCGGGATCGAGGTGGTAAGCGCAACCCAGGGCGAGGACGGTGAGTGGCAGTATGTCTTCCGCAACCTGCGCACTGGCGATGTGAGCGGGGTGCCCTGGCGCCTCCAGGATATCGAGCCGGGCACGGTGCGCGAGTACGCCGCGCGGATGTTCCAGCAGGATCTGCCGCTCGATGAGGAGAAGGTGCGCTGGTGGGGCAACATCGGCTACATGCGCCCGATGCGCTCCCAGGTTGATCTGATCTTCGTCGATGAGCAGGGCGAGCAGCACTTCTACTACGCCGCCCGCCGCGAGGAGCTGACCAGCGAGTGGCACGAGATGCTGGAGCTCTACGACGAGGTGTGATCGCGAAAGATACGAACGCGCATCCTCATTGGGGTGTCTGAGAACGACCAGAGCCAGCAAAGCTGGCTCTGGTCGTTTTTTGGTAGATGTATTGATTGTCAACCTAAGCAGGGGTGCCCTCATCCAGTCCTTAGACCTTCTATAGAGTTTCTTAAGAACCGTCAAGTATGATATGTCCATCGCGCCGCTACTCGGCGCCACAACACATATCAATCCTGAGTGTTACGAGGAGTTACACATATGGCCCGTCCCAACCCGAAACGACGTATCCTGGTCACCACCTTCAACACCGCCCTGGCCACGGCCGCCGTCACGGCCACGGCCGCCGGCTGGGCTGCCTTCGGCATGGCCGACACCAGCACTGCCGCAGCCCAGGCCGCGTCAATCAGCGCGCAGGCCGCGCCCGCGCAGCAGGCAGTTCCTGCGCCAGCACAGCAGCAGGCAGTGCCCGAGCAACAGACGCCCCCGCCCACGCGCCGCCACCGCGTAAAGCACGACGTCTTCGACTTCTTCAGCTTTGGCTCAGGCAGCTCCGGCCAGTCTCGCCAGCCGATCACCCGCTCGCGCTCGTCGCGCTAGGCCAGGTTAGTGATTGCCGATTGCAGGCGGTGCATATAGATACTATCCAAGACACTATAGCGGCGGACAGAATGATTGAGTCAGGCGGATCAAGACGCGAGCGTAGCGAGCCAGCAACTTCAGTGCCTCAGTGTCTCAATCATTCTGCTCAGTGCTCTAGGAGCAGGAAAGCGAACAATGGCAACACGCTCCCCACGCGATATTGAGCGCCTGGCAGCAAAAACACGCCCCTCAGCCATTACGCCGCAGCAGGCTGCCGACGATGAGATCGCATCGGCCATAAGCGTGGCCCTGCCCGTGCTGGTGTCGCTGCTGGCGCTGTTGCTGATGCTGGGCGTGGCCCTGGTGTTGGCTGCCGCCTTCCCCAATGTGGGAGCGATCATGACCGCGGCCCTGCTCGGCGAGAAGACCTTCTGGTACCTCACGCGGGCCAGCGCCTTCGTCTCCTACGGCCTGATCTGGTGGTCGATGGCCCTTGGCCTAGCGATCACCAACCGCATGGCCCGGGCATGGCCCGGCGGCCCCACCGTGTCTGACCTGCACGAGTACGCCAGCCTGCTGGGGCTGTTCTTCGCGGCCATCCACGCCCTGAGCCTGCTGGGCGACCACTACATCGGCTATGGCCTGATGGAGATCCTGTTGCCCTTCACCAGCACGGCATACCGGCCCTTCGAGGTCGGCCTGGGCCAGATCGCCTTCTACCTGATGCTCCCGGTCATCTTCACCTTCTACGTGCGCCGCTGGATCGGCGGGCGAGCCTGGCGGACAATCCACTACCTGAGCTTCGGGCTCTTCGGCCTAGCCCTAGCCCACGGCATCTGGAGCGGCACCGACACCGGCGCAACCTGGGCCCAGTTGGTCTACGCGGCCAGCGGCATCAGCTTGGTGGCCCTCACCTACTACCGCATCCAGGTCACCCAGAAGTCGGCCCGACGCCAAGCCGCCTAGTCTCAGCAAAAACAACGCAGGCGCCAGCTTAGCTGGTGCCCGCGTTGTTTATCCAGCCAGAAGGGGCAACGTCACCGTAAAGCAGCTGCCCTCACCCTCGACACTCGCCACGCGAACCTCTCCCCCGTGTAGCCTCACAATCTCGTAGACAACATACAGCCCGATGCCCATACCAGCAATATACTGGCGGCTCGCACCCTCCGCCCGGTAGAAGCACTCAAACAGATGGGGGATGGCTGTAGCAGAGATGCCGATCCCCTGGTCACGCACAGCGAGCTGGGCCAGATCGCCCTGGCGCTCGACGCATATCTCCACCTCGCCGCCCTGCGGGCTGTACTTCACCGCGTTCTCGATCAGGTTATAGAGCACCTGCTCAAGGCGAACCGCGTCTCCCGAGATCATCAGGGGGGTGTCAGAAAGCTGCCAGCGGAAGTCGTGCATGGGGTGGATGGGCTGGATCTCATCGATCACCTGCCGAGTGCTCGCCGCTAGATCGACCGGCGAGCACTCAAGGCTGAGGTAGCCGCGCTCGATCCGGGTGATGTCAAGCATCGCATCGATCAGCTTGTTCAGCCGGACGGCATGGCTAACAACCACATGTACCGCCCGCCGATCCCGCTCGCTCAGAGTGTCACTCTTCGCCGCGCGCCGCTCAATCAGCTGCACCTGTCCGAGAAGTGTGGTGAGCGGCGTCTTCAGCTCGTGGGCCGCAATAGAGAAGAAGGTGTCACGGATGCTCAGAGCCTGCTCCACCTCGGCCAACCGCTCACGCTCGCGCTCCGTGATCGCGCGCAGCTCCTCCTGCATCCGTCGCTCATCGCTGATGTCGGTGACAAGCACACCAACACCAAGGATCTCGCCAGTGGCGTCGAGCACCGGGTAGAAGCTCTTCAGCCAGGCGCCACCCCGCTGCATATAGGACGGCAACACCGCCTCGATATCCATCACCGGACGACCAGTGGCGATCACCTGCTGGATCACCGGCTCGATAGCGGCGGCGAGAGCGGGGAGAATCTCGTGGACGCGCCGGTTAAGATGGGCGGAGACGGGCATACCGTTGAGCTGGGCAAGGCGATCATTGATCCGCACGAAGCGCATCTCACGGTCGAGGAAGGCCACCCCGATCGGGGCCGTGTTGATCAGTGTATCGAGCAGCGCACGCTCCTCATTGGCCCGCCGGGCCGCCGCCTGCGCCTCGACCTCATACGCCTTGCGCGCAGTGATCTCAACCCCCGAGGCCAGCAGTGCTCTGACGCCGCCGTCAGGCCCACGCAGCGGGGTCAGGCTCCACTGGTAAGAGCGAGGCTCCGTCTCCTGCGCCATCACGACAACATAGTCGTCGCTAGAGAAGGGCGCGCCCTCGGCGCGTGCCCGCTCGAAGATCACACGGATCTGCGCATACGATTCCGAAGAGAGCAGATCGCGCAGCGGCACGCCGGCAGGCAATCCGCGCTCGCGCCAGATCGCGCCGATCATCGCCAGGAAGAGCGGGTTATGGTGCAGGCAGCAGAACCCATCGCTCGTATCGAAGATCGCAACACCTACAGGCAGCTGCGTAAAGGCATCGGCGAGATCGTAAGGGTGAGCCGGAGCAGCCATAAATTTTGTGGAATCACACATGGCAGATGCCTCACTGAAGTTCCACATAGTTACTGAGCACCGCTGGGGCTATAGCACGATCCAGTATAGCATTGGTTCTATTCACTATTTGAACAGTATTGGCGCTAGGCCCACATTATGCTGAAATGCGCCAGCTTAGCTAGCGCATTTCAGCAACATACGAGCCCAACCAAGCCCCCAGCCACCGATCTACTTCCTGTCCCGGTAGCGCCGGATCAGCGCGTTGGTCGAGCTATCGTGGCTCAGCTCGATCTCGCCATCGGCGCGCAGCTGGGGCACGATCCGGCCAGCCAGCACCTTGCCCAGCTCCACGCCCCACTGGTCGAAGGAGTCGATGCCCCAGATCACGCCCTGCGTGAAGACGCTGTGCTCGTAGAGCGCCACCAGGGAGCCGAGCACCGCCGGGGTGAGCCTGTCAGCCAGGATGGTGCTGCTCGGATGGTTGCCGGGGAAGGTGCGGTGTGGCACCAGCCAGTCCGGGGTGCCCTCAGTCGTCACCTCGGCGGCCATCTTGCCAAATGCCATGGCCTCGCTCTGCGCGAAGAGGTTGGCCATCAGCAGATCATGGTGATCGCCCACGGGGTTCAGGCTCTTGCAGAAGCCGATGAAGTCGCAGGGGAAGAGCTTCGTGCCCTGGTGGATGAGCTGGTAGAACGAGTGCTGGCCGTTCGTGCCCGGCTCGCCCCAGAAGATCGCCCCGGTCTGGTAGTCGACATCAACACCATCAAGCGTCACCCGCTTGCCATTGCTCTCCATGGTGAGCTGCTGGAGGTAAGCCGGGAAGCGACAGAGATACTGATCGTAGGGCAGCACGGCCACCGTGTCGGCGTCAAAGAAATTGCCATACCAGACGTTAAGCAGGCCCATCAGCACCGGCAGGTTCTGGGCCAGCGGGGCGGTACGAAAGTGCTCGTCCATGGCGTGGAAGCCGGCCAGCAGCTCGCGAAAGCCCTCCGGGCCGATGGCGATCATCGTCGAGAGGCCGATCGCCGAGTCCATCGAGTAGCGCCCGCCCACCCAGTCCCAGAAGCCAAACATGTTGGCGGTGTCGATGCCGAAGGCGGACACCGCTTCGGCATTTGTCGAGACGGCCACGAAGTGTTTTGCCACAGCGGCATCATCGCCGAGGGCGCCCACCAGCCAGGCGCGCGCGCTGCGGGCGTTAGTCATCGTCTCCAGCGTCGTGAAGGTCTTCGAGGCGACAATGAAGAGCGTGCTGGCCGGGTCGAGGTCGCGCACGGACTCGGCAAAGTCAGTGCCGTCCACATTAGAGACAAAGCGGAAGCTGATGTCGCGCTGGCTATAGTAGCGCAGAGCCTGGTAGGCCATCACCGGGCCAAGATCCGAGCCGCCGATGCCGATGTTCACCACAGCGCTGATCCGCCTGCCGGTGTGGCCCGTCCATGCGCCGGAGCGCACGCTCGCACTGAAGTCGGCCATGCTGTCGAGCACCGCGTGAACATCGGGCACCACATTGTGGCCGTCCACCAGGATGCGCGCATCGCGGGGGGCGCGCAGAGCGGTATGGAGCACCGCACGGCCCTCGGTGATGTTTATCTTCTCGCCGCTAAACATAGCCGCGATGCGCCCCCGCAGATCGCATGCCTCGGCCAGCTGCACCAGCAGGTCGAGCGTCTCATCAGTGACACGATGCTTCGAATAATCGAGGAAAAGGCCGGCGGCCTCGGCAGTCAGCCGATCGCCCCGGCCGGGGTCAGCGGCAAACAGCTCGCGCATATGCAATTTGCCGACCGTCTCATAATGCGCAGCCAGCGCCCGCCACTCGGGCCGGGCCGTGAGGGGTATACTCATAGATGGACTCCCACTGATCGCGATTCTCAAGAATATCCAGCGGTTACGCTTTACTCCCAATACAACGGGCGGCGCCATGGTACACGGCGGCACCAATCGGCGCAACTGACGGATGAATCTCGCATCTTCCGCGCCCCTGCGCGTCCTTCGTGTTCTAGTTCGCCTGGATGTGCTCGAAGGGCAGCTGGTAGTTCCGCCCCGCCGCGTTGCCGAGGGCCGAGGGCCAGCGCCCCGTGATCGCCTGGGCGATCTTACCCGCGTGCTCGTGGCAGTTCTCAATAAACAGCCTGTAGCGCTGCTGCACGCCTGCCGCCGCCGTGCCGGCCACAAACAGGCCAGGCACATTCGTCTCCATCGTCGCCGGGTCAAAGGTGGGCACCCGGTTGTCGCCGTGAAGATCCACCCCGGCCATCTCCATCAGACTCTGGTCGCCCCGGAATCCGGTATTCAGCAGCACGAAATCAGTCTCGTGGCAAATGAGCGGGCCATCGCCATCGGTGCGAGCCAGCGTCACCGAGCCAGGCACGATCTCGACCGGCACGGTAGAGGGCAGGAAGCGGATCACGCCAGCCGCAATCTGCGCCTCCAGGTCGGGCAAGATCCAGTGCTTCACCCGGCCCGAGTCAAACTGCGGCCTGCGGTAGCTGATCGTCACCTCGGCACCGGCCCGCCAGCAGCGCAGAGCCGCCTCAGCCGCCGAGTTCTTCCCGCCCACAATCAGCAGCCGACGCCGGAAGTAGTCGTGCGGGTCGCGGAAATAGTGCGAGACGTGGGGAAGATCCTCGCCGGGGATGCCCAGACGATGCGGGTACTCCATGTCACCGATCGCCAGCACCACCCGGCGAGCCAGGTAGTGCCGCTCGCCGGACAGGGGCCGCGTCGTTAGTGCAAAGCCCTCTCCCTCACGAGCGATGCCCGCCACTGGCTCATAGGTATGCAGGGGCAGGTCGAACAGCTCGACCACGGCGCGCAGATAGGCCAGGTACTCCTCGCCAGTAATACGCTGCTGGTGGTTGTTCGGGATGGGCACCCCGGCGATGGCGATGCGCTCAGTGGTGCTGAAGAAACTGGTGTTGCGCGGCCACCAGGTCATCGTATAGCCGATCTGGCGGGCGTCGAAGTGGATATAGCGCACCCCCTCGCGCCGCAGGCACACCGCCAGCTCCAGCCCGATCGGCCCCGCGCCAATGATCGCAACATCGTACATATCCTTGTTAGGACTCATCCCCACACCTCTTATCGTTTGCAGATAGCCGAAAGCAAATGATGTAACGCAATACCGCAGAAGTAACGCTGTGAGGCGTCCTGTCATTCTGAGCGAAGCGAAGAATCCCGGCCGGGACCCTTCGCTTCGCTCAGGGTGACAGCGTTACTTCTGCGGTATTGCGATGTAACTATCCTATGGTACCCTGCACCGAAAGATGCGACACTATTGCCTTATTATTTCACAAAAATGTGCCAGCTAAGCTGGCACATTTTTGTAGAACGATACAGGTTTTCAGGGCGTCAACCCTAAAGAAGCGGGCGCGGGGCCGATATGCCCCGCGCCCGCTATATTACGCCGAACGGCGGGTCGGGCGGATGTCGCGCCGAGGCGGCTGCTCATCGCGTCGGCTGGGCGCGCCGCCCGCACGCGGGGCGCCAGAACGAGCAGACGGTCGGTCATCGCGCCGAGGGGAGGGCCGGTCATCGCGCCGAGGGGACGGCCGGTCATCGCGCCGAGGCGGGCGAGGTGGGCGCTCATCAAGGTTCACGGCCGCCACCTGGGCATTGTAATCGAAGCCCTCCAGCTGGCGGCGCTCCAGAGGTGAGCCGAGGGCACGCTCGATCATCCGCACCTCTGAGCCATCCTCAGGCGTCACCAGGGTGAAGGCGTCGCCAGTGCGCGTGGCTCGTCCAGTGCGGCCAATCCGGTGGATATAGGCATCCGCCGTGTCAGGGATATCGTAGTTGATCACATGGGAGATCCGCTCGACATCGAGGCCGCGGGCAGCGATATCAGTGGCCACCAGGATGCGGAAGCGCCCGTCACGGAAGCCGTCAAGAGCAAGCTGGCGCTGGTTCTGCGACTTATTGCTATGCAGAACGGCGGCGCTGTGGCCCTCGCGGGCGATCTGCTGGAGCAGCCGGTTGGCCCGATGCTTCGTGCGGGTGAAGACCAGCACCGAGCCGGTGTCGGCCTTATGCAGCAGGTCAAGCAGCAGGGCCGTCTTGCGGTGGGGGGCCACCGGGTAGATCGCGTGCGTGATCGTGTGGGCCGGGCGGACGATGCCAATCTGCACAAGCTTCGCATCGGGGGCCGTGGATGCGGCCAGGCTCTTCAGCTCATCGGGCAGCGTGGCCGAGAAGAGCATCGTCTGGCGCCGGGTGGGCAGCGCCTCCAGGATGCGCTTGATGGCCGGCAAGAAGCCCATGTCGAGCATGCGGTCAGCCTCATCAAGGACGAGGGTCTGCACGCCGTCCAGACGAGTGGCACCACGGCCCATATGGTCAAGCAGACGACCGGGGCATGCGACGACAATATCGACACCAGCGCGCAGGGCGCGCTCCTGAGGGATCATGCCAACGCCGCCATAGATCGTGGCGCTGCGCAGGCCGGTGCCCTTGCCGAACGCAATGATCGTCTCATTAATCTGCTCGGCCAGCTCGCGGGTGGGCGTGATAATCAGCGCACGCGTGCCGCCCTTAGGCGTCTGGAGCAGACGATGCAAGATCGGAAGGACAAAGGCGGCCGTCTTACCAGTGCCCGTCTGGGCGAGGCCGATCAGGTTGCCGCCGGAGAGGGCGAGGGGGATAGCCTGCGCCTGAATAGGCGTCGGCTGAGTAAAGCCCTGGGTAAGCACATTCGCCATCAGGGTCGGGTGAAGCTCAAAATCCGAGAAATTCAACGGGGCTCCTTGTGGGGCGGCCGGGGGAGACGTGGGGGTCTATAGCGGCCGGCTTGGTGCGCCGGCAGGGGTCGTCGGCGCGGGTATAAAGAATACAGGAGGCGAAGACACGCCGCGAGGCGCGGGGGATACGAGAGTTGGCATTGAGCCATTCCCCCGCGCCCCCGCGCCTCTGCGGAGTGTTACGCCGTAGGTTTAGTAGCGGTCGCGACCGCCGCCGCCACGGTTGCCGCCACGGTCGCCGCCGAAGCCGCCGCGGCCACCGCCGCCGCCGCCGAAGCCACCGCGACCGCCGCGGCCCTTGTCCTCGGCCTCATTCACGCGCAGGGGACGGCCATCAACCTCCTGGCCGTCGGTGGCGCGGATCACAACGGACACATCGTCAACGTCGATCTCGACGAAGCCGAAGCCGCGCGAGCGGCCCGTGTCGCGGTCGTTGATCACGCGGGCGCTCTGCACGTCCCCGTGGGGGGCGAAGATCCGCTCGAGCTCGGCGTCACCGACGCTCCAGGGGAGATTACCAACAAACAGCTTAACCAGCATCTACAGTTCTCCTCTGCGCGCTGCGCAGACGATTGTGGTTAGCGGCGCACATGTGCCGCCATCCTGCGAAAGTCACCATCCCGTTCAGCCGGCAACCAGGGGAGGACCTGGATGTCTCGCTCCGGCGATCCACAACGTACATCCTTCGAGCGAAGAGGTTCTGTCGAGCGACCAGGGGACTAACGGGAGTCTCTGATGCAGGTCTCGCAGTGTTACGTTGAGCAAACGTGATTATCATAGCACACTTTAAGGAACATGCAATGCCTGATTTAGGGAGCTACTCGCCGATGGAGATGTGGGGACAGATTCGCCGCCAAAACCCAACAAATATCAGATCTGGGACGAATCCCCAGGGCCAAGGAGGCGGCAAGCCAGCAAGCTTGTCTTAAAATGGTGCGTGCTGTACCCTGTACCCCATACCCTGTACCCTGTGCGATAGCACATGGAGGAATATGCAGCAGCGTCGTGTCCGCGTCACCGCCCGCCCCGTCTTTGCCGCCGCCGCACCCTGGATCTTCGTGCTGCTCTGGAGCACCGGCTTCATCGGCGCGCGCTTCGGGCTACCCTACATCGAGCCGTTCACCTTCCTGCTCATCCGCTTCCTGATCGCGGCGGGCCTGCTGGCCGCCATCTCTTTGGCCATCCGAGCACCCTGGCCGAGGCCCCGCCAGCTCGGGCACATCGCCGTGGTCGGCCTGCTACTCCACGCCGGCTACCTGGGCGGGGTCTTCTTCGCAATCGACAACGGCATGTCGGCGGGGGTCTCCTCGCTCATTGTGAGTCTGCAGCCGATCCTCACCGCCGTGATCGCCCAGCTGGCCCTGCGCGAGCCGGTGGCCGGCCGCCAGTGGCTCGGCCTGCTCCTCGGCTTCGCCGGGGCCGGAATGGTGCTCGCCGAAAAGCTGCTCGCCCCCGGCTCCGGCGGCGTCGCCATCACCGGGGCGACCCTGGCCGCCGCCCTGATCGCCCTGCTCAGCACCACCGCCGGCACGCTCTACCAGAAGCGCCACGGCGGCTCGATGCCGCTCACCACCGGCACCTGCGTGCAGTACCTGGCCGCCGCCCTCGTGATGCTGGCGGGCTCCTTCTTCTTCGAGCAGCGCGCGATCACATGGGCACCGCAGCTCTTCTTCGCCCTGGGCTGGCTGGTGTTTGTGCTCTCGCTCGGGGCCATTCTGCTGCTGATGACGCTGATCAGGATCAGCTCGGCCGCCCGCGTCACCAGCCTGTTCTACCTGGTGCCGCCCGCCACCGCCCTGGAGGCATTCCTCGTCTTCGGCGAGCGCTTCGGCCCGATGGCCATCGGCGGGCTGGCCCTGGCCTCCCTCGGCGTGGCCCTGGTGGTGGCGCCGACGTCGTAATAGGATGCCGTAGGGGCGCGTCGCGACGCGCCCCTACAACACATCCTGGAGGAATAATGATGAACGAAGAGTCCCTGCGCGCCCTGCTCGACGCTGTCCGCCAGGGGCAGACGAGCACCGAGGGCGCGCTCGATCAGCTGCGCCGCCTGCCCTTCGACGACATGGGCTTCGCCCACCTGGACTCGCACCGCGCCCTGCGCGCGGGCTTCCCCGAGGTGGTGCTCTGCGCCGGTAAGCGCACCGAGCATGTGGTGGCGATCATGGCGCGCCTGGCCGAGGGGCCGGGGCCGGTGCTGGCCACCCGCGCGGCCCCCGAGGTCTTCGATGCGGTGCGCGCGGCCCTGCCAGCGGCGCGCTACCACGACCTGGCGCGCGCCATCGTCTACGAGCCGACGCCGCTGCCCCGCCGCCCCGGCCGCATCCTGGTCATCTCGGCCGGCACCGCCGACCTGCCCGTCGCCGAGGAGGCCGCCGTCACCGCCGAGGTGATGGGCAACACGGTGGAGCGCCTCTACGACGTGGGCGTGGCCGGGCTGCACCGCCTGCTCGGCCACATGGAGCAGGTGATGTCGGCCGACGTGCTGATCGTGGTGGCGGGCATGGAGGGCGCCCTGCCAAGCGTGGTGGGCGGCCTCGTGCGCCGCCCGGTGATCGCCGTGCCCACCAGCGTCGGCTACGGGGCCAGCTTCGGCGGGCTGGCCGCCCTGCTCGGCATGCTCAACAGTTGCGCCGCCGGGGTCACCGTGGTAAACATCGATAACGGCTTCGGCGCGGGCTTTGCAGCCAGCCTGATCAATACGCGCCAGGAGGCGCATCACGTTTAGGTGCCGCCCTTAAAAACCGTACTCCACCGGGAGGTTCCTATGGCCTTGAGTGATACCGAGCTAGATCAAGCATACGCCCGCCTGCGGGCGATCCTGGCCGAGATGGGCGGCGTGGTGATCGGCATGTCTGGCGGGGTGGACAGCGTGCTGCTCGCGAAGGTCGCCCACGAGGTTCTCGGCGAGCGCGCCCTCGCCGTCACCGCCGACTCGCCCTCGCTGCCTCGACGCGAGCTGCACGAGGCCGAGGATCTGGCCCGCCTGGCCGGCATCCGCCACCTGGTCGTGCCCACCGCAGAGGTGGCCGACCCGCGCTACGCCGCCAACCCGACCGACCGCTGCTACTTCTGCAAGACGACCCTCTTCGCCCGCCTCGACACGCTCGCCGCCGAGCGCGGCATCCCCTGGGTGGCCTACGGCGAGAACCTGGACGACCTGGGCGACCACCGGCCCGGTGCCGTGGCCGCCGGAGAGCATAAGGTCCGCGCCCCGCTCAAGGAGGCCGAGCTTGGCAAGGCGGCCATCCGCGCCCTAGCCCAGCGCCTTGGCCTGCCCATCTGGGACAAGCCAGCCTTCGCATGCCTCGGCTCGCGCTTCCCCTATGGCACCACAATCACGCCCGCAAAGCTGGCCCAGGTCGAGGCCGCCGAGGAGGCGCTCTGGCAGCTGGGCTTCCGCCAGTACCGCGTGCGCTACCACGACGACCTGGCCCGCATCGAGGTGGCCGCCGAGGATATGCCGAAGCTGCTCGCCCACGCCGCCGAGGTTGTCGCCCGCCTGCGCGCCGAGGCCGGATTCCGCCACGTCACCCTCGACCTCGCCGGCTACCGGCGCGGCAGCATGAACGAGGGCCGCGCTGAGGCGATCCCCCTGCTCGCGGTGGAGCGCGCCTAAAAATATGGATGTGACGCAATCGGCCAGCTTAGCTGGCTGATTGCGCCACACCCATAAGAAATCGTGGAGGCTAGCGCCCTCGGTAGAGCATACCCATGCTAGCTAGAAGCAAGCCAGCACCTAGCAGAGCAAGTGGGGCCAGGTGCTCACCCAGGAAGAGCACGGCCAGCAGGGTTGAGCCAAGCGGCTCCAGCAGAGTCAGCGTCGCGGCGACGGTTGCCGGGGTGCTGCTCATGCCACGCAGGTAGAGCACATAGGCGGCGGCGGTAGGCACCAGTCCCAGATAGAGCAGCAGACCCCATCCCGCCGCCGGGTAGGCCAGATGAAGGCCGCTCGTTAAGGCCATAGGGGCCAGCAGGAGCGCGCCCAGGCTGAAGGCGAAGGCGATCGGCTGGAGCGGATGGTAGTACGGCGCCACCGCCCGCGAGGTCATAGTCACGATGCTATAGGAGAGGCCCGCGCCCAGAGCCAGGGTCGCGCCGGTCAGCGTGTTCGCCAGGTCCCTCGACTCCGGCGCGCCGCCCACCAGCATGGCCGTGCCCAGCACCGCGCCGCCCATGGCCAGCAGGGCGATTCGGCTCAGCCGCTCGCCCAGGAAGACTCGGGACAGCAGCGCGGTGAGGATCGGCACGCTACAGATATTGATCATCACCGCCGCCGCCACCCCCAGCCGGGGGATGGCCGCGAAGTAGCAGACCTGGTAGGTTGCGAAGGCCACCCCCATCAGCGCCATCGTCCCCAGGTCGCCCCGACGCACCCGTAGGAAGCCCGACCCGACGATCACCCAGCCCATGATCAGCAGGGTCGGTGCCGAGATCAGCAGGCGCAAAAACCCCACCCCCAGCGGGTCGGCCGGGGCCAGCCGGTAGAGCAGGCTCACCGCCACCCCGATCGTGCCCCAGATCAGCGCCGCCCCGGCGATCATACCCATCCCCGCACGCGTTCCACCCGCCGACACGGCCTGCCCTACTGTTGCCACGCGCTGTCTCTCCTATACACTGATCTGGCACAGCGTACTGTGTATCGTAGCCGCCCGGCCCGCACGCTTCCAGAGACATCTAGCCGATCTGAGTCGAGACATTCGGCGGCTTCGCGATGAGACAAGGATTCAGGGCAATACCGCAGAAGTAACCCTGTGAAGTGTTCTGTCATTCTGAGCGCAGCGAAGAATCCCGGCCGGGACGCTTCGCTGCGCTCAGCGTGACATGGGTGACAGGGTTACTTCTGCGGTATTGCGATTCAGGATATTTTGCAGCACCGACTCCCGACTCCCGACTCCCGACTCCCGACTCCCGACTCCCGACTCCCAGATCCTCACCGCATAATAACCTTGCCGCCAGAGAGGCGCTCCACCTGGGCCAGCGCCGCCACCGGGATGCCGAGCGCCTCCAGGCCCGCGCGCCCGCCCTGGAACAGCTTCTCGACCAGGAAGCCCGCCACAACCATCTCCGCGCCTGCGTCGGCCACGATCTCGGCCAGGGCCAGGGCGGTGCGCCCGTTCGCCAGGAAGTCGTCCACCAGGGCCACCCGCGACCCAGCCGGCAGGTAGCGCTGCGCGATCACGAGCCGGGCCGCGCCGCCCTTGGTCGGCGAGGGGACAACCCGCGAAAGCGCCGGAGCCTCCACCTCGGGCGAGTATTTCTTGGCATACACCATCGGCAGCCCGGTGACAAGAGCCACCGCCAGAGCTGGCGCGATCCCGCTGGCCTCGGCAGTCAGCAGCAAGTCGGGCTTGAAGCGCATCAGCCTCCCGGCCAGCTCTGCGCCCATCGCAGCCATCAGATCGGGCTCGATTCGATGATTCAGAAAGTGGTCAATCTTCAAGATACGGTCGTCTACCACCGTCGCCTCGGCGACAATGCGCGCGACCAGCGGCGCGAAGGGCGCGACGATCATGCACAGGGTTTCCTCGGATTCACTCACAGATATACCTCCTCAGCAGCTCAGCAGCTCAGCGGCTCAAGGTTCTATTGTACGCGCTATTGAGGGGGCAAAAATCGGGCAACGTGCCATAATACCACAGCACGTTATCATCACTTCACCCACAAGCACTATCGGAAATGTCGTTCATATGTACAATAGATCTGAGTCGCCTCTGTCCGATCCTGCGAATCCTTCGGCGCTCCTCCGCAGCCTACAATCTTAAGAGGCCGCAGAGGGCGTTTTTCTGGTAGTGGCCCAATAGGGAATGGTGGTCACCCTGAGCGAAGCGAGGAATCCCGTTCGGGACCCTTCGCTTCGCTCAGGGTGACATTCGAGATTGATTCACTACCGTTTTTCTTGCCTCTGAAGCTGTCTGTGAGTAGCATGAACACAGCCAACCCAAATCTCTTCCTGCCCAGCCTTGATGACGTCACCATCACGGATCTTCAGATCATCGACGAGGGATCTCCGATCCGCGACGTCGTGGATCTACTGAACCGGCAAGGCGCCACCTGCACGCTCATCCGTGCGGCGGGCCAGATCGTCAGCAGCGTCACGATCCGCGATGTGGTGCGCCTGATAGCGGACAGCCCTGCGCCCGACAGCCTAACCCTGAGCGCCGAGGTTGGCCGCCCGCTGATCGGCATCGCCCGCGATAACCCCGAGGGCGTCCTGGAGGCGCTGAGGCTGCTCACAGAGCACCAGACTGGCCACCTACTCGCCCACAACGCCGACGGCACCCTAGCCGGCATGATCTCGCAGGAGAGCATCTGCGCGGCGGTCACCCCGGCTATGCTCATCCGTATACGCACCGTGGCCGAGACCATGGTCGCGGCTATTATCACCGCAGAGGCCGGAGAATCGCTGCTCAGCATCGCCCGCCGCATGGACGAGCACCATGTCAGCAGCGTCGTGATCGTCAGCAGCGAGGCGGGCGGGGCTAGGCCGCTCGGTATGATCACAGATCGCGACATTACCCGCGCCCACGCGGCCCGAATCGATCTCGACACCACCTCGGCCCACGCGCATATCGCATCCCAGCCGATCACCATCACGCCCGACGCCACGCTCTGGGAGGCCCACCAGGCCATGAATCGCGCCCACATCCGCCGACTCATGGTGGTGAACGCTGCGGGATACCTCGTCGGGCTGATCACCCAGAGCACCCTGCTCGACGCCGCATCACCGCAGGAGCTCCAGCACACCTTTGAACTGCTCCAGCGCAGCGTCAGCATGCGCACAGCAAAGCCGCTCGCCTCGGGGGAGCCTATCGGCCCCCCGCAGACCCACAGCAGCGTCAGCCTGCTCCTCGTCGACGACAACGGGCTTTTCCTCCAGGTGCTCCACCGGCTGCTGGTGAGCCGGGGCTTCACCGTCGCCGGGGTGGCGAGCAGCGGACGCGAGGCCATCGCGCAGGCGCGAGCGCTGCTGCCCGACATCATCCTGATGGACGTGGAGATGCCCGAGATGGGTGGCCTTGAGGCGACGAGCGCGATCATGGATGAGCGGCCCGACGCGCGGATCGTCATCCTCACCGTGGCAGAGGATGACGACACCCTCTTCGATGCGGTGCGGCGCGGCGCGGCCGGCTACCTGCTCAAAGACGTGGATATTGACCAGCTCAGCCAGTATATCCGCGGCCTGATGCGCGGCGAGGCGGCCCTCTCGCCCATCCTAGCCCAGCGGGTGCTCAGCGCCCTGGCCAACCAGATGCGCCAGGACAGCGCCCTCCAGCCCGATCCCTCCAGCATCCTCACCCACCACCAGATCCGCATCCTCACCCTGTTGGCCCAGGGCAACACCTATAAAGAGATCGGCCGCCTCCTCGGCTACAGCGAGCGGGCGATCAAGTACCACACCGGCGAGGCCATCCGCCAGCTCAAGCTGAAGGATCGCGCCGAGGCGATCGCCTACGCCCGCGCCCACATGCAGCGCGCCACATGGCCCGACGTCGGCGACCCGCAATAGCCAATAGCCGATAGCCGATAGCCGAATTTGAGGCCGGGCTATCGGCCATCGGCTATGCTCAGCCGATCCCCCACCGCATACGGCAGATAGACAAGCACAAATGCCGCCGCCGCGATCAGCTCCAGCGGAATAATGTACCATGGCCACGGGCCGAGCGCGTCGATCAGGGTCGGGTAGTCGGGTCTGCGGGCGATGAACATATAGTTCCCCCCGGTGATCCAATTCACCAGGCCGACGAAGGCCAACAGCAGGTTCGTGGCAATGAAGGCCCGCGGCAATGAGCGCCATGTGGGGCGGAAGCCCCACGCCGCCGAGGCGAAGGCCACGGCCAGGTAGATGCTGCCGTGCGAGGTGAAGAAGATCCAGTAACGAATGTGCGGGAAGCTATAGCCGGCCGCCTGTAGGTCGGGTGTGATCAGCGCCTGGGTGGCCCCAGCGAAGCACCAGAAGTACAGCACCTCGTAGATCCGCTCGCTGCGCGTGGCCAGCATGAGGGCCGAGACCGGCACCGAGAGCGTGCAGAGCTGTAGCGGCAGCGAGTAGGTCGGCGACCAGACGCCGTTGGCGAGCTGCCAGGCGTCCCAGCCCAGCCAGTTGGCCACGCAGAAGGCCGCCAGCCCCCAGCGCAGGGCCGCGCGGAGGCGCGGGGGCAGCCGAGCGCCCGCAAGGGCCACCGCAAGCGTAGCGATGACTACGGCAGCCGCGCCGAGCAGGTGCTGGGCCGAGAAGAGTACAAAGGGCGGGCCGAGCGGGGCGAGCCCGAAGTATTGGGAGAACATCGTCGGGTGTCCTCTTAGGAGGCAGCATGGGACGCAGCACGCTGCGTCCGTACATCTATGCGAGGATTATATGGTAAATGCGCTCTTAGCCCTGCTGGCATTCCAGCTGGCGGGAGAGGTGCTGGTGCGGGCCGTGGGCGCGCCCGTGCCCGGCCCGGTGGTCGGGATGCTGCTGCTCTTTCTGGCGATCCGCATACGCGGGCGCGTGCCCGAGCCGCTCCAGCGGGCCTCACAGGGTCTGCTGGGCAACCTCTCGCTCCTGTTCGTGCCCGCCGGGGTCGGTGTCATCGTCCACCTCCAGCTGCTCGCCGCCGACTGGTGGCGCCTGCTGATCGCCATCGTCGCCAGCACCCTCGTCACCCTGCTCGTCACCGCCCTGGTGATGCAGGGGATGATCCAGATGCGCAGGAGGCCGCAATGAGCGATCAGATCGTCTCGATCTGGGTCTACCTGGCCCAGACCCCGCTGCTCTGGCTGACGGCGACGATCGCGACCTACCAGGTGGCTACGGCCATGGCCCGGCGGCTCGGCGCGCCGCCGCTGCTGAACCCCGTGCTGCTGTCGATCATCGCCCTAGTGATGATCCTGAGCGTCACCCGCACGCCCTACGCGACCTACTTCGCCGGAGCGCAGTTCGTCCACTTCCTGCTGGGGCCGGCAACGGTGGCGCTGGCGGTACCGCTCTACCAGGCCGAGCGCAAGCTGCGCCAGGTGCTCCTGCCAGGGCTGGCGGCCCTGGTGGTCGGCTCTGCCACCGGCATCGCCTCAGCCGTGCTGATCGGCAAGGCCGTGGGGCTCTCCGACCTGGCCCTGCGCTCGCTGGCCCCCAAATCGATCACCACCCCCATCGCCATGGGCATCGCCGAGGCGATCGGCGGGCTGCCCTCGCTCACCGCCGTGCTGGTCATCCTCACCGGCATGGTGGGCGCGGCGCTGGCCGGCGAGGTGCTGGACATGGCCCGCGTGCGCGACCAGAGCGTGCGCGGGTTCGCTATGGGGCTGGCCTCGCACGGGCTAGGCACGGCGCGAGCGCTCCAGCTCGACCCGGAGGCGGGTGCCTTCGCCGGGCTGGCCATGGGCCTGAATGGAGCAATGACGGCCATGCTCGTGCCAGTGATGCTGCGCGTCCTCGGGCTATAAAAAGAGGGTATGCAGATGAGCGGTGCCCACCTGCATACCCTCTCACTGTCACACAGAGGGGCGGGCGCACAGCGCCCGCCCCTCTGATATCACATCTGCTCCATCGTCCCATCGGGGAGCCAGCGAATACGCACGCCATCTACCTCCGTCCAAGGCTCCTCCTCGATATCCTCCTCCTCCTCAGGGACAAGGACCGGGCCGCGGTTGCGAGCCCAGAGCATCAGCTCATCGATCGTATACCAGCCGGACTGGTAGCGCACCTGGTCGGTCGGGTTAAGCCAGAAGCGAATCTGGCCATCCATCCACTGCCAGCGCTCCAGGGAGCGCCACTCTTTCCCCTGGTCGTCCAGGGCGCCCTTCAGGTCGTCGAGCATCCGCAGCAGCTCGGGGAGGGTGTGCCGATTGCTGTAGCGCATCTCCAGCAGGCGCTGGTTCACCGCATCGCGCAAACGTTCGAGCTCCGAGACACTCATGCCCTCGATATCGATCTGGGTCACAGCGGGATCCTTTCTGTGGATGTCGGTCAGCCATACGCCGGGGCGCTGTGTGAAGATGGAGAGAGTGATGATGATGGCTTGTTCCGCGCCGACAACCAATCCAGAGCGGAGAACGTGGGGGAGGCCCGGCCTGCACTGCGGTGTACATCAAGGCTGAGCATCCTACCCGCACCTATATCATACCTCAGTTTTGTTACAAGCACCTGTTTGGAGCCTGACACTTCTGTCACGCCGAGGGCGGCGCGCCTACCGCCTCACACCGTCCTGTACTATAATACGCACGAAACAGGCGTTTTGGTTCAATCGTGCGGTGTGTTAGGGTTCTGTCGCTCAGCCTAAGCCGAGCGGTAGCTTTGCCATATCGCCAGGGGAGAAACCTATGACTGTCCAGTTTGGCACGTTCGCGCCGCAGGGCTGGAGGCTCGACCTGATCGAGATCGCCGACCCGGTGGAGAAATATGAGGCGATGACCGCCGTGGCGAAGGCCGCCGACGCCATCCCCGCCTACGACTCGATCTGGGTTTACGACCACTTCCACACGGTGCCGCGCATCGAGCACGAGGCCGTGTTCGAGGCATGGACGATCACCGCAGCGCTGGCCCGCGACACCAAGCGGGTCAAGGTGGGCCAGATGGTGACCTGCCTGGGCTACCGCAACCCGGCCCTGTCGGCGAAGATCGCATCGACGGTGGATGTGCTCAGCCACGGGCGGCTCTACTACGGAATCGGCGCGGGCTGGTACGAGCACGAGTGGAAGGCATATGGCTACGGCTTCCCCGAGACGCGCGACCGCATGCGGGCCTTCCGCGAGGCCACCCAGATCATGGTGAAGATGTGGACGGAGGACGAGCCGACCTTCGAGGGCGAGTACTTCCACATCCGGGGGGCGATCAACGAGCCCAAGGGCGTGCAGAAGCCCTACCCCTCGCTCTGGATCGGCGGCGGCGGCGAGCAGGTGACGCTGAAGCTCGTGGCGCAGTACGGCAACGCCTGCAATGTCGGCGGCAGCCCGGACGAGCTGCGGCATAAGTTTGCAGTGCTGCGCGGCCACTGCGAGAAGCTCGGCCGCAGCTACGACGAGATCATCCGCTCCACCAATGTCAACATCGTCTTCGTGAAGGCCGATGACGATATCGCCGCCGCCACCGAGAAGGTGCGGGCCACCTACGGATGGAGCGTCGAGCAGCTGCACCAGCAGGCGATCGTCGGCACGCCCCAGCAGGTGGCCGAGGCCATCCAGGCCAAGGTGGACGCTGGGGTAACCTATGTAATCACCTACTTTCCGCGCGTCGCCTACGACCACGCCCCGCTGCACACCTTCGCCGAGGAGGTCGCCCCGCTGATCACGGGCGCGTAGCGCGCCCGTGATCAGCGCCGGGGCTTCGCCCCAAACCCTCGTATCTATACCCGCAAAAAACGCCAGCTTCGCTGGCGTTTTTTGCGGGTATAGATACGTATTATCGGGGGCCGCAGGCCCCCAACCCCCCGCCGCCTGGGGCAGTCTGCTGCTCCAGGTGCGTCAGCACAATCATGGCCTCGGCGGCGCTGGAGCGACACATCTCGGGCGTGGGTCGCAGGCTGACGCACACGGCGGGGCGCTCGGGCAGGCCGAAGATCAGACAGCGGTTGTCCGCGCTGAGCTGGGCGCAGCGCACCCCCGCAGGCTTGCCCGCAGGCATGCCCGGGATCGGCGAGGAGATCGATGGGGCGATGCAGCATGCCCCGCAGCCGGTGCGACAGTCCATAATGTTGAATGCTGAATGTTGAATTGAGGCATTCAACATTCAACGTTTCTCCAGCTCCACCCGGATAATCTGCCTCCCCTTGGCCTCCCAGCGACGGTGGTAGTGCGACTTGAGCAGGTCGGACAGGGCCAGCTCGTGCTCGGCGGAGTCGCGCAGGCGCAGGCCGGGGGTGGCGGGGAGCAAGCGCAGCAGCTCGGCGTAGAGGTCGGGCTGGTCGGTTATAAAGCTCAGGGTGCCGCCGGGCATCAGAGCGCGGCTCATCTGCGCAAGCAGGGCCGGGGCAACCAGCCGCGTCTTGCGCTGGCGGTTGCGCAGCAGCGGTGCCGGGAAGTGGACATAGGCGGCGCGCAGCGCCTCGACCGGGATGCGCCCATAGGCCAGGAGCATATCGCTCTGGAGGAAGCGCACGTTGGGCAGATCGCGGCCTGACGCCACCTCCACCGCCCGGTAGAGCGGCTTCAGGGCGATGTCCACGCCCAGGTAGTTGGCCTCGGGCCGGGCCTCGGCCAGGGCGCAGGCAAGCTCGCCGGTGGCGCAGCCGATATCGATCTCCAGGGGCTTATCGTCGCCGAAGAGGCCGGGCGAGCTGATCGGCGGGAAAGACTCGGGGCTGGCGTAGACCTCGCGGCCGGGCCAGATCAGCAGGTAGCGCGCGGCCACATCGGGCGGCGGCAGCGAAACCTGGAGCCGGGCAGGGTAGCGTCCACGGCCCATCAGATAACCTTATCGTCCTTGCCACTGGCCTGGCGCATGATCTCGGTCTGCCCGGTGTGGTAAGTGTCGTGAAAGAAGTAGAAGAACAGCGCGCTGCCCAGGCGCGTCGTGCGCCCGCCGGGGCCAACCACCTCGCGGGCTAGGTCGGCGTCGCTCAGGGTAGCCAGAGCGGCGGCCAGGCGAGGCTGAGACTCCTCCAGCGCCTCCAGCAGAGTCTCCAGGGGCAGCGCGCCCGAGTCCTCCGTGCCGAGCGGCTCGGAGTCGCGGTCGTAGCGTGCGGCCAGGGCCTTATCCAGAGCCGGTGACTCGCCGAGCATGTCCATGATCATGTTGCGGTGGGTGACGATGTGGCCCACAATCCAGTTCATGCAGTTGGCCCGGAAGGGCAGCTGGATGAGGCTCTCGGCCTGGGTCATGTCCTTGGTCTGCATCTTCAGGATCGCCACATTGCGCCCGTAGGCGTCGGCCATCTGCTTCGGGGTGATCATCGTTCCACTCCTTTGCGCTGCCAAATAACAGAGCCAGATAACCACGAGAAAGAAAGGACGGATAGGCGGATCGCGAGCCGCCCATCCTAACGTGGCATGATCGAGAGGTAGGAGAACTGAAAGCTAAGCGGGCGCTTATCACCAACACTGCCGAGGGCATCCTCGGGCGAGATGGGCGGCTCGGAGCTGTGAAAGACGACCTGGTTCTCGCCGGGCTGGAGGGTTAGCGCGATCTCCAGGCTGGTGAGCATATCTTTGGGCAGCGCGAAACTGCCCAAGTCGGTGCCGTTGAGGCTTACCTGAAGCGTACGCGCCTGAAAAAACGGAGTGACGTTAAAGCGGAGCATCACATCTGTCGCGCCACAGGGGTAGACCCGCAGCGTACCGGTGTCGCTATCAATCCAGCGAAAGACCGTGCCCGATGGACTGACCTCAGGCTCGTGCCAATCACGAGCCGGCGTCCAGAACGCCTCACCTGTGGTCGTCGCGGTCACCTCATAGGCGCGCAGCAGATCATCATCGTAAACCGGCGCAACATCGGCAAATAACGTACTCTGGAGAGCCGCACTGCCCGCGCTCTCCCGCGAGTCAGCCCCATGCTTGTAGAACAACACATAGCGCACACCCTGACAGGCCAGGGCCGCACGAGCCGCGCTCGGGCTCTCATCTACCCCGATATCCTTCCAGGGCGGTGAGCTATCGATCAGCGCACCAATCAAGCGGTCGTGTCGCCAAATATGTCCCTTCTCGCGAGAGATGCGACCGCCGAAGATCCGCTTCCCATGGATCGTCTGGTAGAACATCGCGTCCTGCTTGAGGTTCGGAACCTCCAGGATCGCATAGTCCTCCTGGTCGGCGGCCATCTGCCGATAGAAGGGCGAGACATCGGGGGCGTTGACCGTCGGATCCATCGGGAAGGGGCGGGGCCAGAACTCGAACAGCACCAGGGCCGCCATCAGTGCGGGCAGCGCCGCCCGCCCCCCGGACGGAAGCCGGATCACACGCGGCTGGCGGGAGATCCAGTCAAAGCCGATGGCGGCCAGCGTGGCGAGCGCCAGCATCGCGACGACGACGAAGCGGCTGGGGAAGCGGTTGATCTCCATGAAGGGCAGCATGCGGAAGAACAGGAAGGGCATGGGGATGGGGAGATCGGTATCGAAGCTGTTTACCCCGTCAACTTGCAGGTACGGCCCGAGCGCCAGTAAAAAGCCGGCGACAAAGATCAAGAGGAACAGGCCGCTGCGCCGCCACTCGCGCAGCACCCCGATCAGGCCGAGGATAAGCGCTACATACCCAAGGGTCGCGATCCCGCCTACGATAGTGTCCGGCACGAGCTGATTAAAGATCGACTGCGCCCAGTCGCCCCACAGGGGGTGGAAGATGCTCGGCAGCCAGAAGGCCAGCAGGTCAGCAGAATGGGCTACGCTATGCTCGATGGGGCGCTCGGCCGAGGGGTTGTTGGTGTACTCAGCGATCATGGGTATGAGCACGGGCGAGAACAGCGCCAGGAACAGCGCGCCCACCCCCGCGCACTTAGCGAAGACCGCCAGGATCACCTGCGGACGGCGCAGCCGAAACGACTCGTAGACCGCCACCAAGCCAGTGATCGTGACCGAGAAGGCGAGGTAGTGCCAGTCGGAGTGTCCGATCATCGTCAGCAGCACGGACGCCAGCAGCAGGAAGGGCCAGCGCCCACGCAGGCCAAGCAGCAGCGCCAGCAGGTAGAGCGGCATCAGGCCCGCGCTCAGCGATGCGATCTGCCCAGCCCAGAGATGAAAGGCCATATACGGGCTAAACCCGTAGATCAGACCGGCAATAAATGAAGCCGCACGGTTCGCGGTGACGTATTGGGCCAGCGCGTAGGCACCGACTGCCGCGAGGATAAACCAGAGAATATTCATGATGTTGTAGGCCGCCGTAAGGCCAAACAGCATCTGGAACGGGATCGCAAGCACGCCGTTGAGCGGATCGAGCGTATGAAAGTAGAGCGATAGGCCGACCGGGTAGAAGATGTAGGTTGTATAGAACATCGGCGCGCCACGACTCACCGATGTCCCAACCCACCAAATGTTCCAGAGATACTCGCGGTCATCGATAATGCCGGTGATCGCGCTCTGGAGGTTGGCGACCGTCGGCCAGGTGAAGGCGATTGCCAGGAGGCTGTAACACAGAACTACCAGGCTATGGCGCCGCAGCACTGCCCCGATAGAGGAGAGGTTCAGGCGGGCCTTGGAGCGCGTGAGGCGTGGAGCCTCTTTTTTATATGATCGTGTGAACATAACTCCCTTGATGCGATTCGGACGACGGGTGTAAGCTGCGATTGCAGCTGTGGGGCACCACTGTCGGTAGCCTGATATTCAGTCGAACTTCAGGCGCGAGTATACCACTGTCGGGGCGATCCGAGAGTTGCGCAGAGACCACCGGATCCACATCAGGATCGCAGTCCTCATGGAGCGGCGAATCCACAGGGGTAGCGTACGGACGAGGCGCGCTCTGAGGCGCAGTAGACTGGCCGATCTATGGCATAGACCACCAGCGCGCCAGGAGGCAGGCTGTCGCGCAGAACGCCGTCGGCTAGGGCGGGGCCGTCTTCGCGGGGGACTGACAGGCCGGAGGGCAGGGGCGCGGCTGGGTCGAGCGTGTAGCGGCCCAGGCTCCGGCGGACGGGCAGGTCGCCCAGGTCGAGGCTGAGCTGAAGGGGCGTGTCGGCCAGGTTGTAGGCGATCACCGCTAAGGCACCGCCGATGCCTCCGAGGATAGCTAGTCGCAGCGTTGGACACTGCTCGCGGTCGCAGCTGTGGCCATAGACGGTGGCCCCAGTTGGCAGGTGGGCAGACATCATCTGCCAGGCGTAGTAAGCTGGCTTCAGGGCGTAGCCGCTGTCGTAGACGCCCCAAAGTCCCCACTCTGGCATATTCGTGGTGTTGTAGATCTGGTCCTGCACATTCCAGACCGCCAGGGCGGCCAGGCCGTGGTTCATCCCGCCGATGGCGAAGATCGGCAGGGAGCGCCAGTCGTTGTTTTTGGCGGTCAGCTCGCCGAACTCGGTGAGCCAGATCTGCTTCCCAGTCGGCGCGACGGCGGCGGCCAGCCGGTCGGCGGCAGCGAGAAAGCCCGCCTCGAAGGGCGCGGCGGCGTAGTAGTGGAAGTCGTACAAGTTAAGCAGCGGGTCGAGGCCAGGCGTGTCGTGGGCGATCAGCAACTCCTCGACGAAGCTGTCCGGGCCGAAGATGGCCACCTGAGCCAAGCCGACCTCGTCTAGCCGCGCCCGTAGCAGCGTGAAGGGCCGCAGCAAGTGCCCGGCGTCGATTCCAGCCAGCTCATTCGGCCCGCCCACAAAGGCCACATTGGTAAAGCTGAGGCCCGAGCCGTCGAGGCCGCGCAGGTGGCGCAGCAGATCGACCGTCAGCTCGGCCCAGCGCTCCTCGTGGACCTGGTCGGGGAAGGCAACCGCCGGGCGCAGCTCGGTATCCTTAGCGCTAGCCGAGCCGGACGAGAGCCAGGGAGGGAGCGACCAGATCGTGAGCATGATCTGGGTGTTTGATGCGCGATGGACGGCCAGGTTCGCGTAGAGCGCCCGCATGGCCGGGCTGTCCCAGGTATAGCCATCGGGGGTGGGGGCGAACCAGCTCACATCAATGAACTTGCGCGCGAAGGGCAGGGAGAGGGCGCGCAGGCGCGGGCTCACATAGGTGTCGATATCAGCGGCGGGGCGGGCGCCGGCCGCCTGGTTCGGCCCGCTCCAGAGCAGGTTACTATCGTCCTCGACGCCCAGGCCAACGAAACTGCCGTTCAGGGTAAGCATGCGCGCCAAGTCAACCCGGACGCTGACAGCGGCGGGGGGACGTGAGGCGACCGGCTGCGCGCCGAGGGCGACAACGAGGAGGAACAGGATCAGCAATGCGCGGCGTACGAGAGTGCAGCGGATCATAGCGGATGCCTTCAGCAGCAGGGTATTTGCGCATCATACCACACCCTCCTGAGAGGCAATCAGCGTATCGCCCCTACGCCAGCGTCTTGAGGATCTCTCCCCACCCATCAGCCCGAAATGCTGGGCGCAGAGAGCTCCGGCTCGCCCGGATCCGACGCCGTCGATGTGTCTGAGTCGAGCGCGCTCATGGAGATCGACTCATTCGCCGAGACGATCACCGCATCCCGTCCGACAGCTTGGATATCCTCGGCGCGGATGGCCTGGGGGTCGAGCCCGCCGAACAACCCGCGCCGCAGCTCGAAGCCGACCAGCTCGCCATCGCGGCTGAAGTACATATCGCTGACTGTGCCGACCTGCTCGCCGGAGGCGCTGATAATATGCTTGCCGGTGATCCGCTCGGCCCCCGCGCGCAGCTCGGCGATCTCAGAGTCATCGCTGGCGGCGAGGAATGCCTGGGCACCGTCCACCACCACGAACTCGCCCACCCCGAGGATCTGCGGCCAACGCACCACCTGCTCGCCGCTCGCGCGGCCGCTGATGATCAGTGCCACAATCCTGCGCACCTCCTGGTCGAGTACAATATCGCTCACCGAGGCCACCTGGTCTCCGGTGATCTGGCTGATCACAAGCTTGCCAAAAAGATCATTGATCTTTTGCATGATGTCTCCTTTCCTTTATGCTCTGTTGCCTGTGTCATTATCGCAGCAAGTTCTATGCCTGCCTGTGGCCGACGGGCTTGATATGAGCCAGCGGACCTCCTGGGCCGCATCCGCAGCCTGTTCGGCCTGCGGGGTCGCGGGGAACCCCGAACCCCGAGCTATAGCCAGGGCAAGCGCCAGCCGAGACATCCCCACCCGAGAGAAAGTAGAGCTCCGATGACTACTTCCCACCCTTGGCCGAAGTTCTGCCGCTACTGCGGCGCAGCCCTGCCGCCCGGCGAGCCACGCTTCTGCATCGAGTGCGGCGGTGATGTCGCCCCCCACGACGCGCCCGCACCTGCCGTCCCCGCAGCCGAGCCGCCCCCGCCACCGAGCCGAGCAGCGCGGGCGGGCCGCACCCCGAAGGGCAGGCCCGCGCCCACCGTACGACTTGGCAACGCCGGGGTCGAGCAGAGCGTGATCGGCGGCACCGTGCAGCTGCCAACCTCGGGGGCCATCCCGCCCGGCCTCTGGGTGCTCGACGAGCCGCCCGGCCCCGACGCCGTGATGGCCATCTACGCGCCCCTGCGGGCCGTGGTTGGTGGATGGAGCGGCCTGGTCGGCAAGGGCTGGCAGTCCGACGGCAGCCAGGATCAGCCCGACGGGCGGGCGATCTTCCGCTTCAGCGCAGCCATCGAGTGGTTCCCCGCCCCCGGCTGCGGCGAGGGCCTGCGCCTGCGCGCCCGCATCGGCGCCGAGTCGCGCGCGAAGGAGGGCCGCGAGCGGCGCGGGTTCCGCTACCTGGCCCACCACGACGCGCCCATGAGCCTGCTGGAGGCCGTGTGGGTCGGCCCCGACGGCGAGGTTCGCCCCGATATGCCCCTGCCCCAGGTGCAGATCATGGCCCCGCCCCGCGTGCCCCGCTTCTCCGACTATGACGAGCGGGTGGCCGACATGCCCGAGGCCGAGGCCGAGCTGTGGGCCAGAGGCGGGCAGACCACCGGCCTCCATCAGCTCTTCGGAGCCTACCCGCCGACTCAGGAGCATACCCCCGCCGGGCGCGGGGTCGTGCTCACCCCGGTCGGCCGCTTCGAGAACCAGCTGCGCGGCCTGATCCCGCAGGGCATCATCAACTTCGGCTCCGGCGAGCGCTTCCGCGTGCGCCTGGAGCGCCCCTACACCTGCGATCTGGCCGCGTGGAAGCGGCAGATCAGGCAGATCCGCGCCGAGGCCCGCGACCTCGGCATGGCCATGGAGGCCGAGCCGGCCGCCGAGTGGTGGCTTGACCGCAACGGATACGACGGGCTGATCCTCACCAAGACCCAGAGCCGCTACCAGGCCAGCCGCGCCGTGATCGTCTTCCGCCGCTCCCAGATCGTCCACGTGGTGGGCGGGTAGGGACGCAGCAGGGACGCAGCGTGCTGCGTCCCTACATCATGTATGCGCCCCCTATACCGAATCTGAACACGGCGCTGCTATACTTGGGCCAGCGAAGGAGGAAAAGATCCGATGGCCAAGACAATCCTGGCGGTGGACGACCACGCCAACGTGCGAGCGCTGCTCAAGGACTACCTGAGCGAGAACGGGTTCCGCGTGATCACCGCCAGCGACGGGGCCGAGGCCCTGATGGTGGCCGGCCGCGAGCTGCCCGACATCATCCTGCTCGATGTGATGATGCCCAACCTCGACGGCTTCGAGTTTATGAAAGTCTTCCGCAAGCGCCACAGCATCCCGATCATCATGCTCACCGCGCGCGTCGCCGAGTCCGACAAGGTGGTCGGCCTGGAGCTCGGTGCCGACGACTATGTGACCAAGCCCTTCGGCATGCACGAGCTGCTGGCCCGCATCCGCGCCGTGCTGCGGCGCACTTCGCCCGAGGCATCCGCACCCGATGAGCTGCTGCGCGTAGGCGACCTGAGCCTCGACAGGGCCACTCGCGGCGTGGCCGTGGCCGACCGGCCCGTCTCCCTGACCCCCTCGGAGTTTGAGCTGCTGGCCGCACTGATGGAGTCGCCGGGGCGGGTCTTCACCCGCGAGCAGCTCCTTGAGCGGCTCCAGGGCAACGACTACGAGGGCGTCGAGCGCACTATCGATGTCCATATCCGCAACATCCGCAAGAAGCTGGAGCCAGACCCGGCCCAGCCCCGTTATGTCGAGACGGTCTTCGGCGTCGGCTACCGCTGCCGGGTCGATCAGTAAACCTGTCAGCTGCGGCCCCAAATCATCTCTATGCTGCGGAGGCATCTCCGACCGCAGCTGACAGGTTGTATGGCTATGCGATCACTCAGCACAAAACTCGTGCTGGCCTTCCTGCTCACCAGCCTGGCCGGCGCCGTCCTGGCGGCGATCTTCGTGCGCCAGTTTGTGAACGCCCAGTTCGACGCCTTCGTCGTCACCCAGCAGCGTGACTTCTTCATCGGCCGGGTGATCGACTACTACGCCGCGAACGGCAGCCTCAAGGAGATCAATAGCTGGATGCGCGACCGCACCGCGCACCGCCCGCCGGATGATCAGCACACGAACGGAATCCCCCCCCGCGATGACCCGCTGACGATCTCCTTCGGGCTGGCCGACCCGGCGGGAAGGGTGATCATCCCCACCGCTGGCTATAAAGCCGGCGACACGCTGCCCCCGGCGGCGCTCGCCGCAGGCACGCCGATCAGCAGCAGCGGAGGCCAGATCATTGGCGTGGCGCTCACCCCCGCCGCCGCGGCTATTCGTGACCCGGCCCAGGAGCGCTACCTGGCCAGCACCGACGCGGCCCTCGCCATCGCCGCCGCCGCCACCGCAGGGATTGCCCTCGCGCTCGGGGTGTTGGTGGCCCGCCTGATCACCCGGCCCCTGCACGAGCTCACCGCCGCCGCCCGCCAGATCGCCAGCGGCGACCTGGGCCATCAGGTTGTGGTGCGCTCCCGCGACGAGCTGGGCGACCTGGCGACCCAGTTCAACCATATGAGCGCTGACCTCGCCCACGCCAACCAGCTGCGCCGCCAGATGACCGCCGACATCGCCCACGATCTGCGCACCCCGCTGACGGTGATCTCGGGCTACCTTGAGTCGCTGCGCGACCAGGTGCTCAAGCCCACGCCTGAGCGATTCAGCGTCCTCTACGATGAGACCCAGATCCTCCAGCGCCTTGTGGACGACCTGCACACGCTCTCGCTGGCCGACGCCGGCGAGCTGCCGATCCAGCGCCGCCCCACCGAGCCGAGCCAGATCCTCGCCCATGTCACCGAGACCTACGGCCACGCCGCTGAGCAGGCCGGGGTCAGCCTGGTGATGCGGGAGAGCGGGCCGCTGCCCGAGGCGAATGTAGACTACGAGCGCATAAGCCGCTCCTTGGGCAACCTGGTGAGCAACGCCCTGCGCTACACGCCCGCCGGCGGCCAGATCTGCCTGAGCGCAGATGAGCGCGACGGAAACCTCCTGCTCAGCGTCGCCGACACCGGCAGCGGCATTGCAGCCGAGCACCTGCCGAATATCTTCGAGCGCTTCTACCGCGCCGACGCCGCGCGCCAGCAGGAGACCGGCGGCTCGGGCCTGGGCCTGGCGATCGTCCGCTCGATTATCGAGGCCCACGGCGGCGCTGTGCGCGTCGAAAGCACCATCGGCAAGGGTACCACCTTCACCGTCAGCCTGCCGCTCTAAAGCGATTGCAGATTGCAGATTGAGCACAGCGTACTCAGAAGCGATCTCTGACCCCGCGCACTCCCAAATGGTTAATCAATCTACGGGCGACCCTGCGGGGTCGCCCTTCATCTTGGCCAAATGCCAAAGAGTTCTGAAGAAGTTCTAAACACGACGCCTCTACACTGCATACACCACCGACGAAATTAACATCGTCACCCAATGAAGGTGGTAAGGCTTAAGCACACGAAGGAGCAACCCGATGAAGCGTTTCCTAATGGTTATTGCGGCGGTCGCCCTGGCGGCCCTGGTGGCGGTTTCCCTGATGCGGGGAACCACGAGCGTGTCGGCAGCGACGAACACGGCCCAGACACAGCAGAACGGCCCCGGCGACTGCGGCCCCGGCGGCCCTCGCCAAGATGACGGCACCCACGCCGGCGGCCAGGTCGCCAGCCTCAGCGGCTCCACCATCACCGTCACCGGCCGCGATGGCACCAGCCAGGACATCCGGCCAGTTCATCCACGCCGATGGCGCGACCGATACCGCCGGTGCCTTCACCGCCACCGCCGTCCACGCCAGCACCACCCAGCCCCAGGGCCGCCCCGGCCCCGGCGGCCCGCCGCCCGCCCGCCCGTAACCCACACGTCATCGCCATAGGGGCGAAGCAATGCACCCGCGCTCTTCGAGCGCGGGTGCATTGCTTCGCCCCTACAATTTTGTTATTTCCTCACCGGTTCCGCTGCGATATAATGACCATATGAGAAGATCTATCGCCCTAATCATCTTCGCCCTAGCCCTGGCCGCGTGCGGCACCAGCCAGCCCGCCGCGATCCCCACGGTTGAGGTCGGGAACGTCGCCCTGGCAACCCAGAGCGCCATCATCGACGCCAGCGGCGGGCGACCCACCGACGGCGAGGCCGCCCCCGACTTCAGCTACACCATGGCCGACGGCAGCGTCCACACGCTCAGCGAGCTGCGCGGCAAGCGCGTGCTGGTGAACTTCTGGGCCACCTGGTGCATGCCCTGCCGCGAGGAGATGCCCGAGCTTCAGCAGACGGCCACCGACAACAGCGAGAACCTGGTCATCCTCGGGGTGAACCGCAACGAGGCACCGGACGCCATCGCCAAGTTCGGCAACGAGGTCGGCGTCACCTTCCCGCTGATCGCCAATATCGCTGGCGACATCGGCGACCGCTACGGTGCCACCAGCCTGCCGATGACCTACTTCATCAACAGCGACGGCACGATCAGCAGCAGGCAGCTCGGCGGGCTATCGCCCGCGCTCCTAGCCAAGCACCTGGATGCGCTGCAATGAGCGAGAACAGCGCCGAGGAGGTCATCCGCCTGGCCCAGCAGCAGATCGCCGAGCGGCAGGAGCGCGAGGCCCGCGAGTATGATCGTCAGGTTGAGATCCACCTACGCCGGGACATCCCCTGGCGCTGGATCTTCGCCGGAGTCGGCGCGCTCATGCTGCTAGCCCTGATCTTCAGCCCCGGCGTGCCGCTCCAGTGGAAGATGTACGCGATCGTCCACGGGGTCTGCGCCCAGCAGCACAATATCTTCCTCGGCGGCCTACAGTTCCCACTCTGCGCCCGCAACAGCGGGATCTACATGAGCTTCCTGCTCACCCTGGGCTACCTCTACGCCATCGGGCGCGGCCGCGCCGGGCGCGTGCCTCCCTGGCCGATCAGCGTAGTCCTCATCCTCTTCGTCGTGGCCATGGGCGTGGACGGCTTCAACTCGCTGTTCGTCGATATCGGCCAGCCCCACCTCTACCAGCCCGACAACTTCCTGCGCACGCTCACCGGCATGGGCATGGGCATCTCGATCGCGGTGATGCTGCACATTGTGCTGAACATGACCCTGCGCAAGAATGTGGAGGACAGCGTGCCGGTGCTGCGCAGCTGGTGGGAACTGCTGGGGATCATGGCCATTGACCTGCTCTCGCTGGCGGCAATCTACGCCAACATGAGCTTTATGTTCTGGCCGCTAGCCTTCACCGCATTCTTCGGCATCACAGGCGTGCTCTACATGGTCTCGCTGCTGCTCACCAGCCTGGTGATGGGCTACGAGGGCAAGATCACCAGCATCCGCCAGCTCGCCCGCCCCGCCACGGTGGCGATCATCCCCACCCTGATCATCCTCGGCGCGATGTCCTACCTGCGCTTCTGGCTGGAGAGCCTGGGGCTGATCATATAGGAGTCGGGAGTCAGGGGTTGGGAGTCGGGGGTTGGGGAAGCTGATAGGATGCTTCCATCCATACAGCATGACAGACACACAAAAAGGGTGTGGCACGAATGAATTTCGCGCCACACCCTTTTTGTACGGGATGAGCGGACACTGACGCCCGACTCCCGACGCCCGACTCCTGCCCTACACCGTCTTCGAGAAGGCGATCTTCTGCGAGGTACGCGCAAGGTGGGCGTCGAGCTCCATAGCCAGCAGGCGCACGAAGAAGCGGCCCAGCGGCGTCACCTGCGCCCGGTCGGGCAGCAGCTCTAGGAAGCCATCCTCGACATATGCCTCCATGCGATCCAAGTCATCGCCCAGAGCCTCGCGCAGATCCACCCCGAACAACTTGGTGGTCAGGTCGTAGGGCAGCTCCAGGTTACACATCAGGTGCAGGATAACCGAGCGCCGCAGCAGGTCATCATCGCTCAGCTTATAGCCGCGCACCACCGGCAGCTGCCCGGCGTCCACCATCTTCTGGTAGCGCCCCAGGTGCGACTCGTTCTGGACGAAGCGCCCGGCCAGCTCGCCGATGCTGCTCATGCCGAAGGCCAACATATGCAGGGCCGGCCGGGTGGTGTAGCCCATAAAGTTGCGGTGCAGCCGCCGCTCGCGGGCCGCCACCGCCAGCTCATCGTCGCGCAGGGCGAAGTGATCCATGCCCACCCAGTCGTAGCCGGATGCGCCCAGGTTGTCGATCGCCATGCGGAACAGGCTGAACTTGGTGAAGGTGTCAGGCAGCTTCTCGACATCGATCAGCTTCTGGTTCGGCTTGACCCACGGCACGTGGGCGTAGCTGAAGCAGGCGATCCGATCCGGGCGCAGATCGCTGATCGCCGTCAGCGTGTCTTGGAAGGTCTCAGCCGTCTGAAGCGGCAGGCCGTAGACCATATCCAGGTTCACGCTGGCGAAGCCCAGGTCGCGGCAGGCCCGGTAGAGCTCCTCGGTCTGCGCGAAGGGCTGGATGCGCCCAATAGCCTCCTGCACATCCGGGTTAATGTCCTGGACGCCCAGGCTAATCCGGTTGAAGCCCAGCGCGCGGATCTGCGCCAGCTGCTCCACCGTGCCGATGCGCGGGTCAACCTCAAGCGAGATCTCGCCCGAGTCCTCAATCGTGAAGTACTGCTTGAGCAAGCCCACCAGACGGCTCATCTGGGGCTCGGTGAGGAAGTTCGGCGTGCCGCCGCCCCAGTGGAGCTGCACCACTTGCCGCTTCCCGTCCAGCAGCGAGGTCACCATATCCAGCTCGCGCTCGACGCGATCCAGGTAGACATCCACCACCTCAGATCGGCGGGTCACCGTCGCGTTACAGCCGCAGTAGGTGCAGCGCTCGGCGCAGAAGGGCAGATGGACATAGACCGAGAGAGCCTCATCGGGACGGGCCGACACATCGGCCAGCGCCTCGCGATACTCCTCCTCACCAAAGGTTCCCGTCCAGGCCGGTACGGTCGGATAGCTGGTATAGCGCGGACCGGGCTTGTTATAGCGCGCCAGCATCTCCGGAGAAATAATCACATCAGACATGATGGTTCCCATCTATGGGTACGTGCAGATTGCAGAGTGAGGCAACATCAGGACTACGCTCAATCTGCAATCTGCAATTTGCAATCACCAATCGCCCTAGCAGCCCACCTGCTTGTTGGTGTCTCGGGTGCCAAACTCCGCCTCGACAACATCGGCAACCGGCTCAAGCGGCAGGTTCAGGTCGTTCTCGGCCTGGTGCTTGATCAGCTCGGGGTCGTAGCGCGCGGGGATGGCGCCGCCGAAGGTGGTGTCGGCCACCTGCTCGGGGTGATCCTCCTTCATCCTGGCGATCTCATCGAGGGTGAACACGCGGGACTCATCGAAGGCCAGGTCAACCTCCATCGAGCCGCCCTTCATATGCACGCGACCGATGTCGTAGAAGCGCTTCTCGAAGGTCGTCTTGGCGAAGGCGCGCAGACAGCCCATCATATACTTGCGCTTCTCCTTGTCCTTGATGAAGGGGTACTCCAGGAAGGCCTTGCGCATATAGAAGCGGGCATAGTTGCGCAGCACGCCCTTGAGCACATCCTCGCGCTCCATCAGGTCGGGCTTCATGATCGGGGTGACGAAATTATACTTCGAGTAGTCACGCACCTCGACCCGGTCGCCCAGATCCTCGAACAGCTCAGCGAAGGGCCAGGGGGTGTACATGTTCCAGTTGGCCATGTCCACCTTCCAATCGAGGGCGTAGCGGTAGGTCTCCTCGATCAGCTCCGGCGTCTCATTCTCCATGCCCATGATGAACTGGGCCTCAGCCACCATGCCGGCGTCCTGGATGAGATTGATCGCCTCTTTATTCTGCTCGATCGTGGTCTGCTTGCGGAAGACCTCAAGGTTCATCTGGGCGGCGGCCTCGGTGCCCAGCGAGATGTGCATCAGGCCGGCGCTGCGCCAGAGGGGTAGCAGCGCCTTGTCGCGCATAATATCGGTGACGCGGGTGTTGATGCCCCAGAGCACCGGCAGCTTACGCTTAGCCAGCTCCTCGCAGAGCGCGGTGAACTTCTTGCGGTTGAGGGTCGGCTCCTCGTCGGCGAGGATGAAGAAGCCCACCTTGTAGTCGCGCACCAGGGTCTCGATCTCGTCGACAAACTTGATCGGGTTGCGCGCGCGGTAGCGCCGCCAGAACTTCCACTGCGAGCAGAAGCGGCAGGTGAACGGGCAGCCACGGGCAAAGTTCGGCACAGCCACGCGCACGTTCATCGGCACGTAGATGTACTTATCCCACTCCAGCAGGCTCCAGTCCGGGGTGAGGACATCGAGGTCGGCGATCGGGTCGGCGGCCGGGGTGGCCACCACCTTGCCGTCCTCCATGTAGGCGATACCCTTGATCGTCGCGCGATCCTTCACGTCGGAGCCAGCCTCGATATGCTTCATCAGATCGATAATAATCTCCTCGGCCTCGCCGCGGACGATGTAGTCGATCCAAGGAGCCTCGCTGAAGACCTGGGTGTACATGAAGGTCGGGTGGATGCCGCCGAGGATGAGCTTCGCGTTGGGGCGCTCCTCGCGAGCGATCTTCAGGGTCACCTGGGCCTGGATGATCATGGGGGTGATCGCCGTGGCCATAATCACGTCGGGCTTGTTGATGCGGATGATCTCGCGCAGCTTATCGTCGTCGATATGGAAGGTCATCGCGTCGATAAAACGCACGTTCTCATAACCGGCGTTCTTCAGCGCGCCGCCGATATAGGGAACCCAGCTCGGCGGCCAGTTCCCTGCAATCTCGGCACCGCCCGCGTGGTAGTTCGGCTGGATCATCATGATCCGCATAGCTCTGCTCCTTACAGTGGGGAAAGACCCTACATCACAATCTGATAGACACAGGCCGGGCCGCCATGGGCCTGGCAGGAAGTCTCGCGCAGTTCGATGCGCCGGCTCACCAGTCGGCGCAGCATCTGGGTGAAGGCACCGCAGTAGTAGCAGCAGAGGGCGGCGGCGATGCCAGAGGTGTCCTGACCCTCTGGCTTGCCGATGCTCACCGAGGGCGTGAGGCTAAGGCTGAAGCTGAACTTCCCGCTCCCGGCAAATGTCCACGCGTGCTTGCTGATCGCCGGCAGCAGCAGGCGCAGGCTGATCTGCGCAGGGAACAGGCCGAGCAATGTGCGGATAGGTGCCGGAATGCGATTGGCCCGCACATAGTCGGCGGTGAGCTCGCCCGAGCGGTAGAGCACCTCGCCCGCCCGCTCGATCCCCATCCGCGCGACAAGCAGCCTCACAAGGTCGTGAAACTCACCCTCCGGGATCATCTCGTGAGGCAGGTGGCTCAGGTAGCCCTCGGCCTCACCGGCGAGCAGCGCGCGCAGCTCGTCGGGCGAGCACGTCTCACGCAGAGACGTGATCGTCTGAATGATCGAGTTCGGACCGATCCTGGCCACGTTCATGGTGGTCGCTACCACGGCGTCCTCCAGCAGCAGACGGCGCGTCCGCTTAGCGGATCTTGACATATATGTAGTTCAGATTGCTGACTACGCACACTATAGTACCGCATATTGCCGTCGTGGGAAAGCGAGAACCAACCAGGGGTTATAGTGCCTTAACCAAAGCCGCACCGCCCAGCCAACCCCCAACCCCCAACCCCCAACCCCCAACCCCCAACCCCTAAATGTAGTACATCACATCGCCGCTCTGCCGCCGCTTGCGCTGACACAGGTCGTCGAGCGTAGTTTTGGCGAGGATCTGCTCAATCTGGCCGCGCAGCTCGTCCCATAACCCATTCACCAGGGCGTAGTCGTCGGGCTGCAAGGGCGTCAGGTCATCGCGGGCAGACTCGGCAGGGAGCAGGGGGCCTTCCAGCACCGTGATCGCATCAAACAAGGTGATCGTCTCGGGGTGGCGAGCGAGCATATGGCCGCCCTGCGGGCCGCGCAGGCTCTCGATCAGCCCCGCCCGGCGCATGGTGATCAGCAGCTGATTCAGGTAGTTCACCGGGATGCCCTGGCGGTTTGCGATCTCTTCGCTTTGCACCGGCCCCTCTCCGTAGCGTTGGGCGAGATCAAACAGTGCCCGCAGGCCGTAGTCGCCCTTGCTCGAGATCCGCATCGCTGCTCCTGGGTGAACTAGAGAAAATTACTTAACAATGGCCCCTATCCTATCATCTGCCAGGAAATGCGTCAACACGGTGCCGTCGTGTCACCCTATCACGGCGAGAATCTCCCCGCAGATCGGGCAGCGGTCAGGGTCAGGGGCGGTTGGCACCCAGAGCGCGCAGCTGGCGCAGCGGTGGCTGAGCACCTGGGGGCCGGACAGCAGCCCGGCGAGCGGCGGGTCGCCGAGGGCCAGACGCAGCGCCTCGGGGTCGGCGGCACCCAGCAGCACCGCGCGATCCACACGCTCGCCGGCCATGGTTAGCTCCAGCAGCATGCCGGCAGCCACCTGATGGCGCGAGATCACGTTGGCCAACGCCGACTCATCAATCGTCAGGGTCTGCTCCTCAGCCCCCGGCGAGCGCCAGTCTGCGCCGCTCAGCGTCACTGTGTCGCCGCCGAAAAAGCCACCGAAGTTATGCACCTCGCTGACGAGCAGCCGCATCAGCCATACCTCCCGTAGGGGCGCGTCGCGTCGCACCACTACATCCGCGCGAACAGCCGGTCGATCGCCTCGGCCAGCTGGCGCAGCGTCGTCACCTCGTGCATCGCGTCGCACATCGGGGCGTACTTGTAGATGTCGCTGCTGAGCGATCCTGGGTCGTAGACGCCCCACTTGTAGCGCTCCTCAGTGGCGAACCAGATCACCTTACGGGCGCGGCGGCGGATCTCCTCGAAGGCGGCCAGGTTCGGGTCGTTCTCGTTGTTGCGACCGTCGCCCAGCACAATCACCGTGGTGCGGCTGTCCACCAGCCCCAGGTGATCACGGGTGAACTCGCCCAGGCAGCAGCCCAGATCGGTGCTGTAGCTGCGGGTCGAGCGGATATTCTGGAGCACCTGGGCGATCGCCTGCTCGGGGCGCGACTCGGCGAAGTAGATGCTCATGTCGTGCAGATGATCGATGAAGGCGAAGGATCGCGTGCGGCTCACCTGGTCGTGCAGCGAGTAGATCATCAGCAGCATAAAGGTCATCACGTGCTGAGTGGAGACGCTGCGGTCGCAGAGGATGAGCAGCTTGGGCTTGAGATGCCGGGTGCGGTGGCGCACATACACCGGCACGCCGCCAAAGCGCTGGTTGGTGCGGATGGTGGCCTTCGCGTCGAGCGTGCCGGTCTTGCCTCGGCGCTGGCGCAGGGCCATGCGCGAGCGCAGGCGGGCGGCCAGGCGGTTCACCACCGCGCGCATCTCGTGGGCATCGCGGTCGTCGAGGTTCTCCAGAGGCTGGTCGAGCAGCTCCGACTCACCGCGCCGGCGGGGCGGCTGCTGGCCCTGACCCTGGGCCATATCGGCCATCTGCCGAGAAACCTGCTGGCCGATCTGGTCGGCGAGGGCCTGCTGGTTCTCGCGGGCGGCCTGCATGATCGCGGCGATCGCCTCGTCGCTCATACCTGCCTCGCGCAGCTCAACCAGCAGCTCGCGCAGCAGCTGGTTGAGCTTGCTGAACTGCAGCTCGCGCATGGCCTGGCGGGCCATCCACTGCTGGTAGCGCTGGTCGGTCATGTGCGGCGGGCTGACCTGGCCGAGCATCTCGCGGATCTGCTGGTTCGAGAGCTGCTGGCCGGTCATCATCGAGCGGAAGAGCTCGGCCAGCTGCTCGGGCGTCATGTTCTGAAGCATCTCCTCAAGCATCTGCTCAAGCTGGCGCTGCTCCTCCTCGGAGAGCTGGCCGCCGCCGGCCTGCTGCATAGACGGCGGGGCGTCGCTGCCAAAGTAGAGCGGGAAGAGCTCCTGGAAGGTCCCGGCGTCGCCCTGGTCTTTGATCAGGGTGGCCTGCAGCGCCAGGCGAAAGAAGTCTCTATTGGCGATGCCAGACAGCTCAATCGCGCGCATGGCATCGGCGCTCTCGGCGAGGCTAACGCGCACCCCGGCGGCGCGCAGGCCAGCGATAAACTCGGTGATTCGGCGCTCCATGGAAACCCCTCTAATTATTCCACTCCCCGCCCTTGTAGCCGCCGCGCGGGCGGTCGCCCTTATCCCCGCGCTCGGGCTTGTCGCCGCCCTGGAGGGCGCGCTTGGCCCGCTGCAGGTCGCTCTCGTATTTGAGCAGGACGCTGAGCGTGTTGTCGAGGGTGGACTTATCGAGCTGCTTGGCGTTCAGCTCCACCAGCGCCTTCGCCCAGTCGAGCGTCTCGCTGACGCTGGGGTGCTTCTTCAAATCCAGGCCGCGCAGGCGCTGCACCATCTCCACGGCCTGGCGGGCCAGCTTGGCGCTCAGGCCAGGCACCTTCAGCTGGACAACGCGCAGCTCGGCCTCCAGGTCGGGGTAGCCAATGTAGATATAGAGGCAGCGACGCTTGAGCGCCTCGCTCAGCTCGCGGGTGTTATTCGAGGTGAGCAGCACCGTGGGGATGTGCTTCGCCTTGATCGTGCCCAGCTCGGGCACGCTCACCTGGAAGTCGCTCAGGATTTCGAGCAGGAACGCCTCGAACTCGGCATCGGCGCGGTCGATCTCATCGATCAGCAGCACCACCGGCTTCTCGCTGGTGAGCGCCTTCAGCAGCGGGCGGGGCAGCAGGAAGCGCTCGGAGAAGAAGACCTCCTCCTCGCCGGCGAGTCGGTCGGCGGCCTCGCGCAGGCTCGTCGCGTCGCCGAGCACCTGGCCGAGCTTATCGCGCAGGAGCTGGGTGTAAAGCAGCTGCTTGGCGTACTCCCACTCATAGAGCGCCTTGGTCTCATCGAGGCCCTCGTAGCACTGGAGGCGGATGAGCTCGCGGCCATTAGCCTTGGCCCAAGCCTTGGCCAGCTCCGTCTTGCCGACGCCGGCGGGACCCTCGGTGAGCAACGGCTTGCCCAGCCGGTCGGCCAGAAACATCGAGGTACAGATCTCATCGGAGGCGATATATTGCTGGGTACTCAACATCTCACGCACATCGCTGATTGAGCTAAGCATTGGGAGGCAGTACCTTTCTGTGCATACGACAAACAGGTTCGCGCTGCGAGACGGGTGCGCCAAGGGGCACCTGGGTAGGATACTTCGTGAGGGGATGTACGTAATTATAGCACGCTGTCTCGCGGTGTGCCGAGAATGCTATACTAGCCCTATGAGCAGCACACCACGTTACACAACCGTTTTGTTCGACCTCGACGGCACCCTGACCGACCCGCTGGAGGGGATCGCCCGCTGTATACGCTACGCCCTAGAGCGGCTGGGGCGCCCGCCGCTGAGCGACGAGGTGCTGCGCGGCTGGATCGGCCCCTCGCTGCGAAACTCGCTCGCCAGCGTCCTCGATGGCGATCAGGCTCTCGTCGAGCAGGGCATGACCCTCTACCGCGAGCGCTATGCGCCGATCGGCATCTACGAGAACCGGGTGTATGAGGGCATCCCCAAGCTCCTGGCCGACCTGGCCGCCGCCGGGTGCAAGGTCTGTCTGGCGACCTCGAAGCCGCAGATCTTCGCCCAGCACATCCTGGAGCACTTTGATATTGTGCAGTACTTCACCGTCATCGGCGGGGCCAGCCTCGACACGAGCCGCGAGAGTAAAGCCGATGTGATCGCCTACGTGCTCGGCGAGCTTCCTGCCGCCGACCGGGCCAGCGCGGTGATGGTGGGAGATCGCGAGCACGACGTGTTGGGGGCGCGGGAGCACCAGCTGCCCGCCATCGGCGTAACCCACGGCTACGGCAGCCGCGCCGAGCTGACAGCAGCCGGGGCCGTCGCGGTCGTGGATGATATCGCGGCTCTGCGCGATCTGCTGCTGTAGATCGCAGTCGATCCGATTTGCATGTTCTTGACACCTATGCTATACTTCCGCAAGGAGCAGGGTGAATCTCTGCAAACCTCTTCGAGCCGCGTTGATGTAGTATCAAGTACATCGACCGTCACTCCCCAAACTTCCGTTTTCCATAACACCTGTCACGTCAACGCTATGCAGCCCTCTGCCTGGCGTATGTGAGAGCCAATCACAGGCTTTCACATATACGTATTCCACTCCACATGTCCGTAGGCACGTACGTCCCAGTTCAGCGCTAGTAACACGGCGTGTCCTACCTGCTTGCCTCTTCAGCTCAAGGCAGCGAGCTGAGGCAGGTGCGGTGGGTTGTTTCCTCTCGCACGCCCCCTAAGCGCTGTAGCGCACCCGCACCAAATCCCATACACCCTCAAAATGTGACCGCAAGGAGAAACACGTCGTGAACGTCGCAGAATTAGAGTCAAAGACTCTCAGCGACCTGCGCGAGATGGCTCGCAAACTTGATATTACTGGCTTCAGCGGGCTCAAAAAGCAGGATCTGATCTTCAAGCTGCTCCAGGCACAGTCAGAGGAGCAGGGCAACACCTTCAGCGATGGCATCCTCGATATTGTCTCGGACGGGTTCGGCTTCCTCCGTGGGGATCGGATGCTGCCCGGCGCCGACGATGTCTATGTGTCACAGTCACAGATCCGCCGCTTCGGCCTGCGTACCGGCGATAGGATCTGGGGCCAGATCCGCCCTCCAAAGGAGAGCGAGCGATTCTACTCGCTGCTGCGCGTCGAGATGATCAACGGAGTCGACCCGGAGACGGCCCGCAAGCGCCCATCGTTCGACCAACTCACCCCGATTTTTCCTAATGAGCAATTGAAGCTGGAGACGGAGCCAAATCTGCTCCACACCCGCCTGGTCGATCTGATCGCGCCGATCGGGCGCGGCCAGCGCGGCCTGATCGTCTCGCCCCCCAAGGCCGGCAAGACGATGCTGCTCAAGGCGATCGCCAACGGCCTGACCTCGAACCATCAGGACATCCACCTGATGGTGCTGCTGATCGGCGAGCGGCCCGAGGAGGTCACCGATATGCGGCGCAGCGTGAAGGGGGATGTGATCTCGTCCACCTTCGACGAGCCGGTCGAGGACCACACCAAGGTCGCCGAGATGACCCTGGAGCGCGCCAAGCGCCTCGTCGAGGGCGGCCAGGATGTGGTCATCCTGATGGACTCGATCACCCGCCTGGCCCGCGCCTATAACCTAGACATGCCACCCAGCGGGCGCACGCTCTCTGGCGGCATCGACCCGGTGGCGCTCTACCCGCCCAAGCGCTTCTTTGGCGCAGCCCGCAACATCGAGGGCGGCGGCTCGCTCACGATCATCGCCACATGCCTGGTGGACACCGGCTCGCGCATGGACGACGTGATCTACGAGGAGTTCAAGGGCACCGGCAACATGGAGCTGCACCTCGACCGCAAGCTGGCCGAGAAGCGCATCTTCCCCGCCCTCGACATCCAGCGCAGCAGCACCCGCCGCGAGGAGCTGATCCTCGGCGCCGACGCGCTGCGTCAGGTCTGGACACTGCGGCGCATGGTGAGCATGCTCGGCGATAACGAGGGCACGGAGCTGATGCTGACCCGCATGGCCAAGACGAAGACAAATATCGACTTCCTGGCCACCCTCAGCAAGGGCGGGCAGCCGTAGGGTGACTGTAAGGGCCGCCGTAGGGACGGAGCGCGCTCCGTCCCTACGGCGGCCCTTTTTTACACTCCAAGAAACAAAACCGCCGCACCGCACGTACTATTCAGCGGAGATGGCCGATGCCGCGCCCCGCGCGCGCACAGTACAGGAGAAACGCCCCATGCGATGCACAAACTGCGACGCTGAGCTCGCCCCCAACGCCCGATTCTGCACCACCTGTGGCACCCCGGTTGTGGCTGCCCCCACGCCCACCCCACCCGGCCTTGGCGGCAGCGAGTCCCAGTCAATGGCCGATGTTTATGATAACCGTCCCGGCGAGCGGATCGACCTGCCCGAACCGGCGGTGGTCGGCACGGGCAAAGGGGCCAGCGGGCTGCAGTACAAGATCATCGGCACCACCATGCAGGCCGTCGTGATCGAGCTGCCGCCCAGCCAGACGGTCTTCTCGGAGCGCGGCGGCATGAGCTGGATGAGCGCCAACATCAACATGGCGACGAACATGGAGGGCGGGCTGGGCGGTGCCTTCAAGCGCATGTTCTCCGGCGAGTCGATCTTTATGGTCAGCTTCACCTCGCAGGGCGGCACCGGCATCGTCGGCTTCTCGGCCGAGTTCCCCGGCAAGATCGTCCCGCTGAACCTGGGCAGCGGCCAGCAGATGATCTGTCAGAAGGACGCCTTCATGTGCGCCGAGCGCAGCGTGACGCTCGATATTCACTTCCGGCGCAAGCTGGGGGCGGGTCTCTTCGGCGGCGAGGGCTTCGTGATGCAGAAGCTCACCGGCCCCGGCCTGGCCTTCGTCGAGCTCGACGGCGAGATCGTGGAGTACACGCTGGAGGCCAACCAGATGCTGAAGGTGGACACCGGACACGTGGCGATGTATGAGCCAACGGTGCAGTTCGACGTGGAGATGGTGCGTGGCTTTAAGAACATCCTCTTCGGCGGCGAGGGGCTCTTCCTGGCCACGCTGCGCGGCCCCGGGCGCGTCTGGCTCCAGACGATGCCGGCGATGAACCTGGCCAAGAAGATCGCGCAGTACCTGCCGAGCAACAGCAGCAGCAGCGGCAGCAACAGCGGCAGCGGCATTAACCTGGGGAACCTGTTCGGGGAGTAAAATACTGAGGCACTGAGGCGCTGAGGCACCGTAGCAAGCGTTGGTTCTTTAGTGTTGGCGACATCGTCGCCAACACCAAAGAACCAGCCATGGACGAAGCCCTGCGGGCGAATCAAACAGGGCCGGGCAACATTGCCCGACCCTTATTGATCTGGCCTCTGGAGGATCCCTGGTTAGACCAGGTTAATCAGCTCATTTGCCGTGCGGCGCATGTCAAGGAAGACAAGGCCAAGCTTGGCGCGGCTCTGGGCGAGGGCGGTGAGCACCGCCTCCTCCCCGATAGCCATCAGGATCACGTACCCATCTTCGCCGCGGACAAAGACCTGGTCGAGCTGGCCACGACGGAGCTCGTTGGCGATCCGCTCGCCCAGGGAGAGCATAGCTGCGCTCATGGCCGAAACCCGGTCTTCCTCAACATCCGCCGGCAACGCCGAAGCCATGATGAGGCCATCAACACTCACGACCGCCGACGCCTCGATGTCGGGCGTGTTCATGGACAAGGCCTTCAGATGCCGCACCATCTCTTCGGTTCTGCTTGCCATTCAGATCCTCCTTAGGGGCCGTCAGCAGTTCTGGAGCAGAGGCGAGAACGAACTGGCAATTGGTGCCAGGATCATACAGGCCGCAGTTGACGGCCGTCTTGGCTTATTCTACTACATTTCTAGAGCCTGGGCAACTAGTTTGCTTCGTGGCAATCAGCAAAGCAGGAGGTTGACAGGCACTGAAGTGTAATGATTAGCTATCGTAGTAGATTATAACACGCTTGCGTTACAGTCAATGTTAAGGGGCAGGCTGTAGGCCCAGCCGCGTGCGCAGGGCGGCGTCGGCATCGGAGACGGCCTGCGCGGGAGGCAGCAGGCCGCGTAGGACATTGGCCTGCATATCCGAGAGCGCCCCCCAGACAATATCGTTCGACTGACGGCTATTCGGCATCGGCTGGCCCTGGGCGGCCTGCCCCCGAAAGATGATGGCGGCATCGCGAATCTGGGGATCGACGCCCTCGACCGAGGCGAGATCGAGGCTACGCAGAGTCGGCTGGCGGCCAGCGCGCAGCAGGTCGGCCTGAGAATCAACGCTGATCAGGTAACGGATGAAATCGACGGCTGCTTGGCGCTCAGGCGCGCCAATGCGTGCGTTGAGCACCACCGCGTCGCTCTGCACATAGGGCTGAGGTGCCCGGTCGCCGTCGCTCAGGCGCGGCAGCGGCGCCACGCCCATATTCTCCTGCCAGAGGTCGCGGTAGGCACCCATGGCGTGCGACCAGTCGAAGGTCATCAGCGCCTCGTGGGTCATCAGGGCATTATCGACGGCGATCCCATCGCTGCTTGCCAGGATGCGCTCATCGCTATGCAGGCTCTCCAGCCAGCCCAGCCATGCCTCGGCACCAGCCCGCCCGTCGAGGCCGAGCACCAGGTTGCGATCCCCATCGAAGACTCGCCCGCCGAAGGCGTAGAGGTAGCCGACCGTGCGGTCGAGATTAAGGTTGAGGGCCAGCCCCCAGGTCGGCGGGTCGCTACGGGTGTCGGTGAGGCCACGGGCCACGGCAAGCAGGGCAGAGGTGTCGGCAGGCGGCGCGGCAGCGAAGTTCGCCTTATTGTAGTAGAGCGCCAGCGTATCGAAGGTGATCGGCACGCCGTACAGCGCGCTCGCCGTGGCGGTCGGCAGCTGGGCACCACCGAGGGCGGCTGGCAGCAACTGGCCGAGATCAGACTCGGGCAGCAGGTCGTCGATCTGCATAATCGCGCCGCTCTCTGCCAGGCCGCCGAGCGTGTGGCTCTTCAGGATGGCCATGTGCGGCCCGCCGCCCTCGGAGACAGCCGTGGAGAGATCGGAGGTGATCGCGGCGACCGAGTGGGCCTGGAGAACGATCTGAACGGCGGAGTTGCTGCGGTTGTAGCGCTCGACCAGGGCGGCCAGGGCGCGATCCTCAGGGTAAGGCCATGCGTGCCAGAGCACCAGCACCGTCTTCGCCCGCTCGCTCGCACCGACGGTCGGAGATGGCGTGCCCACCGCCGATGGGGATGCGGCGCATGCGATCAGCGATAGGAGGGCCAGCCAGGTGACCAGGAGATGCCAGATGTGCTGCCGTGCGGCCACCGGAGCCTCGCTTTCCGCGCAGAGAACGGCGGCAGTATAGCACGCCGTTATCGAGCGGCGCAAAGTGCGGTAGTATTGATGGGGGCTGGGGGTTGGGGCCGGAGGCGATGATGCAAGAGATCGACGATCTGCTGGTGCGGGTGAGCCGGAGGGATGCGTCCAACGGGCACGCCTATGTTGTCGAGATGTGGCTGGAGGGTGGGCGTCGCGTGAACGCCCAGGAGGAGCTACAGCTCGATGATTATGTCGAGCCTCAGCTCGGCGACGCGACCACTCTGGCGGCCCACGGGCTCGACCTCTTCAACCGGCTGTTTAGCGGGCGGCTCTCAGTAGCCTTCCAGCAGGCATGGGCCTCGGCCGTGGCCCGCGACCGCATGCTGCGGGTGCGGCTGGCCCTCGACCCCGAGGCGCCCGCCGTCCACGCTGTGCCCTGGGAGTTGCTGCACTTCGACGACAGCGGCGGCATGTCGCCCGCGCGCCCGATGGCCGCCGACGGGCGGGTGGCCTTCTCGCGCTACATCGAGAGCGCCGACTTCGACGAGGGCGAGCCGGTGAGCCGCCGCCCCCTGCGCCTGCTGCTCGTCATCGCCGACCCGACCGACCTCAAGGAGCGCTGGGGGCTCGCGCCGGTTGGTCGGGCCAGTGAGGAGCGCGACTTCCGCACGCGCTTTGGCCCGATCATCAGCTCGGGGCAGTTCCGCTACGATGTGCTGCCAGTCGCCTCGGCCCAGGCGCTCCAGGACGCGATCTCGCAGGGCGGCATCGGCAGCGAGCAGCCCAACGGCTACGATGTGCTGCTCTGTATGTGCCACGCCGCCTATAATGAGCAGTATGGCACGCGGCTGCTCCTCGAAGACCAGGTGACGCAGCGGGCGAGGCTCTACCCCACCAACGATCTGGTAAGCCTGATGCAGCAACTCCCCGAGAGCCACCGACCGGCAATGGTTGCGCTTGTGGCATGCAACAGCGCCACAACGTGGGGAAACCAGACGATGAACAGCCTGGCCGTGCGCCTGGTGATCGGCGGCGGGGTGCCGGCGGTGCTAGCCATGCAGCGCCTGGTCGAGATCACCCTGGCCCGCCGCTTCACCTACCACCTCAGCGAGCATCTGCTGCGCGAAGGGCTGATCGACGTGGCGGTCAACACGGCGCGGCGGCGAGTCTACGCAGCCGATGACATCGGCTGGAGTACGCCGACGCTCTATATGCGCACTGTCGACGGGCGGCTCTTCACGCCGAATGCGCAGCTAGAGTATGTCCAGACAATCCTGGCCGACCCGACATACGTGCGCTGGAGCGGTCCTGAGTTCATCGAGTCTGGCGTGCTGGCCGTGGCCCCTGGCCAAAACTGGAGCCTGCTGCGATCACGCCCCGAGGACGCCCCGGCCAGCGTGAGCGTGATCGATACCCTCCACCGCATCCTTGATCAGGGCCACCTCGGTGATCGCCACCACCACGGCAAGGCACCGCCTGGCGGCTACAGCACGATCACCGCTGTGATCGGGCCGCCACACTCTGGGCAGACGACGATCTTGCAGCGCATGGCCTACGACCTAGCCCTGAAGGTGACGGACGACCCGAGCAGCCCACCGGGGATTATGATCTCGCTCACCGGCTACGAGAGCCAGCGCGGCGCGGCGCGGCTGGAGCAACACATTGTAGAGCAGGCCCAGGCCGCCAACGCCGCCCTGGGCGATGCGCTCACAGAGCTATTCCGTCCACAGACAGTGCTGAGGGCTAGCTACCAGCGCCCGCGCTACATCTTCCTGCTCGACAACCTGGACAGCATCCCCGAGAAGGCGCGCATTGATGTTGCCAACGACCTGAGCGCCCTCGCCACGCGCATGGTCGACCAACAGTTCGTACTTACCTCATCGCAGGAGAACTTCCCGACCCAGGCGCTCAGCAGCGCCCACGTCCTGGTGATCCAGCCGCTCACCGAGCAGCAGATCTTCCACTACATCCGCGGGCGTGATGAGCGCGACGCCTACAAGATCTTCAGCCAGATCCGCGAGAACCGCCTGCTCGCCCTGGCCAGCGACATGAGCCTGCTCGCCCTGATCTACGCCCGCATGGCAGGCGACCAGCAGGCCCGCCTGACCCGCAACCAGCTGGTGCAAGAATACCTCGACCAGGCGATCAGCGGGATCGCGCCGCGCTACATCATCGGCGACGCCGCCCGCGAGAGCCTGAGCGCTCTGGCATGGCACAGCCGCTGGAACCATGTCGACCAGCTGCCCATGAGCGAGGTATTTCACATCCTGGCCGAGATCCGCCACGACCGCGACTACAGCCTAGAGGATCTCTACCGGGCGCTCTGCGATGCCCGCCTGCTGATCGGCGTCGGACAGGGCACCGCACGATTCGTCAACCCGGCCATCCAGACATACTGCGCCGCCGTAGCCCTGTCTGCCCGCCAAGATATGGCCGAGCGCCTGCGCGACATCATCAGCCTATGCAGCAGCCCGAAGCGCCAGATCTGGTGGGAGGATGTGCTCTACTCGCTGGCAGGCATGGTTGGAGACCCGGCCCCACTCTTCGAGCATCTGGCCTCCGCCATCCGTACGGGCAGCTACACCCACGCCCTGATCGCCGCCCGTTGTATGGAGGCTCTACCGCCAGAGCAGGACGCCCGCCTGTCCGCCGATCTGCGCGAGGAGCTGCTAGACGCCTGCGTGCTGCGGCTGCGCGCTGACCGCGAGCCCTCGGCCGACCGGCGCGAGCAGATCGCCACCGCCCTCGGACGCCTGAGCCACCCCCAGGTACGCCACGAGCTGCGCCGCATCCTGGTCGAGCGCGTCCGCGCGACCAGCAGCGGCCCGCGCTACGAGTACACGAACGTGCGAATCGCCGCCGCCCGCGCACTGCGCAACATCTACCTGCCGAGCAACGTACAGGGCAGACGCACAGATCCACAGGACGATCTGGCAAGCCTGCTGCTCACTAACGGCGACCCCGACATGGTCTCGCTGGCCGACCAGGCGGGCGCGCGCCCGGCCCCGATGCCCCCGATCATCGACATCCGCAACGACCAGATCCTGGTGCGGCTGATGCGGGTCTGGGGGCGCGGTGCCGCCGGCCGCGCGGAGTTTCGCAGCATCCTGCGCAACTCGCCCAACCCGCCCGAGCGCGCCCTGGCCGCCTTCGCCCTCGGCGATATGGCCGACGCCGAGGGCAAGAAGCTCCTGGACGCCCGCCTGCTCCTGCGGGTAATCCTCAGCCCCACGGACACTGCCGACGAGCGGATCAGCGCGGACTGGGAGGACACCATGTGGGCGGCGGCCGACGCCCTGACCCTCTTCGAGCCAAATCAGGTGGCCCCGCTGCTAACGGTGCTTGTGAAGCGCAAGCAGACGATCCCGAACAGCGCGGCCCAGCAGTTGGCCTACCTGGCCGGTCGCCTGCGCGCCGCCAGCCCCGAGGTGATCAGCTGGCTAATCGAACTCCTCATCACCAACCCCAGCCAGACGATCAAGAGCAAGGCGCTCCAGAGCCTGGCCTGGATGGGCATGGGCGTCGAGAAGCAGCGCCTTGAGCTGGGCGATGGACGCCCCGGCCCGACGCTCAAACAGATCATCGAGAACATCGCCGCTGGGCAGAAGATCCGCCAGCTGAAGCTGGGCCGCTTCGCGGTGGCCAAGCGCGCCAGCGATATTGACGGGCAGCCGATCTACCTGCGGCGCAAGGCGATCGAGGCGCTGGCGTGGATCGGCGATGCCGAGACTATGCGGAGCATCACTGGGCAGGTGGCCACATGGCCCCTAGAGCTGCGCGAGCATTGGTACCTGGCAGCGGCGACAATCCGGGAGCGCACGGGTGGGGGCGTGTAGGGGCGGCTCGCGAGCCGCCCCTACGCGGCCCCGGTGCCGGGAAGGCGCGGATGCGGGATCTCGGCCTCGATCACAAGTCCGCCGCTGGGCCGGTTGTAGATGCGCAGCTTGCCCTGGAGCAGCGCCACCCGCTCGCTGATGCCGAGCAGACCGTAGTGGCCAGCATTCGCCAGTGCCGCCAGATCGAGCCCGGAGCGCAGGCCGGCCCCGTCGTCGGCGATGGTGATGCCCAGGGCACGCGGCGATGTAGAGACTAGACGCACCTCCACTTGGCGCGCGTGGGCGTGCTTGCGCACATTCGACAGGCTCTCCTGCACAATCCGAAAGATCGAAAGCTCCAGCTCCTCGGACAGCCGGCCCAAGCTCTCGCCAATCTGGAGATCGACGGAGACCCCCGTGCGCGCCGCCCAGTCGCGCGTGTACGACTGAAGGGCCGCACCCAGGCCCAGGCTATCGATCGTCGGCGGGCGCAGGTTGCCGCAGATCTGGCGCACATCGTCGACCAGTGCGCGCATGCTCAGACGCACCTCGGCCAGCTCCTGCGAGAGCCCCGACTCCTCATCCGCCTCGCTCTGCAAATCCTCAAGCTGGAAGTTTACGCTGAGCAGATCTTGGATCACCTGGTCGTGTAGCTCGCGGGCCAGGTATTTGCGCTCGCCCTCGCGCTCGGTCAGCAGGCGGCGCTGGGCGTCCTGGAGCGCCAGGTTGGCCTGATCGAGCGACTTGACCTGCTCGGCGAGCTGCTTGATCAGCTGCTGGTTAAGGCTATCCTGAACAGCCAAGTCGCGCTCAAGGCGACGCTGCTGAAGGCGCAGGTGCTCGGACTGATCGCGGGCGCTGTAGTAGCTCTCTAGCGCCCAGATGATCGGCGTGAGCTGCTGGCGCTCGCCCTGGCCGATCAGGGCGGCCACGATCTGCTCACGGCTCGTGCTGTCAGTGCGGGCGTCCAGCGCCTTGTGGCCCTCGTTCAGCACGATCACCCGGTCGGTCACGGCAAAGATATGGTCGAGGCTGCTGCTGGCAAAGATCACCGCAATGCCCTGCTGCTGCCAGCTGCGGATGAGGCCGAGCAGGCGCTGCTGGGAGCTGTAGCTGAGCAGAGCGGTCGGCTCATCGAGGATGACCAGCCGAGCCGGGATGACCATAGCGCGGGCGATGGCAATGAGCTGGCGCTGCTCGCTGGAAAGCTGGTTTGCCTTAGCCCGCAGGCTCTCCACCGACAGCTCAAGCGTAGCCAGCACCTCCAGGGCGGCATGATCCATGCGCCGCCGGTCGGGGAAGCGCAGCCAGCCCAGGCGACGCGGCCAGCCCAGCTCGGCCCCCAGAAAGATGTTGCTCGTGATATCAAGGCGGTCGGCCAGAGCCGGGCGCTGCGGCACCACAGCCACACCATGCCGGGGTGCCTGGAAGGGCCAGCGCAGCCGGTGCCCATCGATCAGCGCCTCGCCATCGCTGGGCACCATCAGACCGGCCAGCAGATCGGCCAGCACCGACTTGCCCGCGCCGCTGCGCCCCACCAGGCCCACCACCTCGCCCGGCCCCACGCTGAAGCTCACCCGGTCGAGCGCACCGAGCGTGCCGAAGCGCTTGGTCAGGCCGATACACTGGAGGATCGGTTCCATAAAGGTATATATTGTAGAGACGCCCCGGCGGGGCGTCTCTACGGCGGCGGCAGCGGCGTCTGGAAGTCGTTGGTCTCCCAGGAGCGGATCATCGCGTCCACATTGTTCGCGGTGACAATATCCAGGCCGGTGTCGATAAACGGCGGGTAGCTCGTTCCGTGGACGATCCGATCATACACGATCTGAACCGAATCGTAGCCCCAGCCCCAGTACTTCTGGCCGATCAGGGCAGTGAGGTAGCCGTCACGTAGCAAGTTCAGTTCCACCGGCAGCGTGTCAAGGGCCACCGTCTTCAGGGTACCGGCCTGCGTCGCCGCCTCCCAGAGCGGCATCGAGCCACGGTCGGCGAAGAGCGGCCACATACCGACAAAGAACCAGCCGCGCAAGTCCGAGTGGGCCTGCATCACCTCCTCGACGCCCTGCACCCCTCGGCTGATATCCTCGTTGCTGAAGACCGTCGCCACCAGCGCTACGTCAGGGTAGGCAGCGAGGCCGTCGCGGAATCCGCGCGCCCGCTCCTCTAGGTTCAGCGCCCCCGGCACGCCGGTGAGCATAGCCACCTTGCCCTGCGGCCCAATCGCGTCCACCAGCAGCCGGGCGGCCTCCCACCCGGCCTGGTAGTTATCAATCGCCAGATAGGTGAACCGCCGACTGTCGGGCGCATCGCTGTCCCAGGTCATCACGGGGATGCCCGCCGCCACGGCTCGGTTGATCGGATCGACGCAGGCCGTCGGATCATTACACGAGACGGCGATCCCGCTCACCTGCCGAGCGATCAGATCGCCGATCACACGGGCCTGCTCCACCGCATCGGCCGAGACCGGGCCGGCCGTGATCAGCTCCACATCGTAGGGGCCGCTCGCGCTCAGCTCGCGGGCCTTGGCCTGCGCCCCCTGGCTGCCCAGGTCGAACACCGGGTTGCCCAGGCTCTTATGGACCCAGGCGATAGTGATCTTCGGGCGCCCCGAGCCCGCCACCGGCCCGCAGGCGGCCAACAGAACAATCACCAGTATCCCAAGTGTCCACAGCCTGTTCATGCCTACTCGCCCTTACGGCTCGCTACCGCGACAGCCCGCGTCGCCGGAAGTTATCGATCAGCACCACCAGCATAATCATCATGCCGATCGCCCCCACCTGCAGGTACGTCGGGAAGCCCAGCAGCACCATGCCGGTGCGCACCACCTGCATCAGCAGCGCGCCGAGCACCACGCCGAAGACGCTGCCCTCGCCGCCGAACAGGCTCGTGCCGCCGATCACCGCAGCGGCGATGATGTCCAGCTCATAGTCGGCGGCGGCCGTCGGCGCGGCCACGCCCAGCCACGCGGTCATAATGATCCCGCCGCAGGCCGCCAGCAGCCCGCTGAAGGTGTAGACCACCACCTTGATCCGCTCAGTGCGCACGCCGGCCACCTGGAGCGCCCGCTCGTCGCGGCCGAGGGTGTAGATATAGCGGCCCAGCACCGTCGAGCGCAGCATCAGCGCGACCAGCAGGGCCACGACGATCATTGTCAGCAGCGGCAGCGGCACCAGCAGCGGCCCGACCCATATGTCGTCCTGACCAAGGGCGCGGAAGGCCAGCGGCAGGTCGCGCACAGGGCGCCCGCCCGAGATGCCAAAGGTCAGCCCGCGCACCAGCCCCATCATCCCCAGCGTGACGATGAAGGGCGGGGTGTTGAAGATGCCCACCAGCACGCCGTTGCACAGCCCCACCAGCGCCCCGCTGAGCAGGCCCACCGGCACAGCCAGCCAGATCGGCAGGCCGGACTGGAGCAGCATCGCGCTCACCAGCCCGGCCAGCGCCATCACCGCGCCCGATGAGAGGTCGATCCCGCCGATCAGGATGACCATGCCCACCCCGAAGGCGGCCACGGCGAACCACGAGACGTTCCGCGCCAGGTTGAGCAAGTTCGTCGCCGCGAAGAAGTTTCCGGTCAGCAGGCTCAGCCCCGCCGAGACAACCACCAGAAGGGCCAGGATCACCAGCTCCTGGCGGGCGACCAGCAGCCGCCAGCGCGGCGGAGAAGTCGATCTCGCTATGTCACGTGCCATAGGGGAGAATGGGGAGGGATTTGGGGAGGGTGAGGCCCTCCCCAATAGACCTATACCAAAAGCCTCAGCGCCTCAGCGCCTCAACACCTCAGTGCCTCAGTGCCTCAGTGCCTCAGTGATGCTCAGTGCCTCAGTGCTACTTGCTCGCCCGCCGCGTCGCCACGTCGAAGATCACCGCCGCCGCCAGCACCGCGCCGCGCACGACGTACTGGTAGCCGATGCCCACGCCCATCAGGTTCATGCCGCTCGTCAGCGAGGTCATTACCAGCGCGCCGATCACCGAGCCCGCCACCTTCCCGACGCCGCCGGCCGCCGAGACGCCGCCCACATAGGCCGCCGCGATGGCGTCCAGCTCAAACAGCGTGCCTGCGGTGGTTGTGGCCGACTGGAGTCGCGAGGCAAACAGGATGCCCGACAGCGCCGAGAGCATGCCCATCGAGCCGAAGACCACGTAGACGATCCGCTTCACGCTGATGCCGCTCAGCTCAGCCGCGTCGGGGTTACCTCCCACCGCGTAGATATGCCGCCCGAGCACCGTCTGCGTCATGATAAAGTGGTAGATCCCCACCACCACCAGCATGATCACTACCGTCCACGAGAGCCCGTTATAGCTCGCCAGCACCCAGGTTATCGCCCCTATCAGGAGCGAGATAAACACCAGCTTGAGGACGAAGATCTCCTTCGGCAGCACCTCGAAGTTATATGCCTCCTGCTTCTGCCGTCGGCTGATCTCGCTCATAATAAAGAGCACAACCGCCACCACCCCCAGCAGCAGCGTCAGCTTGTGCGTCTCGGGCAGAATGCCGATCGGGATATCGGGGATGAAACCGTTGCCAATCGCATTAAACCCTGGGTCGGAGATAATGATCGTGCCCGTGCCCTCTGTCACCAGCTGAAGCAGGCCACGGTAGATCAGCCAGCCCGCCAGCGAGGCTACAAATGAGGGGATGCCCAGCTGAGCCACCGGGAAGCCCGTGATCAGCCCAGCGATTGCACCGATCGCCAGCACTAGCGGGATGGCCACATAGACCGACAAACCCCATCGCGAGAGCGCAATCGCCGCGACCGCGCCGATGAATCCAGCCAGGAAGCCCACCGACAGATCGATATGCCGGATGACGATCACCAGAGTCATCCCAACCGCCAGAACGGCGATATAGCCCGTCTGGTTCAGCAGGTTACTCAGGTTACGCGCCGAGACGAAGGTGCCGTTGGTGGTGATCGCGAAGATCAACATGATCACGAACAAGGCGATGTACATGCCGTACTCGCGGATATTCTGCCGCAGTACCTTCTGTAGATCCTGGAAAAACATCCCAGATACTCCTGCTATCCTCGGAGGAAGGGCCAGAACGTGCTTCGCATGCAATACCAACCCATTGACGATATGCCGCATGTCACGCTGAGCGGAGCGAAGCGTCCCGGCTCCGGGACCCTTCGTTTCACCTGCGGCTCCACTCAGGGTGACAGGAATGATGAGGACCGACATATCGGCTATCGGCTATCGGCTATCTTAATTCGTCGCCAAGTGCATAATCTTCTCTGGGGTCGCATCTGCAATCGACAGCTCGCCCGCGACCCGGCCGGAGGACACGATGTACACCCGGTCGCTCATGCCGAGAACCTCGGGCAGCTCCGATGAGATCATAATGATGCTCATCCCCTGCTCGACGAGGCGGTTCATCAGGGTGTAGATCTCGTACTTTGCGCCCACGTCGATGCCGCGCGTGGGCTCGTCGAGGATCAGCAGATCGGGCTTGACGAACAGCCACTTGCCCAGGCAGACCTTCTGCTGGTTGCCGCCGCTCAGGTTCGAGACCCGCTGCTCTACGGTGGGTGTCTTGATGTTGAGCGAGGTCTTATACTCGTTGGCAACCTTGATCTCGGCGTTGCTGTCGATCACGCTGTTCTGGGCGATCGCCTGAAGGTTGGCGAGGGTGATGTTCTCCTTCACGTCCTGGATGAGGATCAGGCCATTGCCCTTGCGGTCCTCGGTCACATAGGCCACGCCAGCCTTGATCGCATCCTCAGGGTCGCGGAAGGCGCGCGGCTCGCCCTTGACCCGCAGCTCGCCCTTGATCTGGTAGCCCAGCGGGTTGCCGAAGATGCTCATAGCCAGCTCGGTGCGCCCCGAGCCCATCAGCCCGGCCACGCCGACAATCTCGCCGCGCCGCACATTCATGCTCACGTCGCGCAAGATCTGCCGACCAAGGGAAGGGTCGTAGGCATTCCAGCCGCGCACCTCCAGCACCACATCGCCGATCTTCTTCTCGGCCCGATGTGGGTAGATGTTGTCGATCTCGCGGCCGACCATATGCTTGATCAGCACGCCCTCGGACACTTCGCCCTTGTGCGCGTCCAGAGTGCAGATTGTCTGCCCGTCACGCAGCACCGTGACCCTGTCGGAGATCTCGATCACTTCCTTCAGCTTGTGCGAGATCAGAATGCAGGTCACGCCTTGGTCGCGCAGACCACGCAGCAGTTCAAGCAGGTTCGCGCTATCATCCTCATTCAGCGCGGCCGTCGGCTCGTCGAGGATCAGCAGCTTAATGTCACGGCTCAGCGCCTTAGCGATCTCAACCAACTGCTGCTTGCCGACGCCCAAATCTTTAATTTTCGCAGCCGGGTTCACCTTGAGCCGCACCTTGTCCAGCATCTCGCCAGCGCGCTTGATCGTCTCGTTCCAGTTCACCAGTACGCCGTTGCGAATCTCATTGCCGAGGAAGATATTCTCATAAACCGTCAGCTCGGGGATGAGCGCCAGCTCCTGATAGATGATCGCAATCCCGGCATGCTCGCTATCGCGGATGCCTCGGTAGCGCTGCACTTCGCCACCCAGGAGGATATCCCCGCTATAGGTGCCATGTGGGTAAACTCCGCTGAGCACCTTCATCAGGGTCGATTTGCCCGCGCCATTCTCGCCAACCAAACAGTGGATCTCGCCCTGTGCGACGCGAAAGCTGACATTGTTCAAGGCTTTCACGCCGGGGAATTCCTTGGTGATGTTTTTCATCTCCAAGATGGGAGTGCTCATGGCGGCCCTCGTTTTTTCAAGGCGCTCACCCCCGCTTCATCTCCCAAGCGAAAGATGACAGTGGACGGTGAGGGCGTGCGGACCGTTGGGTGTTAGAAGTGGTTGACGGCTCCGCCGTCAACCACTCCGAGAAAAGCCAGAACCTCAGTGTCTCAGTGTCTCAATCCGGCTCAGTAATCTACAGGCCGGTGAAGTCACTGGCCTGGTAGTAGCCAGAGTCGATCAGGATGGCCTTGAGGTTGGCCTTGTCCACCGTCACCACAGCCGACTGCACGGCAGGCACGTCCACCTTACCGTTGTTGTACGTGCCCGAGGAGGTCGGTGTCTTGACCTGGTAGCCAGCTGCGGTCAGAGCGTCTTTGAAGCGGGTCTCATCCTGAATCCAGCGCGGCTCGTCCTTCGTCGGCAGCACGATGCCCACAGAAAGAGTGGTGGCAGGCGGGGCGGCAGTGGGGGCCTCAGCAGCAGGGGCAGAGGTGGGGGCAGCGGCGGGAGCGCCACCACAAGCAGCAAGAACGAACGTGGCAACGAGTGCCAGCAGCATCAGTACGGCGCCTTTGGACCGCATGGGTGTGTCCTCCTAGACAATGAAAACATTCTACACTGAATCAGTCGAGTTATAGGCGAGGGCGAGCGAATTGGGTGTGCGACCTCCTTGCTCCGCTGAGGCGAAGCGCTCATACGGCGTGAATCGCCATATTGGTAGGACGGTGAGTAGGGTATATAGTAGTGGGGTATATAGAATAGTATAGGAAATAAGGCGTCCGCGCAACAACCCCCGCCCCCCCTATCTTGTTGAGCGGCTTCCCCCAACTCGACTAGGGGAAATCCCCTAATGCTAGGGGACAGGGCACAGGGGACAGGAGACAGGGGACAGGAGACAGGGGACAGGCCGAGCGCATCACCTCAGCACCTCAATGCCTCAGTGCATCAGTGATCTCGTGTTGACGTGGTACAACCAACGTGCTATGATCAGCGCCGCATAAGGGCGCGGAGCAGCGGCCCTACCCCGGCAAAACACAGCCAGCATAAAAAAAGACGATAGCCGACCCTCAATAAAGAGCGCGACAGCCGACAGCACGCCGACTGCCGAGGCTAGGCGTGCTGTCGGCTGTCTCTAGCGGCCGAGCAGCAGATCCCGCGCTGGAAAGGCACGGGCTATGAAGGTAATGGTGTCATGGTGGGCCAGATCAAGCGGTTTCTTGTCGGCAAACCCATTGCGACCGAGCATCAGCATAACGAGCGGCTGAGCCGGATCACTGCCCTCGCAGTCTTCTCATCGGATGCGCTCTCGTCGGTGGCCTACGCCACCGAGGCGATCCTCTCGATCCTCATCCTCGGCGGGGCAGCGGCCCTCGGCCTCTCACTCGAAATCGCTGGCGGTATCGCAGTGCTGCTCGTGGTGGTGGCCTTCTCCTACCGCCAGACGATCCGGGCCTACCCGAAGGGCGGCGGCGGCTACATCGTCGCCCGCGAGAACCTGGGCAATATCTACGGCCTGATCGCCGCCGGCGCCCTGCTGATCGACTATGTGCTCACCGTGGCCGTCTCGATCTCGGCCGGCGTGGCCGCGATCACCTCGCTGGCCAGCACATGGGGCGCGCCCTGGGTCGGAGAGTATGCCATCGAGATCGGCCTCGTCTGCATCATGCTCGTCACGCTGGCAAACCTGCGCGGAGTCAAGGAGAGCGGCGTCATCTTCGCCGTGCCCACCTATATCTTCATTGCCAGCATCCTGACCCTGGTGTTCTACGGGATCAGCACCGACCTGCTCTTCGGCGCCAACCCGGTTGCCCAGGAGTTGCCGCCCGAGATCTTCACTGGCGAGACGATCGGCATCTGGCTGGTGCTGCGGGCCTTCGCCGCCGGGTGTACCGCCCTCACCGGGATCGAGGCGATCAGCGACGGGGTGCCCGCCTTCCGCGCGCCCGAGTCGAAGAATGCCGCGTCCACCCTCACCTGGATGGTGACCATCCTGGTGAGCATGTTCCTCGGCATCACCTGGCTGGCCCACGCCCACGGCGCCATCCCCAACGAGCTCACCCACGAGACGGTGCTCTCGCAGATCGCCCGCACGATCTTCGGTAATGGGCCGATCTACTTTGTGATCCAGTCGGCGACGGCCCTCATCCTGGTGCTGGCCGCCAACACCGCCTACGCCGACTTCCCGCGCCTGGCCTCGTTCCTCTCGCGCGACCGCTTCCTCCCCCGGCAGTTCTCCTCGCGCGGCGACCGGCTGGTCTTCTCGAATGGCATCCTGGCCCTGGGCTTCTTCTCGGCGCTACTCGTAGTCATCTTCCAGGCCAACGAGATCGCGATGCTGCCGCTCTACGCGATCGGCGTCTTCATCTCGTTCACCCTCTCGCAGTCGGGCATGGTTCGCCGCCACTTCCAGCTCAAAGAGGAGGGCTGGCAGCGCGGCGCGGTGATCAATAGCATGGGCGCTATCTTCACCGCCATCGTGCTGGTGGTGCTGGCCGTTACCAAGTTCACCCACGGCGCGTGGGTCGTGATGGTGCTCATCCCCATGCTCGTGCTGCTCTTCAACAGCATCAACCGGCATTACGGCAACGTGGCCCGCCAGCTCTCCCTAGAGGGTGCCGACATACCGATCCCGCTGCGCCGCCATACGTCGATTGTGCTGGTCAGCGGCATCCACCGCGGTGTCCTCCCCGCCCTCCAGTACGCCCGCTCGATCTCCCCCGATAATGTGATGGCGGTCTACGTCAACCTCGACGCTGATCAGACCGCCCGACTCCAGCAGCGCTGGTGCGACTGGGGCTGCGACGTGCCCTTGGTCGTGCTTGAGTCACCTTACCGCTCGCTGATCACGCCCCTGTTTAACTACATCCAAGAGGTTGACTCGCGCTACACCGATGATGTCCTCACGGTGGTGCTGCCGGAGTTTGTGCCCGCCCACTGGTGGGAGCACCTGCTGCACAACCAGACGGGCATGTTGATCAAGGCCGCCCTGATGTTCAACAAGGGCGTTGTCGTGACGAGCGTGCCCTACCACCTGGAGCGGTAATCTCTTCATCCAAAAGGGGCCAGGGGAGCAAGCTCCCCTGGCCCCTTTTGGATATGCCGCGCCCAGTGAAACAGCACTATGCCTGCTCGGCGCGCTCGGCCTGGTGCTGCGAAGCGATATGCTTGAGGAGGGACAGCAAGACCGTCTTGACGCTCGACCGGTCGTTGGCGACACAAGGCAGCACTGGGATATCAAGCGGCAGACCAAGACGCCGCCGCACATAGCTCACCGGAAGGGCCGCCGGGTCGTCCTGCTTATTGGCAGCCACAACGAAGGGCGAGTCGGTGATATCAGCGAAGCGAGCCATCAGCCGCTGGGTCTCGGCGAAATGGCCGGGGCGGCAGCTGTCAACCATCACCACATAGCCCAGGCACCCAATGCTCAGGTGCTCCCACATAAAGTCGAAGCGCTCTTGTCCAGGGGTGCCAAAGAGGTAGAGGTTCAGCTTCTCGTTGATGGCGATTGTGCCAAAATCGAGGGCGACGGTCGTCTCGTGCTTAAGCTCGCGCTCCTCGTCGAGGGTTACGGCGTAATCGGTAGAGACCGTCTCAATATCGCTAATCGTCCGGATAAACTGGGTCTTCCCAGCCGAGTAGCTGCCCGTGATGACGATTTTCAGCGGCTGCATGGTCGGGTTGTCCTTTCAGCTACAGCCCACGAATGCGCCGCATAATCGCGTCAAGCAGGCCTCGGGCCAGGATCGGCGTCGCCTCCTCGCCGGAGGGCGTGCTGGCCAACACCGGTGCCATCATCTGCCCGTGTGACGAAGTCCCGGTAGCGGCGCGCGGGCGCGGCTTGGGCTTCGGCAGAGTCGGCGGAGCAATCTCGACCAGGCCAATCGACATGAGCTCAGCCACCGTGCGGATCGCCTGATCCGGCGGAACCCCGGTGGCCTCACAAATAGCCCGCAGGCTTGGAGCAATGGAAACCTGGCTGAGAATGCGCCACTGGTTCACATCGAGGCTCACCCCGCTCTCCGCGCTGCTGGGCAGCGGCGAGAGCTGGAGCTGCGTGTCAAGGGTGATCGACTGGTAGGGCAGCGCACGAACCGGGTTATCGTGCCGGCGCATGCTCTCAAGCACCAACCACTCGCTATCATGCTCGATCCGCGCCGGCCGTTCAAGCACAGCCAGTGAGTGGCGGAAGGTGAAGTCCGCATCATCCCAGAGCAACATGGAGATCACAGCCTCGTCTTTCGAGGACAGGATCGTACGCTCGGTGCCGCGCACCACCGCAGCGTCGATCAGGCGCCCCTCCGCGACATAGATGATTCCCCGCTCAGTGCCGTGGGTGAGCAGCAGCACCCCAGTCTTTGGCCCCATGCGAAAGACCTGAAACAGGTCGCTCAGGGACATATCTTGTAGTGTACCTTCGAGCGCCATAGGTCCTCCGTACAAACATGGGGAAGCGGCGAGGTGCCGCCCCCCACACACTCCACCCGCCGCCTAGGTGCCTGTCAGGAGACGCCGGGCTAGTCGTTCACCGCCAACCAGCTCAGCGAGGTGCTTGAGCTGGTTGTCCTCATATGCCTGGTTGAAGATCGCAACGTCGAGGGATAGCACCTTACGGAACGCCTGGGTGGCCAGCGCTGGGTTCGCGTACGTTGCGGCGACCGACTCGCCGAATGGCATCACTACATCGAGCATCGCCAGAGGGTAGCGCACCGGCAGACCAATTTTCACATGGATCTGGCCGATAGTCATGCGCCGCCGGGCATAGTCAGCATCATACTGACCACAGAAGAGCTCGCTGAACCACTCTTGCACCATCCCGTGCAGACGATCCATGCTGACATCGCGAAGGTACTCGGCAGTCGCCTCGTGTGCAAAGAGTCGCTCATAGAACGCCTTCGTCATCTCTGGGGCGGCGACCCTGGCAGCCTCCTGCAGCTCCTGCATCACGGTCGTCTCGTCAGCGCTGAGGTTCATCAACGTCACGAGCTCCGTAAGCGTGGCCTCGTCTTTGATCAGCCAGCTGCTTCGTTCTTGGGACATCAACACCTCCTGATTGCATCGCTAAAGAATCTGGCCAATCGACTTCGCCGCATCACGCGCCTCCAGACGCACCAGACCGAGGTTAGCGCCCTGGCGCAGGTTCACCGCCAGCAGGCTCTGATCGCCAGCCGGAAGCACCATGAACAGGCCATTGTCGGCCTTGATGATCGTCTCCTCGGTCATGCCGATCTTCAACTCACCCGACACGCGCCGCGTGACACCCATCATCGTGGCAGCCACTGCACCAACCCGATCGGCGTTCACATCGACAGACATCTTCGAGACGAGGACGATTCCATCCATGCTCACAGCGGCGACACCAGAGACATCGGCACCGGCATTCGTCATCAGGCGGTCAATCACCGCCGAGATCTGATCCTGTCGCGAAGCCATGATTCTTTCCTTTCAGTTAGCAACATGCTGCCCTGAGCCAGCGTGTAGTGCTGACCGGACATTCCCACAGCACTAGTATAGAGGAGCCTCGTCCACCTGTAGACAACAGAAGCACAACAATCACATGATCATTGCGTTGCCTCGTGACGTAACTGGATCGTGCTATCCTGACCCTACGTAATCACCAACGTTACGCAGTAACCCCACGCACCACCAGGGGTCCAACCTATGTCACGTCACCTGCGACGAACCCTCGGATACAGCCTCGCACTGTTGATCGTTATGCTAATAGTCGGCTCTTTGATCTCATATCAGATTGGCAAAATCGATGCAAGCCTGGATCGCGACACAACGACAGCACTGCAACGACACGAAGCGCTCGACAGCTCCTTCAACCCACCGGCCCTGGCCGCAATGATCGCCGCGCTGATCGCCGTCTACGCGGCGATCATAGGGCTGCTCTCCGCCTTCAGCAGCGGGCTTACTGCACCGCTGCGCCAGGTCGGCAAAGCCTTGGAAGCGGTCGGACAAGGGGATCTTCACTACTCCCTGCCCAAACGCATGCCCGCAGAGTTTGCCCCAATCATCCGTGGCTATCACACCATGCGTGACATCTTACGTGAGCGCCAGCGCGCCCTGGACATCCAGCTACGCCGCACCTCGCTGCTCACCCAGATCTCGATTGAGCTGCGCGAAACCCTAGAACCTTCCATGATCGCCGAGCACGTCCTGCGCGTGCTCGGCAATAACCTGAGCATCGACAGCGCAACCATGATCCTGGCGCTTCCCGATAGATCGCCCCAGATCGGGGTGCGATGGGAGAATCAGCGCCTCCAGCAGCTCGACACGCCACAGGTCGCCCAGATGCTCAACCACGGCATTGAGGGATGGGTGATCCAGAAGGTGCGCAGCGTTGTCCTCACCGATGTGAGCAGCGCCGAGCGCTGGCGCACCAGCGGCGGCCGCCCCGAGGGGAGCGCAATCCTGATCGCGCTGCGCCAAGACAAGATCGCCCTGGGGTGCCTGACCATTTACACCCAGCACACCAACGCCTTCACCAATCACGACCTGCTCCTGATGGAGGGAGTCGTCGCGCAGACAAGCGTGGCGATCAACCTTGGCCTACGCTTTCAGGCTGAGCGACAGCAGCGTGATCAGGCAATCGCTCTGCTAGAGGTGAGTCGGCTACTCACGATCGAGCGCAGCTACGCTGATATGATCGGCCTGATAGAGGAGCAGAGTAAGGCACTTTTTCAGGTTGAGCATGGGCTGCTCCATCTTCAACTGGCGGACAAGTCGGCCCTGCCAGTGCTTGCCGGGCCAGCCCCAGATGATGTAGACGCGCACCTGCTTCAGCATATCGAGCATCTGGCCGCCGACGCATACGTAAGCGGCCAGATTGCAAGCAATACGAGCGACCATGGTGATCAGCAGAGCAGATGTATAGCGCTACCACTCACAAGCTCGGGGCGCAGGCTAGGTGCCTACACACTTGTGCATCGCAGAGGGTCGCCCGCCTCCTTCTCTGCGAACACATGGTCACAGCTAACAATCTTCACCAACCTAATCGCAACCGCCTGCGCAAATATCCAACTGATCCAGCAGATGCGCCAGCACACAGAGCAGCTTGAGGATCTCGTCGCTCGCCGCACCGATGAGCTACAGCGATCTCGTGATCTGCTCCGTGTTGTCTTCGACCATCTGCCCGAGGGGCTGCTCCTGCTCGACGCACAGGGTACGATCTTGGCAACCAACAACGCCTTCTGCCGTGGCATTGTCGGGCGCACGCCGCGTAGCACCGTCGGACAGCACTACAATCAGCTCTGGTGCGATCTGGATAAGCAATCTGAGATAAAGCTGACACCCCAGGGACCGTCAGAGAGCGGCACCCCGCTCGCGCTCACCGAGGAAGGAGCGTTCTTTATCACAGCGGCGAACTGGCGCGTACTAAGCGTGGACATGATGGGCCAGCAGCGATGGTATGCTGTTGATCGCATCCCAATCCCAGGCTTCCACGGTGCCTCCGAACAATGCCTTGAGCGCTGGCGCGATACAACCCACCAGGAGGAGCTCCAGCGACGGCTATTGGTACACGAGCAACTCACCAGCCTGGGGCGTCTCGCGGCCAGCGTCGCCCACGAGGTGGGGAACCCGCTTCAGAGCACGCTCGGATGCCTTGATCTCTGCCGCGCTGATCCGGGGCTGAGCGCGCTAAGCCACGAGTACCTTGATCTGGCATTGGGTGAGCTTGACCGCATGGCGCGCACAATGGAGAGCCTGCGTAACCTCTACCGACCGCCGCAGATCGTCTGGGAGCCAGTCGATCTCAACCAGCTGATCCGCCAGGTCGGTCAGTTGACCAAGCGCCAGCTTGAGCACACACGAGTGCGCTTGATCCTCCAGCTCGACGCGAATCTACCGCCGATCAGTGGCCAGCCAGACGCGCTGCGGCAGGTTCTCTTAAACCTCGTGCTCAACGCGCAAGAGGCGATGAGCCAGGGTGGGGAGATCCATATCAGCACCGTGCGCAAGCCCACCGACCGGATCTGCCAGGTGATCATCCGCGACACCGGCAGCGGCATGAGCGCCAAACAGATCGCCCATATCTTTGAGCCGTTCCACTCGATGAAAGCCCAGGGGGTGGGGCTAGGGCTCTACCTAAGCCATCAGATCATCGAGCAGCACACGGGCCATATTGAGATTGCCAGCCAGCTCGGCCAGGGCACCATCATCACCATCCAGCTCCCCTGGAGCGACGCCGGGCCATGGCGACCGCGCCACGAGCCTGCCGAGGCCGATAACGCATGAGAACGATAGTAGAAACAAGGCATATGGGATCATCTAGCATCTTAGTGGTCGACGATGAGGCTCTGGTGCGCCGGGTGCTCGGGGATGCGCTAATCCAGGCCGGCTACCGCGTACATCGGGCGGCAGACGGCACCGAAGCCCTCGCTGTCCTGGAGGAGACGAGCGCCCATCTTATGCTGCTTGATCTCCAGCTCGGCGAGGAGGATGGCGTCGATGTAATGCGCGCCGCCCGCAGCCGGTGGCCCAACCTCCCGATCATCATCTTAACCGCGCACGGCTCCATGTCCAGCGCAATCGAGGCGGTACGAAATGATGCGGCGGATTACCTGCTCAAGCCAATCAGCATGGACACCCTAAGGGCACGCGTGTCAGAGGTGCTTGATCAGCACCGCGCCAGCCAGCAGCGGAGCGAGCGTATTCGCACCATGTACGAGCAGATCCAGGCGCTCGTCGAAGACGAAGGCATAGGCACAGAGCGAGCACCTGCGCCAGCACCGCTCAACGCCACCCTACGCACCGGCCCCCTGATGATCGATGTCCAGCAGCATATGGTTCGTATGGCCGGGCAGACCATCGACCTGACGCCTACCGAGTTTGCAATTCTGCACACCCTGGTACGCCAGCCAGGGACGGTGATCCCCTGCACCCAGCTGATCCAGGCATTCCAGCACGGGCAGATGGAAGAGGATGAAGCTCGGGCCGTTATGCGCCCGCATATTGTGCGGCTGCGCCGAAAGCTTGAGCCAAACCCGCAACAGCCCCTGTACATTCTGTCGGTGCGGGGGATCGGCTACCGCTGGAATGACGGCGACGATCCGGTCGGTGATGACAGCTGAAGCGCCGACGCGCCCGCTTGACAACTCCTGTGGTATCTCTTACACTGATTACGATCAAATGTGCTGATTAAACCACAGGTGAGACATGGCGCGAGATCTAAACAAGGTGCAGCTGACGGGGCGCCTTGGCGCCGACCCAACACTCCGCCGCACAGCCCACGGCAGCGCGATCTCTACATTCCGGATTGCCACCAACCGATCCTGGCGTTCATCTGCTGGAGTGGCGCACGAAGAGACCGAGTGGTTCTACGTCGTCGCCTGGGATCAGCTCGCCGATCTCTGCCAGCGATCACTGGCCAAGGGAACCCACATCTATATTGAAGGCCGACTCAAGACACGCCAGTGGGCCGAGGCCGACGGGCACCAGCGATCAACCACCGAAGTGATCGCCAGCGAGATCATCCTGCTCACCGAGCAGAATCTCGCAGTCTGACGAGCAGCTACAACGTGGTGCGCGCAGCCATACGGGCCATCACCTCGGCGCGGCTAGGCACTGCCGCAGCACCCGGCCCCTCTACTGCACAGGCAGCGACAGCGCTGGCGAAGGCGGCGGCCGTGAGCGGGGCACCAGTCTCGTGCAGGCGTAGCATAAGAGACGCCGCAAACACATCCCCGGAACCAGTTGGGTCACGCTCCTCCGCCGGGAAGCCGCCGATCTCGTGCGGCTCACCGCCAATATAGAGGGTTGAACCGCGCGCCCCCCGCGTCACGGCAACGAGGCGACAGTGCTGCGCGTAGCTCGCCGCCAAAGCCTCATCACCGCCCACATCCTCAATGCTCAGCACCAATACATCGACATGGCGTAGCTGGGCGGGATCGGGCCGCCACGCCACGCGCCGGATGGGCGAGGGCAGCGGCAGATCCCAGCTGCGCATCCAGCCCTGCGGCGTAACACCGACAAGGGCATCGGGGAAGGCAGCGGCGAGATCAAGGCCGAACTCGCCGGTCAGTGGGCCGAGATGCACCACGGGCGCGGAGCGCCACGCCTGCGGCACGTCATCGGCGCACAGCCGAGCGCCGAGCGCGTGCAGGATCTGCACACGACCGTGGGACGTGTAGCGATTCTCAAATGTCGACTGGAACTTCGAGGGCACAAGCGAGACCTGCACATCTGTAGGCAGGGCGGGCAGAAACCCAGAGGTACCAGCAGAGAGCACCGCCGCACGGGCACCAAGCCGACTGGCCGTAATCGCGGCGTAGAGCGCCGTGCCACCAGGGGCGCTGCCGCCCTCGGGCAGCAGGTCGCTGGTCAGGTCGCCAATAACGAGGTACGCTGGGGCCATACGCCACCCACAGAATCAAGAGGAGGCTGGGCGAACCCAGCCTCCTGCCAACACGCAAAGAACAGCGCTACTTTGCGGGGTAGATCACGATCTTGCGATTCTCACCCTCGCCAGAGCTCTCGGTGTAGATAGTCTTATCCTCACGCAGCGCGAGATGCACAATACGGCGCTCGTATGCAGCCATCGGCTCAAGCATGATCGGGCGGCCCGTCTGGTGAACCCGCTCAGCCATCCGCCGGGCGAGGCCCTCCAGGGACTCCTGGCGGCGCTGGCGGTAGTTGCCAACATCGACGACCACCTGGGGCCACTTCTGCACCTTACGGCTCACCAGCAAGTTCAGGAGGAACTGGAGAGAGCGGAGCGTCTCACCACGCCGACCAATCAGCAGGCCCATCGCCTCCTCATCGGCACCCTCGACATGCAAAGTCACCGTCTCCTCGATACCGCCCTTCTGTCCAGGCACACGAGTAATCACAGCCGTCACATAGGCGTGAATATCCATACGCTCAAGAAGATCCTCAAGGATCTTGCGAGCGATAACGCCAACATCATCAGAATCCTGAGCATCATCGAGCGGCGCGGGTATCGGCTTCGCAGGCGCGCCATCATCCTCATCATCGTCCACAACCGTCACGCGAACCAGCGCCTCATCGCCCGATTCGCCGGAATCCAGCACTTCGATAGCAACTTCGTCGCGATCCTTACCGAGCTGCGCGAGTGCGAGCTCAACGGCCTCTGCGACCGTGCGCGCGCTGATCTCGATGCTCTTCATATCGCTCCTCGATTCTGAGTCACACTCTCCAACAAAGATTCGGAGGGCAGATCCAGGCTGATCCTAACCCTGCAACCAGGAGAGGTGGGGAGAGGCCGTATACTCTCGAACACAATTACTGCCATCGTGAGGTACCTAGCGCCGCCGCCGAGGTCGGCGCGGATTATCCGGCAGGCGCCCCTGCGTACGAGCCTCATCAATCGCATCTTCAGTCGCATCAGGTTCGGCCTGTGCGGAAGACTCTGTCTCCGTTAGCGGGCGCATCACCGACCAGAAGTCGGCGCGCTGCGCAGCGGCGCTGAGCGAGGAGCCAGATTCACCGGGGCCAGCGGGGGCAGCAACCACCGGCGTAAGTGAGGCGAGCCCAGCTGGGCCGCTATCGGGAGGGAGAAACTTCAGGTAGTTCGCCAGCGAACCCCAGCCCGAAGTAAAGTACTGCTGCACGACACCGACGAGGCTACTCACCACCCAGTAGAGCACGGCGCCAGAGGGGAAGGTAAAGGCGATATAGCCAAAGACCAGCGGCATAAACATCATCGCCTGGGTCATCGCCTTCTGCTGCGGGTCCTGGGTGCGCGGGGTGGCCATCGTCGTCTGCATCAGCTGGAGCAGGATCGAGAGCACCGGCAGCACGAGGTAGATGGGCGCAGCGAACCCGAGCCCGCCCGGGCCAAAGGCTGTCTTCCCAAGGTCGAACAGGCCGAGGAAAAGATGGTTACTGTCGAACAGCGCAGCGACACTCTGATTTTCGAGGGCGGCCTTCGCGCCGGCACTCAAGTTCACCCGCTGCTCAGCAACCATCAGGTGGTAGACCGCCTGGTACACGCCGAAGAAGATCGGCAACTGGAGCAATACCGGCAGACAACCGCCAACCGGGTTGATCTTATACTCACGGTAGAGCTTGAGTGTCTCTTCCTGAAGTTTCTGCTGATCTTTGCCGTGCTTACGCTGCAACTCCTTGATCAGCGGCTGGATCTGCTGCATCTTCCGGCTCGATCGCAGGGAGGTAAGCGTCAGCGGCAGGATGATCAGCCGGGCACAGATCGTGAAGATGATGATGCCAAAGCCGACGCTCCCAGTCGTCGTGCTGAACCAGAGCAAGGTCTGCTCAAGCAGGCCAACAAATGCGCCCCAGATTCCACCCATAGTTAAGAGCCTCTAGTGCTTATCGTGGGGATGTGCCCGCTCCCCTGTGGATAATATCGATGAACCTAATAGCGGAACCGGCCGCCAGATCTGAGCCCGGCGCAACAGCTCTTCTATAACATCCTGGAGCGCCACAAATGGAGTATCGATCACAGCTGCACTACGGACAACAAAGACCAGATCATAGCCAGGGGTAAGATGAGGAAGGGCGAGCCGCACCGCCTCGCGAACGCGCCGTTTTGCGCGATTACGCCGCACTGCAATGCCGATCTGCTTCCCGACAACAAACCCACAGCGTGTGCGCCTGCGGCGGCCAGCGACAACATTGAGCAGCAGAAGCGGGGAAGAGAACGTACGTCCCTCGCGCCGAGCGCGCCGAAATTGGTCGGGCCGACGCAAGCGATAGGCGCGCTTCATAAGGTACCGATCAAGGACAGGGTGCAGAAGAGATAGAACAACGGATTGTTCTCACGCACTGCACCCCGGCATCGTACCATATTAGCGATGACCACCGCGCACGCCACGGCGCTCATCACTCACCGACAACTTCCAGCGACCTTTCATGCGACGACGGCGCAGCACCTCACGCCCGTCCTTCGTCTCCATCCGAGACAGGAAGCCGTGCTTACGGCGACGTGGGATACGCTTCGGCTGCCATGTTCGCTTCGGCATCTATATGCTCCTCTACGCGCATCAAGACGCGCACTAACTTCGTGGGCAAACTCGCACCATTATACCTGTCGCGCCACGACAGTGTCAAATTATCATACGCAGGAGCTTGTGATAGCTCCCCCACAGGAGGCACCCACCAGGCACCACACAAGAAATAGGTGATGGGGGCGGCCATGCCACCCCCATCACAGACAAAGGGATACGCGCCCCCTTAAAGACTCGAACTACTCGTCGCGTCCAACCTGCTGCAGCGTGCGCCGGATCGCATCGCGCTGACGACTGTCAGTACCCTCTGCCTCTTCCACCTCTTCCACCTCGACGCGATCCTTCTTGCGATCACGCCGACTGTTTGAGGGGCTGCCGTACTTGCTCAGCAGATCAGCGAGGGTCGCATCACCCACAAACTCCTCGGCATCATCCTCGGTGCTGTACGTCTCGGGGACAGAAGGCTGAGAGGACGAGCGGCGGCGATCCCGACCACGGTCGCCACGATCATTGCGGCCCTCACGGGCGGCGGCGGCGGCGGCGGCGAAGCGCGGGGCGGCGCCTGGGCCGGTGCGCGGGATCACCTGGGTCTGCGGCTCATCATCGTAGCTCGTGGTCGGCTCCGAATCATCAAGTCGCATGGTCAGGCTGATCCGCTTGCTCTGTTGATCGACTTCAAGCACCCTCACGGTGACCTTATCGCCGACCTTCACCACGTCCTCGACCTTACCAACGCGGCTCGACGAGAGTGCCGAGATATGCACCAGGCCGTCGCGACCAACGCCGATATCGACGAAGGCGCCGAAGGGGGCCAGGCCGCTCACCGTACCATCAAGCACCTGGCCGGGCTCCAGACCCTGCATGCGCTGGGTGCGCATTGCGCGGCGCAGGCTCAGGCTGATCCGGGTGCCCTCAGGATCGATCTCCAGGATCTTGAAGTTGAACTGCTCGCCGACCTTGACCGCATCCTCAGGCTTCTCAACCCGGCCCTCAGCCAGCTCGGAGACATGGATAAGGCCATCCTTACCAACGCCGATGTCGGCGAAGGCACCGAAGGGCGCAAATCCGGTAATCGTCCCCTCGACCACATCGCCAACCCTGAGCGACGTCATCTTGTCCTTATCAACCTCGGCGCGCTTAGGCCGGCCGCGGCTACGGCTGCCCTCGCTGCGCTCCTGCGAGCGCATCGTCAGGCTGATCCGACGCGCATCAGGGTCGATGCTCTTCACCCGCACCTTCACCGTATCGCCGATCTGCACCAGGTCGGACGGCGTATCGATGCGCGTGTCGCTCATCTCCGAGATATGGACAAGGCCATCGCGGCCAACGCCAACATCGACGAAGATTCCATAGAGGGCGATCGACGTGACCCGCCCCTCCAGATCCATACCGGACTCCAGATCCTTCAGGCGGCGCGGGCGCCCCCCATCCTCTGCAACCGGCGTAAAGCTAGCGCCCTCGTCGCTCGCCTCCCCAGCGGTGGCCTCCTCAGTGGCGACCTCCGGAGCATCAGTCCCATCCCCTTCCGCCTCGGCAACAGCCTCCGAAGCGTCCGACGCCTCCGGCTCCGCCTGCACAGCGGGTGCCTGAGCCTCAGTTTCAGGGGTAGGCTGTGCCGTAGCCTCCCCCGCCGCGGGCTCCGGCGTGGTGGCATCGGCCTGAGCCGCCGGAGCGTCAGCTGCGTCGAGCAGCGTGTCAAGCAGCTCGCTCTCAGCGACTTCTTCCCTACGTACCTGATCGGTCATCTCCTGGATCCCTCCTACGTTGATGGACAAACCTGCTATTTCCTATGACATCTGCATCTGCCGTCGGACAGCCTGCACCAGGCCATCGTCGTGCAGATCCTCGAGCCGATAATAACGCCCCTTCAGGTGCTCAGACAGCCGCCGTGACAGCCCCCGCTCGAAGTTCGGGTGCTCGGTATCGATCACAATGGCGCGAATATCGCGCGAGGCGATCAGATCGGCGATGGCGTAAGCTTCTTGCTGCGGCGGTGCGTTACCGATGGCGACATTCGCCTGTCCATCGGTCAGCAGCACCATCAGCGGAACAATCTCGTCATCCTGGCGTCGCGCCCGGTCTAGCAGCTCGTACGCGGTAAGCATCCCGCGCGCGAGGGGCGTCTTCCCGCCAGTCGGCATCGTCTGCAGCCGACGCTGGGCCAGCTCGACGCTGTTTGTAAGTGGCAACAGCACACGCGCGTAGTCGCGCTGAAAGCTCACCAGGCCAACCTGATCGCGGCGCTGGTAGGCGTCGCGCAGCAGCGAGAGGACCGCAGCCTTGGTGGCCTGCATACGCTCCTCTGCGGCCATGCTCCAACTTGCATCCACTACAAAGCAGACCGCATTGCGCGTGCGGCGCACCCGCACCTTCTGGCGCAGGTCGCTGCGGGTGATCAGCACCTTGAGGCGGCGGCGATGCGGGGAATGGGGCTGGTGCATCAACTCGGCGCGGCGTTTGCGCTGATAGATTGCGGCCTCACGCAGTGTTGCATCAAGCGCCAGATCGGTAACCCGTGGGACAATCTGGCTAGTAATATAGCGACCCTGCTTGCGCGTCGTCCGCGTGCGCGAGCGCTTGCCGGGCGAGCGGCGCTGCTTCCGATCAGCAGAGCTCTCAAGCCGACGGGCGCGGAAGATATCGTCGGCATCAATCTGCTTGCCGCCGGTATTTTTCTCGCCGGTCTGCTGGCCCTCACTGGTGCCAGCGCTGCCCACAGGGGTGACGTTGCCGCCGCCAGAGCTGTTATCGTTATCGTCACCGCTCTCACCGGCATCCACCTTCTCGCCTAGCTCAGACTTTTTTTTTACATCATCGCCCGAGCTACCATCGGCGGGCTTGCCGCTACGCTCAAGGATCTGAGCGATACGCTGCTCGTCCACCTTGATCTCGGCAAAGGGCTGGCGGCGCATGCGATGGGGCAGCGACAACTCGGCAGCCAGGCGGATATCCTCGGCGCTCAAGGTAACTCGGCCGCTCCAGGCCGCATGGGTTCGCGCCGTCTCCAGGATGGTCAGGTCGGCGCGGTGGCCATCGACGCCAAGCTCAAGGCAGAGCCCGGCCACAGCGGCCATATCAGGCCTCTCGATCCGCACGCGAGGCAACATGTCGCGGGCGACCGCGATCCGCTCGGCGAGTTCGCTCTCGCTGCGCTGCCACTGATCCATAAAGCTCTGCGGGTCAGCCTCGTAGGCCATGCGTCGCTCAATCACCGCCACCCGCGAGGCCACATCCGCCAAGCCGACAACCTCAACCGCGAGGCCGAAGCGGTCGAGCAGCTGCGGGCGAAGCTCGCCCTCCTCAGGGTTCATTGTGCCAACCAGGATGAAGCGTGAGGGATGCGAGATGCTGACGCCCTCGCGCTCAACCGTGTTTACGCCCATAGCGGCGGCATCTAGCAGCAGATCGACAAGATGGTCATCGAGCAGGTTGACCTCGTCAACATAGAGCAGCCCGCGATTGACCTGGGCGAGCAGGCCTGGCTCGAAGCGGCGCAGCCCCTCGGTAATCGCGTGCTCAAGATCAAGCGAGCCAACGACCCGATCCTCCGAGGCCGAAACAGGCAACTCAACAAGGCGGGTTGGCCGATCAAATGTTGGCAAATCGGCACCAGCAAGCCGCGCCTGACAGTTCACGCAGAGACCGGCGGGCCGATCTGGCGTACAGCTGTAGGGGCAATCGGTGACGACCGTGATCGAGGGGAGGAGCCGGGCAAGGCCGCGCACCGCCGTCGACTTGGCGGTACCCTTCTCACCGCGGATGAGAACGCCACCAACTCGTGAGTTGACCGCGTTGAGGATGAGCGCGCGCTTAAGCCGCTCTTGGCCGACGATCGCGGTAAATGGATAAACTGGGCGCAGTACCGACGTGCTCACAACAATAAAAATCTTCCAGCTCGTTATGAGCTAGAAGCACTAGCAGCAGCGCCGTGATTCGATGTGGCTTTTATACCAGATGATGCCGACAGGAACCGACGTTAACACGGCTTTGCCCACGCGTTGAAATAGTGTCGCCTTACTGGTTACGACCGCGCCATTGTCGCACAAAGCCTAGCAAAAGTCAAATCAGCTGTATCAGTTTGTTATCAGCCGCTGGAGCAGAGCAAGCCACAATAGGCGGGGGTAGCTATGCTATAATCTGATGCCGAACATCATGCTGTTGTTGGCAAATGCCCCGCTACACAAACACACATCTTCACTCTTGGAGTATATTTACGTGGGATTCAACCCAATCAACTCGCTTTTTGGTGCCTTCAGCCGCGATCTCGGGATCGACCTGGGCACCGCCAACACCCTGGTTTATGTGCGCGGCAAAGGCATTGTGATTAGCGAGCCGTCTGTTGTAGCCATCGACCGGAAGACAAAGCAAGTACACGCAGTTGGGGCCGAGGCGAAGGCGATGGTCGGCAAGACGCCGGCAAATATCATCGCGGTGCGCCCGCTCAAAGATGGCGTGATCGCCGACTTCGATGTCGTCGAGAAGATGCTGGCCTACTTCATTAAGAAGGCCCACACCTACTCGTCGGTGCGCCTCATGGACCCACGGCCCAGGGTGGTGGTCGGCGTGCCCTCGGGGGTGACCGAGGTCGAGAAGCGCGCGGCCCGCGACGCGACCCTGAACGCGAAGGCCCGCGAGGCATATATCGTCGAGGAGCCGATGGCGGCGGCGATCGGTGCCGGGCTGCCAGTTGAGGAGCCCATGGGCTCGATGATCGTCGATATCGGCGGCGGAACGACAGAGGTGGCGGTAATCTCGCTCGGCGGGATCGTGATCAACCACTCGATCCGTACCGCTGGCGACGAGATCGACGAGGCGATCATCCAGTTCGCCCGCCGCGAGTATAACTTGCTGATCGGCGAGCGCATGGCCGAGAAGGCTAAGATCGCCGCTGGATCGGCCTACCCCCTCGACGAGGAGATCAAGGTGGTGCTGCGCGGGCGCGATCTCCTCACCGGCCTGCCTAAGGCGGTGGAGGTGAGCAGCGTCGAGATCCGCGAGGGCATCATCGGCCCGATCAACGCGATCGTCGCCGAGGTGCGCGCAGCTCTTGAGGAGACCCCGCCAGAGCTGGTGGCCGATGTGATGGAGCACGGGATCACGCTGGCAGGCGGCGGCTCGCTACTCCACGGCCTCGACAAGCGCATCGCCGCCGAGACACGTATGCCTGTCCACATCGCGGAGGACCCGCTCTCTTGTGTGGCGCGCGGTGCCGGCAAGATGGTTGAGAACTTTGAGAATAAGATCTACCAGGATATCCTCACCCGCACTCAGAGCAGCCGGCGGGCGAAGTTGTAAGGGCGCGTAGGGACACAGCGCGCTGTGTCCCTACGCGCCCTTACCTAGGGCGGTATGCGCGACTACCTCGACGACAGACCCATGAAGTTGCGCCGCGAGCGCACAAACACGCCGGCCTCGGGCCGGCCGTTTGTGTTAGCCGTTGTGCTGTGTCTGGTCGCCGTGGTGCTGATCGTTCTCGACCTCCAGGGCACGATCACGCCCATCAGGCTGATCGCCCAACAGGCCGTCGCGCCGGTCGCCCAGCTGCTCACGGGTATGCGCGATGCGGCAGGCGACCTAGCGACGGCACCACGCAGCGAGGACGATCTTCGGGCGAGAATTCAGAGCCTGGAGCAAGAGAACAGCCAGCTGAAGGCTGAGAACCTGCGGATGGAGCAGGATCGGGTGGAGAATGTGTTCCTGCGCCAGCAGCTCCAGATCCAGCGCGATCAGCCCTGGCGTCTGCTTGGCGCTGAGGTGACGGTGCGCCCGCCCGATGCCGGCAGGCGGGTGATGATCATCGCCCGTGGCTCCGCCGATGGCGTGACAACGGGCATGGCGGTGATCGGCCAGGACCCCGGTGGCCCCGCCGCACTGGTGGGGGTCATCGAGTCGGCTGGCATTCACACCGCAGAGGTGCTGCTTATCACCGATGTCAGCAGCCAGATCAGCGCCCGCGTGATCCACGGTACGGTCGCGAACCTTGGGCTGGCCCAGGGCCAATGGCAGCGCGGATCTCGCCTTAGCCTCAGCCAGATCGACCGAAGCACCCTGCTCGCACGAGGCGACTCGGTGGTGAGCGCGGGGCTCACCGGCTCGCTCCACGTCGCCCTCGACCTGGCAGCTGTCCCGGCAAATATTCCAATTGGCTCGGTGGATACGATCACCGTTAGCGGGCAGGAGCAATCGGCCGATCTGCGGCCCTTCGTCGACCCCGATCAGGTGCGCTACGTTTGGGTGATACTCAGCCAAGACGCCTAGAGGAGCTCCTCGCGCGCGAGATCGGGCTCGCCCTAGCCATCGGCGTGATCGCCCTGGTGCAGGTGACGCTCCTGTCAATGCCGCTGGGGTTTAGCGCTCCGCTGATACCCGTGCTCGCGATCTGCCGGACTCTGATCGGGGTCGGGTCGGCCTTCCCCGATAACGGGGTGATGCGCGGGCTACGCTGGGCGCTGTATGGCGGGCTGTCCCTCGACATCCTCGCGGCGACGCCCCTCGGCAGCCACGCCCTCGCCATCTTGCTGGCCGCCGTCACCGTCGCCGCCGCCGCCCGCCGCCTGCGAATCGAGGGGCCGCTGCTGCCGCTAGCGGCAATGCTGGTGTCCAGCCTGATCTACGAACTGGTGCTGGCACTTATGCTCCAGCCCGGCCCGATCAGCTGGGAGAGCACTGCGCGCGTGGCACTTCTCCCCGATATGCTTATCGCCCTCATCCTCACCCTGCCGACTTTTTTTGTGCTACGCTGGATGCTGCGCAGGCAGCTGTAGATAGCTTCCGGGAAGGTTGGCACCAGATGCCACGATTGATTGTGCTGCGAGCAGCACTGCTCCTGATGGTTGCGGTACTCGTAGGAAGGCTCTACGAGCTTCAGATTCTTACCGGCGATCAACAGCGCTTCGGCGAGACGCCCGAGACGACAACGCGGCGCTACCTCACCGTGCCGCCCCGGCGGGGCGAAATCTTCGCCGCCGACGGGAAGACGCTGCTCGCCGAGAGTGTGCCGATCTACAATATCGCCATCGTCCCCGGTCGGCTGCCCTCACGCAGCGATGAGCCGGAGCGGCGCGATCTGGTGCTGGCCCGGATCAGCCAGATCGCTGAGATCAGCAGCACCCTGACGCTCTCGCCCACCGGAGCCCTCAATATACGGCCCGGCCTGCGGGACGATCTGAGCGGAATCGCCCCGCTGCCCACTATCACTGCCAACGCACCGCTGACAGTCACTGTCGCCCCGGATGATACCTTGCGCGCACTAACCGTTGCCCGCACCTATAGCGATGTGCTGAGCCTGAATAATCCAATCGAGAAGCAGATCGAGCGGCAAGACATCCGGCGCTACGAGACACTGATCGTCAAGGAAGATATCTCACCGGAGCTGGCCCTGGTGATCCGCGAGAACAGCAACTACATGCCGGGCGTGCTGGTGGTGGAGGGCTACCAGCGACGCTACCCGCAGAGCGGCGCGGTACCCTCGCTCTCACACACTCTGGGCTACATTGGCCGAATCAGCGAGTGCGAGCTGGTGGCAGAGAACCCGGCCAGCTCCTGGCTCACAAGCCTAAACAATGTGATCAGCCATGCGGGCAGGTGCGGGCTGATCCACAAGCAGATCGACCCAGGCGGCATCGGGCAGTCGCCCTACCAGGGCGACGACCGCATCGGCAAGGATGGCCTAGAGGCATCGTACGAAACGCAGCTGCGCGGCAATGCGGGGATCGAGACCCTGCTGGTTGACGCGCTGGAGCGCCCGGCTAGCCCCACGAGCACTCTGCGCCCGGTACAGAACGGCGACAACCTGGTGCTGACAATCGACGTTGGTTTCCAGGCCGAGGTTGAGCAGATCGTCAAGCGCTGGATCGCCGAGGGCGAGCGGCGACGCCAGAATGTGAAAGAGACATACAAGCGCGACTATCGGCCGATCACCAACGGCATCGCCGTAGCCATCGACCCACGGGATGGCCGGATCCTCGCGATCGTGAGCGTGCCCGACTACGACAATAATGTTTGGGTAGACCGCACGCGGGTCGATGAGCTTCAGGCGCTCCTCACCCCCGAAGATCCGCTGACGGCGCCGCTGCTCGACCGGGCGATCGCCGGGCAGTACCCGCCCGGCTCAACGCTCAAGCAGTTTGTTGGATCGGCAGCCCTCCAGGATGGCGTGATCACCCCAGAGACAAAGCTGCGTGACCCCGGACTGCTCCGGCTCATTGAGCGCAGCGGGATCGAGTTCATACTGCCGAACTCGGTGCGTAACCGCGACAACGGTGAGCTGACGGTTATCGACGCCCTGCGGCTCTCCTCAAATGTCTTCTTCGCCTCGGTGGCCGGTGGCAACGACCAGGTCATTAATATTGACGATAAGGCATTCCGCACCGAGGGGCTCGGCATCGACCGGCTGGTTGAGGGGCTCTCGTGGTTTAACCTGGGCCGATTGATGGGCGTAGATATCGCAGGCGAGGCGCCCGGCCTGGTGCCCACGAAAACCTGGAAGGCCCAGACACTGCGCGAGAGCTGGACGACTGGCGACACCTACAACACAGCGATTGGGCAGGGCTACCTGCAGGTAACGCCGCTTCAACTGGCGGCCGCAGCGGGCGCGGTTGCAACCGACGGCACCGTCTACAGGCCACATGTGGTACGTGAGATTACCAACAGCGACGGCAATCCGATTAGTACCATCAGCCCAGAGGTACGCTCGAAGGCACCGGTGAACCCGGAATACCTCGCGGTGATCCGCGAGGGCATGCGCCAGTCGGTGACTGAGGGGCTGAACATCGCTGCGCGGGATGAGTGCTCGGGCCTGAGCATCGCCGGGAAGACGGGGACGGCCGAGTTCGGGCCGATCCTCACGCCCGACGGCAAGCGGCAGAGCCACTCGTGGTTTGTAGGCTTCGCGCCCTATGACAACCCCCAGATTGTGGTGGCGGTGCTGTTTGAGGGCACGGGAGATCTGGGCGACGGATCTTCGACCATCGCCGTGCCCGCCGCAACACAGATCATGCAGGCATTCTTCAAGGTGACACCGCCGACCGATCAGCCACGGATCTGCCCGGTGATGCCGCCCGACCCCGAGCCCACGCCCGCACCCGCGCCGCCGGCGATTGTCGGTATGCCGTAGGGGCGATTGCGGGTTGCAGATGTGTAGATTGCCAACTACAATCTACCATCTGTAATCTGCAATTGATTCAGAGTGTAAGCCAAATCGTGCGTGACAAAACGTGCAATTCGCCCTCCCTATGCTATAATTAGCAAACATCACTCGTTCAAAATGGGCACAGGATTAATGAGCGACCTGATCAGCATCAAAGGGGGTCGCGAGGGGCTTCGGCTCCGTCTCGACGATACGGCTGACTGGCAGGTGCTCATCGAGGCCCTGAAGCAGCAGATTACACAGAACAGCGGCTTCTTCGCTGGGGCGCGGCTGACCCTGGAGATTGGCGACCGTGCGATAAATGACGCGCAGATGTCCACCCTGCTTGACCTGATCCAGCACCATGGCGTGCAGATCGAGGCTCTGGGCGCGACGGCCCGCGAGAGCCGGAGCGCCGCCCGCGCATCGGGGGTGGTGGCGAGGCCACTGCCGCGCTACGCGGAGCCCACCGGCCCGGTACAGGCCAGCGAGAGCGACGGGATGCTGGTGACGCGCACAGTGCGCTCGGGGCAGGTGCTGCGCCACCACGGGCACATCACCCTGATCGGCGATGTTAACCCCGGGGGCGAGCTAATCGCCGGCGGCAGCGTGGTCGTCTGGGGTAGGCTGCGTGGCCTCGTACACGCCGGTGCCCTGGGCAATGTGGAGGCGGTCGTGTGCGCCCTAGAGCTGCGGCCGACGCAGCTGCGGATCGCCGAGCAGATCACGCGGGCACCTGAGGGCGCCGGGAAGCTTGGCCCGGAGACAGCGCGGATCGAGGATGGTCAAATTGTCGTCGAGCCTTGGGAAGGGCCGAAAAGGGGATAGAGGATGGCGCGTGTCATCACGATCACATCGGGCAAGGGTGGCGTCGGCAAGACCACCACCACCGCCAACCTCGGGACGGCCCTGGCCATGCAGGGGGCGAAGGTGGCGGTGATCGATGCCGACATTGGGCTGCGCAACCTCGATGTGGTGATGGGGCTGGAGAACCGGATCGTCTACGACCTGGTGGATGTGGTGGAGGGCCGGGCCAGGCTGCGCCAGGCGCTGATCAAGGATAAGCGACTGCCGGAGCTCTGCCTGATGCCCGCCGCACAGACCCGCGACAAGGATGCGGTCAGCCCGCAGCAGATGATTGAGCTGACAAACCAGCTGCGCCAGGAGTTCGACTTCGTGCTGATCGATAGCCCTGCCGGCATTGAGGGCGGCTTCCGCAACGCGATCGCCGGTGCCGACGAGGTGGTGATCGTGACCACCCCTGAGGTCTCGGCGGTGCGCGACGCTGACCGGATCGTCGGCCTGGTTGAGGCGGCCGAGAAGGGGCCGCCGCACCTAATCGTCAACCGGATCAAGCCGAGGCTGGTGAGCCGGGGCGAGATGCTCTCGGTCGAGGATGTGCTAGAGCTGCTGGCGATCAACCTGATCGGGATCGTCCCCGACGACGAGGCGATCGTCACCTCGACCAACCGCGGCGAGGCGGTGGTCTACGACCAGGGTTCGCTCGCCGGGCGGGCCTTCCTCAATGTTGCGCGGCGCCTCGGCGGCGAGGATGTGCCGTTTATGGCGATCACCGATCAGCAGGGTGTGCTTGAGTGGCTGTTTGGGATGATCGGCCGGCGACGCTCGTAGCGGAAAGGTATTGCAGTGGGCTTCTTCGACTCGATGTTCGGTCGGCGGCGCGACCGCAGCGCCCAGGTGGCAAAGGAGCGCCTGGCGACAGTGCTCGTGGACGACCGCTATAAGCTCACGCCGGAGATGAAGGAGCAGATGAAGCTCGATATCGCCGAGGTGTTGGCGCGCTACCTGCCGTCGGTCGATCCTGATCAGATCGAGGTGACACTGATGCGCGGCGAGGCAAATGACCATCTGAAGGCCGACATCCCGCTGCGGCGGGCATCTTCTGATATGTAACAGCCAGACACAACTGAACGCGGTATAATACAAGGCATGACTCGACGCGCGGTGGTCGGGGCATGCTATTTTATCGTCTCTTTTGATCAATGACGCCCCATTAGAGCACTGAGCAGAATACTTGAGCCACTGAGGCACTGAAACTGGTGGCTCGCTGCGCGCGCACCTTGCTACGACAGGCTCAATGATTCTGCCCGCCGCTATAGAGGAGCGACTATGTCGCAGGGTTCAAAGCCGATTCGCTTCTCGGCACACTATAAACTGATCACGGCGGCGATTATTATCGCCTTGACCATCCTGTTCTTTCAGCATATCAGGCACGTGCTGCCGCCCTTCATCGGGGCGATCATCACCGCGTATCTGTTCAACCCGCTGGTAACTTGGCTCCAGCGGCGCACGGGGATGGGCCGGGCGATCTGGATCGTGGTATTGTACGTCTTGGCCTTTCTGCTGTTCTACGGCCTGTTCATCTGGATCTGGCCGATTATTGTGGAACAGACGAGCGATATGGCCCGCGCCGCGCCGCAGCTGGTGAATGAGATCCGCAGCTTCTTCGAGGGCCGCGAGCAGATCGAGCTGGGCGGCTTTGTGATCGACCTCGCGCCCCTCGAAGATCAGCTGATCAGCGTCGTGCGTGATATGGGCACCTGGATGAGCGGCAATGTGCCGAGGCTGGTCTTCTCGGCCCTAGAGACCGTGATCTACATCCTGGTGTATCTGATCATCACCTTCTACCTGCTGCTTGAGGCCAAGCAGCTGAAGCTCTGGTCGGCGAACCTCATTCCGGCACCCTACCGCGAAGAGATCGGAAGCCTGGGCACGCAGATCGATGCGGTGTTTAGCGCCTATATTCGCGGCCAGCTCCTGCTGATCGTGATTATGTCGGTGCTGCTCTACATCCCGCTCTCGATCCTCCAGGTTCCCTACGCGCTGGTGATCGCAGTGGCCTCTGGCACGCTGGAGATCCTGCCGATCATCGGCCCCTGGTCGGCGGCTGGGATCGCGATCACCGCCACGCTCTTCCAGACCAACATCCCATTCGGCCTCTCGGGCCTCGGCCTGGCCGCCGTGGTCGGCATTATCTACTTTTCGCTACGTCAGATCGAAGATCATTTCATCATCCCGAATATTATGGGGCCGCTGGTGCGCCTGCACCCGGCGGTGGTGATCTTCGCCATCCTGGCCGGCGGCGCCCTCGGCGGGGCCTTCGGGCTCTTTATCTCGATCCCGGTGGCGGCGGTGGTGCGCATCCTGCTGAGCTACCTCTACCGCAAGATGACCGACCAGCTGGAGCCACCCTCTTCGTCTCCGACAACCAGGGAGCAGGAGAAGTTGGCCAAGTCGGCGTCCCAGCCAAAGAACACTGAGGCACTGAGGCACTGAGGCACTGAGGCACTGAGGCACTGAGAATACTGAGGCACTGATTCTGGGGCGCGAGTGCGCCCACATACTATTATAGGCAATAGAGCATAAGTAACGCTGTCACCCTGAGCGAAGCGAAGGGTCCCGGCCGGGATTCTTCGCTTCGCTCAGAATGACAGGACGCCTCACAGCGTTACTTCTGCGGTATTGCTATTATAGAAAGACTATGCTGCAATTTTCACACGATCCTGAGGCGGGCACGCTGTACACCTACTTCACCGAGCTGGAGGCGGGCCAGGCGGTCTACACCCTGGAGTACCCGGCCAGCCTGCTGCTCGACGACGCGGGTCAGGTGGTGGGCCTGCGCCTCGACCTGGACGATGAGATCACGCTGGATCAGCTGGAGCTGGCCCTCGATGATGAGTTCGGCCGGCTGGATATGGAGACAGGATTCCTCTCCATCCTGATCCCCGGCACCACAGCGCACCACGCCGAGCGACTAGAGCAGACTGCGATCCTCGACCTGGACGAGGACGAGCACATCCTGGGGGTGGAGCTTGCCCCGCCAGCAGAGCTGCTGACCCCCGAGCGCATGGCTCGCCTGGCACCAGCGATGGTGTCGCTGGACGAGGCACCCCAGGCAGGCGAGGGGCCGGTGGTGTTTACGCCGGAGTCAGGAGTCGGGGGTCAGGAGTCGGGGAATGAAGATGAAGGTAGAGAGACAGAGCAGGAATACTCAGCAGATGATTCCAACTCCCGACTCCCGACTCCCGACTCCCGACTCCCAACCCCTAACCCCCAACCCCCAACCTCGATCAAAAGCGGCTTCGTGGCTATTGTCGGCAAGCCGAATGTCGGCAAGAGCACGCTGCTGAACACGCTGCTCGGCCAGAAGGTGACGATTGTCTCGCCACGGGCGCAGACGACGCGGGTGCCGGTGCGCGGCATCCTGAGCCGACCGGACACGCAGGTGGTGTTTATCGACACGCCGGGGATCCACCAGCCGAGCCATAAGATGGGGAAGTTCATGGTGGATCTGGCCGAGCGCAGCCTGCCGGGTGCCGACGTGATCTGCTTTATGGTGGATATGAGCCAGCCGCCCAGCCAGCTCGACCGGAAGATCGCCGAGCAGGTACAGCGTGCGCGCGGGCATAAGCTGCTGCTGCTCAACAAGGTGGACGTGCCGCCGCGCCGGGGCGAGACCTACATGGAGGAGTACCGCGACATGGGGCGCTGGGCGATGGAGCTGGCGATCTCGGCGCGGCGCGGCCAGGGTCTGAGCGTTCTGCTCGATGAGATCGTGGCCCGGCTGCCTCGCGGCGCGGCACTCTACCCGACCGAGCAGGTGACAGACCAGACCGAGCAGCAGCTGGCAGGCGAGCTGGTGCGCGAGAAGGTGCTCTACTTCATCCAGCAAGAGGTGCCGCACGCCGTGGCCGTCGAGGTGGACGAGTGGGAGCAGAAGGATGCGGCAACCTACATCCGTATGTCGATCAATGTCGAGAAGATGAGCCAGAAGGGCATCCTGATCGGTGCGGGCGGCGTGATGCTCAAGCGGATCGGCAGCGCGGCCCGACGCGACATTGAGCAGATGCTCGGGCAGACGGTCTTCCTTGAGCTGTGGGTGAAGGTTCGCGAAAACTGGCGGGATGACATATCGGCGATGGGGTGGCTGGGCTACCGGATGAAGGACTGGTCGTAGTTGGGAGTCAGGAGTCAGGAGTCGGGAGTCGGGAGTCAGGAGTCGGGAGTCAGGAGTCAGGAGTCGGGGGTTGGGTTAGGAGTTAGGGGTTGGGGGTTGGGGGTTGGGGGTTGGGCATATGCAACAAAATGGCCGCGCTAGGCGTAGATAGGGTGTGCGGCTGCCCTTGCCGGGATGTGCCGCCTATGCTACCCTGGAGGCGGCACGATGACAACGCGTTCCCGAACAGCAGGTGCCCCTATTGCCCTTGCCAAGCCTATATGGAGCGTTATGGCTGAGGTCAATCAGATCCTCTGCCCACATTGCTATAAATCGAATCTGCGCCGCGCCCGCTTCTGCCAGCACTGCGGTAGCGATATTGTGCTCAATAACGATAAGCCGACCGATGACCGGCGCTATGTGATCACGCGCGTGATTAAGCAGGGTGGTCAGGGCGCGGTCTTTGAGGGCATTGACGAGGGCGGACAGGTCTTCGCGATCAAGCAGATGCTGGATAAGTTCACCGACCCTAAGGAGAGCATTGAGGCAATCGAGCGCTTCAATGCCGAGGCGAAGCTGCTTCAGAGCCTGAGCCACCCGCGCATCCCGCGCGTCTACAGCCATTTTGATGATGATAACCGCCATTACCTGACGATGGACTTTGTGCGCGGTAAGGATCTGGAGCAGATCGTCGATGAGCGCGGCCTGCTGCCCGAGGATCAGGTGCTACAGTACGCCGACCAGATCTGCGATGTGCTGGTGTACCTCCACGGCAAGGGGCTGATCTACCGTGATATGAAGCCCTCGAATGTGATGATCGAGGCTGCGTCGGGGGGTGTGAAGCTGGTGGATTTTGGCATCACCAAGCTGTTCAAGCCCACCGAGCGCGGCACGCAGATCGGCACACCGGGCTACGCCCCGCCCGAGCAGTACCAGGGTCTGGCCACGCCCGCATCCGATATTTACGCGCTGGGGGCGACGCTGCACCACCTGCTGACGGGCCGCGACCCGACGGAGCAGATGCCCTTCGACTTCCCGGCGGCGAACAGCGTGAACACCAGCGTCTCGAAGCGCACGAGCGAGGCGCTACAGCGGGCGCTCCAGAAGGTGCCGCAGGATCGCTTCGCGACGATGAATCAGTTCTGGGATGCGCTGCGCCCGGAGCGAGCGCGTCGCCCAGCCCAGGTGCGGGTGGCCCAGCCGACGGTGCAACTGCCGGCTGCGGCAGCGGCCCAGATGGCCGGAGCACCGGCGATGGCGGGGACTGCCGCTCCGCCGACCCCGGCGACCAGGCCGGCCAGACCATCCCCGGCCCGCCCAGCGCCCCCGCCGAGGCCAGCGCCGCCGCAGCGCCCGCCCGTCCATGCACCAACGGCGCAGCAGCCCGCCCAGCGGCGGGGCGGCCTGCTGGCCGGCATCGCGGCTGTTATCAGCTGGATGATAGCGCTGCTGGTGGTGGCCGTGATCGGCATGGGTGCCTATGTGTATGTGGCCCGGCCAGCCTGGGCTGAGCCCTACATCGCTCCCCTGATCAACTCGGCACCGACGAGCATCCCGACGGGGCTGACCTCGCAGATGGTGCAGTTCACGGTGACGATCCAGCTATCCGCAGACGCCAGCGATGCAGAGCGCCGCAGCGCGCTCCTGGTCGCCTTTACGACGGCGGCGAAGGCCCAATACGGCGAGAGCACACTGGTGAACCAGAACGTGCCGCCGAGCACGGTCGGCGGGACGATCGAGCAGATCGGCGGGCCGGACGCGAACAATAATGTGACCTACCAGGCCACCATGCAAGGGTACATCTACACGCCGTAGATCACTGAGCCACTGAGCCACTGAGCCACTGAGCCACTGAGCCACTGAGGTGCGTGCCAGAGCAGTGCCTCGCACTAAAGCGGGGTGGTCGATGCGACGCATCGACCACCCCGCGTGTTCATCACCTCAGTGGCTCAGTGATCGAGTGCTAATGTGCCGCCTCGACCTCTTTCTTGTGGGCGGCGATGATACCGTCCACAAGATGGGGCGGGACGTCCTCGTAGTGTTCGAAGGCCACCGAGAAGCGCCCACGGCCCTGGGTCATCCCCTTGAGGTCGGTGGCGTAGCGCTGGATCTCGGCGAGCGGCGCCTGGGCGGTGATCGTCGTCTTGCCGTTGCCTGCGGGCAGCATGCCCTGGACGCGCCCGCGACGGGTGCTCATGTCGCTCATGATATCGCCAGCGAACTGGTCGGGCACAATGATCTCCATGTGGTAGATCGGCTCGGTGATCGCGGGGTGGGCCTTGGCGGCGGCGAGCTTGAACGCCTCTTTACCTGCGCTCTTGAAGGCGATTTCCTTGCTGTCGACTGGATGCTCTTTGCCATCGAAGACGGCGACGCGCACATCGAGCAGCGGGCAGCCTGAGAGAATGCCTTCGGCCATAGCCTCGCGCACGCCCTTCTCGATGGCGGGCATGAAGCCGCGCGAGATCACACCGCCGACCACCGCGTTGACGAACTCTAGCGGGTCCTCGCGGCTGAGGTCGGGCTCCAGCGGCTCGACGCGCAGGCTCACATCGGCGAACTGTCCAGCGCCGCCGGTCTGCTTCTTATGGCGGTACTGCGCCTCGGCGTGTCCACGGATCGTCTCGCGGTAGGGGATGCGCGGCAGCTCAATGTCAATGCTCACATCGAACTTACGCTTCATGCGCTCGGCGATAATGCTAAGGTGGCTCTCGCCGAGGCCGATCAGCAAGGTCTCGCCCGTCTGGTGATCGCGGTCGGTGCGGAGAACAGGATCCTCCTCGATCATGCGGCCGAGGGCGACGCCGAGCTTATCGAGGTCGGCGCGGCTATGGGGCTTGACGGTGGCGACGAAGGGCGCAGCCGGGAAGCTGATCGGGTCGAGCTGAAGCGGGTGGGCGGCGGTGCTGAGCGTGTCGTTGGTCGCCGTCTCGACCAGCTTGGTGATCACGCCGATATCGCCAGCGCCGACAACCTCAACCTCGGTCTGGTCCTTGCCGCGCACGCTGTAGACGTGGGCGACGCGCTCCTCTTTGCGGGTGCGCGAGTTGAGCAGGTTGGTGTTGCCGTGGAGTTGGCCGCTGTAGACCCGGAAGAAGCTGAGGCGGCCGTAGGTGTCGGAGACCGTCTTAAAGACGAGGGCGCTGAACGGCTCGCTGCTGGCGGCGTTGAGCGTGAAGTCCGCGCCGGTGTTGAGGTCGGTGACGTGTACCAGCTTACGGGCGGCAGAGGGGATCGAGTCGACGATCCCGTTAAGTAGCTGGGCGATACCGGCGACCTCGGAGGCCGATCCGCAGAAGGCGGGGACGATCGAGCCATCGGCGATCCCGGTGCGCAGGCCGATCAGCAGCTCATCGAGGGTGAGTGCATCCTCGCCGCCCTCCAGGTAGCGCTCGATCAGGTGGTCGTTGGTGGCGGCGATCTTATCGATCAGCGCGGTGCGCCACTCGTGCATCAGCTCGTTCATCTCGGCGGGGACATCGGCCTCGACAAAGCCGCCGTCGTGCTGAGGAGAGACGAGCCAGGCGCGCTGCTGGCGGAGCGAGATCAGGCCCTGAAAATCCTTGCCCGTGCCGATCGGGATCTGCATCGGGATGACGGCGGCGTCGAGGACCTCGCGGGCGTGCTCGATGGTGCGGTAGAAGTTCGCGTTGTCGCGGTCGAGCTTATTGACGAAGATTAGGCGCGGGATCTTGTTCTGGACGGCCATCTCCCAGGCGATCTCAGTGCCGACCTCAACGCCAGCGGAGGCATCGAGGACGATGACAGCGCCGTCGATGACGCGCATGGCGGCGGCCATATCGCCGGCAAAGTCGGCGAAGCCAGGTGCATCGATCAGATTGACCTTGTCATCGTGCCATTCGAGAGGAAGAACAGAGAGAGAAACAGAAATCCCGCGTCGGGCTTCGTCGGGGTCGTAGTCGCTCGTAGTAGAGCCGTCCTCGACGCGCCCCATCCGCGGGATGGCGTGGGCGGTCATCAGCATTGCCTCGGCCAGCGTTGTCTTCCCGCTGCCGAGGTGACCAAATATGCCGATGTTGTGAATCCTTTCCGGACCGTACGCTCGCATGGTAGTCCTCCTTGACAAACCGTCGAGGCCGCCCGAGGGGCGGGCGGGATAGGCGGTAGATTTGGAAAGGGGTTTGTTAAGAAGGCATTATAGACACCTTAAGGGCCACGTCAATAGATAACGCCGCAACACAGCGCCTGAACAACGATTGCACAAGAAACCTCTTCATAGTGCGCTGAAACCTTGCTGCGGCAGCATCCACACGTCCTTTTATTGCCCTCGCTGGTAATGTGCCCCTGCTATGCTCGTAGCCGTCGAGCCGATTGACAATAACACGCGCACAACCTCCAAGCACACCAATGACATCCCCTCGCGGCCTCAAACTACGCTGAGCACCTCAATGTCAACATACCCAGGGAAAATCCTTGTCGTCGACGACAACGAGCTAAACCGCACCCTGCTGCGCCTCCAGCTTCAGCGAGAAGGCCATCAGGTCGAGACGGCGGAGCACGGGATGGCCGCCATTGAGATGCTGCGGGCCAAGCCCTTCGACATTGTCTTGCTCGATCTGCTCATGCCCGAGATGGATGGCTTCCAGGTGCTGACGGTGCTTCAGGCCGACAGCGAGCTGCGGCGGATTCCGGTGATTGTGATCTCGGCGCTCGACGAGATGGAGAGCATTGTGCGCTGCATCGAGATGGGTGCCACAGATCATCTAGCCCGGCCCTTCAGCCCGGTGCTGCTGCGGGCGCGGATCAACGCCTCGCTATCGGCCAAGCGCCTGCATGACAAAGAGGTCGAATACATCCAGCAGGTTCGCCGAATCACCGATGCTGCGGCTGCGATCGAGGCCAAGCGATTCGATGCCGCCAGCCTGGATACCGTTGCGGCCCGTGAGGACGCGCTGGGCCAGCTGGCCCGCGTCTTCACGCGAATGGCGCGCGAGGTCGAGGCCCGCGAGCGACAGCTAAAGCAGGAGAGCCAGTTTAAGTCGGCCCTGATCGGCAAGATCACCCACGAACTGCGCAGCCCCTTCGTGTCGGTCGGGTTCACGTCACAGCTGATCCAGCGCTACGCCGAGCGCAACATGATCGCCGAAGTGCGCGCCGAGGCGGGACAGCTTGAGCGGCAGCTGGCCGAGGGCCGCCAGATGATCGACAGCATGATCGCCTACGCATCCCTGGTGAGCAAGCTGTCCACAACCCACGCCAATCCGACCGACATAGGCGGCCTGATCCGCGAGAGCCTCGCCCCGCTCCAGCGCATAGCCGAGACGCGCGAGATAAGGCTCAGCACAGAGATCGCCGAGCCGCTGCCGCTGCTATCGGTCGACCGCGAGCAGCTTGGCGAGGCGATCCACCATCTGGTACACAACGCGATCAAGTTTAACCACGCTGGCGGGCAGGTGCACCTGCGCTGTCTGACGCACGATGGGCAGCTGACCCTGACGGTGGAGGACAATGGCCCGGGGATCGCCCCCGATAAGCTGACGACGATCTGGGACGCGTTCGCCCAGACAGGCAACAATATGCAGCGCGGCGTGGATGGCCTGGGCCTAGGCCTGGCGCTGGTAGGCTGCATCATCAAGGCCCACCGCGGCAAACTGCTAGCGCACAGCACACCTGGCGAGGGGAGCACCTTCGGATTCCGCCTGGCAGTTGGCTGATCGCCGTCGGAGTCAGTATGCTCTACTCAAGCATTATCATCACCGGGCTTGTCTGCGCGCTGATCGCCCTATTCGCCTGGAACAACCGCGCCGAGCGCGGTGCCATCGCGTTTATGGTGCTGATGCTTGGCGTGATGATCTGGAGCCTGGGCTACGCCCAGGAGCTGCACAGCACAGATCTGCCGACCAAGATCCCCTGGGCGAAGGCCGAGTACATCGGTATCGTGATCGTACCGGTGGCGTGGCTAGCCTTCGCGCTCCAATACACTGAACATGATCGCTGGGCAACGCACCGCCGCCTAGCGCTATTGGCGATCCCGTCACTGCTCACCCTGGCTCTCGTCTGGACAAATGAGGCCCACGGGCTCATCTGGAGCAGCATCAGCCTGGTGCCTGGGCGATTATTTATGGGCTGGCAGGCGACCTATGGGGCGGGGTTCTGGCTATTCATGGCCTACGCCTACACCCTGCTGCTGATCGGCACCCTGCTGCTGCTCCGGGTGGCGATACAGCGGCCATCGCTCTACCGGGGGCAGGCTGGCGCTCTGCTGGCCGGGTCGCTCATCCCGTGGCTGGGCAACCTGATCGACAACATCGGCCTGAGCCCGCTGCCAGGGTTAGAGCTTGCGCCCTTCGCCTTCATGATCACTGGGCTGACGTTCACATGGGCGCTGACGCGCTGGCGACTGTTTGACATTGTGCCAGTCGCCCGCGACCGGGTGATCGAGCGCATGCGCGACGGGGTGATCGTCCTCGACGCGCAGGATCGGGTGGTTGACATCAACCCGGCCGCATGCCGGATCATCGAATGGGAGCGGGCATCGGCGATCGGGCGACCGATCTTGCCGATCCTTGGCCAGCAGACATCTGCCATTGAGCGGCTCATCGACGCCAACGAGGCGGACGAGCAGATTGCGATCAATCTGGCCGGGCAACAGCGCGTGTTTCAGGTGCGCATCTCGCCGCTCAGCGAGCGCCGGGGCGCGCTCGGCGGGCGGCTGGTGATCCTGAGCGATATCACCAAGCTCAAGCAGGCCGAGCAGGATCTGATCGAGGCGCGGATGGTGGCCGAGGCAGCGAACGATGCCAAGGGCACCTTCCTGGCCACGATGAGCCACGAGATCCGCACGCCGATGAACGGGGTGCTGGGCATGGCCGACTTATTGCTAGAGAGCGACCTGAGCGGGCCGCAGCAGGAGCTGGCCCAGATGATCTACACCAGCGGCAATCAGCTGATGCGGATGATCAACACAATCCTGGACTTCTCGAAGATCGAGGCCGGCCAGCTGGAGCTCGATGCGCAGCCCTTCGCGCTACGGACGTGCGTCGAGTCATCGCTTGATATCGTGGCGGCCGCTGCGGCCGAGAAGGGGCTTGAGCTGAGCTATCAGATCGCGCCCGGCACGCCGACGATGATCGTGCAGGACCAGACCCGGCTGCGGCAGATCCTGGCGAACCTGCTTAACAACGCGGTAAAGTTCACGCAGCGCGGCGAGGTGGAGCTGCGCGTCGGGCGTGAGGGCATCAGGGAGGGCGTGGCGTTCGCTGACACCCTCGCCTTTGCAGTGCGCGACACCGGCATCGGCATCCCGAGTGACCGAATAGGCAGGCTGTTCCGCTCGTTCAGCCAGGTCGACACCGCAACCGCCCGCACCTATGGCGGCACGGGGCTGGGGCTGGCGATCAGCAAGCTGCTGGTGGAGGCGATGGGCGGCGCGATGTCGGTGGAGAGCGCGGCGGGAGAGGGATCGACCTTCTCCTTCTCGATCATGGCCCCACCGGCACAGGGCGTCGCCCCGTCCGCCTATGAGGCCGCAACCCCGGAGCTACAGGGCCGGCGAGCGCTGATCGTGGACGACAGCAAGATGATCAGGCTGAGTCTGGCCGCACAGCTCGACGCGTGGGGGATGCGGCCGACTGCGGTAGAGTCAGGGCCAGCGGCGATCAAGCTGCTGCGCGAAGGGGCCAGCTTCGACCTGGCGATCATCGAGGCGCAGATGGCGGAGATGAGCGGGATGGATCTGGCTGGGGTCATTCGGCAAATCCGCCCCGTATCGCCACTGCCAATCATCTTGCTGGGTGCGCTTGGGGCGACACCGCCCGTGACGAGCGACCCAACAACGGCGCAGCTGAGCAAGCCGATCAAGTTCACCCGACTCCACGCCTGTATGGCGAGGATGTTGAGCGCACAGACGCAGCCGGAGCCGGTTGTCGACCAGCCCGAGCGGCCCGCTGCGAACAAGGCAGACCAGAGGGCGTCCCTGCGCATCCTGATGGCCGAAGACAACCTGATCAACCAGCAGCTGATCACGAAGATGCTGGGCCGGATGAGCTACAAGGCCGACATCGTAACCAACGGCCGCGAGGCGATCGAGGCTATGCGCCAGAAGGACTATGATCTGGTGCTGATGGATGTGCAGATGCCCGAGATGGACGGGCTGGAGGCCACACGCGCCATCCGCGCGATGCGCGTGGGCGCACGACAGCCGTGGATCATCGCGGTCACGGCGGGCTCGGTCGAAGGAGATCGCGAGGCATGTTTCGCCGCAGGGATGAATGACTTCATCGCCAAGCCAGTCGAGCAGCAGATACTCGCCCGCGCGCTGGCCCGCTGCCAGGGGGCGGACAGCCCGCAAGAGCAAGCGAGTGTCGCCGCAGAGGAGCAGCCGCAGACTGTGGCAGCCCGGCCCGCGCCACCGTCGCTCGACAGGGCAGTGCTACAGGAGCTGTCCAGCACCCTGGGCGATCAGGGAGACAGCCTGCTGGCCTCACTGATTAGAACCTTCATCGAAGGGGCCAATTCGCTTCAGGCCAGCGCGCGCGAGGCGCTGGGGCGTGGCGACAGCCCAACCCTGCGCCGGGCGATGCACACGCTTAAATCGAACGCCAGCACCTTCGGGGCGCAGCCGCTGGCGGCACTCTGCCGCGAGCTGGAGCAGCGCTCGGCGGCAGGAGATCTGGAGGATGTCGGCGCGGCGCTCGATGCGGTCGCTACAGAGTTCGCCCGTGTGCGCGAAGCCCTTGAGGCACTGTAGGGCGCAATCGGGCAGGGAAAGGAAAAGCGAGGAGCAAGCGAATCGCTTGCCCCTCGCTTTTATGATTGCGCACATACAGCGAGAGCGAATCTGAATAAAATTTAATCAACACAGCGAATAATCTTGTTATACTCTTCGGAGAAAGCACCCAGGAGGATTGCTATGCCGAAGAATGGCCGCGCTCTGATCATATTCACAGCTCTGCTGGCATGTCTTTCACTGATACGTATCACCTTAGCCACCACCGTTACCACACCAGTCTACCTGCCGCTCGTCGCCCTCGCTAAAATGCCTACCGAAGATGGGCTCACGAGACCCACCGCAACCAGCACCGCAACCAGCACCGCAACCAGCACCGCAACCAGCACCGCAACCAGCACCGCAACCAGCACCGCAACCGCCACCGCAACCAGCACCGCAACCAGCACCGCGACGACAACGCCGCCAGACCCCTGCACCGGAATCTACCCGATCGGGATCGACACGGCGACGATCACCGGGAACGAGTTCAACAATGTCGGCGTTGACCCGACCGACCCCAACGAGTACAAGGTACTGAGCAACGGCCAGATCCAGCGCCGACTCTACATCACCGATAGCATGCCCGGCGGCTTCGCCTACCTGCGCTGGAACGAGAGCTTTGCGCCAGGGGGCATCCCGGCGACCAGCGGGCAGGCGCTGGTGAACTCGCTGAGCGGCGAGGGCAACTATGGATCGGGCTTTGAGGAGGCTCCCTGGCCAGCTGTAGGAACCGCGCCAGCCGACTACCCGAACCTGCCCGGCGCGCTGAACGTGGGCGACTGGGTCTGGGGCACGCCGGGATGGAAGGATAGCACTGGCTCAACCGGCGTCCCTGCCGCCCTGGACGCGCAGATCGTCACCGGGCGCCCGATGATCCTGCCGATCTATAACGATATTCTCAGCACCGGGTCGAACATAATCGTGCATACCTCACGGCTCGGCCAGTTTGTGCTCATGGGCCAAGGAAAGAGTATGGGGACACCGTACCTCGACCTCATTTTCCTGGGCGACGCGGACTTCAGCAACTTGTGCCCGCCGCCGCAGCCATAGCCATTCAGACGACGCTCTACCTCTGATTGGAATGCGACAGGCTCCAGCAATGCTGGAGCCTGTCGCATTCCAATCAGAACTCCCAGAGCCTACGCCTCGACGACAGAGACATCGACCATCACGTCGCCCTGGCGGATGGAGTTGACCACATCCATGCCGCTGGTGACGCGGCCGAAGACGGTGTGCTTGCCGTCGAGGTGGGGCTGGGGCGCGTGGGTGATGAAGAACTGGCTGCCGTTGGTGTTCGGGCCGGCGTTGGCCATCGAGATCACGCCGGTCTGGTGGGTGAGCGGGTTGCCGCGCACCTCGTCGGCGAACTTGTAGCCGGGGCCGCCGCTGCCGGTGCCGGTGGGGTCGCCGCCCTGGATCATGAAGTTGTTGATCACGCGGTGGAACTTCAGCCCGTTGTAGAAGCCCTGGCCCGCCAGGAAGACAAAGTTGTTCACGGTCATCGGGGCGCTCTGGGGATAGAGCTCTAGCTCAATATCGCCTTTGGTGGTATCTATGGTAACTTTGTAGGTCTTGGCCTTGTCGATCGTCAGCGCAGGCGGGCTGCTCCACTGGTGTGCCACACGTCACTCCTTACTTTATGCCGTTACAAATGACGGCGGCATTATAGCACGGGGAAGAGATAGCCGATAGCCGATAGCCGATAGCCGACAGCTATGCGCTCAGCCGGGCGTGATGTGGGCGTCAGGGTACGAGTGTTGTGCGGAGTGCTATGATTCGGGGGTTGGGGGCCAGGAGTCAGGAGTCAGGAGTCAGGAGTCGGGGATCATGTCACGTCAAGCAACCATTCCGCGTGCGCCGCGCTATCGCCGACTGCTGCGGCTCCTGGTGCGGGGGGGCGGCGGGCTGCTGCTGGCTGGACTGCTGCTGGGCGGCTACCTATGGGTTTCCACGCCGCTGCCAGAGCCGGGGCAGATCCGGGCGCGGGCGAGCCTGGGGAACACGCGCATCCTCGACCGTAGCGGCAGGCTGCTCTACGCGGTGCCCGACCCGCTGAGCGGGCGGCAGCGGCCGGTGCCGCTGGCGGAGATTCCGCTGGCCCTCCAGCAGGCTACGGTGGCGGTGGAGGACGCCAGCTTCTACCAGAACCCCGGCGTGGACCTGCGCGGGATCGCGCGGGCGGCATGGCAGAACCTGCGCAGCGGCCAGATCGTGGCTGGCGGATCGACGATCAGCCAGCAACTGGCCCGCACGATCCTGCTTGACCCGCAGGAGGCCCGCGCGCAGAGCCTCGGGCGCAAGCTGCGCGAGGCGGTGCTGGCGCTCAAGCTGAACGCCAGCTTCAGCAAGGGCGATATCCTGGCTATGTACCTGAACCAGGTCTACTACGGCGGGATGAGCTACGGAGTGGATGCGGCGGCCCAGCGCACCTTCGGCAAGCCGGCCCGCGACCTGGATCTGGCCGAGTCGGCGCTGCTGGCCGGGCTGCCTCAGGCGCCCGGTCGCTACGACCCGCTGAGCCAGCCGGATCTGGCCACGGCTCGCCAGGCCCAGGTGCTCGATGCGATGGCGCGGGCCGGATTCATCAGCGCCGATGAGGCGGCGCAGGCGAAGGCCGAGCCGCTCCAGCTGAGCGGCTCGGCCCCCGAGATGCGCGCCCCGCACTTTGTGGGCTATGTGCTCGATACGCTCAGCGCCGAGCTTGGCCCCGACCTGCTGCTGCGCGGCGGCCTGACGATCACCACGACCTTGGACGCTGACGTGCAGGACGCGGCCCAGGAGATCCTGCGCCGCCAGATCGACCGGCTGAACAGTCCCCGCGATGGCGGCCAGCCCCACGGGGTGAGCAATGGCGCGGTGGTGGTGCTGGACCCGAGCGATGGCGCGATTCTTGCGATGGTGGGTAGCCCGGACTTCGCCGATGGGGCGAGCGCCGGGCAGGTGAATGGTGCCCTGGCCCTGCGCCAGCCCGGCTCGGCGATCAAGCCGCTGACCTATGCGGCCGCGCTGGAGCGCGGCTGGACGCCGACGACTGAGATCCTTGATGTGCCTAGCTCCTTCCCGACCCGCGAGGGCCGACCATACGCGCCGGAGAACTATGACGCCAGCTACCACGGCCCGCTTAGCCTGCGCGAGGCGCTGGCGACCTCCTCGAATGTGGCGGCAGTGCGCACCTTGGATTATGTGGGCGTGCCAGCCCTGCTGGAGATGGCCCAGCGCCTGGGCATCACCTCGCTCGGCCAGGACTCGGGGCGCTATGGGCTCTCGCTGACCTTGGGCAGCGGCGAGCTGCGGCCGCTGGAGCTGACGGCGGCCTTCGCGGCCTTTGCCAACGGCGGCAGTCGGGTGACGCCTTATTCTGTTATGTCAATCTCTGGCACGGCGACGCCGGGGCACGCCGGGCCTGAGCCAGCCCTCTCGCCGCAGGTGGCCTACCTGATCAGCGACATCCTCTCGGACAGGTACGCTAGGATGCGGGCGTTTGGCGCGGAGAGCCCGCTGGATATTGGCCGTCCGGCGGCGGCGAAGACGGGCACGACGACTGACTGGCGCGATAACTGGACGGTGGGCTACACGCCGGATCGGGTGGTGGGGGTGTGGGTGGGCAACGCCAACGGCGAGCCGATGCAGGATGTGAGCGGGATCAGTGGGGCCGGGCCGATCTGGCACGATGTGATGCTGGCTGCGCACCGTGACCTGCCGCCGCGCGACTTCGCCCGCCCGGCGGGGATCATCGAGCTGAGCGTGTGCGCCGAGGGCGGCATGCTGCCTGGGCCAGCATGCCCGGCAACTAGGCTTGAGCGCTTTGTGGCGGGGACGGAGCCGCAGCAGGCCGACACGGCGCATGTGGCGGTGCGGGTCGATATGCTGCTGGGCTGCCGCGCCCCAGCGGGCTACCCGACAGGCCGAACAACGACGCGGATCTTTCGGCTGCTGCCGCCCGAGGCCGAGGCGTGGGGCGCGGAGAACGGCATCCCGCCGCCGCCAAGGCAGGTCTGTAGACTGGCCGACGGCCCCGCGCAGCCTGCGCCACAGGGCGGCGGATCACCGCAGGACACAGCATCTGGCCCGGCGCTGATCAGCCCGGCTGACGGGGCGACCTACCAGATCAGCGCGGGGGTGCCGGCCGAACGACAGCAGATCGTGATCCAGGCGATCAGCGGGGGAACAAATTCTAGCCTCTCCATCGTCATTGATGGAGAGCAGATCGCAGATCTTAGCGGGCCGCCCTACCGCGCCTTCTGGCAGCTTGCGCCGGGTGAGCATCGGGCCTGGGTGGAGGCGGACGGCGTCCGCAGCGCCGAGGTGCGCTTTACGGTGATCAGATAAGGCTTTCTGGGGCTGCGCCCCAGACCTGCTTTTTGTTCTGGTTTGGCGGCTTCGCCGCCAAACCAGAACAAAAAATATCGTGGGGGCGGCTCCGCGCCCCCACACCCCCACCGAGAGGAATCCTTATGAGTCGTCTTCGCTCTCTCCTCACTGTACGCGGCGGGCTGATCGCCCTGGCGGTCGTTGTGGTTGTCGGCCTGATCGGCGGCGGGGTCGCCGTCGGCCCGCAGCTGCTGCGCGGCCCGCAGGTGCTGAGCGTCAGCCCTGCCGATGGGTCGCAGCACGCCAACCCGCAGGCCGCGATCATCGTTACCTTCGACCAGCCGGTTCAGGAATCTTCGCTCGCAGATGCTCTTGCGCTCGACCCGCCTGCGCCGTTCACGGCCAGCGCCTCGGGTGCCACGGTGACGATCCAGCCTACGGGCGGGCTGACCTATGGCGCGGACTACAGCTTGCGCATCGGCGCGGTGAAGAACACCTTCGGGCGGGCGCTTGAGCAGCCGGTGAGCGCACGCTTCACCACGCAGCCCTTCGTGGCCGTGGCCGAGGTCGGCCCGCAGGATGGGGCGAAGGAGATCGCAGAGAACGCGCCGCTGACCGTGATCTTCGACTCGCCGGTAGTGAGCGAGGAGCAGGTGCGGGCGGCGGCCGAGGACCCGCGCAAGAGCGCCGACCTGCCGCAGCCGCTGGCCTTCGCGCCGAGCGTCGCCGGGGCGGGCCAGTGGCTCTCGCCCACGCGCTACAGCTTCTCGCCCGAGGGCGGCTGGGGCGCCGCGACGACGTATCAGGTGACGGTGCCTGCCCAGGTGAGCGCCGATGGCCTGGCCCGGATGGAGAATCCCTACAGCTGGAGCTTCAGCACGGCGGCCAGCGTGCTGGCCTCGACGCGGCCCTTCGACCAGGAGCAGGATGTGGCCGCCGGGCAGCCGGTTGAGGTGCAGTTGGCCCGCGATGTGGACGTGTCCTCGGCGGCGCAGCGCTTTACGCTGGTTGATGCGGCCAGCGGCAAGGCGGTGCCTGGCACGGTGGAGGCCCAGGCCGACAGCTTTATCTTCAAGCCGACGGCGGCGCTCACGCGGGGCGGGCGCTATCTGGCGACGATTGAGCCGGGCGTGCTGGCAGCCAGCGGCGCGGCGATCAATAGCGAGGCGCTGAGCTGGGAGTTTGGCGTGATCGGCGACCTGGCCATCGCTCAGGTGATCCCCGCCGCTGACGCAGCCGATGTGATCACCACCACCCAGCAGATCGCCGTCCACTTCAACCACCCGGTGGTGGCGCTGGTCACCCCCAGCCAGCAGGCGGGCCTGCCGCAGCCGCTGACGATCAGCCCGGCGGTGGCGGGCGTGGGCCGCTGGCTCGACACCAGCACCTTTATCATCTCGCCGACGACGCCGCTGGAGCCAGCTACCACCTACACGGCCAGCGTGGCGGCGGGGCTGGCCGACCAGACCGGCGGGCAGCTGCGCGACGCCTTCAGCTGGAGCTTCACCACGGTGGCCCCGCTCGTCTATGGCTCGCTCCCGGCTGACGGGGAGGCATTCGCCAGCCCGAGCGCGCCGCTGAGCATTGTGTTCAACCAGCCGATGGACATGGGCAGCCTGGGCGGCGCGGTGGCCCTGCTCGACCCCAGCGGGGCCAGCGTGCCGGGCAGCCTGTCGGTGGCGACGAAACCGGCCCAGGTTCTGCGCCAGGGCGGCCAGGATGGCGACAACCCCTACGTGAGCGGCTTCACGGTGACATTCACACCGGCCGCCCCGCTGACGCGCGGCGCGATCTACAGCCTGATCGTGCGCACCAGCGCGCGATCCGCCCAGGGCGGCGCGGCCCTGGCCCAGCCCTTCTCGGCCACCTTCACGGTGGCCCCGCTGCCAGCCCTGATCGACAGCACGCCCGCCAACGGCGCGCAGAGCGTCAGCGTGAACGACTCGGTCACACTGCACTTCAGCGAGCCGATGGACTGGGCCTCGGTGCAGAAGAACCTGACGATCAACCCGCAGCCAACCTCGATCTACACCAGCACCTACAACGGCGAGATCTACCTCTACCTGAACATGGAGGCCGAGCGCGACTACACGGTCAGCGTGGGCGCGGCGGCGAAGGACGAGTACGGCAGCACGCTCGGCCAGGACGTGAGCTTCGGCTTCCGCACCGCGCCGCTGCTACCGTCGCTGAGCATCGTGGGCGGCGGCCACCTGATGACCTATAGTAGCTACGCGGCGGCGCGCGTCCCGCTCCAGACGGTGAACATCGACAGCGTGAGCTATGACCTCTACAAGGTTGATCGCGCCCAGCTGGGCGAGCTGATCGCGGCCAGCCAGGACGGCCAGCGGTGGCGAGATTTCGCGCCGACGGGCGGCGCGATCAAGAGCGACACGCTCGCGCCGCAGGGGCCACGCAACCGGGTCAACCTGACCCTGCTCGACATGGGCAAGCTCGACGCCGGGGCCTATCTGCTAGAGGCGCGCGGGGCCGGGCAGATCGAGCGCCAGCTGATGCTGGTCAGCCCGACCACCCTGACGGTCAAGCGCAGCGCCGACAGGCTCTTCGTCTGGGCGGTTGACCTGGCCAGCGGCAAGCCGACGGCGGGCATGCCCATCCAGGCGGCGACCCTGACCTACGCGGACGGCGAGCAGAAGCTGGGCGAGGTGACGGATCTGGGAAGCAGCGACGCCGACGGGATCGTGCAGGCTGACTTTGCGGCGGCCAACTCATACGACTCAATCTACCTCTGGTCGGCAGAGGGCGCGCCCTTCGCCTTTGGCACCACCTTCTGGAGCGACGGGATCGACCCCTGGAGCTTCTCGCTGCCCGCCAGCATCGACCATGCCGCAGTGGTGGGCAGCCTGAGCACGGACCGGCCGATCTACCGGCCCGGCGAGCTGGTGCATATCAAAGGGGTGATGCGTCAGGACAACGACGGGCGCTACAGCCTGCCTGGGGCTGACCAGACGGTTGGCCTGACGATCAGCGACGCCGAGGGCAACCAGGTCTACTCATCGACTGTCGAGCTAGACAGCTTCGGCACCTTCAGCGCCGACCTGCCGCTGAGCGGGGACGCGGCCCTGGGCAGCTACTTCATGAGCGCCCAGCTAGAGGGCGACAGCTCGTACTATGGCACCTACGGCAGCTTCGCGGTGGCCGAGTACCGCAAGCCGGTCTTCGAGATCACGGTGACGCCAGGCCGCGAGGACGTGCTGATGGGCGAGCCGATCGCGGCCACGGCCACGGCGCGCTACTTCGCCGGGGGCGTGCTGGCCAATGCGCCGGTTCACTGGCGGCTGCTGGCCAACCCCTACTACTTCAGCGCCGATGCGGCGCCGGGCTACCAGTTCGAGAACCTCGACGACGCCTACGCCTCCTACCGCTGGTTCGACGGCCCGCCCCAGGCTGGCGGCGAGCTGGTGTCCGAGGGCGAGGCGACCACCGACGCCCAGGGTAGCTTCAGCCTGAACCTGCCAGCCGGCACCGCCAGCGACCCGCACAGCCGCCAGCTGACCCTCGACATCGAGGTGACAGACATCGACGGCCAGGTGATCGCTGGCCAGGGCGACCTGCGCCTGCACGTGGGGGCCTTCTACATCGGCCTGCGCCCCGACGGTTACGTGGCCCAGATCGGCCAGGCGCAGCAAGTTGACCTGATCACGCTCGACCCGCAGGGCCAGCCGGTGAGCGGTAAGGCGCTAGAGGTCGGCGTCTACCAGCGCGAGTGGTACAGCGTGCGTGAGCAGGGGCCGGACGGCCAGTTCTACTTCACCTCGGCCTACACCGACACCTTACAGCAGACCCTCCCGGCCATCACAGATGCGCAGGGCCGGGCGCAGATCAGCTTCACCCCGCGCCAGGCCGGCTCGTACCGCATCGGCGCGACCGGCAAGGACGACGGCGGGCGGACGATCCAGGCCAGCGCCTTCGTCTGGGCCGCCGGCGGCGACGCCTTCTGGGGCATAAATGACTCGAACCGGATCGACCTGATCGCCGACCAGACCAGCTACAAGCCCGGCGACACGGCCAAGATCCTGGTGACGGCCCCCTACAAGGGCAGCACCGCACTGTTGACGGTCGAGCGCGGCGAGGTGATCACGCACCGCATCCTCAACATCGCCGGGACGACCGAGCTGCTGGAGGTGCCGATCACGGCCGACTACGCGCCGAACGTCTACGTGTCGGTGGTGCTGATCACCCCGGCCGGCGACGGGAGCAGCGCCGAGGCCCCGGCCACGCCCGATATGCGCATGGGCCTGGTGAACCTGCCGGTCTCGACCGAGCAGCAGGACCTCAGCATCACCATCACCCCCGACAAGGAGCAGGCAGGCCCGCGCGACACCATCAGCTACACGGTGACAACGAAGGACTACAGCGGCAAGGGCGTGCCCGCCGAGGTGAGCCTGGCCCTGGTGGACAAGGCCGTGCTGACATTGGCCGACGACCCGAACCCCAGCCTGCACCAGGCCTTCTACGAGAAGCGCCCGCTGGGCGTCTTCACCGCGCAGTCGATCATCGCCCTGGGCGAGCGGGTGGACGTGGCCCTTGAGGCTGGTGCCAAGGGCGGCGGCGGCGGCCTGAGCGCGCCGGCCCTGGTGCGGCGCGACTTCCCCGACACCGCCTACTGGAACGCCGGGCTGATCACCGACGCCAGCGGCACCGCCAGCGTGACGGTGACTCTGCCCGACAGCCTGACCACCTGGCGCATGACGGCGCGCGGCGTAACGCAGGACACCCTGGTGGGACAGCAGACCAGCGATGTGGTGGCGACCCGCCCGCTGCTGGTGCGGGCCAGCTTCCCGCGCTTCCTGACCGACGGCGACCAGCCGACGCTCCAGGCGGTGGTGCAGAATAGCACCGCCAGCCCGATCGACGCGACCGTGACCCTCGGCCTGAGCGGGGCCGACGGCGGGAGTGGGCCGATCAGCCTTCAGGACAGCGCCGCCCAGCAGGTGAGCGTGCCGGCCAACGGCCAGGCGCTGGTGCGCTGGAAGGCCACGGTCGGCGGAGCGGGCGACGTGACCGTGCGCCTGAGCGTGAGCGGCGGCGACCTACAGGACGCCCTGGAGATGAGCCTGCCGGTGCAGCGCTACGAGACGCCCGAGGTGTCGGCGAGCGCCGGGCAGGTGCTTGACACAACCGTCGAGACGATCAGCCCGCCGACGGGCGACCCGGCGCAGGGTGAGCTGACGCTAGAGCTGGCGCCCTCGCTGGCGGCAGGCGTGCAGGGCGGGCTAGACTACCTCCAGAGCTTCCCTTACGCCTGCACCGAGCAGACAGTGAGCGCCTTCCTGCCCAACGCCGTGACCTACCGGCTCTACAAAGAGCTAGGCGTAGACAACCCCAAGCTCAAGCAGTCGCTTGAGACCAACCTGGCCACCGGGCTGCAGCGGCTCTACGCGCTCCAGCAGCTCGACGGCGGCTGGGGCTGGTGGGCCAGCGACCCGAGCGACCCCTACCTGAGCGCCTATGTGGTGCAGGGGCTGAGCGAGGCCAAGAAGGCGGGCTACAGCGTCGATCAGCCCGTGCTTGATCGCGGCGTGGCCTACCTGAAGGACGCCATCGCCAGCGACACAGACAAGGGCCGGGGCGTTCCCGAAGCCAGCCTGCTAAACACGCGGGCCTACACGCTCTTCGTTCTGGCCGAGCTGGGCCAGGCGGATCGCGGGCGCACAGTGGCTCTCTACGACCAGCGGGCCAAGCTGGACATCTACGGGCGGGCCTACCTGCTCATGGCCCTGAAGGATCTGGGTGACGATGCGCGGGTGAAGGATCTGGCCAATAGCCTGACCAGCGCGGCGATCATGCGGACGACCGACGCCCACTGGGAGGAGGACCGCGCCGACTACTGGACGATGGGCAGCGACACGCGGACGACCGCCCTGGCGCTCCAGGCGCTGGTGCGGGCCGAGCCCGACAGCATCCTGGTGCCGAACGCCGTGCGCTACCTGATGGGCCTGCGCGACCGGGGCCACTGGGCGAGCACCCAGGAGACCGCGATCACCCTGCTGGCGCTCTCGGAGTACATCGCCCAAAGCGGCGAGCTGAAAGGTGACTACAGCTACCGGGTGGCCCTGAACGACAAGAGCCTGAGCGAGGGCAACGTCAACAGCGACAACCTAGACACGCCGATTAACCTGGTGGTGCAGCTGGCCGACCTGGCCCAGGGCGCGGACAGCCGGCTGAGCATGCAGCGTCAGGCCGCTGCGGGGCAGAGCGGCGCGGGACGGCTCTACTACACCCTGCGCATGCGCGGCTACCAGGATGCGGCCAGCGTGACGGCGCTCGACCAGGGCGTGGGCGTGCGCCGCGAGTACGTGATGGTGGACACCGCCACGCTCAGCCCGACCGGCCAGCTGACCAGCCAGGCCGCACTGGGCGACCTGGTGCAGGTGCGGATCACCCTGACCGTGCCGGAGGACATGCCCTACTTTATGGTCGAGGACATGCTGCCGGCGGGGCTGGAGGCGCTGGACACCAGCCTGAAGACGAGCAGCGCCGCCGCGCGCGACCCGCAGGTGGACAGCACGGACAGCGGGCGGCCCTACTGGTGGTACTTCGGCCGCACCGAGGTGCGCGACAACCGGGTGGCCCTCTTCGCCAGCGACCTGCCGCGCGGCACGTACACCTACAGCTACCTGGCCCGCGCCACCACGCCCGGCGTCTTCCAGACGCTGCCGACCAGGGCCATGCGCACCTACCAGCCCGAGGTGTTCGGGCGCAGCGACGGGGCGACGTTCACGGTGACGACGCCGTAAGCGAGGCGGGGCGCGGGAGGGCAACCCTCCCGCGCCCCGCTCTGAGCGCCACCGACACGCTACAGGCGCGCCGAGACAAACTGGGGATAGCGCGCGCATTATCGGACAGCTGGCAGTGCATCATGGAAATGCTTCCATGAAAATTCCTATGGGTGCGCCCCCGGATTCTCGGTGCGCAACCCCTCTGCGTCAGATGCCTGGAGCAGACGCCCATCCCTTAGCGTTCGCTTATATTCGGAATCGGTTCGTGA
>RYFE02000119.1 GCA_004138175.2 Chloroflexales bacterium ZM16-3 | reverse complement strand
TTATCCAGAGCCTCGATGCTGGCGAGTGCTGTAGCGTGGTGGGTATCACCAGTATTGGCAAGACAAACATGCTCCAGCAGCTCCAGCGGCCCGAGGTGGCGACCCACTACGCCACAGACCGAGGCGCACCACTCGTCTTCTGTAGCCTCGACGCCAATATGCTGGCTGAGCGTGATGGCTGGGGGGTATTCGAGGGCCTAGCAGAGGCGCTGTCGGCGGGGCTTCGCGCCGCGCTGCCTCCTGACGCTCATGCCGAGCTTGCTGCGGCGCACGCCGCGATCCTCGCTGCCCACGGCTCCTACCCCATCGCCCTGCGCCGCTACGCGGCCGCCCTAGATATTGCCCTCGCCCACGTGCGCCTGGTGATCATCCTCGACGAGTTTGACGCGCTGCTCCCTCAGATCTCCGATGCGGTGCTGCGCAATCTGCGCGGGCTGCGAGATCGCCACAAATATCGGCTGATGTACCTCACCCTCACCCGCGAGCGCCTCACCACGCTCTGCTCAGAGGCATGCCAGGAGGCAGTCGAGCCGTTTCTTGAGCTGTTCGCCCTGCGCGAGCTTGGCCTGCACCCACTTGGCGACAGCGACGCCCTTCGTGAGGTAGAACGGTTCGCCGAGCGGCACCAGCAGCCCCTCGCCCCGTCTCTCTGTGAGCGTATCGTCAGCCTCAGCGGCGGACACCCAGGTATGCTCCGCGCCCTCACCCAGATCGCCCTGACCGGCGTCGCCCTCGACGCCGACCCGCGCGCCCTAATCGCCGCCAATCCAAGCCTCCGCGACGAATGCCTCAAGCTCTGGAATGATCTCTCAGGCGATGAGCGCGAAGCGATCTGGCAGGCTCACGGGGGCGGCAGCCTAGATCGGCGGCGCGGCGAGGATCTGCTGCTCAAGGGGCTGCTGTGCCGGGGTGATCATGGCCACCTGACGATCTTTAGCCCGCTGCTGGCCGCCGTCGTGGCCGTAGAGGTGGCCCGCACCACCACCGCACACCCCGAAGACTCGCGACCGGCTCCAATCATCATCGATCATGTGTCCCAGCAGGTGTACTACTACGGGCACCAGATTGGTGATCGCCTGAGCCCGCTTAACTTCCGCTTGCTGGTCTACCTCTTCGATCACTATGGGGCGATCTGTAGCGAGGTTAATGTGGCCCGTGCGGTCTATCCCGACGAGCTACCAGACGATGAGTCAGAGCGGGTGAGCGTCCTCGTCCGCCGTATGGTCAGCCGACTCAAAGAGATCGCCCCTGACGAACCGGTGCTGCTCCAGACCATCCGGGGCCGAGGCTATCGCCTCGGGCTGCCCCCGAACTAGCGCGTCTCTGCTATAGCACTGAGCGGAATACTTGAGCCACTGAGGCACTGAAGTTGGTGGCTCGCTGC
>RYFE02000118.1 GCA_004138175.2 Chloroflexales bacterium ZM16-3 | reverse complement strand
AAGTGCTCGGTCGGGCTACTCCGGCAACGTAATATCTTTCGTACTGCCCGGTGACATAGCCGATAGCCGATACACCGATAGCCGATACGCCGATAGCTCATCGTGAGGATTGCTATGCGCTATGTCATGTTCAGCCTGCTGCTTGCCCTGGCCCACATCACCCCGGCCCAGGCCCAGGAGCCCCCGCCGGCGCTGGTCGTCACCCTGCGCGATGTGACCGGCGCAGGGGTGCCAGGAATCGCCGTCGTCGTCACCGACCGCAGCGGCGCGACCGTCCTGGCCCGCGAAACCACCGGGGCGGCCTGGCCGCCGGCATCCTGGCCCTGCTGCCCCGTGCGACCTGGGCGGCCGGCTGCGGCGTGCAGGACCTCGGGGCCTGCGTGGATGCCGCCCAGTACACCTTCTGGTTCGGCCTGGCGTAGCTGGGCTGGTCGCTCGACCGCACCCTGCTCCTGCTGAGCTACCAGCTGGCCACCTTTCGCTGGTGGCTGGTCTCGGTGGCCTTCACCAGCGCCTACGACGTGCTGACCCAGCTGATCTCCCCGCTGATTGTGCCATTCGCCAGCGTGGCGGTCATCCTGGGCTGCCTGGCCCTGCTGCTGTTGCCGGTCTTCGGCCGGGTCGAGGTGGTGCGCGTGCGCCACGCCCTGGTCTGGGTGGTGATTGCGCCGATCCTGATCACGCTGAGCGGGCCGCTGATCGTGCAGACCGAGCAGCTGCGCAGCACCGTCGGCAGCGCGTTCTTCCAGGGCGTGCGCTCGATCGCCCCCGGCGCGATCTTCGGCGCGGCCGGCAGCGACATGGCCCCGGTGACGCCGCTCTACCCGTCGAACCCCTGCGGCCAGACCCTGGCCCGCCAGGACGCGCCGACCGGCCCGCAGCTCGACGACCTGGCCGCCGCGCTGCTCTGGGCCGACGCCGAGGACATTCACTGCCCCGCGCGCGGCGGCCCCGACGCCGATGTGCCCGACCAGTTCTACGTGGCCGCGCCCGACGGCCCGGGCTACGCCACCCAGCAGGCGATCGGCGATATCGCCAACGCCGCCCAGCGCACCGCCGCCGTGGCGGCCATGCAGCGCGGGGCCATCCGCACCTTCCTGGGCCTGCTGCCGGCGGCGCTGGCCGTGCTCGACGCGCTGGTGCAGTTCGTCTTCGCGCTCTGCCTGATCGCGCTCTGGATCGGGCTGCCGATCGGCCTGCTGTTCGTCTTCTTCCAGCAGACCGCCGACCCGGTCACTGGCCTGTTCCAGCGGGTGATCGGCGTCCTGCAGGTTAGCTGGTCGAGCAGCGTGGTGCTCGGGCTGCTGATGGCCTGCCTGCTCGCGGCGGCCACGCTGCGCAACGCGGCGGCCTACACCGGCTTCGCGATCGGCGCGCTGGTGCTGACCAGCTACATCTTAGCGTTCGCTTATATTCGGAATCGGTTCGTGAAA
>RYFE02000117.1 GCA_004138175.2 Chloroflexales bacterium ZM16-3 | reverse complement strand
CAGACCCACATGATAGGTTGACAGGCCTATCCCTAGAAAGGAGGTGATCCAGCCGCAGCTTCCGCTACGGCTACCTTGTTACGACTTCGTCCCAGTCGCGACCCCTGCCCTCGGCCGCTGCCTCCCTTGCGGGTTAGCCCACGGACTTCAAGCATTGGCCACTCCCATGACGTGACGGGCGGTGTGTACAAGGCCCGGGAACGTATTCACCGCGCCATGGCTGATACGCGGTTACTAGCAACTCCGCCTTCACGGGGGCGAGTTGCAGCCCCCGATCTGCACTGAGACCGGGTTTTTACGATTTGCTCCCCCTTGCGGGTTCGCGACGCACTGTCCCGGCCATTGTAGCGTGTGTGTCGCCCCAGGCGTAAGGGCCATGCTGATTTGACGTCATCCCCGCCTTCCTTCCCCCATCAAGGGGACCGTCCCGCCAGACACATGTAACTGGCGGCAGGGGTTGCGCTCGTTGCGGGACTTAACCCAACATCTCACGACACGAGCTGACGACAACCATGCAGCACCTGTGCAGCACCCTCGAAGGCAACGACGTTTCCGCCGTTTGCAGCTGCATGTCAAGCCTGGGTAAGGTTCTTCGCGTTGCGTCGAATTAAACCACACGCTCCGCTGCTTGTGCGGGCCCCCGTCAATTCCTTTGAGTTTTAAGCTTGCGCTCGTAGTCCCCAGGCGGCCAGCTTACCGCGTGAGCTTAGGCACCCAAGGCCAAAACGGCCCCAGACACCGAGCTGGCATCGTTTACTGCGTGGACTACCCGGGTATCTAATCCGGTTCGCTCCCCACGCTTTCGTACCTCAGCGTCAGGTCCGACCCAGGTGGCCGCTTGCGCCACAGGCATTCCTCCGGATCTCTACGCATTTCACCACTACACCCGGAATTCTGCCACCCTCTGTCGGCCTCAAGTTCGGTCGTATCGCCACGCCTCGCCAAGTTAAGCCTGGCGCTTTCAGCAGCGACGCTCCGTACCGCCTACGTACGCTTTACGCCCAGTGAGTCCGGACAACGCTTGCCCCCTCCGTCTTACCGCGGCTGCTGGCACGGAGTTAGCCGGGGCTTATTCGCTGGGTACCGTCATTATCTTCCCCAGCAAAAGGGGTTTACAACCCGAAGGCCGTCGTCCCCCACGCGGCGTTGCTCCCTCAGGCTTGCGCCCATTGGGGAAAATTCCTTGCTGCTGCCTCCCGTAGGAGTCTGGGCCGTGTCTCAGTCCCAGTCTGCCTGGTCGTCCTCTCAGACCAGGTACCCGTCACCGGCTTGGTGTGCCGTTACCACACCAACTACCTGATGGGCCGCAGGCTCATCCCAGAGCGCGTTACCGCTTTCCCCTTGCGGGCGTATGCGGGATTAGCTCCGCTTTCGCGCAGTTATCCCCCACTCCGGGGCAGATTACCCACGTGTTCCTCAGCCGTGCGCCACGCAGCCAAGCAAGCTTGCTGCGTGCGACTTGCATGCATTAGGCACGCCGCC
>RYFE02000116.1 GCA_004138175.2 Chloroflexales bacterium ZM16-3 | reverse complement strand
GCTTGCCCTTCAGAACCAATTCTGGCAGGCTAGGATGACCCCACCCCTTGAAGTGTCAGAAATACCTCTATAACCCGCCCTATCGAATGTCAGATAACTGTCACGTGCAGGATTATTCTGCGCACTTGTTGCAGAAATAGCTTGCGCATCGCTGCCCGGCAAGCAGGCTACATCACGCCGATCACCAGGCTCGCACGGGCTGCCTCGACGACCTCTTTTGTCACGCTCTGGAGTTGGTTGATGGTGAGCACCCGTGCGATCTGCGCGAAGAGGCGCTGGAGGAGCCGAAAGTTGCCGTTGGTGATGCGGATGATCGCTGCCAACGTCTCGGCATCGGTAAAATCGGCCGTATCCGCCGTCATTCCCAGATGCGTCCAGTGGTGGGTGAGGATGAAGCGGACTTCCGCCTCACTCAGGGGGCGGAAGTGATGCACAAAGCCCACCCGCGAGTAGAGCTGCGGGTAGCGCGCCATGCGTTTCTCGATCCCCGGCATCCCCAAGAGCACCAGGCCCATCTGACCCTGATCGTAGCGGTCGCGCATGAGCTCGAGGGCAATGAGTTTGAGCCGATCGGCCTCATCAATGATGAGCAGCTCCATCCAGCCTTCGATGCGCCGCGGTGGTGGGTCATCGCGGGGCGTGCTGAGCGCGAGGGCGTCCTCGACGGTCTGGGTGAGCTGATGGCAGGCAAAGCGGATCTCATCCGTGAGCTGCCGCGGCGAACAGACGACCGGGGCCGTGAAGAAGACCGTCCGACAGGCGGCTAACTCTGGGGTGAGGGGGCCAGGATTGTGCTGGCGGAAGGACGTACTGGGTAATGGCATCCCAGCGCGCGTAGGTACGTGCTGAGAGTGTTTTGCCGACGCCCGGTGGCCCATAGCACATTCCGATATAGCGATCCCGCCGACAGGCCTCACAAAACTCGACAAAGCGGCGGTACTCCTTCGTGATCACGAAGGGCTGGGCAGGGGCAACCCGTGGCTCAGTCATCGGTATACCGTTTCACGCGAGGAACGGTCGTATCGGGGGGTGGCTCCGCTGGCGGTGCAGGTGCGGGCTCGCTCGGCAGGGGTGGCACGAGCTGCTCGACAATCGCGCGATGGGCATTCGCTTCGGTGTGCAGCTGATGCCGCTGCTGGTTCCGTGCCCGGATGATCTCTTTGAGACTGATGGTCTGGCCGTCCATTTCCTGGGCGACGGCCCGGCAGAGGAAGTTCCCCTGGTGGTAGACCCGGATTTCCGCCATGTCGCGGGGGTCATAGCGGATGACGACGGCCTCGCCAATGTAGGCCGCCAGGGTCAGATCCAGGTAGCGGAAGCCCTGGAAGTGAATGCCATCCCGTTGGACCCGGCGGGGTTTGGCCACCGTCAGCAGTAACAGGTCGAGCTGCGCGAGCGAGTCGGGCATGCGGGGAATGAAGGCTCCGGCTTCCCAGCGGGCCTGGGGCGCCTGGCCGGTTTCGCCATGGATGCGCTGGTGATAGTGGTGGTACTTTACGCGAAGGTTCGAACGAGTTTATGCG
>RYFE02000115.1 GCA_004138175.2 Chloroflexales bacterium ZM16-3 | reverse complement strand
AAGGGGTGTCAGGCCATGATGTCGTTGAAACAGCCGTTGGATCAGTGATGGTTGCCGGTGGCGCACGCCCGTGATCCACGAGGTCGGTAGCCTCGCGGATCGCAGCGAGCGTCGCTGTCGGCGCAGCCTGCATGATCGCCGGCGGCGCTGTCATGGCGATAACAGGCGTAGGAGGAGGGGCGATGCCTGACGATAGTACGGCATGCCCGAGCAGCAAGAGCAGCCCGAGCAGGAGGGCGATCGGCAGCAGGCCGGTGAAAATGAGTATGCTTATAGCGATACGGATCGCATGGGAAAATCGTATGTCACGCTCGATCCAGGATTGAACAGCCGGGTGGAACAGGATGTGGGGGCGGAGGGCGCGCCACTCCACAAGGAGCAGCAAGTAGAGCATCGCCACCGGAACAGCGAGATCGAGGAGACTAGGTGTAGCAAAGGCAAAGCTGATCAGGATGCATAAGACGCCGAACAAGACGCCGCGCAGCCAAGTTCGTACCACCGGGTCGATGGCGTCGATGGCAAGGTCGTGATGTACAATCCTTGCCGCGAGGCGAAGACGATTCATAGAAATGCGGCGATCTACCTACACAGGTTTCCCTGCCATAATTATACCTGCCTAACGAAACCCAGGCATATCGGGCTCAGTAGGCACATCGTTGCTCTGTAATCCTCCTCCTCCCCGCTCAGGCCACCCACAAGCGCACGCGGGAAGCGCCGCGCAGGATCGCGAAGCGGGTCATGACGATGAGATCCTCCAGTTCAATGTGGAAAAACCCCTCGGTGAGGTACGCGTCGTCAAAGGGCATCGCGCCGCTGGCGGCTGCGACGGCCTCAAGCAGCGCGGGGGCAGGCGGTGTCTCGACCGGCCCAAGCGCATCGTAGAGCGCCTGGAGCGCGTGCAGCATCACGACAGGCGTCGTCCATGCGCGCTCCCGCACGGCGTGGCACGCGGCGATGGCCGCCAGAGCCGGTTCCAAGATGGCCGCCGGAATTGCGGCTATATCTCTACGCTGCGTGAAGAGATACTCCAGAGCCGCATCGATATCGCCCAGATCGTCGTCCGCGACCTGGAGCAGCGGCGTCAGATCCAGGGCCAGGACGCGGGCCAGTGCCTGGGTGATCGCCGGGTCCGCGAGCCAGCAGGCCGTTCCATGCGTGCATCGCCAGGTGCCCAGTGGCGGCAAATGCGTATCATCTTGAAGAAACAGCGCGCGCATCGCGGGTTCACAGATCGATCACGAGCGGCGGGTTGATCGGCTCGTAGTGGCGCGTGCAGCTGCTGGCATTGAGGAACGTCGTTCCCCCGTCGGTCATCCGGCCATAGCCCGCATGGATGTGGCCATAGATATGGAGTCGCGGCCGGAGCTCCCGCACGGCTGCGGCGAGCGCCGCGTCGCCGCAATGCTGGCGCTTGGCGTCCTGATCGCGCGCGCCGCGGGGCGGGCCGTGGGTGATCAGCACATCAATGCCGTCGGGCAGCTCGGCCCAGTGGTCGTGGAGCGCCAGCGGGCTCCGCGCGAAGGCCCAGCCCAGGCTAGGCGTCCAGGGTGAGCCGTAGATCTGCACACC
>RYFE02000114.1 GCA_004138175.2 Chloroflexales bacterium ZM16-3 | reverse complement strand
ACCCGTCAGGCCGAGCGCGCCGCCCAAGACCTGCACACGCTCGCACAGTCGCTCCAGCACACAATCTCCACCTACCGGCTGTAGAGGCGCATATGAAACTCTCAATCCGCTTAAAGCTGCTGGGTGCGCTTGGTCTGAGTCTGGTACTGCTGTTGGCACTCGGCACTTTCGCGCTCTTCCAGATGGGCGAGATGAACACGCGGGCCTTGTTTGTGGAGGAGAACAGCATCCCCACGCTGAACATGGCCTCTGATATGCGCCGGGTTGTGAATCGCTACCGGGGGCTCCAGGGCTCCTCTATAATCTACATCTCGGCGGCAGAGCATGCTCGGGTGAGTGCGGATCTTGCCACGCAAGAGCAGGATATGGCCGATCTGCTCCGCAACTACAAGCCGCTGATCGTCGCAACCGATCAGAATGAGCAGCGGGCTTATGATGAGATCACCTCCAAGTGGGCCGATTTTGTCAGCCAGACCCATAGCTCGATTATAACAATCGATGCCGGAGCCAGCGCCGAGGTGAAGGAGGCCACCTTCAACGCGCTCCAGGACGAGTTCCAGGGCCTAGTCGCCAGCACCACCACGCTGCGGGATGTTGTCGACGCCCAGAGCAATGCTGCCCTGCATGCCGTGCAGACGACCTACGAAAGCTCGCGCACATTGGTTATGGGCTCCACCATATTTGCCATCCTGGCCGCCGGCGTCTTCGGCCTGATCATCTCTACGGCGATTGTGCGCAACATTGGCTTGCTCACCCGCGCGACCGCCGCCGTCGCTACCGGCGATATGGGCCAGCAGGTTACGCTGCGCAGCCGTGACGAGCTGGGCGCCCTGGCCACCAGCTTCAACCAGATGACCGAGAACCTACGCACGAGCCGAGCCACCGAGGAGCAGGCGCACAAGCTGGAGATCCAGCGCAACCAGGCCGAGCGCGAGACCCGCGCCGAGCTACAGCGCGTTGTGGCCCACTACAGCGACTTTATTGCCCGTATCGCCGCTGGCGACCTGACCTCGCGCGTCGATGAGCAGGGCGATGTCGAGCTGCGCCGGATCGGTACCGATCTGAACAGGATGGTCGAGGGCTTGCACCAGATCACCTCGCAGACCCAGCAGGCGGCGGCGAATATCGCGGCGGCGGCGGCTGAGATCCTGGCAGCTACGACCCAGCAGGCCGCCTCCGCCGCCGAGCAGTCCGCCGCTCTCACCCAGACCACCACCACGATCGATGAGGTTAAGGCGATCGCCTCGCAGACCGCCCAGCAGGCCGCCCAGGTCGCCCACGATAGCCAGGCCGCGCTCAATGTCGCCCGCGAGGGCACCGGTGCTGTCGAGGAGACCGTCAGCGGCATGGGCCAGATCCGCACCCGTGTCGAGAGCATCGCCGAGACCATCCTGGCCCTCGCCGAGCAGACCCAGGCTATCGGCTCGATCATTACCACCGTCAGCGAGTTGGCCGACCAGAGCAACCTGCTGGCGCTCAACGCCGCCATCGAGGCCGCCCGGGCCGGCGAGCAGGGCCGCAGCTTCGCCGTGGTCGCCCAGCATGTGCGCGACCTCGCCGAGCGCTCCAAGAGCGCCACCCAGCAGGTGCGCGAGATCCTCTCGGAGATCCA
>RYFE02000113.1 GCA_004138175.2 Chloroflexales bacterium ZM16-3 | reverse complement strand
ACAAGCAAGCGAAATATCCTATCACGACGAGGAAAAGGTACGGTCTCATGTCAACGCTTCTGCCACGCCGCCCAACATGGCGTGCAGGTGATGCCGCTGGCGCGGCCCCCAACCTGGCGCGCTTTTCATGTCCGTCGCGTGTCGTCACGCGCTGCGATCAAGCAACGCCGCCAGCGGCACACCTGACGCCCAGCGTTGGGCCGCACGGAGGTGGGTGCTTCATGCCCACCCGGAACCGTGCATGCAATTGCGCCATTGGACATACATCCGGTTCTTGTGTAATCCTTGACACTATGACAACCTCTATCCCTTCAGAAAAGGGAAAAGGACGTTTTGGTTGTTGGTATTGCTTCCGGTTTCTCGAAATATCCTTGACATACGTTCACGATAGTTCCCTTCAGGAAGCGAAAAAGGCGTTTCAGTTGTCGGTATTGCTTCCGGTTGCTTGAAAAATCCTTGACACATCTCCACGCTCTCTGCCGTTAGGAATAGGAAAAAGGCGTTTCAGTTGTCGGTATTGCTTCCGGTTGCTTGAAAAATCCTTGACACATCTCCACGCTCTCTGCCGTTAGGAATAGGAAAAAGGCGTTTCAGTTGTCGGTATTGCTTCCGGTTTCTCGGGATATTCTTGACCTACGTTCACGATAGTTCCCTTCAGGAAGGGAGGAAAGACGTATAGGTTGTCGGTGTTTCTTCCGGTTTCTCGCAAAGTCCTTGACATATATTCACGATATTTCTTTTCAGGAAGCGGAAATGGACGTTTCGATTGTCGGTGTTGCTTCCGGTTTTTCGGAAAATCCTTGACATACCTTCAACCTCTTTCCCTTCAGGAAGTGGAAAAAGACGTTTCGCTCGTCGGTGTTTCTTCCGGTTCTCAAAAAATCCTTGACACATCTCAACACGCTATCCCTTCAGGAAGGGAAAAAGAACCCTTTTTTCGTCGGTATTTCTTTCGGTTGCCCGAAGAAATCCTTGACATATCTTCATGGTCTGTCCCATCAGGAAAGGAAAAAATGTGTGTCTCTGGCAACCCTATCCGTGCGGCCCAACATCGCGTGCATGCGACGCCGCTGGCGCGGCCCGTAACCTGGCGTTTTTTACAAAGCCGTCGCGTGCCGCCAGCCGTACCGGTTTACACACCCGCCAGCGGCGCGCCTGACGCTGAGCGTTGGGCGGCCAAGCATACACGGCAGCATACGGCATGCTCCGATCGCACATCGCTCCGGAGGTCATGCAGCAATCGAAATAGGCGTCAATAGTTTACCTATATAATCAGAATACCCCGTTTCAGAAGGGAGAAATGCAGATAGGCGTCAATAGGTTACAGACACAACCGAAAGAACCCGTTTCAAAAGGGAGAAGTGCAGATAGGCGTCAATAGGTTACAGACACAACCGAAAGAACCCGTTTCAAAAGGGAGCAGTGCAGATAGGCGTCAATAGGTTACAGACACAACCGAAAGAATCTGTTTCAAAAGGGAGAAGTGCAGATAGGTGTCAATAGGTTACAGACACAACCGAAAGAACCCGTTTCAAAAGGGAGAAATACAGATAGGTGTCAATAGGTTACAGACACAACCGAAAGAACCCGTTTCAAAAGGGAGAAGTGCAGATAGGCGTCAATAGGTTACAGACACAACCGAAAGAGCTTGTCCCAATAACGCAAAACACACATACGCGTCAGTGGTTTACGTG
>RYFE02000112.1 GCA_004138175.2 Chloroflexales bacterium ZM16-3 | reverse complement strand
CGCTGGCGCGGCCCGTAATCTGGTGCGTTTTTCATGCGCGTCGCGTGCGGTCGCACAATGCCACCTATGGAAGCTGCCAGCGGCGCAGTTGAAGCCAGGCGTTGGGCAGCACCTCAACCCGAAACGCCCATGCTGAAGTAGGGCTGTTGACTTGGGAATGTGTTTCGATTATTATTAGACCTGAATTCCTTCTATAGTAAAGGGGATGATCCTTATGAACCATTCTGATGATAGCCAGACTCCTCAGGAAAACGAACATGACATCCTAGAAGATGGGTTTGATTTTGAGGATATAGAAGGGCACGAAGAAGATGATTATTCATATAAATCACCAGAAAAGATAGATTTCTCTATAATAACTATGGGCTGGCGTGAATTAGTCTTCTTTGATGATCTATTTCTTAACATGCAAGGAATAAATATAGGTATTTCTGATCCGGTTATTACGCAGTATGAGTACAATTTGCTTTTTGAGTATATTGAAATTGAGAAAACGCCAAGAGATAGCGCAATGCTAGTATCGGCGTTCTCGCAAATGTGGGTCTTTTCACTCTATGAACTGCTAAGGCAGTGGCGGGACAGAAGATTCAATGTCAGAAAGTGGCATGAGAATGGTGGGATAAGAGAGAAAATAAAGCATCTATCGGATGGTGATGAGCTTAATTTAGCAAAGAACATACGTCGACGTCAATTACAGGCTTATAGCGAAAACAAAGAAATGAGAGATATGCTAGATGCTCAATGGCTGACAATTGAGCCTGTATATCGAGCAGTAGAATTATATAGGATGAATTTGGCTAAGCATACAGCCCCAGGTAAAGAAAGTATAGTGCCACGAGCACCAGGTTATGGCAGAATAAATATGCTCTGTGGAGCAATGGATTATGAATTGGCGAGTAAGGATGGAACTTATACGATTATCAATAGACGCGATCTCGCAGATGCATTGCGAAGAGCTTTTCTTGAACTACCATGATCTACTAGAAAGTATTAGAGTTAAGCCAGAATATCCCTGAACAGTCACGCTTAAAAGTTCTACTCCACATCCTGATGCGGTAGTATCATGAGCGTTGATGCGCCTTTTCTCAACTCCGATACTGTCTACTGATCAAAGCGACTGACTACTAATAGAATAATGCAGGACGTCAGATTTCATTCGCATGAAAGTATGCTAATTACTGACACAATACATCGAAATACTGCATAATAATGCTATATTTCATCTGTAACTGTCAACCTGCTGCCCAACATGGCCTGCAATTGACGCCGCTGGCGCGGCCCCAAATCAGGTGCGTTTTATAATGCTCGTCTCAAGCCTATAGCTGTACCGATCTACACGCTCGCCAGCGGCGCAATTGAGGCCCAGCGTTGGGCCGCACGGAGGTGGGTGCCCCATGCCCACGCGAACCGCGCATGCACGTACGCCATCGGCCATGCGTCCGGTTCTCGAAAAATCCCTGACACATCTCGAAGATAGGTCCGTTCAGGAAGAGAAAAAAGACGTATAGGTTGTCGGTGTTTCTTCCGGTTTCTTGGATAATCCTTAACACATCTCGAAGCTATGTCCGTTCGGGAAAGGAAGAAAGACGTATAGGTTGTCGGTGTTTCTTCCGGTTTCTTGGATAATCCTTAACACATCTCGAAGATATGTCCGTTCGGGAAGCGGAAAAAGACGTTTCGCTCATCGGTGTTTCTTCCGGTTTC
>RYFE02000111.1 GCA_004138175.2 Chloroflexales bacterium ZM16-3 | reverse complement strand
CGCCCGCGCTATGCGCGCCTGACGCGCCGCCGCAGCTGCGCCAGGCATGCGACGAGTATCTGGTCGGGCTGGAGCGCACCTACCGGCTCACCTGCTACGTCGCCATCCTGGCGGTGATCGTGGGCACCTTCCTGCCCGGCTGGCCCTTCGCCTGGGAGGGCCGCCAGAGCCAGCAGGCCAGCCAAGCTCGGCTGATTGATGCCGTTTCGTCAGTCGCTCGTGCGCCCGCGGCACCGTGCGCTGGCGCAGCAGCACTGCGCTTCGTGCGCCGCCAAAGAGCTTCACTGTGGATGGATTAAAAAACCACTGTAATGCTCGTGGTACATTTATTGCTGCTATCAGTGCTGAATGGCCGCATTTTAAGGAGTACCGTATGCACATGCAGCACCGCGCACCGATTCTGCTGGCTCTGACTGCCCTCCTGATGGCGGTCATGATTGGCGGGGCAGGCACCATGGCGGCCCAGCCGCCAGCGCCGGACGATGCTGGCGGGACGACGCCGAGCGTGGTGCCCACCCCGCCCGATCTGCCACCAGAGGCCCAGGCCGCCCTCGCCGACTTCATCCGCGACGCTGCGCAGGGGAACGCGCTCGTCCAGGGGATGCCTGCCCCGATCAGCGATCAGGTTATCCCACGCTCACAGGTCTTTCTGCCTCTCGTCGCTCATAGTACGCTAAGCCCATCACCCACGCCGGTGCCGCCAGCCGACATCTCAGTCACAATCCGACCCGACCCAAGCATCCGCGTGGCCCGCAGCAGCCAGCTCAGCTACGAGATCCGGGTCCGCAACTATGGTGAAGGCAGTGCGGGCTCCGTTGTGGTCGATCTCCCCATCACCTCTAGCCAGATCGATCTGATCAACTTTGCCGCCACGCCCGGCGACTTCGTCAGCGCCGACGAGCCTGAAAGGGTCGAGGTAACCTTCGGCGGCTTCGCACCGGACGAACGCCGCGACGCCACGTTGCTGTTCAGCGTGTCCGATGCGCTGCTCGACGATGCGGTGATCGATGTGCGCGCCAGCTTTCGCTGGGATGGTCCGCAGGGCGGCGCGGGACAGAGCAACCGTGCGCCGGTGCTGGTGGGCGGTTTCAACAACGACGCCCGCTATGTCTTCCTCGCGATCACGCCGACCAACGGTCCGCCCGGCACGCGCTTCGAGGCGTTCACCGACCGCTTCATCCCAGATGAGCCGTTGACGGCCTGGCTGAATACGCCCGACGGAATCGAGCCGATAGAACGCACGCTGCACGCCGATGCGTTCGGTCGAATCCGAATCGATCTGGACAGCGTGGGACGTGCGCCGACCACATATGAGCTCGTGATCTACGGCCAGCGGAGCAAGCTGGTCGCGGTGAGTGAGTTCACGGTCGATTGACAGAAAGGTTCCGACACAAGGCAGTGTTCATTGGTACGTCCTTCCAGCGGCTCACCTGACCTGCTCGAATGCCCTCTTTGTTGCATACGGCACCACAGAGGCGGCTTAGTTTTAAGCGTACCAACCTGCCTGTATCGTTCTCGTACTCGCCTCCTGCGTGCGACTCTTCTTCCGTTTTCACATGGCCGCATTATACCAGAAAATTTGTACTACTACAACGTATTTACTGCATTCGGAAACCGTATCGGAGGGCTAAAGCCGCTAAAGCGATCATGATCATGGCGATCTTGGGCCTGCGCGGGCCACCCAGATACGATACCGGCGCGGCGCGGCCTTGCCGCCACACCACTATCGCAGCAGGTAGCGTGCCAGCACTGCCATGCTTCCCGGCGGGCCGGTGGAACACATCTTGCGAAAAAAACTGAGAGCCGAACGGCGTATGCAAAAGCCGAAGAGCCCACATAGAACTGAACGGAGGAACCTTT
>RYFE02000110.1 GCA_004138175.2 Chloroflexales bacterium ZM16-3 | reverse complement strand
ATTGCAGATGGTAGATTTGTTCTATGGCTGATTCTTCTCAACATGACCCGCTGACGGTCGGCGAGTTGATCACGCTCGCCGAGGCGGCGGAGTATGCGGGACTCACTAGAGGATCACTCAAGGATTACGTTAAACGTGGTCGGCTCAAAGCTAAAAAGATGGGACCTATTTGGATAACCACCCACGCTGCCATCGACGAGTACCTCGCCTCGCGTAGCCTCGATAACATCCCAAAAAAATACCGCAATCAATCTTGACAGTACTTCTCTAAGGAAGTACTATATGGATATGAAGTGACGAGGCTCGGTAAGGTGCTACCAACACCCCCGAGCCTCTCACCCCACACCTGGGATAGCAGGCGTGAGGCTGGGCGCGATTGTAACAGATCGCGGCGATCCCGGCCCACCCCGCGACAGCGGTGGGGCCGTTCGCACCGGAGTTGTCCTTCGCCGGTGCAGCCAGCGCCTCAGGCTTATGAGGCACCCTGGAGGATCGCCGTGCGTCATGGTCTATGCCCCCTGCCACGCGGCATCCTCCGGCCCATGGAGGATTCGCCGCAATGGAACGCTACTCCCCACCTGCCCCCAGCCAGCCGGGCCAGGGCCAGATCGCCCTACCCCTCGCCCCACCCATCCTCGACTCGCTCCTTTGCCACGACCCGTCGCGCGCCGCCGCCTTCCTGGCCGCCATGCGCCCCGCCGTCCGCGCCGCACAGGCTCGCGCCCACGCCGACCTCTGCGGAGTAGGCGTCGAGAGCGTGCGCGCCGCGTGGGAACGGCTGATCGCCCGCTGCCCGCGCCCGCCCCTAGCCCGTCCGCCCCGCGACGATGGCAGCGCTGCGCCCTACGCGCCCGAGCATCTCGCCCTGCTTGAATCCGAAGCCGCCCGCCAGCTCATTGCTGCGCTTGGGCCGGAGCAGCGTGCCGCCCAGGCCGCCGCCCAGGCGGCGTGGCTCAGCGCGTTCGGCTACCCGGTGGCAACCGAGGACATCCTCGGCATGTGGGCGACGCACGACGTGCGCCCGCAGCGCAGCGAGCAGGATCAGCCATGCTGACCGACCGCGACCGCTATACCCAGGGCTACCGCGAACTGCGCGCCCTGGTTGAGGAGTACCTCCAGTCCGCCAATCCGGACGATACGCACCGGTTCACCGCCGGGCTCCAGGAACACCTGCGCCTCCACTGCCGCTCCTGCGGCGAGCTGCTCGATACACTGCTGCGCGCGCAGGGCGATCCGTTCTGCTACGCCTGCGTCGACCCGGCCCCGCTGCGGCCTGGCCCGTAGACGGCTGCGACCCGCCCCCGCAACAAGACGTCCGGCAATCCCGCTCCAAGGAGACCACCTGTGGACCGATTCTTTGAGTCAATCGACATCACCGCGCAGCTGCGCAACGCCCTGCGCGCCGTCCGCTCCATCCCCAACGGCTTCCCGTCGCTGCTGCTGGCCCTGATCTTCGGCATGAGCTGCTATGTGCTCTGGCCCTGGATCTGGTTCCTCGATCTCGACTCCACCCGCGCCTTCGGCCAGGCCCGGGCCGCGATCGTGGCCGACGCCGGCGTGCCCTTCTTTGACCCGGCGGCCTTCGGCTGGTCGCTGCTCGGCGGGCTGTTTCTATTCACGCTCATTGAGCTGGGATCGCCCGTACTCGCTCGCTTCGGCGTCGCCCCCGCCGCCTGGCTGCTCTGGGCGGCGATCTGCGTTGACAGCTACACCGACTACCCGCGCGTGGCCGCGCTCATGGAGCCGAACCGGACCTGGTTTGTGACCGAGGCAGGCACGTTCTGGGGCACCGGGCTCTTCTGGGTCGTCCGCGCCGGTTTGCTGTTTGTGGCCACGATCGGCCTAGAGCTGGCCTTCGTCGTGCTCGCCGTCTGCGCCGTGGCCCTGCTGCTCAAGACCTTCATGGGCGGCCCCCGTCGCGCCGCCGTCGCAAC
>RYFE02000011.1 GCA_004138175.2 Chloroflexales bacterium ZM16-3 | reverse complement strand
GACAGGAGTCGGGGGACAGGAGTCGGGGGACAGGAGTCAGGGGACAGGAGTCAGGAGTTAGGTGTTAGGTGTTAGGTGTTAGGTGTTAGGAGTCAGGGGGTGAGCGGACTCCCGACTCCCGACTCCCGACTCCCGACTCCTGACTCCCGACCCCCGACCCCCGACCCCCGGTCTTAGGCCAGGGCCATATCGCGCTTCTTCTTATCGCGGCGGCGATCCTCAGCGTTCAGCAGCTTCTTGCGGATGCGCCAGCCCTTGGGCGTCACCTCAACCAGCTCGTCGTCGCTGATGTACTCGATGGCATCGTCGAGCGAGAGCTGGCGCGGCGTGTCGAGGCGGATCGACTCGGCGCCCTTGTTGTTGCGCATATTCGTCAGGTGCTTATCCTTGCAGACATTGATCTCCAGATCGACGTCGCGGATGTGCTGGCCGACGACCATCCCCTCATAGATATCCTGGCCGGGCGCGATGAAGTAGGTGCCGCGATCCTGCACCTGATACATGCCGTAGGTCGTCGAGACGCCGTTGTCCGAGGCGATCAGCGACCCGGTCTCGCGGGTGTCGATCTCGCCGGTGAGGGGCTCGTAGGCGTAGAAGAGGCTGTTGAGGATGCCCTGGCCACGGGTGGAGGTGAGGAACTGCTGGCGGAAGCCGAGCAGGCCGCGCGTCGGCACGATGTAGACATAGTGTACGGTGCCGTCATCGCGCACCTGCATGTCGCGCATCTGGCCGCTGCGTCGGCCGAGCAGCTCAACCACCACGCCCTGGAAGTCGTTGCCGACTTCGATCTCGACCAGCTCCATCGGCTCAAGCTTCTTGCCGTTCTCATCCTCGTGGAAGATCACCTCGGGCTTTGAGACATGGAACTCGTAGCCCTCGCGGCGCATGTTCTCGATCAGGATGCCCAGGTGCAGCTCGCCACGACCGGCCACCAGGAAGACATCGGCGCTGTCGGTGTCCTGCACCCGCAGGGCCACATCGCGCTCGACCTCGGTGTAGAGCCGCTCGCGCAGCTTGCGCGAGGTGACGTAGGTGCCCTCTCGACCGGCGAAGGGGCTGGTGTTGACGCCGAAGGTCATACGCACCGTCGGCTCCTCAACCTTGATCGTCGGCAGGGCCTCGGGCCGCTCGGCGTCGGTGATCGTCTCGCCGATATTGGCGTCGGCGATCCCGGCGAGGGCGATAATATCGCCGGCGAGGGCCTTCTCGGTCTCCTCGCGGTGGAGGCCGTTATAGGTGAAGAGCTGGGTGATCTTAGCCGGGGTGATGGCACCGTCGCGGCCGATTCGCACCAGGGGCTGGCCCTTGCTGATCGTGCCCCGGTAGAGCCTGCCGGTGACGATCTTGCCCTTGTAGTCGTCGTAGATGCTGGTGGTGACGAGGAACTGCGCGGGGCCGTCCGCATCCACATCGGGGGCGGGGATGCGGGCAAGGATGGCCTCGAACAGCGGCTCCAGCGAGCCGTGCATCTTCAGTGGCGAGCGGCCGGAGTGGCCGAGCAGGCCGTTGGCGTAGATCGTGGCGAACTCGGACTGCTCATCGCTGGCGCCCAAATCCACGAAGAGGTCGAACGCCTCGTTGACCACATGGTTGGGCCGGGCCTGGGGCCGGTCGACCTTATTCACCACCAAGATGGCGCGGTGGCCAGCCTGGAGCGCCTTGCGCAGCACGAACTTCGTCTGCGGCATCGGGCCGTCCACGGCGTCCACCAGGAGCAGCACGCCATCGACCATATTCATCACCCGCTCAACCTCGCCGCCAAAGTCGGCGTGGCCGGGGGTGTCGATGATATTAATCTTGACGCCCTTATAGATCACGGCGGTGGTCTTCGAGAGGATAGTGATGCCGCGCTCACGCTCAAGCGCATTGCTATCCATCATGCGGGTTTCCGTCGCCTGGTTATCGCGGAAGATATGGCTCTGCTTGAGCATCGCATCAACCAGGGTCGTCTTCCCGTGGTCGACGTGGGCGATAATGGCGATATTTCGGATATCGGTGCGTTTCATAGGTTCAATAGTGCCTTACACGAGAGGACGAAGCATCTGCGCCGCAAATGCTTCGCCCATGAAAATCATCTGCCTCTATCTTACCACAGATGCGCCGCCGCCCGCACCTCTCGCTAGGCAGGCTTGATCCTCCTCAAGATCGCCGTCAGGCGATCATAGTCGTCCTTGAGCAGGCTGGCCAGTTCGCGCCCGGCGCGCACCAGGTAGTCGCGGCTGTCGGGGCGGGCGCGGGCGGTGGCGCGGATGGCGGCGGAGAGCAGCTCGTCGCTGGGGATCTGGGCGGCGAAGAGCACGCCCCGGAAGAAGTCGCTCGACTCGCAGAACTCGGCCAGCTCGGCGTCGTCGCTGGGGTAGACGCTGTAGTGGACGGGCGGCGGGTGCGGGGGGAGGTACTGGTAGCAGCGCCCGCCCTCGCGGAAGCCGACGGTGATCGCCGAGAACTCTGTCTGGAGCACCTCGGCCAGGTCGGGGTGCTCGTGGTAGATCTCGCCGTCGTAGAGGTTGCGCCCGCTGTAGGTGCGCCCGCGCATCACGGCGCGCCCGCCGGGCTCCTTGCTGCCGGTGCGGATCTCGTAGACCAGCCCGTAGATCGCCATGCCCTCGCTGCGGGTCTGGGCGCGCACCAGCGACCCGAAGGGTGGCGCCTCCAGCAGCTCGTAGGCCCCCGCCGTGAAGCGGGTGGTGGAGGATTCAATAACCTCGCCGATGCGCTGCATCGCGATCCCCGTGGGGAGGGTTCAAGGGAGGGGTGTCCCTCCCTTGATTACCCTCTTATATACGACTTGCTGTCCTTCTTGGCCGACGCGCTGGCTCCCGCCTCGGCGCGGTAGAGGCTGCCCTCCAGGATGCTCTGGAAGGTGCGCCTATCGGCGCTGCGCACCACCGCCTGCTCGTGGGCGCGGGCCAGGGCCACCGGGTAGCCGTCGCCTCGGGCGGCCTGATCGTACACCAGGGCGTGGATCAGGTCAACCTGCTCTGAGTCCTGGGCCACCCACTGCGGCAGCTCGACGCGGGCCAGCTCGCGGCCGACGCGCATGTGGAAGAAGTGGACGGTGTGCTCGCGGTAGGACTCGACGTTGATCCGGCTCATCGAAATGAAGAGCGGGCCGCGCTGGCCCTCCGAGAGCTGCCCGGCGAGCACGTCGGTGTCCACCAGCCCCTGGCAGATCGCGCAGGATGGCTCGCGGCCATCGGCCACATCGCTGCACTCGTCGCACCGCGCCCCCTTGCCCGAGTCCACGTCCACGTCGGGGCAGAGCATCAGGCGGATGGTGCCGACCACCTCGGGCGAGCGCGGTCGGCTGATGTAGGAGGCCACCGGGATGCCACGCTCGCGCATGGCGTCGAGGTAGGCCAGGTAGCGCTCCAGAAAGTGCTCCTGGACGAAGCGCTCGGCGCTGGCCAGCGTCCAGCGGATCAGGGTGCCGTCCTGGAGTGCCATGCAGGGCAGGTCATCGGCCAGGAACTCGTCGGCCAGGCCGACCAGGGCCACGCCCTCGTCTACATCGCGGCGGGCGCTGAGGTAGTTGCCCTCGATCGCCACCCGGCGCGCCCCGTCCGTCAGGTAGAGATCCTCGTCGCGGTAGTAGAGCGCGGGCTCGGAGCTGAGCCGGGCCGTCGGGCTCTCGCCGTAGCGCAGGAAGACCCGGCCGATATTGATCAGGTAGCAGGCCACGCTACCGTGGCGGTCAAGGTCGATCTGGGAGCCGTCGCTGGCCACGAGGGCGTAGCTGGGCGGGCGCTCTGGCAGATCGCGCGCCGTGTCGAGCGGCTCGACCGGGCGCGCGAGGAGCCAGCTGGCCGTGTCGCGGCTCAGGTCGGCGGCGGTGGCCCAGCGCTGCTCGTCGCCGGCGGACTCGCGGTAGCGGGCCGTCGCGCGCCCCGTGCGCTCGGCCGTGTCGGCCACGCGCAGGGCCGCCGCGCCGCTCATCTGGCGCACCTGCCGACTCAGGGCGGTCAGGTCTAGTCCCATCGGTGTCCCCGTGATTGCAGATTGATCTCGACGAGATCTAGAGTAGTACGAATGTTTCATCTTGTCAACCCGATCGCCCAGTTGACATGTCCCAACCCTGTGAGACAATACGCGCATTACTCTTCCGGCGCGCCGCCGACAATCTACAGACTGCAATCTGCAATCTGCAATCTGCAATGAGAACCTACCAGGACGCCCTGGACTACATTTACAGCTTCATCGACCCGACGCGCAAGGCGGCCAGCAGCCCGGTCGAGGCGTTGGTTAATCTGGATCGGGTGCGCGCGCTGCTGCGCGCTGTGGGCGACCCGCAGGAGGGGCTGCCCGCCGTGGTGGTGGCGGGCACGAAGGGCAAGGGTAGCACCTGTGTGATGATCGAGGCGATGCTGCGCGCCGCCGGGCTACGGGTCGGTCTGTGGACCTCGCCGCACCTCAGCTCGTACCGTGAGCGCATCCAGATCGACAGTGAGCTGATCAGCCAAGCCGATCTGGTCAGGCTAACGGCGCGGCTCCAGCCGCAGATCGACGCCTTTGAACCGGAGCCCTACGGCAGGCCGAGCGCCTTCGACGTGGGGTTCGCCCTGGCCCTGCGCCACTTCGCCGAGCGCAACGTGCAGATCGCCGTGCTGGAGGTGGGCCTGGGCGGGCGTTACGACGCCGCCAGCGTGATTACGCCCCTGGTCTCGGTGATCAGCTCGATCAGCTACGACCATATGGGCATCCTCGGGCACACGCTGGCTGAGATCGCCGGGAACAAGGCCGGGATTATGAAGCCGGGCGTGCCTGCGGTGACGGTGCCGCAGCTGCCGGAGGTCGCTGCTGTGCTTGAGCGCGAGGCCGCGCTTGTGGGCGCGAGCCTGTATGTGGCGGATGATGGCGGGCTGGCCGGGCCATCTGGGCGCGCGCCCTACCCGCTGGCGCCCTTGCCGGGCCGTCTGCGCGGGGGTTTTCAGCGCGAGAACGCACGCCTGGCGGTGGGCGCGGTGATGCTGCTGGCCGGGCGCGGCTTTCCGCTCGATACCGAGGCGATGGCTGAGGGGCTGGCTACGGCGGAGTGGCCGGGGCGCTTCGAGCTGGTGGGGAGCGCGCCGCCTATCTTGATCGACGGCTCGCATAACGGCGACTCAACGCAGAAGCTGGCTGCCTCAATCCGCGATGAGCTGCGCTTCGAGCGGCTCATCCTGGTGCTCGGCACCTCGCGCGATAAGGATATCGAGGCGATCGTCGAGGCGATTGTGCCCTTGGCCGCCGCCGTGGTGATCACCCGCTCGACCCACCCCCGCGCTATGGATCTCGACCGGGTCGCGGCGATCACTGGCCCGTACCTCCGTGGCCCGCTCAGCATGGTGCCCGAGATGGGCGACGCCCTGGCGCATGCCCGCGCTATGGCCGGCCCCGGCGACCTGATCTGCGTCACCGGCTCGCTTTTTGTTGTCGCCGCTGCCCGGAATGCACTTGGCCTGGCCGTGGCGGATTAGGAGTGACGCAGCGCGCTGCGTCCTAAGGACAGGACGCAGCGCGCTGCGTCCCTACAGGCCGATGCCGTTGAGCACATCCATCACCCGCATAACCGCCAGGGTCAGGCTCGGGTGCGATGCCTCGAAGTCCTCGATCGCAGACGGGAGCTCGCGCTGGAAGCCTTGGTCGATAACCGTCTCGCCGGGGGCGTCAACCTCTGCGAGGGCGGCCTGTGTCTGATGATGGAGGCTGCGCAGCGTCTCGTTGGTGGGATCGGCGGCGGCGGCGCGGGCGAGCTCGGCCTGCATCTGCTCAAGCCGCTCGCGCAGGGTCTGCTGGCTCATCGGGTTGTCCTTGTGCTGAGAGTCCGGCGTCGCCCCAAGGGTGGGGCCGCCTGCGTAGCGCTTATTATACGGCACCTCCCCCTATGGCGCAGAGGGCGCGCACAGATGTGCGCTGTGGGGTATACTGTCCACAGGGTTGTGAGTGCTTCCATCTGCGCCAAATCTGCAATCTGTAATCTGCAATCTGAGGTGCGTCCGTGCGCTTTGCCATCCCGCTGTTTGTGGTGCTGTTCCTGCTGGCGGCCATCGCGCTCTCTACAGGGGATGAGCCGCCGCGCCTCGCGCCGCCACACGCCCTCGGCGCGCCCGCCCCGGATCTCGGCGGCGCGGCAGTGCAGACGCCGCAGCAGGGTGTGCCGGTTGCGCTCGACCCGCCGCCGTCGCCGGCTCCTGCCGTCCCGCCCTTCGCCGCCGCGCCCGCCGGTCAGCGCCCCTACGTGCCCATTCTGATGTACCACTATGTGCGGTCGGTCGATGCCGCGGCTGACCCGCTGGGCTACGGCCTCTCGGTGACGCCCGCGCAGTTCGCCGCCCAGCTCGACTGGCTGCGCCGATCTGGCTACGACACGGTGCAGATGTCGGCCCTGGCGGCCTGCATTCGCGGCGAGTCGCCATGCCCGGCCCGCGCCGTCGCCCTCACCTTCGACGACGGCTACATGGATGCCTACACCGACGCGCTGCCGCTGCTTCAGCAGTATGGGGACACCGCGACCTTCTATATTGTCAGCGGGTTCGTCGGCCACGACGCCTACATGGGCTGGGACGAGATCCGCGCCCTGCGCGACGCCGGGATGGAGATCGGTGCCCACAGCATCAGCCATATCGACCTGACCACGCTTAGCTACTACGAGAACGTCGATCAGATCGCCCGCTCTGGGTCCGAGATCGCCGCCGAGATAGGCGCGCCTGTGCGCAGCTTCTGCTACCCCGCCGGCCAGTTTAACGCCGATATTGCCAAGATCACCAGCGACGCCGGCTACACCAGCGCCACCACCACTATCCAGGAAGGCCCCCAGGACGACCTGTTCGCCCTGCCGCGCATCCGTGTCTACGGCGATATGAGCCAGGACGGATTCCAGGCTACCATCGCCGCCTACCTGCCGTAGCGCTGCCCGCGCCCGCGCCCGCTCGTGCTACAATAGCCCCCATGAGCGAGCGCAATCTGCCCGCCACCCAGGCGGTTCACGATCTAGACTTCATCAGCCATAGCCCCGCACAGACGGAGCGGATCGGCCAGCGCCTCGGCGAGCAATTTGCCGCTGGCGACCTGATCTTGCTCGTCGGCAACTTTGGGGTCGGCAAGACACATCTGGTCAAGGGGGTGGCCCGTGGCCTCGAATCGGATGATCTGGTGACGAGCCCGAGCTTTGTGCTGGTGAACGAGTACCGATCTGGTGTCGCTCGTAGGCATATGCCGATCTACCACGTCGACCTCTACCGGATCGCTGAGGAGGGCGAGCTGACCACGATCGGCCTCGATGAGCTCTGGGCGGGTGATGGGGTCTGTCTGATCGAGTGGCCCGAGCGCGCCGCCGCCATGCTGCCCGCCGAACACCTGGCCATCCATATGCAGCACCTCAGCGAGACGAAGCGCCGGCTGCGTCTCGCCCCCCACGGCCCGCGCTATGTGGAGTTGCTAGAGCGCTTTAAGGGGACGACCTTCGGATAAAAGAGGGTTTTCAAGGGAGGCTTGCCTCCCTTGACCCTCCCTGCGGATATATGCTCCTCGCCATCGACACCACGACAACCATCACCGGGCTGGCCCTCTGCGACGGGGGCGAGCTGGTGGCTGAGTGTACCTGGCTCTCGGGCCGGAATCACAGCGCCCAGCTGCTGCCCCAGCTCGACATGCTGCTGCGCCACGTCGGCGCGGGCCGCGAGTCGCTGCGGGCCGTGGCCGTGGCCCTCGGGCCGGGCAGCTGGAGCGGCCTGCGGGTCGGCCTGAGCGTCGCCAAGGGCCTGGCCCTGGCCGGCGATATGCCCCTGCTCGGCGTCAGCAGCCTAGAGGCGCTAGCCTACCAGCAGCAGCGGCGCGGCCTGCCGATCTACCCGCTGATCCGTCTCGGGCGCGAGCGCTTCGCCAGCGCCGAGTTTGCCTTCGACGCCTGGGTCGAGCGCCTTGGCCCCGACCGCAATGTCTCCCTAGATGAGCTCTGCGCCGAGGTGAAGGGACGCGCCCTCTTCTGCGGCGACCTGAACGACCAGGTGCGCGACCGGCTACAGGAGCAGCTCGGCGAACAGGCGCTCTTCCCCTCGCCAGCCGCCACCCTGCGCCGCCCCGGATTCCTCGCCGAGCTGGCCTGGCAGCGCCTGCAACATGGCGAGAGCGATGATCTTGTGGCCCTTGAGCCCGTGTACCTCGGCGAGGCCGTGAAAGCGAAGGGCTGAGGGCTGAGGGCTGAGGGCTGATGTCTAGACATCAGCCCTCAGCCCTCAGCCCTCAGCCCTCATACAGGTGCCTATGTCTGCCCTGAGCCGCTTTGAGCAGCTGATGGAACAGATGGTCGAGGGGTCGGTGGCCCGGCTGTTCCGCAGCCCCGTGCAGCCGGTCGAGATCGCGCGCCGTCTGGAGCGGGCCATGGAGAGCCAGCAGTCGATCAGCGTCAAGCGCGTGATCGTGCCCAGCTTCTACCGGGCCTACCTGAACCCCCAGGACTTCACCGCCTTCCAGCCGGTGCGGGCCCAGCTTGAGCAGGAGATGGCCACCTACCTGAGCGACCTGGCCGCCGAGCGCGGCTTCACCATGCTGGAGCACCCGAGGGTCGCCCTCGCCGAGGACCCGGCGGTGCCGAGGCGTGGCATCCAGGTGGTGGCCGAGCTGGTGAACACGCCTGCTGCCGAGACGACCCAGGTGATGTCGGCCACGACGGCGCAGGCAGCCCCCGTGCGCCGGGGCCACGCCATGCTGCTGCTCCAGACCAGCGCTGGCCCGCAGCCCATCCCCGTCGAGAGTACCACAGCCACCATCGGTCGCGGCCTTGGCAATGATATTATCCTAGAGGACACCCGCGTCTCGCGGCACCACGCACAGCTGCGCTACAAGGCCCGCCGCTTTTGGCTCACCGACCTGAATAGCACCAATGGCACCTTCATCAATGGCGCGCGTGTGAATGAGACGGCCCTGCGCGACGGGGATGTGGTCTCGCTCGGGGGGCTGGAGTTGACCTTTAAAGAGGGGTAGGGGCGCAGCGCAATGCGCCCCTACATGGATATATTCGTATGTTCGATATTGCGAACCTCTCCATCGGTGTGATCATCCTGCTCCTGCGCGTGGCCGTGGTCTTCCTGCTGTACTTTTTTCTCTGGCAGGTTGTGCGCGTGGTCTCCCGCGATCTGCTCGCCGGGCCGGGCGCATCCTCGCCTCAGGTAAGCTCCTACGGCCAGCTGGTGGTGGCCAGCTCTGGGCAGACCGGCATCCCCGTTGGAAAGGTCTTTCCGCTAAGCCCGGCGATGGTGATCGGCCGCAGCACCGAGACGGATGTGGCGCTGAATGACACCTTCCTCTCGCTGGAGCACGCCCGCCTTGAGCGGCGCAATGGCATCTGGTCGCTAGAGGATCTGAACAGCACCAACGGCACCTACCTCAACGGGTTTGAGGTGCGCGCGCCTAGCGAGGTGAACGACGGCGATGTGATCCGCGTCGGTCGCGTCGAGCTGAAGTTGGTGATTCGGTTATAAGCTTATAGCATTTGTTAAGGAAAATCCATTGAGTTGAGGCGCATTGCCATTTTAATCCGACTCACGAGACGCGCTCCAGGGCATTAGAAAGCGAATCCCTGGCAGGGCGTCTTTTTGCGCCGACTCGCGTGCTATGCTATACTTCTCGGCACCCAGACCAGATCGTATAACCAAACCATGGAGGGTTGCCGCGATGCTCGCGAACTATGCCTTTATTGGGGTCTTTTTTGTTGCTGCGCTGAGCTTCCCGGTCATCCCGCTGCTGCTGGCCTTCTTCCTCCGCCCTAAACGCCCGACCCCGATCAAACAGTCCACCTACGAGTGTGGCATTGAGGTGATCGGCGACATCCGGGTGCAGTTTAAGGTGCAGTACTACCTTTACGCCCTGGCCTTTGTGGTCTTCGATATCGAGGTGGTCTTCCTCTACCCCTGGGCGGTGGCCTTCCATAAGCTTGGTATGTACGGCTTCACAGCGGCGGCGGTCTTCCTGCTCATGCTGTTCGCTGGCCTGGTCTACGAGTGGCGTAAAGGCGCATTAGAGTGGATTTAAAGCATTGCAGATTGCCTCGGCAATCTACAATCTGCAATCTGCAATCTGCAATTAACTATGGCAGACACGAACAACATTCAGCTTGAGCTTGAGAAGCAGGGCGTCTTCATCTCGACGGTGAACCGCTTCTACAACTGGGGGCGGCGCTCGTCGGTCTGGCCGATGTCGTTCGGCCTGGCCTGCTGCGCTATCGAGATGATGGCCTTTGGCCTGAGCCGCTACGATGTCGCTCGCTTCGGGGCCGAGCTCTTCCGGGCCTCGCCGCGTCAGGCTGACCTGATGATCGTGGCTGGCACTGTCACCAAGAAGATGCTGCCTCAGCTTGTCCGGCTCTACAACCAGATGGCCGAGCCGCGCTATGTGATCTCGATGGGCGCATGCGCCACCTCCGGCGGCCCCTTCCGCGACGGCTACAATGTTGTGCGCGGGGTTGACCTGTTCCTGCCGGTGGATGTCTATATCCCCGGCTGCCCGCCCCGCCCCGAGGCGCTGCTGCACGCCCTGATCACGCTCCAGGAGCAGATCGACGGCCAGAAGCTCGGTAAGCTGCGCTGGTACGGCAAGGGCGACAAGCCGCAGATGCAGGACTTTCCGGTGCCCGAGTTTGGGGCTCAGGGCCTTGAGGTGGAGGGCCAGCTGGTTGACCCGGTGGGCGGTCTGCCGCTCCTCGGCCCGTACACCTCACCGGCGTTTGGCGAGCAGAAGAACGGCCAGATCGAGCACCCCGAGATCGTCCGCCACTTCCCGATTATGGACCCCGCCGTCGAGCTGGAGCACGCCATGAAGGCCCGCGGCGTCTCCCCCGAGATCGCCGCCGATGACCTGAAGCGCGATGAGGTTCCCGATGCCGCATCTTAGGGCCGAAGATCTTCGTGAGATGCTTGGCCGCGACCTTCCCGGCGCAGTGCAAGACCCGTCTCCACTCCAGATTGTCCCGCCACCCTCCCACGGCCCGCAGCACGGCAGCTTCGTCACCGGCGATGCGCTAATTGATCCCAGCCGAATCCTTGAGGCCGCCCTGTACATGCGCGATACGCTGGGCTACACCTACCTCTCCGATATCGCTGTCACCGATTACCTGACCGACGGGCTCTTAGAGGTGGTCTACCGCTTCTACCATGTCGATGGCGGCCCCTCCCTGGCGCTGAAGGCCCGCCTGCCGCGCGAGAACCCCGCGCTGCCCTCGCTCACGCCCGACTGGCCGGGGGCCAACTTCCACGAGCGCGAGGCGTTCGACCTCTACGGGATCACGTTTGTCGGACACCCCTTCCTGCGCCGCATCTATATGTGGGACGAGTTCGAGGGCTTCCCCATGCGTAAGGACTTCCCCAAGCAGGGCGATAAGTATATTGGCGAAGATGAATGATTAATGCTGAATGTTGAATCTTGAATTGGCGCAGCCATTCAACATTCAACATTCAACATTCAACATTATGATTAAGACCGAAGAGCTCCAGATCAATATCGGGCCGCAGCACCCATCCACCCACGGCGTGTTCCGCATGCTGGTGACGGTGGACGGCGAGACGATCACCGACCTCAAGCCGGTGTTTGGCTACCTGCATCGTAACCACGAGCAGATCGCCGAGGTGAACACCTACCTGCAAAATATGCCCTATACCGACCGGCTCGACTACTTCAACTCCATGGCTAACAACCACGCCTATGCCATAGCCGTGGAGAAACTGGCCGGGATCGAGGTGCCTGAGCGCGCCGAGTATATCCGCGTGCTGATGGTTGAGCTGACCCGCGTGCTCAACCACGCCGGTGCCCTGGGCTTCCTGATCAACGACATGGGCGCCTGGCAGACTCAGCTCGCCTTCGGTATGCGCGAGCGCGAGAAGATCCTTGACCTGTTTGAGTCGGCATCCGGTGCCCGCCTGATGTGCAACTACTTCCGCTTTGGCGGGGTTGTCCGCGACCTGCCGGATGACTTTATGCCTCGGCTCAAGGATCTGTTGGTGGCGATGCCGGCCTTCATCGATGAGCTTGAGCGGCTGCTGCGCGAGAATGAGATCCTGCTCCAGCGCTCCGAGGGTATCGGCATCCTGCCCCGGGATCTGGCGATCGCCTACAGCGTCACCGGACCGGTGCTGCGCGCATCCGGCGTGGCCTACGATGTGCGCAAGGCTGAGCCCTACAGCGTGTACGACCGCTTCGACTTCGATGTGCCGGTCGGCTCGGTGGGCGATGTCTACGACCGCATCCTGGTGCGGATCGAGGAGATGCGCCAGAGCAAGCGGATCATTGAGCAGATAATTGAGCAGCTACCCGATGCGCAGGGCGGCCATATCAACCCCAAGGCGCGGCAGAATGTGCGCCCCCCCGTGGGCGATGTCTATGCCCGCGTCGAGTCGCCCAAGGGCGAACTGGGCTTCTACCTGGTCAGCGACGGCAGCACCAAGCCGTATCGCTATAAGGTGCGTGCGCCATCGTTCATCAACCTCACGCCGCTCGGCGATATGTGCCGTGGCTATAAGGTGGCCGATGTGGTGGTGATCTTGGGCAGTATCGATATTGTGATGGGCGAGGTAGATCGCTAGAGGGGAGAGATCTGGAGAGGGCACGCCCTCTCCAGATCTCTCCCAACCAAAGGTTGAGATGGACATACAGCGTGGCAACATCATCGTCATGGATCGGCGCACAGGGAAGCTGCGCGCCGGGCAAGGTCTGCTCCAGGGGCTCAAGGTAGTCTGGGATCACTGGGCGGCCTCGTTCCGCAAGAACGAGAACTTCACCCAGATCCGTGGCAACTTCACGGTCGAGTATCCCGATGAGCGCCTCCAGCTGCCGCAGGCGTACCGGAATATGCCGGTGCTGCTCTACGATGACGAGAGCGGCCACGAGCTGTGTACGGGCTGCTATCAGTGTCAGCGTATCTGTCCGCCGCAGGTGATTCATATCACGCAGGCGAAAGACCCGGTTACTGGCAAGATGGTGCCGGCCGCGACCGAGTTTATCATCGAGTACGACGCCTGCATGAGCTGCGGCTTCTGCGCTGAGGTCTGCCCCTTCGACTCGATCAAGATGGATCATGTGTTTGAGCTTTCGACAGCCGACCATGATTCCCTGACGATGCGCAAGGCTCAGCTGAACCGGCCGATCTCGTACTACACCAGCATTGCCCCCGACCTGTGGGAGGGTGTGAAGGCTGGGGCGATGAAGAAGCTCCAGGGGAACATTAAGCGCCGCCCTGGTGTGATTGGCATGGCTCCCTCCCTCACCGAGAAGATTAAAGCCCGCCGCCAGGAGCTGGCCGAGGCTGCCGCCGCCGCGCCCCCAGCCGCCGCGCCTGCCGCGCCCGCTGCGCCCGCCGGGAAGCTGACCCCAGAGGAGAAGGCGGCGAAGCTGGCGGCGATGAAGGCGGCTAATGCCGCGAAGAAGGCTGGCGGCGAGGCTGCGCCCGCCGAGGCACCGGCCGCCGAGCTGTCCCCGGCAGATGCGAAGGCGGCGAAGCTGGCGGCGATCAAGGCGGCCAACGCCGCGAAGAAGGCCGGCGGCGAGGCTGCGCCCGCCGAGGCACCGGCCGCCGAGCTGTCCCCGGCAGATGCGAAGGCGGCGAAGCTGGCGGCGATCAAGGCGGCCAACGCCGCGAAGAAGGCCGCTGAGGCCGCGCCTGCCGTAGCCGCCCCGACCACGGGCAACGGCACCGCTGCGCCGACCGATGAGAAGGCGGCCCGCCTTGCGGCGATCAAGGCGGCCAACGCCGCCAAGAAGGCTGCTGAGCAGGGCAATAACGAATAGGGGCATCTCTGCCCTACGCTGTCGAAGGTGAGAGCATACCTATGCACGATGTTGTCAACCAGTTGATCAATACCACCTTCGGCTGGGGCTGGCCGGGGTGGCTGATCTCGCTGATCTCCTACCTGCTGATCGCCACCCTGCTCTTTCTGATCGCGCCCTTCCAGATGCTCTTCCTGACCTACTTCGAGCGGCGGGCGATCGCCCGTATGCAGGATCGGGTCGGGCCGAACCGGGTTGGGCCGGAGGGGATCTTTCAGCCCATGGCCGACGGCGTGAAGATGTTCACTAAAGAGGACATCGTCCCCGACTCCGCCGACAAGTGGATTCACCTGATCGCACCCTGCATTGTGGTTGCGCCGACGATGTTTATGTTCGCCGTGGTGCCCTGGGGGCCGGGAATGGTGCCGGTCGATCTGAATATCGGCCTGCTCTTCTTCTTCGCCATCTCCTCAGTGAGCGCCATCGGCCTGATGATGGCGGGCTGGGCCAGCAACAATAAGTTCGCCCTGATCGGCGCGATGCGGGCCGTGGCCCAGATGGTGAGCTACGAGATCCCGGCGGTGCTGAGCCTGCTGGCGATCGTGCTGATCACGGGCAGCCTCTCGATTGTTGATCTGATCAACTACCAGGGCGGCCTGTTCATCAGCACCATGGACGTGGCCAGCGTGCCCGACTTCGGGCTGGGCTGGTTCATCTTTACGCCGGTGGGCTTCCTCGCCTTCATCGCCTTCTTCATCGCGGCCCTGGCCGAGGGCGAGCGCACCCCCTTCGACATCCCCGAGGCCGACTCGGAGATTGTCGCTGGCTATATGACTGAGTACAGCGGCATGAAGTTCGGCCTGTTCTACCTGGCGCAGTATGTGCTCAACTTTCTGCTCTGCGCGATGACGGCGATCATCTTCTTTGGCGGCTGGCAGGGGCCGGGCGTCGGCTGGCTCTACTCGCTGGCGATCACACCGGCAAACCCAGAAGGCGGCTGGATCTTCAACGTGCTGTCTGGTGCGCTGGGCGTGTTTTACTTCCTTGCCAAGACCTACATCTTCTTCTTTGTGATGGTCTGGGTGCGCGGTGCCTATGCGCGCCTGCGCATTGATCAGCTGATGGACTTCGGCTGGAAGTTTCTGATCCCGCTGACCCTGGTGAATATCTTTGGGGCGACGATCTGGGTTGGCCTGACCCGCTGGGGCGCCGCTGAGGGACTAGCCTTCGTGGAGGGCTGGTCGCCCATTATGCGCTGGGCCATCGCCTTTGTGGTTACCCTGGCCCTGAATCTGGGCACGTATCTCTACCTGGCCCGGATCTACGCGGAGTCGCAGTCCGAGCGGGCGCGGATGGACGACGAGGTGCTGGAGCGCCTGACGAATGTGGCGTAGGGACGCAGCGTGCTGCGCCTCTACCACCGGTAGGAACAGATGGATCTGCTGATACAAATTATCTTCGGGTTGCTGGCTGCACTGATCATCGGCGCGGCGATGATGGTGGTAACGGTGCGCAACATCATCCACTCGGCGCTCTGGCTGATCACCTCGTTCTTCGGCGTGGCGGCACTGTATCTGGTGCTTGAGGCCGAGTTTATCGCTGTCGTCCAGGTGCTGGTCTATGTCGGGGCGATCGCGATCCTGATCCTGTTCGCGATCATGCTCACGCGCCACATTTCGAGCGAGGGCGAGCGGCTGCTGACGAGCCGCTGGTGGCTGACGGCGATCGTCGCCCTGGGCCTGTTCGGCGCGGTGTTGCTGCCGACCCTGGCTGGTCAAACATGGAATATCCCGCTGCCCACCGGCCCAGCCGGTACGCCCGCGCCGCTCTCGGGGGTTGAGGAGCTGGGGCGCGAGTTTGTCGGTCAGTTCCTCCTCCAGTTTGAGGTGGCCGGCATCCTGCTCACTGTGGCGCTGATCGGAGCGATCGTGATCGCCTTCGAGGAGCGCTCGCGCCGCCGCCGCGTGCTCACCCTGTCCGAGGAGTATACTCTGCGCCAGCGCCAGCAGGCTACCGCCGCCAAACAGGCTCCCGTCGCCACCGCTGATGTGGCCGATTAGTACCGGAGGTAACGCCCGATGACTCGCGCGATTCCGCTTGAGGCGGTGCTGGTGGTGGCCGCCGCCCTGTTTTGCATCGGCCTGTTCGGCGCACTCTCGCGCCGCAACCTCGTCGGCGTGCTCATGGGCGTCGAGCTGATGCTGAACTCGGTGAACATCAACCTGGTGGCCTTCTGGCGCTACCTGGAGCCGCAAAACATCACCGGGCCAGCCTTCACGATCTTTATTATCACGGTTGCCGCCGCCGAGGCCGCCGTCGGCCTGGCGATGATCATCGCGATCTACCGCAACTGGGACACGGTGAACGCGGATAGTGTGGATAGCCTAAAGGGTTGATGATGTCGTTCTTCACGCAATATGCCTGGCTGATCCCGGCGCTGCCGCTGCTTGGCTTCGCGCTGATCACCTTCACCCCGCTGCGCCAGAGCAAGGCCGCCAGCGGGTGGACGGCCACCGGCCTGATGCTTTTGTCCGTGCTGATGGCGCTTGGCCTGATGACGGCGGTTCTCGGAGCATCCCAGGGCGAGGCCGCCGCCGCCGAGACGAGCCACGGCGAGGCGGCCGCCGCCGCTGAGACACACGGCGAGGCGGCCGCCGCCGCTGAGACACACGGCGAGGCGGCCGCCGCCGCTGAGACACATGGCGAGGCGTTCGTCTTCCCCGAGCCCGTCGTGATTCAGCGCTTCGCCTGGGCGCCCGCTGGCTCCGGCAGCTTCGCCATGGGCGTGTATGTCGACTCGCCGGTCGCCGTGATGCTGGCGATGGTGACGATCACCGCCACCTGCATCCACCTCTTCTCGATTGGCTATATGGCCAGCAACCCGCGCCAGAGCCGCTTCTTTAGCTTTATCTCGCTGTTCGCCTCGGCGATGCTGCTGATGGTGATGGCCGATAACCTGCTGCTGTTCTTTATGGCCTGGGAGATCATGGGCCTCTGCTCGTACCTACTGATCGGCTTCCTCTACGAGCGGCCCCAGGCATACCGCGCCGCGCTCAAGGCATTCATCACCACGCGCATCGGCGATGTGCTGATGCTGCTCGGCCTGGTCTACCTCTGGACGCAGGCGGGCAGCCTGGCCTTCGGCACCGGCGAGGGCGAGATCTTCAACCCCGAGTTCCTCCAGCGGATCGGCGGAGAGCCCGGCATCCTGGGCATGAGCCACGCCACCGGGATCGCCCTGCTGATCTTCGCCGGCACCGTCGGCAAGTCGGCCCAGTTCCCGCTGCACGTCTGGCTGCCCGACGCGATGGAGGGCCCGACCCCGGTGTCCGCGCTCATCCACGCGGCCACCATGGTTTCGGCGGGCGTGTTCCTGGTGGCCCGCACCTACCCGATCTTCCTGGCCGATACGGGCACCGCACTGGCTGTGGTGGCCTTCATCGGCGCGTTCACCGCGCTGTTTGCGGCCACCATCGCCGTGGCCCAGTACGATATCAAGCGCATCCTGGCCTACAGCACGCTCAGCCAGCTTGGCTTTATGGTGGCCGCCCTCGGCATCGGCGGCTGGGTGGCCGGGATGTTCCACCTGCTCGCCCACGCCTTCTTTAAGGCGCTGCTCTTCCTCGGCTCCGGCGCGGTCATCCACGCGATGGAGGCCACCCCGGCGATCGAGAAGCTGCACCACAAGGATGAGTACGCCGCCCAGCAGACCGCGCAGGACATTCGCAATATGGGCGGGCTGCGCCAGAAGCTGCCCTGGACCTTCTGGACCTATACGGCGGGCTACCTGGCCCTGGCCGGGATCGTGCCCTTCGCCGGGTTCTGGAGCAAGGACGAGATCCTGGCCCACGCGATGGAGAACGGCAACATCGTGGTCTACGCGGTGCTCGCGGTGGCGGCCTTCCTGACGGCCTTCTACATGACCCGCCAGTGGTTCCTGGTCTTCTTCGGCGCGTTTCGCGGCGAGAAGCCGGTGGTGTATGTGAACGCCGAGCCCAGCCCGGTTGGGCACGATGATCACTTCGGGCATCATGATCACGCTGGCCACGCCGACCACGCCGATGCCCACGCCGAGCACAGCCCCTGGCACGAGTCGCCGACGATGACGGCGGCCCTGGTGGTGCTGGCCTGCTTCGCGGTGACGGCGGGCGCCTTCAACCTGCCCTTCAGCATGCCCGGCGGGCACTGGCTGTCCCACATCTGGGGCCAGGAGGCCGCAGGGATTAACTGGATGGTGGCAGGCATCTCGCTGACGGTGGCCCTGGCTGGCATCGCCGCTGGCTGGTACGCCTACCGGAGCGCCTTCGCCAAGGCCCAGGACACCGACCCGCTGGACGCGCGGGCGCCCGGGCTGTTCCGCATCCTCAATGAGAAGTATCGCGTCGATGAGCTGTATGAGGCCAGCTTCGGTCGGCTCACGGCCATCCTGGCCCTGGCGTGGTCCTTCCTGGATCGCACGATCCTCGATGGGATCGTCAACGGCGTCGGCTATGTGACGCTCTTCGTCAGCCGGGTCAACTATATCGTCGATGACACCGTGCTGAACGATGGGCCGGACGCCATCGCCAGCGGGACGAATGCCGCAGGACGACAGACGCGCCGCATCCAGACGGGCAAGGCCCAGGACTATGTGGCCTATGTGTTCGCTGGCACCCTGGCTCTGGCGATGCTCTACCTGTACGTGATCAAGAAGTAGGGGCGCCCCTTGTGGGCGCCCACGTGATCAAGAAGTAATTATATTGTCGGGCCGCCCCTTGTGGGTGTCCACGTGATCAAGAAGTAATTGTATTGTCGGGGCGCCCCTTGTGGGCGCCGACGCGGACGAGATGATGGGGCGCTCCACGGTGGGCGCCCACGAGGGGCGCCCCTACGATGCCTGCATACCTTATACCTTCGCCGGGCGGCGTGCCCTGGCTGACGCTGCTGCTGCTGTCGCCCCTGCTGGGCATTGCCCTGGTGGGACTGGCCGGCGCGCTGCGCTGGGATGATCGCTTAGTCAAGATCGGCGTCACCGCCTGGATGGGCCTGCCGATCGCCATCGCCGCCGTGGTGGCCGCCGGGTTTAACGCCACGGCCACCGCCGATGGACAGGGCACCATCCAGTTTGTCGAGAAGATCGCCTGGATCCAGGCCATCCGCGTGGACTACTTCCTGGGCGTGGATGGGCTGAGCCTGCCGCTGGTGCTGCTCACGGTGGTGATGGCACCCCTGGCCGCCGCCGCATCCTGGGGCGTGACCGAGCGGACAAAGACGCACTTCGCCCTGCTGCTGCTGCTTGAGGCGGCCATGATCGGCTACTTCCTGGCGCTGAACTTCTTCTTCTTCTTCATCTTCTGGGAGTTCAGCCTGGTGCCGGCCTTCTTCCTCATCCAGCTCTGGGGCAGGGAGAACCGCCGCTACGCCGCATTTAAGTTCTTCATCTATACCATGGCTGGCTCGGTGGGCCTGCTGCTGCTCTTCCAGGTGCTCTACCTGGCCACCCGCAGCGCCGGAGCGCCTACCTTTGACCTGATCACCCTCGGGCGGCTCGGCCAGGGCCTGCCGGTTGAGGGCACGACCGGCAGCCTGCGCGATATCATCTTCGCCTATGTCGAGCAGCTGGGCCTGACGAGCAGCCTCGGGCGCTACCCGCTGCTCTACACCAGCATCGCCTTCTGGGCGATCTTTATCGCCTTCGCGATCAAGCTGGCGGTCTGGCCCTTCCACACCTGGCTGCCCGACGCCTACGGAGAGGCCCCGGTGGCTGGCTCTATCATGCTCTCGGCGGTGATGAGCAAGATGGGCGCATACGGCATGCTGCGCATCCTGCTGCCGCTGGTGCCCGACGCGGCTCAGTACTTCGCCCCGGTGATGGGCGCCCTGGCCTTGGTAGGGATTGTGGCCGGGGCCTTCGGCGCGCTGGCCAACACCAGCGGCGACATCAAGCGGCTGATCGGATACACCAGCATTAACCACATGGGCTATGTGATGCTGGCGATCGCCTCGGCTGCCGCCCTGCCCGGCGGGGCCTCGCAGGACTCGCGGGCGATCGCGATCAACGGCGCCCTGATGCAGATGGTGGCCCACGGCCTGAGCACCGGCGCGATGTTCTACCTGGCCGGGGTGATGCACGAGCGCACCGGCAGCTGGCAGCTGCGCGGCCTCGGCGGCCTGCGCACCGTCGCCCCCACCTTCGCCGGGGTGATGGGCGTGGCTATGTTCGCCAACCTGGGCCTGCCCGGTCTGGCCGGCTTCGTCGGCGAGTTCTTCATCTTCCGAGGGGCGTGGGCCACCCTGCCGCTGTTCACTGGCCTCGCCGTGATCGGCCTGATCATCACCGCCCTGGCCCTGCTGATTATGTACCAGCGGATCTTCCTGGGGCCAGCCGGCGATGCCGCTCACGGATTCACCGACATGCGCCCCGCCGAGATCTGGGCCAGCGTGCCCTTCCTGGCCATCCTGCTGGTGCTCGGCGTCTACCCGGCCCCGATCATGAACCTTTTTAACGCCGCAGCCACTCAGCTGGTAGCCGTCTTCCTGCGCGCCCTTTCGTGAGATTGCAGATTATGCCGTAGGGGCGCGTCGCGACGCGCCCCTACACACCACCCCGGAGCCATATGGGCCTGATCACCCTCTCAACAGACATTCCTTGGCTGAGCCTGACCTGGCTAAGCCTAGTCGTGCCGTCGCTGCTGATTGCCGTTATCCCCGATAGCCAGAAGCAGCTGATGCGCATCGTCGGCACCGGCTTCGCCTTCGTGTCGCTCGTGCTGTCGCTGCTGCTCTTCCTGGGCTATAGCCCGACCGTCGGCGGCTTCCAGTTTGTCGAGCGGCTCGACTGGATCCCGCAGCTCGGCATCACCTACCTGCTCGGGGTGGACGGGATCAGCCTGGCGATGCTGGTGCTCAACGGGGTGGTGATCTTCACCGGCGCGTTGATGAGCTGGAACATCGAGAATCGCACCAAAGAGTACTGGGTGCTGCTGCTCCTGCTCACCACCGGCGTCTACGGCGTGTTCGTCTCGCTCGACATGTTCCTCTTCTTCGTCTTCTACGAGCTGGCCGTGCTGCCGATGTACCTGCTGATCGGGATCTGGGGCAGCACGCGCAAAGAGTACGGGGCGATGAAGCTGACCATGTTCCTGATGGCCGGCAGCGCCCTGGCGATCATCGGCATGCTGGCAATCTACTTTGGCAGCGGCCTGCGTACCTTCGATATGACCATCCTGGCCCGCAATGTGACCATGTCGGGCGACATGCAGCGGATCTTCTTCCCGCCGCTCTTCCTCGGCTTCGCCGTGCTGGCCGGCATGTTCCCCTTCCACACCTGGAGCCCCACCGGCCACGTGGCCGCGCCCACGGCGGTGAGCATGCTCCACGCCGGTGTGCTGATGAAGCTCGGCGCCTACGGCTGCCTGCGCGCCGCGATGTGGCTGATGCCCACCGGCGCTCGCTACTGGATGCCGATTATCGCCGTGCTGACCATTCTGAACGTGGTCTATGGGGCCACCATCGCCATGGCCCAGCGCGACGCCAAGTACATCATCGGCTACTCCTCGGTGAGCCATATGGGCCTGGTGGTGATGGCCCTGGCCGCAGGGACGCAGATCGCCCTGATGGGCGCGGTGCTCCAGATGTTCGCCCACGGGGTGATGACCGCCCTCTTCTTCTCGGTGGTCGGTCGCATGGTCTACGAGCGCACGCACACCCGCCAGCTGCCCGAGCTGGGCGGATTGGGCAAGGTGATGCCCTTCGCCGCAGTAATGTTCATCCTCGGCGGGCTCTCGTCGATGGGCATGCCTGGCCTGGCCGGGTTCTGGGCCGAGTTCGCCATCTTCATCGGCGTCTGGGAGAAGTACCCGCTGATCGCGGTGATCGCCGCGATCTCCATCCCGATCACCGGGGCCTACATCCTGCGCGCGGTCTACTCGGTCTTCTTCGATGAGGTCAAGAACCCCGAGTTCCTCAATCTGCCGAAGCTGACATGGCAGGAGTATACCGGCGCGGCCATCCTGGGGACTATTCTGATCGCCGTCGGGCTCTACCCGTCTGTGCTGACTGAGATTATTAACACTGGCGTGGCACCGATCGCCCGCCAGCTCAGCGATGTGATTGTGGCCGTCCGCCCGTAGGGCGGGGGTTTGGGGGTGGCTCCGCCACCCCCAAGAATCTTTTTTTGTGGCAGGCATGCGGCGGAGATGCATGCCTGCCACAAAAAGCAGGGCTGGGGCGCTGCCCCGATAAAGAGGTAGGAGAGATGTTTCAGCTAACCGATATCCCGCGCATCCTGCCGGAGATCCTGCTGCTCGTGCTGGCCCTGCTGGTGCTCGGCTCCGACATCTTCGAGCGCTGGGGCAGCAGCGACGCCGCCCGGCTTGAGCGGGTGCGCGCCTCGGCCCAGCTCACCACCATCGGGCTCGGCCTGATCTTCGTGATCGCCCTGGTGCAGAGCGGCTACGTCTACAAGCTCCCCGATGACGCGTCGGCCAACTTCTTCACCAACATCCTGCGCAACCTGCAGGCGGGCGGCCCAGGCCAGCAGCCGATCGTCGGCGCCTTCGCCACCGATGACCTGACCATGATCGCCCGGCTCACCTTCATCGGCGCGGCCTTCCTCACCAGCCTGCTCTGCCTGGACTACCACCCGAACAGTAACCCGGCCGAGTTCTACGCCATGATCCTCTTCTCGACCATGGGCATGTGCCTGATGGCCGGGGCCACCGAGCTGGTGCTGATCTTCCTGGCGGTGGAGCTGACCTCCATCCCGCTCTACATCCTGGCTGGCTACTTCCACGGTGAGACCCGCTCGTCTGAGGCGGGCATGAAGTACTTCATCTTCGGGGCGATGTCCTCGGCGCTGATGCTCTACGGCATGAGCCTGGCCTATGGCTTCACGGCCAACGCCCTTGCCGGTAACAGCGCTGCGAACGACCTGACCCAGCTCGGCAAGATCGCCGAACTGGCAGGCCAGGGCGGGCCCGTGCTCACCCTCGCCATGGTGCTGATCATCGCCGGGGTTGGCTACAAGGTTGCTGTGGTGCCCTTCCACGGCTGGTCGCCCGACGTGTACCAGGGCGCGCCCACGCCAGTTACCGCCTTCGTCTCCACCGCATCGAAGGCGGCCGGCTTCATCCTGCTCTTCCGCCTGCTCACCGTAGCCTTCCCCAGCCTCGCCGGGTCGGCCGTCTTCGGCGAGAACTTGGGCGGATGGACGAGCCTGCTGGCCTTCCTGGCACTGCTCACGCTGATCGTGGGCAACCTGGCCGCCCTGCCGCAGATGAACGCCAAGCGCCTGCTGGCCTACTCCAGCATCGCCCACGCCGGCTTTCTGCTGCTTGGCTTGATAGCCTGGGCCTCGCCCGAGCAGTTCGACCGCGACCAGGGCGCGGTCGCGCTGGTCTACTACCTGGTGGTCTACACGCTGACGAACATCGGCGGCTTCGGCGCGCTGGCGGCCGTGAGCCTGGCTGTCGGCGGCGATGATGTGAAAGACCTGAACGGCCTGGCCCGGCGCAACCTGCCCCTGGCCGTGCTCTTCGCCATCTGCCTGCTCTCGCTGGCGGGCGTGCCTCCGCTGGCCGGGTTCTTCGCCAAGTTCTATATCTTCATGGTCGGCTGGCAGTCGGGCGCGTGGTGGCTTGTCATTATCGCGCTGTTCACCACGGTCGTCAGCCTCTACTACTACCTGCGCATGCTCAAGGCGATGTTCATGGAGGCACCCGCCACCGATGAGCCGCTGTCCGCGCCCGCCGGGATCATGTCGGCTATCAGCATCTCCGTGGCCGGCCTGGTGATCCTCGGCATCTTCCCCAACATCATCCTCGGCATCATCAGCCGGGTACAGTCTATCGCTGGCCTATAGGGGGAACACTGAGGCACTGAGGCACTGAGGTGCTGAGGTGCTGAGGTGCTGAGGTGCTGAGGCACTGAGGCACTGAGGCACTGAGGTGCTGAGGTGCTGAGGTGCTGAGGTGCTGAGGTGCTGAGGTGCTGAGGTGCTGAGGTGCTGAGGTGCTGAGGTGCTGAGGTAAACAGAAGCCCCCGGCGTACACGCCGGGGGCTTTGCTGTGTCTGTGACCATGTGGGTAGTCCAGCTACATCACATGCTCGCCGCCATGCATCTCGTCGATCAGGTGAGACTTCGCCTCTACATCAGCAAGCCTGATCGAGGCGAACATCGAGGCAGCGCATAGCAGATCGTGGCGCTGCGCGGCGGGCAGCGCCTTCAGATCTTCGGGCTTATAGCCAAGGCCATGCAAGTACTCTTTGATGTACGCATTTTCCAGATTGCCGCCAGGGCATGGAAGCACATCAGTCTGCGGGTTCGTCATACGTCACCTCCTGCCATTGCTTCGTTGAAACAGCTGTATAGGGCGTGCCCCACTATAGCACTGGAATGTCTGTTCTGGCGTAGAGTTTCCATAACATAGAGGGCGTTGTTTGGTCGCAAAGAGGTGCCAGCGAAGCTGGCACCTCTTTGCTGACCAATATCCGTTTTGAGGAGGCGCGGAGCCCTACCAGGTGCCGAGGGCCGGGGTCTCAACCTGCTCAGCCTTCTTCTTGGCCGCGTGCTCCTGCTCGGCCAGGAACCAGGTGGCCTCCATCGCGGCCTGGCAGCCCTCGCCGGCGGCTGTGATCGCCTGGCGGTAGATATGGTCCACCACGTCGCCGGCGGCAAAGATGCCAGGCACATTCGTGTGCGTCCGCCCGTCCGTCAGGACGTAGCCATTCTCGTCGAGCTCGATGATGTCCTTAAACAGCGAGGAGTTCGGGGTATGGCCGATGTAGGGGAAGACACCGTCCACCGCCAGATCCTCGGTCGCCCCGGTCTTCAGGTTTACCACCCGCACCCCGGTTACCTTCTCGTCCCCCAGGATCTCCTCGACGGTGCTGTCCCAGATGAAGCGCACCTTCGGATTAGAGAATGCCCGATCCTGGAGCACCGGGTCGGCCCGCAGGCTGTCGCGGCGGTGGACAAAGATCAGCTCATCGACATAACGTGTTAGGAACAGACCCTCATCGAGGGCGCTGTTGCCGCCGCCGACCACGACCACCTTCTTGCCACGGAAGAAGAAGCCGTCGCAGGTGGCACAGTAGCTGACGCCGCGGTTTGCCAGCTTCTCCTCGCCGGGCACGCCCAGGTGGCGCGGAGAGGAGCCGGTGGAGATGATCACTGCGTCGGCGGTGATCGTCTCGTCGCTGTCGGTGGTGAGCACGAAGGGCCGCTGGCTGGCGTCCACCTTGGTGATCAGGGCGTCCTTATACTGCGCGCCGAAGCGGGCGGCCTGCTTCTCAATATTTTCGGCCAGCTCGTAGCCGCCGATCCCATCCACAAAGCCGGGGTAGTTCTCGACCTCGCTGGTAGTCGCGATCAGGCCGCCGGGCTGGAGGCCGCGCACGACGAGCGGCTCAAGGTTGGCCCGGGCGGCGTAGAGGGCGGCGGTCAGGCCGGCGGGACCCGAGCCGATAATGACAACTTGGCTGTGCATAACTTCCTTTGACTCCGCTATTGTAATGATACGGTCGCCATGAGTATAGCACGCGCAGATTCGCTTGTCTGTGATCTAGATTACCCCCCAGGGGTATGGGGGTGTGCGCAGATCACGCGCACGCCAGGGACGTGCGGCGTCTCGCCGTCGCCCATGTAGAGCCAGCTCACCCGGTAGCCCAGCTCACGCTGGCGGAGCAGAGCGGCGCGGGTGGCCTGGCTGTTCACCGAGCCGATCAGCATCACCGTCGTGCCAGGGTGTAGGTTCGGCGTGGTCAGCTGAAGCACCCGGCCAATCGTCGTCACCGAGTAGGCCGTCAGGCGGGCCAGGGTCTCCATAATCTGGCCGAGCTGGGCGGGGCTGCGGCCAGCCGGCAGGCGGGCCAGGTGCTCGAACTCGGCGGGGGCACCGTTGGCGTACAGGCCAACCGCGTGGCCCGCCTCCAGCCCGGCCCGCGCCACGGTGGCCGCCGCGCTAATCATACGCTCCACCAGCTCCGGGTCGATCCCCTCGTAGTAGAACTCAAAGGTGTCCAGGTCGAGGAAGATCGCCAGCACCTGCGATGTCGTCGGCTCATACACGCGGGTTTGGAGGTTGCCCGTGCGCGCCGTGGCCGCCCAATGCACATCCTTGAGTGGGTCGCTCGGCGCGTAGTCGCGCACCCCCACGGTGCGCAGCGGGTCTCGCAGCAGCTGACCGGCCCGCATATCGCCCAGCGGGTTGCGCGTCGGCAGCCCCAGCTCGGGCAGGCCGATCAGGCGCGGGTAGACCAGCAGCGTGGTATAGACCTCGTGGTCGGCGTCGCTGCTATAGAGCCCGAAGGGGTCGCCGCTGAGCATCTGCACGGGGCCGAGCCGGTAGGTGCCGCGCTGTGCGCAGCGCAGGGTGTAGCGCCAGGAGACGCTCTCGTACCAGCGCAGGCTGGTGCGGCGATGAAGGATCTGCGACTGGCGCGCCCCGCTGAAGGTGGTGGTCGCATGCACCAACGTGATCGCCGAGGGCATGCGGTCGAGGATGCGCAGCCCGGCCAGGGGCAGCAGCTTGCGGTTGGTGACACGGATCGTCAGCTCGATCTCATCATCGGGGAAGGCCCGCTGCTGGCTAAGCGTTCGCTCGTAGCTCACCCGCAGCAGCGACCAGCGGCTCCACAGGCGGGCCATGCCGGCGGTGATCAGCAGCAGGGCGCAGAGCAGCGCCAGCCCCGGCTGCGCGAGGGCGACGGCGAGCATGAGGATGAAGGCGAGCGTAGCGATCGTGGCGCGCTGGAACATATCGCTCTTCCCGCAGGGGTAAGGGCGCCCCTTGTGGGTGCCCCTTGTGGGTGCCCCTTGTGGGTGCCCACAAGGGGCGTCTCTACTAATCCGTAAGCTGGCGGCGGCCGAGCGGCAGGGTGAAGAAGAAGCGCGAGCCGCGGCCGATCTGGCTCTCAACCCAGATCGTGCCGCCGTGGGCCTCGATAATAGCGCGGGCCAGGTAGAGGCCCAGCCCGCTGCCCTGGGTCTCGCGGCGCAGTCGGTTATCGGCCCGGTAGAAGCGCTGGAAGATCTGCTCCTGCTCCTCGGGGGCGATGCCGATGCCCTGGTCGGCCACATAGGCGATGGCCAGATCGCCCTCGGCGCGGGCACCGATGCGGATGGTGCCGCCCTCGGGGCTGTACTTCACCGCGTTGGACACCAGGTTGCTTAAAACCTGGCGCAGCCGCTCATAGTCGGCGTGGACAGGCGGCATATCGTCGGGGAAGCGTAGCTCGAACTCGAACTTGCCCTCGGTCTGGGCGGCGAACGAGCGCACGACATCGGCGACCAGGATGGTGAGCGGGAAGTCCGAGCGGTCGAGGCGGACGCCGCCGGCGGCCACCCGCGAGACATCGAGCAGATCCTGGATCTGGCGAGCCAGGCGGTCGGCCTCCTCCTCGATCACAGTCAGGCCCTCGCGCAGCGTCTCCTGCGAGAAGGTGGCGTCTTGGCGGGCGAGGGTTCCGGCGTAGCCCTTGATGATGCTGACGGGCGTTTTGAGCTCGTGGGAGATCACCGAGATAAAGGTGTTCTGTAGCTCCACCTCGCGGCGCTGTGCGGTGATGTCGCGCACATTAGCGATGGCGCCGAGGAAGATGTCGCCGGGGCCGCGCTGGGCTGCGTAGCGGCTCTGCACATAGATATCGCGCCCGTCGCGGCTGGTGATCTTACCCTCGGCCACCGGGTTCTCCATAATCGGTCGGCGCTGGAGCGGGCAGTCGGTCAGGCAAATATTAACGCCCTGGTCGCTATGGATGCCCAACACTTCTGCGCAAGGACGTCCGATCGCCTCCTCGCGGCTCCAGCCGGTGAACTGCTCCATCGTGTGGTTAAAGGTCGTGATCCGCCAGCGGCTATCGATGATCATGGCCCCATCGGCGCTCTGCTCGATCATCGCGTCGAGCCGCTGCTTCTCGCGCAGCACGCCCTGGTAGAGCCGGGCGTTAGAGACGGCGATCGCCGCCTGATCGGCGAAGTCCTGGAGGAACTGGCGGTCGTTGGCCGAGAAGTCCACATTCAGGGCGGCGCGGAAGACATAGATCACGCCCACGGATGCCTGGCGGACGGTGAGCGGCAGGGCGATCATCTGGCGCAGGCTGAGCCCGGTGTCGGCGGCGACATCGCGCAGGACGGCCACCCCACGCCGGGGCAGGTCGCCCACAGGTAGGTCGAGGAGCGGGGCGAAGGCGGGCCAGATCTCACGGGGGAGCTGGGATGAGGCGCGGATGCGCAGGGCATCGTCGCCCTCCTCGTCGGAGATCGCGATCAGGCCCGAGGTGCCGGCGAGCATCTCGACGGCGTAGCCGATTACCAGATTGAGCAGGCTGGAGAGATCGAGCTGCGCGGTGATGGCGCGGCTGATCTGGAGCAGGTATTCGCGCTGCCGCAGGCGATGATCTGGCTGTTCAAGCATAGTGTCCTCCGGATCTGTATTGTAGCATAGGGCCGCTGTGGCGTCCCTATGGGCATGAACGGCCCTCCGGTTGCCTGAAAACTATTTACACTTTGTGCTTAGTGGATAGCTATGCGCTGTTAAGCCTTACTCATGATGGGGCATGGTGTTGTCGTGGTTTTCGCTGCCCACGCGGAAGCATGTTCGTTTGCCATGTGATGCAGAAAGAGCCGCTTTCTCCCAGCGCCTTCATCAGGCGATCTGGGCCATACAATACTGTTTACACCCAGACTGGACATACCACCGACCGCATGTTATAGTAATAAACACTTACACCTTTGCTGGGCGAAGTAAGTGCGCTTCTAGGCGGTGCCGATGATTGGCTAGGCGGCAAGGAGCAGGGTATGGATTTGGACTTAACGAGCAAGCGGGCCAAGAAACTGATGCGCGAGCACGGCCTGACCGACGACGAGATTCAGCAGATTGTCGCCTCGGCGCGGATCAACCTTGCCACATTCGACCCCGAGTACCGCACAAATGTCACCCAGATCGCCGATGACCTCCAGAAGAGCAGGCCGACGATTTACGGCTGGGCGGATCGCGCTATTGCGGCGACGGTTCACTCGCTGCGTAATATTCGTACTGGTCGCCCTCCCAAAGAGCGTGAGCGCGGCAACGGCGTCGAGGTGTGAGATACTATTGCTTCGCACGTCTCATATACATGGCCTTGCAGCCACTTTTTTACTAGGCGCTGGTGTATAATAGGAGAGCCTGGCGCCGCTGTGGAATGGCGCCCGCCGAAGGAGCCCCCACGTATGAGCATCAAGCTACGCGATCTGCTGGGCCGCTTCCGCGCTATCGAGAGTGTTGATCTGGCGGCGATTGTGGCGACAGACGGGCTGCTGATCGAGAGCACGGCGCGTGATGGCGTTGATGTCGATGCCATCTGCGCGGTCGCATCGAACAGCCTGGCCATGGCCGAGTCGCTCGGCCGCGAGATCGATAAGGGCGGCGCGATGCAGACAATGGTAGAGTATGAACATGGCCTGGTGCTCATTGAGCCGATTAGCGACGATGCCATGCTGCTGCTGCTGGCGGACTCCCGCGATGATCTTGGCTATGTGCGCTTCCTGGTCGCCAAACATCGTGACGATATGGGCGAGGCTCTGCGAGAGATCTGATCCTTCTATATGCTATAATCCACACAGCGTGCGGCCGCAGGCTCCCCGAGCTGATCACGTGTAAGGTAGGTATTGATGGATCCACAGCTGACAAGCATCATTGTTCCCACCGAAGAGATTAACCAGATTGAGGAGTGCCTCGGTCGACTCGTAGAAGATACGGGGAGCGACTACGCCCTTCTGCTCGATAAAAGCGGCCAGGTTATCTCCTCGAAGGGTGATGGCGATCGTCAGGATATTACCGCCCTCGGCGCGCTGATCGCCGGTGTCTTCGCGTCCTCGCGAGAGGTCGCAAAGCTCCTGCGTGAGCGCGACTTCCGCGCCTCGTTTCAGCAGGGCGTCCGCGAAAATATCTTCATCGCGATGATCGAAGAGCAGTGGATCCTGTGCATTATCTTCAACAAGGGCACACATATCGGCCTCGTCAAGGTGCTGACGAAGAAGGCTACCGATGAACTGGCCTCTGTGCTCGACCGGGTGCGCCAGCAGCACAAGGCTCGCGATGAGGTTCTTGGCTCGTCGTTCCGCACCTCGATGGAAGATACGATCGATCTGCTTTTCCGCGACTAAGATGTCAGGCGTCAGCCGTCTCGCCGTGCGCCAGTGGCGCATCCGGACACTCAGGGACCTAGCGTGTTGAGCGCTGGCCACTGAACGCTTTCGTATAGGCAGGCATGCGAGAGGACCTATGGCTCTGATCAATGTTGCGGCGCGTGAGATCCACTGCAAGATCGTCTACTATGGCCCCGGCATGTGTGGCAAGACGACGAACCTGCAGTACATCCATAGCCAGGTGCCCAAAGACGTAAAAGGTGATCTGCTCTCGATCGCGACGGAGACGGAACGCACGCTGTTCTTCGACTTTCTCCCCCTTGATCTCGGCAAGGTTCGGGGCTTCCAGACCCGATTCCATCTCTATACGGTGCCCGGCCAGGTGCTCTATGAGCGCACCCGTGTGGCGGTGCTGAACGGTGCCGATGGGGTCGTCTTTGTCGCAGACTCGAACAAGAACAAGATGCAGGAGAATGTGAACAGCCTGCGTGAGCTGGCGCAGAATATCACCCGGCAAAATAAGAAGTTCGCCGAGTTCCCGATTGTGCTCCAGTATAATAAGCGCGACCTGCCGAAGGATGTGGTCGCCTCGGTGCAGACGATGGATCACTTCCTCGGGGTCACGAAGATGAACTGGCCGCGGATCGAGGCGGTGGCCACAAAGGGGCCTGGCGTCTTCGAGACGCTGCGCGCCATCAGCCGTGTGGTGATTAGCAAGCTTTAGGAGGTAGCAGGCAACGGGCAACCGGTTCGATGTCCCTGTTGCGGGCCGTTGCCTGTTGTCATCTCCCTGTTGCCTACGGTGAGACTATGGCCCTTGAAGGTGATCTGAGCGAGTTTCCGCTGACGGATATCATCCAGCTCGTCGACCTGAGCAAGAAGACGGGCGGGGTGTCTATCCAGGGTCTGCGTGGCGGCCAGCACTTTGATGGCTGGCTCTACTTCCGCGACGGTAAGATCGTCGGTGCCGAGATGGCCGGCCACGCGCCCCTCGACGCAGTCTACACCTTCTTCACCCTCTCCTCCGGCCCCTTCCAGTTCCACGATGACCGCACCCTCTCCCAGCCCACGATCACGGTCAGCAATGAGGTGATCATCATGGAGGGGATCATGCGCCAGGACGAGTGGGCGCAGATCCACGAGAACGTCCCCTCGCTCACCCTGGTGCCGCGCCTGGTGCCGAACCCGGCCACTGGCAATAGCGAGATCAACCTTGAGGCTGAGGAGTGGCGCATCCTCACTATGGTCAATGGGAAGAATACGATCGGCCAGATCGCCCAGCGCAGTGGCCTTGGCGAGCTTCGTACCTGCGAGATTATCGCCCAGCTGCTCCAGAGCGGCCTGATCGAGAACCGCGAGATGGCCCCCGGCGAGGCGCTCGCCCCTGAGTTTGAGCGTATCGCCTCGGGCCTGCTTGGCACGAACGCGGCAGCTGCTCTCCATGAGGCATATAAGCGGGCGGGTGTCTTTGATACGAGCAATGCCACCAGCGACCAGATGCTCGCGGTAGTCGAGTACTTCCAGGTGGGCGCTACGCGCCTCGTGGGCGCTGACCGGGCCAGCCACGCCGCCGATGAGCTGCGCGCCCGTATGCACGAGGTGCTTGGCTAGCATGCTGCCCTCCGGGGGCGGGTCGCCGCTTGGCGGGGGTTTGGAGGTGGCGAAGCCACCTCCAAAGATTTTTTGTTGGGATTTTGGCGGCGAAGCCGCCAAAATCCCAACAAAAGCAGGGTTTGAGGCTTCGCCCCAGGACGTTGCAACAGCCCTGCGCTCAGTCGCCAGCGACACAACCATTCCTGCGAGGTGTGGTACAATACGCCCGCTGCGACCCTGCCCGTCGCCATGGGGTGGGGTCTTCTGCTGTTCTGCGTAGGGGGGCTCTCGTGCGCGCACTGATTAGTGTCTACAATAAGGCCGGCGTCGTCGATCTGGCCCGCGATCTGGCCGCCCTCGGCGTCGAGATCGTCTCGACTGGCAATACGAAGCGCATCCTGTCCGAGGCCGGGATCGATTCCCTCGCCGTCAGCGATGTCACCGGATTCCCCGAGATCCTCGACGGTCGGGTGAAGACGCTTCACCCTGCCATCCACGCTGGCCTGCTGGCCCGCCGCGACCTGTCGGCCCATATGGCCCAGCTCGCTGAGCACGGCCTGTCGCCGATCGATATCTTGGTGGTGAACCTCTACCCCTTCCAGGAGACGGTCGCTCGTCCCGAGACAACTCTGGAGCAGGCGATCGAGCAGATCGATATCGGCGGGGTGGCGCTGCTGCGCGCCGCTGGTAAGAACTATCACCATGTTGTGCCGCTGGTCGACCCGGCCGACTACGCCGAGGTGCTGGATGGCCTGCGCTCTGGTGATCTCCCTGTCACGCTGCGCCGCCGTCTGGCTGCCAAGACCTTCGCCCACACTGCGGCCTACGATGCGGCGATCGCTGGCTACCTGAGCGAGGAGCCGCTGCCGCAGACGCTGCCGCTGGGCTGGCCGCAGGCCCAGCCCCTGCGCTACGGCGAGAACCCGCACCAGCCCGCCGCGCTCTATGGCGACTTCCACAGCCTGTTTGAGCAGCTCCACGGCAAGGAGCTTTCTTACAACAACATCCTCGACACCGGGGCGGCACAGGAGCTGATCGAAGAGTTCCCGTCCGATGGTCCGGCCACTGTGGCGATCATCAAGCACACCAATCCCTGCGGCGTTGGCACCGGGGCTAGCCTGCTCGATGCCTGGGAGCGGGCCTTCGCCACCGACCGCGAGGCACCATTCGGCGGGATCATCGCCGCCAACAGGGTCATCGATCTGGATCTGGCCCGCGCCATCGACGAGATATTCTCTGAGATTGTGATCGCCCCCGACTTCGCCCCCGAAGCCCTGGAGTTGCTGCGTAAGAAGAAGAACCGCCGCTTGCTCAAGTCGCTGCGCCCGGTCACGCGGGCTGGTGAGCTGACCCTGCGCAGCGTCCCTGGCGGTATCCTGGCCCAGATCGCCGACCGCGCGTCTCTGTCCGATGAGGAGGCCCGCGTGGTGACGAAGCGCACCCCCAGCGAGGAGGAGTGGCAGGCTCTGCGCTTCGCCTGGCGCGTGGTGAAGCACGTCAAGTCGAACGCCATCGTCTACGCTGGTGCCGACCGCACCTTGGGCGTCGGCGCTGGCCAGATGAGCCGGGTCGATAGCTCGCGCCTGGCTGTCTGGAAGGCGCAGAATGCCGGCCTCTCGCTGGCTGGCTCGGTGGTTGCCTCCGACGCGCTCTTCCCCTTCGCCGACGGGGTTGAGGCGGCATTCGCCGTGGGGGCGACGGCGATCATCCAGCCCGGCGGCTCGGTGCGCGACGCTGATGTGATCGCTGCGGCCGACGCGGCTGGCGCGGCGATGGTCTTCACTGGGCGGCGGCACTTCCGACATTAAATAGGCTGGGGCGGAGCCCCAGACCAGCGTGTTGTTGGGTTTGGCCAGCTTCGCTGGCCAAACCCAACAACACAGATATCGTGGGGGCGGCGAAGCCGCCCCCACACCCCCACCGATGAAATACGATGACAACGGCCTGATCCCGGCGATTGTGCAGCACGCCCGCAGCGGCGAGGTGCTGATGCTCGGGTATATGAACGAGGAGGCCCTGCGCCTCACCCACGAGAGCGGGCTGGTGACGTTCTGGAGCCGCTCGCGCAGCGAGATCTGGCAGAAGGGTGCTACCAGCGGGAATACGCTGAGCCTGGTCGCCATCCGCGAGGATTGTGATGGCGATGCGCTGCTGGTGCTGGCGGAGCCGGCCGGGCCGACCTGCCACACCGGCGAGCGCAGCTGCTTCTTCCGCGATCTGTCCGACACACCGCTGGCCGCGCCCGCCGTCCCCGGCAGCATCGTCGCTCGCCTGGCCGACCTCATCCACCAGCGCGGCGCGCAGCAGGACGAGAGCTCGTACACGGCGAAGCTGCTCCGTGGCGGGGTTGACCGGATCGGCAAGAAGATCGGCGAGGAGGCCGCCGAGGTGATCATTGGGGCCAAGAACGGCTCGCCTGCGGAGCTGACCTACGAGATGGCCGACCTGATCTACCACAGCTTGGTGCTGCTGGAAAACCAGGGCGTGACTCCTGAGGATGTCTGGGTGGAGTTGGAGCGTCGATTTCATCTGTGAGCGATGCCTAGACTGAGGCGATGTCGCCTCATGCCGGTCGGGCCGCCGCACGCCCACACGATCTATAGCCTATGACAGAGCAAGCTGGCCGAGTCCTGGTAATCAATGACGATCAGGGCACGCGCGACATTTGCGCTCAGACGCTGCGCAGCGTCGGCTTTGATGTTGTGCCGACGATGGCCGATCAATCTGCCCTGGATCTCCTCCGCGAGACATCGTTTGACCTTGTGCTGCTGGATGTCGTTGTGCCTGAGAGTGGCGATCCGCCGTTGCTCGCGCAGATCCGCGCCGAGGATGCGAGTCTGCCGGTGCTGCTGCTGAGCGATGCCGTAACGGCTGCGCAGCTTGCGCGGGTGATTCGCTTTGGCGTCGAGGGGCTGCTCTTGAAGCCCTTCTCCCCTGGCGAGCTGCGTGATGTGGCCCGCGAGGTTGTGGCGAAGCGCCGCGATACGCGCGCTCGTGATCGTGTCGCCGCCCTGCGCCCGCTGCTCCAGGTGAGCCAGCGCCTCTACGCCGAGCTCGACCTGCCTCGGCTCCAGGATCTGATTATCGAGACGGTGCGCAGCGAGCTGGCGGCCGACCGGGCCTCGCTGATGCTCCTAGAGGACAATGCCGAGAGCCTGCGGATCGTCGCCTGCTCCGGGCTGCCCTCTGGCGTGACGGTCGGCCACCGGGTGCAGGCGTCGCACGGCCTGGCCTGGTGGGTCGCCTCGAACCGCACCCCGCTCAGCATCGATGCCGGCGGCGAGGTCACCCCGCCCAACGCGGATATCCGCGGGGTGTTCTTTGAAGATCAAATGACATCGTCGCTGGCGGTGCCAGTGATGGCCGGCGACCAGGTGCTTGGGGTGCTGAACGCGGCCAAGGTGCGCTCAAAGGCGTCCTTCAGCGCGGCCGACCAGGATATGCTGCTGTTGCTCGCCGGTCAGGCGGCCACGGCGATCACTAACGCCCGGCTCTATAGCGAGGTGGCCCACTCGGAGGAGCGCTACCGCGCCCTGCTCCAGCACGCGAATGACTCGGTGCTGCTGCTTGATGCGAGCGGGCGCACCATCCTGGAGGCGAACCTGGCTCTTGAGCAGCTCAGCGGCTACCGCCGGGACGAGATCCTGGCGCTGCGCCCGGTCGACCTGCTGCCCGATGTCGGCAGCCTCGCTCAGTCTGCGCATAGCGGTGCCTCGAACGGCCACGGCCCCGGCGATTCTCAGGAGATTGAGACGGTGCTTCAGACGCGCGACGCCCAGCCGACCCAGGTGGCGGTGAGCGTTAGCATGGTGCCCTACGCTGGCCAGCACCTGCTGCTGGTGATCGCTCGCGATATCAGTGAGCGGCAGCGGATCACCCGTCAGCTGCTCCAGACAGAGAAGCTGGCCGCGCTTGGCCGCCTCTCCGCCTCGATGGCCCATGAGATTAACAACCCGCTTCAGGCGATTCATAACTCGGTGCATCTGCTGCTCAGCCGGGATCTCCCCAACGAGAAACGCCAGCGCTACCTGGAGATGACCCGCGAGGAGCTGGATCGGCTGATCAGTATTGTGCAGCGCATCCTCGACTTCTACCGCCCGACCCGCGAGGGCATGCGGCCCGCCGATATGGGCGATATCCTCGACGCGGTGCTGACGCTGACGGCGAACCAGCTCCATGAGCACAGCGTCGAGCTGATCCGCGAGGTTGAGCCAGCTCTGTCGCCAGTTTTGGCGGTGAGCGGCCATATCAAGCAGGTCTGCCTGAGCTTGATCTTCAACGCGATCGAGGCCATGCCCGAGGGCGGCACCCTGCGGGTGCGGGCGTATATGGCCACAGATGGGGGCGAGGCCGACGGGGAGACGTTCACGGTGGTGGCGGGCGGGCGTATGTCCGAGCCGGTGACTGGCCCGTCGGTGGTGGTGGAGATCGGCGACACCGGGGCGGGCATTCCATCGCAGGATCTGCCGAAGATCTTTGAGCCCTTCTACACGACGCGGATCAAGGGCACGGGATTAAGCCTGGCCCTGAGCCACAGCATTGTCGAGCAGCACCACGGCGAGATGGCGGTGCGCTCCGAGCTGGGCCAGGGGACGACGTTCCGCATTCGGCTGCCCGTGGCGGAGTAGGAGGGTTTTAGGGAGGACAACGTCCTCCCTAAAACCCTCCTTTCTACGGCCAGCGGTAGCTGCCCCCCGGCGGCAGGCGCAGGCTCTCTTCGCCGAGGCGGCCTAGCCCTTGCTCGCCCGTGTCGGGCCAGCGCTCCAGGCGCGCGCCCTCTGTCCACTGGGCCAGCCAGCCGTTGCGCAGCAGCTCGCCGCTCACCGGCGGCCCCAGGCTCACGCCGTAGCGCCCGGCGAGATCGGCGAACCCCGCGCAGACCCCGCTCTCTAGCGCGCCATCGGGGCAGCTCTCGCTGCGGTTTGTCTCGATCAGGTAGAGCTGTGCGCCCAGCGGGCGGGGCGTCACCGCGCCATCGCGTAGTTCCAGGCAGGCGATCTCGAAGCACTGGAGCTGCCCCCAGGCGAAGGGCACCGCCGGGGTGAGCGGCAGCCCCACGCGCTCCAGCGCGCCCATCTCGGCCCAGGCGCGCATGATCGGCGCCGGGACGAAGCGGCCGGTCTCCTCAAAGGTGCGCCCGCCCGCGCCGCGCACATCGATCTCGGCCAGCCGATAGCGCGGCCCGAGCGACTCGCCCCCGGCGCGCAGCTCCACGGCCAGCCCGTAGCGCCCCGGCGGCAGCTCATCGGGCAGGGCCAGGGTCTGGAGGTGCTGGACGGCGGCACCCTCGGGCCAGTGATCCGGCGGGAGCGCGCCGTAGATCAGGGGCAGCTCGCTCTCTAGCAGCGGTGCGCCGTCCGGCGTCGTGAGGCGCACGGTGACGGTTATGTCGCCCGGCGCGTCACCGATGTGTCGCCAGCTAAGGGCCAGGGTCAGCAGTTCGCCCGGCTCGTAGCTCGCGCTGACGGGGGCGGCCAGAGCGTAAGCGCTCAGCTCCAGACCGCCGCCCAGCCCCGTCGGGGGGGCGATCACCTGCGGTGGCCCGGCGTCCACCGGCCGATAGAGGTCGAAGGTGCCCAGCGATCCGTCCTGGGCGTAGCGGTGGCGCAGGATCGCGATCATCTCGGGGGTGAGCCAGTTGCCCAGGTAGTCGATCACCGCCAGGGGCGGCTCACCGGCGGCCAGATCAGCCAGCATGGCCGACTGGTCGGCCAGCCCCTGGTCGAGCAGCTGGCGGTACTCGAAGACCTGGGCGCGCGACACGACCCCGGCGGCGGCGGCGACGCCGGGCATATCGGCGAAGATCACCGGGCCAGCGGCGCGGGCCTCGCGCTCCAGGGCGGTGTCCACCCGACCGAATGCGGCCAGCAGGTCGCGCTCGCGGGCGGCGTCGGCCCAGAGCCCGTAGCCCCCGATGGCCATCCGAGGCGGGCTGGGCGTGAGCAGGCCGGCCACCCTCGGCCATGTTGTGTCCCACAGGGGCGGGTAGTAGATCAGGGAGAGGATGAGGAGCAGGGTGATCGGGAGTTGGGGGTTGGGGGTTGGGGGTTGGCGCTCCGCCGCACCCCCAACCCCCAACCCCCAACCCCCAACCCCCACAATCCAGACCAGGCCGGCGTACAGTTCCAGGAAGTAGTTGCTGTAGGCACCCACCTTGCCGACCCCGGCGGCGGTGAGGGCGCCGGCGAGGGTGTAGATCAGCGCGGGGGCGAGGGGGACATGGTGTTCGCCCCGGTGTATGATCGCGGCGACAAGGGCCAGCAGGGCGGCGGCGGCCAGGGGCCAGCGCAGGCGGATCTGGGCCTCCCAGAACCCCTGGGCCAGCCCGGCGTCCCAGCGGTTGGCGTTGGCTGCCACCACATGCAGGGCGAACCATCCGCCGCTGGCCCACTGGAGCAGGCCGAAGAGCAGCCCGCCGCCGAGTGCCAGGGTGCCGCCGAGGGCGATCAGGTTGCGCAGATGTGGCCCACGCTCGCCCCGTTGCGCCCGCAGCAGATCCCAGAGCAGCCAGAGACCGGCGGCGGCGGGGGCGGCGAGCAGCGAGGGCTTGGTGAAGAGGCTGGCGAGCATGAGCAGCCCAGCGAGCAGCGGCCGTCGCCGCCCGCCCGGCCTGCCCAGGGCCACCAGCCCCCACAGGCCGAGGGCCACCCCGAGCATGTCGACGCGCATCAGGGCGGCCCACTCGCGCACGATCGGGATGGTGAGGAAGAGCAGGGGGAATAGCCGATAGCCACGAGTGTTCGATGGGAGGGGCTCGGGGAGGGCTTGTCCCTCCCCGAAAATCTTTTTACCACATTGATTGTGGTTCCCTGCCAGTGCGGCGATTGCCGCCGTGGCGGCGAGGGCTGAGAGCAGCGAGATCAGCCGACCGGCGAGCAGGGCCGAGCCGGTGAGCGCGGCGAGCCCGGCGCAGAGCAGCAGGTAGAGCGGCGGGTAGTTGACGATCAGGTAGGGCGGGGCCGAGGGGTCGGCGTAGAGACGCCAGATCGGCGTGCCCGTCCGCAGCTGATCCACCTGGGCCAGCAGCGGCCCCTCGCCGTAGTCGAGCGGGTGGGTGAAGCCGAGCAGCTGGCGGGCGTGGTCGGCGAAGGAGAGCAGGTATGCCGCCACTAGGATGGCGAGGCCAATCTGGGCGGCGCGCAGGGCCGTGCGGGCGAGCATGGGCGATCCGTTGGGATTGCAGATTGCAGAGGGTGGGACGTATGTTTTCGGTGCATACGCGAGGCACCCGGCCGTAAACGGCCGGGCTGATCCACAAAGCCCGCTTCGCGGGCTGATGGCGGCAGCCCCGCAGGGGCTTCGTAGATCAGCCCACCCGTTTACGGGCGGGCGGTGCTGGCAGCCCGAAACAATACGACGCACCCGATTGCAGATTGCAGATTGCAGATTGCGGGCGCGCCCATTATACTCGGGTGTCGCCCTCGCTACGGCGACACCGCCCTTAGGATCGCCATGCTGGCATCAAAGTGGCTCATATGCCAGCCCTGCCAGCCGTCGCGCTGATTTGCCAGGTACAGCTGATGATTCATCGCCACAAGCTGGCTCATCGCCTCGGTGCGCTGCGTCGGGTTGAGTATGGGCAGGGCTTTCACCAGATCGGGCACGGCATCGCTCGATAGCGAGAGCAGGTAGTTCAGATCGACATTCTCATCATAGCTGCTCCGACCAAAAAGGTCGTCGCCCGGCGTCACCGTCAGGGCGGATAGGGCCGCCTGGTAGCGGGCGATGTTCTCGCGGACGATCAGAGCGTCGGGGCTGACGATGTTGAGGATGGTCAGGTAGACCAGGGCCGAGGCGAAGCCGCCTGCCAGGAAGATCTGCGGGCGGGCGGCGACGAGGGCGACCACAAAGAGCAGCAGCACCACGGCCAGCCAGATCATGAAGCTGTGGGTGTAGATGCGCAGGCGGGTGAAGCCGTAGGCCAGCTCGTAGAGCCACATGCGCTGGAAGGCTGAGGCCAGGATGCCGAGTACCAGCAGCACCATGGCCGCGCTGGCCGCATTGAATACCTGGCGGCGGGCCGGGCTCTCGCGGCGGGTGACGACGGCGAGAGCGCAGAGCAGGCCCAGGGACAGCATGGCCACGGTGAGCATCTCGAAGAAGCCCCGGCGGGCATTGTCGGCGAAGCTCATGCCGGTAAGGGCCAGCGAGTCGAGCCCGCCGAAGAGGTAGGCACCCTGAATGACCATAAATCCGGCGAAGAGCAGGTCGAGTAGCATCAGCACGGTAATCGCCTCGGTGCTGCCGAGGACGCGCCATGCCAGGCCGCTGCGGTCGAGCCGCTCTGTGTCGCCCTCGGCGGGCAGCGCTGGGGCCACGCGCATGCCCTCGGCCAGCGAGACGATCATGCCGCCGCCGACGATGGAGGTGAAGAAGCCGACCATGATCAAGTGGGTCACGCTGGTTGCGAAATCAAAAGGCAGGCGCAGCCTGAGAATCTGATTGACATAGCTGGCGAAGATACTGTCGGCTGATGCGAGCAGCCCGCCGAAGATCAGCAGCAGCGGCGCGGCCAGCAGCAGACCCCGGATGATCGGCGCGAGCTTGCGGATCTGGCCCCCGCGCAGGGGGATCTGCCCGATCTGGTTTACCGCCAAGACAATCGGGTACGCACCGATCTCGAAGATGGCCAGGAAGGCTCTGCTGGCCAGGCGGACGGGCGGCAGGCGGTGCAGGGCGTCGCTGCGGAAGCCGACGGTGAGCAGCAGGAGCAGGCTGATCAGGGCCAGCCAGTTGAGGGCGACGAGCATTGGCTCGTCGCGCACGGCCAGCCAGGCCGCAAAGCTAAGGGCTGCGGCTCCGAGCCAGAGGTTCGTCCCCCCAGGCCGGCCCTCGCTCCGGCTGATCATGAGCAGGGCGGCGAGGCCGAGGGCCACAAAGATTGGTGCCGAGACGCCCACGCCCCGCCCGTAGAAGAGCAGGTCGGCGCAGATGCCGAGCAGCAGGGCGACGCCGAGCAGGGTGTTGGGAGCGCGCAGGCTGGTCATGGAGATCTCCGGGGCGCAGACAGTGAAAGGCCACTGCCCTGGTTATACCAGGGCAGTGGCCTTTGTTCGACCCTTTGCGTGAGCTATTTGGCGCACTCAGGTGCTTGACAGGCCCACTGGCTAGAGCCAATCGCCGCGCGGGCGCGTGTCAAACTCGCAGTGATCGTCGCCCTTCGCCACGCACTTTGTCTCGCGGCAGTGCAGCTGCATGCCGAACACCTCGCTGCAGTAGCCGGCGATGTAGCCGGCCTGCTGCCAGCAGACCGGCTCGGTGGCAGGGCCGAGGACGCGCACGTACTGCTCGGCCAGGTAGCTGTCGCGGAACTCGACGATCAGGTGGAACTTCTCGGTTGCCGGGTCGTAGTCGAACGAGGTGAGCTTCGGCAGGCCGATGCCCTCCCAGGCGTGCAGTGCCGGGCCGAAGGCCAGCCACTCCATCTTATCGGAGGGGTTAAACTCAGCCATCACCGTGCGGGCGCGCTCGTAGCCGCTGGCCTCGCCGAAGCGGCGCATCACCACCTGGGCGGTGGGCGTGTCGCCGATATTGATCAGCTCCTGGAAGAGCGCCCCTGTTGCCTCGACACCGCTGAGGACCATGCGGCTGTTTCCGAGCTTGACAATACCGCGCTTCGGGTCGAACTGGAGGGACTGCTGGAGATTGAGGTCTTCGGGCTTCATTGAGGGTACTCCGTAGTGTGTGCTATGCGAGTGCGATGTTGTTACACACCCCAAGAGCATACTGCGATTTACTCCCACTGTGGGTAGTAATATCGCGTCCATATGTTGCGATTTGGCGGCAGCGCCGCCAAATCGCAGCGCGCCAACCCTACATCTTCATCTTGTGGCCAACCTCCTTGAGCAGCTCGCGGGCGATCACATTCTTCTGGATCTCGTTGGTGCCCTCGAAGATGCGGGTGACGCGGGCGTCGCGGTACATGCGCTCCAGGGGCAGCTCGCGCGAGAAGCCCATGCCGCCGTGGATCTGGATGGCCTCATCGATCACCTGGCTGGCCATCTCGGTGCAGTAGAGCTTGACGATGCTGCTCTCCAGCGTGGCGTGCTTGTGGTTGTCCACCCGCTTGGCGCAGTCGTAGACGATCTGCTCCATGGTGTAGATCTTGACGGCCATCTCGGCCAGCTTAAACTGGATGGCCTGGAAGTCGGCGATGGCGCGGCCGAACTGGTGGCGCTCGATCGCGTACTTCCGGCTGATCTCAAACGCCTCCTTGGCCGCGCCCACGCTGCTGCCGCCCAGGCCCACCCGGCCGATGTCGAGGGTCTTCATGGCGATCGGGAAGCCGTGGCCGACGCCGTGGGCTCCGCCGATCACGTTATCGGCGGGGATGCGGCAGTCCTCGAAGAACAGGCTGGCGGTGTGCGACGCCTTCAGGCCCATCTTGTGCTCGACCTTGCCGACGCGGAAGCCGGGGGTGCCCTTCTCGACGATGAAGGCGGTGATGCCGCCGCGTGCGCCCTTGTTCGGATCAGTGACGGCGTGGACGATGATCACATCGGCGAAGCTGCCGTTGGTGATCCACATCTTCTGGCCGTTGATCACCCACTCGTCACCCTGGTGCTCGGCGGTGGTTTCAAGGTGGGCGGCGTCGGAGCCAGCGTTTGGCTCGGTGAGCGCCCACGCGCCGATCATGCGGCCCTCGTTCATCGCCTTGAGGTAATGCTCCTTCTGGGCCGGGGTGCCGCCGATGAAGATGCTCATGGACGCGAGCTGGGCGTGGGCTCCGATGATCGTGGCGGTGCTGGCGCAGACGCGGTTCAGCTCCTCCATCAGCACGCAGTAGCCGGTGATGCCCATGTCGAGCCCGCCGTACTGCTCGGGGAAGGGCACGCCCAGCAGGCCAAGCTCGCCGGCCTTCTTGATAACCTCGAAGGGCACCCGCTCCTCCTCATCGATCTCGCGGGCGATCGGGCGGATCTCCTTGTCCACAAACTCGCGGACGGTCTGGCGCAGCATTTTGATCTCGTCGGTGTGCTCGTACTCCATCGTCGTGGCCTCCTTGATTCAATGTTGAATGTTGAATGTTGAATGTTGAATGCTTCATTGCACGCAACATTCAACATTCAACTTTATTACACACTGCGTCATAAAGTATAGCAACCGCCCGCCCGGCTGTCAAAGGTCTATTACAGCGCCTCATAGCACTCAGATCTTTGGTACTTGTGGTATCATGCAGGCGAAGATGGTTGCATAAGGAGAAGCGCGTGACGCTCTTGCTGCTGATCCGCCACGGCACGAATGACTGGGTGCATGGGCGGCTGGCCGGCTGGACTCCTGGTGTCCACCTGAACGAGGAGGGTCGGCTCCAGGCGGCGGCTTTGAGTGATCGCCTGGGCGACCTGCCGATTGCCGCGATCTATAGCAGCCCCCTGGAGCGCTGCGTGGAGACGGCCGCCGCCGTGGCCCAGCCCCGTGGGGTAAACCTGCGGCTGGTTGAGCAGATCGGTGAGGTGCGCTATGGCGAGTGGCAGGGTGCCGAGCTGAAGGAGCTCTACAAGCACGAGCTCTGGCCGGGCGTGCAATACTACCCGAGCGGCACCCGCTTCCCCAACGGCGAGAGCCTTGGCGAGGCCCAGATGCGGGTCGTCCTGGCGCTCGATGGGCTGCGCGCACAGCACCCGAAGCAGATCATCGCCGTGTTCTCACACGCCGACCTGATCAAGCTGGCGATCTCTTACTATATTGGGATGCACATCGACCTCTTCCAGCGGCTGACGATCAACCCATGCTCACTCACGGCCCTGGCCTTCGAGCGCATGGGCCCGCGCCTGCTGGCCTTTAACGATACCGGCTCGCTTGCGCATCTGCGGCCACGCCCCGAGGAGCCGACGCCTGAGCAGCCCGCCGATGTCTCGACCGCCGATGATGTGGCGGCGACGACCGCCACGGAGAAACCAGAGTAGCCCATGTCGGAATTCAACATCGATCTGGAGGCGGTTCAGCGGCTTACTGCCGGATCGGTCGGCCCGCGCGGCCAGCGCGTCTTCTATGTGCAGGTGCGCCGGGGCAACCGCCTGATCACGCTGATCGCGGAGAAGGAACAGGTGCGCGCCCTGGCCGACGCTGTGGCCCGCCTGCTCGATAGCCTTGCTGAGAAGAACCCACGGCTCACCACATCGGACGATATGCTCATTACTGATATGAGCCTGGAGGAGCCGATCGAGCCGGAGTTTCGGATCGGCCAGATGGGCCTCGGCTACGACACCGAGCGTGATATGGTCATCCTACTGGTGCAGAGTGCCGCCGAGGATGGCGATGATCCTCTGCGGGCGCGCTTCTCTGCCTCGCGCCCGCAGATGCGCGCCCTCAGCAGCCACGCCGCGCAGGTGGTGGCGGCCGGTCGGCCGATCTGTGGCAACTGCGGCCGCCCGATCGACCCAAGCGGGCACTTCTGCCCCCAGCGGAATGGCCACGGGCCGATCTATAACGCCTGACCGATTGTAGATTGTAGATTCCAGATTGCGACTTCGCGGCCCTGCCCAATCTGCAATCTGCAATAGCGCGAGAAGGCATAGCCATGGACGAGCAGCAGCACCGTCAGATCGACAGCGCACGCGTCCTTGAGGTTCTCGCCCGTGGCGACATGTCCATCGAGGCGTCGATGCCCTACAGCAGCAACTACACGCTGCTCAGCTCGGTGGTCTACGAGGACGTGCGCCTGCTCGGCATCTACAAGCCGAGGCGCGGCGAGCGCCCGCTGTGGGACTTCCCGCGCGGCACGCTCTACCAGCGCGAGGTGGCCGCCTACCTGATCAGTGAGGCGCTCGGATTCGGCCTGGTGCCGCCCACGGTGATACGCGATGGCCCCTACGGCGTGGGCATGCTCCAGCTCTTCATCGAGAACGATGAGGAGTCGCACCTCTTCACGATGCTCAAAGATGGCGGCTACGATGATGTGATCCGTCGGCTCTGCGCCTTCGATGTGCTGGTGAACAACGCCGACCGCAAGGGCGGCCACGCACTCAAGGCACTCGATGGTCGGCTCTGGGCAATCGACCACGGGATCTGCTTCCACTTCGAGCCGAAGCTGCGCACGGTGCTCTGGGACTTTGTCGGCGAGCCGCTGCCCGCCGATGTGCAGCGGGCGCTCTGCGGCCTGCGCGAGCGCCTCGACGCGAACGACTCGCTTGCCGAGAGGCTCTCCGGCCTGCTGGAGAAGGCCGAGCTGCGCGCCCTGCGCCGCCGCCTCAACAGCCTTATCTCCGACGGCTGCTACCCGCCCCCCGGTCCCGGCCCCAACGTCCCCTGGCCGCCGGTGTAGGTAATGTTGAATGTTGAATGTTGAATGTTGAATGTCCGGCATTCAACATTCAACATTCAACATTCAACATTCAGATATCTCTCCCCAGGCTCTTCATAGTGTCTTCACAGAGTTTCGGTATTCTGAGTCTACTGAAAATGGATATCCGAGACACTATGAGGAGATAACGATGAATCGTAACTGGAACTGGCAGGGCTGGGTGGCGATCGCGCTGGCCGGGCTGGCGCTGATGGTGGCGATTGGCGGGCGCTCGCCGTGGGGGAGCCAGCAGCAGATGCCGATGTGGTCGGGGCAGCAGTCGATGCGGGCGATGCCGCAGGCGCCGAACGCGCAGCAGGCGCCGGACGCCTCCGGCGGGCGGAGCTTTGGCCGCGACCAGAATAGCCAGGGCTTCGTGCCCAGCCAGCGCGACCCGCGATCAATGATGGGCCAGCGTGGCCATGACGACTTCCGCTCCGGCCCGATGGGTATGATGGATCGCCACAGCCGCCCCGGCACCTTCGGGATCTTTGGGATCTTCGGAATGCTCTTTGGCCTGGCCAAGCTCATCGGCCTCGGCCTGCTGGCCTGGCTGCTGCTGCGCATGTTCAGCCAGCGCCGCAACGCCGCGCCGATCACCCCCGTCCAGACGACCCCCGCCGGGCACGACCCGACGATTGAGTAGGGGGTGCCGGAAGGTAGAACCTAGAATGTAGCGTAGAGACGCCCCGCCGGGGCGTCTCTACCAGTATGTTGGGGAAGGTAAGACATGACCCGGACAATCCTGGTTGTCGATGACGAGCCCGGCATCGTGCAGATCGCCCGCGACTACCTCGACCGGGCCGGGTTCCGGGTGATCACCGCCGGGGATGGAAACGCGGCCATCCGCCTGGCCCGCGCCGAGCGCCCTAGCTTGGTGGTGCTCGACCTGATGCTCCCCGGCGTCGATGGCCTCGATGTTACCCGCGCCCTGCGCCAGGACCCGGCCACCCGCAAGCTGCCGATCATTATGCTCACCGCCCGCGTCGAGGAGGCTGATCTCCTGGTCGGACTGGAGCTCGGCGCCGACGACTATATCACCAAGCCCTTCAGCCCGCGCGAGCTAGTTGCCCGCGTGCGGGCCGTGCTCCGCCGCAGCGAGGGCGACGCCGCGCCCGGCGGGGTGATCCATATCGGCGGACTGAGCGTTGATCTGGAGCGGCGCAGCGTGCGCCGCGACGGCGAGCTGATCGACCTCACCGCCACCGAGTTTGACCTGCTGGCCGTCCTCGCCCGCGAGCCCGGCCGCCCCTTCACCCGCGCCCAGCTGCTTGATCTGGTGTACGACGTGAGCTACGCTGGCTACGACCGCACCGTGGACGCCCACATCAAGAACCTGCGCCGCAAGATCGAGCCCGACACCCACACCCCCCAGTACATCATCACTATCTACGGCGTCGGCTATAAGTTCGCCGAACCCACATAATTGCAGATTGCAGGTCAATCTGCAATCTGCAATCTGCAATCTACAATCTGCAATCGTCATGCGCCCACGAATCTTTATTCTGATGCTGACCGCATTCGCCCTGGTGATCATTCTGGGCGTCGGCGGTATGCTTGGATTCTTTGGGCTGGCGGTGGCGAACTTTGAGAGCCGCACGGGCGAGTGGAGCATGAAGGCTCAGATGACCGCCCGCGATGAGGTGCGCCAGATCGAGGCGTTCTATGGGCGGCGCGGCTCGTGGGACGGCGTCGGGGAGTGGTTCTCGACTATTGAGCGCAGGCGTGACCTCTCCGACTGGCAGGCCGTGACCCTGGTCGATGACCACGGCCGGGTGCTGGCCAGCACGCAGGCCGACCCGGTCGTCATCGCGGGGCCATCGGCACCGCCGGTGCCCCCGCAGCTCTCTGGCGCGAGCTACGGCAACTTCACCCAGAGCATGCCGATCAGCAGCGGCGGGCGGGTGGTGGGCTCGCTGCTGATCTCCTACGACGGCGGGCGGGCCGACTCATCTGGGGCGATGTTCGATGGCCGACGGTTGGTGCAGGGTTTCGCCAGCGCGGGCCTGGCCCTGGCCGCGATCCTGCTGGCCCTGGCAGCCTTCTTCTCGCGGCAGATCAGCCGGCCCATGGGCCAGCTCACCCGCGCGGCCCAGTCCCTCGCCGCTGGCGATATGACGGCGCGGGTGCGACCCTCGGCGCTGCGCGAGGTGGGTGAGCTGGCTGTGGCCTTCAACCGCATGGCCGAGACCCTGGTGGAGGCCGACCAGCAGCGCCGCCAGCTCACCGCCGATGTGGCCCACGAGCTGCGCACGCCGCTCTCGATCATCAAGGGCCGTCTGGAGGGCATCCAGGACGGGGTGTATGCGCCGGACGCCCCGCAGATCGATGGGCTGCTGAGCGAGGTGGCGTTGCTAGAGCGCCTGATCGATGACCTGCGCCTGCTGGCCTTGGCCGAGGCCGGTCAGCTGCCGCTCTATCCCGAGTCGGTGGAGCCCGCCCAGCTCGCCCGCGACGCTGGCAGCTCCTTCACCCAGCAGGCCGCCGGTCGCGGCGTGGGGCTGCGCCTGGAGATTGCCGACAACCTGCCCGAGATCACGGTGGACCCGCAGCGGATCGCCCAGGTGCTCGGCAATCTGCTCGGCAACGCCCTGCGCCACACGCCCGCCGGGGGCAGCGTCACGCTCTCGGCGGAGATTGCAGATTGCAGATTGCAGATTGCAGATTCGGGTGGACAATCAACAATCAACAATCAACAATCTGAAATCGTGTTCCGGGTGAGCGACACCGGCGGCGGGATCGCCGCCGAGGACCTGCCGCATATCTTCGACAGGTTCTACCGGGCCGACCGGGCGCGCACCCGCAGCAGCGGCGGGGCCGGGCTGGGGCTGGCCATCGCCCGGCGCATGGTCGAGGCCCACGGCGGCGAGATTCGCGCCGAGAGCGCCCCCGGCGCGGGGACGACGGTCTCGTTCACAATCCCGGTGGGGCCGTAGGGGCGGGCCAACGTGTCCGCCCACAACGCCGATCATTGGTCCATTGGGAGGCTTTCAATAGCAGTGCGATACACCTATGAGTCAGCGCATACGCACGCTCACAATCCTGATCTGCATGATCTGCCTGACGGTCTCATGCGCGGCCCCGCCACTCCCACTCCCCACGCCGTCGCCCGCGCCGTCGGTGCAGGATCTGGCATGGCTGTGGCTGCCCGCGAACGGCCTTAGCGACACGGAGTTGCTCTTGGCATGGCGCCGCGGCGACCCCTGGCGGATCATCTCCGGCGATCTGGTCGCGGTCACGAAATCTGGGCAACTGCGGCCGCTCGGCCGGGGCGTGACCGATATCATCGAGCGGCCCGGCGGCTCGCCGCTGGCGACCCTGCCGATCTCGCCGACCAATCAGCTGGCGCTGATCGATCCGGCCAGCGGCGCGGTTGTGGGCGACCGCCAGATCGAGCGCGGTGGCGTCATCTCCCCCGCTGGCACGCGCTTTGCCGCGCGAGTGGACATCCCCTCTCCACCAGACCAATACCTGGATGTAACGCAGATCACCGATATCACCACGGGGATCACCTCCACCATTGATATCTTTGATAACTACAATCTGCGCTACACAGACGTGCTGCTCGGCTGGGGGCCACACTTTATCTATGGGCAGACCTACGAGCACACGAGGGTCTACTCGCTCTGGTGGATCGACCCCGACAGCCCAAGCCCTAAGCGCCAGTCGTTCCCGTATGGTGTGGATACATTTACCGACGAACTTGTGTTTAACGCCCAGACGGACACCTTTGTCTACACCTGGCAGCCTGACATGCACTTAGCGCTGGTGACGACGACGCTCATGCTGTACGACACGCGCACGGATGAGACCCGCCAGATCGGCGCGGGCGATCCATGGCCCCAAGCTCAGGGCATGCAGTTCACCGATCTTTCGCTCTCGCCGGACGGGCGATACTTCGCCTGCCTGCAGCGCGACAAGGATGATCGCCCCCCCCATGAGCTACGGCTCTACGATCTGAGCCAGCCAGGCCCGCCGCGCATCCTTGATCCGGCGCTCATCCCCTGGGATATCTGGGAGTATGGGGAGCGGCAATACATCGGCGAGATCTACGCCTGGTCGCCAGACAGCGCCTACCTGCTGGTGCGCACGCTGCCGCAGCCCGATGAGCCGGGCGCGCCACAGGATGCACTGATCTTCCGCACCGGCGACGGGGCGCTGGTCGAGCGGGTTGATCTACCCGCCGACACCGGCGCGCTTCACCTCACCAATGATTTGCGCCTGCTCATGATCAGCTACCAGGGCGAGGCGGCGCATCTCGCCACCTATGATGTGCGGACTCATACCGCCGGGCAGAGCATCCCGCTTGGCGTGCAGACGCCGATCATTGTGTATGTGCCCGAGTCCTGATCTGCAACTGTCAGGTTGTGCCCGCGCACGGATACCGAACCCCTCGATCTGCCTGTTGCAACGTCACGCGCCCGGCCCGTAAACGGGCGGGCTCTCATCTACGAAGGCCGCCTGCGCGGCCTCATGCAGGCCGCGCAGGCGGCCTTCGTAAACGAGAGCCCGCGACTTCAGTCGCCGGGCGGCGGCATCCGCCAACATTGCAACAGCCTTGAACCCCTCGACTGGCCGCTTAAAGATCGCCGTCATCACCATGCGGCCCTGTTACTCCCATTGTGTTTTGCTCCTGGGGTAGTACGACCGGGTCTAGAATTGTTGTGCCGCGTACACTGAGTGTTGTTATGGCGCGCAACTTACTGGTGATGCCTTACCTAAATATAATCAGCCTGTTTCTTTTGCACCGCGCCAGGCAATATATGATAATCTTACTTCATACCCCAACCAAAACATACTAGCATGCACTGAGGACTTGTTACGCGCAGCGCAGGAGGGCGCCCATGACGACGCTGGATACGGACACGCTGGAGATGGTTCTGGCGACATTACGCGAGTACGCAGCCAAGCAGTTGAGCCCCGAGTATCTTCGAGATTTGGACGCGAAGGACGAGTTCCCGATGGACGTGCTGCGCGAGCTGTACGACCCCAACAAGATCGGGCTGCACCTCATCTTCATCCCTGAGGAGTACGGCGGCCTCGGCGGCGGTGCCTACGACATCTACCGCGTCTCGGAGCTGATGGCTCGCATCGATCTCGGCATCGCCACCGGCGTGCTGGCGACCTTCCTGGGCACCGACCCGATCACTGTCGGCGGCACCGAGGAGCAGAAGACCCACTGGATGGGCCGCATCGCTGATGAAGGTCTGCTGGTGGCCTATGGTGCCACCGAGCCCCAGGCTGGCAGCGACCTCGGCACGCTCACCACGAAGGCTGAGCCGGTTGTTGAGGATGGCCAGCTCGTTGGTTACAAGATCAGCGGGCGCAAGCAGTGGATCAGCAATGGCGGCGTGGCCGAGATCTACACGGTGCTGGCTAATGCCCCCGGCGGCGCATCATGGTTTGTCGTCGAGAAGGACGCTGTCGGCTTCGGCAAGGGCAAGCACGAGGATAAGCACGGCATCCGCGCCTCGAACACTGCCGCCCTCTTCCTCGATGATGTGTATGTCACCGCCGACCGCCTGGTCGGCGGTGTTGAGGGTCGCGGCCTAGCCCAGGCCCAGGCCGTTTTCGGCTACACCCGCCTGATGGTGGCCGCCTTCGGCCTCGGCGGCGGATGGGCCGCGCTGGAGCGGGCCATCCGCTATAGCCAGACCCGTGTGCAGGGCGGCGGGCTGCTCTCGACTAAGCAGGCGTACACCCACAAGCTGCTGGTGCCGAACGCGGTGCGCCTGGAGGCGGCCCGGGCCTATATCGAGTGGACGGCGGCGCGGATCGATGCGGGCGAGCCCGATCTTCAGACCGAGGGCGCGATCGCCAAGTTCCTCGCCACCGAGAGCGGCAACAAGGCCGCCGAGGACTCGATCCAGGCCCTGGGCGGCTACGGCTACACCAAGGAGTACATGGTCGAGAAGATCAAGCGCGACGTGCGGATCACCTGCATCTACGAGGGCACCTCGGAGATTATGGAGTGGACGATCGCCCGCGACCGCTGGCAGTTCCACCTGAAGACGCGCGGCGCGTATTACCTCGACTGGGCCAAGCGTCTGGATGCGCTGGCTGTCTCCAGCCCTGCCGGTGGCGCGGCCACGGCCGCCCTGGGCATGCGTGCCCTGGCCACGCTGCTTGAGCGCTGCCGGCTCGACCGGCTCACCCGCAACCAGCACGTCCTCTTTCGCCTCGGCGAGCTGATCGCCTACGCTGAGACGGCCGCGATCTTCGCTGAGTACGCGGCTACTCCTTCCTCGGCTATGCCTTTTACCGCCGAGACGCGCCTGGCTATGGCCCGCATCCACGCTCGCACCGCAGCGCTCAAGATCGCCAGCGACGGCCTCGGCTGGGCGATCGGTGCCGGGCAGACTGACCCCAACTTGGCGAACTCGCTGGGCTTGCCCGCGATCTACGCCGCACAGGTCGGCCAGATTGACGATATGAACCGCGTTGCCGCCGATCTGATCGTGGCCTTCCCGGCTGAGTAAATATAACTTTTGCCTATTGCGGGATTGCCGCGAAGCGGCAATCCCGCAATAGGCAAATATTGGAGTCGACCAATGGACCAGGTCGCTAAGCGCGCTGTCGCCATCGTTGGCCTTGGCGCGATCCTGCCCGATGCGCTGGGCGCACCCGCCTTCTGGGGGAATATTCTCGGCAGGCGCTACAGTATTATTGAGACGCCGCCGGACCGCTGGCGGATCGCCGACTACTATGACCCCGACCATGACGCCCCTGATAAGACGTACTCGAAGATCGGCGGCTGGGTGCGCGATTTTAAGTTCGACTGGCAGCGCTTCCGCATACCGCCGAAGGTTGCCGCAGTGATGGATCCGAGCCAGCACTGGGCGGTGACGGCCGCCGCTGAGGCGCTGGCCGACTACGGCTACCCCGACCGGCCGCTCAACACCGAGAACACTGGTGTGATCCTCGGCACGGCGATGGGCGGCGAGCTGCACTTCCTGACCAACCAGCGGGTGGTCTTCCCCGACTATATTAACTGGCTGCGGGCCACGCCGATCTTCCGCACGCTGGCCCCCGCCGCCCAGGCCGAGCTGATCGCCCAGTTCCACCGTCAGATGGACGGGGCGCTCCCGCCGATCACCGAGGACTCGATGCCCGGCGAGCTGGCGAATATCGTGGCCGGGCGGGTGGCGAATGTGCTCAACCTGCGCGGGCCGAACTTCATCGCCGACGCGGCCTGCGCCTCCACCTTCGCCGCGATCGACGCCGCCGTGGAGCTGCTCAACGACGAGCGTGTGGACGCCGTGCTCACCGGCGGCATCGACCGCAACATGGGGCCGTCCACCTTCGTGAAGTTCTGCAAGATCGGCGCGCTCAGCGCCACCGGCACCCGCCCCTTTGGCGATGGGGCCGACGGCTTTGTGATGGGCGAGGGCGGCGCGGTCTTCCTGCTCAAGCGCCTAGCCGACGCCGAGCGCGACGGCGACAAGATCTACGCGGTTATCCGTGGACTGGGCGCATCGTCCGACGGCAAGGGCAAGGGCATCACCGCGCCCAACCCGGTCGGCCAGATCTTCGCGGTCGAGCGGGCCTGGCGCAACGCCGGGCTTGACCCGGCCACCTGCACGCTGGTCGAGGCGCACGGCACCAGCACCCGCGTCGGCGATGTGACCGAGCTTGAGAGCCTGAGCAAGGTCTTCGCGGGCGCCGAGCGCGGCAGCATCGGCCTCGGCTCGGCCAAGAGCAACATCGGCCACCTGAAGGCCGGGGCCGGCGCGGCGGGCATGCTCAAGGCGATCTACGCCGTCCACGAGAAGGTGCTGCCGCCGACCCTGAACTGCGAGCGGCCCAACCCGAATGCCGACTTCACCAACAGCCCGTTCCGGCTGCTCCACGAGGCCGAGTCCTGGGAGCGCCGGGGCATGATCCCGCGCCGGGCCGGGGTGAGCGCCTATGGCTTCGGCGGCACGAACTTCCACCTTGTCCTGGAGGAGTATGTGCCGGGGATGATCCGGACGGAGCCGGTGCGTTATGCGGGAGTCGGGAGTCGGGAGTCGGGAGTCAGTGGGCAGGGGGCGGGAGTCAGTGGGCAGGGGGCGGGAGTCAGTGGGCAGGGGGCGGGCGCACCGACTCCCGACTCCCGACCCCCGACTCCCATCCGAGGTATCCTCGCCCTCGGCGCGCCCACGCCCGCCGAGTTGGGCACGAAGATCGCCGAGACCTTGGAGCGGGCGGCGGGCGGCTGGTCGCCCCCGCTGGCCCTGCCCGACCCGGCTGAGCTGCGGGCCGCCGAGCGCCTGCTGATCGACTTCGCCGACTCGGCTGACCTTGCCGACAAGCTGGCGAAGGCGGCGAAGGCGGCGGCGATGGCTAGCCCGGCCGCATGGAAGGCGCTCCAGGGCCAGGGCGTCTACCGGGGCAGCGGCAGCGCGCCCGGCAAGGTGGCCATGCTCTTCCCCGGCCAGGGCAGCCAGTACCTGAACATGGGCCGCGATCTGGCCAAGGTCTCCCCGGTGGTGGCCGCCGTCTTCGCCGAGGCCGATGCGGTGATGACGCCCATCCTCGGCCGGTCGCTCACCAGCTACCTGTTTGTGGAGAGCGACGACCCGGCGGTGCTGAAGCAGGCCGAGCGCGAGCTGATGCAGACGGCGATCACCCAGCCGGCCATGCTCACCCTCGACACCGCCATGATGAAGCTGCTGGCGACCTATGGCGTCCGCCCGGATATGGTGATGGGCCACTCGCTCGGCGAGTACGCGGCCCTGGTGGCCGCCGGGATCATGCCCTTCGCCGAGGCGCTGGAGGCCGCCGCCGCGCGCGGCGCCGAGATGACCCGCGTCAGCATGGCCGACAACGGCTGGATGGCGGCCGTGATGGCTCCGCTCGATGTGGTGCAGACGACGCTGAACGAGATCGACGGCTATGTGGTGGCGGCGAATATTAACAGCTACGGCCAGGCGGTGATCGGCGGCGAGAGCAAGGCCGTCGAGCTGGCGATCGCCAGCTTTGTGGCCAAGGGCTTCCAGGCCCAGCGCATCCCGGTCAGCCACGCCTTCCACACCCGCATCGTCGCCCCGGCCGCCGGCCCGCTGCGCAAGGTGCTCAACCGCCTGCACATCGCCGAGCCGAAGCTACCGCTGGTGGCCAACGTCACCGGCGAGCTCTACCCGACCACGGTTGACGCGATCAAGGACATCCTGGAGCTCCAGATCGCCTCGCCGGTGCAGTGGGTGAAGGGCCTGGAGACGCTCTACGACAAGGGCTGCCGGATCTTCGTCGAGTGCGGCCCCAAGCGTGCGCTCAAGGGCTTTGTGGACGATGTGCTCGGCCGCAAGCCTGATATGGTCTCGCTCTTCACCAACCACCCGAAGAACGGTGAGATCGTCAGCTTCAACCAGTCCCTCTGCGGGCTCTACGCCGCCGGGCTGGGGGGGGCTGGGAGTCAGGAGTCGGGGGTTGGGAGTCAGGGGTTGGGAGTTGGGGGTTGGGGGTTGGAACACTCCCAAGCCGATACTCGCCCAGTGAGTATGGCGGCGCAGGCACCAACGACCGTTGTTTATGCGCAGGCGGCGCCTCCGGCGACCGCTGAGGAACATACGATGAGCCAATCGAACGGACATAACGCGGGAGGCATTGCCCCAACGAGTCTTGAGGCCCTCGGTGCCCTCCTGGCACAGGCACTTCAGAGCGCCCCCCAATCCCCAACCCCCAACCCCCAGCCCCTGCCCTTCGACCGCAGCACCCCGCCGCTCGGCTCGGTGGTGATCTCGGGCACCGGCCTGGGGCTGCCCGGCGCTGGCAAGAGCGTGATGGACGCGGATAACGCTCTGCGCATCCTGCGCGGCGAGCAGTTCATCGACCTCATCCCCGAGCGGTTCCGCAACCTGATGCTGCGCAAGCACATCACCCGCGTGATGAAGGGTGAGGATGGCGGCGGTCAGTTTGTCTCGATTGATGACCCCTCCGAGGTGATCCGGCTGGCCGGTCGGCCCGGCTCCTTCGACCTGCACGGTGAGTACGGCGTGCCTGCCGGGCTGATCGAGGCGCTTGACCGCACCACCCAGCTGGCCATGGCCGCCGGGCTCGACGCCCTGCGCGAGGCCGGGGTGCCCCTGGTGCAGACCTACCGCCTGACCAGCAAGGGCACGCACCTGCCCGACCGCTGGATGCTCCCTGAGTCGCTGCGCGATGAGACCGGGGTGATCTTCGCCTCGGCCTTCCCCGGCTACGACCGTATGGCCGACGAGCTGGAGCGCTACTACACCTTCGAGAACCGTCAGTCCCAGATCAAGCAGCTCGATGAGCTGCGCGACTTGGTGAGCGACCCGGCCGCGCTGGCCGAGATCGGTCGGCGTAGCGCGGCCCTGCGCGAGGAGCTGGCCCGCGAGCCCTACAGCTTCGACCGCCGCTTCATCTTCCGCATACTGGCCATGGGCCACAGCCAGTTCGCCGAGTACATCGGCGCACGAGGCCCGAACACCTCCGTCAACGTGGCCTGCGCCAGCACCACCCAGGGCATCGGCCTGGCTGAGGACTGGATCAGGGGCGGGCGCTGCCGGCGCGTCCTGGTCATCGGCAGCGATGACGTTACGGGCGACAAGCTGATGGAGTGGATCGGGGCCGGCTTCCTGGCCACCGGCGCCGCCGCCACCGACGACTCGGTCGCCGAGGCGGCCCTGCCCTTCGACAAGCGCCGCCACGGCACGCTGCTCGGCATGGGCGCCTGCGCCCTGGTGGTCGAGAGCGAGGACGCCGTCCGCGAGCGCGGCATGCGCGGCATCGTCGAGCTGCTGGCCAGCGAGACCGGCAACAGCGCCTTCCACGGCACCCGACTCGATGTCAACCACATCGGCCAGGTGATGGATCGCCTGATCAGCACGGTCGAGCGCCGCTTCGGACTCGACCGCTTCAGCATGGCCCCGCAGACGGTCTTCATGTCCCACGAGACCTTCACCCCCGCCCGGGGCGGCAGCGCCGCCGCCGAGGTGGTCGCCCTGCGCAAGAGCTTTGGCCAGGCGGCGGACACGATCATTGTCGCCAACACCAAGGGCTTCACCGGCCACCCCATGGGCGTCGGCATCGAGGACGTGATCGCGGTGAAGATCCTGGAGCACGGCATCGTCCCGCCGGTGCCCAACTTCCGCGAGGTAGACCCTGACCTCGGCAAGCTGAACCTGAGCCGGGGCGGGCGCTACCCCGTCCAGTACGCCATCCACCTGGCGGCCGGCTTCGGCTCGCAGCTCGCCCTGACCCTGCTGCGTCGCGTCCCCGGCGGCCTCGACCGGGTCGACTCGCCGGCCCACTACCGCTTCTGGCTCGACCAGGTGAGCGGCTACGACCGCGCCGAGACTGAGGTTGTCCAGCGGGTGCTGCGGGTGGCGACATCGGCCCACGGCGCGCCGCCCCGCACGCCCGCCCCGAGCCCCTGGCGCTACGGCACCGGCCCCACCGTGCGCGCCGCCGCGCCTGGGCAGGAGTCGGGAGTCAGGAGTCGGGAGTCGGGAGTCGGGAGTCGGGAGTCGGGAGTCGGGAGTCGGGAGTCAGTTCCGGCTCCGATGCCTGTGCCTACGCCCGTCGCCATTGCGCCTGTCGCCGTAGGGGCGTCTCGCGAGACGCCCCTACCCCCGGCCCCGGTAGCCCCGGTGCCCACGCACGTCGCACCCGCGCCGGTGGCAGTCGCCCCCGCTCCGGCAGCCGCCCCAACCCCCAGCCCCCAGCCCCCAGCCCCCACCGTCAACCCGGTGGAGGCGCAGGTGCTGGCGATCATCGCCGAGAAGACCGGCTACCCCTCGGATATGCTGGATCTGGATCTGGATCTGGAGGCGGATCTGGGGGTGGACACGGTCAAGCAGGCCGAGACCTTCCAGTCGGTGCGCGAGGCGTTCGCCATCCCGCGCCCCGACAGCATGGCGCTGCGCGACTACCCGACCCTGCGGCACGTGATCGAGTTCGTGTACACGGCACGGCCTGAGCTGGCCCCAGGAGTCAGGAGTCAGGAGTCAGGAGTCAGTGTCGCCCCAGCGACCCCGGTACCAGCACCCAGTCTCCAACCGGCACCGACTCCCGACTCCCGCCCCCTGACTCCTGTATCCCCCGTCGAGAACAAGGTGCTGGCGATCATCGCCGAGAAGACCGGCTACCCCTCGGATATGCTCGACCTGGATCTGGACCTGGAGGCCGACCTGGGGGTGGACACGGTCAAGCAGGCCGAGACCTTCCAGTCGGTGCGCGAGGCGTTCGCCATCCCGCGCCCCGACAGCATGGCGCTGCGCGACTACCCGACGCTGCGGCACGTGATCGAGTTCGTGTACACGGCACGGCCCGAGCTGCGGCTGGGAGTCGGGAGTCAGGAGTCAGGAGTCAGTGCCCCGGCCCCGGTCTCGGCACCGACTCCCGACTCCCGACCCCTGACTCCTGTATCCCCCGTCGAGGAGAAGGTGCTGGCGATCATCGCGGAGAAGACCGGCTACCCGCCCGAGATGCTGGATCTGGATCTGGACTTGGAGGCCGACCTGGGGGTGGACACGGTCAAGCAGGCCGAGACCTTCCAGTCGGTGCGCGAGGCGTTCGCCATCCCGCGCCCCGACAGCATGGCGCTGCGCGACTACCCGACCCTGCGACACGTGATCGAGTTCGTCTACACCTCGCGGCCCGAGCTGGCCCCAGGAGTCAGGAGTCAGGAGTCAGGAGTCAGTGCCCCGGCCCCGGCCTCGGCACCGACTCCCGACTCCCGCCCCCCGACTTCTGTATCCCCCGTCGAGGAGAAGGTGCTGGCGATCATCGCGGAGAAGACCGGCTACCCGCCCGAGATGCTGGATCTGGATCTGGACTTGGAGGCCGACCTGGGGGTGGACACGGTCAAGCAGGCCGAGACCTTCCAGTCAGTCCGCGAGGCGTTCGATATCCCGCGCCCCGACAGCATGGCGCTGCGCGACTACCCGACCCTGCGGCACGTGATCGAGTTCGTCTACACCTCGCGCCCCGAGCTGGCCCCAGGAGTCAGGAGTCAGGAGTCAGGAGTCAGTGCCCCGGCCCCGGCCCCGGCCTCGGCACCGACTCCCGACTCCCGCCCCCCGACTCCTGTATCCCCCGTCGAGGAGAAGGTGCTGGCGATCATCGCGGAGAAGACCGGCTACCCGCCCGAGATGCTGGATCTGGATCTGGACTTGGAGGCCGACCTGGGGGTGGACACGGTCAAGCAGGCCGAGACCTTCCAGTCGGTCCGCGAGGCGTTCGATATCCCGCGCCCCGACGACATGGCCCTGCGCGACTACCCGACCCTGCGGCACGTGATCGAGTTCGTGTACACCTCGCACCCGGAGCTGCGGGCGGGAGTCGGGACTCAGGACTCAGTAGTCGGTGCCCCGGCCCCGGCCTCGGCACCGACTCCCGACTCCCAACCCCTGACTCCCGACTCCCGACTCCTGACTCCTGGCTCCCTCGAAGAGGCCGACCGCGCGCCGCGCCGGGTGCCGACCCCGGTGCTGCGCCCGGCGATCGACATGTGTAAGCCCACCGGCGTGGCCCTGGAGGCGGGCAGCCGGGTGGTGGTGATGATGGATCGTGGCGGTGTCGGCAAGGCCCTGGTGGGCCGGCTCCAGAAGCGCGGCGTGGTCGCCCTGACCATTGACGAGCCGCCGACGGCTGAGGGGCTGGGCGAGCTGCTGGCTGGCTGGCTGGCCGAGGGGCCGATCCAGGGCGTCTACTGGCTGCCCGCCCTGGATGTGGAGCCTGAGCTGTCCGACATGAACCTGTCGGAGTTCCGCGAGGCCACCCGCGTGCGGGTGAAGAACCTCTACCTGACCCTGCGTGCGCTCTACGAGAACTTTACCGGCCCGCAGCAGTTCCTCGTCTCGGCCACGCGCCTGGGCGGCCTGCACGGCTATGGCCCGGAGGGGGCCAGCGCGCCGCTCGGCGGCGGCGTTAGCGGCATCACGAAGGCGTTCAAGCGCGAGCGCATGGAGATTACGGTCAAGGCGGTGGACTTTGAGCTTGGCCGGAAGACCGCTGAGCCGGCCGAGACCCTGATCGCCGAGACCTTGTACGACCCCGGCGTGATCGAGGTGGGCTACCACGACGGCCTGCGCTTCAGCGTGAGCTTCTGCGAGCTGCCGGCGGCCGACGGCCAGCCCGGCATGGCCCTTGGCCCCGAGAGCGTCTTTGTCGTCACCGGCGCGGCCGGCGGCATCACCAACGCCATCGTGGCCGACCTGGCCGGGGCCAGCGGGGGCACCTTCTACCTGCTTGATCTGACGCCCACGCCCAACCCGGACGACCCGCAGATCGCCCAGTTCCGCCGCGACCGCGACTCGCTCAAGCAGACCTTGATCGATGAGCTGAAGGCTGCTGGCGAGCGCCCGACGCCGGTGCAGATTGACCGGCATCTGGCCCAGATCGAGCGCAGCGATGCGGCCCTGCGCGCTATCGAGGCCGTGCAGGCCGCCGGCGGCACCGCCCACTACCGCAGCCTCAACCTGCTCGACGGCCCGGTCGTGGCCGCCGTGGTGCAGGAGGTGGCCCAGGCCCACGGCAAGATCGACGTGCTGCTCCACGCGGGCGGCATCGAGATCAGCAAGACCATGCCCTCGAAGGAGCCGCGCGAGTTCGACATGGTCTTCGACATCAAGGCCGATAGCTTCTTCGGCATGCTGAACACTGCGAAGGATATCCCGATCGGCGCCACGGTCTGCTTCAGCTCGGTGGCCGGGCGCTTCGGCAATAGCGGCCAGCCCGACTACAGCGCGGCGAATGACCTGCTCTGCAAGATCACCAGCTCGCTGCGCCGCACCCGCCCGGAGACGCGCGGCATCGTGATCGACTGGACGGCCTGGGGCGGCATCGGTATGGCCACCCGTGGCTCCATCCCGAAGATCATGGCCGCCGCCGGGATCGATATGCTCCCGCCTGAGGTGGGCATCCCGACCATCCGCCGCGAGCTGACCGCTGGCGGCACGCGCGGCGAGATCCTGGTGGGCATGCAGCTCGGCATCCTCACCGCCGAGCTCGACCCGCAGGGCGGACTCGACCCCGAGCGGGCCACGGCCGCCATCGCCACCCGTGAGCCGCCCCTGTCTATGATCGGCGCCCTCACCTCGGCCTGCCTCTACGGCGGGATCGAGGCCGAGACGAGCGAGGACCCGCATACGCAGCCATTCCTCGACGACCACCGCATCGACGGAACCCCGGTGCTGCCGGGGGTGATGGGCACCGAGGCATTCGCCGAGCTGGCCAGCCTGCTGGCCCCCGGCTACCGCGTGGCCGGGATCGACCACGACCGCTTTGCCAGCCCCTTCAAGTTCTACCGCGACCAGCCGCGCACGCTCTACCTGCGCACCGTCGTCCGCCCGCAGGCCGACGGCGACCTGATCGCCCACGCCGAGCTGCGCTCGGTGCTGAAGCCGCCGAAGGAGGGCCTGCCGACGCAGGTCACGCTCCACTTTAGCGCCGACGTGCGCCTCACCCGCGCACCACTCAGCCCGCCGGAGCCGTCCCCGCTCTGGCCGGTAGACGCCGAGGCCCGCACCTTTGGCCAGTCCGACATCTACGGCGTTTACTTCCACGGCCCGGCCTACCAGGTGCTCGACCGGGTGATGATCGATGAGGGCCGCGCCATCGGGGTGATGGCCAACAACCGCCCGCCGGCGATCAACCCGCCCGACGCGGCCAACATCATCGACCCGCTGCTGATCGAGTTCTGCTTCCAGACCGCCGGGATCTGGCAGGCATCGCGCGACGGCGTGCTGGCCCTGCCCGCCGAGATCGAGTCGGTCGCCGTCTTCCGGCCCACCCCGCCCCCCGGCGAGCCGCAGCTCTACGCCATCGTCACCTCGGCTGGCCCGGCGGGCGTGTTCGACGCCCAGGTGCGCGATGAGGAGGGGAATGTCTACGTAGCCATGCGCGGCTACCACACCGTGGCACTGCCGGGGAAGGTTGAGCTGTAATATACGATGGTGCATCGTGGCGGCGTAGCCGCCACGATGCACCATCATATAAAGCGTCTGGGGCGGCTACGCCGCCCCGTAGCCCACCGGCAGGTACAACGCATGATCGACTGGCTGATCGCTGAGCGCGACACCATCCCACCGCCGGGGCGAATCCTCGCCCCGCCCGAGCAGGACTGTTACGACAGGCTGCGCTTCGCGAAGCGCCGGGACGACTGGCTGCTCGGCCGCTGGGCGGCCAAGCGGCTGCTGCGCAGGCACATAGCCCGGCGCGGCGTGGATCTACCCCTTGACGCGATCATGATTATGAGCGACCACGATGGTGCGCCGCGAGTTGTGCCCTGGGGCATGGCGCTGTCCATCCCCCATATCGGCGCGGAGTTGGGGGCGCTTCAGATCAGCATTAGCCACACCGAGGGCCTGGCGCTCTGCGCCATGTTGACGAGAGCCCAATCTGCAATCTACAATCTGCAACCTGCAATCGCAGTGGGCGCCGATATCGAGCAGGTTAAGCCGAGGGGGGCGGCCTTCGCCGAGGCGTATGACACCGAGCACGAGCTAGCTCTGCTCGCCGCTACACCGCCAGATCATTACGAGCTGCTCTCCACCGCGATCTGGAGCGCCAAGGAGGCGACGCTTAAGCTCACCCATCACGGGCTGCGCGTTGACACGCGGGCCGTCACATGCCTGCCCGCCCCGCCGGTCGCGGGCCAGTGGGCGCCGCTCGTTATCTGCACTGATCTGGCCAGCACAACCCTCACTGGCTGCTGGCGCGAGCTCGACGGCTGTGTGATCACCATTGTCTACGAGTACGAGGAAGAATAACGCTGATGCAGGAACATATCGACAGGCTGCGCGCACTCAAGGCCGAGGCCGCAGGTTCGGACAAAGATGTTGCGGCCCAGCACAAGCGCGGTCGGCTGACTGCCCAGGAGCGGATCGACCTGCTCTTCGACCCCGGCAGCTTCAACCAGATCGACACCCTGGTGACGCCGCGCTACGATAGCTATATGGGCGGGAAGGGCTCGCGCCTCGGCGACGGCGTGATCACCGGGTTCGGGCTCGTCCAGGGCCGCCAGGTCTTCGCCGCCGCCCAGGACGCCACCGTCATGGGCGGCTCGCTCGGCGAGATGCACGCCAACAAGATCGTCAAGGCCATGCGCATGGCCCTCAGCTACGGCTGCCCCTTCGTCGCCCTGAACGACTCGGGCGGGGCGCGCATCCAGGAGGGCGTGGACAGCCTGGGCGGCTACGCCCGTATCTTCGACGCCAACTGCGAGTCCTCCGGCGTTATCCCGCAGCTCTCGGTCATCCTCGGCCCATGCGCCGGCGGCGCGGTCTACTCGCCGGGGCTCACCGACTTTATCTTTATGACCGAGAACAGCTACATGTTCATCACCGGCCCCGACGTGGTGCGCTCGGTGATGCAGGAGAGCGTCAGCCAGGAGGAGCTTGGCGGCGGGCGTATCCACGCCACCGAGAGCGGCGTGGCCCACTTCTTGTCTAGCGACGACCGCGAGTGCCTGCTGAAGGTGCGCGAGTTGCTCAGCTACCTGCCCTCCAACAACCTGAACGACCCGCCCTACATCCCCCCGCGCGACGACCCGGAGCGCCGCTGCCCCGAGCTTGAGCACCTGGTGCCGGTGGACCCGCACAAGCCCTACGATGTGCGCCAGGTGATCGGCAGCATCGCGGACGACGGGCGCTTCCTGGAGATCCACGAGCTCTGGGCGCAGAATATGGTGGTCGGCTTCGCCCGGCTCGACGGCTTTGTGGTGGGGATCGTGGCCAACCAGCCCATGGTGCTCGCCGGTACGATCGACATTAAGGCCAGCATCAAGGCCACCCACTTCATCCGCATCTGCGACGCCTACAACATCCCGGTGATCACCCTCCAGGACGTGCCGGGCTTCCTGCCGGGCACCAGCCAGGAGTACGGCGGGATCATCCGCAACGGCGCGCGCCTGATCTACGCCTACAGCGAGGCCACCGTGCCCAAGCTGATGCTGATTCTGCGCAAGAGCTACGGCGGTGCCTACTGCGTGATGAGCAGCAAGGGCCTGCGCGGCGACCTGCTCTACGCCTGGCCGAACGCCGAGCTGGCGGTGATGGGCGCGGCCGGCGCGGTCAACATCCTCTTCCGCAACGAGGTGAAGGCCGCCGAGGACCCGCAGGCCCGCAGCGCCGAGCTGGTGGGCGAGTACCAGCAGAAGTTCAACAACCCCTACGTCGCCGCCGCCCGCGGCCTGATCGACGACGTGATCGAGCCGCGCGATAGCCGCCGCGTCCTCATCCGCGCCTTGCATGTGACCCTCGCCAAGCGCGACCGCCACGTGCCCAAGAAGCACGGCATCTCGCCGATGTAGTGATCTTTCGCAATAGAGCATACGTAACGCTGTCACCCTGAGCGAAGCGAAGGGTCCCGGCCGGGATTCTTCGCTTCGCTCAGAATGACAGGACGCCTCACAGCGTTACTTCTGCGGTATTGCGATCTTTCTTTTTGTTGCTGGCTGGCGGCAGAGCCGCCAGCCAGCAACAAAAAGAGCTGGGGCGGAGCCCCAAACCCCAATCGAAAAGATCAGAGAGGGTACATATGTTCAAAAGAGTACTGGTTGCCAACCGTGGCGAGATCGCCGTCCGCATTGTGCGGGCCTGCCGCGATATGGGCATCGCCGCCGTGGCTGTGTACGAGCCGGGCGATATGGGCGCCCTCCATGTGCGCCTGGCCGATGAGGCCCACGCCCTTCCTGCCCAGGGCGACTACCGCAACCCCCAGGCCATGCTCGATGTGGCCCGCAGCGCCGGGGTGGACGCCGTTCACCCTGGCTATGGGATTATCTCTGAGCACCCCGGCTTTGTGCGCGCCTGCGAGGCGGAGGGGATCGTGGTGATCGGCCCAGGCAGCGAGACCCTGGAGCAGGTGCGCAACAAGATCGATACGCTGGAGCGGGTGCGCGCCGCCGGCATTCTCACCACCCGCCCATCCTCTCGCGCCTTCACCCCCGACGAGGGCGAGGCCATGCTGGCCGAGGCTGAGGTCATCGGCTTCCCGCTGGTGGTGAAGGCGCACGCCGGTGGCCACGGGCGCGGCACCCATGTGGTCTACGACCGCGACACGCTCCTGGCCGTCGTCCGGCGCTCATCCGGCGCGGCCCAAGCATTCTATGGGAACGCACACGTCTATATGGAGGCGGCCATGCCGGGATCGCGCTATATCGAGGTGCCCGTGCTTGGCGACTGCCAGGGCACGATCATCCATCTCGGCGAGCGCGACGGCTCCATCCAGCGCAACACCCGCAAGGTGATCGGCGAGTCGCCGGCCCCCGGTATCAGCCAGACTCAGCGCGAGGCGATCTGGGCGACCGCCCTCCAGATCGCGCACCTCTTCACTATCTGCGGGGTCGCCACCGTTGAGTTTGTGGTTGATCGCGAGGGCCAGCACTACTTCACCGAGATCAAGCCGCGCATCCAGGTTGAGCACCTGGCCTCCGAGATGGTCACACGTATCGACACGGTGCGCGAGCAACTGCGGATCGCGGCGGGCGAGCCGCTCGGCTACACTCAGGAGCAGGTGCGCCTGAGCGGCGTCTCGATCTTCTGCCGGATCAACGCCGAGGACCCCTGGCACGGCTACCTGCCCAGCCCGGGGCACATCTCATCCTTCCGCATCCCCGGCGGGCCGAACGTGCGCGTGGACACCTACGCCTACGCTGGGGCCGAGGTGCCGGTGCATTATGACTCGCTCCTGGCGAAGCTGGTGGTCTGGGGGGCCACCCGCGCCGAGTGCCTGCATCGGGTTCACCGCGCCCTTCAGGAGTTCCAGATCAACGGGGTGCGCACCAACCTGGGCCTGCTGCGCCTGATCATCAACGACGATGAGTTTGTGACCGGCACCTACACCACCGACTCGAGCCAGCACCACCTGATCGATACGCCCCCCGCCGACGACAACATTGGCGATATGGCCGCAGTGGCCGCGCTGGCCTTCCTCGCTCGCGCCCAGTCGGCCAGCCCCGTCACGCCGCCCGCCTTCACGAGCGGCTGGTATCACGATAGCCGCAAGCTCTCGTAGGAGAAGGGTGTATGATGCGTAAGCTTCTGATCACAATCGACGGGGCCGAGTTTACGGTTGAGGCTGGCGATGCGCCTGGCCCCGATGGCTTCGTGAATGTGCTGGTGAATGGCACGCCGACCCGCGTCTCGCTCTCCTCGCTGTCCACCCCCGACACCATCCAGTGGGCCGTGGTGGATACGCGCGCCTATGAGCTTCAGGTTGACCCTGACCTGCGCTGGATCCAGTCTTGGCGCGGGCGACACAAGATCGACGTGCGTGACCTCGATGTGCGGGTCTCCCGCCCGGTCAGCGCTGACACTCGGATCAAGGCACCCATCCCCGGCGTGGTCGTCCGCGTGCTGGTTGAGGTGGGCGAGGATGTTGTCGCCGACCAGCCCGTGCTGGTGCTTGAGGCGATGAAGATGGAGAACGAGATCCGCGCGGTGCGCGCCGGGCGGGTGGCGAGCCTGAGCGTCCGGCCCGGCCAGAGCGTGAAGCTGCACGAGCAGATCGCTGAGATCGTCTAGCCCGCACATTGGCATAGGGGCGGCTCACGAGCCGCCCCGTTGGCGTAACCACATCCCGCCGAGTGGTGATCTTGCAACAGTTGTACCTTCTTGTATAGATCGCTGCATCGAACCGATGAGGTGCAGTTATAATATACATAAGATAGAGATATCGTTCTCAGTACAACAAGGAGGGCACCGCCAATGAAGACCGTGCGCAGACTCCTGGAATCCAGGCCGCCGATGATCTGGTCGACAACGCCCGACAGCTCAGTGACCGACGCGCTTTGCCTGATGTCTGAGAAGGACGTTGGTGCCCTGCTTGTCAAGGATGGGTGCCACCTCGCGGGCATCATCACCGAGCGCGATGTGGCCCGCAAGATGGTGCTACAGGGCCGCCCGAGTGACAGCACGCCTGTGCGCGAGATTATGACCGAGCGGGTGATCTATGTCGGCCTCGACCACACGATCACCGAGTGTATGACGCTGATGACGGAGCGCCGCATGCGCCACCTGCCGGTGATCGTGGAGGAGCAGGTGATCGGCATGATCTCCATCCGCGATGTGATCGCCGAGCTGATCGCCGAGAAGGCGTTCTTGATCGAGCAGCTTGAGAGCTATATCTATACGATCCCGCCCTACCACGCGGCGTAAGCAGATTGCAGATTGGTTCTGCATCGAAATATCGTTGTAGAGCGCTGGAATACAGCATCCTACCTCGCCCCCACTCTATGCCTGAGCGTCCCGATCACGTCTACGCCGAGCGCGCCGCACAATTTGCCGCCAGCCGCGACTTCTACGCGGCGCGCTGGGGGCGAGTCGCCAACCTTCGCCTGCTCGCCTTTGTCGTCGCCCTGGCTGTCGCCGCCACTGGCTGGTGGCGCGATGCGCCCTGGCTGCTCTGGCTCGGCGCGGCCGGCGGGGTCGTCTTCCTCGCCCTGGTTGTCTACCACCGCTACCTCGGCGATAGACGCCAGCGCTACACGATTCTGCACGACCTTAACGCCGATGGCTTGCTGCGCCTCAAGCGCGACTGGGGCAGCTTGCCTCTGCGCCGCCCGCCGCCCGCTGCTACGCCTGACGCGACTGCGTTTGACCTTGACCTGCTCGGTCAGGCATCGCTCCAGCACCTGCTGTGTACGCCGCAGACACACGTTGGCCAGGCGATGCTCCAGGGCTGGCTGCTACGTCCGGCACCCCCAGCCACGATCCGTACGCGCCAGGAGGCGGTGTCCGAGCTGGCCGAGGCCATCGATCTGCGCGACGAGATCGCTCTGCTGTGTCGGCTCGCCGCCGAGGGCCAGGCCGCCTACGAGCGATTCACCGCATGGGCCGTCAGCCCGCCCTCGCTGCTTGACCGCCCGGCCATCCGCGCCCTGACAATCGGTTCGCCGACCCTGCTGGTACTTGCCGTGGTCGCCCAGGCGGCCGGGCTCACCCCCTGGCCGATCTGGCTGGCCTTCCTCGCCCTCAATATTACGCTCACCCTCGCCTTCGGCGCCCACACGCTTGAGCCGCTGGCCCAGCTCTATGATCGGCACGACCTGCTGGACGCCTATGGTCGGCTGCTCAGGCTCGCTGCCGACGCGCCGGTGTCCGCCCCCGAGCTGCGCCGCCTCCAGGGCGAGCTTGTCGCTGGCGAGCTGCGCGCCGATACCCAGATCCGTAGGCTCAGCGCCATCGCCACCTTCGCCGAGTATAGCCGCTCGATCCTCTACCCGCTGCTCCAGTTCGGCCTGCTCTGGAGCTTCCAGGTGATCGCCCTGGCCGAGGGCTGGCGGCGGGTCGCCGGGCCGCGCCTCGGCCCATGGCTGTCCGTCGTAGGTGAGCTGGAGGCCCTGGCCGCCCTGGGCGCGCTGCGCCACGACCACCCGGCGTGGGCCTTCCCCACCATTGTCGAGGGCGGCCAGCCGCAGATCGTCGCCCGTGGCCTGGGCCACCCGCTGCTCCCCCCCGATCAGTGCGTGGCCAATGATGTGCAGATCGGCCCGCCCGGCAGCTTCCTGCTGATCACCGGGTCGAACATGTCTGGCAAGAGCACCTTCCTGCGAGCCGTGGGCATGAACGTGGTGCTGGCCCAGGCCGGCGGGCCGGTGTGCGCTGCCGAGCTGCGCCTGTCGTCCATGATCCTGGCAACCAGCATGCGCGTCCAGGACTCGCTCGCCCAGGGGGTCTCATACTTTATGGCCGAGCTACGGCGTCTGCGTGAGATCGTCAATGCGGCCGAGGCTGCCCGCGACGCTGGTGGGCCGACTATCTGCTACCTGCTTGACGAGATCCTCCACGGGACAAACAGCGCCGAGCGCCAGATCGCCGCCCGCCGCGTGATCCGCCACCTCGTCTCGCTCCAGGCGATCGGCGCCGTCTCCACCCACGACCTCACCCTGGCCGACGACGGCCTGATCGCCAGCTCGGCGCGTCTTGGCCACTTCCGCGAGCAGATCGTCGAGGAGGAGGGCGGCGTCACCATGCGCTTCGACTACACGCTGCGCCCTGGGCTCGCGGCCACCACAAATGCCCTGCGCCTCATGGAGATTGTCGGGCTGCCCGTCGGCGATGACGGCTACGATATGGGCTAGTAGACTTCGCCAAAAGTAATGGTTTGTTTTTCGTTAAGGCAATGCTATACTCTTCTGGTCAAACGGATGGCCAGACCTCACAGTGAGCTATTCACCTGTACGAACTTTCATCACACTGCGCTGGTTATAGCACCGTGATACGATCTCATGAGAACCCTGCTCCATACCTAATGTACACAGCATCACAGCCAGGGAGCATCCACGTGAAGCTTGAAGGTAACATCAACACCATCCCGCTACGTGAGCTGATTGAGATGATCTCGTACAGCTCTGTGACGGGCGCGCTCAACATCTACACCGCATCCTCCGCTGGGCACCTCTACTTCCGCGATGGGCACCTCTACCACTGTGACGCTGGCGCTGTGATAGGGATCGATGCCCTGGCGAGCATGTTTGAGCTCAGTGAGGCCAGGTTTAGCTTCGTGAGCGATATTACGAGCGACCAGGAGTCACTCTGGGGCGACCTCGACTACCATATGCAGACGGCCGAGCGCCTAGCCTACCGCTGGAAGAATATCCGCTCTTCGATCACCTCGCTCGACCTCCTCCCGGTGCTGATCGTCCCCCTCGACACGGCGATGCGCCGGGTCGGCCCTTCGCATCACGAGGTGCTTGAGCAGGTCGACGGGCAGCACACGATCAAGGCGATCACCGAGGATCTGGGCTGGGCCGAGATCGATGTCGCTGAGGCGATCGCGAAGATGGTGCATGATGCTCTGGCCGATCTGCGAGGCGATGCGCAGGAGCCGGAGCTAGCGCCGAGCAGCGTCGCGCGCGGCGGGCTCTTCAACCGGCTGCTGTCGCGCCCTGGGGACGCACCCCGGCAGCCCGCCGTAGAGCGCCCGACGCTCTCGTCCGAGGAGATGGTGCTGCGCGTCCTGCGCAGCTAGCGTACACAATAAAGCTCTGCCACACAGCACAGCGACACCCGCGCCATGGCGCGGGTGTCGCTGTGCTGCTATGGAGAAAACACTTGCCACATATTAGCACGGCATGCTACAATAAAGCCTGCCTTATGCCTCAGAAGATAGATGCGCCTGCCCACGTGTAAGGGCGGAGCCATGCCCCACCTGTAAACTGTATGCAGCAACCGCTCGTGATCGCGATCGATGGACCCGCAGGCGCGGGGAAGAGCACTCTCGGCGCGCTGCTCGCCGAGCGGCTCGGCTACCTCTACTTCGACACGGGCGTGATGTATCGCGCCCTCACGCTGGTCGCCTTGCAGGGCGGCGTCGATCTCGACGCGCCCGAGGCCGTGGAGGATCTGGCGGAGCGGATCGTCATCGAGGTCGCCCCGCCCACTGAGCCAGACGGACGACAGTACACCATCTTCGCCGATGGCGCCGATGTGACGTGGGCCATCCGCAGCCCCGAGGTCGAGCGCGGCGTCTCAGTTGTCGCCCGCTACCCCGGCGTCCGCCGCGAGATGGTGCGCCAGCAGCAGGTGATCGGCCATCGCGGGCGCGTGGTGATGGTCGGGCGCGATATCGGCACGGTGGTGATGCCCGACGCCCCGCTGAAGATCTACCTTGAGGCGTCGCTCGACGAGCGCGCCCGTCGGCGCGCCACCGAGCGGCAGCAGCAGCGCGACATGCGGCCACTCGATGAGGTGCGCTTCGACCTGGCCCGCCGCGATGAGATGGACGGACATGTGCTGCGCCCCGCCGACGATGCGGTGGTGCTCAAGAACGACGGGCTCTCGCCCGAGGCTGAGATCGACTGGATCATCGACTACATCGCGCGGAATGACTCGGCGTGAGGACAGTGGGCGCAGCGATACCTGTCTGCTCGCCCCCTGCCCCGTAGAAGTTTCAGGAGCCAGCATATGCTGAACGCGCTTAAAGACCTGCTGCTCGAAGATGCGTCTGAGGCGCTGGATCTGAGCGAGGGTGAGCGGATCTTGCACGTGACTGGGAGGCACTGGATTGTCCTCTTGGCCCGCCTGATCCTCCCGGTGCTCGGCATGCTCTTCTTCGGCGGCCTCGCCTTCTACCGCAGCATCGGCGGCGGCTTCCTCGTTACCGAAACCGGCGAGTCGGTCGGGCTCGACTTCTTCAATTTGCTGCTGATTGGCGTCACCTTGGTGCTCCTGCTGCTCTGGACATCGCTGTGGGTGCGCACCTCGGGCAAGAAGAATCCGAAGGCCGATGATCTGCGCACGCGCAACATCTTGCTCGGCGTCGGCGCGGTGATCCTGCTGGTGGTCTACTACCGCTATAGGGGTGGCCGACTGTTCTATATTGACCCGGTTATGTTTGTGCGCCAGACATTTGATCCGGTGAATATTGTCATGATGATCCTGGCCGGGATCAGCCTGCTCTTCGTCTTCTTCAGCACCTACGACTGGCTGAACGATGAACTGATCCTCACGACGAAGCGCGTCGTCTATGATAACGACGAGGTCTTTATCCCAAAGCTGTTTGAGCGGCGCGTGCAGGAGCAGATCTACATTGAGGACATTCAGGATGTGGTGGCCTCGACGAAGACCTACAGCCAGCACTGGCTCGGCTATGGCGTCGTGATCGTTAAGTCGGCCCGTATCGGCGCCCAGATCACCTTCGATTCGGCGGCGAACCCCAAGATCATGCAGCAGAAGATTATGGGCGAGGTGAACTCCTACCGTAAGCAGCACACGGCCGAGGAGTTCGACCGCATGATCGAGACGAAGGTCTATAGCGCTAAGGGCGAGAAGAAGGTCTTCAAGAAGGACATCAAGACATCGCAGGGCATTAACTGGCTGCGCTGGCTCCTCCACGATAACCCCGAGATCAACGAGGATAACGGGACGATCACATGGCGCGCCCACTGGATCTTTGCCGTGCGCGCGCTGATCGGCCCGGTGCTCATGCTCTTTGGCGGCCTGCTGGTGATCGCTATCGGCACGAGCCTGCTTCAGCCTGGCCCGGCCCTGATCGGCGTGGCCACGGCCGCTCTGATCATCTCCTTTGTGGCCTGGGCGGCTTGGGAGATCGAGGATCATCGCAACGACCTCTACATCCTCAACCCCACGAATGTGATCGATATTGAGAAGAAGCCCTTTGGCCCTGAGGACCGCCGCCAGGCCAGCCTCGGCGCGGTCACGAATATCTCTTTCGAGACGACCTTTATCAGCAACCTGCTTGGCTATGGCGATGTGGTGCTGGAGACGGCCGGCGGCGGCGGGAAGTTTACCTTCGACAACGTGCCGCGCCCGCGCGATGTGATGCAGAAGATTAATGACTATCAGCTCACCTTCAAGCGCGGCGAGAAGGAGAAGAACCTGAATGATACGCTTAGCCTGCTTAAGCATTATCACGATGCCCAGCAGCGCCACCAGGAGCTGAAGGCACCGTAGTGTTGAGTATCACACGTAACACGCAACACTGGCACCCATGGAGCAATCTTGAGCCGCTTACCCCGATTTCTCCTGCTCGCCCTGCTCGCCCTGCTCGCCATGTCCCAAGCGGGGGTGTCGCGGGCCGCTCAGCAGAGCCCGGTTTCGCTCGATGTCCGGGCTGGCTACGATGGCAGCGGCCAGTACCACGTCGGCCACTGGTTCCCCCTGAGCCTGGTGGCGGCCAACGATGGCGGCGACCTGCGCGGCACCATTGAGCTGCGCTTCCCCGGCGATAGCAGCCCCTCCTTTCGCTACGAGATCGATCTGCCCAGGGGCGCCCGCAAGCAGGTGTTTCTCCCCGCCATCACCGATGCGAATGCGCGCCTCATCGAGCTGAGCCTGGTGGCAAACGGCGCGTTGATCCTCAACCGCAATGTGCGCCTTGTGCCGGTCGATAGCAGCGAGATACTTGTTGGCGTGCTGAGCAGCGACCAGACCCTGCTCAATAGCCTAAGCACCGCGCAGCTGGTGAGCGGCTACACGACGGTGCTGAGCAGGCTGAGCGCGGACCTGCTGCCCGAGGATGCCATGATCCTCGATGGCCTAGACGTGATCGTCATTCACGATGTGGACACGGCGGCGTTCACTCTAGGCCAGCGCGCTGCCCTTGATCGCTGGGTGCGCCTGGGCGGCACGCTTCTGCTGAGCGGCGGCCCCGACGCCGGGCGGGTTGTCGGCGGCCTGGGCGACCTGCTGCCGGTTCAGATCGGCCCCGGCCTGCGGACGGACGTGCCGGCCGAGTCGCTGGAGCGCCTGGCCAACAGCAATGGGCTCAGGAATATCGTCCCGGCTATCACCGCCAACCAGATCACGCTCCTGCCGGGCACCCGCGCCCTCGACCGCGAGAGCCTGATCAGCGTCGGTGATGTGGGCACCGGCCGGGTGATCTTCGCCGCCTTCGACCTGTCCATCCTGCGCGCCTGGCAGGCTGAGCCTGACCTCTGGGCTCCCATCCTCACGCTCAATAGTCGTATGCAGATAGCCTCCTCGTTCCGCTGGCGGAGCGAGAATCTGGTGCGCGATACGCTTCAGCTGGCCGCGCTGAGCCTGCCCTCGCCGACCCTGCTGCTGTTGCTGATGGTCGTCTACATCGTGGTCATCGGCCCGGTAAACTTCCTGGTGCTGCGCCGTATGCGCCGGGTTGATCTGGCCTGGATCACGACGCCGGCCCTGGTGGCGATCTTTCTGCTGGCGACCTATGGGGCAAGCTTTGTCCTGCGCGGCACGCGCCCCCAGGTTTCGCAGCTGGCCCTTGTCCAGAGCTTCGAGGGCGCGCCCGGCGGCCAGGCGACTGTCTTTGTGAGCATCTTCTCGCCCCAGCGCCGCAGCTACACCATGGGGTTTGGTCTGGACGCCCTCGTCTCGCCCGGCACCTTCGAGGGCTTCGAGTTTAGCACGAGCCTGGTGACGATCAGCGATAGCACAGTGCAGGTACGCGACCTGCTAGTCGATGTCTCGTCGCTGCGCACGCTGCTGGTCGAGCAGCCGGTGGTGGATGTGCCCGCTGTGCAGAGCCAGCTCGCCCGCGACGCCTCACGCGTGACGGGGAGCCTGCGCAACACGAGCGGCGAGATGCTCTATAACGCGCTGATCGTCTCGGGTGACGCCGCGCAGTCGCTCGGCGACATCGGCCCTGGCGCGACGGTCGAGGCGAACCTGCCCCGCAACCTCCAGTCATTCCCCGACCTGATCGGCACGCCCTCCGATGGCCTCTTCAACCAGCGCCAGGTGCTATCGACCCTGTTCAGCTACGACCGATTCACCTTCGGCGGGCCGACCTTCCAGGGCCAGCAGGGCCTCCCCGAGCGCGACGCCGTCTACCTTCTGGCCTGGCGATCCGCGCCGATGATTGAGGTGTCGCTAGATGGCAAAGACAGCCTTCAGCAGGGTATGACGCTCTACCTGATCCGGCTGAACACGTAGCGCGAATGCTGAATGGCCGCCCGCAATCGCCTCTGGGGATCTGGGGAGAATCCCCAGGGGCAAGGAGCGCAGCGCATGACAATTATTGTCGAGACGAAGGACCTGACCAGGCGCTACGGGAACACCACCGCCCTAAGCAGCCTGAACCTCCAGATCCCACAGGGCGCTGTCTACGGGTTCATCGGGCCGAACGGGGCCGGCAAGACGACGACGATGCGCATCCTGACCACCCTGCTGCTGCCGAGCAGCGGCGAGGCATGGGTGGCCGGCAACTCGGTGGTGCATGCCCGCGCCGCCGTACGGCACTCGGTCGGCTTCATGCCCGACTTCTTTGGGGTCTATGAGTCTATGAAGTCCTGGGAGTACCTGGACTTCTTCGCGGCCTCGTACAACATCCCCTCGGCCCGCCGACCGAAGCTGATCGACGACCTGCTGGGGCTGGTTGACCTTGGCCACAAGCGGGAGTCCGAGGTGATGGGGCTCTCGCGCGGCATGAAGCAGCGGCTCAGCCTGGCCCGCACGATGCTGCACGACCCGGCCCTGCTCATCCTCGACGAGCCGGCCAGCGGGCTCGACCCGCGCGCCCGCGTCGAGCTGCGCGAGCTGCTCAAGGAGCTGCGCAGCATGGGCAAGACGATTATGATCAGCTCGCACATCCTCACCGAGCTGGCCGAGATGTGTACCCATATCGGGATCGTCGAGCGCGGGAGCCTGCTGGCCTCCGGCGATGTGGCGACGATCATGCGGTCGATCCAGCCGCACCGCACCTTCTCGGTACACCTCTTGAGCGACCTAGCCCAGGCGGCGGATCTGGCGCGCGGGGTGCCTCACGTGCTCGACGTGCGCCTGCTGCCCGAGGGCGAGCCGCCCCAGATCGAGATCGACGTGGACGGTGATGACCCTGCGGTGGGCGAGCTGCTGGCCCGCCTGATTGCGGGCGGCGCCGTGGTGACGCATTTCGCGGGCCAGGTGAACGACCTGGAGGACATCTTTATGCGCGTCACCCAGGGCAGCGCCTACGGCGGGACAAACTAGCCCCGCACCCTCGCCGGGCGCTATATCGAGACGACGCGCAGCCGCTGCTGGGCGAAGGCCCATGCGATGCCGGCCTGGAGGTTGGCCAGCGTCTTCAGCTTGCTCAGATCGACCCCGAGCTGAACCAGGGTCTGCGCGATCTCGGGGCTGATACCGACAAGGGCCACGTCGCAGCCGAGCAGCTGGCAGGCGCGCGCGGTCTGCACCAAATGCTGCGCCACCTGCGTGTCGACCATGGGCACGCCGGTGATATCGATGATGATACAGCTGGCCTGCCGCTCAGCGATCGCGATCAGCAATCCCTCGGTGATGTTCATCGCCCGCCGGCTGTCGATCGCGCCAATCAGCGGGAGGGTCAGGATGCCCTGCCAGATCTGGATCACTGGGTTCGAGAGCGTCTCGATGATCATGCGCTGGTTGGCGATCTCCTCCTGGGCCTTGTCTGCGTTCTGGCGCTGCAAGATCTCGCGAGAGACATCGCGCAAGATGGCGATCAGGTGCGTCACCTCGCCGCTTTTGGCCCGCATCGGGAAGTAGGATGCCTCGATCCAGACCGGGGCGGTGGCGTCGGATTGCAGGCCGGTCGCGGTGCCGTCGTAGGAGTGGGGGGGGAGCACCACTGTCTCGCCCTGCATCACTTTGCGGAACATCTCGCCGCTCCCCTGCGACGCCAGCTGCGAGTCGGTGACCATATTGAAGTGGCCGACCCACTCCTCGCGGCGGAGGCCCCAGAGCTTGGCTTGGGCCTCGTTCATGGCAACTTGCAGCCCGGTTGAATCGTAAGCGCTGACCGCAATCGGCAGCTGCTCAAAGATGTCGGCGAATGCGGCGATAGGCAGTTGATGTAGATCATCCTGAGCGCCCATGTGGTAGATCCTTACTCTATACTGAGCGATGGTGTATGGGCATACGATCATACGCAATACCGCAGAAGTAACGCTGTGAGGCGTCCTGTCATTCTGAGCGAAGCGAAGAATCCCGGCCGGGACCCTTCGCTTCGCTCAGGGTGACAGCGTTACTTATGCTCTATTGCGATCATACATTAGTATAGCGTTCAATTTACTCACTAGCAAAGGAAAAGGGCAACGATCCTGCAATCTCGGCCAGCGGCGTGCAACACTCGCCCACTGCTCCTCGTCGTAGGTGGCAGAGCAATCTGCAGCCTGCAATAACGAGCGTGGAGGAGTGAAGATGCAGCCCGACTATACCGATCAGGATACCGAGCGCGCGCGCCAGGCCGAGCGATCATCGGCTGGCGTGCAGACCCAGCAGCTCCATCTGCCCGAGGGGCTGAGCTACGCCCCGGCGGGGCAGATCAGCGCCGCCCCGGCGCAGCGCGCCAACCCGCTGGCCCTGGGCATGATCGTCCTCGGCGTGCTACTGCTGCTGGCCAGGGGGGCAACAGTGCCGCTGGAGCTGACTGGCGGCATGGTGCTGCTGACGATCTCTTCGTGCTTCTTCTTCTTCGGGCTCTGGAAGCATATCTACGGCCTGATCATCCCCGCCTGCATCCTGGCCGGCCTGAGCGTCGGCGTCACCTTCGCCGACCTGACGGACGGCGTCTCGGTGCTGTGGGGGCTGTCGCTGGGCTTCCTGGGCATCTTCGCCCTGGGCCGCGGCCTGTTCGGGATGCGAACCCAGTGGCCGATCTACCCGGCGGTGCCGCTCTTTGCCGTGGGCCTGATCGTGGCGGCGGCGAACCTGCCCTCGATCCTGGGCCTCGGCATGATCTGGGGGCCGCTGCTGCTGATAGGGGCCGGGCTCTACCTCGGCTGGTTCCGCCGGTGAGTCGGGAGTCGGGAGTCGGGAGTCGGGAGTCGGGAGTCGGGAGTCGGGGCGGATTGACATAAGAAGCGGCGAGGCGGCGCGAACACTGTTCGCGCCGCCTCGCCGCTTTGGTTCTTTACGTGGAACGGGTCGGTGCCGATCTTCATTGACCCTCGCCGCCCCCGGGGAACGATCATGGTTCTACGGAACTAGAGTATAGACCCACGGTGCTACGTAGTTGTTACGAGATAGTTAAAATAAATGGTCAACATTTACTTTGCAAATATTGTGCAAATAAAGGAACCATGTTATTCTTATGATCGGAAAGATTATCGCTCAAAACTATCACACCACAGGAGTACTGTGACGATGCATGAGCCGTACACGCCGCTCGACGACCACATGGCCTCGCTGCGCTACGAGGCGCCGCCGATAGTTGCGGAGGATGCCCTGGCCAGCCTGCGCGCCGAGCGCAGCACCAGCAGCCACGACGAGGCTCTGGCCGCGCTGCGGGCTAGCGCCATGCCCGACCCGAAGAGCCTGCCGGCCCGCCTGCGCCCGAAGACTACCAAGCACAAAGGCATCACCCGGATCGACCACCCGGCCAAGCGCACCTTCGGCTATTTTGTGCGCGTCACCTGGAACAAGCAGCGGCGCAGCAAGTTCTTCTCGGACTCGGTGCATGGCGACCGGCTGGCCGCCCTGAGCGCGGCTCTGGAGTGGCGCAACCAGGCTGAGCGCGAGCTTGGCAAGCCGCGCACCGAGCGCCAGGTGATCGGCGTCTCGCGCACCAGCACCGGGATCGTAGGCGTGCGGCGTACCGTCAAGGATGGCCGCGAGGTGTATGAGGCCACCTGGCGCGACGGCAACCGCATCCGGCGCACCTCCTACTCGATCGCCAAGCACGGCGATCGCGGCGCGCTCGCGCTGGCCCGCCGCGCCCGCGAGAAGTATGAGAAGGCCCGCCACCGCATGCCCGTCGAGGGGTAAGTGTCGATCATCAGCATCTATCTTCGCTATGGTGCTCATCAGCGCGCGCGCTGCCTGATTCGGTCGATCAGTGCGCCCAAGTCGGCCACTTGGGGCACCTCGTAGCGCGCGCAGACCACATCGACGTTGCCTTTGCGCCAGAAGCCCTCGGGGCAGCAGACGAGGAGTTGGCATGTTACTATCTCCCTAGCCGATTCAGATCAGCGGGAGATAGCCATGCACACCTTTGAGATCACCATTCAGCGCCAGAGCGATGGGGTTTATCCGGTGATCGCCGAGGAGCATCAGGACGGCGGCCAGCTGCCCATCCGCGTCGAGGGCGAGCTGCGGATCGACCAGAGCGAGCTCCTGGCCGCCGAGATCGACCGGGTGGGCTATGGGAAGCTGCTCGGTGCGGCCCTCTTCAGCGGCGATGTGCGCGATGGCTTTGTCGAGGCGCTGGCTCGCGCCGACGACCTGCTGCGCATCCTGCTCTTCATCGAGGATGTGCCCATGCGGGCCGTGCGCTGGGAGCGCCTCTACGCGCCGATCGACGGCGGCTGGAAGCTGCTCGCCACTCTCCAGCGCGCGCCCTTCTCGCGCTATATGCCTAGCCTGACCGACCGGCGATTCCCGCCGATTGGCCGACGCGATCTGCGCGCTCTGATTGTGGCCGCCAGCCCCGCCCCCGACAACCGCTTCCAGCTGGAGCCCTTCGATGTGACCGCCGCCACCGCCGGTGTCCGCGAGGCGCTTGGCCCCATCCCGTCCACCCTTCTCGCCGACATCGACGGCGCGGATGGGCGGCCCACCCTCGACGAGATCTGCGCCCGCATCACCGCCGACCCCCACACCATCCTGCACCTTGTCTGCCATGGGCGCGTGCTCAAGGATGGCGAGTCGGTGCTCTACCTCGCCGGGGACGCTGGCCCCGGCACGGTGGAGCCGGTGACGGGCACGCGGCTGCTGGAGCGGCTGGGCAGTCTGGAGGGCGCGCGCGGACTGCCGCACTTCGCCTTTCTCTCGACATGTGAGAGCGCTAGCCCCGACGCCGATGAGGCCATGGGCGGCCTGGGCCAGCGCCTGGTGCGCGAGCTGGGCATGCCCGCCGTGGTGGCCATGACCGATAAGGTCAGCATCCTCACGGCCAACGCGCTCTCGGCAGCGATCTACGCCCGGCTGCGCGAGCACGGCGAGCCGGATAGGGCGCTGGTTGAGGGGTCGGTGCGCCTGGCCGAGCGGGGCGATGTGATGGTGCCGGTGCTGTTCAGCCGACTCGGCGGGCAGCCGCTGTTTAGCGACACGCTTGATCGCGCGCTGACCGCAGCCGAGATGGCGGCTGGCCTCGACTCTCTGGCATCCTGCATCCCCGTGCGCGCTCCTGTGCTGGCCGATGAGTTTGGCAGCGCCGCCGCTGGCCTGCGGCGCACGCTGGCCACTCGGCCCGAGCTGATGGACGATCAGGTTCGCCACCAGCAGGCCGAGGCGCTGGCCATGATCGAGACGATCTGTGGCGAGGCGACGGGCATTAGCTTCCAGAGCCTCTGCCTCGGCCAGGAGCTGCCGCCCTACGATGCGCGCTGCCCCTTCCCCGGCCTGCGCGCGTTTCAGGCCGACCTGCGCGACTTCTTCTTCGGTCGTGAGCCCCTGGTCGCCCGCCTGCTGGCCCGCGTGGCCGATTCGCCCTTCCTGGCGGTGCTCGGCCCCAGCGGCAGCGGCAAGTCGTCGGCGGTCTTCGCCGGGCTGGTGCCAGCCCTCCAGGCTCGTCGGCCCGAGCTGCCCTTGCTGACGATGACGCCGGGCGAGCTGCCCCTGGCCAGCCTGCTCGCCACCCTAGAGCAGGCTGGCCCCGCGCCGACGAGCGACGGCGGCCCGCCGGTGGCCCGCGCCATCCTGGTGATCGACCAGTTTGAGGAGGTCTTTACCCTCTGCCAGGACGCCGACGAGCGCCGCGAGTTCTTCGACGAGCTGCTGCGCCAGGTCGGCCCGCTGCTGGTGATCATCACTCTGCGCGCCGACTTTCTGGGCGAGGTGGCCCCCTACCCAACCCTGCGCGAGATGGTCACGGCTCATCAGGAGCTGATCGCCCCGATGACCCCCGAGGAGCTGCGCCGGGCGATGGAGCGCCAGGCTGCCGCCGTTGGCCTGCGCTTTGAGGCCGACCTGGGCGGCCAGATCCTCGACGATGTGCGCGGCGAGCCTGGCGCTATGCCGCTGCTCCAGCACGCCCTCCAGGAGCTCTGGGCGCGCAGGCGCGGCGCGTGGCTGCGCGGGGCCGAGTACCGAGCCATCGGTGGCATCCAGCAGGCGATAGCCCACAGCGCCGACCAGATCTTCGACAAGGCGCCGCCCGAGGATAAAGAGCGGCTGCGGGCGATCTTTGTGCGGCTGACTCGCCTGGATAGCGAGCGGGCCGAGGGCGAGCAGCGTGACACCCGCCAGCGGGTGGCCATAGCCGAGCTAGTGCCCGCCGGGGCCGATCCCGCGCCCACCCGCGCGCTGGTCGGCCTTCTGGCCGACGCCCGCCTGCTGGTGACGGGCGTCGGGCCGGGCGGCGAGGAGACCGCCGAGGTGGCCCACGAGGCGCTCATTCGTGGCTGGCCGCGCCTGCGGGCATGGCTGACCGATGACCGCCAGGGCCTGCTGCTGCACGAAGCCATCCACAGTGCGGCCCGCGAGTGGGCGGCCAGCGGCCAGGATGAGGCATTCCTCTTCCGGGGTGCCCGCCTGGACGAGGCCCTGTCTCTGTCGGCGCTGTCGCGCTTCGCCCTGAATGCCCAGGAGCAACAGTTCCTGGACGCGGCGGCGGCCCTGCGCGGCCGCGAGGCCGCCGAGCGGGAGGCTTCCCGCCAGCGCGAGCTTCAGGCAGCCCGAGAGCTGGCCGACGAGCAGCAGCGCCGTGCCGACGAGGCCGCCGCAGCCGCCACCCGCCAGCGCCAGCTCTCGCGCTTTATGACCGGGATCGCCGCCGTGGCCGGCGCGGCCGCCATCGCCGCACTAGGCTTCTGGGGCCAGGCCAACTACCAGCAAGGCCGGTCGGATCTGAACGCCCAGCAGGCCCAGACGGCCGCCGTCGAGGCTCAGGCCCAGAAGGCGACCGCTGAGGTGGCCAACGAGCTGGCTCAGGCCCAGAAGGCGACCGCTGAGGTGGCCAACGAGCTGGCCCAGGCCCAGCAGGCGACCGCCGAGGTAGCCAGCGAGCTGGCCACGGACAACGCCCTTGAGGCGGCGGCCCAGGCGGCCATGAGCGCGGGCAACCTAAGCCTGGCGATCACCCTCGACCGTGAGCTCGTCGCGCGCGGGCCTAAGGACAACACCGCCCTGCAAACCCTCAGCCAGGTGGCCTATGCCCCCGGCGTGCGCGCCCAGATCAGCCTCGACCCAAACGTCTTCACGCTGGAGGTGAGCGCCTTCGCCCTCAGCCCAGACGGCAAGCTGGCCGCCATCGGCAGCTACAACGGCGCTCTGGGGGTGTGGAATCTGGGCGACGGCAGCCAGGCCAGCATCACGATGGGTAGTGCGGACGACGCCATCATCGCCCTCGCCTACAGCCCCGACGGTAGCAGCCTCGCTGTGGGCCGCTCCCAGAGCGGGGTGAGGATCCAGGGCCTCGGCAGCGAGCGCAGCCTGGGGGCGACCAGGGGCGGCGAGCGGGCGACCATCCTGGCCTACAGCCCCGACAGCGAGCTGCTGGCTGTGGTCGGCGAGAACAACCGGATCACCCTCTGGGAAACCGCCAGCCTCAGCGTGAGCAGCCAGATCGACAGCCGGGGGCCGGTGAGCAGCGTGGCCTTCAGCCCGAACGCGGCCGAGCTGCTGACCGGGGGCTTCGACGGCGCGGCGACTCTCTGGGATGTGAACAGCGGGGCCGAGATCGTGCGCTTCGACGGCGGGCTGAACGGTGGCAGCCGCACCGAGGGCGGCTCACGCGTGCGCCACACCGACCAGGTGGTCAGCGTGGCCTTCAGCCCCGACGGCAATCTCGCCATCACCGGCTCGTCCGACAAGACGATCGGGCTTTGGGATGTGGCCCGGCGGGATCCGGCGGCCCTCGGATTCCTCAGCGGCCACACCGCGTCGGTCAGCAGCGTCGAGTTCAGCGATGACAGCCAGCAGATCATCTCGGCCTCGGACGACGGCACCGTGCGCCTGTGGAGCTTGCTCGGCCAGCAGGAACAGCAGCGCCTTGAGGCCCACAATACCGGCGTCCTGAGCGCCCTCTTCCGGCCAGGGAGCGGGAACGCCCAGGCCATCTCGGTGGGCTACGACTACACGCTACGGCTGTGGGATCTGGTCGACGGTCGTGAGGTTGATCGCTTCTACGCCACCGGATCGATCGATATGGTCGCCCTGAGCGACGATGGCAGCCTGGCCCTGTTCGCCTCGACAGAGGGGGTTGGGTCGATCTCGCTCTCGACCAGACAGCCGCTCCAGCGGATCACGATCAACGGCCCTGCCCAGCCGGCGGTGGCCGCCCTGTCCGCCGACGGCAACCTGGCGGCCATCGGCGGGCAGAGCGGTGCGATCACCCTATGGAACCCGCGCAGCGGCGAGACGCTGGGCGAGCTGGACGGCCACACCGACCAGATCCTCAGCCTGGCCTTCAACCAGGCGGGCACGCAGCTGGCCTCGGGCTCATTTGACCAGACGCTGCGGATCTGGGATGTGGCTAGCCAGAGCCTGGAGCAGACGATCAACCTGACCGACCCCAACGACCCGAATATCCCGGTGACGCTTGATGCGGTGGCCTGGAGCCCCGATAACAGCACGCTGCTCCTGGGCACCAACGATGGCCCCTGGCTCTGGGATGTCGCCCAGAGCGCGGCACAGATCGGGGATACGTGGCCGATCGGAATGGTCCTGACGGTGGCCTGGAGCCCCGACGGTAGTACGTTCGTTGTGGGCGGCACCGACCGCGTCGTGACGGTGATTGACGCCAGCAGCCAAGAGATCCTAAACACGTTCACGCACCGTGGGCCAGTGCAGGGGGTCGCCTTCAGCGCCGACGGCACGCAGGTGATCTCGGCCGCCGCCGACAGGCGTATCTCGCTCTGGGGGCTAGATACAGACACGGAAGTACAGAACATCGACGTGACCGACGGGACGATCTCCAGCCTGGCGATCGACCGTAGCTCGGGCAACATCCTGACGGGGAGCGACAGCGGCGCGGCGCGGATCTGGCGGTTCGACAGCCTGGATGGGCTGCTCGACTGGGTCGCGGCGAACCGCTACGCGCCGGAGCTGTCCGACGAGCTGCAGCAGGAGATCGGGCTATAGCGCCGGGGCTGCGCGCCCCAGGGCTGACGTATTCATGCCGGGGCTGCGCGCCCCAGGGCTGACGTATTCATGCCGGGGCTGCGCGCCCCAGGGCTGACGTATTCATGCCGGGGCTGCGCGCCCCAGGGCTGACGTATTCATGCTGGGGCTGCGCGCCCCAGGGCTGACGTATTCATGCTGGGGCTGCGCGCCCCAGGGCTGACGTATTCATGCTGGGGCTGCGCGCCCCAGACCCGCGCCAGGAGGGCCCGCCCTCCTGGACCTCCCGCGAGGGGCTCCGCCCCTTCGAACCCTGGAATCTTAGGCCGGCGGCTCTTGCAATGCCCGTTGTCATGACAGCTGCGCAGGTGCGGGAGGTCGCACCTCAGCGGCAATGCCGCTACCCGGCAGAGGAAAAGGGGATGGCACGGCATTACCCGCACCGCACGAAGGCCAAACAACACCGCGCACGATCCAAACAACGGGCGCTCCGCATAAGGCAGCATCAGATTCAGGGGGTCTGGGGGGCGTAGCGCCCCCAGCGGGGTTCCCGAGGGCTGGCCCCCGGGGCGGGGCGCGGGGCGCAGCGCCCGCAAAAAACTTACCGCAGCCGCTTACTTTCCGGGTCGTAGCCCCCCTCAAGATCATTCGGCCTCGTCGCCGCGATCGGCCGCACCCCCGTCAGGAACGCCGCCCGGTCCAGCATATGCGTGGCCACCGGCGCCGTGAGGAAGAAGAACGCCACCAGGGCCACCATCTTCAGCCCCGTCAGCAGGTCGCCGAAGGCCACCGCCACCCCCAGCAGCACCCCCGCGATGCCGAGGGTTCCGGCCTTGCCCACCGCGTGGGCGCGGGTGTAGAGGTCGGGCATGCGCACCAGCCCGATCGAGGCCAGCAGCGTGAAGAGCACGCCGATAGCGGTGAGCGCCACCGTGATCAGCTCCGTGACCGTCATCAGACGCCCCCCTCCTCGATGTAGCGGGCCAGGGCCACCGTCCCCAGGAAGCCCAGCACCGCCACGATGATCACCGCGTCGATCAGGATCGACTCGTTGGTGAGCACGGCGCTGATCGCCCCCAGGCCCACCACATGGATCATCACCATGTCGAACGACATCGCCCGGTCGGGGATGCTCGGCCCGATCAGCAGGCGGGCCATGGTCAGAGCGAGCGAGATCACCAGCACCGCCATCAGTCCGCCCATCAGGGTTGCAAATAGGCTCATGGGAAGATCTCCATCACGCGACGCTCGAACTCGTTTTTGATCTCATCGCGCAGCGCCGCCGCGTCGCGCACGTCTATCGCGTGGATATACATCGTGTGCCGGTCGCTCGACACGTCGAGGGCCACCGTGCCCGGCGTGATCGTCACCATGATCGCCAGCAGGGTGATCCCGGAGTCGCTCTGCACATCCAGCGGCACGCCCACGATCCCCGGCCGGAAGACGTGGCGCGGGTTCAGCACGATTCGGGCCACGTCCAGGTTCGATTTGATGATCGCCACGATCATAAAGCTGACCAGACTGATCGCCCGCAGGGTCAGGCTCACATAGCTGGTGCGGGCGCGGCCGACGGACAGGTCGGGGTGCTGCGGGCGCAGGGCGGGCTCGCTCACCCCGATGATCGCGAAGCCCACGGCCATACCCACCACAAAGTCCGGCCAGGTGAATGAGGTCTGGAGCACCATCCAGACAATCGCGAGTGTCAGATTTAGCACAAGCATTGCGGCCTCACTTCATCAGCTCCGACATGGCCGCCTCGCAGCCGCCCGCGCCGCAGGTGGCCTGAGCGTAGCCCGTCAGGTCGAGCGCCTGCGCGCCAGCCAGCGCGCTCAGCTCGGAGATCGGCCCGGCGGCCACACCGATCACCAGGCTGAGCACCACCAGCAGCGCCCCCGGGGCCAGCGCGGCGACGCTCACCCTCGGCAGCTTGCTCTGGTCCTCGTAGGACTTCTTCCAGAACACCTCGTTCCAGATCTTCAGCAGCGCCAGGAAGATCAGCAGGCTGACGGTGGCCGCCACCCCGGTGATCACATACTGGCCCTGGGCCACGCCCGCCTGGAGCAGGGCCAGCTTGCCGAAGAAGCCGCTCATGGGCGGCACGCCGGCCAGCGATAGCATGCCCAGAAACCAGAAGGTCGCCAGAACCGGCTCGCGGCGGGCCATGCCCCCCAGCTTCCGCAGGTCGCCGGTGCCCGCCGACCGCTCGATGGCCCCGGCCAGAAAGAGCAGCCCCGCCTTCACGATCATCACGTGGGCGGTGAAGAGCAGGCCAGCCGCCAGCCCCGCCGCGCTCGCCAGCCCAAGCCCCATCACGCAGTAGCCCACCTCGGCGATGATGGTGAACGAGAGCACGCGCCGCATCTCCGTCTGGGCCAGCGCGCCCAGCACGCCCAGCACCATCGTGGCCCCGGCCAGAGCCAGGATGAGCGGTGCCATGCGGGCAAGCTCATTGGCCAGCACAAGGCCGAAGACCCGGTAGAGCGCGTAGACCCCCACCTTAGTCATCAGCCCGCTGAAGATCGCGGTGACGGCGGGCGGCGGGGTGTGGTAGCTCTCGGGCAGCCAGAAGAACAGCGGCGCGATGGCGGCCTTGCTGCCGAAGGCGAACAGGAACAGCCCGGCGATGGCGGTGGCCAGGCCGGGCTCGCGCAGCGTAGCCAGGCGCTCGCCCAGGTGGGCCATGTTCAGCGTGCCTGCCAGCCCGTAGATCATGCCGCCGCCGATCAGGAAGACGGTGCTTCCGACCAGGTTCAGCACCACGTACTTCAGGCCGCCCACCAGCTGCCCGCGCGTGCCGCCCAGGGTGAGCAGCCCAAACGACGACATCAGCAGCACCTCGAACCACACATACAGGTTGAACAGGTCGCCGGTGAGGAATGCCCCGCTCACGCCGAGCAGCAGCAGGAGCAGCAGCGGGTAGTAGAAGTGCTGCTCGTAGTCGGCCTCGATGGTGGCCAGGCTGTAGGCCACCGCGCCCAGCATCAGCAGCGACGAGACGAAGAGCATGGTCGCGCCCAGCAGGTCGGCCACCAGCGAGATGCCGAAGGGCGCCGGCCAGTTCGATGCCTGGGTCGCCTGGCGCCCGGCCACGCTCACCAGCCAGAGCAGCCAGCCGCCATAGCCGGTGCTAAAAAGCACGACGGCCAGCACAACCGCGCGGGCCAGCGTCCGCCGCCGGCCCAGCAGCACCGCCAGCGCCGCACCCATCAGCGGCACGATTAAAGGAAGAAAAAGATGGTTGTTCATATTCCCCCATAGGGACGCAGCGCGCTGCGTCCCTACTCGATCATATCGTTCAGGTCGTCCGAGCCCACGGCCTGGTTGGCCCGATAGGCCAGGGCCAGCACGAAGGCGGTGAGCCCAAAGCTGATCACAATCGCCGTCAGGATCAGCGCCTGCACCAGCGGGTCGGCCACGTTGGCCGGGGGCAGCCCGGCGTCGTCCACAATTGGCGGCGCGCCCCGGCGCACCCCGTCGCCCATCGTAAAGATCAGCAGGTTGACCCCGTGGCTGAGCAGCAGCAGCCCCAGGATAAGCTTGACCACGCTGCGCCGCAGCATCAGGTAGATCGCCCCGGCGAACAGGCAGCCGATAGATATTGCGAGGATGAGTGTCATCTGTAGCTCCAATCCCAGAGGGTGTAGGGGCACAGCGTAGGGACGCAGCGCGCTGCGTCCCTATGCTGCGTCCCTACGCTCTCGGCGCGCCCTCCCCATCAGCCGGCCCGCGTTCCGTGGGGAAGAGCAGCGGTTCCTCGGCCAGCAGCAGGGCGATCTGCGTCGTCACCCCCACCACCGTCAGGAAGACCCCCACATCGAACAGCACCGGCGTGCCGATCTTGCCCACGCCAGGGATCGGCTGGGGCAGCCAGAGCGAGGTCAGGAAGGGCTGGCCGCCGATCAGGGACGGCAGCCCCCAGACCCCGGCGAAGAGCACGCCAAAGGCGGCTATGGCCAGGTAGTTGGCGGGCAGCGCCCGGCGGGCGAAGGTCGGCCCGAAGGCCACCATCTGGAGGATAACTGCACAGGACGCCACCAGCCCGCCGATGAATCCGCCACCCGGCAGATTATGGCCGCGCAGCAGCATAAACACCGCCAGCATCAGCAAGATCGGCAGCATCAGCCGGGCCACACTGCGCAGAATCACCGAGTCGTACATCGCTATATGCCCTCCTTCTGTCCCCTCTCTCCCCCAGAGGGAGAGGGGGCTGGGGGGCGAGGGGCAGCCCGCCGCATCCGCAGCAGCCCATAGATCGCCAGCAGCGCGGTGAGCAGCACCGTGATCTCGCCCATCGTATCGAAGCCGCGAAAGTCCACCAGGATCACATTCACCACATTGTGGCCCTTGCCCTTCGCCAGGCTGTTCTCTAGGAAGAAGGGCGAGATCGAGCTGAAGGCGCTGCTGCCAGAGGTCGCCAGCACCAGGCCAGTCATCAGCAGGCCCACCAGCCCGGCCAACACCGCGTCGCGCGAGCGCTTCCAGCGCGACGACAGGATCTCGAAGCGGGAGGGCAGCACCGAGAAGACCAGCACCAGGAACACGGTCGAGAGCACCTCGATCAGCAGCTGGGTCAGCGCCAGGTCCGGCGCGCTAAACAGCACAAAGAAGAGCGAGACCATCGCGCCCACCACGCTCACGGCGATGATCGCGCCCAGCCGCGATCTGGCCCTGATCGTGGCCACGACCGCCACCGGGATGAGCGCGGCGGCGAAGATCTCGTAGGGCTGGAGCTGCGGGTCGGGGATGAGCCGCACGGACGCCGTCCCGTAGAGGATGAAGGGCAGCCCGGCCACGACCAGAAAGGATACCGTGGTGTACAGCATGTAGCGGCGCAGCTGGCCGTTCTGGAGCGCCCTGGTCAGTACGGTGGCCCCGGCGATCAGCGCGTCGGTCAGCCGCTCAAACAGCTTGGCCCCGTCGAGCCAGATCGGCAGCGACAAGGGCAGCCCGGCCAGCTGCCGCTCGAAGCGGGCCAGCAGCGCGCCGGTCAGGATCGCCGCCGCGCTCACCCCCAGGGCCACATTCACCCCGTGCCAGAGCGCCAGGTCAAGCTCAAGCCCGTGGCCGTACACCGCCGAGGCGGCTGGGGCCAGCAGCTGCGAGACGAAGGGCAGCAGGCCGAGCGGCAGCAGCAGCGAGAGCGCGGCAGGCACGGCAGGCGCGGCCAGCATCCCCAGGTGCGGGTCGGTCACATGCTGCTGGAGCACATCGGGCGAGGGCTGGCCCAGGAAGGCGTTCTTGAAGAGTCGCCATGCCGCCACGATGTAGCCCACCGCGCCCACCACAATCGCCGCCAGGGCGGCGTAGCGCCAGGGATCGGCCAGCGGGCTCTCCAGGGCCGCCTCGATCATAATCTCCTTGCCCACAAAGCCGAAGAAGATCGGGATGCCCATCTGCGAGAGCAGGGCCAGGGCGATAAAGACCGTCGTGCCCGGCATAAACCGGCGCAGCCCGCCCAGCCGGTTCAGGTCGCGCGTGCCCGTCTCGTGGTCGATGATCCCGGCGATCATAAAGAGCGAGGACTTGTAGAGCGCGTGGGCCAGAATGTTCACCGCCAGTGCCTCGGCCGCGTACTTGCCGCCCAGGCCGATCAGCATCACCAGGCCGCCGAGCATGCTCAGGGTGGTGTAGGCCAGCAGCGCCTTGATGTCGAGCTTGCGCGTGGCCACCACCGCCCCGAAGGCGAAGGTGAAGCCGCCCACCAGCACCAGCGTCCCGCTCCACAGCGGCGTGCCGCCCAGGCCGGGGGCCAGCCGGGCCAGCAGGTAGATCCCGGCCTTGACCATGGTTGCCGAATGCAAGAAGGCCGATGCCGGCGTGGGCGCCTGCATCGCGCCCGGCAGCCAGAAGTGGAAGGGGAACTGCGCCGACTTGGTGAAGGCGCCCAGGAAGACCAGGATCATCGCCGGGAGGTAGAGCGGCCCGGCCTTGATCGCCTCGCCCGCGCCGATGATCGCCTCGAAGGTATATGCCTCGCCCGCAGGCACGCCCGCCCGCCGGGCCGCCTCGCCCAGCAGCAGCAGGCCCACCAGCAGGGCCAGCCCGCCCCCCGCCGTGATCAGCAGCGACTGTAGCGCGCCCCGCCGGGCGTCCGAGTAGTCGTGCTTGTAGCCGATCAGCAGGTACGACGTGACCGAGGTCAGCTCCCAGAAGAGGAACATCGTCAGCACATTACCAGCCAGCACCACACCGAGCATCGCGCCCATGAACAGGATCAGATAGACCATAAACCGGCCGAGGCCGGGGTCGCTCGCCATATAGTGGCCCGCGTAGCCGAAGATCAGCGTGCCGATGCCGCTGATCACCAGGCCAAAGAGCAGGCTCAGCCCGTCGAGCGTGAAGCGCAGCTCCACGCCCATCGCGGGAGCCCAGGGGATCGCCTCGACCAGGCGCTGCTCGCCGGACAGCGCAGGCAGCTGGGCGAGCAGCAGGGCGAAGGTTGCGGCAGGCAGCAGGGCCAGCCCCCATCCGATCAGGGGCCGCGGCCCGCGCCTAGCCAGCAGCCCCAGCGGGGCGGCGGCCAGCGTAATCAACACGATCGAAGCGAGCATCTCACCTCTCTACATCATCAGTCGGCGACAGCTTGTGGAGTATACTAAGAGGCAATACCGCAAAACTCGCCCGGCGCGGCGTCGCCCGGCGGCTGAAGCCGCGGGCTACGGTCTGCGAAGGCCGCCTGCGCGGCCTCAGGCAGGCCGCGCAGGCGGCCTTCGTCGAACAAGAGCCCGCCCGTTCACGGGCCGGGCATGCGCAGGGTGATAGGGTGACGTTTGCGCTACTGCACTAGAGCCACATATCACAAATTGCTAGGGCTATATCCATTGTACCTGAATTCTCAAAGGTTTCTGTTGTCTCACTATGTATGGAGAGCGCATGCGCTGGATATTGTCTATGATCCTGCTCGCCCTGGCTGTTATCCTCAGCGGCTGCGGCGCGCCGCTGCGCGAGACCCACATCACCGTTGTCGCCACCGAGATGAGCTTCAGCCCCGACAAGATCGAGGCCCACGTGGGCGATCAGGTCTTCCTGACCCTCAGCAATAAGGGCAAGCTGGCCCACAACCTGATCATCCTGCTGCCCTCGGGCGACCGGGAGATCTCCGCCACCGACGGCGTCGATGCGGTGATGGCCTTCCCCGCCCCGAAGGCGGGCACCTACCGCTTCTACTGCTCGCTCCTCGGCCACGAGGCTATGCAGGGCGTGCTCACCGTCAGCGAGCCCTAGCGCACTGATTGCCGCCGGACGGCCCTCACCCCCAGCCCCTCTCCCATAATAGGAAGAGGGGCGGACAGAAGATTTGGGCGGCGAGGCGATTCATGGCGTTGGGGCGGCTTTTGGCCCTCACCCCCCAGCCCCCTCTCCCGCTGCGGCGGGCGAGGGGGGGCGATCCTTTGCTGATGCGGTGAATCGCCACATGATGCACTTTATCGGCTATCGGCTATCGGCTATCGGCTATTCTCGTCCCGCTCCTCGACGCTCCACGACTGCACGCCGTGCGTGACAAAGGAGAAGGGCCGCACAACCACACCAGCCTCGATCAGGGCGCGCTCCAGATCGAGGCGGCGGTCGAAGGGGCAGGCGAAGACCATAAAGCCGCCGCCGCCCGCGCCGGTGATCTTGCCGCCCCAGGCCCCGTGCCTGCGCGCCAGCGCGTAGACCTCATCGACAATCGGCGGGGCGATGTGCGGCGAGAACGCCTTCTTCACCTCCCACGCCTCGTGGAGCAGGCGGCCAAAGTCGGCGATGCGCAGCTCGCGCAGCAGGCGGGTGGCCTCGTCCACAAATGCCTTCGTCTCATCGTGCAGCCGCAGCGTGTCGCCCTTCACCAGGCGCTGCACCTGGTCGCTCATCAGGTGGCGGGTGAGCAGCTGGCGGTCGCCGATATAGCCGATGATCAGGCAGCTCTCTAGCTCCATCAGGGCGGCCGGGTCGGTGATCACCGGCTCGACGATCACCCGATCTTTGCCGAAGTGGTAGAGGCACATGCCGCCAAACACAGCGGCGTACTGGTCCTGCCGCCCGCCGGGGATGTTCAGATCGACCCGCTCGATCCGGTAGGCCAGCTCGGCCAGCTGGTGCGGGTCGTAGGTCTGACCGGCGATGGCGTAGAGCAGCTTGAGCATGCTCACCACCAGGGCCGAGGATGAGCCAAGCCCGCTGCCGGGGGGCGCGTCGCTGAACATCGTCAGCTTAAAGCCGGGCTTCTCGACCGAGCGCACCGACTGGAGCAGGGGCATGGCGTCGAGGACGGCCTGGGGCAGGCTGAGCTTGCCGTCCCACTCGCGGCCGCTCACCAGCTTGCTCACCTCCTGAAGGTCGAGGGAGCGGATGGTGATGCCGGGGTCGCTGCTTGGGGTGATCATGCAGCGTACAAAGAGGTTAATCGTGCAGTTGAGCACCTTGCCGCCGTGCTCCTCGGCGTAGGGGCTCACGTCCGTGCCGCCGCCGAAGAAGCCGATCCGCATCGGCGCGCGGGCCTTGTATATCTTCATTCCCAAGCCTCGCATGTGTTTCTGGCTCAAAGCGAGGCCAGTATAGCATAGGGGAGTCAGGAGTCAGGAGTCAGGAGTCGGGAGTCAGGAGTCGGGCCGCAGGAGTCAGGAATTGGGGGGCTGGAGTCAGGAATTGGGGGCTGGAGTCAGGAATTGGGGGCTGGAGTCAGGAGTCGGGAGTCGGAAGGCGTTCGGAAGGCGTATCGTGACGCGACCCCGACTCCTGCCCCCCGACTCCCGACTCCTGGTTACGAAGCCACCCCCTCCAGCCTGTCCTCAAGGTCCGCGTAGATCTCGCGCAGCTGCTCCAGCGTGCCCTCGTCCGCGTCCCAGAAGCCACGGCTGTTCGCCTCCAGCAGGCGGCGGGCCACCCCGGCGGCGGCGTGCGGGTTCAGCTTGGCCAGCCGCTCGCGCATGGCCTCGTCGAGCAGGTAGGTCTCGGCGACGCCCTGGTAGACCCAGCCCTCCACCGCGTTGGATGTGGCGCTCCAGCCGTAGGTGTTGCTGACGCGCACCTCGATCTCGCGGACGCCCTCGTAGCCGTGGGCGAGCATGCCCTCGAACCACTTGGGGTTAAGCAGCTTGGCCCGGCTCTCCAGGCGCACCACCTGCTCCAGCGAGCGCACGCGCCCGCCGCCCGGCCCGCTGAACGCCTCCACCTCGGCCAGCATCACCGTCGGGCGGGTGCCGCGCAGCTTCTCCACGCTCTTCGTCACCCCGCCCAGATACTCGTAGTAGTGATCCACGTCGCTGATGCCCACCTCGACGCTGTCCACATTCTGGAAGGTGGCCTGCACCGTGCCCAGGGCCTGCTCCAGGATGGGTCGGGCGGCCTGCCACTCGCCACGGCTGTCCATGGCGAAGCCCTTGCGGGTCATGAACACGTCGCCGATCTGGGCGTCGTCCTCCCAGGAGCCGCTCTCGACCATGTTGTTGACGTTGGCCCCGTAGGTGCCCGGCGCGTTGGAGAAGACCCGGCAGGCGGCCTCGTCCAGGCTCACGCCCAGCTCGGCGGCCTGGGCCAGGGCGTGCTTGCGCACGAAGTTCAGGTCATCGGGCTCGTCCGCGTTGGCGGCCATACGCACGGCCTTGTCGATCAGCTGGGCCTGCATGGCCATCAGGTCGCGGAAGATGCCGCTCACTGTGGCCACCACATCGACGCGCGGGCGGCCAAGCTCCGCCAGCGGGATGAGCGCCACATCGGCCACCTTGCCCAGCTCGTCGGTGACCGCGCGGGCGCCTAGCAGGGCCAGCGCCTGCGCCACACCCTCGCCCTCGGTCTTGATGTTATCGGTGCCCCAGAGGATGAGCGCCACCGTCTCCGGCAGCGCGCCCTGCTCGCGGGTCAGCCGGGCCAGCAGGTCCTCCACCACCTTCACACCGCTGACCTGGGCCGCCGCCGACGGGATGCGGTAGGGGTCGAGCCCGTGGATGTTGCGCCCGGTGGGCACGACGGCCGGGTTGCGCACCACGTCGTTGCCGGGCGAGGGCGGGATATAGCCGCCGGACAGGGCGTTGATCAGCCCCGAGGTTTCGTTATCCACCCCCAGCCGTTCGAGCAGGTCGCCCAGCTGCCGCCAGGTCGCGTGGAGCGAGTCGGGCGTGACCCGCGCAGCCTCGTACAGGTAGATGTCGGCGGAGGCGATTGCAGATTGCAGGTTGGAGCTTGCAGATTGGTCTGTCTGCAAGCTGCAATCCCCAATAAACTGGCGAATCGCCTGCTTGCAGATCGCATCCACCTGGCGGTAGCGATCCTGGGCCAGCGAGTTGTGGCTGAGGCCAGCGGAGAGATCTGCGTAGCGGAGGCCCATGCCTGCGGCGACCCGCTCGGGCAGGGTGGGCTCGCCGGGGCCGGGCCGCTGGAAGGCCGCCACCAGGGAGAGGATGTCCACCAGCTCTTCGGTGGCGGGCACCTGGCCAAGCACATGCAGCCCGATCGGGATGAGCCGCTGCTCAACCTGGAGCAGCTCGTGGCTGAGGGCGGCGATCTGGGAGTCAGGAGTCAGGGGGCGGGAGTCGGGGCCGTCCCCTGACTCCCAACTCCCAACTCCCGACTCCTGACTCCCGACTCCCGACTCCTGACTCCCGACTCCCGACTCCCGACTCCCGACTCCCGACTCCTGAGTCCTGAGCCCCAGCTTCTCAGCCTGGAGCTGAATATCCTCCAGCAGGCCATCATCGGGGCGCTGGCGGTACATATCGATGCTGTCCTTGAGCGCGCGCAGCCCCTTGTAGAGCCCGGCCTGCTGCACCGGCGGCACCAGATAGCTCACCAGGGTAGCCTCGCCGCGCCGCCGGGCGATGGTGCCCTCGCTGGGGTTATTGACGCAGTAGTAGTAGATATTGGGCAGGCCGCCGAGCAGGCGTGGCGGCCAGCACTGCGGGCCGAGGCCGGCCTGCTTGCCGGGCATAAACTCCAGCGCGCCGTGGGTGCCCATATGCACCACCGCATCGGCGGCGAAGATCCGGTCGATCCAGGTGTAGAACGCGGCGAAGCCGTGATGCGGCGCGGCGTCCTTCGCCATCAGCATACGCATCGGGTCGCGCTCGTAGCCGAAGGTCGGCTGCACGCCCACGAAGACATTGCCCAGCCGACGGCCGAGGATCTGGAAGCGCTTGCCGTCGTTCAGCAGCTCGCCGGGGGCCTTGCCCCAGAACGGCTCAATGTCCACATAGTCGGGAAAGAGCCGCCGGTAGTCCTCCAGCGCGAGGAAGCCGCCCACAGCGGCGTCGGTGCCGTGGACAAGCGGCGCGCTGGCCGGGTCGCCCTTGCCCTCGACGATCATGTGGCGCAGCTCATCGGCGCTGGCCGGCAGGTCAACCCGATAGCCGGCGTCGCGCATCTGGGAGAGCAGCCGGTAGGTGCTCTCGAATACGTCCAGGTAGGCCGCGGTGCCCACATTCCCCAGGTTCGGCGGGTAGTTGAAGAGCACCACCGCCACCTTCTTCTCGGCGTTGGCCTTGCGCCGTAGCGCGATCCGGCGGGCCACCCGCTCGGCGAAGCGATCCGCCTGGGCCGGCACCGCCACCGCCACGCCCGAGTCGCTCGACGGGCCGCCGTAGACCAGTGGCTCGGTGGCGCTGTCCAGCTCAGCCAGGGCCACATTCATGGCGATGTGCATCGGGTTCAGGCCGCGCTCGTCGCCCAGCCAGCTATCGACGCTCTGGAAGACCAGCGGGATCGCCTGGAGGAAGGGGACGTTCAGCGCCTCCATAGCGGCGCGGGCCTCGTCGGGCTTGCTCTGGGCCATGCCGCCCACCAGGGCGAAGCCCGAGGTGGTGGCCAGCAGGTCGATCGTCGGCTCGATACGCCGGTCCTCGCTGTGACGCCCATCGGCGGGCCGCGAGAAGAATGTGTTGATCGCCGGTCGCCCATCCAGGCCAGCGGTATAGACCAGGCGAGCCTCAACCCCGCGCCGTTCCAGGGCGTGGATGAGCGCGCCCAGGTGGGCGATATTATCGCCGAGGACGATCACCCGCAGCGAGAGCAGCCCGGCCACGCCCTTATCAAGCTTGATGCGGCGGCTCTTCTGCCACTTCTGGTAGCTCTTCATATCGGTGAAGGGCTTCGGCGCATCGGGGTGCCAGATCGCCACATCCGGGAACAGCTCCGGGTCCTCGACCGGCAGCTTGCCCTTGTAGCCCGGCACATAGCGCTCGATCAGCATACAGAGCATGCGCTCCATATTCTTCGGCGTGTTATGCACCCAGAACTGGTGGGCCGACACGTAAGTGTGCAGGTCGCGGAAGCGGCCCGGCAGGAACTTGAGGATCTTCGTCAGGCCCTTCACCAGGTTCATCTGGCGCGAGACCTCGCCGTGGCCGTGCTTGGGCTTCAGCGACTGGAGGATGCTGCTGACGCCACCCTTCTCCTTCTCTTTGTCCTTATCCTTGCCATCGCTCACCATGCCCAGGTTGAACTTGCCGAGGTGGGTGAGCCGGATGAGCGCCGGGTTGCTGATGATGATGCAGACCGGGCAGCTCACCCGCGCCAGCTGCTCCACCAGGGGCCGCACAATCGCCTCGCCGAAGATCATCCCGCCGAAGATAAAGTCGGCCCGCGCAAGGTCGTCCTCAAGCCGCTGGCGCATAGACGGGTCGTTCAGCTCCGAGGTCATGTAGACACCGACGGTTAGGTCGAACCCGTACTCGTGCGAGATTGCGGCGGCGGCGTTGCGCAGGGCCAAGGTGTAGTTATCCTGCGTCGTGAGGAAGACAAAGCGCATATCGCTTCTCCATGAAACTAATCCAGAGGCGAATAGTCCAATCTGAGTATTTACTACTCCCACGATAGTAGCGCGAGATCTGCATGACATATGTGAAGGTTTCGTTATTATACGTCGCCGTTGGATAACCAGGGGTTGATAGTATATTAGTTGTTGGTTGGCGGCTTTGCCGCCAACCAACATTCTGGAAGGCAACTAGAGGAGCCCCCCCATGCAGATCATCGACAGCCCGCAGCACACGCAGCACGACCCGCCCTACGAGATCCTCGATGGCGAGCGCGTGCCCTACTTCGAGGTGCCGCGCCGCGCCGCGATCATCGCCGGGGCGCTGGCGGACGCCGGCTTCCCCGCGCCCATCCCCCCGCGCGCCTTCGGCCTTGCCCCGCTGCTCGCCGTGCATAAAGAGGAGTATGTCGAGTATCTAGAGCGCGCCCACGGGCGCTGGGTGGCGGCGGGCCTCTCGCCGGACGGGGTGATGCCCTGCACGCTGCCGCTGGGCGGGATGGCCGGTCGCTCCAGCGCGCCCACCGCCGAGGCCGGGCGCTACTGCTTCGATCTCAGCGCGCCAATCGGCGCAGGCACTTACGCGGCCGCCCGCTGCGCCGCCGACGCCGCGCTGACTGGGGCAGATCTGCTGCTGGGGGGTGAGCGAGCGGCCTACGCCCTCTGCCGCCCGCCCGGCCACCACGCCATGCCCGCCCTGGCCGGCGGCTACTGCTACCTGAACAACGCCGCCATCGCCGCCCATCACCTGGCCGCCGCCGCGCAGACCTCCGATATGGCCCCGGCCAGCGTGGCCGTGCTCGACATCGACTACCACCACGGCAACGGCACCCAGACCATCTTCTACGAGCGCAGCGATGTCTTCTTCGCCTCCATTCACGCCGACCCCAACCGCGAGTACCCCTACTTCCTGGGCTTCGCCGACGAGCGCGGGGCCGGCCCCGGCGAGGGCTATAACCTGAACATCCCGCTGGAGGCCGGGGTGAGCGACGTGCGCTACCTGGCCGCGCTGGAGCAGGCGCTGGAGGCGATCACCGCCTATAGCCCGCGCTACCTGGTCATCTCCGCCGGGCTCGACACCTTCGCCGCCGACCCGCTCGGCGACTTCGCCCTGAGCGCGGCGGCCTACCCCGCCATCGGCAGCAGGATCGCGCAGCTCGGTATGCCCACCCTCTTCGTGCAGGAGGGCGGCTACGCGGTGGACGACCTGGGGCGGAATCTGGTGGGGTTATTGCAGGGGTTTGAATCATTGTAGGGGCGGCTCGCGAGCCGCCCCTACAATGATTCAAACCTCTCAACCCTACCGCCGGATCATCGGCAGGTACACCATGTTATCCGAGCTGGGCAAGGAACCCGGCTGGTAGAGCGCCGCCGAGATGCGCGTGCTCGTCCCCGCCTCGTAGGTCATGATCGTCCCGTAGTTGTTCGTCGTGCTGATGGTGCGCAAGCCCTCGCCCGCCGCCAGCTCGCGCGGCAGGGTGAATGTCCACGCGCCGGATACGTTGGCGCGAGCGGTGCCGAGCGACTGGAGCGTCTCAACCTGCGTGTCCCCGTCGTCGAGGAAGACCTCGACGGTGCAGAAGGGGCAGGTGCTGTCCACCGGCGCCGCGCCGCCGGGCGGGATGCCGGGGTCGCCCGAGGTGCCGCTCACCGCCGTGCCGTCGATCTTGGTGATCTTGGCCGGGTTGAAGAAGGCGTAGGTGTCATCAATTGTCGGGCCAAAGACGATCGGCGAGCTGCTGCCGATGATCAGGTTGCCACGGAAGCTGTTCGAGCTGCCCGCGATCACGCCGGGCAGCATGTTCATGGCGCTGTTGGCCGGGGCGACGATCACGTTGTCCTGGATCAGCGAGAAGTCGGCCGAGAGCCGGATGCCCTCGCCGCAGACGCCCACGTCGGTGCCGGCGACTGTGCGCCCGATGAAGTTGTTGAGCACCAGGTAGTCGCCGCCCTCAAGCTGGAGCGCGAGCGGCTGGGTGGTGGTGGCGTTGGGGCTGGGGATGCCGGTACCGACGATGTAGTTGCGCTCGGCATCGCTCGGCCCGCCGATCTGGGTGCCCCGCCCGTAGATGCTCACCCCGCCGCCGGCGACCCAGGTCGAGCCACAGATCTGGGCGGCCCCCACTGGCAGCGTGCCGTCGGGGCGTGTGCCAACCCGGTTGCCCACCACCCACGAGTCGTCGCTGCGGATGGTCAGCGCGGTCGCCGTCGAGCCGACCACCACATTGTTGCGGTAGACGTTCTCGCCGGTCTTCGCCGGCGGGGTCTCGGCGTCCTGGATGGTCGCCTTATTATCCGCGACGCTGCTGCCGTCGATGTAGTAGATCGTCTGGCCGTCCTCGCTCAGGCCGAGCCAGTTAGTCTCGACGAAGTTGCCGCCCTCGTTCACCTGGATGCCGAAGCCCTGGAGCCCTAGCCCGCTGATGATGTTGGCGTTGCCGTTGACCACCAGGATCGACTGGGTGTTCTTGCCCCGCACGAAGATCTTCGGCCCGCTCGTCCGTCCGCCCGGCTGGGTGCTGCCGTCGATCGTGATCTGCCCGCCATCCAGGCTGCGCAGCTGGTTGCTCGATAACGAGCTTAGCGTGATCAGCCAGGTCTTCAGGGTCGCGTTATAGCCGGGGTCGCTGGTCGGCAGGTTGAAGCTGATCAGCGCCGGGCGCTGGTCGGCGGGCAGCGCGCGGGCCTGAACAACCGCCCGGCGCAGCGTGCAGACCCCGCCCGGCGCCGTGGCGCAGGTCGTCGACTGGCTGGTGTCGGGGTCGCTGCTGCTGTTGACGGTGATGTAGGTTGGCGTCGGGGTGATCGGCACCGTGCGCGCTGTCGGACGACCGTAGGCGGGAGGCGTGCCGGGCGCGGCGGCGGGCGGCGTTGCCGGGCGGGTGATCACCCCGCTGGCGTTGTACATGTCCCGCGAGAGCCGGGTCGTTGTGCCGGCGTTAAAGCCGATGATCGTTCCCGAGGCGGCGGTCGTGCTCATCGTGCGCAGCGACTGGCCCGCCGCCAGGCCGCCCACGGGCAGGATGTTGGTCGCCGTCCAGCTGCCCGATGCGCTCGCCGTCACGGTGCCAAGCGAGGTCAGCGCCTCATCGACCGAGTGGTATCGTCGAGGAACAGCTCGATCACGCACGAGGGGCAGGTGCTGACCACGGGGGGCGCGCCGCCGGGCGGCTGGCCGGGGTCGCCCGAGGTGCCGCTGACCGTGCGCCCGCTGACCGCCGTGACCTTGGCCGGGTTGAAGTAGACATATTTATCGGTGACGGTGGGGAAGAAGAAGACCGGGGAGACCGAAGCCTCAATCGTGTTGCCACGGATCAGGTTGTTGTTCAGCGAGACCCCGCTGCCGCTGATCCCGATCGCGCCGGTCTGCGGCCTGTCGCCAGGCCCTGCTGCCGATCACGCTGCCGCTGGTCGGGCGCGAGCAGGAGCGGCGCTGCGCCCTGGGCTGGATGGATCAGGCCGGGCCGCAGGCCACGCTGGCCCTGCTTGAGGGCATGGCCGGCATCGGCAAGAGCCACCTGCTTGCCCACATGGCAGAGGGCGCGCGCTGGCGCGACTGGCAGGTCGCCAGCGCGGCCGCCAGCGACATCGGCAGCGCCATCGAGGGCGCGCTCGGCGCGCTGCTGACCCCGCTCCAGCGCGAGCAGATCCGCTTGCAGATGCCAGATATCTGGTGGCGGCGCCTGACGGCTATCTTCCCCGCTCCCGGAGCGGGCCTGCCCTACGAGGACAGCGGCCCTGAGCCCGAGCGCTACCGCGAGACGATCCTGCGCCTGATCGAGGCCATCACCGCCTACGCGCCGCTGCTGCTGATCCTTGACGATATGCACGCCGCCAGAGACAGCGACCTGGCCCTGCTGCCGCAGATCGCCGCGCTGACCACCGGCCACCCCCTGCTGGCGGTGGTCAGCTACCGCTCCTCGGTGCGCGACGAGCCGGAGCGCTGGCGCGCGCTCCAGCGCCTCGACACGCTGGCGGCCGGGCGACGCCTAGTGCTCAACCCGCTGACCCAGGCCCAGTGCGCGGATCTGCTGGAGCAGACGCTGGGCCGCTGGAGCGCCAGCGCCGTCGAGCAGCTCGTTCGCTTCACCGGCGGCCACCCGCTGTTCCTGCGCGAGACGCTGGATCTGCTCCTTGATCGCGACGCGCTCCAGCGCGGCGCCGATGGCAGCTGGGGCTTTGAGCCGCAGGCCCTCGACGCTGAGCATCTCTCCGACGCCATCCAGGCGATCAGCGCCCGCGTGCAGCGCCTCGATGCGACAGACATGGCCCTCATCGCGACCGCCGCCGTCCACGATGAGGCGCTCGCCCCGGAGCAGTTGGCCGGGATCACGGGCCACCCAACGACCACCGTTATTGAGCAGGCCCAGAAATTGACTCGGCGGCACCTGCTCCAGGCGAGCGCGGCGGGCTACAGCTGCGCTCACGCGCTGATCGGCCAGGCCGTGCGCGAGCTGATCGGCGCGCAGGCGCGGCAGAATGGCACGCGCGGATCTTCGCGGCCGTCGGCGGCCAGCCCGAGATCAGCGCCCTCAGGCGCGGCGTACACGCCCTGGCCGCCGAGCAGTGGGATGCCGCGCTGCCGCTGCTGGCCCAGGCCGGTGCAGAGGCCCGTCAGCGTGCCGACTACCGCACCGCGCTGCGCACGATCAACCAGGCGCTTACGGCCCTGGCCCGCAGCGCGCTGACGCCCGAACGGCGCGAGGCCCGCCAGATCGAGCTGCTCTTCGAGCGGCTCCAGATCTGGCAGTGGCACCCGCCCGCTTCGGCAGAGCAGCCGGCCGCCGACATGGCCACGCTGGAGGCGCGCATCCCCGCCGGGCACCCGCTGCGCCTACGCTGGGAGATCACGCGCATCAGCTACCTGTTCGAGCAGGGCAGCTACCGGGCCGCCTTTGAGCAGGCCAGCGCGCTCCTGTCCGCAATCGGCCCCGAGGTCGATCCGCGCCAGGTGATCCGGCTCCACCTCCAGATCGGCAAGACGGCCCAGGTGCTCAATGAGCTTGCCGAGGGCACCGCCCATCTGCGGCGGGCGCAGGAGCTGGCCGCAGCGTGTGGCGATACCGAGGCCGAGATCACGGCCTTGGGCAACCTGGCGATCTACCATCACCTCGCGGGCGACTTCGCCGCAGCCCGCGCCGAGTATAGCCGGGTCGGCCAGCTCTGCGAGCAGCACGGCCTGATCATGGCCGGGCTGGTCGCAAGCGCCAACCTCGCCGCGCTTGAGCAGTCTGTGGGCAACCTGGCGGCCGCGATCAGCGGCTACGAGCGCGCCATCGCCAGCAGCGAGCGCTACGCCGCTGCCGACCCGCCCGACCTGGAGAACCTGGCCGAGATCTGCATCCAAGTCGGTGCCTTCGCCCGCGCCGAGGCGCTGCTGGCCCGGGCCGACACGCTCTGGCGCGAGCGCGGCGGCAGCCCCGCCCTCACGCGCTGCCGCCAGGTGATGCTGGCGATCGCCCGCCAGCAGTTCGCCGAGGGGCGGGCGCAGCTTGCGGCGACCCGCCAGATCAACGCAGCCGGCGACGACAGCCGGGTCGCCGGCGAGATTTTCCTCTGGCAGGCGCTGATCGACTTGGAGCAAGGCCGGCCCGCGCTGATCGCGCCGGGCCTCGACCAGGCCAGCGCGCTCTACGACACGATGGGCGTGAGCTTCTACGCCGCGCTGATCGCCGCCCTGCGCGCCCTCGGCGCTGCCCGCCAGGGCCAGCTGGAGCGCGCCCGCGCCGCGCTCTGTCAGGCCGAGGCGGCCCTCGCCCAGAGCGCCAGCACGATTGTCGACCCGCGCTACCTCATGGGCCTCGCGGCAGAGATCCTGGGCGATGCGCCGCGCGCCGCCGCCCTCCTTCACGCCGCCTGGCAGCGCCTGCAGGCCCAGGCCGCCAACCTCCCGCCAGACCTCTCCGCCCAGCTTATGGCGGCGCCCTTCAGTCGGCGCGTGCTCTGGGCCGCCCGCCGCCACACGGCCGGGCGCGGCCTGATCACCCTGCCCCACAAGACCGCCCCCACCGGCCGCCCGCTGCACGCCTGGGAGCAGGTGGCGATCCTGTGGGAGCTGCCGGAGGGCGCGGCGAGCTGCCGCGACCGCACGGCGCGCCAGCGCATCCTCCAGGAGCTGATCGCCCAGGCCCGCGACCAGGAGGCGGAACCCACCCTGGCCGCCCTCGCCCAGGCACTCCACGTCAGCCCCGCCACCGTCAGCCGCGACCTAAAGGCACTGCGGTAGGGGTGGCTCGCGAGCCGCCCCTACCGTCCCTACTGCCCCGCCCCCATATTCAGCGCCGCGTAGATCGCCAGCATCGCCAGGCTGTTCTGCATGGCGTGATAGAGCATCCCTGGCCAGACCGAGCCGCTGCGCTCGCGCAGGAAGGCCAGGATCAGGCCGACGATGAAGAGGCCCGGCATGAGGACGGGGATGGCGTGGACAGCCGAGAAGATCGCGGCGTTAAGCACAACCGCCAGGGGCGCGGCGAGCCTCCGCCGCAGCAGCGGGTAGAGCATCCCCCGGAAGAACAGCTCCTCGACAAAGGGCACCAGCACCGCGATCAGCAGCAGGCCCGCCACCAACTCGCCTGGGCTCATCGCGCGCCCCCCGCTAATCGCCTCGACCTGCGGGTTCTCGAACGATCCGGCCACCCGCATGATCAGCAGGTTCACCGAGAGCAGCGCGCTCAGCCCGACCACGAAGAGCAGCGGCACCAGGGCGAAGTTGATCCAGCTGGTGCCGCGTAGGCCCAGGGCGGCCCAGCCCGCCCGCCGCGCCCCGAACAGATACATGCCGAGCAGCAGGGCCAGGTAGAGCCCCACCCCGGCCACATAGGCCACCGGCGAGAGCATCCCGCCGCCGGGCTGTAGGCCGAGCGCGGACGCCATAAACCGCGCCAGGATGATCACCGCCGCGCTGCCGCCCACAAACACCAGCAGGGCCAGGCCCAGATCGCGCCAGCCGAAGCCCGGCCCCTCGGCGGGCACGGACGGCGGCGCGATAATCTCTTCTTCCATGCGTATACCAATTCTGCTATTAATAATGAAGACGCGGCGCGATTTCGCGCCGCGTCTTCATTATACCCCTCAGTGCCTCAGCCCCTCAGCCCCTCAGCCCCTCAGTGATGTGTTCAACGCCACCAGATTGCTCGCCTCAAACGCGGCGATATCGGACTCCTGCTGCTGAATAAAGCCGAGCTGGTCTACCCCGTTGAGCAGGCAGTGCTTGCTGAAGCCGTCAATCGGGAAGCTCACCCGCTGGCCACCCGGCAGCGTCACCGTCTGGCTGGCCAGATCAACCGTCACCGTCGTCTGCGGCTCCTCCTCGCAGAGGCTCACCAGCTGGTAGTAGGTATCCTCGTCCACGATGATCGGCAGCAGGCCGATCTTGAGCGCGTTGCTCTTGAAGATGTCGGCGAAGGAGGGCGAGATCAGCGCCTGGAAGCCGTATGCCTGTAGCGCCCAGGGCGCGTGCTCGCGCGAGCTGCCCGAGCCGAAGTTCTTCCCGGCTACCAGCACCGTCGCCCCCGCCGACTCCGGCCTGTTCAGCACAAAGTCCGAGTTCGGCGTGCCGTCGGCGTTGTAGCGCCAGGTCTCGAACAGGCCATCGCCCAGGCCATCCTTGTTCGTCACCTTGAGGTATTTAGCCGGGATGATCTGATCCGTGTCGATATTCTCAGTAGGGATAGCGACCACCTTGCCGGTGATAGTTGTGATTGGGTCCATTGGTATCCTCATCACGGCGAGTAGGGGCGCGACGCGTCGCGCCCCTACGGCGCATTACATCATTGTTCGCGGATCGGTGACAACACCAGTGACCGCCGCCGCCGCTGCGGTCAGCGGGCTGGCCAGCAGGCTGCGCGAGCCCGGCCCCTGTCGGCCCACAAAGTTGCGGTTGCTGGTGGAGACCGCGTACTTCCCAGGCGGCACCACGTCGGAGTTCATCGCCAGGCAGGCCGAGCAGCCCGCCTCGCGCCACTCGGCCCCGGCGGCCTTGAAGATCTCGTCCAGGCCCTCAGCCTCGGCCTGCTGGCGCACCTGCTGGCTGCCCGGCACCACCATCATGCGCACGCCCTCGGCCACCTTGCGGCCCTTGATCATCCCCGCCGCCTGGCGCAGGTCGCTGAGCCGGCCATTGGTGCAGCTGCCGATGAAGACGATATCGATCGGGTGGCCGAGCAGCGGCTTGCCGGGCTCCAGGGCCATGTAGGCCAGCGCCTTGTCGAGGGCCGTGCGCGCGCTGGCGTCGCCCATCTCGTCCAGGGTCGGCACCGTCCCGGTGATCGGGATGCCCATGCCGGGGTTGGTGCCGTAGGTAATCATCGGCACCAGCTCATCGGCGTCCAGGCGCATCTCGTGGTCGAAGGTCGCGCCCTCGTCGCTGGGCAGCGTGCGCCAGCGGGCCACGGCGGCATCAAAGTCGGCGCCCTTAGGGGCGAAGTGTCGCCCGGCCACATACTCAAAGGTCGTCTCATCGGGGGCGACCATGCCGGCCCGCGCGCCGCCCTCAATGCTCATGTTGCAGATCGTCATGCGCTCGTCCATCGAGAGCGCCCGGATCGCCTCGCCCATATACTCGAAGACATAGCCGGTGCCGCCGCCCACACCGTACTTCGCGATGATCGCCAGGATAATATCCTTCGCGGTCACGCCCGGCCCGAGCCGACCGTCCACCCGCACCGCGCAGGTCTTCGCCTTGCGCTGGAGCAGACACTGGGTGGCCAGCACATGGCCCACCTCGCTGGTGCCAATGCCGAAGGCCAGCGCGCCGAATGCCCCGTGGGTGGAGGTGTGGCTATCGCCGCAGACGATCGTCATGCCGGGCTGGGTCGCCCCCTGCTCCGGCCCGATCACATGGACGATGCCCTGGTTCTCGCTGCCCAGCTCGAAGAGCGGGATACCGAACTCGGCGCAGTTGGTGCGCAGCTGGTCGAGCTGATTGATCGCCTGCGGGTCGATCACCGGGATGATCCCCTGGGCATTGCGCGGCGTCGTCGGCGTACTGTGATCCATCGTGGCCAGGGTGCGGTCGGGCCGACGCACCTTCAGGCCGCGCTCACGGATCTCGGTGAACGCCTGCGGCGACGTGACCTCGTGGATGAGGTGCAGGTCGATGTAGAGCACCGCCGGGGTGTCCGCCGTCTCCGGGCGCACCTGGTGGGCGTCCCACACCTTCTCGAAGAGGGTCTTTGGGGTTGACATACGAAACTCATGCTCCTAAATTGATTGGCGTTGGAGCGAGTGGATGGCCCTCACCCCTGGCCCCCTCTCCCGCTGCGGCGGGAGAGGGGGGACACCGCTGTGAGGTTTCTCCTGCCCCGCACTTCACACGTGGGCGGCAACCGACTCCCGACTCCCTTAGGCGTGGGCGGCAACCGACTCCTGACTCCCGACTCCCGACTCCCGACTCCCGACTCCCGACTCCCTGGCCCGCAGCAGCGGCAGCTCCAGGCTATCCCAGAGCGCCTGGTAGCTGGCCTCGATAATGTTCGGCGATGCGCCGATCGTGCTCCAGCGCTCGTCGCCGCGCGCGCTCTCGATCAGCACGCGCGGGGTGGCGGCGGTGCCGCGATGCTCGTCGATGATCCGCACCTTGTAGTCCACCAGGCGCACCTCGGCCAGCTCGGGGTAGTGCGGCAGCAGCGCCTTGCGGATGGCCGCGTCCAGCGCGTTCACCGGCCCGTCGCCCTCGGCGGCGGTGTGCATCAGCTCGTCGCCGACGCGCACCTTGACTGTGGCCAGCGAGGTGATCTCGCGGTCGCCGCGCTTCTCGACCGTCACCGTGAAGTCGAGCAGCTCAAAGGGCGGCTGGTAGTCTTCGGCGTTGCGGCGCACCAGCATCTCGAAGCTGCCCTCAGCCGCCTCGAACTGGAAGCCCTTGCTCTCGCGCTCCTTGATCTGCTGGAGCACGGCCCGCTCGTTGCCGTGAACATCCAGGCCCAGCTCATCGGCGCGCATCTTCACATTGCCCCGGCCCGACAGCTCGCTCACCACCACCCGCTTCTGGTTGCCCACCAGGGTCGGGTCAATATGCTGGTAGCTGTGCTCCACCTTCGCGATCGCCGCGACGTGGATACCGCCCTTGTGGGCGAAGGCGCTGCGGCCCACATAGGGCGCGTGGGCGTCGGGGTTGAGGTTGGCCACGGCGGCCACAACGTGCGCCAGTTCGCTCAGGCGAGCCAGCTGCTCGGCGCTCACGCACTGGTGGCCGAGCTTCAGCTGGAGGTTGGCGATCAGCGGGATAAGGTCCATATTCCCGCAGCGCTCGCCGTAGCCGTTGATCGTGCCCTGCACCTGCGCGGCTCCCTCCTGCACGGCCGCCATGGCGTTGGCCACGGCCAGCGCGCCGTCGTTGTGGGTGTGGATGCCTATTTGAACATTGTGCGAGACGTGCGTACGCACGTCTCGCACAATGTTCGAGACCTCGTTCGGCAGCGAGCCGCCGTTGGTGTCGCAGAGCACCAGCACATCCGCGCCGGCCCCGGCGGCGGCCTCAAGCGTGCGCAGCGTATACGCCGGGTCGAGCTTATAGCCGTCGAAGAAGTGCTCGGCGTCGTAGACCACCTCCTTGCCCATGGCCTTAAAGTAGGCCACGCTGTCGGCGATCATCGCCAGATTCTCCTCCAGCGTCGTCTCAAGCACCCGCTCGACGTGCAGCACCGAGCTCTTACCCACCAGGGTGACAACCGGCGTCTGCGCGTCCACCAGGGCGCGGATATTGGCGTCGCCCTCGCAGGAGCCGCCAGCGTGGCGGGTGCTGCCAAAGGCGGCCACCTTCGCCTGGCGCAGCGGCGTCTCGCGGATGCGCTGAAAGAACTCGGCGTCCTTGGGGTTCGAGCCGGGCCAGCCACCCTCGATATAATGGACGCCCAGCTCGTCGAGCAGATAGGCGATCTTCAGCTTATCCTCGGCCGAGAGCGAGAGCCCCTCGCGCTGCGTGCCGTCGCGGAGAGTGGTATCGTAGAGAAATATCTGCACAGTAAGCCCTCAAAGATTATATATTCTCACGATTGCGCGCCTCGGGCGCGCAATCGTGAGAATATAAACCTATTTCCAGCGCGGGTAGCTGCCGAACACCTTGAACATGCCGGACTTGGCGGCGATCCGGTCCAGCGCGCGGGCAACGTGGGCCTCCTCGCGGTGGCCGTTAATATCTACCAGAAAGACATACTTGCCGAGTACTGCCCGCGAGGGGCGCGACTCAAGCTTGGTCATATTGATCTGCTCGGCGGCCAGCTCCTCCAGCGCGTCCACCAGCGTGCCAGCCCGATCCTCGGTGAAGGCGAAGCAGAAGCTCGTCTTGTCATCGCCGGAGGGCGGCGCGTCCTGGCGGGCCATGCCGATAAAGCGGGTGACATTGCCAGTGCTGTCAGCGATGTCGCTGGCCAGGATAGTCGCACCCGTCAGCTCGGCGGCGCGCATGGTGCTGATCGCGGCGGCCGGGCGGGTGTCGGCCAACGCCTCGGCGGGCGCCGCGCTGTTGGAAAGCGAGGCGATGGTGGCCACCCCCGGCAGCACGCGCTCGATGAACCTGCGGCACTGGCCGAGGCTCTGTGGGTGGGCGTAGAGCACCTTCACATCGGGCAGCCGCAGCCCTTCGCCCACCACCAGGTACTGGCGGATGGGGATGACGATCTCGCCCGCGATCTGGAGGGCCGTCTCGTGGACAAGCAGGTCGAGGGTGAAGGTGACGCTGCCCTCAAGCAGGTTCTCGATCGGCAGCACGCCCACATCGGCAGCCCCGGTCTCAATCGCCGTCACCACCGCCGGGATGCTGGCCAGGGGCAGGTAGCTGGCCTCGCCCGCCGCGTAGGCGATCGCCGCCTCCTCGCTGAAGGTGCCGGCCGGGCCAAGGTACGCGATAGTCTGCATAATGTTGAATGTTGAATGTTGAATGCTGAATGCTGAATGCTGAATGCTGAATGTTGAATGTTGAATGCGTGCATTCAACATTCAACATTCAACATTCAACATTACCCAGCGCTTCCGCCATCGAAGAGATCCACCGGGAGGGCGCCGGGGTCCTCGGCGTAGCCGGCGGCGTAGGCCACGGCCTCGGCCTTCATGCGCTCCTGGCGGACGGCGAGCATCTTGTTCAGCGCGCCCATATACGCCTCGGCGGCGGCCACAATCGTGTCGGTGTTGACGCTGTAGCCGGAGAAGATCTGCTGGGCGGCCCGCTTGCCGGTCAGGTTGATCGTCGTCGGGTCGCTGCCGCCGTTGGAGGAGATGCCCTGCTCGCGGATGCGCACCGTCACCTCGGCCACCGCGTCCAGCCCCTCGGTGATCGCGTTGATCGAGAACTCGATCAGCTCGTTGGGCCGGTTGATCAGCCGGTTGATCGCCTTATAGATCGCGTCGACCGGGCCGGTGCCGTGGGCGCTATCGGTGCGGGCATCGCCATCGGGGCCGATCAGGCGCACGGTGGCGCTGGGGGTCATGTTCGTTCCCGAGCTGTACTGCACATGCTCCAGCGTATAGATATGCGGGGCGTGCTGGGTCTCGCCAGCGATCAGCGCCTCAATATCGCGGTCGTCCACCTTCTTCTTACGGTCGCAGAGATCCTTGAAGCGCAAGAAGACGTGCTGAAAGTCCTCATCGTCCAGGGTGTAGCCCAGAGCCTCGACATGGTTGCGGAAGGCGTGGCGGCCCGAGTGCTTGCCCAGGATCAGCGCGTTCCCATCGAGGCCCACCGTCTCGGCGCTCATGATCTCGTAGGTCATACGGTTCTTGAGCACGCCGTCCTGGTGGATGCCGGACTCGTGGGCGAAGGCGTTTGCGCCGACGATCGCCTTGTTCGGGGGCACGGGCACGCCGATGAAGCTGCTCACCGTGCGCGAGCTGCGGGCGAGCTCGCGGGTCTCGATCTGCGTCTTCAGGCCGTAGAACGCCTCGCGGGTGTGCAGCGCCATCACCACCTCCTCCAGAGAGGCGTTGCCGGCGCGCTCGCCGATCCCGTTGATCGTACACTCGATCTGGCGCGCGCCGCCGTAGACACCGGCCAGCGAGTTGGCCACCGCCACGCCCAGGTCATCGTGGCAGTGGGTCGAGATGATCACGCCATCGGCGCCGGGCACATTCGCGCGGATGGCGGCGATCAGCTCGCCATACTCCTGGGGCGTCGAGTAGCCCACCGTGTCGGGGATGTTCAGGGTAGTTGCGCCGCACTCAACGGCGATCTTGAGCGCCTGAAAGAGGAAGTCGGGGTCGGAGCGAGTGGCGTCCATCGGCGAGAACTCCACATCATCGCAGAGTGAGCAGGCGTACGTCACCATCTCGCCGATCAGCTCCAGCGCCTCGCCACGGCTCTTGCGGAACTGGTGCTCCAGATGAATGTCCGAGGTAGACATAAAGGTGTGGATGCGCCGGTTGGCGGCGGGCTGGATGGCCGACCATGCCTTGTCGATATCATCCTTATTGGCCCGGGCCAGCGCCGCAATCGTCGGGCCATCGGGGGCACCAACCTCGCGGGCGATCGTGTTGACGGCGGCCCAGTCGCCGGGGGAGGCGGCGGGGAACCCAGCCTCAATAATATCAACCTTCATGCGGGACAGCTGGCGGGCGACCTCCAGCTTCTCGTCCAGGGTCATCGTGCAGCCGGGGGCCTGCTCGCCGTCACGCAGGGTCGTGTCAAAAATGCGTACGTGATCTACGTCCATGGTCGCTTCGCTCCTTCATCATTGCAGATTGCAGATTGCAGATTGCAGATTGCAGATGAGGCTGCAATCTGCAATCTACAATCTGCAATCACTAGGCTCCGCCCTCGCCCGGCTTTACCTCGCGCGGGCCGACGAACGGCATCATACGCCGCAGCTGCAGGCCGATCTGCTCGATCGGGTGGTCCACATCGGCCTTGCGCATGGCGTTGAAGCGCGCCCGCCCGGTGTGGTTCTCCTCGATCCAGTCCTCGGCGAAGGCGCCGGTCTGAATGTCGGTCAGAATCTGCTTCATGGCCTTGCGCGTGTCGTCGGTGACGATCTTCGGGCCGGCGGTGTAGTCGCCCCACTCGGCGGTGTCGCTCACCGAGTAGCGCATGTAGTTCAGGCCGCCCTGGTAGAACAGGTCGACGATCAGCTTCAGCTCGTGCATACACTCGAAGTAGGCCACCTCGGGCTGGTAGCCCGCGTCCACCAGGGTCTCAAACCCGGCCTTCACCAGGGCCGAGACGCCGCCGCAGAGCACGACCTGCTCGCCGAACAGGTCGGTCTCGGTCTCCTCGGCGAAGGTCGTTGTCAGCACACCGGCGCGGGTGCTGCCGATACCCTTGGCGTAGGCCAGCGCGTCGGCCATCGCGCCGCCGCTGGCGTCCTGCTGCACGGCCACCAGGGCCGGCACGCCGCCGCCCTGGGTGTAGACCTCGCGCACGCGGTGGCCGGGCGACTTCGGCGCAACCATGCTCACATCGATGCCCTCGGGCGGGATGATCTGGCCGAAGCGGATGTTGAATCCGTGGGCGAACATCAGCGTCTTGCCGGGCGTCATATGCTGGGCGATATGCTCGCGATAGACCTCGGCCTGCATGGTGTCGGGCACCAGGATCATCACTATCTGGGCCTCTTTAGCCGCATCGGCCACGGTCATCGCCTTGAGGCCGGCGGCCTCCACCTTCGCCCAGCTCTTCGAGCCGGCGTAGAGGCCGACCCGCACATCCAGGCCGCTGTCGGCCAGGTTGCGGGCGTGGGCGTGGCCCTGGCTGCCGAACCCGATGATCGCGATCGGCTTACCCTTCAGCCGCTCAAGGTCCGCCTGCTTGTCGTAGAAAAGCTCCGCCATGATGTCTCATTCCTCCAAAGATACACAAGAAGCACACATGCAGTAGAGACGCCCCGCCGGGGCGTCTCTACACGATATAACTAGTTCATGCTCGGCGTGGTTGCGCCATTGCTGTTCGCCGGCTCGACATACTCGCCGGCGTTATGGCCGCGGGCGCCGCGTACCATAGCGATCCGCCCGGTCCGCATCATCTCCTTGACGCCGTAGGGCCGCACGATCTCGATGAAGTTCTCCACCTTCGAGGGCGTGCCGGTCATCTCGATGATCATGGTGGTGGCGCCCACATCCACGATCTTGGCCTCGAAGGTGCCGCACATCGAGATGATCTCGTGGCGCGTCGAGGGCGGCGCGTGAACCTTGACCACCGCCATCTCGCGCTCCACCGTCGGGTCGAAGGTGACATCGCTCACCTTGATCACCTCGATCAGCCGGTAGAGCTGTTTGGTGACCTGCTCGACATCCTCCGACTCGACGACGATGGTCAACCGGCTGATCTCCGGCTGCTCGCTGTGGCCCACCGCCAGGCTCTCGATGTTATAGCCCCGCCGGCGCACCAGGCCAGCCACGCGGGTCAGCACGCCGGGGCGATCCTGCACCAGGGCGACGATTGTGTGCTTACGCATATGCTCTCTTCTCCGTAGGGGCGCAGCGCGCTGCGCCCCTACATGTCAATGATGCTACGCCTCGGACTCGTTGACGATCATCTCGCCGATTGACTTGTTCTGGGGCACCATCGGGAACACGTTCACCTCGCGCTCAACCTGGAAGTCGATCAGCACCGGGCCATCGGTGGCCATGGCCTCGTCGATGGCGGCCTGCACATCCGCGCTGCGCTCGACGGTGATGCCCTTCCAGTAGTACGCCTCAGCCAGCTTAGCAAAATTCGGGCCGCTCAGGGGCGTGCCGCTGTAGCGCTTGCCCTCGAACAGCTCCTGCCACTGGCGCACCATGCCCAGGTAGCCGTTGTTGATGATCATCACCTTGATGTTCTTGATGCCCTCCTGGATGATCGTCGCCATTTCCTGGTTGGTCATCTGGAAGCCGCCGTCGCCGCAGACAACCCAGACTGTCTTCTCGGGGTGGGCCACGGCCACGCCGAGGGAGGCGGGCACCGAGAAGCCCATGGTGGCCGCGCCGCCCGAGGTGATATGGGTGCGTGGGCCGGCGTTGAAGTCGAGCAGCTGCGCCGCCCACATCTGATGCTGGCCCACGTCCGTCACCAGCACGTAGTTGCCGTTCTTGGCGAGGGTGGCGTTCAGCGCATCGAAGACATCGTGGGGCGGCAGGGTCATGCCCGCGCTGGCGGAGCGGTTCTTATACTGCTGCTTGCCCTGGTGCTTGTCCTGCAGGTCGCGGATGTGCTCCATCCAGTCCGAGGCGTTGCCGTGCAGCTCAGACAGCTCCTCCTGGGCGGGCATCTCCTCAAGCAGGGCCAGCAGCACATTGCGCGCGTCGCCGACGATCGGCACCGCCACCTTGACGTTCTTGCCGATCTCCGAGGGGTCGATGTCCACGTGGATCACCTTGGCGTTGGGCGCGAAGGTGCTGGCCTTGCCAGTGACCCGGTCGTCGAAGCGGCCGCCGATGTTGAAGAGGACATCGCACTCCTGGATGGCCTTGTTGCCGTGAACCCAGCCGTGCATGCCGGGCATGCCGATGTTCAGCGGGTGGCTCTCGGGCAGCGAGCCGATGCCGTGGAGGGTGGTGATCACCGGGATGCGCAGCTTTTCGGCGAACATGCGCAGCTCATCGCTCGCGCCCGACATGACCACGCCGTTGCCGGAGATGATCACCGGCTTCTTGGCGTGGGCCAGCAGCTTCAGCGCCTCGCGGATCTGCTTGCGGTTGCCGTGGTAGTTCGGCTTGTAGCCGGGCAGGTTCAGCTTCACATCCCAGTCGGGCACGGTGCTCTTCTGCATCGCGTCCTTGGTGATGTCGATCAGCACCGGGCCGGGGCGGCCGGTGGTGGCGATGTGGATCGCCTCCTTGAAGACATAGGGCAGATCCTCGGCCCGCTTCACCAGGTAGTTATGCTTAGTGATCGGCATGGTGATTCCGGTGATGTCCGTCTCCTGGAAGGCGTCCTTGCCCAGCACCGTCGAGGACACCTGGCCGCAGATCGCCAGCAGCGGGGTGCTGTCCATCATCGCGTCGGCGATCGGCGTAACCAGATTCGTCACGCCGGGGCCAGAGGTGCCGATGCAGACGCCGATCCTGCCGGTGGAGCGGGCATAGCCCTCGGCGGCGTGGCCGGCGCCCTGCTCGTGGCGGCAGAGCACGTGACGCAGCTGCTCGCGGTACTCCCACATCGCGTGGTAGAAGGGCATGATCGCCCCGCCGGGGACGCCGAACATCACATCCACACCCTCACGGATAAGGGCCTCGCACATCACCTGTGCGCCGGTACGTGTCTCTGACATACGTCTCTTCTCCTCGGTAAATAGCTTCCTAATTGTTTATATTGCCTTGGTTGCGCGCGGCAAAGCCGTGCGCAACCAAGGCAATATAGTTATTCCAGCACCGCCCCATTGCTCGCATTCGTCACCATACGGGCGTAGCGGGCCAGCCAGCCGCGCTGGTACTTGGGCGCGGGCGGCGTCCAGGAAACCTTGCGGGCCGCAAACTCCTCATCGCTCACATCGACGGCCAGGGTGCGCGCGCCGAGGTCGATCGTCACCATATCGCCATCGGCGATCAGGCCAATCGGCCCGCCCTCGGCGGCCTCGGGGCTGACGTGGCCGATACAGAGGCCGCGCGTGCCGCCCGAGAAGCGGCCGTCGGTGATCAGCGCCGTGGTGCTAGAGAGCGCCGGGATGCCCTTGACCATGCTGGTCAGCGAGAGCATCTCGCGCATGCCGGGGCCGCCGCGCGGCCCCTCGTAGCGCACCACAATCACATCGCCGGGGTTGATCTGGCCGTTCACCACCGCGTTGGTGGCGTCCTCCTCGCTGTCGAAGCAGCGCGCCGGGCCGTAGAAGTTCATCTCGTGCTGCTCGACCGCGCCCACCTTAATGATCCCGCCCTCGGGGGCCAGGTTGCCGAACAGGGCGCTCAGCGCGCCGCGCTCGGTGTGCGGGTTGCTGGCCGGGCGGATGCACTCCTGGTTGCGGATCTCGACGCCCGCCAGGCTCTCGCCCAGCGTCCCGCCCATCACCGTCAGCGCATCCAGCTTGAGCGCGCCGGGCTTCTTGGCCAGCTCGGCCAGGATTGCCGGCACGCCGCCGGCGTCGTGGACATCCTGAATATGCCACTGGCGCGGGCCGTCCCATGCCGGGCTGACCTTCGCCAGGTGCGGCACCCGGTTGGACACCTCGTTGAAGCGGGAGACCGGGTAGTCGAGGCCAGCCTCGCGGGCCAGGGCCAGCACATGCAGCACCGTGTTGGTCGATCCGCCCATAGCCACATCGAGGGCCATCGCGTTATCGATCGCATCGGCGGTGACGATATCGCGGAAGCGCAGATCCCGCTCGACCAGGGCAATGATCTGGGCGGCGGCCCTGCGGGCCAGGTCGTGGCGCTCGGGGGCGACGGCCAGGATCGTACCGTTGCCAGGGAGGGCGATGCCGAGCGCCTCGCAGAGGCAGTTCATCGAGTTAGCGGTAAACATGCCCGAGCAGGAGCCGCAGGTGGGGCAGGCGATCTGCTCCAGCTTGAGCAGCTGCTCGTCGGTCATCTTGCCAGAGGCGCGCTTGCCCACCGCCTCAAAGACGGTGATCAGATCCGACTTATTGCCATCCTCATCAACACCGGCGGCCATCGGGCCGCCGGAGACAAAGATCGTCGGGATGTTCACGCGGGCCGCCCCCATCAGCATACCGGGGACGATCTTGTCGCAGTTAGGGATACAGACCATCCCGTCGAAGCAGTGGGCGGAGATCACCGTCTCCACACAGTCGGCGATCAGCTCGCGCGAGGGCAGCGAGAAGCGCATGCCGTCGTGGCCCATGGCGATCCCGTCGTCCACGCCGATCGTGTTGAACTCGAAGGGCACGCCGCCAGCGGCGCGCACCGCCTCCTTCACCACGAGGCCGAACTCCTGGAGGTGCGCGTGGCCGGGGATAATGTCGATGTAGGAGTTACAGATAGCGATGAAGGGCTTGCCGAAATCCGCCTCGTCCTTGATCTGGCCGGTGGCCCGCAGCAGGCTGCGGTGGGGGGCGCGCTCGAATCCGCGCTTGATCGTGTCTGATCGCATAGCCAACCCTTTTGACGCAATGCGAAACTAGGCGGTACAGCCTGTCGGATGTCCGCGCCGCCACACTGGCGGCCTACAAACTGCTATGAGCTTCCCGGAGCGCCATAGATGGGGGAGAAGTGCTGCCGACCGAACAATGCCCCACAGTGGGGATGTGCGCCGCCGCCCACCGCGCTGTGGCTTGCCCAGGCGCGAGGCGCTGCGCCAGGGCTCGCGGCGTATGAAAAAAACCCCCCGCGTTTCCGTGGGAGGTTCAGTCTCGCTGCTGTACCGGGTCGCTACGCTTCCCCTCCCAAATGGTTCTTGCTCCACCCAATAAGGAGGAGTACCAGACCACTAATAAGGAGGATGTTTACAAACAGGGAAGCCATCGGTATGTGCAACCTTTACAATTGACGACCTTCGAGAGCATACCATAGGCTCTAGGAATCGTCAAGCAAGACAAAGGCGTGGGGTAGCACATGTACCACCAGATGGATAGAAGGAAATACCAGCACAGACAGCGCGGTGGGGTATACTAGAGATGTGTCTTTCTGGGAACTGACACAACGAAGGAGTTGAGCCATGTTCCATACCATCCTCGTCCCCCTCGATGGCTCGCCTGTGAGCGAGCAGGCGCTTGCGGTGGCGGCCCGCCTGGCTCAGGGCAGCCCAGCCACGCTCCACCTGGTTCACGTCCACTCGCCCTACACCACTGCCCCGATCACGATCGAGGGCCTGCCAGTGATCGACGAGCAGCTACGCTCGCTCGCCGCCGAGCACGAGCTGTCCTACCTGCGCCAAGCGGCGGCGGGTGTGACTCCCATCATCCCCGAGCCGACCATCGCCCGGCTTGATGGCCCGGTCGCCTTCAGCCTATCCAGCTACGCCCAGCAGATCGACGCCGACCTGCTGGTGCTCACTACCCACGGGCGCAGCGGGTTCACCCAGCTCTGGCTGGGCAGCGTGGCCGAGGCGCTGCTGCGCAGCCTGCACGTGCCCATGCTACTGCTGCGCCCCACGCCCATATCTGTGGCGGCGACTCCCTTCCGGCACATCCTCGTGCCGCTCGATGGATCGGCCCTGGCCGAGCAGATCCTGCCCCACGCTGTGGCGATGGCTGGCCACGACGGCACCGAGCTGACGCTGCTGCGGGTGGTCGAGGGCCACCCCGCCAACATCCTCGGCAGCCCGATCGAGTACCGCTCCCACGAGAGCAGCGTCACCGAGCAGCGAGACACGGCCGATCTCTACCTGAGCCGCCTGGCCGCCGAGCTGCTGGCAGGCGGGCACCCAACCCACAGCGTCGTCGTGGCCGCCGACAGCCCCGCCCGCGCTATCCTTACCGCCGCTGAGGAGCGCGGCGCCGACATGATCGCCATGGCCACCCGTGGGCGCAGCGGCATAGCCACCACCATCCTCGGTAGCGTGGCCGATAAGATCATCCGTGGCGGGACGCTGCCGGTGCTCGCGGTGCGGCCCAGCCACCCTGACGGGTGAGACGATTTTGGGGAGGGTTTTACCCTCCCCAAACCCCACCTAGCATAGAACCCGCATGCCCAAGGGGCATGCGGGTTCTATGCTATACTGGCATTCGCCCACTGATAAGACTATGTAAATCGGAGAAGTTATGTCGACTCTGATCGAGGAAATTATCGCCCGCGAGGTGCTCGACTCGCGAGGGAACCCGACGGTTGAGGTGGATGTACGTCTGGAGAGCGGCGACGTTGGTCGGGCGATCGTGCCCAGCGGTGCCTCCACCGGCGCCCACGAGGCCCTGGAGCTGCGCGACGGCGACAAGTCCCGCTACGGCGGCAAGGGCACGCTCAAGGCGGTGGAGTTCGTTAACAGCGATATCGCCGAGGCCCTGGAGGGTCTGGACTCCGCCGACCAGATCGGCATCGACCAGGAGCTGATTACCCTCGACGGCACCCCCAACAAGGGCAGGCTCGGTGCCAACGCCATCCTCGGCGTCTCCCTGGCCACCTCCAAGGCCGCCGCTGCCGCCTTCGGCCTGCCGCTCTACCGCTACCTCGGCGGGGTCTTCGCCCACACGCTGCCCGTGCCGATGATGAACATCATGAACGGCGGCCAGCACGCCTCCAACTCCACCGACTTCCAGGAGTTTATGGTGATGCCGGTCGGCGCCGAGAGCTTCCGCGAGGGGCTGCGCTGGGGCTCCGAGATCTACCAGAGCCTTAAGAAGGTGCTCCACGACCGTGGCCTGGCCACCACCGTCGGCGACGAGGGCGGCTTCGCCCCCAGCCTGCCCTCCAACGAGGCCCCGCTCCAGGTGATCATGGAGGCGATCGAGAAGGCTGGCTATAAGCCCGGCGAGCAGATCATGCTGGCCATGGACCCGGCCACCACCGAGATCTATAAGGACGGCAAGTACCACCTCACCCGCGACAACCGCGTGCTCTCCAGCGCCGAGATGGTCGACTACTGGGTTGATATCGCCGCCCGCTACCCACTGATCTCCCTTGAGGATGGCATCGCCGAGGACGACTGGGAGGGCTGGAAGCTGCTGCGCCAGAAGCTCGGCCATAAGGTCCAGCTGGTCGGCGACGACTTCCTGGTCACCAACGTCACCCGCCTCCAGAAGGCGATCGACGAGAACGCCGCCAACTCCATCCTGATCAAGCTCAACCAGATCGGCAGCCTCACCGAGACCTTGTCGGCCATCCAGCTGGCCCAGCGCAACAGCTGGACGGCGGTTGTCTCGCACCGCTCCGGCGAGAGCGAGGATGTGACCATCGCCGACCTGGTGGTGGCCACCAATGCCGGCCAGATCAAGACGGGCGCGCCCGCCCGCACCGACCGCATCGCCAAGTACAATCAGCTCCTGCGCATTGAGGAGGAGCTCGGCGGCGCCGCGAAGTACGCGGGCAAGGCGGCCTTCCAGGTCAAGTTCTAGCTTCCCCCTTCAAACCCAAAAGGGGCCGGCGCATTGCGCCGGCCCCTTTTGGGTGTAATTCTACTGCGCCCAGAGCGGCCAGCGGTCCTGCGCCGCGTTGTTGGTGATCTGGGCCACGTTGCTGCTATCAAACCTCATCGTGTAGATCTCGTAGTCGCCGTCGCGGTCGCTGGCGAAGGCCAGCCACACGCCGTCTGGTGACCAGGTCGGCGCATCGTCATTGGCTAGGCTGATCGTCAGCGTGCGCTCGCCCCCGCCATTCTCCGTGTTGATCGTGTAGACGTTCCAGTTGCCCTCGCGGTTGCCGGAGAAGGCGATCGTCTTGCCATCCGGCGACACCCGTGCGTAGCGGTCGTCGCTCTGGTTATTGGTCAGGTTGACGGTGTTCACCAGGTGCGCGTCCACGCCCCACGTCGTGTCGTTGTTGTAGGCGATGTCGGCGCGGTAGATATCGAAGTCGCCGTCGCAGTTGCTCGCCCAGTAGATCCGCCGGCCGTCAGGAGACCATGTCGGGGTCTCGTTTACGCAGCCCTCGCCGGTGAGCTGGGTCGGGCTGTTGGCGCTCGGGTTCATAATGAACAGCTCCTGCCCGCCTCCGCCCATCCGGTCGCTCACAAAGACGATCTTGGTGCCGTCGGGCGAGTAGCTGGCATTGTAGTCGTTCGCCGTGCCATTGGGCAGGTAGCCCGGCCAGGGGCCGTTCGGTGGCGGCTGCGTGCCGTCGCTATAGCTCAGCCGGCGCACGCCGGCGTTCCATGCGTAGTCACCGTCATAGAAGGCGGGCGGGTCGAACTCGTAGATCTGGCGGAACTGCGCGTTGCTGCGCCGCGAGTCGACCAGCAGCCGAACCTGGCCGGGGTCCCAGCTGCGCCGCCACGAGAAGGCCACGGTCTCCTGGGCGTTCTGGCTGATGCGGTGGCCGCCGCCGTTGTAGGTGGCCATGTACAGCTCCCAGTACTTGCCGCCGGTATCGATGTCCGAGGCATAGACCAGGGGCAGGCTCGCCTCGGGCGCGGCCCATGGCGTGCCCAGGTGCGGGTAGCGCCACTGGAAGTAGTGCTGGCCCACATTGCCCATCTCCACCTTGTAGCCCGCCGGGTTCGTCGGCACATAGGTCAGCACGCGCCGCTCGAAGAGCTGCACCAGCACATCCTTCGTCTCGCCGCCCACCTGCGCCCGCGTCCAGTAGGCGTCGGTGATCGGCAGGCCCATGGCGAAGAGCCAGTCCACCACCGGGCCACTCTCCACCCGGCCGGTGTCGATCTTGCCCCGCAGGTTCATAAAGTCCCAGAGCACCTGGGGGATGTTATGGCCGGTGACGCTGTTGTACTGGACGATCTTCGTCTCTGGCAGGGCCAGGGCAGGGTTCAACCCCAGGTTGCCGCTACGATCGAGGGTGGTGGACACCGTCTCGCCGAGCCGCTGCAGGTCGCGGTAGCCGTTCTCGATCGTGGCCACGCCCGCGAAGGCCCCGTAGCCGGGCGAGCTATCGTTGGCGCTGCGCGGGTTGCCCGCCACCGGCACATCGGCCGGCTCGCGCTGGTCATAGTCGTAGGGGTTATTGGCAAGCTGCACCCGCCCGCTCACCAGCTCCTTCACCAGCAGGCCGTTGGTGACACCCGCGTTGCTGGAGCGGTCGGCCGGGTTATTGAGCTCCATGCGGGCCTTGTCGAAGTACTGCACGGTGCGCAGGCTGTTCTCGCCCTCGCGGTAGAACTCGGCGTAGTCAAACCAGGGTTCAGGCCCCCAGTACCAGCTGCGACCGCCGCGCACGCTCTCGCTGTCGGTGCGCGTCCAGACCGTGCCAAACCCCGGATCCGCGAAGTGGCTGCGGTTCCCGTCGAAGGGGGCCGCGCCAACAGGAAGGGCCGTCAGGGCCAGGGCGCCGAGCATCACAGCGGCGACAACCGCGCCGCCGCGCCGCCGAAGTGTTCCGAGCATCATACGCTCCTCCTTGTTTAGAGCGATGTACCGCCTAACATGAGATGACAACTTCCAACCCATTCTCGCTGTGCGTTGCATCTATCGTGCCACCACTATAGCGCACGGGGACGCCATAGGGAATGACGAGCGGATCGTGTGGTGCTCGTGAGGATCTGAAGGGAGTGTGAGGAGAATATCAGGATTTTTGTTGCGAGCAACAACACTGCGCACCGTGAGGGTGTGGGAGAGCTTCGCTCTCCCACAAAAAAACTGGTTCTGCTGCGGCGCGGCGTAGCCGCGCCACAGCAGAACCAGTGCGGCATGTGCCTGCCGGGCACAAGAATATCAGGATTATGGGGCGGGGGTAGGGGCGCATCGCAATGCGCCCCTACCCCCGCCCCATAATCCGCCTCGCCAGCGCCCGCTCCTCCGCCCCCACCCCGCCCAGCAGCCAGAGCGCCAGGGCGTACACGGGCGGCGCGACAAGGATGGCTGCGGCGGTGCCGATGGGCGCGCCGAGCGGCCAGCGCAGCGCCAGCATCGCCGCGCCCATGGCCAGGGATGCCAGCAGCGGCCGCCACGAGAGCCGGGCCACGCCGGGGGCCAGCCCCTCGCCCGCCAGCAGCGGCCGGAAGACCAGGTACAGCACCAGCTCGGAGAGGATGGTGATCGCCGATGCGGCGTACAATCCCCACTCGGGCCGGCCGAGCAGCAGGCTGGCCGCCGGGATAGCCGCCAGGTTCAGCGCCAGGTTGACAGCCGCCCCGATCACGAAGGCCCGCGTGATCGCCGCCTGCCGGTTCACCGCGATCAGGACATACTGGAGCAGCCCGTTGGCGAAGGAGAGCGGCAGGAACCATGCCAGGATGGCCAGCACCGTCACCGAGGGCAAGTACTCGGCGAAGTTGCGCCGGGCGAAGATCCAGACCAGGTCGCTCGACAGCACACACATGCCCATGGCCAGCGGGAAGGCCACCAGCAGCAGCAGCTGGAGTGTGCGCCGCTGGGCGTCGGCCATGGCTGCCCGCTCGCCGGCGGCCCGCCGGGCCAGCAGCGGGAAGACCGCAAAGGTGACGGCGGGCGGCAGCACCAGCGCGATGTTGAGCAGCTGGTAGGGCAGCGCGTACTGCTGCACCAGCGCGTCGGCCCGCGCGCCGCCGAAGCCGCGCACGATAAACATATCGAAGCGGAAGAAGACCGCGCTGAGCAGATTGTTCAGCATCAGCGGGAAGGCCAGCGGCACCAGCGGGGCGATGATCGCCCGATCCCACGATAGCGATGGCCGGAAGAATGCCTTCGTCTGAAGCATAAAGAAGACCACGGCGGTCAGGCTGCTCACGCCCACCGCCGACCAGGCCAGGCCAAGGACACCCCAGCCCAGCAGCAGTACGCTGATCCGGGCCAGGAAGCTGATCGCCGCCGTGACCACCTCGATCAGAGCGGGCACCTCCATGCGCTCGCTGGCGTTATAGAGCGCCGTCACCGCCCCCGAGTAGGCGCTAGGGATGAGCGTGAGCAGCAGCACCCAGATCGCCGCCTGGCCCCCAGCGGTGAGCGGCTCGCCCAGCCCAAGCCGTCCGAGCAAGGCGTAGCCGCCGATCACCAGCAGGGCCACCGGCACCGCCCCGGCCAGCACCAGCAGCAGGCGCAGGCTCAGGGTAGCCCCAAACAGCCTCGGCGCCGCGTCGGGGTCGCGGGCCACCTCGCGGGTGAGCAGCACGCCCAGGCCAAACTCGCTGAAGGTGCCGAGGTACTGGGCCACCAGCAGGGCGGCCAGGCTATAGGTGCCCACCTCGGCAGGGGCCAGCGAGCCCACCAGCACAAACAGCACGACCGTGTCGAGGCCGCGCACCAGCAGGCGCAGCCCAAAAGTGACGGCGCTGTTCTTAAAGATCCGCCGCGCCGCGTTCCCCGGATCATCTCGGTAGAAGCGCCGCCAGAGCAGCGCGCCCACGGCGGCGGCGATCAGCACCCCGACCAGGATAGCGATGATGATATAGATGCGCAGAAATCTCTACCTGTCTTGCTCATCTGGTTTGCGACGCAGCGCTAGCGCTGCGTCGCAAACCAGATCCTTCTCCCATCGCTGATCAGCTCGATCGTGCCGTCATTCTTCTCGTGGTAGAGGCCGGGGCTGATCAGGCGGCGCTCGGCGTAGCTGATCAGGGCCGGCTCGTCGGCCTCGTAGGCGCTGGCAAAGACGACGGCGCGCGGGCGCAGGGCCGCCAGCAGAGGCGTATCGAACTTGCGCTGCCAGGGGTAGGCAATCGCGGCCAGCGGCCTGCCCGCTGCCAGCTCTGCCGCCGCGTCGCCAGCAGGCCCGCCGCCGTGGATAAGCACACGCGCCGCCCCGTACTCGATCAGCAGCACCGCGCCGCCCTCCTCGCCCGACGACACGCCGAGCACAGACAAGACCGCCCCTCCGCCTATGTCGATCTTGCCGCCGGGACGCAGGGCGCGAAGCGGCGCACCCTGCGCCCCGACCAGCCGGAGCCACTCGCCTGCGACGCCGCCCGAGGGCATCCCCGGCGGGCCAAGCACAATATCGGGGCGGTAGCGGGCCAGGGCGGCCACCTCACCCGGCATATGCGCGCCGTCGGCGCGGGTCAGCACCACCGCAGCCAGGTCGCGCCGCCAGAAGGGCATCAGCCGCCCCAGAGTCGTCGCCATCAGCGTCGGGTCGCCCCCGCCATCGATCAGCGTGAAGCGGCCCGTCGGCGTCTGCACCAGCAGCGCATCGCCGGGCGTGTCGAGAAAGTAGACATGCAGCCGCCCATCGGGCCGCTGCGCCCATGCCACCGCCAGCAGACACACGACCATCAGGGCCAGCCAGCGCGCCGCCTGCCACCACGCAGATCGCTTGTCATCCTTCGGATCATCCATCCGCGCCTCCCTCGCACTTCGATACATCAAAGCATGTACCGCGAGGGGAGGGGGCGAGGATGCGCAATCTGCAATCTGCAATCTACAATCTGCAATCACCCAAGGGCGATCACCTCGATCTCGATACGGGCATCCTTGGGCAGGCGGGCCACCTGCACCGTCGAGCGGGCCGGCGGCTCGGCGGGGAAGAACTCGGCATAGGCCGCGTTCATCACGGCGAAGTCGCCCATGTCGGCGAGGAAGACCGTCACCTTGGCGACCTTCTCCAGAGAGCTGCCAGCGGCGGCGAGCACAGCGGAAATATTGGCGAAGATCTGGCGGGTCATCGCGGCGATATCGCCCTCAACCATCTGGCCGCTGGCCGGGTCGACCGGGAGCTGGCCAGAGAGGAAGATCAGGTCGCCGGCGCGGACGGCCTGCGAGTACGGGCCGATCGCGGCGGGCGCGTCCTGGGTGCTGATCACAGTGCGCTGCATATATCCTCCTTCATCTATGCGCATGGCGTCGGGGCCGCGCCATTATAGCATCAGATAGGGTTCGGGGGTCGGGAGTCAGGAGCCGGCCCCGTCGCATCAAAAAGCCATGCGCGACACCAAACCGTAAAGTACCCTGAAGCCTTCCCTCGGCCTTTATAAAGAGGAGAGCAGGCAGCGAACTGCCTGCTCTCCTCTGTTTTTAGAAGGCGTTCAAGGCCCTACCACCGACTCCAGACTCCTGACGCCCGACTCCGTGACTCACTCGCCGCCGGCCGGCTCATAGCGCAGGTGAGGGCCATCGCCCTCGCGCAGACGCCACGCGCCGGGCGAGCGGGTGAGGCAGAGCACACTCAGGCGCCCGACCTGGCCGATCCGCATAGCCTCACTGGCATCGGGCATCCAGACGCTGCCCACCGACGTGCGCCGCTGCGAGATCGGAATCACACAGTCTACATAGGCCCCCGAGAGCGCGCCGCCGGCGTCCCGGCAGGTGCGCACACCCATCACATGGGCGCTCGTAACAATGCCATACCGCATCAGCAGGTAGTCCTCGCGCACATCGCGGTAGATCTGCCAGCAGACGGCCACCACGCGCAGAGCCAGGATCGTGCCCAGGATCAGCCAGAAGATCGCCGGGGCGTGGAGGAAGATCATCATCACCGAGGCGATGATGCCGCTGATCAGGATCGGGTCGAGGTAGAAACGTGGCGGACGCTCAAGCAGGTATTCGCCGATCAGATTCGGCAGGAAGAAGAAGGGCAGCCGGCGTGGAGGGGTGTGATTGAGCAGACCGTGATCTACAAGGTTGAGTACGTCTGGCACGGCAGGCTCCCTGGGTGATTGCAGATTGCAGATTGTAAATTGCAGATTGTAGGCCGGGCACGTGCTGCCGAGTACGATCCGACGTGCAATGAGTGACCAGCCCCACCAACCTCATATTCTACTATCTATTGTAGGATCTTCGTCCTGCGGTTTCAAGTAGGCGATAGGTACCAAATTTGGCAATACCGCAGAAGTAACGCTGTGAAGCGTCCTGTCATTCTGAGCGAAGCGAAGAATCCCGACCGGGACCCTTCGCTTCGCTCAGGGTGACAGCGTTACTTCTGCTCTACTGCCAAATTTGTCATCTTGGGCAGTGAGCATATGAGATAATATCCCCAATTAGCAATCAGCAATCAGCAATCAGCAATCAGCAATCAGGGAATAGTCATGCCCGGCTGCTACACCGAACTCGACTTGAGCCCGAATCCGCTGGAGATCGCCCGCCAAGCTCGCGCTGCTGGAGACGGCTACATCGACCTGACGAGCAGCAACCCGACTCAGCAGGGGTTGCTCTTCCCGCCAGCGATCCTGCGCGCCGCAGCCGAGGGCTACTGGGACACCCGGCGCTACGCGCCCGACCCGCGCGGTAGCCTGCCCGCCCGCGCCGCCATCGCCGCCTACTACGCCGGGCGCACCCCGACCCTCGCCCTGCCCGAAGATGACATCTTCATTACCGCCAGCACCAGCGAGGCATACGGGCTACTCTTCGCCCTGCTCGCCGACCCGGGCGATAACCTGCTGGCCCCGGCAGTCACCTACCCGCTCTTCGAGTACCTGGCGGCCCTGCGCGGCATCGAGCTGCGCCCCTATGAGCTGATCGAACCCGAAGGCTGGCGCATTGATGGCGAGTCGCTCCTGGCCGCAGCCAACCGGCGCACCCGCGGTGTGCTGATCATCTCGCCACATAACCCCACCGGTGCGGTTGTGGGCACGCCGGTGGCGGCTCTGCGCCAACTCGGGCTGCCTGTGATCTGCGACGAGGTCTTCGCTCCATTCCACTATGCCGCGCCAGCGGCCCCGCCCCTCGCTACCCTGCACCCCGAGCTGCCGGTCTTCACGCTGAACGGCATCTCAAAGCTCTTCGCCCTGCCCGATATGAAGCTGGGATGGGTAGCGCTGAGCCAGGCGGCGACCAGCTACGGTGGGCGTCTAGAGCTGCTCAACGACACCTTTCTCGGTGCCAATAGCCTAACCCAGCATATGCTGCCAAGAATCTTTGCCGAGGGGACGCCCTTTGTTGATGCGATGGCCGCCCGCGTCCGGCTCAACCTCGACTACGCCCTGGCCGCATTAGAGGGGCACCCCCGCCTACACGCAAACGCGCCCGATGGCGGCTACTACCTCTTCCCCTCTGTAGACGGCTGGGAATATGAGGAGGCGCTCGCCCTCCACCTGCTGGACAGCGGCGTCCTCGCCCATCCAGGCTTCTACTACGGGGAAGTGCCCGGCTCCCACCTGATGATCTCCGCTATCACGAGGTCAGATGACTTCCGCGAGGGCATTAATCGGCTCATCGCCGCGCTAGAAGGCTAGGCATTCGATTTTCCACTTGGCTTTACACTCTCGTGCTGTAATGAGCGCGAATCGCCCATTGTGTAGGCATATGGCTATTGCATCTGTGCGTAGCCTCGTGTATACTTATCGCGATTGGCGACAACCGGACGCCGATCATATTTTCCTGTCCCATCAACCCTGAGGAGCAGCAGTGGCAGATCGCCCGACAACGCCAGCGGTGTCGCCAGACGACACGGATCTGGCCCTGCTCGATACGCTCCTCGCCGGCGACGTGCCACGAAGGCGCGAGCAGCTACGCCCGGCCCGGCTCCACTCGGCGGCAGAGCAGCGCCGTGTGGCCCTGCGCCCCTATCTGCTGCGCACATGGCTCGATCACGCCCTACATATCGCCGAGCGCACCCTGGTGATCTCGGCCGCCGCCATCTTCCTGTACTGGCTAGCCGACGGCTACGGTCGCGACTGGCTCCACGAGCTACGCAGCGCACAGCCCGCACAGGCGGCGATGGAACCCGCATCCTCTACGCCGACCCTGCGCCTGCCCGACACAGCCCCTCCCGCCGTGTCGATTGACCTGCCGGCCCTGCCCTTTACCACGCCCGATATGGATAGCCCGCCAGCCGAGTCAGACTTCATGTCCCCCCAGCAGGTGCTGGCGATGCCCGCTACAGCCGACCCGCGCCCGCAGCGCCTGGTCATGCCGACGATCGGCGTTGACACCCCAGTGAAGGAGGTCTTCGTCATTGACGGTGCCTGGCAGGTGGCCGACTATGCAGCGGGCTATCACCACGGCACCACCCTGCCAGGCAACACTGGCAACACAGTCCTCTCTGGCCACGCCGGCCTGCGCGGCGGGGTCTTTCGTGATCTGGGAGATCTGCGGCCTGGCGATGATGTAATGATCGAGACCGGCGGGTGGAGCTACACCTACCGCGTCCGCGCCAACAAAGCCGTATGGCCAACCCAGATCGAGGTGATGAACCCGACTCAAACCCCTGTGCTCACCCTAATTACCTGCACAAACTGGGATACTCAGCGCCTGATTGTGGTCGCCGATCTCATCAGCGCCCGACCGCGCAGCTGAAGCGAGGAGATGCTATGCAGCCGCCTGCCAAAGGTCGCCCCCCAACCCGAAATGGCCGTGGCCGCGCCCCTGCCCGCTGGACGGGATGGGAAGTAGCGCTGATCACGCTTAGCGTGCTGATGATCGCGTTCCCGCTCTACGCTGAGGCGACTCGCTGGATTATGCCGCCCCTGGCCCCGGCCCAGGAGAGCACGCCGAGTGTGGAGCCCGCCGCCGGTGAGACAAGTGCCGCTGATGCGCCCACCGATGTCCCGCCCACCGATGTCCCGCCCACCGATGTCCCGCCCACCGATGTCCCGCCCACCGATGTCCCGCCCACCGATGTCCCGGCCTACGAATACGAACATCTCGATCCCCGATCTCCAAGCCACAAACGCCCCACCCACCGACGTGCCCACTGCGGTGCCTACCGACGCCCCACCTCCAGAGACAGCAACCGCAACCGGCCCATCGCTCGATCAGAGGTCAACTGCAACTGCGTGGCCCGTGACCAACACACCCGTGCCCGGTGCCACGACCGCCGTGCCTACCAACACACCCGCGCCCGGTGCCACAACCGCCGTGCCAGCCAGTACCAACACACCCGCGCCTGGTGCCACAACCGCCGTGCCAGTCAGTACCAACACACCCGCGCCTGGTGCCACAACCGCCGTGCCAGCCAATACGCCCGTCCCCGGCCAAATACAGGTCTTTAAGATCGCATCGGTGTCTGAGGCAGCTCCCGGCCAGAGCTTCAGCTACAGCATCTCGGTGGTCACCACCAATGCAACAAATACGCAGGTGCAGATGAGCGACAGCCTCGACGCAAACCTAGAGGTGCTGAGCGTCAGCACCAGCGCAGGGAGTTGCTCGACAGGCCAGTCTGTGGACTGTACGCTGACCCTGCGCGATGTAAACCCGGCCTCAGTGACGATCCAGGTTCGCGTGCGAACCTCTACGCCGAGCGACACGGTGATCTCGAACGTGGCGAGCGCCGGCGGCAGCAGTTCTAGGAACATAAGCGTGCGTGTCGTCGGGACGGTAGTTCTGACGAGTACCCCCGTCGGCACGGCGGACACCAGCACGGCGGTGATCAACACACCTACGGCGATCAATACCATCGGGCCGCAGCAACCCACTACCCCACCCTCACAACCCACAAACACACCGAAACCACCGAGCGGCGGTGGCGGCGGCGGCGGCGGCAGTTCCAGTAGTAAGCCCAATCCTACGGAGACGCCGCCACCGCCGCCGGCGCCGCCGACCCCTGAGCCAGCGGTGCCCACCGAGCCGCCTACGACGCAGCCGGTGGTAGTCCGGCCCGCCGTTGTGCGCCCGCCAGCGTCGCTTCGTACCAGCACGAGCGCTGCCACAGCACAGCCGAGCGCGACAGGTGTCACCAGCGCAACAAGCGTCGCATCAAGCGAGCTGTTCTTCCGGATCGGGAGCGATTGGGGAAGCGCTTACCCGGGCCAGGAGGTAAACTTTACGCTGGTGATCCGCAACACGCGTGCGGCAGATTCGAACGGTGCCAATAATCTGCGCAATGTCTCGCTGCTGAGCGTGCTCCCGAATAACCTGCAGGTTTTGGGGGCCAAGGCCGACCGCAGCGCAGACCCGACCGTCGCAGGCAATGAGGTGCGCTACGTCATTGATCAACTTGCACCAGGCGAGGGCGCAGAGGTGACGATCTCCTCGAAGATAAAGGGCGACGTGAACGCGGGCACCCTGCTGGTAGCGCAGGGCCAGCTCCAGTATGAGGGTGTCAGCTCACCGATCTTCTCAAACATCGTCAGTGTGCTGGTTGTCGGGGCGGCCCAGGGGCAGCCGACGACAACGGCCACCGCTACAGCGACACCCTCGCCAGTAGCGACGGCCACCGCTACCTCCACCGTCTCGGGAGGGCTCCTAGGGTCGGCCCAAGATCCGACGCCGACCCTCACACCCACCATTGCGCCGACTGATGTGGCAGGCGCGGCGGCTCCGACGCAGGCGCAGGTGCCGCTCCCAGAGACAAGCGGGGGCGTGCCCGTTAGCGGTGTTCTGCTCATGGGAATGACTCTGCTTCTGCGAACCTGGCGTCTACACCGCGCCCGCGAGCGGATCTAAAGACACACAAAAAGCCCGACGCCTCAGGCGTCGGGCTTTTTGTGTGTCTGAATGATCTTACGAGGTTGTGCGCTGGGGGCGGCGGCGAGGCTGCCAGCCGTCGAGCGCCAGCCACAACACAATGGCGAGAAGCAGCCAGTGCAGCTGATCACGGACAGCGACCAGCAGGGCGACAAACTGGCGCGATGCGGGCAGTGCCTCGTAGAGCCGCTGTAGGCCAACCGCCGGGGCATCGCGAAGCTGCACGAGGATCGCCCCAAGGCCCAGCTCAGCACCGATAAGGCTATAGAGCTGCCATGCGACAGCGAGGGATAGCCCGATCGCCACCGCCGTTAGCACCAGTACCAGCATACTATACCAGGACTTCGGGCGCATTGGTGGCAGCAGGTTCGTCACAGGCGCGCCAGGCACCAGGGCGAGCAGCTGGGCCGTGAGGGCTGAGGGTGCCTCCCAGCGCAACTCCTGGCGCAAGATCTGATCCAGGGTATTCTCTGGCTCGCGGGGTGGTAGCTCAGGTGTCGTGTTCATTGTCTTACCTCCCAGCCAAGCGGAACATTAGGTTAAGCGGCGCGATGCGAGGCTGCTGGCTCTGCGGCTGACTCTGTGGGATCTGCGCCACACGGGCAGCCGGGGGCTGCTCCTGAGTCTCCAGAATAATTGCCAGCCGCTCTTTGCCCCGCCGAATGTGGCTCTTCACGGTATTGAGCGGAACATCAAGGATAGACGCGATATCGGTGTACTTCATATCCTCGAAGTAGTAGAGCGTTAGCACCAGTCGGTAGTGCTCTTCAAGCTGGCTGAGTGCGTGACGAACCTGCTCACGCATCTCGCGCGAGTCGAGCGCCTGGGCCGGATCCGTCCAGCGGTCGTCGTCGGCGATGTTGGAGACCTGATCGATCTCCTCATCTTCAGCCGCCGGAGAGGCAATCTGAACCTGGCGCCCGCGGCGGCGCAGCTCATCACGACAGAGGTTCACCACCAGCCGATAGAGCCATGTGGTGAAGCGGCTCTCGCCGTTATACTGCGGCAGCGCACGAAACAGCCTGATGAATGAATCCTGGGTCAGGTCAGCGGCGTCCTCGGGGTTCTTCAGCACGCTCATCGCAATACTATAGACGTAGTGCTGCTGGCTAAGTAGCAACTGGGTGAGCGCCTGTGAGTTACCCTGCTGGGCGAGGGCAATCAATTCGCGGGATGGTTCTGCCACCGTTTACGTTCTCCTGGCGCATATGCGCCGTCGTCGTCAGATGGGGCACACCTGGAGTATGCCATGGATATCGCCCCACCACATCAAGCCGATGGCCGATTGAATACTAGCCCATTGGCCGAGATGGGTGTATGCCATCTTCTGGGGCTATGACGATGGACAGGGGGAGAAAGTTGCGCGGAGGGGGGCAGATCTACGGCACAGGGTCGTGGCCGCCTGCAGCCCAGGGGTGACAGCGGAGAATGCGCTTCACCGCAAGCCAGCCGCCCTTCAGGAAGCCATACTTACTGATTGCCTCAAAGCCATACTGCGAGCATGTGGGGGTGTAGATGCAGCTCGGTGGCGTCCACGGGGAGATAGCGACCTGGTAGAACCGAATGAGCTTGAGGGCGAGCCAGCGCATAGCGATTGCAGATTGCAGATTGTAGATTGTAGATTGCAGATTGCAGATACTAGAACGCAATCTGCAATCTGCAATCTACAATCTGCAATTACTCAAGGGGCTCTTTGCCGATGGTGAAGCTGCACGAGGATGCGCCTTGGGCCATGCAGCTACACTGCTCGACGGCGAAGCGCCGTCCGCCAGAGACCCAGGCGGTAGCCTCTTCGATAATACCGCGGGCGACATAGAAGACGGGGCCGGGTTCGGGGCGGACGATACAGTTCGAACACTGGGTGATGTGGTAGACGAACTGGCCGCGCTCTTCCTCGACGTGGCTGGCCTGATCGCTGAAGCGGTCGAAGGTTTGCGCCGTAGCATTGAGCGCGATCTTCAGCTTCATGGTGATCGGCATCAGCTTCAGCGCCAGGTCGGCCATGCCCAAGAGCGGGCCGAACTCCTTGAGGCCGAGCGAGAAGGCGACACGACCGGCGCGCAGCTCAAGGCCGCGAGCGCCACGGGGGCCATACATCGTACCAAGGGCGACCGACGTTGCTGAGATCGCCTCGAACGGAAACTCACGTTTCAGATCGTTTGGCGGATACGCATCCAGATACTGCGGCAGGTCGGCCAGTCGAAGCAGCGCCTTCACACCATTTTGCCCCATCACCTCTTCGAGCGACAGGAAGGTTAGGCGGCCAATCTTATTAGGGTAGTGCAGGCCACGGAATGCTTCTACGCTCGTCATGGGCTCTCTGGCTCCTTACACAGCTACGCGGAGAACGGCAGTGTAGACGCTGCGACGCTCACACTATACCAGAAAACTGCAACTATCGCATCACTGGCGCACCGTCTCCCATATAAGATGAGACAGCTCGGGCATGATCAGCTTTTCCAGAGCGAGGCGGACAGCGGCGGTGGATCCAGGGAGACAAAATATCAATGATCCGCTGTAGGTTCCTGCGGTCGCCCGCGACAGCATCGCGCCTGGCCCGATGTCGTCATACGAGAGCATGCGAAACAGCTCGCCGAACCCCGGCAGGCGCTTTTCGAGTAGGCGTTCGATCGCCTCGATAGTGTTATCGCGGCGAGCGATGCCGGTGCCACCATTGGTAATGATGAGTTTGCAGCCTTCAGACGTAAGGGAGCAAACAAGTTCAACGATCTGTGTTGGCTCGTCGCGAACTACCTCATATCTTACCACATCATGGCCAGCTTGTGTGAGCGCAGCGCGGATCGTGGCCCCGCTTGTGTCAGTCTCGAACGTGCGCGTATCGCTGATGGTAACGATACCACAGCGAATCGGCTCGGAGCTTTCGACACGGGCACGCTGCTGATGTTCGTGATATCCCATGGGGGCACACAAGGAAAATGGGCGCAGGTTTATCCAGAGTTTCCCTATGGTACCACTAGTACGTTAACGTGTCCACTAGCAGTTGTAGAACGATCAGTACTGTTGCAACGTCGCCGCCTGGCGAGTTTGGGGGTTGGCTTCGCCACCCCCAAAGATTTTTGTTAGCGCGAAGCCCCACAGAATGCGATACAATACCGAGAGCTATGACAGAACCACTGATCACAACCACTGCCCTCGCCCGCAGTTACCAGATGGGCAAGACGAGCGTGGCCGCGCTGCGCGGTGTGGATCTGACGATCCAGGCAGGCGAGTTCGTGGCGCTGGTCGGGCCGAGCGGCAGCGGCAAGAGTACTCTGCTGCACCTGATCGGCGGGCTGGTGCGCCCGAGCTCTGGCGAGGTCTGGGTGAATGGCCTGGAGCTGGGGGGCAGCAGCGACAAGCAGCTGGTGGCCTACCGGCGGGACACGCTGGGCTTTATCTTCCAGAGCTTCAACCTGCTGCCGATCAAGTCGGCCTGGGAGAATGTGTCCGTGCCGCTGATGCTGGCGGGTGCGCCCCCGGCCCAGCGCAAGGCCCGCGCGATCGAGATCCTCGGCCAGCTCGGCCTGGCCGCCCGCGCCGACCATCGGCCATCTGAGCTGAGCGGCGGCGAGCAGCAGCGCGTGGCGATCGCCCGCTCGCTGGCCAACCGCCCGCGTCTGCTCCTGGCCGACGAGCCCACCGGCAACCTCGACTCGCGCACCGGCGGCGAGATCATGGCCCTGCTCCAGCGCCTCGTGCGCGAGGAGGGCCTGACCATGCTGCTCGTCACCCACGACATGGCCGTCGCCCGCTTTGCCGACCGGATCATCCACCTGAAGGACGGGCTGGTCGAGCGGATTCAGGAGTCGGGAGCTGGGAGTCAGGAGTCGGTGCCGGAGCTAACGTCGGACATGTGAGGAGTATCCTTATGCCCGCAGAGCCTCGGCCTCCCGCCCCCCGACTCCCGACCCCTGATTCCCGACTCCCGATCACCGCCCTCATCCTCGACTTCGACGGCCTGATTGTGGACACCGAGAGCCCGGCCCTCCAGAGCTGGCAGATGATCTACGCCGAGTACGGCCAGGTGATCGAGATAGATATCTGGCAGGGCGCGCTGGGCACGAACCACGGCTTCGACGCCCTGGCCCACCTGATCGACCTCGTGGAGGCTGCCGACCCGGCGCAGGGCGCGAACCTGCGCGCTTTCGGCCCGGATATTCTGGCTCGCCGCCGCCAGATCAAGGACGAGCTGAGCGCCGCCCAGCCGCTGCTCCCCGGCGTGGCCGAGCTGCTCGACCAGGCCGATGCGGCCGGGCTGCCCTGCGCCGTGGCCTCCAGCAGCGGGCGGGGCTGGGTTGAAGGCTGGCTGCGTCGCCACGGCATCCTCGGGCGCTTTGTGTGTGTGCGCACCGCCGAGGATGTGGCTCGCACCAAGCCTGCGCCCGACCTGTTCCTGGCGGCGGCGGCGGGCCTCGGCAGGCCCCCATCTGAGTGCCTGGTCTTCGAGGACTCGCCCAACGGCATTCTGGCCGCCACGGCCGCCGGCTGCCCGATGGTGGCCGTGCCTGGCGCAGTGACCGCCCAGATCGCCATGCCCCCGGCCAACCTGATCATGCCCCGCCTCGACGCCATGCCCCTCGCCGAGATCATCGCCGCCGTGGCGTAGGGGCGGCTCGCGAGCCGCCCCTACGATCCCTCGTCGATCACCCGAAAGAACAGATCTACCACCGCCGGATCGAGGTGGCTGCCCGACAGCCCCTGGATGTGCGCGCGCACCCGCTCCTCGTCCCACGCCGGGCGGTAGGGCCGATCCGAGCGCAGCGCATCCCAGATGTCGATCACGGCGAACATCCGCGCCGCCAGCGGGATCTCCTCGCCGCGCAGGCCGCGCGGGTAGCCGGTGCCGTCCCACTTCTCGTGGTGGTAGTGGGGGATGTCGAGGGCCGGCCGCAGGAATGTGATTGGCTCAAGCAGGTTGTAGGCGTAGACCGGGTGCAGCCGCATGAGCCGCCACTCCTCATCGTCCAGCTTGCCGGGCTTCAGCAGCACCGCGTCGGGGACGCCCATCTTGCCGATATCGTGGAGCAGCGCCCCCCAGCGCACATAGCCCACCTGCTCATCGCTCATGCCGGCGGCCCGCGCCAGCCGAACCGCAAGATCGGTGACGCGCTGCGAGTGCCCCTGCGTCTCCTCGTCGCGCAGGTCGAGCGCGTGCGACCAGCCCTCCAGCGTGCTGTCGTACGCCTGGAGCAGCTCGTCATTCGAGCGCTGGAGATCATTCACTAGGCGCGCGTTCTCAATCGCCACGGCGGCCACGTTCGCTGCCAGGCCGAGCATCGATGCGTGGGTCATGCCATAGCAGCCGGGGGTGAAGCTCTGCACCTGGAGCACGCCCACCACCCGCTCGCGCGCGAGCATGGGCACGAAGAGAACCGATTCCGTTATAGCGCCGGAATCGCCCACGTAAAATACTGTCGAAACTTGGCTCGATTCCTCTAGGCCACCGATGATCACCGGCTGGCGGGTGTGGATCACATTGCTTTGGTACCCCACGCCCAGCGGGGCCAGCGGCAGCGGTGGGAACTCGGATGGGTCAAGCCGCTCGCCGTCGAGGATGGCGAAGGCACAGATCATCTCCTGTCGCTCAGCGTCAAACAATGTGAAGATCGCACCTGCCACCTCGGGCAGTAGCTTGAGGGCGACATCATACAGCAGCTCGTAGATCCGCTCCAGGTCGAGGGTCTCGGCGAGGGCACGGCTCAGCGTATTGATCGCCTCAAGGTCATCTAAGCGCGAGCGTGCAGAGGCGAGCCGGATCGCATTAACCATAGCTTGGGAAGCCAGATCGGCCAGGGCGCGCAGGAGATTTGCCTCGGAGTCCGAGAGGCCGATATGATTCTCAGGGATCTTGATCGCCAGGGCACCCACCGGCAGATCACCATGCCAGAGGCCAACCATGCCAATCGGGCCAAGCTCTGCACACATCTCAGAGGGCTGGCGCGACGCCGGGGCGTCCGGGGGTGGGATGAGGTCGGTCAACGCCTGCCCACCATCGCCATAGGTAGCAGTGTAGCGGATCACACGCCGCTGCTCGTCGTAGATCCCGGCAACAACGCCCGTGACGCCAAGAACGAGCGCAGCCTCATCGCAGACAACCCGGAGGACTGCCTCAGGCGAGAGGTCAGCGTTAAGCCGGGCGATAAGCTGGGCTAGGACGATCTTCTCGTCGTGTGTGCTGCCGTGAGCCATAGGCGACATCTATCAGGAGAGCTGCGCAAAGCGGGTATCTGCATTGTAAGGTATATGTATACCATCACAGGCAGTACCGCAAAAGTCGCCCTGTGCGGCGTCGCCCGGCGGCTGAAGCCGCGTCACGGGGGCCTGCGGCCAGCCGCCCGCCTGCGCGGTCGGTTCCGGCGTCGGCGCAGGCCGACGCCCGGCGCAACGCGCCCCGCTGACGCGACTTCTAGTCGCCAGCCGGGGGCGCTCAGGGCGTTGCAATAGCCATGCCCCAGCTCGCTCCAAACACCAAGGGGCGCGACAGTAAATGTCGCACCCCTTGGTGTAACCCCGTCCCCTATCCCCTGTCCCCTGTCTTACAGAGCCAGCCAGCCCTCGGCGGGTGCGGCGGGCGCGGTATAGGAGGCTGGCGCGGTGAGCGGCCCCTGCTGCGGCGGCCAGCCCTTGGCGAAGTAGTCGCCCATAATGATCGTGAACATGATCATCAGCCAGACAAAGGAGCTGGCGGCGAAGACCCGGGCCAGCTTGCTGCTCACCTTCAGGTGCATAAAGAAGACCATGATCAGCGCCGTCTTGCAGATCGCGATCAGCATCGCGATGCCGACGGCGACGACCTCGGGCAGCGGGAGCACCAGCTTCTCAAGGTAGTACGCGCCGACCGTCAGCGCCATCAGCCCCATCAGCGCGCCAAAGACCATCCAGTAGGTGCGAAGCGGGATGTGGCCGTAGTGTCCCTCGTGCTCGTGTCCGCCCTCGTGGGCCGCGCTATATGTGTTTGCCATATGCTACACCAGATAGAAGAGCGGAAACAGGAAGACCCAGATAATGTCGATCAGGTGCCAGTAGAGCCCGCCGATCTCGACGGGGGTGTAGTACTCGGGGCTGAAGCGGCCCCGGCTGGCCATCCATGCGATCGTGCCGACCACGGCGAGGCCGATGACCATGTGGATGGCGTGCAGCCCGGTGGCGCAGAAGTAGAGGAAGAAGAAGAGCTGGTGGGGCGACTTCATGCCGGGCTGGGCGGCCACCGCCGCCTCGCCGCTGCTGGCGCTGGCCTCAGCCGGAAAGAGGAAGCCCGTGCCCGGCACCAGGCACTCGGGCTCGGCCAGCCGCTCGCCGCCGGTCATCCAGGCGACCGGGTTGGCGTACCCGGCGCAGTGGGCGAACTTCTCGCCGTACTCGGTGAACTTGATCCCCAGGAAGCTCGCGCCCAGCACCATCGTCACCAGCAGCAGGGTGACGACCTGCCGCCGATTGCCCTCCTGGGCGGCGTGGACGGCCAGGGCCACGGTGAGCGAGCTGACCAGCAGCACCACCGTATTGATCGCAGCCAGCGGCGTGTTCAGGTGGGTCGCCGCCGTGGCCCAGATCTCCGGGTAGGCCCAGCGGAAGACCGTGTAGGCCATAAAGATCCCGCCGAAGAGCATGATCTCCGTGGTCAGGAAGGCCCACATCCCCAGCGTCGCGGCCTCTCTCTGCTGGCCGGGGGTGTCGAAGTGGTGCTGGAGCCCCGGGGTCTGCCCGTGCCCGTGGGATGTCGTCGCCAAGGCTTCTCTCCTCTTCTGTATCGCCTGCTGGCGGGGGTGTGGGGGCGGCGGAGCCGCCCCTACAATCTCGTTGCTCCGCCCCTTCTACAGCGGGCTGCCCGGCCGCCAGTTCTCAGCGTCCTCGTGAGCGGCCTCGGGGTGGAAGGCGTACGCCTCCTCGGTCACGATCGGGGTCTGCTCGAAGTTGTAGGTTGGCGGCGGCGAGGTCGTCGTCCACTCCAGGCCGGGCGCGTCCCAGGGGTTATCGCCGGCGATCTTGCCGTAGCGCAGCGAGAGAGTCAGGTAGATGATCGGGATGATGAAGCCGATCGCTAGGATGGACGCGCCGGCTGTTGACATAACGTGATAGATCTGGAACTCCTCGGGGTAGACGTGGTAGCGCCGGGGCATGCCCAGGTAGCCCATCACAAACTGCGGGAAGAAGGTCATGTTGAAGCCGATGAAGACGACCAGGGCCGAGATGGTTCCCCAGACCTCGTTGTACATCCGGCCGGTCATCTTCGGCCACCAGTAGTGGATGCCGCCCAGGTAGGCCATAATCGTGCCGCCCACCATCACGTAGTGGAAGTGGGCCACCACAAAGTACGTGTCAGTGACGTGGATGTCCACCGCGACCACGCCGAGGAAGATCCCGGTCAGGCCGCCGATGATGAACAGGCCGATGAATCCGAGCGCGTAGAGCATCGGCGTGCGGTACGAGATCGAGCCCTTATAGAGCGTCGCCGTCCAGTTGAAGACCTTGATCGCCGAGGGGATGGCCACCAGCATGGTGATGAAGCTGAACACCAGCCCGGAGTAGACCGACTGGCTGCTCACGAACATGTGGTGGCCCCAGACCAGGAAGCCCAAGATGGCGATGGCGATCGAGCTGAAGGCGATGAACTCGTAGCCGAAGACGCGCTTGCGCGAGAAGGTGCTGATCAGCTCGCTGATCACGCCCATGGCGGGCAGGATCATAATGTAGACCGCCGGGTGCGAGTAGAACCAGAAGAGGTGCTGGAAGAGCAGCGGGTCCCCGCCGAGGGCCGGGTCGAAGATGCCGACGTGCCAGAGCCGCTCGACCATCACCAGCAGCAGGGCGATGCCGAGCACTGGGGTGGCCAGAATCTGGATTAGGCTGGTGGCGTAGTTCGCCCAGATGAAGAGCGGCAGGCGGAACCAGGTCAGCCCCGGCGCGCGCATCTTGTGGATGGTGACGATGAAGTTCAGGCCGGTCAGGATGGACGAGAAGCCCATGATGAACGCGCCGGTGATCGTCAGGATCACATTCGAGTTCGAGTAGGTGCTGCTGAACGGCGTGTAGAAGGTCCAGCCCGTATCGACGCCGCCGAAGACAGCTGCGGTCAGCGCGAACAGGCCGCCGCCCATATACAGGTACCAGCTCAGCAGGTTGATCCGGGGGAAGGCCAGGTCGCGGGCGCCAATCATCAGGGGCACCAGGAAGTTGCCAAGCACCGCAGGCACCGCCGGGATCAGGAAGAAGAAGACCATGATCACCCCGTGCAGGGTGAACATGCGGTTGTACATGTCGGCCGACATCAGATCGCCCTGGGGCGTGACGAGCTCGATACGCACCATGGAGGCCGCCATCCCGCCGAGCAGGAAGTAGAAGTTGATGCTCAGCAGGTAGAGGATGGCGATGCGCTTATGGTCGACGGTGAACAGCCACGACTTGATCCACTCGATCGTGGTGGTCGCACGGTTGGTCATATAGCTCTGGGGGAGGGCGGTTGTGCTCATTGGTTAGTTCCCTGCGCTTCCTAGGGACTTGACGTACTCGACGAGCTGCTGCACCTCAGCGTCTTTCAGCTGGCTGCCGTAGACGGGCATGATCGGGTTGTAGTCCTTCACCACCTTGGCCGTCGAGTTCACGATAGACTCGTGGATGTATGCCTCGTCGGCGGTGATTGTGCTGCCATCTGAGAGAGTGACGGTGCTATTGTACACGCCCTTGAGGCTCGGGCCAAGGCCGACGCCGGTGTCCTGGTGGCAGCCGATGCAGCCGAGGTTGGTGAAGAGCTGCGATCCTTTGGCGGCGAGGTCGGCGTTGAAGGGGCCGCCGCCTGACGCGCCGCCTGACGCAGGGGTGGCTGTGGGCAGGGCCAGGGGCGCGCTGGTGGCCACAGGTGCGCTGGTGCCTGCCGGGGCAGTGGCCGCCGCGCTGGTGGCCCCCGCCCCAACTGTCGGCACCGTCGCCGGGGCCGTCCCGCCACGGTTCGAGAGCGACTTCACATAGGCCAGCAGCTGGTTCACCTGGTCGTCGCTGAGCTGGCCCTGGTAGGCCGGCATCACCGGCTGGTAGCCCTGAACGACCTTGGCCGCCGAGTTCAGGATCGACTCGCGGACATAGTTCTCATCGGCAAGCATTGTGCTGCCATCGGTGAACTGCTGGTCGTATCCAAAGACATTCTTCAGGCTCGGGCCGAGGCCGCCGCCAGCCATGATGTGACAGCCGGAACAGCCGAGGCTGGTGAACAGCTGCTCGCCAGCCAGCGCCATCGGGTCGCCCAGGCTCGATCCAACCTGCGGCTCGGACGAGACGCTGTTGGTGTTGACGAGCACCTGGCCGGCCTGGACACTGCCGTCGGGCATGATCACCTGTCCAGGGGTGGTGAGCCACGCCTGATAATCCTTCAGGCTCATCACCGTCACCGTGCCGCCCATCACCGCGTGATCGGTGCCGCAGTACTCGGCGCAGAACAGGTGGTAATCGCCGACCTTGGTGGCCTCGAACCACAGGGTGGTGTAGCGACCAGGCAGCACATCCTGCTTCACGCGGAAGGCCGGGATGTAGAAGCTGTGGATGACATCCTGCGAGGTCATGATCAGCCGCACCGACTGGCCGATCGGCACGTGCAGCTCGTTATTCTCGCGCTTGCCGTTCGCGTGCTGGGTGTGCCACATCCACTGCTTGCCGATCACATAGACATCGATCACATCTTTGGGCGGCGTGCGCATCTGGATGTAGAGAAACGCGCCCCAGAAGAAGACGACCATCGTCAGCAGCAGCGGGATGATCGTCCAGGTCAGCTCCAATCGAAGATCCGAGGACATCGGGTTTGAGCGGTCAACCTTCTGGCTGCGGTGGTAGCGGACGATCAGGTACAGGATGACAAACGGCAGCACACCTGCAAAGAGCAGGCTCACCGCCAGCAGAAAGAAGTAGAGCAGATCGATCTGGCCTGCGAAGGTTGATGCCTGTTCTGGGAAGAATGGAAATCCTTGCATATACGCTTCCTAGTAGGATTGCAGATTGCAGATTGCAGATTGCAGATTATTGATACAGCGCAGCCTCAAACTGCAATCTGTAATCTGCAATCGGGTTCTACCCCGCCTGGGGCATCGGGCCGCGCGGGGCACCTGGCTTGCGGGCGAGCAGCACGATCATCCCGATGATCCCGAGCACGGTCAGAACCCCAGTGGCGCGGATGATCGTCATCACCAGGCCGGTGTAGGTGCCCGTCTGCGGGTCGTAGTGGTAGCAGAGCAGGAGCAGCTGGTCGGTCGGGCTGCCGATCGTATTCTCCGAGGACTCAACCAGGCCAAGCCGCAGGTCGCTCGGGTTAAACGTCACCCCAAAGAAGTAGCGCGATACCTTGGCCTTGGGCGTGAGCATCACCAGCCCGGCGGCGTGGGCGTACTGGTCGATCGTCTCGTCGTAGACATAGTGGAAGCCAACTGCCTCGGCCAGGCGGTCGATCGAGTCCTGGGTGCCGGTGAGAAAGTGCATCCCGGCGGCGGCCCCGTCGCGGCCATAGCTAGATAGGGTTGCCGCCTTCACATTGGCCGCCATCATCGTGGTCTCCAGCGGGTCAATGCTGACATTCACCACCTGGAAGTCCGCGCCAGCGTTCAGGGTGACACTCTCAAGCGCGTCAACCATGCCCTTGCGCACGAGCGAGCAGAGCATCGGGCACTCGTAGTAGCTCATCTGCAAAATCACCGGCTGCTTGCCGAAGTAGTCGCCAAGCTGCACCACCTGGCCCTGCTCATCCTTGAAGGTCAGGTCGAGCGGCACCTGCGCGTCGAGGCGCTGCTCGAACGAGACATCGTGCAGCGGGTCAGGCTTGCCGTTCTGCGCGAAGGCAGCGGCGGGGGTGATCATGAGCGCGAGCAGCATGATCAGTCCCGGCCAGAGAAGGCTGCGTGGATGGTTCATATTATTGCCCGCCTACGCCGCGCTCCAGCACCAACTCCATCGCCCGCTCGACCGGAATATGCGCCTTGCCGGCCTGCTTGTCCGCCCAGCCGTAGCTCTCGATCTGCTTCGTGGCGTCATCGACAATCTTGGTAGAGTCGAGGAGCGGGTTCTGCTCTAGGCGCGGCTGGGGCGGCACCTGTAGCTGCGTGATGCTGTCGTCCGGCAGGGTATTGCCCGTCTGCTGCACGCTTATCCCAGAGACATTCATCAGGATAGCGATAAAGGTGAAGGACACCGCGAGGAGGATCGCCAGCCCAACCGCCGAGAGCACCAGCGGGCTGATGTTCGCGTCCTTCAGCTCGTGCCCGATCGCGACGCTCTCCGGGTCGGCACCAGGCTCGCCGTGGCCGTGGCCGTGGTCATGAGAAGTTGCGCTCATCTATCGTCACTCCTGAAGGATTATGATGGCAGTACCGCAAAAGGAACCCTGTGGCGTTTACCTGTCACCCTGAGCGAAGCGAAGAATCCCGGCCGGGACCCTTCGCTTCGCTCAGGGTGACAGCGTCTCTTTTGCTCTATTGCGTATGATGCGTTGCGTTCGGCCTGTCCTCCGACTCCCGACTCCCGACTCCCGACCCCTGTCCCCCAACCCCTACCGATGGCAGGTATAGCAATTTGTCAGCCTGCCATCAGTCGGGATCTTATAGTCGATCACCAGCTGCTGGCGATCCGCCAGGGGCAGCGAGTCGACCTTGTAGTCCACATTAAAGACCTGGTCGCGCGGGCGGATGTTCTGCGCCGGGTCGCGGTGGCAGCCCAGGCACCAGCCCATGTAGAGCGGCTGGGCCTTGTAGGTGAGCGGCATCGCGCCTATCTGCCCGTGACAGGTGGTGCAGCCGATGCCTTTGGCCACATGGATTGAGTGGTTAAAGTAGACAAAGGCCGGCAGGTCGTAGATCCTATTCCAGACGATCGTCGTATCGTTCTTGTAGCTGTCGCGCACCGTCTGGAGCAGCGGGCTCGTCGTCCAGATCTGCGAGTGGCAGGACATGCAGGTCTCGGTGGCGGGGAATCCGGCGGTGGCGGCGCGCTCAACGGTGTTATGGCAGTAGCGACAGTCGATCTTCAGCTGGGTGACGTGGTGTGCATGGCTGAAGGGCACCGGCTGGGCCTTGGCCACGCCCTGTTCGGTGTACCAGGGCGAGAGGTAGAGCCCGATCAGCGCGGCGACGATCCCGAAGAGCAGCAGCGTGATCCCAATCAGGGCCACTCTGAGGTTCGCATTCGCGTTGCGCGAAAAAATCTGTGCAGGCATGTGCGCTCTCTATCTATAGCACTGAGCAGCAGGCTTGAGCCACTGAGGCACTGAATCTGGTGGCTCGCTACGCTCGCGCCTTCCTCATAACAGGCTCAATCTCTCTGCCCGCCGCTATAGGGACTCCTACTCGCCCGCCTCAACCTTCACCTGATCCTCGGGGGTCAGGCTGGTGACATCGGCATTCTGGCTGAGCTGCAGGGCGCGGATATATGCGACCACGGCCCAGCGATCCTCGGGGGAGATGCGGCCGCCGTAGCCGTACATCCGGTTGATCCCGTTGGTCGCCACATCGAAGAAGTAGCCGATCGGGATGGTGCGCAGACGGTCGTTGTGGTACGAGGGCACCACCAGCGGGCCACGGAAGGCGATCACGCCCTGGCCATTGCCGAGCAGGCCGTGGCACGGCGCGCAGTAGGCGTTGAAGACCGTCCGCCCACGGGCCAGCAGGTTCGCGTCGAGCGTGATCTCGGCCGGCAGATCCGTGACCAGCTGGCCGTCCAGCTTGCCAGTGAGCAGGGCCGAGCTAGGGTTGAAGGTGCCCATCGACACCGTGTTCGGCACCGGCGGCCGCATCGCGCGTCCGTCCTGGAAGAAGTCGCTCGGCTGGTTCGACTTGTACTTCGCCTGGTCGTACATGTCAATATGACAGGCCGACAGGATCAGCAGGAGCGGCAGCCATGCCAGGCGGGCCAGGCGGGAGATCGTCCGATTGGGGGCAGCTTTCGCCATAATGTACTCGCTTCTAGGTCTCATCACCCTTTGTATAGGTTTGGCATGGCGCAGCAAAGCTACGCCATGCCAAACCTATACAAATTACCCCTCGCCACCGCCCAGCGTCGAGTTCAGGTTCCGCATGCGGGCCAGGTAGCTGGTGCGCGGGACCGTGTTCAGATCATCGAGCACGGTGTAGTTATGCGGCTCCTGCTTGAGCGTGGCCACCTTGCTCTGCGGGTTATTCTTGTCGCCGAAGGTGATCGCCTGGGTCGGGCAGACCTGCTCGCAGGCGGTGAGAATCTCGCGGTCGGCGATCGGGCGGTTATTCTCAACCTGGGCCTTGATCCGTACCTGGCTGATCCGCTGGATGCAGTAGGTACACTTCTCCATCACACCACGGATGCGCACCGTCACATCGGGGTTGCGCATCAGCTTGAGGCTGGCGGTGTTGTTATCGACATACTGGAGGAAGTTGAAGCGGCGCACCTTGTAGGGGCAGTTGTTCGAGCAGTACTTGGTGCCCACGCAGCGGTTGTAGATCATATTGTTGATGCCCTCGGCGTCGTGGACAGTGGCGACCACCGGGCAGACCAGCTCGCAGGGCGCGTTCTCGCACTGCTGGCAGGTCATGGGCATCACATAGGTCTCGGGGTTATCGTAGTCGGCACCGGCGAAGTAGCGGTCGATGCGGATCCAGTGCATCTCGCGGCCCATCGACACCTCGTGCTTGCCGATCACCGGGATGTTATTCTCGGCCTGGCAGGCGATGGTGCAGGCGTTGCAGCTGATGCAGGCGCTGAGGTCGATCGTCATCGCCCACTGGTTGCCCTTGCTGTAGTCCACCCCGGGCATCATCGACTCGTAGGAATGTGTCGGGGCACCAAACTCTTCATGGAGGATTTCCTTGGTGAGATAGCCAGGGTCTTCCTTAAACTTCGCGATCTCGCCGACGCGCACAATATCGCGGCCCTCCATCGTCCAATGGTCCTGTGTGCTAACTAGGAGGTAGCTGCCATCGGTGGGGCGGGCGTTGGCGGAGGCGAACCAGGGGGCCTCGCTGGGGCGTAGGCTATAGGCATTAAAGCCAGCGCCCTCGGCGACGCGCCCGCCGATGCTGCGGCCATAGCCAAGGTGCACGGTGATCGTATCCTCGGCGTGGCCGGGGACGATCCAGATCGGCAGCTTCAGCGAGCGGTCGGCGACGATCAGCTCGATCATCGAGCCGTTGGCGCTAGTGAGCTTCTCCAGGGTGTGCTGGCGCTCAATATCATCGGTCGAGCTGAGCAGGGCCGTGTTGAAGCTGCCTTCCCTGTCGAGGCCGAACAGCTTGATCGCCGTCTTCACCCCAACCAGCGCCGCGTTGTCCCAGGTCAGCTTCGTGATCGGCGAGGGCAGCTCCATCAGCCAGCCGTTATTGGCGTAGCGCCCGTCATGGATCGTGGGCGAGGGGCGAAAGATTACCTCGTAGCCCTCGCCGACAGCGGGCGCGGCCAAGCTCAGGCCGCCGGCCAGGCCGACGTTGCGGGCGGGCAGGGCGCTGTTCTCAACCACACCATTGTTCAGGCTGCTCTTGAGGAAGGTCGCAAACTCAGCGTCCGCCAGCCCGCTGCGCTGCTGCCATGCCGCCGACACAATCTCATAGTCGGTGCCGACCGTCTGGCCGAGCAGGCTGGCCATCAGCTCATACGGGGTGTGGCTGCCATAGAGCGGCAGGATAAGCGGCTGAATAATCGTCGTGGAGCCATCGAAGGCGCGCACATCACCCCAGGACTCAAGGGCGTGGGCCATCGGGACAAACCAGTCGGCCAGGGCGGCGGTCTCATCGGCGTAGGGGCCGAGCACCGCCTTAAACTTAGCCATCGCCATCGCCTCGCCGAAGGCCAGGTCGGCCGGGGCGGCGAAGGCCGGGTTCGCGTCGATCACCACCAGGGCATCCACCGCGCCAGCCTTCAGCTCGTCCACCAGGCCGCGCAGGGCGGCGGTCTGGTCGCCGGGGCGGGCGGCCACCGGGTCGGTGTACTCAACCGTGGTGCCGACGGCACCGAGCAGCGTGTTCAGCACGTGCGCCAAGGCGTGGACGACTGGCGGCTGGCTCTCGCCAGCCAGCACCAGCGCCTTGCTGCCAGCGGCGCGCAGGTCGTCGGCGATAGCGGTGACGAAGGGGGCGGCGGCCTCGGGCAGGCCAACGGGCGCGACGATACCAGGGACGCCGAGGGCGCTGGCGACCGCGAATGCGACCACTGCGACCTGGCTGGCCTTCACCGGCAGGCGGTGGTCGGCGATTATGCCCGTGTTGGAGAGCACCGGCTCAATCGCATAGACCCGGCTCATCTCCGACTGGGCCATGCGGACGCTGCGGCGGCCCATCGCATCGCGGGCGTAGCGCACGCGGCCGGGCCCCTCGGTGAGGAAGTCGGCGTCCAGGGCGACCACGAGGTCGGCCTTATCGAACAAATAGCGCGGCTCAAGATACTCGCCAAAGGCCAGCTTTGTGCCCTCGTAGGTGTTCGAGCGGCCGACCGGGTCATACTGCACCCACTTCGCATTGGGGAAGGTGACAAGCATCTCCTCCAGCTGCGCGGCGAGCGTAGGCGAGGTGACGGTTGACGTGAGGACGCGCAGCCCCTGCCCGCCAAGGTTACGCTGCGTCTGCATCACCAGCGTAAGGGCGGCGAGAAAGCTCTCCCAGGTGCTGATGACCCCCTGCTGCAGCACCGTCTCCGGCCTATCGGGGTCGTAGATGCCAAGGATATCGGCCTGGGCATAGATATCCGTAGCCCCAAGGCTAGCCGGGTGCTGCGGGTTGCCCTCGATCTTAATTGGCCGCCCATCGTAGTTCCGCACCGCCACACCCATGCCAAAGCCATCGAGCGCAAGGGCGGTGGCGTAGTAGATCGGGATACCGGGCGTCTGGGTGAGCGGCAGGTGGGTGAAGGGAGCGACCTTCTCCTGTGGCTGGCGCATCGCCGTGGTGCAGCCAGACAGGCCAGCGAGGGCGAGAGACGCACCCATCAACTTGAGGAAGGTGCGCCGCGAAACCGAGTCATTTAGCTCGGCTGCGCCGCGCGGGAACTCGCGCTCAAGGTACTCGCGGAACGCCGACGTGTCGGCGAGATCATCGAGGGATCGCCAAAATTGTTTACCGCGGGCATGCTGGAGGCGATTACGTACAGCGTCGATCTCGGTGGCACTCGGGTGAAGCGTGATATCACTCATCAGCAGTAGCCAGACTCGACCGGACCAGGCAAGTTGTCCAGGCGCTTATTTTGTGAATTCAGACACGAGGAACTGTGAGGCTATTATACCAGCTTTAGGCTTGATCGCACAGGGCATGGTATACCTGTTTAGACTAAGCAGCCTATACTGTGGGAATAATTTCGAGAGTGAAAAAAAGTGCCGAAAGTAAGGATTGTGTACGGGGTGATGCGGAAGGGTGCGAAGAGGGGAGTATTCATATATATTCGGCATTATCATGATAGCATCATGCTATACTCCCCGCAAGGTGTGCAGAAGCTGTGCTAGTGACGTCATCTGGATGTGCAAAGCATCAACAGATCTTAGGCATGCATGCGTATATATTTAGGCGCGCAGAAAAAAGCTAGCGCGAATACGTCCTGGGCAATACCGCAAAACGGTGCGGCGTCGCCCGGCGGCTGAAGCTGCGGGCTCCGGTCTGCGAAGCCCGCCTGCGCAGGCGGGCTTCGCAGACCGGAGCCCGCCCGTTTACGGGCCGGGCAGGGTAGGCGTTTGCCCTACTATAGCGCGCTACGGCGCGCCGGGGCAGACACGTGCGGAGACCTCCCCGCCGATCTGCTTGATCTCATCACCGCAGATAGCCAGCAGCGTGCCGTCGGTGTTGAACGTGGACACCTCTGCCCCAATGCTCAGAAGCTGTCTGAAAAGGGGTTGTGATGGCGGTCACAAGAAAGATTTGGGCACACTCTTTATATCTCGTCGTGCGTGGCATCCAATGGCGGATGCTCCCCAAAGACTATCCGGCGTGGAAGACGGTCTGTCATTATTTTCGCATCTGGCGTGATGATGGCACATGACAGCGTATTCACGACACCCTGTTGATGGCACGTATTGGGGCAAACTGGTGGACTGGGTGCTGACGTATTGCTCCGCACCTCCCCTGCTTCTTACCTCTCGATGAACAATTTGTCATCTAGAAACCAGAGATCCTGCACCAAAGGGCGTAACTCTACGCTAGTACTATTCGTTTGTGTAAAAGGGGACATATAATTCAACCTGCGGGAATCTCTTCCGACGCTACTTACTCCCACCGCTAAACAGCTCTTCCCAGCCACATCCCCACGTACAACCTGATTGCTCCCATAGCCCAAGATGAGCCGACCCCGTACCCAGATACGGAGGTTGGCTATCGTTGTCCCTGCCGCCCAAGGGCCGCAATCATCGCCTGACAACCGAATGTTGCCTGATCCCAGTAACGGTGGCACCTGTGGCGCATAACCACACCTTTGGTGTACCCACAAGACGAAGGATGCGTGTCGATGCTTCAATCATTTGAGACGGCAGTAAAGGGAGACCACGGCGTGCGGGTAGGTCTACGCCCCGACCAGGTTCTCTTTCTAGGGATGATCGCCCTGATCTTCGGGGTGCGCGTGACGAACCTGAGCTACAACACGCTCTTTGTCGATGAGGCGATCTACGTGACGCTCGGTCGGAACTGGATGCAGGGTGCCTTCAGTCATGGCTCGCTGGGCTGGATGTACGGCTCCTACATCTACCCGCTGATCGCGGCGCTGCTCAACTACGGTGCCGGCGAGGCGGGCCTGCGGATGCTGAGCGCCGTCCTCAGCACAGCGGCGGCGGTGATCGTATACCGGGCAACCGTGCGGCTCTTCGATAGCGAGTCGGCCTTCTGGGCCATGCTGATCTTCGGGATGACCGCGATCAGCATCGACATGGGCCAGTTTGCGGTCTACGATGCGCCGCTGGTGCTGCTCATCACCGGGTCGCTCTTCTTTGTCATCCGCGCCGCCGAGGCCGAGCGGGGCGAGCAGGGATTCCTGCTCGTCGCCGCCGCCTGCGCCGCCCTTGGCGTCCTCACCAAGTATATTGGCGCGCTCTACCTGCCGGTGATCGTCTTCGTCGCCGCGATCTGCTACCTGCGCCAGAACCGACCGCTCTGGCCTATCCTGACTAGCTTCGTCTTGCCGACGACGGCCCTGGTCGGTGCCTATGTCTGGATCAACAGCGGCGACCTGGCTACCCTGCTCAGCGGCGAGGCCGGGGTTGATCCGGGTGTGCGGGCGCAGATCTGGGCCGATATCTGGGCCGAGATCGGGGTGACGAGCCTGCTGGCCATTGCCGGCCTGGGCCTGCTGATCTGGCGCGGCCTGGGCAGCGCCCGCCGCGAGCCGGCCCCGCGCCGCATCCTCTGGGCCGTCCTGGTCGTCGGCCTGGCCGTGAGCATCTTCGCCGCGCCGATCTACCACCTGGCCCTGTCCAACATCCACTCGGCATGGAAGCACAGCGTCTACACGCTGATCTTCATCGCGCCGCTGGCCGGCTACCTCTGCGCGCAGATCGTCGGCGCGGTGCGCGGCATCGAGGGCAGCTGGAGCCTGCCCGCGCGCCTGATCGGCATGACCGTCACCGTCGCCATTGTCGCGCTCAGCCTGAACTACGCCATGGGCCGCAACAACGGCTTCCAGCGCAGCTGGCCCAACGTGGGCGGCGCGGTGAGCTACCTGCGCGAGGCCGACCTGAAGCCCGGCCAGCCGGTGCTCGCCGCCGGCAGCCAGGTCTACGAGTATTACCTCGACATGGGCGCGGCCAACCGCGATATGTGGTCGAACACCTGGTACCTGCGCTATCAGGACCTTCAGGGCCTCGACGCCATGCGCGCGGCCGTGGCCGACCACCACTTCGCCTGGGTCATCCTCGACAACTACTACACGCCAGAGATAGACCGCGCACTGGAGCCGAACCTGCTGGCGGCCGGCTACCGCCTGCGCTACAGCGACCGGCAGCAGACCTCGATCGGCACCGAGGCATTGATCCGGATCTACCAGAAGCCATAGCGGGGGCCTGCTGGAGGGCAGGACGCCTGTGAGATATGGGGGGTGAATGAGCACGCTCGAACAATTTCGTCACGACCTTGACCGTATGCGACGATCACGTCCGGGGGGGCGAGCGGAGGGACTTTTTAGCAGGGTGCAGCGACGCGGGCAACTCGCGCCGTTCCGGCTGACCCCGGCCCGCATTGTGCTTCTACTGCTGAATCTGCTGGCGCTCAACGTGCTGCTCCAGGTAAACTTCAGCACCCTGCGCTGGCCCTACCTCTGGCCGCAGCCGGGGGTGGCCGTGGTGGCCGGGCTGCTGCTGGGCTTCGTCTGGTTCCCCGAGCTGCTGCGTGGCTTCTGGCCCCTGCGCATCATTGGGCTGGGCATGATCTTTGTCGGCCAGTCCTATCTCATCCACGCCGCCCAGGTGATGATCGCCCACCCCTCGCCTGCCAGCATTGTCCACCTGCTCGGCTTTACCGGCACCCTCTCGGTGATGACCCTGAACTACATCAACCAGACCCTACCTCGACATAATACTGCGCCGCCGCCGCTGCCCGCCGAGCTGCCCTACGTGGCCGCGATCATCCCCACCTACGGCGAGCCGGTGGACATCCTGGAGCAGACGGTCTATGGCCTGACCCAGCTCGACTACCCGGCCGAGCGGCTCTACATCGTGATCTCAGACGACGGCCACCGCCAGGAGGTGCGCGAGCTGGCCGCGCGCTACGGCATCAACTACAACCCCGGCGCGAAGAAAGACGCCAAGGCCGGCAACATGAACTCGGCCCTCAAACACCTGGCCGAGCACTTCCCCCAGGGCACCCTGGTGCTCACCCAGGATGCCGATGAGCTCATCCACCCCGGCTTCCTCAAAAAGATCGTCGGCTACTTCAGCGACCCGCAGATCGCCTTTGTGCAGACCCCCAAGGAGGCGTTCACGCCGCGCGGCGACCCCTTCGGCAACCGCGACCGGATCTTCTACGACGTGCTCCAGCCGGGGCGCAACGGCCACGGCGCGGCCTTCTCTTGCGGCAGCGGCGTGCTCTGGCGCATCGCTGCCGTACGCTCGATCGGTGGATTCTCCACCTGGAACATCGTGGAGGATATGACCACCTCCTACTTTCTGCACTCGGCGGGCTTCCGCTCGGAGTACCACAACGAGGTGCTGACGATCGGCCTCTCGCCGGACGATATCCCCGGCCTGCTCAAGCAGCGCGGCACCTGGGCCGCCGACACCTGGCGATTCTTCCTCTTCAACAACCCGCTGCGCCGACCCGGCCTGACCCCCCGCCAGCGCATGCAGTACGTCGAGCTGGGCATGTTCTACGTCAGCTCAGTGGTCTTTATGCCGCTGCTGATGGCCACGCCGGTGCTCTCGCTGCTGCTGAAGAACTTCATCCCGATCGAGGGATCGGCGCTCTTCCCCTGGGTAATCCTGAGCACGCTCTACTACGTGGCCCTGGCCCGAGGGAACGTCACCTTCCTCTTCCGCATGTGGCAGTACTGGGTGGGCCACTGGCCGACCTATACCAAGGCATTCTTCATCGCCGTGCGCTCGCGTGACAAGAAGCCGAGCTATAAGGTGACGCGCAAGACTCGCCAGAACGGATTCTATGGCCAGCTGATCTGGCAGCAGTTCGCCTACGTGACCCTCGGCGCCGCGCTGATCGTGCGCGGGCTCTTCTTCATGCCTGATGTGGCCCTGGCCACGCGCCTGGTGAATGTGAGCATCTTGGCCTTCTTCATGATGATGGTCGGCGGGATCTGCAAGGCATCTTTCTACGGGATGACTAAGGAGGTCTGGATCAACTTGGCCCTGGACACCATGCGCGCGATCTTCTGGCCGCCGCGCTGGGCCGTCGCCCAGCTGCGCATGGCCATCGTCAGGATCTACGATGCCTCTGAGCCGATATACCGCGCCCTGATGGATATCCCCCACCCGCCGTCCGAGCTGAACCTAGCTCTGGAGAGCATACCGATTGAGGATGAGCCGTTGCTGGCCCGCGAGGTCGGGGGTTAGGGCGTTTGGATCGCGAAAGACGCGCAGGGTGGCGCAACAAACCATGTGTCCTCGCCGTCATACCGGCAGACGCGAGAACCTGGCGGCCACGGGGCGGCTGGGGCGCAAGAGAGGAATAAACCATGGACAGCACCAAGCGTATCACCCGCAGCCAGAGCGACCGCATGCTCGGCGGCGTGGCTGGCGGCCTGGCGGCCTATTTCGGGATCGACCCGCTGATCATCCGGATCGGTTTCATCTTCCTGAGCCTGATGAATGGTTTCGGGGCCATACTCTACCTTGTCCTGTGGGTGCTTGTGCCCAACGAGGACAATGCAATGGACGCGCGCGGCAACGTGCAGGTGGCGGTCAACGAGATGCAGGCCGCCGTCGAGCAGATGGTGGCCCGCGTGCGCGCCGCCTTCACGCGGTAGCGTGAGGGGACAGGGGACAGGGGATAGGCTATCCCCTGTCCCCTACGTTTGACCAAACTGGCGGCTTCACGTATGCTAGGGCGGCTATGAAGCCGCTCCACACGACCTTGCTGTCGCTCGCCCTGGCCGTCTCCCTGGCGGCCTGCGCCACGCCACAGCCCACGCCCACGCCGGTGCCCACACCCGTAGCCGAGGCGATTCCTTCGCCTATGCCCTCGGCAACGCCCGCCCGCCCCACCGCTGCGCCCACCGCCGCGCCCACCGCCGCGCCGCCCACTGCCATTCCTGAGCCGCGCGACCCGCTCTTTGACCCGCGCCGCATCAGCTACGCCTACCAGTTCACCGGATCCGAGATCCAGGCCCTGCTTGAGCAGCGCGGCAGCGCCCTGGCCCCCGTGCGCTTTCAGGTCGGCGACCGCTCGCAGAGCTTCACCGACGTGCTGGTGGGCATCTCTAGCCTCTACAGCATTAGCCCGCAGCTGCTGCTGGCCCTGATGGAGCTGCACTCCGGCGCGGTCAGCTCGGGCGGCTCCGCCAACCTGGCCTGGGCCATGGGCTACCAGGGCGATAACGGCGGTCGGCGCGGGCTCTATAGCCAGCTGCGCTGGGGCGCCCGCGAGCTGCGCTACGCTGTGCGTGACTACACGCTGAGAAACCCGGCCGACCCGCCGCCGCCCCTGGTCTTCGCCGACGGCAGCCGCCAGCAGGTCAGCGCCGACATCTCCTTTAGCCGCTACGTGCTCGCCCGCGTCCTGGCACCCACCACCGGCCCCGGCGGCCTCGGCTGGTACTTGGACAGCCTGGTCAACACCTACGCCCGCCTCTTTGGCGACCCGCGCGACCCGCCGACCGACTGGCCCGCCCTGGCGCAGCCTTTCCTCACCCGCCCCATGGCCGACCTTGCGCCGATCACTTCATTCTTCGACCACGACGCACCATTCCTGCGCCAGAACGGCTCGCTGGAGACCTACTGGGGCCGCCAGGAGACTGACGCGTCCTTCGCCTACGACGGCCACACCGGCTGGGACTACGCCATGGGCCCGCCTGATAAGGTCTTCGCCGCCGCCGCCGGCAGCGTGATCTTCGCAGGCAACTCCGACGACGGCTGCGCCACCCCGGCCCGCGCGGTGATCATCGACCACGGCAACGGCTACCGCACGCTCTACTGGCACCTCGCGCGGATAAGCGTGGAGGCTGGCCAGCAGGTGTCCGCCGGCGACCAGGTCGGCGTCGCCGGGGAGAGCGGCTGCGCCAACGGTGCCCACCTGCACTTCCAGGCCCAGTATCTCGGCCGCGACGTAGACCCCTATGGCTGGTGCGGCGCCGCCCCCGACCCCTGGGCGCAGAGCGCGGCGGGCCAGGTGAGCGTCTGGCTCTGGGCCGACATGCCCTCGCCCTGCGGCCCGCCCGCCCCCGGCGTGGTTGTGGTGGACGACGGCGGCCCCGGCTTCAGCAGCAGCGGCGACTGGCAGCTGAGCGATGTGGGCTACGGTGGCGGATCGCGTTACGCGGCCAGCAGCTTCCCCGGCAGCGCGGCCCAGCCCTGGCGGGCCGCCGCCCTGGCCCCGCCGCTGCTGGCCCTCTGGCACCCGCAGCTGCCCGCCGCCGGGCGCTATCGCGTGCTGGCCTACATCCCCTACGCCCTCAACGGCCTCGACGAGTCACGCGAGCTGCGCTATGTCATCCGCCACAGCGGCGGCGAGAGCAGCGTGGCCGTGAACTCCGAGGACGCCCGCAACTGGTGGGCCGACCTTGGCACCTACGACTTCACCCCCGACGGCGCCCTCGTCCTCGGCGGCTCCCTCGCCGGAGACCTCCGCCGAGGCGTGTGGATCGACGCCGTCGCATTTGTGCCGGTGAGATAGGGGTTGGGG
>RYFE02000109.1 GCA_004138175.2 Chloroflexales bacterium ZM16-3 | reverse complement strand
CGCTGAACATAAGGCGAAGGATGACCAGGGAAACCGCACGTTCGTACGATTTCGGGCGATGCGTGCGGGGCTGATCGGGGCGGCGAGCGGCGTGGCGGCGGGTGGGCGGACGTGGGCGGACGTGGGCGGCGGGCGGCGACGGGCCGCACCAGCGCTGCTTTCGCTGTTGGGCGCAGGGAGTCATGCCCCGGTGCCGGGGGTGAGTCGGCCCAGGTCGGGGTCAGGTCACTCGGTTGTCGTCAGCGGGTGTCGCGTCCGGTCTCCCCTGGCTGCCCACCACCACCACCACCGCGCGAATCAGCCGGGGATCACGGGCGTCGCCCGCCGCAGCTTAGCTCACGGTCAGCTGCCCCTCCTCAGCGGCAGCGGCGGCGCGGACGCGCAGGAGCGCACGCACATTAATAAGGACATAGCGCAGCGTGTTGGCGTTGACGATCGCCTGGCCCCGGCGCAGCTTCGGGCGCAGGATATCCAGCGCCTCGGCCTGGCTGTTGATCCGCTCGACCATGGTGCGCAGGGCGTAGAGCCGCGTGTAGTCGTCGCCCTCGCGATCGAGCTCGTGGCGGATGCGCGCGCCCGTGGTGTTGGCGATCGTCGTGCTGCAGCCGCCCTTAGCGAAATGCGGGTCGGCGCACGGGCAGGGCTCGCCGGTCACGCGCGGCTGGAGCAGCGGGCAGTCGTACTTGGCCCGCTCATAGGGCTCCAGGCCACTGGTACGGTCCATGTAGGTACACTGGAGGTGCATCGGCAGGCTGGCCGCGCACAACGGGGTGCCGTCCGGGGCAAAGGTGCGCTTGGCCCGCTTCCCACCGCCGTTGAAGGGCACGGCGGCGAATCCGCCGGCCTGGTCGAAGTAGTCGTAGACGTAGTGGGCATCGAAGGCGGCGTCCCAGGTGCCGAAGCGCGGCCGGCGGCCCAGGCGCGCCTCGACCTGGGCCATCAGCGGGCGGAAGTGGCTGGGGTCGGACTCGTTGAAGGGCCGGGTGCGCTCGGCCAGCACCACCTCGGTGCCATCGGGCAGGCGGGTGACGACGATGCCGGAGGCGTAGCCCCAGAAGATGTCCACGCCGACCTGCATCTTGGTTGCGGGCTTGGCCTCGGTGGTGGGGGCGGGGTGGTCGGGGCTCGTCTCGGTATCCGCAGCGGCGTTGCGGCGCTTCTTGACACCGAGCGTGCAGTCGGGGTCGCCAACGGGCTGGCGGGTCTTGTCGAGGCGGCCCTCCTTGATGAACTGCTTCGGGTTGTTCTCCTTGACCCAGGCAAGGATAGCCTGGGTGTCACCGGCGATGGTGTCGCCGAAGGTAGCCTGCTCCGCCTCGGTCAGGGTCGCCTTGAGCACGTCGATGCTGGCCGAGAGGAGGAACTGGAGGGCGGGGTTGGGCAGGTGGCGCAGGACGGTGCTGAGCTGGCGGCGCGTGGGGACGCTGGCGGCGACATCGAAGCCGTGGGGCGCGGCCGGGTCGGGGACGCGGGCGAAGCCCAGCCAATAGACCAGCGCCGGGTGCTCGATCAGGTAGGTGCGCAGGTCACTCATGAAGCGCTTGTCCTCCTGGAGCTTGACCAGGTAGGCGGCGGCGAAGGAGACGCGCGGCTGGGGAAGCGGGCCGGGGTAGGGCCGGTCGGCGGGGCGCTCGGGGAACTGGCCCCAGGGCAGGTCGCCGAGCAGGGCGCGATACTTCTGGACGACGGGGTCGTCGGCGACCCAGGCCGGCAGCACGGCGTCGGGCTGGGCCAGCGGACAGGGGGATTCGGGCACCACAGGCGTGGTGGCTGGCACGGGCCGCAGGGTGGCGACGAGCCGGTTGATGATGTGGCGAAACGGGGCTACCATGAGGGTACTCCAGATCGCGGTGGGGTGGTGTGTCGTAACCCAATCCTACCGCATCTGGAGCTCCGCGAACAGCGACGGGGGATCGGGAACCGCCGTCGCCTCCCAGGGATCTGCCGTCGCCGGCCGACGGCGATTGGCGGCCAACCGACGCGAATCCTATGTCAAGAAGCGCCCGGCGACGATCCGCCGTCGCCCCGCCCCGAGCCGCCGT
>RYFE02000108.1 GCA_004138175.2 Chloroflexales bacterium ZM16-3 | reverse complement strand
GCATCCGGCCACCACCCCGTCGCTCGCGGATCGCATCCAGGAGCGATCCCGCGCTGCGGCAGGCGCCTCGGCCTGACCTAGCGGTTTTGGAGAGGATACCTCAGCAGCACCCAGCGCTCCTCCGGGGGACGGACAACCATGCGGCTCGCGCTGCACAACGCTGCGATGCAAGCCGGATCATTGCCTCACCTACTCAGTGACTCAGTGATGCATACCTCACCTCAGCAGCACCCAGCGCCCCTCCGGGGGACGGAGACATGATGTGCATTGATGATCGTCTGCAAGAGGTTGTTGAGCGATAATTAGATCTTCCGGCCGCGGGGCCTCACGGGAGAATCTTACTTTGGGGGGGATCGCTGCCTCACGAGAGATCTTACCATACCTCACTGAAGATCGTACTGCACGCTGGTCGTTGTGCATGGCTTCCAGCGCCTCTCACGTCAGATCGGCGGCGGCTCAGTTGTCATGAGCGCAGATGCAGCGGCCTCTAACTGGAGCATCGTCACGCGCTCCGTTCGGCCCAGATAGATCTTCCGCACCCGTCCTTGCCCACGCCGATACGCCCACCAGTAGTCGCCGCCCCGTGAGCGGTGTTCCTTACGCACCGTCACGTATCCGCTGATGTAGCCACGTGCCCGATCCGTGATCGGATAGGAAAAACTACGCGTGGTGGGCTCTGCTAACCAGCTGAACCAGGCCGGCGTATCCAGCCGGATGCTTGCCACAGGAACGCCTGGCCCATCGAGCCGATCTCCTGAAACCTTCGCAAGATAGTTGCTCATTTCTCCACCCCTTTTCGTCAAAATGGTACCCAACACCCTTCCCGCGCACACGGTCGCTGTGGCACTCCCGTGAGGCATGCCCGCCGGGTGCGCCAGATTCGGCTCATCACTGCTCCCCATCCGGCGCCACCGTGCGGGCCACGCCTAAGGGGCGCGGCAAGTTCGTCGGTGCCAGCACCTCGTCGTGCAGCCAGTGGTCATCAAAGGTGGTGATCATCGTCGTGCGCCACTTGGCGATCCGCCGCTGGAGGGTGCGCAGCTGTACCGGCGCATATTGGTCGGGATAGCGCTGTTGGAGCTCCCCAAAGAGCGATTTGGCAGTGCGTGTCGGCGCGGCTTCCAGCCACTGCTCAAGCTCGGCCCAGACCACTGCAAACGGGTCGGGACGGGTCTTCCACCAGCGCGGAAGCGCTGGCTCCGACCGCCGATAGGCACGTTTCTGGTGGCGGAGAAGCGGTGGGACGGACTCCGGCGGCGGCGGACTGTCTGCCACACCACCCACCTCGGCCACAAACCGCACCGGTGGTGGTTGGCTTTGACTCGTCGCCCCATCACCCGACACGGCGGCCTGCGACCATAGCGCGGCCTGTAACTGGCCGATCTGGTCGAGCAGGCGCACCGGGTCGAGCGCCGCAAAGATCGCGTCCATCCGTGTGCGTACGTCGTCACTCAGCACGGACGCGGCACACAGGCGCTCAAAAGGCGTTTGGGCCGGCAGATAAATCCGCTGCACCGCCTTGCCCGTCTGCCGCTTCTCCTTCAGCTTCAGCGAGGGCTGAAAGAAGTTCACGTACAGACGCAGGGCGCGATACAGCTCGACGAGCTGGCGGTAGGCGTGCTCACCTTCATAGCGGTCGTAGCCCACGAAATGGCGCACGACCGCGCCATTCTTTTGCTCCACGAAGCACTGATCATTCTTGTGGTAGGGCCGCCCACGGGTAAACGTGATCTGCTCCTGGGCACAATACGCGACGAGGTCGTTGGTAATGAACTCCCCGCCGTTGTCGGTGTCGAGCCCCAGCAGCGGAAAGGGGATGAGCTGGCGGGCCCGGCGCAGCCCCTGGAGCACCTGATCTTGACTGCGATAGAGGAGGGCCTGACATTCCAGCCAGCCGGTGGCCACGTCGATCATCACCAACGTCGCGAGGAAGGCCCCATCTGGGTGGGGGCCACAATGGGCCACGAGATCGGCCTCCATGAAGCCTGGGATGCCTTCATCCCAATCGGCAAAGGTGCGCACGGGGATCTGACGTTTGAGCAACGCCCCAGCCTTTGTGGTGGAAATGCC
>RYFE02000107.1 GCA_004138175.2 Chloroflexales bacterium ZM16-3 | reverse complement strand
ATGATGTACCAAATTATTTCGATCTGTAACGATCAGAGTAAGTGCTTCCTTCTTTTGATTGATAAATGCCGTATTGGCAGCGCATCTAAATTTAATAGATACCCATGCTTCGGTAGGGGGTTCTACTACATTCTCAAAAGGATCTATGTTATCAATAATAGACTCTTCTATCTCCTTTTCAGAAAGAGTCTGATCGAGGAATAACCGGGCTAATTGGCCCATAGTGTGTCTTTGGATGTAGTTGCTCAATAAGTCGGGGGAAGGTCGGGTTCCGCCCAGGAGGCACCGAGGTTGAGGGTCTTGGCCCGCTCGGTGATGAGGTCGGCAAGTGCGGGCATCTGCATCGCTCCGGAGATACGGTCATGGATGTAGGCGTAGAAGCTCACGCCCAACTTTTTGGCCGTTTCCACAATCGTCATGCCAGTATCCCACGCCTTGGCACCTTCGGCCGTACGTGGGCCATGGCTCACGTCGCGCTTGCGCACCCGTGCCCGACAGGCTAACTCCGATGCGTTATTGTGCAGGGGAATCTCGGGATGCACCAACACCAGCAACAAGGCGTCCTTCTTGGCTTGGGTCTTGGCAATCCGGGCGTCGAGGTCATCGTAGCCGGTGACGCGGGCAAACAGCGTGTCAAAGGCTGTGCCCAACCGCACGCGCTCGACCTCCGTCGGCTGCGCCCGGTAGGCCAGCAGTTCCCGATAGAAGGCCCAGTAGTCGCGCTCGAAGGTGGTCAACGCCGTCAGATGCACGCCAAAGCGCGGGCGCAGCTTCTTGTAGAACCGCCCGTCATGCACCCAGCACAGCGCCAACTCCTCAGTCAGCCCGACAAACTGCGGCGCATCATCGCAGAGCAGCAGCCGGATGACCGGAAACTCCACCTCGGCGTGGTAGGCCGCCACCGTCATGGCTTCCCGAATCCAGGTCTGTTGGCGTGGGCCTGCATTGGCCACATGCTGGGCCAGCAGGGCCGTCATGGTCGTTTCATCCAGCACGATATCGCGCGGCAGATGCACCAGATTGCGCCGCACCCCCGCCGACAGCGCCATCCGGTCGAGGTAGGCGTCGGCCTCCGTGTTCAGCAGGTAGGTGCGCGGGCGCTCATTGCGCAGCGCGTCCAACACGCTCAACCGATCCTTGCCGGGGAGGGTGTAATAGACGCTGGCCAGCGGGTTGCTGATCACATGGCAGTGGTGCGCCTTGCCATTCACCCGCGTGGCGGTGTCATCGGTCTGCTGCCAGGGCGATGCCGCGATGGCGGCCTCGGCAATCGCGTCTTTCTCGGCGTGCCGTTCGTCCTGCTGCTTGATCAGCAGGTTCGCGATCTGCCCCTCGGAGATCGGGATGCCCAGATGATGCAGGAACTCCGCGATCTTGGGCTCGGTCATCTGGCTCGCGAAGTACCAGATCCAGATCAGCGCCTTGAGCGTCGGGCCAAACTGCCCATCGTAGCCGGTGGGGAGATCCGCGAGGTAGGTGCGCTGCTGACTGGGCGAGTACCACTTTTCCTTGGAGAAACGCACATTGTCGGTGTGGACGGCCACGTCCTGGACAATGACCTCCTCATAGCCCTTGAACTCCGCATCAGGCGGCAGCAGATCGCGGTCAACTTCCCGCGTTTCCTCACGGTCGATCGGAATAGTGGCATTCTTCGCCTGCTTGACCCGCCCGCGTGGTACCCGGCGCTCGGCCTCCGAGGAGTGATCGGTCGGTACGGCGCGGGCCTTCGGGAAGGTCGGCTGGCCCTGCTCGCCCTTCAAGCGGTTATTTTCATCACGCAACCGCTGGTTCTCTTCCCGCAGCTGCTGGTTCTCGGCGCTCAGTTGCTCGACCAGATTCATCAGCCGCCGGATCACCTCCCGCAGCTGCGGGTCAGCGATCTGGTCAAGCTGGAGGTCGTCAAGCATCAGCACGTCCTACATTCGGCAGCATTCGGATAGGCGATAGTATACCCGCTCTCGCTGGTATGTGCCAAGCCACCCCGGATTATTGAGCAGGCACCTTTGGATGTTTTCATTCTGTTTCGCCTGTCTTTCTGGAAGCCTACTAGCATAGTCGGAAATATCAAATCTAGCCAATAAGAACTTCAATCGGACT
>RYFE02000106.1 GCA_004138175.2 Chloroflexales bacterium ZM16-3 | reverse complement strand
TCGCCGAGCTTGACGCTGGCGCGGTAGAGGTGGCGCACCTGCGCCCCGGCAGGCAGGACGGGCTTCGCGGGCCGCTTTCCGGTGCCGTTCGTGGTGGTCGTCGTGGTGGTCGTCATGGTGGGCTGGCTCTTTCTGGGCTGCGGTGGCTTGTCACTCGTTGGCGGGCGTGGGCTGAAAGCGCTGGCGTATCTCGCGCAGGGCCGGGCTGGCGATCCAGGCGGCGGCCTCGCAGTAAAAGCGGAACGGGCTGGTCTGGGTGCGGTAGACGATAGCGCCGCCGACAGACACCTCGGCATACTGCCGCCCGCCGAGGGCGAAGAGCGGCAGGAGCGTGTCGGAGGGCGTACTGAACGCCCCGCCGGGGACGAGCAGCCGCAGCGTGGCATCGTCGGTGGCGTCGATCACCCGGCGGGCCGCGTCCAGATCCGTGCTGGTGGCCGTATGCCACGCCCCGCCCATCGCGTAGCCCAGGACGGCGTTGACATGGGCGTCCACGGCGTCATAGCCGTTGACCCCATAGAAGGCGGCGCGGGTGATGGCGTCCCGGTCAAGGGCTCTCGCCGCGATCCGCAGCCGCTCGCGCAGGGTGTCCATGCTGCCGCTGGCAGGCAGGCGGAAGCGGCGGCAGAGCTCGACCAGCACGCGCCGCACGCGGGTGCGGTCGAGCATGGCGGCGTGGAGCTCCGGCTGCGCCGGGTCGCGCAGCAGCGACTCGATGCCGTCGATCATGTCGGGCGTTACATTGGGGGCATGGGGTGGTGGTGTATCGTTGGGCATATGCTCTCGCTCCGTGATCGCGGCGCGTGGGGCCAAATCCCACACGCCGACGGCGTTGCTCTTACAGCTCGTCCCGCTCGCGGCCCTGCTCACGGCCCTTCCCGCGAGACGGGGCGGCGGTGCCCGTGCGGGCGGGTGCCAGGATGTCCTTGCCCAGCATGTCCACGACCTCGGCCAGCACCAGGCCGAAGGCGATGCCGCCCACGACCACGACGGCGATCTGCCCCAGGAAGGAAACCGCCAGGGCGACGGTCAGGATCAGGATGGCGATGAGGATCTTGAACATCGTGGGTTCCTCTCTGCTGGCAGTTCGCGACGTGTACGCTTTATACTCTTAATTGTAGCATAAAGCGTACAGTATGTCAAGCATAAAGGGTACATATTGCGACAGGAGGCATTGCATAAAGCGTACTCCTGCGCTATGATGGGGCGGAATGACGGAAACGCGGGAACGGAGAGACCAAGGGAGCGAGGATGGACGCGGAAGGCTGGAGCTGGCGCATTACCGAGCTAAAGCAGCGCCTGAACATCACCGTGGTCGATCTTGCGGCGCGGGCGAACATGCGGCGGGCGACCCTTGCGGACTTGCAGGGCGCGAGCGATACGTGGACATCGGTGCTGATCCAGGTCTACCGGGCGGCGCGGGAGATCGCGCCAACGATCACGCTGCATGATATGTTGACCGTCCACGGGGAGCCGTCCCCCATTGTGGTGCGGCGTCACACCATCCGTGATGGCATGGAGCCGATGCGTGATCTGCCAGGGGTATATTTTGGGACGCCGCTGTTGCGTCACTCCTACGCGCCCGACGCGCGCGACCCGCTGGGCACCATCCAAAAGCTGGCGCTGGCCGCGAACATCCATCCGACCGCAATGCGGCTTCTCGAACGGGGCCGCACCCAGCCGCGAATCTCGACGGTGATTCAGTGCTACCGTGTCTTTTTGCCCTTCGACCCGACCCTCACCTTGCACGATCTCGTGCTGCTCCCGGATCGCGATCTTCCCCCTGACGCGCCCCGCTACACCCCCTATCTGCGCCACCAGGACACGCCCGTAGCTCCCCCAACCGATCCGGTGCAGGCAGATGCTGCTGATGCCGGGGATGGCCCGATCTCTGCTGATGCCCTGCTCGACCTGTGGGCGCAGCTTTCCCCCCAGGGCCAGCGCGTCACCATGCACTACATCCGCGCCTTGCTCGCCCGCGCATAGGCATCCGTGCGCAGATAGACAAACAAGCGCGGCGATCTGGGAACTCCCAGCTCGCCGCGCTCTTTCTTCTCGTCACCGCTGACGCCTATGGCTCCTACGGCACAGGCGTCGGCTCCGCCCGCACCCAGGTCTGCGTGGCGGCGTCGTAGCGTGCGTAGTGGTGCTTCGCCGCGTCGGTGCCGCGCACCGCGAGCGAGAAGGTGAACGGGATTCCCGTAATATCGAGCGCGTTATCGCCCACCACCAGGCGGCGGGCGCGCGCGCTCGGGTCGGCCCCCAGGTCGGTCATGAC
>RYFE02000105.1 GCA_004138175.2 Chloroflexales bacterium ZM16-3 | reverse complement strand
TCCGCCAGCAGCACCTGGTGCGCGGGAACCACCGGACTCAGCTTGGCATAGTGGCGACCATCATGCACCCAACACAGGGCGTGGGCCTCGGTGATCCCGTGGTAGACGTTCGCATCATCGCTCAGCAGCCAGCGCACGATCGGCATGCCGGTCTGCGCGTGGTAGGCGGCAATCGCCAGCGCATCCCACACCTGCTGCCGCTGCTGCGTGTTCAGCCGGATGCCGGCGACATCCAGGTGGGCGATCAGTTCCGCCGCCGTCAGGGATTGCTCCCACGGCAGTGCCTGCACCAGGCGTATCTGGAAGGCCGGGCGCAGGGTGGTTTGGGCCATCCAGGCGAGGGCATCTGCGTTGAGCAGAAAGACCGGCTCTTGGCCCCAGAGCACCGCCAGCACGTCTTGTCGGGTGCCGCCGGGCCGGGTGTGGTAGCTGGTAAACCAGACATTGCCGACGACATGGCAGGCTTCGTTGTGACCGTCGACGCGGGTGGAGGTCTGGTCGGTGCCCTGCCAGGGGCCACGCGCCAGGCCGGCGGCGTGGATGTCCACCGCCTCGTCGTGCCACTGGCCGGTGTGGTCGCTCAGCCAGCGGGCAATCGTGCCGGCCCCAATGGCGATACCGACATCTTCCAGGAAGGTCAGCAGGGCCGGCTGGCTGACATTGGCCCCGTGGCCCAACGTCCAGACCAGCGCGCGCAGGTGCGGCCCAAACTCCCCGTGATAGCCGTCGGGCAGCGGGGCAGTGATCGTCTGTCCGGTGCCGGGCACGCGCCAGACCTCACGCACAAAGCGGATGACTTCCGGCTGGAGCACCAGATCCTGGACAATGACCGCGGTGGTGCCGTGCCGGATGGCCTCCGGAGGCAGGGTCGCTGGGTCAACCACACAGCGTTGCTCGCGGGTCACGGTCAGGGTCACGTTTTTCTTGGGCTTGCCACGCGGGGTCCGGGTGCGACGCTCGTCCTCGGAGGAGTGGTCGAGGGGCGCCGGTGGCACGGGCGGTTTGATTTCCGGCTTGGCCGAACCGCCCTTCAGCCGCGCGTTGTCATCACGCAGCTGCTGCACCTCCGCACGCAGGGCCGTGTTCTCGGCCACCAGCGCCTCGATCAGGTTCAGGAGTTGCCCCACAAGCTGGCGCGTTGCGGGATCAGGGATGGCATCCAGGTTGATGTCCGGGAGTTGCATATGAGCGTAGTGTACCAGACCTCAACGATGCTACCACCAGGCAGCCCAGGGATTATGGAGAGGATACATAATCTTTGACGGTGCCAGAACGTGTAATCAGGAGGGTTGGTTACCGCAAGTGCAGACAACAGGATATATTCGTGTAGTTGACAGATAACAAGCAAGGGCTAAGAAGATGGGTTTGCATTCAATACAAGCCGCCGCGTGCCGTAAAGCTCTCGCCGGCGATTAATCATTGACAGAAAAGAGACGGAGATACGGTTGGAACCGTCAATAGTACGTCTATCGTGTCAGCCCGACCGCCCAACCACGCCCTGCAGGTGACGCCGCTGGCGCGGCCCGCAACCTGGTGTTTTTTACACCGCCGTCGCGTGCCGCCGCTCGTCTCGCTTTACACACCTGCCAGCGGCGCACCTGAGGGCTATCGTTGGGCCGCCCTCAACCCGTAATGCCCATGCCGGATAGAGCGCAAGCTATCCCGCATCTCGATCCCCACTGTGCTGATAGTGGTATACTGCACGTATGGAATTTGAATGGGACAACCGAAAAGCCGCATACAATCTTTCCAAGCACGGTGTCGCATTTTCCGAGGCGGCGACCGTCTTTTATGACCCCCTTGCGGTAACATTTGCAGATCCGGATCATTCGACAACTGAGGATCGCTGGATTGTTCTTGGCACATCGGATGCGGGCAGGCTCTTGTTCGTTTCCCATACGGATCGTGTTGATCGCATCCGCATCATTAGTGCGCGGACGGCGAAACCCAGAGAACGGAGACTCTATGAATCAGAAAATCCAGACACCGCTTGACGACGATTTACGCGATGAATATGACGAAACCGTGCTGACGAACGGCGTCCGCGGTAAGTACACGGCCCGCATTGCCGCTGGCACCAACCTTGTCCGTCTTGCCCCCGATGTCGCGGCCGCATTTCCAACCGAAGCTGCGGTCAATGAAGCCCTGCGACTGCTGCTCAAAGCGGCCACGTTGGCGGTCGCACCGCCGCCGATAGACTGACCACCCGTGATTACGATCTACCGATAGATGGCTGTACGATCTACCAAGAGATTGACCTATCTAGCGGTAGATCAATCTCTTGGTAGATCGTGTGGATCGCTATCTAATTCTACGTTGGGCCGCCCTCAACCCTAAATGCTCATGCCGAACAGGAGAGAAAACATTAGGTGGTTCTCGATCCTAAAAAGCTGATAGCGACCAGTAGTCGGATTGCAGGTAACGACTT
>RYFE02000104.1 GCA_004138175.2 Chloroflexales bacterium ZM16-3 | reverse complement strand
TTCGTTCCACCTGGGTATGACGACCGAAAGGGTGTTCGCGATCACCAAAAGTGCGCAAGAGCCTTTTCTGAACTGTAGTTTACACCAGCCATGACCACGCAATCCGCAGAGACGACCACGACCCGCACGCTCGACCCCGAAGTGCAGCCCGCCAGCGTCCGCCCCAGCTGGACGGCCGCCCAAAAGCTCGCCCTGCTCGCCGAATACGAGGCCTTCCCCCACGGTTCCGCCGAGCGTGGCGCCTTCCTCCGTCGCAACGGCCTGTACACCTCGCACATGTCCACGTGGCGCCGCGTGCGCGACCAAGGTGCCCTGGCCGGGCTCGCCCCGCAGGCCCGTGGCCCCAAGCCCGCCTCCCAGGATCCGCTCGTGGCCGAGAACGCCCGGCTTCAGGGCGAGTTAGCCCGCGTGCAGGCCCGCCTCACCCAGGCCGAGGCGGGCATTGAAATACCGAGAAACCTGTCCGGTAGGGACGTTAATCGGCAGCTACGGCGGGCGGCGGGGCAAGCTGGGTGAGGGTAAAGCCAAGCTTCTCCGCCCGGCGCGCCAGGCGGCGCACCTCTTGCTCGCGACGCTTCTGCTCATACGCCTCGGCCCGTTCCTCCTCAAAGGCTTCCCCGTATTTCAAGAGGTGATACACCGTACGGGCAATTTTGTGCGCCGTGGCCACAATCGCCTGCTGCGGCCCCTTGCGCGCCCGCATCGAGCGATAGTATGCCCCAAACAGCGTGTCCGTCCGGCTGACCGCCTGGGCTGCCATGCGAAAGGCCTGGTTGGCTCGGCTGACCACCTTCCCCACCCGTGAGCGGAGCACCTTGCCCCCAGAGATGTCATTTCGTGGCACCAGCCCCAGCCACGAGCAGAACTGCTTCACCGTCGGAAAGCGGCTCATATCGGTGCCAATCTCGCTGATGATGGTCTGCACCGTCGTCGCCGAGAGGCCAGTCACCGCAACCAGATCAACCCTCAGGAGGCGCGCATAGTGCGCTCGGGCGTTGAAGCAAGGCGCGTTCTTGGAATTGGAGTTGGGCTTGGCCGGCGGCAGCTCTGGCAAGGGCGTATCAGGCGCGGCCCGCGACTCCAGGGCCGTCAGCATCGCTTCAATCTGCACATCACAGGCGCGAATTTGGGCAGTGTAGGCATCATAAAGGATGAGCGCCTGCTGCAACACAAAGATCTGCTCGTCTTTCCAGGTGCCCGTCAGCGCCTTGGCGATCACCTCGACGCTGGCCCGGCAACTCACCGTCCGGTGTTGAGCCAACACCTGGGGGTCACGCTCGCCAGCAGCAATCGCCCGCAGGATGGCCATCCCAGTCGTGCCCATCACATCGGTCAGCACTTCGCCCAACTGGATGTTCATCACCTTCAAGGCACTCTGCATATGCAAGGCATGCGGCGAGCGATGTTGGATCAGTTCCGCACGGTAGCGCACCAACGTACGCAGGGCGCAGATCTCAGCATCAGGGCGGAACGAGGCGCGCAGCAAGCCCAGGGCGTGGAGCTTCTGGAGCCACTGGGCATCGTTCCAGTCGCTCTTGCGCTCGGGCACGGTCTTGGCGTGGCGAGCGTTGACCAGGAAAGGGACAATCTGCTGGGCTTCGAGCAGTTCGTAAATGGGGATCCAGTAGATGCCGGTGGACTCCATCGCGACGGTATCGATGCCGCAGGCGACAAGCCAGTCGACCAGGGCGCGGAGATCCGGGGTGAAGGTGCGAAACAGGCGCACCGGCTCGGGGTCACGGTCAGGAGGAACGGCGACGACAATCTCCTCGGCGCCAATATCCATCCCGGCGGCACAGGGGTGAATGGTGGGCAAGCCCTCCATCTGGAGGGTCTTAGGCGTGGGACGACTCGGTGACATCGCCTCCTCCTGTTGGCGTTGGTGTGACGACAACGACCAGCCCGCGCACGACGAACGTAAGAGGATACCGATCGGGGTCAGATGGGCGTAGGCCCCCTGCCACCAGTGTCAGAGTCACGCGTGCCGCGGAACCAGGGTCCAAATTGGGCTCACAAGCTCCAGTTCGATGACCGGCCTGAACTGCTGGTCGTAGTACAAGTGTACCAGAAGAGCGGGGCAGACCTCAAGGTTTCTCTGCCGAAGAGTCCCCGCCGGCGGGGATGAGTGGGTCCAAATAACAGACAGGCGCCTGAGTTAGCCAGCTTAGCAGCCTAACTCAGACGCCTATCTGTTTGTGGGTGCGCTGCGAAGTTTCTCAGGCCAAACAGCGCCACCACAGTCACCACCGACTAACCCTCGCGGATCGCCGGCTTCTATAGAACACATCGTAGCCCGTTACAGTCACGTCGAGCGACGTTACTGTGGCCACGACAGAACCTTAACAATCGAGTACGTCACATATTCTCTTGGTAGAGACGGTAGTATTCACCGGTAGGGACGATGCCGGTAGGGACGATGTCGGTAGGGCATGCGCAAGGGTTCATTGCTGGTGGGGACGGCGGGAGTTGAACCCGCACGCCTTGCGGCACATGATCCTAAGTCATGCGCGTCTGCCAATTCCGCCACGTCCCCAATGTATGCGAAGTATAGCATGCGCCACTGAGGGACGCAAGCCGCACCCAGGACACCGTTACGTCCTGGGGACTACGGCGGCAAGTGCCTCCGGCGGCCAGTGGAGCATCTGGCCGCGGCACAGCTGCGCCATCGGCAGGGTGGCCACGTCGTAGCCGGCCAGCTCAAGCGGACACTTCCCACGGATCCGCTGCTGCGCGTCCGGCGTGAACGGGGTGAAGCGGTAGCACCATGC
>RYFE02000103.1 GCA_004138175.2 Chloroflexales bacterium ZM16-3 | reverse complement strand
TTGAATAGTATCTGGTAGATAAGTTTTGGCTTGTGGCTATCTCCACCATTTGTGCTACGGTTCGATATGAGCCTTTAGGGTTGAGGTGCCGCCCAACGCTGGGCCTCAAGCGCGCCGCTGGCGGCTTCCTTGAACGCCACGGCTGACGGCACGCGACACGCATGAAAAACGCGGCGGGTTTGGGGCCGCGCCAGCGGCGTCGCTTGCAGGCCATGTTGGGCGGCGGGTTGACAAATATATGCTATATTTGGCTTTAGAAAGAGTATTATCTACTTATGATGTCAAGAGATTAAGGGTGATGCTCACAAGAACTCCCTGACGTGGTACGCTGCCCCGATGTAACCGGATACGCGTCGCCTGCGAGGCGTTGTTGGACTGCTTGATCGGACTTTGATGACGTAATCATTAATTAAAAGCATTAATAATAGTCCTTAATAGCGATCTCATGTCTTTCCAATCGGTTTCTTGAAGTAGAAGCGGGTTTTTCTTGCACAACTCTGCCTTTTTGTGAAATTTATCCTGTAACTGCCTTTTATTTTGAACTTCACCCTGATATTGTTTTAAGGTTTCATTATAGCCCTTCCACTGAACAGGTTGGGGTTGTCCGTCGTAAGATAAAACATCTTGACCTAGAAATAATTCGATGCTACAGGCCAATCCGTTGATGTTATATTCCATTAATCCTGTAGGGCCTAAAGTTGGGTAACTCTTAGCGATCTCTAGATCTGGGTATGTAAAAAATCGGATGTTGTCTGGTAATTTTAGCGTGTTTAGCGAGCGCATTGCATCTCTCGCTGCAGTATCATTATCGAAAATACCAATGACACGGTTTCGTATTCCTGATCCAATGAATGCTTTAATAGTTATAACTAACGAACTAGCTCCACCAGCGGCGTTTGAAATCCCGAAATCCAAAAAAGAATAATATTCCACTAGATGAGGGTGTAAAATCTCAAGCGATGCTTGTAATATGTGCGCGTCAGTAGATCCTTCTGTTAAAATGATAATTTTCTCATTGATAGGATAGTCTTTGGTTAACTCATGTACTGCCATTTCGCAAATAGGATCGTCTGCTTGATAAAACCCTGCCATTATTAATTCTGTGACATCTTGGTATATCTCCTCATCGGAAGAGCAAGCTTCAAGTATAATACGAACCACAAAGCGAAGATCTCCTGTCGGCAGATTAAAAGGATGATCTGATGATGTGTCTAGGATATATAGTGCGAGAGGAGGGGTATTATCAAATATGTCAGATTTTTCGTAGTATGGTTGTAAGTTGTGTTGTATAATATAAGAGAACGCACTTATCCAATCCTCAAATAAGGCACCTTTTAGTAAATCTCTTTCTCTTGTCCATTCTTCTATAAGCAGTTGATAGCCTGAACTTGAAGTTTCGCTGATTTGCTCTTCCAGTACCTGTAATTTGATTGATATACCGTAATTAATCTCTTTTTTTGCTTTTTCAAGAGTGAAACCCATTACTTCAAGTCTGTCTTTGGCACTTCTTATTGTGGTGACATACCTATATTCGGACAATTGCTGATCATCCTCAACTTCTTCGTGAATAACTCGTTTATCAGCCTCTCGAAAGATTGTCATCAGTGAGAAGTCTACATCGCTTTTGGTCGAAAACAGCGAATAACCGGAGATATAAAAGTCGGTATATGTTCCCATTGGTTTATTCCTGACTTGTATGCGTATAGTCGTTGAATTATAACATACTCGCTTAATTTTTGTGGAAGCTTTGAGGGTGCTTTTAGCCACGCTACGCTTGGTTGTCCGGTGGCATGGGCTTTAGGGTTGAGGTGCCGCCCAACGCTTGGCGTCAGGGGTGCCGCTGGCAGCATTGTGTGATCACCACGGCTGGCGGCACGCGACGGCATCCTAAAAAACGCCAGGTGTGGAGCCGCGCCAGCGGCATCACCTGCACGCCATGTTGGGCCGCACGGATAGTGTTACCAGAGACACGCATTTTTTCCTTTCCTGATAGGATAGACGCGGAAGATGTGTCAAGGATTTTCCGAAAACCGGAAGAAACACCGACAACGTATACGTCTTTTTTCTCTTCCTGAACGGACATAGCTTCGAGATGTGTCAAGGATTTTCCAAGAACCGGAAGAAACACCGACGAGCGAAACGGCTTTTTCCACTTCCTGAAGGGAAAGAGGTTGAAGGTATGTCAAGGATTTTGCGAGAAACCGGAAGAAACACCGACAATCGAAACGTCCCTTTCCGCTTCCTGAAAGGAACTATCGTGAAGGTATGTCAAGGATTTTGCGAGAAACCGGAAGAAACACCGACAATCGAAACGTCCCTTTCCGCTTCCTGAAAGGAACTATCGTGAATATATGTCAAGGATATTCCGAGAAACCGGAAGAAACACCGACAACCTCTACGTCTTTCTTCCTTTCCCGAACGGACATAGCTTCGAGATATGTCAAGGATTATCCAAGAAACCGGAAGAAACACCGACAACCTCTACGTCTTTCTTCCTTTCCCGAACGGACATAGCTTCGCGATGTGTTAAGGATTATCCAAGAAACCGGAAGAAACACCGACAACCTCTACGTCTTTCTTCCTTTCCCGAACGGACATAGCTTCGCGATGGGTCAGGGATTTTTCGAGAACCGGACGCATGGCCGATGGCGTACGTGCATGCGCGGTTCGCGTGGGCATGGGGCACCCACCTCCGTGCGGCCCAACGCCAGCCTTCAGGCGCGCCGCTGGCAGGTGCGATGGACCGAGGCGCGCAACGGCACGCGACGGCATCCTAAAAAACGCCAGGTTCCGGGCCGCGCCAGCGGTGTCGCCTGCGAGGCGTGGTTGGGCGGCATGCGGAAAGCACGAACATACCGTATCGTTTTTTTTCTTATGCTGATGCGCTATGTCCTTGTTTGCGTGTAAAAGATTAACACCTATGTATACTTCTGATGGTTTGGACGGGA
>RYFE02000102.1 GCA_004138175.2 Chloroflexales bacterium ZM16-3 | reverse complement strand
TGCCGCCATCGCGCCGGGGCCGAATCTGCGCAAGCGGGCCAGTGAGCATCGGATCTATCCCTATCTGCTGCGGAATCTGACCGCACAACGGCCCAATCACATCTGGGGCTGCGACATCACCTCTATCCGCCTCCGGCATGGCTGGCGGTACCTGGTGACCATTCTGGACTGGTACTCCCGCTATGTGGTGCGTTGGGCGCTGGATGAGACCCTCGAACTGCCCTTTGTCCTTGATGCGGTGCAGCAAGCGTTGCAGGTGGCCACGCCACAAATCTGGAATACCGATCAGGGGAGTCCGTTCACCAGCCCGCAGCTCACCGGCCTCGTGGAGGCCGCAGGCGCGCAGATGAGTATGGATGGCAAGGGACGGGCCTACGACAACATCTTTACCGAGCGCCTGTGGCGGAGTGTGACGTACGAGGAGGTCTATCTGGCCGACGATGGCAGTCCACGGGAGGCCCGGCAGGGCCTGGGGCGCTATTTCCCCTTCTCTAACACCGAGCGCCCCCACCAGGCCCTCGCCAACCGCCGTCCGGTCGAGCTCTATCTGGGCTAAACATCCCAGATTCGGGTCCGTTTTTTTCGCGGGGGCGGGGGCGGCCCCGTGACCGCTCCCGCCCCCGCCTCACGTGTCAATCATTTTCGCGGGTGACGGGAGGCACCCACACGGAAAACGGGCCAAATTGGTGTCTTGACAAAGGGGTCCACCATACACGGTCGAGGATCTCCAGCAGCGAGCGAGCGGGCTGAACCTGGTTGTCGCGGCGATCACGCTCTGGAACACGCGGGCGCTTGAACAGGCGATCCGCGAGCATCAAGCCGCCGGCGAGCCGCTCAACGAGGAGCATCTCCCGCACGTCTCACCGCTGGCATGGGAACATATCGTGTTGACGGGCGAGTACATCTGGAACATCGAGCCGTCCGCAGCCGAGCGGCAGAAGCGCGGACGAAAGCCTCGCGAGAGCGTCCCAATGCCTTAGAGCGTGGTTTTGCTCAATTCCTCGCCCTCGGGAGGCTCTTAGCGTACGATTTTCCCGGAATAATACGGTGCCCCCGACCAGGCGCTGTTGCGACAACCCGCCTACGCGCGCGCCTTCTCGGCCATGCTGCGCGGGGCGCTCCAGCAGGGGCCATCCGGGCTTCAGCAGGATGTCGCGCTGATGGTCTCACCCTGGGGCTTTGCGCTTGCCGAGGTGGCGGCCCCCACCTTCTTCTGGCAGGGCGATGTCGACACGGACGTGACGCCGGCGATGGCCCGCTTTTTGACAGGAGCTATCCCCGGCACCCAGCTGCGCATCTTCGCGGGCGAGGGGCATCTCTCGCTCGGGGTGAAGCACGCGCCAGCAGCGCTTCAGGCGCTGGCTTGCGAGGTATCTACCCGCCTCCAGAAAGATGTTCACTCATGGAGCTGATCAAAGCTGCGAGAGCGCACGAAAAAGTCGGGGTATACCAATACCTTCTAGATCAAGGTGGAGCGCGCTTCGGCGTGAAGCGCGACGAACGACCGTAACGAACTAATCTGACGCTCTTCGGCAACGGAAAGGTCACGGCCGACCTGGCCGGGCCGCACCAGGATCTGATCGGTGGCGGGAACACTTCGGGCCAGCGAAGAGTCTGACTCGTGTCAGATCGTTGAAGCAGGAGCAGCGCGCCGCTAGCTGTGACCAGTTCGGCGCGCCGCGATAACCCGAGGTATCCCATGTCCTTCCCAAAGATCCGCGTTCTTACGATTGGCGCGCTGGCGATCCTGCTGGCCTCGCTCAGCGCCTGTGGCCCGGCCACAGCGACGCCCGCGCCCACGGCTGTCCCCGCATCCGCGCCGGTGCCGACGGCCGCGCCTATCGTTGTGCCGACAGCTGCGCCCGCGCCGCCAACCAGCGCGCCCACCGCCGCGCCGGCCCAAATCGACACCGCCGCTGCCGTCCAGACCATCCTCGACTACTACGACGCGATCGGACAGCAGCGCTACGATCAGGCCTACCTGCTCTGGGCTCAGGGCGGGGCGGCGAGCGGACAGACGGCGGCGGCCTTCGCCCAGGGTCACGCCGGCACCGCGGGCATCAGCGTGCTGCTCGACCGGGCGACCGCCAGCGCTGACAGCGTGACCGTGCCGATCACGATCTTCTCGGTCGAGAACCAGTCCGACCAGAGCCAGCAGGCTCAGCGATTCGACGGCAGCTACACCCTAGCGCTGGAGTCGGGCAGCTGGAAGATCGCCGGGGCGACCATCGCCGCGACCGACGCCGCATCCCCGCCCATCGCTGCCGTTGCCGATGGGCTGAGCCTGGTGCAGGCATACTACCAGGCGATCAATGACCAGAACTACCCGCGAGCCTACACCCTCTGGGCGCAGAACGGCGCGGCCAGCGAGCAGTCCTACGCCGCGTTCGCCCAGGGCTTCGCCCAGACGGTCCAGGTCGATCTCACTGCCGGCAGCATCCAGACGAGCGGCGCGGCCGGCTCGATCTACGCCCAGCTGCCGGTGGTTATCTTCGCCCACCAGCGCGACGGCAGCACGCAGCCTTACTGTGGCACCTACACGCTGCGCCGGACCAACGTTCCGCCCTTCGATAGCTTCGGCTGGCGGATCCAGAGCGCTGGCCTCCTGGCGGTAGCCGATGTGGCCCCAGGCAGCGACCTTATCCAGCAGCTGCTGGGCGGCCAGTGCGCGGCCCGCTAGGCCCTCAGCGTGGCGGCACGTGTCCCGCTCAGCGGCGCAGCACGTGCAGCGACGTAGCCTGGTTATCGCCGACCACACTGTCTGCCAGATCCGGGGCATCGCTGCGAAATTCAGACCACGCTCCGCGAAAGGCCAGATCGGCGTGCAGCCTGGCGCTGTATGTCCCGACGATATGAATTGAGGAGGCGACATCGTTGAAGCCGAAGACTCGTAGGTCGGGTACGTCGCCGACGAACTTCCGGCACCGCCCCTGATACTGCGGATCCTGATAGAGGTAGACGCCCTCGCCCGCGCAGGCTATGGTATCAGGTAAGTCGCCCTGGCGCACCTGGATCGAGGTGGCCTGGTTATCGCCGAGATGACAAGTATCGCTGCGAGCAGGGCGGCGGCTCGTCG
>RYFE02000101.1 GCA_004138175.2 Chloroflexales bacterium ZM16-3 | reverse complement strand
GGTGCAGGATTGGCCCGGCTTTGTCGCTGGCAGGTACGACAGAAATACTTTTGTTTCCCATTCGGCGCAATACCATAGCGCGTCACATCCGTACTTCCGCAATGGCAGCACGTCACCGTCTCCTGAACCATCGTGTCAATCCTTTCTTGGTTGCATCATCCCTGCGCATGATACACCACCATTCGAGTGTTCGCCACTACCAAAAAAGGCAATACCGCAGAAGTAACCCTGTGAGCTGAATGGGGGTATCATCGGATCGGATCCAGTTCCCCATGAAGCTGCGCTGCACACTGCCGCATGAAAATGGTAGAATCTCCGCGACCCTGGCTGGTCTCAAGGTCGATGTGTCTGTAGTGCCGCGAGTCTGAACATCAGTTTGACCTGGATGCCGAACGGCACACTGCTCTATGATCACCGGTATCCACCGGGAAGCACGCACGTTAGATTCGTATCTAACCGGCATCTGGCCAGCCAACGAACGATTGCCGATGGAACCAGGAGGTGCGCCATGCAGGTCGTGTATCCCCAGTGTGCGGGGCTGGATGTCCATAAGAAGATCGTCGTCGCCTGTGCGCGCATCCTCACGCCCGATGGCACACTGACCACCCAGGTGCGCACCTTCACGACCATGACCCGTGGCCTGCTGGATCTCGTGGACTGGTTGCTCAGTCTGGAGATTACCCATGTGGCGATGGAGAGCACGGGTGAGTTCTGGAAGCCGGTGTTCAACCTGCTGGAGGGCAACGTGACGGTCTTGGTGGTCAATGCCCAGCATATCAAGCAGGTGCCGGGGCGCAAGACCGACGTGAAGGATGCGGCCTGGATTGCCGAGTTGCTGGCCCACGGGCTGCTGCGCCCCAGTTTTGTGCCCCCGGCCCCGCAGCGCGCGCTGCGCGACCTGACCCGTCAGCGCACGCACCTGGTGCAAGAGCGGGCGACGGTCGTCAATCGGATGCAAAAGGTGCTGGAGTGGGCGAATCTCAAGCTGTCTGCCGTGGTCACCGACGTGACCGGCGCGTCGGCCCGGGCGATGCTGGAAGCGCTGGTGGCCGGTCGGACCGATGTGACCGCGCTGGCGGATCTCGCGAAGGGTCGCTTGCGTACCAAGCGGGCCGAACTGGAGCACGCATTGCAGGGCACGCTGCTGCCGCACCACGCCTTTATGATTGCGCAGCACTTGGCCCACCTCGACTTCCTGGAGGAGCAGATCGCGACCTTCGGAATGTGTCAAGAGCCTTTGGACAGGAATCTCGGCGAAATGTGGTGGGTAACTGAGCTCCACCGCCAGCACCTCCGGGTCAGCCTAGCCGACGGAGCACCCGGCGTCAAGGGGCCGCTCCGCGGCTGAGACCCTTGACGCCGGGTGCTCCGTCGGCAGGGGCTCCGGTGTCGCCGTCGTGGGTTCAGTCACCTGGGGGCGCGGCAGATTGATGCCCACCTCTTTGGGAAGCTGGGGTGCGATGGGTCGGCCGCGCGGGAACCGCTCCGGATGGGCGGCATACGCGGCATCGAGTGTGCGCTGACGCGTGGCAATCACCTCCGCTGCCCGCCCGCTATGCACGACTGCCGGCGACAGCAGCGCAATCCCACTGTGCTTGTGCTCGTGGTTGTACCAGTCGGCAAACCAGCGCATCCAGGCGCGCGCCGCCTCAATGCTCGCAAAGCGGTCAGGATAGGTGGGGCCGTACTTCATGGTCTTGAACTGGCTCTCCGCATAGGGGTTATCGTCCGAGATGGTTGGGCGGCTGTGCGACTGGGCCACGCCCAGGTCGATCAGCAGCTCGGACAGGGTCTTGGACGTCATCGGTGCCCCCCGGTCGGCGTGCAGCGTGAGTTGCTCAGGTTGCACGCCTTCCCGCGTATAGCTCTCGGCAATCAGGACTTTGGCCAGCTCGGCATCCTCCCGTTCGTCGAGCAGCCAGCCGACGATCTTCCGGCTGAAAATGTCCAGCACGACAGAGAGGTTGTACCAGATGCCCGGCGTCGGCCCGCGCAGCTTGGTGATGTCCCACGACCAGACCTGGCAGGGGCCGGTCGCCAGCAACTCAGGGGCGGTAGAGGTCGGTCGTCGGCGCTGGGCCCGGCGCTCGCGAGTGGCCGCATCCTGCTTGAGGATGCGATACATCGTGCGCCACGAACAATAGTGGTAGCCCTCATCGAGCAGGGTGGCGTAGATGGTTCGGGGTGCCTGATCGATAAAGCGTTCGCTGTTGAGCAGCTCACGGATCACCTGTTCCTCGGCTGGGCTGAGCGCCTGGCGCGACCGGGGCCGACTGCGGGCGACGTCGGCGGGTTGTTCGGGCCGCTGGGCGTGGTAGTAGCTACTCCGGGGCACACCCAGCGCGGCGCATGCGGCGGCCACCCCCACCGTGGGGGCCAGTTCCACAGCTCCGGCCAGCATGAGGCCTCGCCGGTTGGCGATGTCGCCATCGTCATGCCAAGCAGCGTCGCAACTTTTTTTTGGATCTCGATGATGGTTTGCGCCTTGAGGAGCTCTGCCTGAAGCCGGGTGTTCTCCTGCTGGAGGCGGGCGAGCTCGTCGAGCTGCGGATCGCGCACCTGCGCGGGGCGGCCAGCGGCGCGGGGTTCGCGGCGGGCCAGCGCACCCTGATCCCGCTGGGCACGCCATTTGGACATGTGAGAGGTATAGAGCCCATGGCGGCGGAGCAGCTCGCCGCGACGCGGGTCACCTTTCGGATAGGACTCGTACTCCGTGAGGATGGCGAGCCGCTGGGCGGCGGTCCAGCTTCCCTGGCGCGGCTGGACCTCGGTCGATGGCCGCTCGGGCGTGGCGGGGGAGGCGGTCGTTCGGTTCATGGTCATCGGTCTGTCCTTTCGTCCGCCCTCGATGCAACGGGTTTCCGGGTGGCGATCTGTCCAAGGTCAGTCTAGCACATAGGGCTTCGACACCCAGGTGACCGCGCTGATGCAGCCGCCCGCCGATGCGCCAGCGGATCCACCGGCTGACCCGCCGTCCACGGAGCGCAGCGCGGGCAACAATGCCGTGGTGCCGCAGGGTGGGGACGACTGGGCCAGTGCCCGCACGATCTGTGATGCCGTGCCCGGCATCGGGCCGCGGATGGCCGAAATCATCATTGCGGAACTGGGCACCGATATGAGTCGTTTTCCCACGGCGGGGCATGCGGCGAGCTGGGCGCGCCTGTCGCCCGGCCAGAACGAGAGCGCCGGGAAGCGGCGCAGTAGCCGCATTGGGAAGGGCAACCGCTATTTGCGCGCCGCCCTCGTCCAGGCGGCATGGGCGGCCATCAAGGTCAAAGTGTGACTTAAACTTATGATTCGGGCATTTGGGGTGCCAAGTTCCGC
>RYFE02000100.1 GCA_004138175.2 Chloroflexales bacterium ZM16-3 | reverse complement strand
CGTGGCGGCTGGTGACAGTAACGTTTGTATAGGCCCTATGATGAAGGTCGGGGCGTGGCGGTGCTGGTCGGCGGGCAGAACACCGGCGGCCTGCTCAATGATGTCTGGGAGTACAATGGCGCGGCCTGGACGAATGGCACGCCCGCGCAGCCGCTCGTGGCGCGCAGCGGCCACGGCGCGGCCTACGACCCCAGCCGGGCGGTGGTGGTGGTGGTCGGCGGTATGGACGCGGCGGGGGTGCGCGGCGACACCTGGGAGTGGAACGGCACCTTCTGGCGCGAGCGGGTGGCGACCGCGCCGCTGAGCGCCCGCACCCATATGGCGCTGGCCTACGACGCCGCGCGCGGCGAGCTGGTCGCCTTTGGCGGTGAGGATGCCACCGGCACAATCTTCGCCGACACTCAGTTGCACCAGGCCAGCGGCTCGCTCTCGCTGCCGGCCCCGGTCGCCACCATCTCGCGCATCACCCCGCGCGACGCGCGCCAGGGCGTGGATACGATTACCTTCGCGGGCCGTGGCGCCGATGCTGATGCGACCGATGCGATTCTCGCCTACCGCTGGACGCATAACGGCACCCTGCTTAGCGACCAGCCCACATTTACGCTCCCCGCCAGCGCGCTGCCCCTCGGCGAGCAGGTCGTCCGCTTCGCGGTCCAGGACAACGAGGGCGATTGGTCGCCGCCCATCGCGCAGTCGATCTATATCCGTGACGGCAACGCCGGCATCAGCACGGGCACGAAGACCTGGACGCTGCTGATCTACGCGGTCGCCGATAATAACCTTGCCCCCTATATGGGCGACAGCGCCACCTTCAGCGGCATGCTCTACCGCCTGCGGAGCGCGGGCGTACAGGCGAACGTCCAGGTTGGCCTGCTCTACGATGGCCCAACGGTCAACGACACCCGCCGCTATATCCTTCAGGCTGACGGGCAGTGGCGCACCGAGACCCTGCCCGAGGCGCGCATGGACGAGATGGAGACCCTGCGCGACTTTGTCCGCTGGGGCTATGCGACCTTCCAGAGCGACTACTACGCGCTCTCCCTGGTCGATCATGCCAACGGCGTGGTCGGCTTCGGCCAGGACAACACCAGCGATAGCGCCGGGAAGGCGTTCCTGACGCCGATCGAGCTGCGCACTGCGCTCCAGCAGGCCACCGACGACGGCGCGCACAAGCTCGATGTGCTGCACGTCGACGGCTGCTCGTTTGGGCTGCTGGAGGACGCCGCGATCGCTGCCGACCTCGCCCAGTACATGGTGGTCTCTCCCAACACCGGCTGGGGCGTCTTCGCCTACGATCGCTACCGTCAGGTCGCCGGGCGCGCCGCCGATCCGCGCACCTACGCGCACGATCTCGCCCAAACCTACGCCGTCGCCGTGGGTGCGTGGGGGCGACCCTACACAGTCTCGGTGTTGGATCTGGCGCACTTCGCCGCGATCAACCGCCGGGTCAGCGATCTCGGCGACCAGCTGCTGGCCTACACGAACGCCAACCCGCCAGTCCGCGTCGGCCAGCTGCGCGGCCTGCGCGCGGCCAGCCAGAAGTACGACTCGGGCGGCGTGTATCTGGAGATCGACCCCGAGGATAGCTATGTGGATCTGGTGGACTTTGCGACGCAGGTGCGGGCGAGTGTCGGCGATGCGGATGTCCAGCGCGCGGCGGGCGCGGTGATTGACGGGGTGGCCCCCTTCGTGATCTACGAGTCGCACGCCTCGGGACAGTTCGTGGACTACGACCCCTTCCAGGGCCGGGACCGCAGCTTCACCGTTACGCTCGATCACGCGACGGGGCTAGCGATCTTCTACCCGCCGCGCAGCAGCACCAACACGGCCAGCGCCTATATGGCCTATGTGCAGCACCGCCTGTTCGCCACAACGCGTGACAGCGGCTGGGCCCGCTTCCTGGCCCAGGGGCTGCCGCCCCAGCTCAGCGGCGACCCGTCATCGATGCCAGACGATGTGCTGATCCCGCCGCTCACTCAGGGCGGACATCAGCCGACGCCGACGGCGACGCCAACGGCCACGCCACCCGCCGACTCCTCCCCGATCACGGGCGAGATCACCACGATGGGCGGCGCGCTGAGCAGCAGCGACGGGCGCTTCCGCATCAGCTTCCCGGCGGATGCGGTCGCGGAGGATGTGATCGTCACCTATACGGAGCTGAGCGCGCCGACCCACGCCTTGCCCGCAGGCCAGCGGGCGCTGCGTAGCTTCACCCTCACTGCCGAAACGCGCACCGGCCAGGTGGTGACGCACTTCAGCCAGCCCTACACACTGGTGCTGCGCTACACCGACGCCATGCTCGCCGATCTGCGCGAGACAAACCTCAGCCTCGTGTTTGGCGATGGGGCCGCATGGGTGCCCGCCTTCCCCTGCCCGCGCTGTAGCCAGAACACCGCCGCCAACCACATCAGCGTCGAACTCGATCACTTCACCGCGTTTGTGCTGATCGGTGATGCGCGCCAGCAGGTCTTCCTGCCAGTGGTTGTGCGGTAAAACAGAGCTTCATGGCTCCAGCAACTCCTGCTCCACGATGTCTCCGGCCTGGGCCTCGGTTATCGATTGCCGCAGATGTGCGGCGTTGCTGGCGTTGGAGAGCAGATAGCGTGTTTCCTGCCAGGCGGTATATTCGTCAAGGGGTACGACAACCACCTGCTGACCGGTTTCGAGTACCACAATCGTCGGCTCGGCATCATCGAGTACCTGGGTGAGCAACCGCTCCAGGTCTCGCTTGGCTTCTTTTAGCGTAACTGCATGCATGGGTTTTCCTGACCGCGTAGATTGTGCCAATCACCCGAGCAATGTATGGATGGATACGGCTCATTTCTCAGATACGATAGTACCCAGAACTCATTCCCGCAATCTTCCCGTGGGTGATGCGCTGCCACCTCCTCTTTAGGGTGCTGGCTCCAGCCGCACATCTGTCGTGCGCATCAGCGGCTGGAGCGCAGCCCAGTAATAGGGGTGATCGTAGCCGGAGTCGCGCAAGGTGGCCTGCGCCTGCTGGATGGCCGCGGTGAGCGTGGCGCCGTCCCGCAGCGCGCTATAGCAATCCGCGACAAAGAGCCGTGCCACCTCGGCGTCGATCTGCCAGAGCCCGGCGACCACCGCCGTGACCCCTGCGGCCAGAAAGGAGCCAGAGAGCGCGAGCGCCAGCCCGCCCAGCGGGGCGACGGCGCTGGTCTCGCAGGCGCTGAGCACCGCCAGCGTGGTGCCGGTCAGATCCAGGTTGAACACATCGGCCAGCAGCAGCGGGCCGTCGGCCAGGGTGATCGCCGAGAGCAGCGGCTGCTGGGGGTTAAGCCGCCCGTGGGCGCTGATGTGGAGCAGCGCCGCGCCGCGCGCCCCGGCCAGATCCGCATTGCGGGCCTGCGACAGCACCCGCGCCGTGGGGAAGATGCGCGCGTAGGCGGCCAGCTCTGCTTCCACCTGCGCTGCAATGGCCGCGTCGGCGCAGCCGAGGGCCAGCGGCGGGTCGGACGCGACCGGCGGGCGCTCCAGCGCCAGGATCGTCAAGGATGGCACCAGGCTCAGGGTGTGGCGCTGACCCAGATAGGGCGTCGCTGGGCTGCTTCGGTCAGCGAAGGCGGCCCAGGGCAGGTCGGCCAGCGCCCCGTCGGGGGCGAGGATGAGCGGCGCGGCGGGGGGCATGGTGCCCAGCGGGGCGACCAGCAGATCGTGT
>RYFE02000010.1 GCA_004138175.2 Chloroflexales bacterium ZM16-3 | reverse complement strand
CAGCAACGGCAGGCTATTGACCTGCTCGGTGGTGATGGTAAGGGATGGTGGTGTCATACCGCCAGGGTAGCACAGCCCTGGCGGAACTTGGCACCCCAAATGCCCGAATCATAAGTTGTAAAGTATTGCTGCTAGATCGCCTCCAGGCTGGGCGCGGAGCGCGGGGCATCATCGACAGGAGGGATCTTGCCGCAGAGCACAATGCGCGGCTGGCGCAGCTCGGCGGTGGTGCGCTGGGCCTCGGGGCTGAAGCGCCCACCAAGGGCCAGCAGGTAGCCGATGGGCACCCGCGTCAGGCGTAGCTGCTCGGCCAGATCCTGGACATCGGCGGCGCCGATCAGGGGGCGCTGCTGGGCTAAGATCAGCACCTTCCCCTCGACGGACTCGGCCATGATCAGCCAGCGGTTGGCGCGCAGTTGATCGATGCGGATAAGTTTGTAGCCCGCCTCGCGTACGAGATTGGAGAGGTTTGGGGATGCCGGGGTCATGCCGTACCTCCGCGTACAAGGGCCATTCCCATAGGGAGAATCGCTGGCCAAGAGCCAGGATCCCATTGCACCCGGTAGCAATGTGTGACGGGTGGTACGCTCAGGTCGGGGAGGAGTTGCGATGTTGGGATGTCACACGTACAGGGTGTGCGATCATGCAGGCGCTGCGATGCTTCGCTGATAGAAGTATACCATAAGTTAACGGTCGCCCATACGCCCCCCCTCCTATATGCCAGCCCCGCCGGGTATAATGCGGTCGCGGTACTATCGCGCTATAGGTTGTGTTGCAAGGGGCATCTATACTATGAGGGGCTGCGGTCGCTAGCGCAGACGGCCGCCATTGTCGATCAGCAAAACGAGGGGAAGAGCATGCGCGTCCTGATAGATCAGAAGTCCTATGATGAGATGCTCGCCCGCGAACTCCACTCGCGCGACTGCTATGTGCGCGACACCGAGTACCTCCACCACCTCTATATTGATGGCGTGAAGTATACCGTTGCCAGGGCTGTGTACGCCTGCCTGAAGGAGGCGCAGACCCGCAACGATACCGACGCCCTGCTGCATCTGACGATGCATGTGCAGGATCTGGAGCGGTTGATCCAGGAGGCCCGCAACCGGGGCGAGAACCTGTCCAGCCTGCGTGTGCTGGGCGACCCGCCGCCCACCGAGGACGAGGCCCACCCGCAGCTGCGCAACAGCTTCACCCCGCCGGTGCCCCAGGTGCTTGAGGACACCGGCCTCAACCGCACGTTCATCACCGAGCACTTTCTACGCATCCTCTACAACAAGGGACGCATGACTGGCAGCGAGATGGCTGAGCATATGGCTCTGTTCTACGCCATCGTCGAGCCGATCATCGCGGATCTGCGTAAGCTTGAGCATATTGACATCATCGGCCAGCGCGGATTCGGCGATGTGAACTACGAGTATGTGCTCACCCCGCGCGGCATGGAGGCCGCCCAGGCCGCCCTCGGCAAAACCCAGTATGCTGGCCCGTGCCCGGTGCCGATCGACCGCTGGATCGACTCGGTCAAGGCCCAGACGGTCAAGAATGTGAAAGTGACGCGCAAGAATATCCGCGAGGCATTTGATGGTCTGGTGATCGACGAGTCGATCCTCAATATGGTCGGCCCGGCGGTCAACTCCGGCTCCTCGGTGATGCTCTTTGGCTACCCCGGCAATGGTAAGACGACCATCGCCGAGCGGATCACGCACCTGATGGGCGATGATGTCTTCATCCCGCACACCGTCTACGCCGACGGCGCAGTGATCAAGATGTATGACGCGATCGTCCACGAGCCGCCGCGACATCAGCTGCCGGAAGACCTGGAGTATGACCGGCGCTGGATCAGAATCTGTCGGCCGGTGGTGGTGGTGGGCGGCGAGCTGACCCTGGAGCAGCTCAACCTGATCTATAACACGACCTCGAAGATCTACGAGGCGCCCTTCCAGATGAAGGCCAACTGCGGGATCTTCCTGATCGACGACTTTGGCCGCCAGCAGGTGCGCGTCTTCGACCTGCTCAACCGCTGGATCGTGCCCCTGGAGAAGCGCTACGACTACTTGAACACCGTCACCGGTCAGAAGATGCAGATCCCCTTCGACCAGCTAATTATGTTCAGCACCAACCTTGACCCGAAAGATCTTGGCGACGACGCGCTGCTGCGGCGCATTAAGTTTAAGTTCGAGATCATCGACCCGACCGAGGCGCAGTACCGCGAGATCTGGAAGATTATGTGCAAGGTGCGCAAGATTCCCTACGAGGAGCGCGGCGTCGACTACCTGATCAATAAGTGGTATAAGCCCGACGACCGGCCCTTCCGCATGTGCCAGCCCCGCGACATCATCGACCAGATGCTCTCGATCGCGAAGTACAATATGGAGACGCCGACACTCACCGCCGACCTGATCGATGCGGCGTGCCTGACCTACTTCCCAAGCAAGGACAAGAAGAACTTCGGCGCGAAGGTTCGCCTAGATCTCTGAGGCACTGAATCACAGAATCACTGAGGCACTGAGACGATCCCTCAGTGCCTCAGTGATTCTGTGCCTCAGTGATTTAGTGTTCCTTGTGACGTTACAGACAATTTTGCTATCACTTCAAGATCGTAGGGGTCTTATATCAATAGTGATTTTAATCACTTCGCATTAGAGTGCGCTATACCACACATCACCTGATCCCAGCAGCTTTTGTGTACGTTCGACAAGCGATTCGCTTTAAGATATAATTCCCGCACACTGTTATAGGTAACAAAGGCATTCCCACACTGCGCACACCCTGGCGAACTCAGGCGAGGAAGCGACACACGGTGATCGTGGCCCATGTGGTGTGCTGACTCCCCCCCGATACGACACCTCGCTTGCGCGTGCCCTAAAGGAAGGAATCGAAAATGACAGGGGTCCTGACGCTTTACCGCTCGTCGATCGGTAAAAAGGTGATCATGGCGGTCACCGGGGTCGTTCTCGTGGGCTTTCTGATCGTCCACATGTACGGCAACACGAAGATGTTCTACGGCCCGCAGGTGTTTAACGACTACGCGGCGGGCCTGCGCGACCTGGGGCACCCGATCTTTGGGCACGAGCACCTGCTGTGGGTGATGCGCGTGCTGCTGCTGGCCTCGGTGGTTGGGCATATCTGGTCGGCCACGGTGCTGACGATGCAGAGCCAGAAGAGCGCCTACGCCCGCGGGGTGACGAAGGTCAAGCGCTACGAGAAGAAGCAGCGCCGCACGGGCTACGCGGCCTACACGATGCGCTTCGGCGGCGTGGTGATCTTTCTGTTCATCATCTTCCACCTGCTGAACTTCACCTTCGGCGTGGCGGGCTACAGCGCGGGCGAGTATATCGGCGAGCAGGGCGGGGTCTACAACGCCTACAACAATGTGGTGCGCGGATTCAGCCACCCGCTGGTGTCGGGCTTCTACATCCTGGCGATGCTCGCCCTGGGACTGCACCTCTTCCACGGCGTGTGGAGCGCCTTCCAGACGCTGGGCCTGAACAACGAGAAGTATACCGGCACCTGGCGCGCAGTGGCCATGCTGGTGACGGCGATCATTATTCTGCCGAATATCTTCTTTCCGATCGCGGTGATGAGCGGAATCGTGCATCTGTAGGGCTGCGCCCTAAAGACCCACATATATTTGGTTGAGATTGCCAGCTTTGCTGGCAATCTCAACCAAATATATGTATCCATGTTCGAGGGCATGCGCCCTCGCTGGAGCGTAGGGATCAGGAGCGATATATTATGAGCGAGACGAAGTCTGAGAAGGGCGCGCCGGCGCGCAGCGATGTGCGCCAGGTTGAGTTTGTGAGCGGACTCGACGCGCACGCGCCAACCGGCCCGATTGAGCAGCGCTGGGACAAGCACCGCTTTGAGATGAAGCTGGTGAACCCGGCGAACCGCCGACGCTACAATATCATCGTGGTGGGCTCGGGCCTGGCCGGCGGCGCCGCCGCCGCCTCGCTCGGCGAGATGGGCTATAACGTCAAGTGCTTCTTCTACCAGGATAGCCCGCGCCGCGCTCATAGCATCGCGGCCCAGGGCGGCATCAACGCCGCGAAGAACTACCGCAACGATGGCGACAGCGTGTTCCGGCTGTTCTACGACACGGTGAAGGGCGGCGACTTCCGCGCCCGCGAGAGCAATGTCTACCGCCTGGCCCAGGTGTCGGTGAATATTATCGACCAGTGCGTGGCCCAGGGCGTGCCCTTCGCCCGCGAGTACGGCGGCTATCTCGACAATCGCTCCTTCGGCGGCGCCCAGGTGAGCCGTACCTTCTATGCCCGTGGGCAGACCGGCCAGCAGCTGCTGCTCGGCGCTTACTCGGCGCTCTCGCGCCAGATCGCCGCCGGCACGGTGAAGGCGTTCTCGCGCAGCGAGATGCTCGACCTGGTGGTGGTCGATGGCCGCGCGCGCGGCATCATCACCCGCAACATGGTCACGGGCAAGATCGAGCGCCACGTGGCCGACGCGGTGGTGCTGGCCACCGGCGGCTATGGCAATGTCTTCTACCTGAGCACGAACGCCAAGGGGTGTAATACCACGGCCACCTGGCGCGCCCATCGCAAGGGCGCCTTCTTCGCCAACCCCTGCTACACGCAGATCCACCCGACCTGCATCCCCGTCAGCGGCGACCACCAGAGTAAGCTGACGCTGATGAGCGAGTCGCTGCGCAATGATGGCCGGATCTGGGTGCCCAAGAAGGCCGGCGACACGCGTAGCCCGAAGGATATCCCCGAGAAGGAGCGCGAGTACTACCTGGAGGAGCGCTACCCCAGCTTCGGCAACCTGGTGCCCCGCGACGTGGCCTCGCGCAACGCCAAGCAGGTCTGCGACGCCGGTCGCGGCGTCGGCCCCGGCGGCCTCGGCGTCTACCTCGACTTCTCGGAGGCGATCAGCCGCCTGGGCAAGAAGGTGATCGCCGAGCGCTACGGCAACCTCTTCGATATGTACAAGCAGATCACCGGCGAGAACCCCTACGAGGTGCCGATGCGGATCTACCCGGCCATCCACTACACCATGGGCGGCCTCTGGGTGGACTATAATCTCCAGAGCACTATCCCCGGCCTGTTTGTGGGCGGCGAGGCGAACTTCTCCGACCACGGCGCGAACCGGCTGGGGGCCTCGGCGCTGATGCAGGGCCTGGCCGACGGCTACTTCGTGCTGCCCTACACCCTTGGCAACTACCTGGCCCAGGTTAAGCCCGACGGCATGGGCACCGACCGGCCCGAGTTCGCCATGGCCGAGGCCGAGGTGAACAGCCGGATCAGGAAGCTGCTCAGCATCAACGGCAGCCGCACGGTGGACTCGTTCCACCGTGAGCTAGGCAAGCTGCTGTGGGACGAGTGCGGCATGGGCCGGAATGACGCCGGGCTGCGCCGGGCGCTGGCCCGCATCCCCGCGCTGCGCGAGGAGTTCTGGCAGAATGTGAAGGTGCTCGGCGACAACGAGGAGATGAACCAGTCGTTGGAGAAGGCCGGCCGCGTGGCCGACTTCTTCGAGATGGCTGAGCTGCTGTGCGTCGACGCCCTGCACCGCACCGAGTCCTGCGGCGGCCACTTCCGCGAGGAGAGCCAGACCGAGGAAGGCGAGGCCAAGCGCGACGACGCGAACTTCTCGTATGTGGCGGCCTGGGCCTACAGCGGGGATCTCTCGAAGCCCCAGCTCAACAAAGAGCCGCTGGAGTTCGAGTACGTCCACCCGAGCCAGCGAAGCTATAAGTGATTTTAGATTTTAGATTTTAGGTTTTTGATTGCGGGTCAATCCGCAATCAAAAATCAAAAACCTAAAATTGGGAGCGATAGCGACATGAAGCTGACCCTAAATGTCTGGCGACAGAAGAACGGCGGCGCGCCGGGGGCGTTCAAAACCTACGAGGCCCCCCACGTGAGCCCGGATATGTCGTTTCTGGAGATGCTGGACGTGGTCAACGAGGATCTGATCCTCCGGGGCGAGGACCCGATCGCCTTCGACCACGACTGCCGCGAGGGCATCTGCGGGATGTGCTCGCTAATGATCAACGGCGCGGCCCACGGCCCGGTGCGGGGCGTCACCGCCTGCCAGCTGCATATGCGCAGCTTTAGTGATGGCGACACGATCACGATCGAGCCCTGGCGGGCCGCGCCCTTCCCGATCATCAAGGACCTGGCGACGGATCGCAGCGCCTTCGACCGGATCATCCAGTCGGGCGGGTTCATCAGCGCCTCGACCGGCTCGGCCCCGGACGCGAACGCGGTGCAGGTGCCTAAGAACTTCGCCGACCTGGCGATGGACGCGGCGGCCTGCATCGGCTGCGGGGCCTGCGTGGCGGCATGCCCGAACGCCTCGGCGATGCTGTTCGCGGGCGCGAAGATCGCGCACCTGGGCTTTCTTCCGCAGGGCCAGGCCGAGCGCTCGCAGCGGGCGATCAACATGGTCTCGCAGATGGACGCCGAGGGCTTCGGCAGCTGCACGAACATCGGCGAGTGCTCGGCGGTCTGCCCGAAGGAGATCAGCCTGGACGTGATCGCGCGCATGAACCGCGACCTGATCGGGGCCTCGCTGAAGGGCGTGGAGCCGACGGGGGTGGTGGCGGTGCCCGCCAAGTAGGGGCGGCCACCGCCGCTGGGGGTGTGGGGGCGCTTCGCGCCCCCACACCTTTATTTTATGATGCTGCGAGTTGGCAGCTTCGCCGCCAACCCGCAGCATCATGCGACCCCTACAGCCGGGCGGCTGACTCCAGCACCGCGATGGTCTCCTCGGCGACGCGGCGGTAGGAGAACTGGGCGGCGCGGGCCAGCCCGTGGGCGCGCAGGTCGGCGCTGAGGCGCGTGTCGCCGAGGACGCGGCCGAGGGCGGCGGCCCAGCCGAGGACATCGTCCGGGGGCACGCGCAGGGCGGCCGGGCCGACCACCTCGGGCAGGCTGCTGGCGTCGCTGACGACCACCGGGGCGCCGCAGGCCATGGCCTCCAGGGGCGGCAGGCCGAAGCCCTCGTAGCGCGAGGGGAAGGCGAAGGCGGCGCAGGCCCGGTAGAGCAGCGGGCCGTCCTCGGTGGGCACGTCGATCCGGCGCACGGCCTGGCCGAGCTCCAGGTCGGCGATCAGGGCGTCGAGGTCGGGGAAGAGCCGCCGGTTCTTGCCGAGGGCGCGCCCGGCGATGGCCAGGCTGGCGTGGCCGCCGCGACCGCGCATCAGGGCGAGGGCGTGCAGCAGCACAGGCACATTCTTGCGCGCGTCGAGGCCGCCCACATAGTAGATGAAGGGGCCGTCGATCCCGTAGCGGCGGGCGACCTCCGCCCTGGCGGCGGGCTGGTCGCCGGGGCCGTACTGGTCGCCTGCGGCCAGCAGCACGGAGGTGACGCGGCGGGGCGGCAGGCCCAGCCTGGCGATAATATCGTCGCGGCTGGCGCTAGAGAAGGTGAGCACGTGGGCGCTTCCGCGCACCGCCCGGCGCACCAGGCGCATGTAGGCCCGCACGTGGGGGCCGCCCCGGTACTCGGGCAGCAGCAGCGGGATGATATCGCCCACGGTGGTGACGACCGGCACCGCCGAGCGCAGCGGCGGGGCGAAGTAGGGCACGAGCAGCACCGCCGGGCCGAGGTGGCGGGCCAGGCGGCGGGCCGCGCGCGGCAGGGCCACCTGCTCGAAGAAGAGCTTCGCCAGGTTCTTGCTGACCCTGTCGAAGGGCGTGCCCACGGTGACAGACGACACGCCGGGCGGCAGGGCGGGGCCGGGGCCACCTGCGGCGGGCAGGAGCAGAAGGTAGCGGTGCTGCGGGGCGACCTGGGGAAGCCAGCGCAGCAGCCCGTGGAGATACTGGCCGCTACCGACGTTCGGCTGGCCCCAGAAGCTCCCATTGATCAGCACCTGCATGTGTGTTCGCGCTCCTGCGGCAGACCTGGGCAATCGGGCACAATAGTACCACAAAGTCCCACGGAGGTAAGGGTGCGGGAAGGGTCGTGGTCATAGGCGCATGTTAACATTCCGACATGCACCACGAGAACCTCGCGCAGCCAACCGCATCCGCCCGCGCCGCTTATACCCGCAGTACTATCGTTAGCATATAGCTCTAACTATGGACTCTTTCTTCGCCGACTGGCACGCGCTGATGCTCGCCATGCTCCACTGGTTTAGCGGCGGCGACCCCTACGGCCCCTATCCGGAGCCTGCTGGGCACACCTACGAGGCGGGCTACTTCGCCTACCCGCCCCCGGTGCTGATCCTCGCCGCGCCCCTGGCCCTGCTGCCATGGTGGCTGAGCGGGCTGCTTGTGCAGTCCGTGGCGGTCGTCGGATTCAACCACTGGGCGCGTCGCACGAGCGGGCGCGGCTCCATGGTCTGGCTCATCCTCTTCCCGCCGCTGCTCCAAGGCTTGCAGATCGGCCAGACCACGCTGATCATCCTGGTGGCGCTGATGCTCGCGGAGCTGCACTACCGGAGCGGCAAGGACTTATGGCGGGCCTGCTGCTCGCGCTGGCCCTGCTCAAGCCCCAGGTCGGCGCGCTGGCGATCGGCTACCTACTCTTCGACGGGCTGCGGACGCGGCGCTGGCGAATGCTGGGAACCTTTGTGATCACATCGGCGATCCTCTGGGGCGGCGCGGCTCTGGTCGCCGGGCCGCAGATCTACGCCCAGTGGCTCGCCGGCCTCAACGCCTATCGCGTATCGTTGCCCGACCGCCCGATGATCTTTCTGCCGCTCGGCCCGCTGATCGCGCTGATGGTCGTGCTGCTCTGGCACCGTAATCGGGGTGACTACTTCACGCTCGCCCTGCTGGTCAACACGCTGGTCTACCCGCTCTCGGTGATCTATATCGTGTCGGCGGTGGCCTTTGTGGTGATCCGCTGGCGTCGCGACTGGGAGATCTACCCGCTGGCCCTCTGCTGGCTCATCCCCCCGATCTTCGCACGCCTGCCGTCATCGCCGGACTTTCGCATCGCCGCGATCCAGGCCATCGTGGCGGTTGGCCTGCTGGTTGGGCTGGTGCCGCGCCTAGCGCGGCGAGCCGCAGAGCGGGTATCTTAAACGTTCATAGGAAGTATAGAGTTTTATTGCGTTTTATTGCGTTTTATTGCGTTTTATGATACACTTGTGCGATGAAGCTCAGCGAGTATGCACAAAAGGTTGGGGTTCGCTACGAAACGGCATGGCGCTGGTTTAAGGCGGGCACGATTCGCGGGCACCAACTTCCCACGGGCACAATCATCATCACTGAGGATGAAACCACCGCAACGGCACCAATCCGTGTCGCGATTTATGCGCGGGTGTCTGCGGCAGAGCACAAGCCAAATCTTGACACACAGGCAGATCGCCTCGTGCGTTACTGTGCGGCAAAGGGCTATCAGGTGCATGTCATCATCAAAGAGATTGGGTCTGGTGTCAACGATAGCCGCCCGAAGTTCTTAAAGCTGCTTGCGGACTCCACGATCACCCACATTGTGGTGGAGCATAAAGACCGCGCAACGCGATTCGGGTTTCGCTACATTGAAACATTACTTCAGCAGCAGGGTCGAACCGTGGAAGTCGTCAACCAGGCTGAAAACGGGAAAGAAGACTTGATCACGGATCTCGTTGCGATTGTCTCTTCCTTTGCGGCGCGGCTCTACGGACAACGTCGCGCCAAACGGAAGACCGACGTGATCGTGAAGGCACTGACCGAAGGCACCGATAATGCAGCTGGTTGAGCAACACATCATCAAACCAACGGACAGCCGCTTTGGTGCGATTGATGCGGCTGCCTTTGCGGCCAAGAACTTGTACAACGCCGCAAACTATCGCGTGCGCCAATCCTTCATCCATGAGGGGGTGTATCTCAATTATCACGACATGCACCGTCAGATGAAAGACACGGAGCAGTACCAAGGATTACCGCGCAAGGTCAGCCAACAAGTGCTGATGCTCCTTGACCGAAGTTGGAAAAGCTTCTTTGCGGCAATCAAGGCGTACTCCGAAAAGCCGGATGCGTTCACGGGCAGGCCAGGGCTTCCCACGTACCTCGATAAGGCCAAGGGGCGCTATGCCCTCGTCTACACGGTTCAGGCGCTCAGTCGGCCGGCACGTGCCCAGCAGGTGATCACGCCATCGGGGCTGGCGATTGCGGTCAAAACCAAACAGACCCGGATTGCGCAAGTACGAATCGTTCCACGTAGCGGCTTTTATGTGGTCGAGGTGATCTATGCGCGAGATGTGGTACCCGCCGCCGTAGACCCGGCGCTCGTGGCCGGGATTGATGTGGGGCTGAACAACTTGGCGGCGATAACTTCAAACAAACCCGGCTTCGTGCCGGTACTTGTTAACGGTCGTCCGTTAAAGCATAGCAATCAGTTCTACAACAAGCGCAAGGCCCACCTCCAAGCCAAGCTCGGCAGGAAGGGCAGCACGCGCTTGATGGAGCGCATCACGAACCGGCGCAACCGCCAGATCACGCACTACCTCCATACCCACAGCAGACGCATTATCGACATGCTGGTGCGTGAAGGCATCGGCGTGCTGATCATCGGCAAAAACGATGGCTGGAAGCAGCAGATCGCCATCGGACGGCGGAACAATCAGAACTTCGTGCAGGTGCCGCACGCCCGCTTCATCCAGATGCTCCAGTACAAAGCGGAATTGGTCGGCATCGAGGTTCGCACGATCAACGAGAGCCACACCAGCAAGTGCAGCTTTCTCGATGCCGAGCCGATTGGACACCGCGACCGCTATGTCGGCAAGCGGGTCACGCGCGGGATGTTTCGCGCCGCAGACGGTCGGCGGCTCAATGCCGACGTGAACGGCGCGTACAACATCATCCGAAAAGCAATCCCAAACGCCTTTGGCAATGGGATCGGGGGTGTGGTAGTCCACCCCGTAGGGATTGCCCCTACGAACTGAGTACCGTGCGATAAAACGCTAGGGAAAAGTGTACTATAATTCTGCTCTATGAGCGACATCATTCTCCCCCGCATCGCCCGCGAGCTAGGGCTGGGCGTACCACAGATAGAGCGCACCGTGGCCTTGCTCGACGAGGGCAGCACGGTGCCCTTCATCACCCGCTACCGCAAGGAGGCCACCGGCGGCCTCGACGAGGAGCAGATCCGCCAGCTGGCCGAGCGCCTGGCGTACCTGCGCGGCCTGGAGGCCCGGCGGGCTGAGGTGCGGGCTGCCCTGGATCAGGGCGGGAACCTGACGCCCGAGCTGGATCAGGCGCTCGCCGCCGCCGAGACGCTCCAGACGATCGAGGATATCTACCTGCCCTTCCGGCCGAAGCGGCGCACCCGCGCCCAGGTCGCCCGCGAGCTGGGGCTCCAGCCGCTGGCCGAGCTGCTGCTCGCCCGCCAGGCCGGCGGCCGCAGCCCCGAGGATGTCTGCGCGCCTTTCCTGGGCGAGCAGGTACCCGATGTGGCGGCAGCGCTGGCCGGCGCCCGCGACATCGTGGCCGAGACGGTGGCCGAGACGGCCAGCGTGCGCCAGGCCGTGCGCGAGGCGGTGCGCCGCACGGCGAACGTGCGCGTGGCCCGCAAGGAGGGCGTGGCCGACGAGAAGGGCACCTACCAGGCCTACTACGAGTTCAGCCAGCCGCTCAAGGCGCTGCCGCCCTACCGCACCCTGGCGATCAACCGTGGCGAGCGCGAGGGCGTGCTTTCGCTCGACATCGAGTCGAACCAGGAGGCATTCATCGGCTCGCTCCAGCGGCGCTACGCCCCTGGCCAGAGCTGGGCGGACGGCGAGGTGCGCGCCGCTGTGGCTGATGGCTTCAAGCGCCTGCTCGCCCCGGCCATCGAGCGCGACCTGCGCGCCGAGCTGACCCAGGCGGCCGAGCAGCACGCCCTGGTGATCTTCGCCGCCAACCTGCGCGGCCTGCTGCTCCAGCCGCCCCTGCGCGGCCGCGTGGTGCTCGGCGTGGACCCCGGCTTCCGCACCGGCTGCAAGCTGGCCGTGGTCGATGCGACCGGCAAATATGTCGAGGGCGCGCTGATCTATCTGCACCAGGCCGACAGAGCCAAAGATACCTTGCTCAAGCTCTGCCAGCGCCGTGGCGTCCAGGTGATCGCCATCGGCAACGGCACCGCCAGCCGCGAGACCGAGGCGCTGGTGGCGGAGGTGATCCGGGAGTCGGGAGTCGGGGGGCAGGAGTCGGGGAAGGGCGACCGACTCCCGACTCCTGCCCCCCGACTCCTGCAATACACCATCGTCAGCGAGGCCGGGGCCTCAGTCTACTCGGCGTCGCCGGTGGCCCGCGAGGAGTTCCCCGACCTGGACGCCACCGAGCGCGGGAATATCTCGATCGCCCGCCGCCTGCAGGACCCGCTGGCCGAGCTGGTGAAGATCGACCCGAAGGCGCTGGGCGTGGGGCTCTACCAGCACGACGTTGACCAGAAGGCGCTGGCCGCGCGCCTGGGCGATGTGGTCGAGAGCGCGGTGAACTATGTGGGCGTGGATCTGAACACCGCCTCGGCGCCGCTGCTCACCTATGTGGCCGGGCTGAACACCAAGGTGGCCAAGGCGGTGGTGGCCCACCGCGATAGCGGCGGCCCCTTCCGCACCCGCAAGGAGCTGCTGAAGGTGAAGGGCCTCGGCCCGAAGGCATTCGAGCAGGCGGCCGGGTTCCTGCGCATCCCCGACGCCACCGACCCGCTCGACCGCACGGCCATCCACCCCGAGAGCTACCCGGCCGCCCGCAAGCTGATCGGTCTGTTCGACGGCGACGGCGGCAGCCCGCTGCCCGAGGTGGCGGCGCGTATCCGCGCGGCCATCCGCGCCGGCGAGACCAGTATGGCCGACCTGGCCGAGCTGACCGGGGCCGGCGAGCCTACCCTGGCCGACATCATCGAGTACATGGCCCGGCCCGGCCGCGACCCGCGCGAGGAGCTGCCGCCGCCCCTGCTGCGCGCCGATGTGCTCAAGCTGGAGGATCTGGCCCCCGGCATGACCCTCAAGGGCACGGTGCGCAATGTGGTGGACTTCGGCGCCTTTGTGGACATCGGCGTGAAGCAGGATGGCCTAGTACACGTCTCGGAGCTGTCGGCGCACTTTGTCAAGAACCCGCTGGAAGTGGTGCAGGTGGGCGACCAGGTGGAGGTGCGGGTGCTGAGCGTGGATGCGGCGCGCGGGCGGATCGCCCTGAGCATGCGGCTCTGAGGTGATTGCAGATTGACGTGACGGCGTTTCGATGGGATAATTTCAATCCAGGCGAATACTACACTACTTCGTAACACAGCCTGCGCATGCGCAGGCTGTTTTTTCGTCTCTGCCAGACACCGGAGCGGAAGGGGACAAGGTATGGACGATCAGCGCGTATCGGCTCTCTATGATCTTCAGAGCCGGATCATGAGCCTCAAGCTACTGCCGCGCACGGGCTGGCTCCAGCGCGGCATGCGCGATGTCGAGAGCATCGCCGAGCACACTTTCGCCGTAGCCACCCTGGCCATGCTTGTGGGCGACCAGCAGCCGGGGATTGATCGCGGCCGACTGCTGGCGATCGCGCTGCTCCACGACATCGCCGAGTCGCTGATCGGCGACCTGCCAGCCTCGGCGCGGCGGCTCTTCGGCGCCGAGGCCAAGCGGGCGGCCGAGCGCCGCGCGATGGTCGAGATGTTCACCGGGCTGCCCCAGGCCGACGAGTACCTTGGGCTCTGGGACGAGTACTGCGTGGGCGGATCGAAGGAGGCGCGCATGGTGAAGGCCATGGATCACCTGGAGATGCTGGCCCAGGCCCTGGCCTACGAGCGGGCCGGCAGCCGCGCCCTCGGCGAGTTCTGGGAGGATGCGGGCGATAAGCTCAGCGAGTTCCCCCTGGTGCGCGCCCTGGCCGACAAGCTCTATGCCGAGCGGGAGAAGCTGATGGGGGCGCATCACGAACCGCCCATGCACCGGTAGGGGCGGCTCGCGAGCCGCCCCTACACCTCCTCCCGATCCGAGGCCGCGTCGAGGTCGAGGATGGGCTCAATGGCCTGGAACTCCTTGATCACAAAATGGCGGGCCGACCGCAGATCCACCAGGGTCTTGGCGGCCTGCTCGGTGGCGCGCAGGATACGCTCCAGGCTGGCGCGCACCTCGGGGTCGGCCAGCTCCTCCTGAAGCAGCTGGGTCTCGCCCATGATCACGGTGAGGTGCTGGCTAATGTGGTGGGCGGCGGCGCGGGCGGTGGCGCGCATCGCCTCCTCGTGGGCGCGCAGCAGCTCGATCTCGCGGGCCGACTGGCGCAGCCGGAAGTGCTCGGCGGCCCTGCGGATGGCGCTACGCAGCAGGTCGTTGTTGATCGGCTTGGTGAGGTAGTCGAATGCGCCCAGGCGCAGCGCCTTGACGGCAGTGATGATCGTGTCGCTCGCCGTCGTGACGATCACCAGCGGGCTATCGGGCGACTGGTTGAGCTGCTGGAGCACATCGAAGCCGCTCCCGTCGGGCAGCCCCAGGTCGAGCAGCACGACGATCGGGTGTTCCTGCTCAAGCTGGGTGCGCGCCTCGGCCACGCTGCGCGCCATCAGCAGCATGTACCCCTCGCGGCGCAGCATCGCGCTAAGCAGAATCTGTAGCACCACATCATCTTCGATCAGAAGAAGTTGCTCCGACATACTACGTCCTTTCACGATGAGGGTGCTTTGTAGTGAGAATGGACAGATATCGGCAGTGATGTCAGTCGGCCATGAGGCGCTGGCAGCCCGGGCAGTAGAAGGTGCTGCGCTGGGCGACGACGACGCGCGTGATCGGCTCCCCGCAGCGCTCGCACGGCGCGCCCTCCCGGTCGTACACCCGAAAGTGATCCTGGTTCTGGCCGCGCTCGCCGTAGCTGTTGCGGTAGTTGCGCAGCGAGCTGCCCTGGTTGGCGATGGCCTCTTCCAGCACCTGGCGGATGGCGGCGTGGAGGGCGGGCACCTGCGCGGCAGGCGTATCTCCGGCGGGGATGAGCGGGTGGAGCCGGGCAATCCACAGCGCCTCGCTGGCGTAGATGTTGCCGATCCCGGCGATCAGGCTCTGGTCGAGCAGCAGCGGCTTCAGCTTCGTGCGGCGGCCGGCCAGGATGCGGCCAAGATCCTCGGCGCTAAAGGTGTCGCCCAGCGGCTCAGGGCCGTGAGCGCCGTCCAGATGGGCTAAACCCTCCGGGCCGAGCAGGCGCACCCGGCCAAACTTGCGCTGATCCTCGAAGAAGATTCTTCGCCCGTCGTCCATTGCCAGCACCAGATGCGTGTGGGCGTCAGGCGTCGCCTCGGGGCCGCGCACGATCAGGTTGCCCGACATGCGCAGGTGGATCGCCAGCGTCCATCCGGCGTCAAGCGTGACCAGTAGCCACTTGGCCCGCCGCCCGACGGACAGCACCTGCCGCCCGACGATCAGGGCGAGGAAGTCGGGCAGGTCGGGCGTCTCGACCATGCGCTCCCAGTCCAGCTTCTCGACCGCAACGATCCGCCGGCCCACCACCTGCGGCGCCAGGGATCGCGCGACGGTCTCCACCTCGGGTAGTTCAGGCATATTCTGTGTCCCGTAGGGGCGCGTCGCGACGCGCCCCCACGTGCATCATCGCCACTCGGTCTCCCCATCCGCCCAATGTTCTTTTTTCCAGATCGGCGCGACCTCTTTGATTCTGTCCATGATATAGGCGGCGGCGGCGAATGCGGCCTGGCGGTGAGGCGCGGCCACCACCACCAGCACGGCGGTCTCGCCGATCTCCAGGTGGCCGACCCGGTGGTGGACGGCGACCCTGCCGATCGGCCAGCGCTCGCGGGCCTCGTCGGCGATCTGGCCGAGGACGGGGGCGGCCATCTCGGCATATGCCTCGTAGCTCAGGTGGGCGGTGGCCCGGCCAGCAAAGTTATTGCGGGCCACCCCGGCGAAGCTGACGACCGCGCCATCATCAGGAGTCTGCACATAGGCCAGCAGCGGGGCCGGGTCAAGCGATGTCGCGCTGATCAGGAAGGGCGCAAACTCCCCCTCGCCATCCGGCGTGCCGCCGCTAACCGGCGGGATGAATGCAACCTCGTCGCCATCGGCCAGGGGGCTCTCGGGGCCGGCGAACTCCTGGTTGATGGCGTAGAGCAGGCGGCCGGTGTAGCCGGCCAGCCGGGGGTGATCGACCGTCAGCCGCCCCCAGACCTGGCCGAGGGTGGCACCCTCCTCTATTTGCATATCCTGTGCCGAGCGACCGACGATGTCGCGGTGCCCGGCGAAGAACCTGATATGGACAGTGATCATCGCAAACCCTTTGGAAAGGGGATAGGTTCAGGGAGGGCATAGCCCTCCCTGAACCTATCCCTTTTTAGAACCCCGCGCTAAGGCCGCCGTCGGCGGTGTAGACGCCTCCGGTGATAAAGCTGGCCCGTGGGCTGGCCAGAAAGAGCACCAGCTCGGCGACCTCCTCGGGCGTGCCGGGGCGTCCGAGGGGCTGCCGGACGGCAGGGCGCAGCGGGTGCTCAACCGACCCAGGGCAGACGCAGTTGACCCGGATGCCCTCGGCGGCGTAGTCGAGGGCCATTCCCCGGCTGAGCGCGATCACGCCGCCCTTGCCGGCCGCGTAGGCCGACCATCCCGGCTCGGCGAGCAGGCCGTGGATCGCGGCGACATTGATGATCACCCCGCCGCCGTGCCGACGCATCTCGGGGAGCACAAAGCGCGACATCAGGTAGACGCCAGTGAGGTTGACGGACAGCATGGCTGCCCACGCGTCCAGCGGGGTGCTCTCCACGGTGCCGGGGATCTCGCTGCTGGCGCAGTTCACCAGGATATCGACCCCCCCGAGGGCCGACACCGTCTCGGCGGCGATGCGGGCGGCATCGGCCTCGCTCGACACATCGGCGACGATGGCCATAGCCCGGCCGCCCCATAAGCCGATCCCTTCAGCAAGCGTCCTCGCTGCCGGCCCATCCACATCGGCGATGACGACAGCCGCACCATCGCGGGCGAAGGCCAGCGACACGGCGCGCCCGATCCCCTGCGCGCCCCCGGTGATGATCGCCACCTTGCTCTGAAAATCCATAAGATCCCTCTGGCTTTTGTGATTGCAGATTGCAGATCGCAAGCGATTGCGGCGCTACCTGCCATGAGCAACATGTCTATGCTCCAATAGGATATTGTACCAACTTTTCGGGGTCGCTACGCGAGGGGGGCGTCTGCGATCAGGGCTGATGCAACGTCATTTGATCGCCGGGCAGCCCTCACCCCCCAGCCCCCTCTCCCTGAGCGGGAGAGGGGGAGTATTCCTCGCTAGGAAGCGATATACCCCCCTCTCCCCTTGAGGGAGAGGGGCTGGGGGTGAGGGCCGGAGGGTGACTGCAACAGCCCTGCCTTTTGCGCTACTGCCCCTCGGCGGTGGGGAGAACAAAGAGCGTGTAATGGGTGTGCAGGGTCTCCGCGTCGAGGGGCCGCAGCGACTCGATCACAGAGACCAACTCGGCGCGCGAGAAGCCGTAGGCGTCGAGGAGCATATAATTGTTGCCGGTCGGGTCAGTCTCGCCGATGCGCTGAAGGGTGGCGCGGTAGCTGCGGGCGCGACCGGGCTCGATCTGCGCGCTCCAAAGCTCACCCCGCACCGCCTCTCCGTCGTTGATCTGGCTAGAGGTATTGAAGCGCAGGATGATCCGCCGGTCGGGGCCGAGGTAGATCAACGATAGAGGTGGACTCTGGCCACTCGTGTCGGAGACTGGTAAGTTCAGCAGGGCGCGGCTCACGCCGGGCGGCGGAACGACGGGCAAGGCGATCGCAGGATGCTTCAGCAGCAGAGCCGGGGCGCCCAGCTGTGCGGCGCTGATCAGGGGCATTGCCGGGTCGGCGCTCTGGTATGTCCGAGCCGGGGGGAACTCGCCGATCCCGTTCCATGCCTGGCCAATATCGAAGGGCGCGCCGGCCTCGGCGCTGCTGCCAAACGTCTCCTCCGCGATCAGCCTCCAGGTCACCCGGCTGGTCTGCGTGCCACCTGCGGGGCCAGAGAGCTCGGTGGCGCTGCGCAGGCGGCCATCGGCGAGGTCGAGGGCCAGCAGCACGGTGACGCGCCCGGCCGTCGCGCCGGGCGCATCGGCGGGGTAGCCCACCGGGCTCACCCCAGAGAAGCTGAGGATCTGCACAATATGGTCGCCGTCACGCTGCCGCCCGAGGACATGCAGGTTCTCGGCAGCCTGGGCCTGGCGCAGGTAGAAGGGCGGTACATCCCAGACCCCGTAGGTGATGCGCTCGGCGAGGGCGCGGGACTGAGCCGGGGGCTCGGCGACTTGGCTGAGTAGTGCGGGCTGCTCCTGGGTGGCACCCACGGCGAGACTCCCATAGAGGGATGGTGCGTAGATGCCATCGAGACCATAGTAGAGCCGGTCGGTGCCATTGCCAAGCTGAAGCTCGTAGGGCGCGCCGCCGTCGGTGTGGGCGATCTGGATGCGGTGGCGGGCCGGGTTGCTACGGTCAAGCCAGATATCGGCGTGCAGGGGGGCCACGGTGCGATTATCGAAGTACCAGAAGGTCTGGTAGCGGGCGTGCCAGATCGGGCCGCCGCCATCGGGCGGGCGGGCGTGGATGTCCAGGGCGCGGCTGATCAGGATCTGCGGGTCCACCGGCGCGGCGTCCTCGCGGTTCACCACCGTAACCGAGCGCCTTGTGATGCCGGGGAGCACCAGGGCGGCGATGATCAGCAGGACGGCCAGGGGTGGCAGCACAAAGCGCAGGCCGGGGCTGAAGCGGCGGGCCGGGCGCGCCATGGCCATCAGGCGGGCCTCCAGCGGCGCGGGCAGGTCGCGGTCGCGCAGGGCGGTGCGCAGGGCCGTCTCGACAGCCTGGCTCAGCTCGCCCCACGCCTGGTCGAAGGCGCGGCAGTGAGCGCATCCGGCCAGGTGGCCGCGGATAGCCGGGGCGTGACGCAGGCGCCCGGCCGGGTCCACCAGGGCGTCGCGCACAGACAGGCAGTGGTCGCCGCTGCTGCGGTCGGTGAGCGAGATCCCGGCGGCCGGGGCGACGGCGCGCATAGCGGCGATCAGACCGGCGCGGGCTGCCGCATCATCGGCGGCGGCGATGCGGGCCAGGTGGCCGACATCATAGCCCTGGAGCAGGTGCAGCCCAAGGGCGAGGCGCTGGTCGGCGGGCAGAGCGAAGAGGCTACGGTAGAGCGGCGGCAGGTCGGCGGCGGGCCGGGCCGCCTCGCGGCGCCTGGCGGCCTGCCTGGCGACCTCGGCGCGGGCGGCGGCGAGCAGGCGGGCCAACAGGTCGGCCTCATCGGGCGCGGACACCGGCGGCGCGGCCAGCAGGTCGGCCACCAGGGCGCGCATCAGACCCTCGGCACCCTGCGCATTACCGGCGAGCAGCAGGGCGGCCCGGTAGATCGCATCGCCGTGGATGCGCAGGGCGCGCTCGATCAGCTCGTGCGGAGAGGGCATGGGGCTCCATGGATAATTGCAGATTGCAGATTGGGCGTGGAATGGTGGTCATTCCGAGCGAAGCGAGGAATCCCGGCCGAGACCCTTCGCTTCGCTCAGGGTGACATTCGAGATAGATCCACTACCCAACCTGCAATTAGCCTTCGGGCGCGTCCTCGCCCTGCTTGTCTTCCGTCGTCTCGTCAGCCTGCCGCTCCAGCATCTTGTGGAGCCGCCAGATCGTCTCGGCGCGGGCGCGGTGCCATGCCGAACTCTTCGGGCCAGTCTCGCGCAGCAGCACCACCTGGCGCAGCGACTGGGTCAGTCGCCCACGGCGGCTCTGGTCGTCGTCAGACATGTTCACCTCGCGGCGGCGCGGTCGAAGCGGCGGCCAGCGCGGGCGCCGGGCACAGGCACGCCGCTCAGCACATCCTCGATCACGGCGGCGGGGGTGACGCTGCGGATACGCGCGGCCGGGCTGACGATCATGCGGTGGCCGAGGACAGCACTGGCCAAGCTCTTCACATCATCGGGGGCCACATAGTCGCGCCCCTGGATCGCGGCCCACGCCTGGGCGGTGCGATAGAGCGCCAGCGAGCCACGGGCGCTCGCCCCAAGGTAGACATCCTCGTGGTGGCGGGTCGCCGTGGTGATGCTGACGATATACTCCTCGATCAGGTCGTCCACATACACCTCCTTGATCGCCTGCTGGAGGCGCAGCAGATCGTCGATCTCGGCCACCGTCTGGAGGCTGTCGAGGGGGTGGGCCTGGCGCTGGCGCTTGAGGATAGCGATCTCGTCGAGGCGATCCGGGTAGCCGAGGTGCAGCCGCAGCAGGAAGCGGTCGAGCTGAGCCTCGGGCAGCGGGAAGGTGCCCTCGTACTCGATCGGGTTCTGGGTGGCCAGCACAATAAAGGGCACCGGCAGCGCATAGGTCGTCCCGTCCACCGTGATCTGGCGCTCCTCCATCGCCTCAAGCATCGCGCTCTGGGTCTTGGGGGTAGCCCGATTAATCTCATCGGCCAGGACGATCTGGGCGAAGATCGGGCCGGGGCGAAACTCGAACTCGCGGCTCTGCTGGTTAAAGATCGATATCCCCGTCACATCGGAGGGCAGCAGGTCGGGCGTGAACTGGATGCGCTTGAAGCTGCTGCCGATCGAGCGGGCGATGCTCTTGGCCAGCACCGTCTTGCCGGTGCCGGGCACATCCTCCAGCAGCACGTGGCCCCGGCAGAGCAGTGACACCAGCAGCAGCTCGACGGCGTTGCGTTTGCCGATGATCACCTGCTCGACGTTCTGGAAGATCCGCTCGGCAAACTGTTTGACCGTGTCCAAAGGGAGCCTCGCTTGAAGGGGAGGGTGTGGGAGGGCTACGCCCTCCCACACTACTTTTTTTGTTAGGTTTGGGCGGCTTCGCCGCCCAAACCTAACAAAAAGCGGGTCTGGGGCTGCGCCCCATACGCATCACGTTTAGGGCTGTCGCCCTAAAAACCAGCGTTGTTTTGGCCATGTTGGCCAAAACAACAAGAAATTCCGGGGAGCCTGGGGCTTACCTTGATGCGCCTGGGGCGCAGCCCCAGGCGACCTTACCGCAGGCAGTATACCATTAGCCGCCCGGCGAGACCTACGCCTGCAGCGCCCTGCGCAGCAGCTCCTCGGGCACGTCGTCGCGCACCAGGACGCTGCCGATGGCGGTGGGCAGCACCCAGCGGATCTTCTTCGCCTGAACCTTCTTGTCGCGCATGGCCAGGGCCAGGATGGCGTCAATATCGTAGGCGGGCAGCTTCGTCTCCAGGCCGTAGGCGTGGATCAGGGCCGCCTGGCGGCCCGCCAGGTCGCCGTCGCACATATCCATCAGCCGGGCGATGCCGGCCTCGGCGTGCATGCCCACCGCCACCGACTCGCCGTGGAGTAGGCCGTAGCGCGAGAGCTGCTCGACGGCGTGGCCGACGGTGTGGCCATAGTTGAGCGTGATCCGCTCGCCGCGCTCGAACTCGTCGATGCTGACCACCTCGACCTTGACGGCCACGGCGCGGCGGATCAGGTCGCTGAGCTGGGCGGTCAGCCCGGCGTCGGCGGCGTCCCACAGGCCGCCGGGGGACTGGGCGCTCCAGCCGCGCTCGTTGGCCAGATGTTCCAGATCCTCAAACAGCTCGGCGTCGCGGATCACCCCGTGCTTGATCACCTCGGCCCAGCCCTCGCGCAGGGCGCGCGGCGGCAGGCTGGCCAGCGTGTCGGTATCGGCCAGCACCAGGCGCGGCTGGTGGAATGCGCCGATCAGGTTCTTTCCGAGCGGGTGGTTGATCCCAGTCTTCCCGCCCACGGCCGCGTCCACCATCGAGAGCAGGGTGGTGGGTAGCTGGATGACGGCGACGCCGCGCAGGATAGTTGCCGCCGCGAAGCCAGCCAGGTCGCCCACCACGCCGCCGCCGAGGGCCAGCACAGCGTCGCGGCGCTCGATCCCGCCGGCGATCATCCAGGTGTGCAGCTCACCGAGCTGGGCCGGGCTCTTGCTGGCGTCGCCCGGCGGCACGCTGAAGGTGTGGACGGTATGACCGGCGGCGCGCAGGCGCTCGGCCAGGGGCGCGCCGTACAGCTCGGCCACGGCCCCGTCGCAGACCAGCCAGAGCGCGCCGCGCAGGCCGAGCGCCTGGAGGCGATCCGGCAGGCTGGCCAGCGCGCCGGACTCGACGACGACGGGGTAGGTGGCAGAGGTGGTGGTGACGGTAAGAGGTTTCACAGCACTCCCGTAATCATTGCATCAAGCTCGGTGCCCATCGGGTAGGGCTCATCGCCAGCGGGGACAAACAGCAGGCCATTGGCGCCGCGCATCGAGATCAGGCGCGAGCTGCCCTGGCTGCCGGTGCTGGCAGCCCAGATCGTGCCGTCGCGCCAGCTGAGGATGACTCGCTGGTACTCTGGTCGGCCCTGCGAGGGGCGGATGGGCGCGGCGAGCCGGGCGCGCACCAGAGAGCGCTCGGGGCGAGCGGCGCCCTGGAGTGCGCGCAGGGCCGGGCGCACGAACACCTCGAAGGAGACCAGCGACGACACCGGGTAGCCCGGCAGGCCAAAGATCAGCTTGCCGCCAGCGGTGGCGAAGGTGGTGGGCTTGCCCGGCTTAAAGTTGATCCGCCCGAAGTGAACCGTGCCGATCTCGGCCAGAATGGGCTTGATCAAGTCGCGGGTGCCCATACTGACGCCGCCGCTGGTGAGCAGGACATCGGCCTGGTCTAAGCCGCGCAGGATAGCATCTCGCTGCGTGGTGTAGTCATCGCGGGCGATGCCGAGCGAGATCGTCTCACAGCCAGCCTCGCGGGCGGCTGCCATCAGGGCGTAGCGGTTGCTATCGCGCACAGCGCCAGCGGGGCGCGGGCCGCCCGGCTCGTAGACCTCATCGCCCGTGGCCAGCACGGCCACGCGCGGCCGGCGGAACACCGCCACGCGGGTGACACCAATGGTGGCCAGCAGGCCCACGTCGGCAGGGCCGAGCAGCGTGCCCCTGGCCAGCACCGGCTGGCCCTGGGCGATATCTTGGCCGACCGTGTGGACATTGTCGCCGGGCCTTAGCTTGCGCTGGATGGTGAGCACCCCATCGCGCTCCTCGGTCTGCTCCACCGGGATCATGGCATCGGCACCCTCGGGCATAGGCGCGCCGGTCATGATCCGCGCGGCGGTGCCGGGGCTGATCTGTAGGCCGGACTGGGTGCCGGCGGTGAGCTCGGCCACCACGCGCCGGGCGTCCAGCCCATCTGTGGCGCGCAGGGCATAGCCATCCATGGCCGACTTCGGCACATCGGGGACATCCTCGGGGGCGCTGATCGTAACCGCCAGGATGCGGCCCTCGGCGCTGAGGGCGTCCGCCTCCTCGCTGTCGAGGGGCGTGACGTGGGCCATAATCATTGTTCGAGCCGTCTCAATCGGCACCATCTGATAGGGCGACTCGCGGCGCATCTCGGTCATGGGAAACTCCGCGCCAGTGCGCCATTGCGCGGGAAGAGGGGCGAGTGATAGGGCACAGGCGATATAGGAACAAAGAGGGAGTTCAACTGTAGGGGCATTCTACCATAGCCGGTTGGGCGCGGGCTTCCCGGCGCACGCTCATCGCTCCGGCGTAGAAGCAGGCGGCCCAGGAGCGCACTGCGCTGGATCTGCGGCCTGGGATCGGCAATCGGCCATTGGCGCGCCGATGAGCCGCCGGGCCAGGGCCACGAGCGCGCCGGGGCGGGCCTGTAGGGCGTAGCGGTCATTCTCCACGCCGAAGGAAACCTCGTCTGCGCCAAGCGAGTAGCGCTCCACAGAGCGAAGGTCGAGCCCGCGCAGCGCCCAGGCCACGCCAAGGATCTGGTCGCGGGGCATGTCGGTCTGCACGAAGCCGACGAGCGCGCCGCTGAGCCGCTCGGCGGCCAGCAGGTTATCGAGGCCGCCGCGCTCACGCAGACGAGCGGCGATCGCCAGCAGCACCGTCTGCTGGCGCTGGTGGCGGGCGAAGTCGTCGTCGGGGTGGCGCACACGGCAGTAGGTCAGGGCGGTCGCCCCGTCCATCTGCTGAAGGCCGGGCGCGAAGCGCACCGTGGTGAAGCCATAGTCGGCGGTCGGGAAGCGGTCATCCACCAGAGGCGCATCCACATCCACCGTGATCCCATCGAGCGAGTCGATCAGGCCGATGAAGCCGCGAAAGTCCACCGCCGCCACATAGCTGATCGGAACGTCGAGCAGGTCGCCCACCGTAGCTTTCGCCAGGGCCAGTCCAGCGCCGGGCGGGCCATCGTGCTCACCCCAGAGGTAGGCCGCGTTGACCCGGCCCTGGCCATGGCCGGGGATGTCCACCCAGAGGTCACGCGGGAGCGAGAGCAGCGCCACGCGGCCACCGGCCGGGTCGATCCGCGCCACGATGATCGCGTCAGATCGTGGGATGGCCTCCTCGCCGGGGCGGCGGTCGCTGCCGAGGAGCAGGATCGTGATCGGGGCCAGCGCATCGGGCTGGCCGGGCGCGACGGTAGGCAGGGTAAGCAGCGAAGCGCCCGCCTCGCGCTGAGGCGTGGGCGCGGGCGTGACGATGATCGCATCGAGGTTACGGCTCGCGCCCGAGGCGATGCCGCTGATCCGACCGAGTCCCAGCAGGATCATGGCGATGCCGAGGGCGGCAAGGCCGAGGATACCGATTGGGGGCCGCGCATGCGGCCCGACACGTCGCTGTGTGGGCATAAGGGATTGCAGATTGCAGATTGCAGATTGCAGATTGCAGATTGCAGATTTGGAGTGGACAGGTATTCTAACGTACTTCTGGCACAGCGCGACACCATCTTTCGCGCCCTCGCGTCTCTCTCAGCCCAACGGCGTGCTATACTCCAGTCGCCAATATATCGACGAAAGGAGAGGCCCACGATGAGCGATATCGATCAGATGATCGCCGAGATCATTCCGGGCAGGCGCGATCAGTCAATGCTGCCCGGGCTGCTGCTCGGCGCCCTGGCTGGCGCTGCGGCGGCGGCTCTGCTCGCCCCGCGCAGCGGCGTCGCCACCCGCGAGCTGCTGCGCGAGCGCGGCCTTGAGCTGAAGGACCGCGCCGAGGAGATCCTGCGCAGCCGCAGCTCGCCCCTATGATAGTGTAGATTGGCGCAGATCTAATGCCGCTCTAACGCTGCCAAGCGCGGAGGAGTGTATACTCTTATTGTACATAAGCAGATGCTGCGGCAATCTGCAATCTGCAATCTGCAATACACATAGCCAGGAGGCTGCTATGTTCTTTAGCCCAACCTACTTCCTCTTCGCCCTGCCCGCGATGGTGTTCGCCATGTGGGCGCAGTGGCGAGTCAAGTCCGCCTTCGAGAAGTGGTCGCGCGTGCCCAGCGCCCAGCGCCTGAGCGGCGTCGATGTCGCCCGCGTCCTGATGCGCAACGAGGGCCTTGAGTATGTCCAGGTCGAGCGGATCGGCGGCATGCTCACCGACCACTACGACCCGAGCGGCAAGGTTATACGGCTCTCCGAGGGCTCGTCCCAGCCCTCGGTCGCGGCCATGGCGATCGTGGCCCACGAGCTGGGGCACGCCAGCCAGGACAAAGAGGGCTACGTCTGGCTGCGCGCCCGCTCTGGCATCGTCGGCATCGCCAATATCGGCTCGCAGCTGGGCACCCTGCTGTTCTTCGCCGGCCTGATCCTCAGCTCATTCGCTAGCGGTAGCCTCGGGTATACTGTGGCCCTGGCAGGCGTGGTGCTGTTCAGCGCCGCCGTCGCCTTCACCCTCGTCACGCTGCCGGTCGAGTTCAACGCCAGCTCGCGGGCCAGGGAGATGCTCATGCGCAACGGATTGGTGACGGTCGAGGAGGCCCAGGGCGTGAACGCGGTGCTCAACGCCGCTGCCCTGACCTACGTGGCCGCCGCCGCCCAGGCGATCGCCCAGCTGCTCTACTTCATTAGTATCCTTTCACGACGGAGGTAACGGAACCCCTATGGAAGAAGACTTTCGCCGCCGCCTGATCCAGGGCGTGCTCAACCTCGCCCTCGGCCTGCTGGCCACCTGGCTGGCCACCTACATTACCAACAAGATCCTCGGCGAGCCCGAGGAGACCAAGCTGATCGGATAGGATCGCAGCTTCCGGGAAGCTCCGAGCTTCCCGGAAGCTAAACGCCCCCCGCCCCGCCGTTTATGCTGGCAAAGAGGTGCTGCCACTGTGGAACAGCGACCACCAGGCGTATGGTCAGGGCTGCCCGGCAGCGCGGCACCGCCGCAGCCCCTGCCCCAGCAGACGGAAACGGCATTGGATCGCACACCGATCATTATTGGCGTCGCTGGTGGCAGCGCCAGCGGTAAGACGACCGTCTCCCAGGCGATCCTGCGGCGCGTTGGCGCTGAGCGCATCGCCTACCTTCCCCACGACCTCTACTACCACGACTTGAGCCACCTGCCCCTTGAGGATCGCGCCGGGTTTAACTTCGACCACCCCGACGCCCTCGATAACGCTCTGCTTGTGGAGCACCTCGACGCCCTCAGCGCCGGGCGGCAGATCAATGTCCCGACCTACGACTTCGCCACCTACGCGCGGCAGGCCGAGACGCACACCATCTACCCCCGCCCGGTGATCCTGCTGGAGGGCATCCTGATCTTCGCCGAGCCGGTGCTGCGCAAGCGTATGCATATCAAGCTCTTTGTGGACGCCGACGCCGACCTGCGCTTTATCCGTAGGCTGACCAGAGACGTGCAGGAGCGCGGCCGCAGCCTCGATTCGGTGGTCACACAATACCTCACCACGGTGCGCCCCATGCACCTGGAGTTTGTCGAGCCGAGCAAGCGCTACGCCGACCTGATTATCCCCGAGGGCGGTCGCAACACAATCGCTATTGATGTCCTGGTCGCTCGGATCGAGTCAGTGCTGAGTGTTGAGTGCTGAGATTTTGCACGCAACGCTCAACACGCAACACGCAACACTATGACAACACCCACCGGCTCGCTGGAGCCCGACACACTTATCCACGACCGCTACCGGGTGACGCAGCAGATTGGCCGGGGCGGCATGGGTGCCGTGTATGAGGCGGTCGATACGCGCCTGGGCAACACGGTTGCCCTCAAGCAGACGCTGGTGCGCGGCGAGCAGCTCGATGACGCCTTCGCCCGCGAGGCCCGCCTGCTCTCCTCGCTGCGCCACGCCGCCCTGCCGGTGGTGAGCGACTACTTCGCCCACGGCGACAGCCACTTCCTGGTGATGCAGTTCATCCCCGGCACCGACTTCGGCGCCCTGATGGCCCAGCGCAGCGCGCCCTTCTCCTTCGGCGAGGTGCTGGCCTGGGCCGATATCTTGCTCGACGCCCTTGACTACCTGCACACCCAGATCCCGCCGATTGTCCACCGCGATATTAAGCCGCAGAACCTCAAGCTCACCCCGCGCGGCGAGATCGTGCTGCTCGACTTTGGCCTGGCCAAGGGCGGCGTCACCAGCACTGGCGCGACCCAGGCCGGCGCGGCCAGCCTCTACGGCTACACCCCGCAGTACGCGCCGATCGAGCAGATCCAGGCCAGCGGCACCGACCCGCGCAGCGACCTCTACAGCCTCGCGGCGACGCTCTACGCCCTGCTGTCCAACCAGCCTCCGGCCAACGCGCTCGACCGGGCATCAGCCGCGCTTCAGGGTCGGCCCGACCCGCTGACCCCGCTCGACCAGATCAACCCACAGGTGCCCGCCGCCGCCGCGCGGCTGATCGCCAGCTGCATGGCCCTGAACGCCTCTGAACGCCCGCCGAGCGCCGCCGCCGCCCGCGCCGAGCTTGCCGCCGCCGTGCGCACCGGCTCGGCCGGTGCGTCCACCGCCGGGATGAACACCGTCGTCCAGCACGCGCCGACCCAGCAGGCCAGCCCGCGCCCCGCCGCCCCGCCGCCCTTTGTGCCCGGCCCGCCACCGCAACCGCCGCAGATTACCCGCCCCAGCCCGCTTGTCCCGCTGCTGATCATCGGCGTGGCCCTGCTGCTGGTTGTCGTGATCGGCGGGGCGCTGTTTGTGGTGGCGAATGCCTTCACGGCCCGGCGCGGGCCTAACGACACGCCGCCCCAGCCGCCCGGTGCCACGACCATCGTGGAGATCAATCCGACAATAGTGCCGACACCGCCAGCGCTTACGCCGATGGTGGAGTTCGACACAACAGCGATCGCCCTGACCGCTGTGGCTGCGCAGACGGCGGCCGGGGGCGATTTCCCAAATATCGATGCGACGGTCAGCGCGGTGCAGACCCAGGTGGCCGAGAGCGTGGGCCAGATCCCCGGACAGCAGAAGCCTAGCGGTGACTCGTTCGGCACCACCCTGCTGGAGTTCGGCGCAGACGGCACCGGCGACGGCTTCTTGAGCGACGCACGCAGCATCGCGGTTGGCCCTGACGGGGCGATCTATGTGGCCGACTACAGCACCGGCCGGGTGCAGCGCTTCAGCGCCGAGGGGAAGTTCGAGCGCAGCTGGAAGCTGGAGGACGACCGGCCTATCCTGGCGATGGCCGCTGACCGTGACGGACTGGTCTATGTCTCGCAAAACGCGCTGGTGAGCGTCTTCGAGGGGGCCACCGGCAAGCCGGTACGCACCATCGCTAAGGGAGAGGGCTTTGAGGATCTGATCGTACTCGGGGACGGCAGCCTGCTCGGCATCCCCTGGGCCAGCGGCGACATCGTCCGCCTGGACTCGAAAGGCCGGGATTTGGAGAAGATCAAGGATATCTTGGAGGAAGCCGACTCGCACGGATCGCCGAGCGCCCTCGCCGCCGACGGGCTAGGCACGATCTACGTACTGGATGCTGACGCCCAGGAGGTCTACATCTTCAGCAGCGAGGGCAAGTTCCGCGACAAGTTTAGCGCCCCCGGCGCGTGGGCCTTCTCGAAGCTGGCCGTCGATGGCCAGGGCAAGATCTACGTGACCGGCTTCCCCGGCGGCGTCTCGGTGTTCAGCCCCGACGGCCAGCCCTTCGGCACGATCAGCGTGTCCGGCGTGGCCCGCGACCTGACCTTCGACAAAGAGAACAACCTCTATGTCAGCACGGCCCAGCCGCGCATCCTGAAGATCGGGATCGCACCGCCGCAGTAGGGGCGCGGCCTGGCGGCGAGGGTATTTTGTATGAACGAGGTTTGGGCCGCAGGCTCCAGAATCGTGTATTGGGTTGCCAAAAGATGCCAGCGAAGCTGGCATCTTTTGGCAACCCAATACACATTTACAGCACGTGGACGGGGTCCACGTCAACCGTCCAGCCATAGAGCGGCCCGAGCGCGTCGAGGAAGCGCCCGATCTCGTGCGTGTCGGCCTGGGCGATGGGCACGCGCAGGATGAGGTGCCAGCGCCAGCGGCCACGGGCGCGCTGGAAGAAGGCCGGGGCTGGCCCGACCAGCCCCCAGCCCTCTAGGCGGCGCGACTCGATTAGGGCGTGGATGTTTGCCGCCATGGACTCGGCCTCGCGCTGGCAGGTGGTCTCGCTGCCCGAGGCGTACAGCAGGCGCACGAGCCGACTGAAGGGCGGGTAGCCAAGCTCGCGCCGGTAGGCGATCTCCTGGGCGAAGAAGGCCCGGAAGTCGTGCTCCTGGGCCGCCTGGAGCGCGTAGTGCTCAGGGTTGTAGGTCTGGATGATCACCTTCGCCCCCGCGCTGCGCCGCCCGGCCCGCCCCGCCACCTGGGTCAGCAGCTGGAAGGCCCGCTCGCCGCTGCGGAAGTCCGGCAGGTGCAGGCCGGTGTCGGCGGCCACCACGCCCACCAGCGAGACCATCGGCAGGTCGAGGCCCTTGGCGATCATCTGGGTGCCCACCAGCACATCGGCCTTGCCGCCCAGGAAGGCGTCGAGCATGCGGCTGTGGGCGCCCTTACCGCGCACGCTGTCGCGGTCCCAGCGCAGCACGCGGGCCTGGGGGAACATCTTCTGCACGTCCTCGGCCACACGCTGCGTGCCCACCCCAAAGTCTTTGATCCTGGGGCTGAGACACTGCGGACAGACGACGGGCACGGTGGCGCGGTGGCCGCAGGAGTGGCAGATGAGGATGTGGGGGTTGGGGGTTGGGGGTTGGGGGTTGGGCGCATCGTCGAAGTGGAGGGTGAGCGGGTTGGAGCAGGCCGGGCAGCTGATGACGTGGCCGCAGTCGCGGCACATGACGAAGGAGGCCGCGCCGCGCCGGTTGAGGAAGAGGATGGCCTGCTCCCTGCGCTCCAGCGCCTCGTCGAGCGCCTGCTGGAGCGGGCGCGAGAAGATCGAGCGGTTGCCCGCGTGCAGCTCGCGGCGCATGTCCACCAGGCGCACCGGCGGCAGGGGCAGCGGCTCGGAGCGGTGCAGGCCATCGGCACCGAGGCCGCCGCCCACCCGCTCAGCCATCTCCAGCAGTCGATAGCGGCCCTCGCGGGCGGCATGGTAGGTCTCCACGCTGGGCGTGGCGCTGCCGAGGATGATCACGCTGCCGGTGATTTCAGCCAGGCGCAGGGCCGCGTCGCGGGCGTGGTAGCGCGGGCCGGCGTCGTGCTTGTAGGTCAGCTCGTGCTCCTCATCGACCACGATCAGGCCCAGCTCAGGCAGCGGCGCGAAGACCGACGAGCGCGAGCCGATCGCCAGGCGGGCCTCACCCCGGCGCAGCCGACGCCACTCGTCGTAGCGCTCGCCGATGCCGAGGCCGCTGTGGAGCACCGCCAGCTTGCCGGGGAAGCGGGCGGCGAAGCGGCGCACCAGCTGGGCCGTCAGCGCGATCTCCGGCACCATTACCAGCGCCTGCCTGCCAAGCCGCATCGCCCGCGCGATCGCCCGCAGGTAGACCTCAGTCTTGCCGCTGCCGGTGACGCCGTGGAGGAGAAAAATAGGAGTCGGGAGTCGGGAGTCGGGAGTCGGGCCGGGTGCAGCGCCCTCCGAGGGTCGGCTGGAAGGTGAAGCCGCCGACTCCCGACTCCCGACTCCTGACTCCAGGGCCGTCACAATCGCCTCATAGGCCGCGCGCTGCGCTAGGGTGAGCGGTGGCGGCACATCGGGCGGCACCCCGTCGCCGGCCAGCGGGTCGCGGCGCACCTCGCGGGTCTCCATCGCCAGCAGGTCGCGGCGCTCCAGCTCGCGCAGCAGGGTCGAGCTGGCCCCGGTCGCTGCGTAGACCTCCGCCACCGGCCATGCCGTCCAGCGCCCGTCGAAAACCTCTCCGCGCTCTTCGTCGCCCGTATCCGCTGACTCCTTACTCCCAACCCCCAACCCCTGGCTCCCAACCCCTGGCTCCTGCCCCGCCATCCAGCGCAGCACGGCGGCCTGCTTCGGGGCGCGGGCGAGCCCGGCGAGGGCGGCGTCCAGCTCCTCAGCGGGGATGTTCAGGCGGGCCAGGCGCTCGACGCGCGGGCGGGCGCGCGGGGCGCTCATGGATGAGCCGCGCGTCACCAGCCCGCGCTCGGCCAGGGCCGCGTATGCCTCGCGCAGGTCGCCGTCGCCGCCGCGCAGGGCCGCCCGCAGGTCGCGCTCGGACTGCTGGCCGTTGACCCGCAGGTAGTAGAGGATGGCCCGCTCGCGGGGCGGCAGCTCGCCGAGGGCGAACTGCATGCCCGCAGCCGTGGTCTTATAGATCGGCTCGGCCTCCTGGCCGACGCCGGGCGGCAGTAGCAGGGCCAGCGCATCGTAGAGCGGGGCGCGGTAGGTGGTGGCGACCCACTCGGCCAGGCGCAGCCCGGCGGCGGGGATGCTCGCCTCGGGGTCGGCAAGGTCGGCCACCTCGCGCAGCTCGCGCCCCGAGTCGCGCTCGTCGGACTCGCGCAGGGCCAGCACCACCCCCTGCACCCGCTGGCGGCGCAGCGGCGCCCACACCAGCTGCCCCGGCCGGGCCAGGCCGCGCAGGCGCGCAGGCACGCGGTAGGAGTACACCGGGCTCTCCCCTCCCCCAATGCTCGCGCGCAGAGCGATGTCGGCGATCAGGTCGGTCGGCATGGCCTCAGTATAGCAGGGAGTTGGAGTCTCCCGTGCTACAATGACGACATCATTCACTAGGCACAGCGGAGGCTGAGCACGATGACAGTCACATCGGTTGAGCTTGTGCTACGCTCCCTTGACCCCTCGTGGAGCTACGCCCGCTGGGAGGAGCTGCCCGACGATGGCAATCGCTACGAGGTGATCGACGGAGTGCTCTATATGACCACGGCCCCGAGCTTCTTTCACCAGTGGGTTGTGCAGCGGCTGGTGCGGCTCATCGGCATCCCCGCCGAGGATCGTGGCCTAGCCTACTTTAGTGTCGCGCCGATTGGCCTGCTCATGCCCGGCTGCGACCCAGTTCAGCCGGATTTTCTGCTCGTTCGGCAGGCTAACGCGGGGATCATCGCCGACCGGCGCATCCGTGGGGTGCCCGATTTGATCGCCGAGGTGCTGTCGCCTTCAAACCCCGAGCAGGACACTGAGATCAAGCGCGATGCCTATGCCCGCGCGGGCGTGCCTGAGTACTGGATCATTCGCCCACAGACTCGTGACATCCTGCTGTGCTGGCAGCCCGACGCGACGCTCGGCGACTATGCCCAGGTGCGGCTGATCGGCCAGGATGATGACCTTGCTTCGCCCACGCTCGATGGCGTTGTGCTGCGCGTGGCCGATCTCTTCGCCGGAGCCCCCGACACCACGCTGTAGCTAGCTACGCAATCTGCAATCTGCAATCTGCAATCGCCCTATGCCCTACCACGAGCCCACAATCATCGAGCGGCGCGAGCTTGGCGCGCTCTGCCACCTGACACTGCTTGCCCCGGAGCTGGCCCGCTCAGCGCGGCCCGGCCACTACGCGCTGGCCCGCTGCGCCCCGCCCGAGAGCGCCGATCCGCTGCTGCGCCGGGCCGTCTTCCTCGCCGGGGCCGACTCCGCCGCCGGCACGGTCGAGCTGCTGATCGCGCCCGACGAGCGCGGGCTGGCATGGCTCGCCGCGCAGCCTGTCGGCGCCCGGATCGACATCTTCGGCCCGCTGGGCGCGCCCTTCACGCTCGACGGGCGCACGCGCAACCTGCTGCTCGCCGGGGCCGGGGCCGCCCTGCCCGCCCTGATCTTCCTGGCCCGCGCGGCGGCATCCAGCGGCGTCGCCGGGGTGCTGCTCGCCGCCGCCGATGGCCCCGACCGCCTGCCGCCGCCCTTCCTGCTCCCGCCCGACCTGGAGTACCAGAGCAGCGCCGACGGCCCAGCATCCCTGATCGGCCTGCTCGGCGCGCCCGCCCCCGGCGGCCCGATCTTCGCCTCGCCGATCGCCTGGGCCGACCAGATCTGCCTGGCCCTCACCGACGACATGGTCGCCCCCGCCGCCGACGCCGTGCGCGCCGGGCGCATGCGCTGGGGCCGTGGCTTCGCCCAGGCCGCCCTCGCCGGCCCGATGCCCTGCGGCGTCGGCACATGCCAGTCCTGCCTGATCGACACCCGCGACGGCCTGCGCACCCGCTGCAAGGACGGCCCCGTCTTCGACCTGCGCGACCTGCGAGGATAGGTATCTGTGTTTGAAACTGCCAGCGAAGCTGGCAATCTCATCCATAGATAAAGGGTTTTATGCTGCTCGACCACATCTATCGCGGCGATAGCCTGGAGGTTCTGGAGACTCTGCCCGAGCGCAGCGTCGACCTGATCTTCGCCGACCCGCCCTATAACCTCCAACTTAGAAGCGAGCTCTGGCGACCGAACCAGACCCGCGTGGACGCCGTGGATGACGAGTGGGATAAGTTCGCCAGCTTCGCCGAGTACGACACCTTCACCCGCGCGTGGCTTACGGCATGTAGGCGCGTGCTCAAGGACAGCGGCGCGATCTGGGTGATCGGCTCCTACCATAATATCTACCGGGTCGGCAGCATCATGCAGGATCTTGGCTACTGGATACTGAACGATGTCGTCTGGGTGAAGACAAACCCGATGCCGAACTTCCGGGGGGTGCGCTTCACCAACGCCCACGAGACGCTGCTCTGGTGTAAGAAGAGCCGCGACCAGAAGAAGTACACCTTCAACTACGCGGCTATGAAGGCGCTGAATGACGACAAGCAGATGCGCAGCGACTGGGAGTTGGCCATCTGCACGGGCGCCGAGCGTGTGACCGCCCAGGGCGAGAAGCTGCACACGACGCAGAAGCCCGAGGCGCTGCTCTACCGGGTGCTCCTGGCCAGCACGAACCCCGGCGATGTTGTGCTCGACCCCTTCTTCGGCACGGGCACCACCGGCGCGGTGGCCAAGCGCCTGGGGCGGCGCTTCGTCGGCATCGAGCGTGAGGAGCGCTATGCTGAGGCGGCCCAGTCCCGTATCGACGCCGTTTCCCCCGCCGAGGGGCTCGACGACGCGGCCCTCGGCAAGGTCGCCAGCCGCCGCAGCGCGCCGCGCCTGCCCTTCGCCGCCCTGATGGAGTCCGGCGTGCTTCTGCCCGGCCAGTCGCTCTACTTCAACCGCAAGCGCGACATGGCCGCCACCGTGCTGGCCGACGGCTCGCTGCGCCTGCCCGACGGCACGCGAGGCTCCATCCATCGCATCGGCGCGACGCTGATGGGCGCGCCCTCATGCAACGGCTGGGATCACTGGTACTTCGAGGACCCGTCGGGCAACCTCCGGGTGATCGATGACCTGCGCGAGCAGATCCGCGGGGGATAACTCTTCATGACCGCGTCATGAGACAGAAAAAACGCAGTAGAGCAGAAGTAACGCTGTCACCCTGAGCGAAGCGAAGGGTCCCGGTCGGGATTCTTCGCTTCGCTCAGAATGACAGGACGCTTCACAGCGTTACTTCTGCGGTATTGCGAAAAAACCGATTGTGCTGCGGCGCGGCGTAGCCGCGCCGCAGCACAATCGGTGCGGCATGTGCCTGCCTGTCGCAGCTACCGGGAGACTCAGGGCGACCGCAGATCGCCCTGAATCTCCCGGTAGCTGTTGATAAACCAGCGGGTGATCGTGCGGTAGCGGTCATCGGCGCCGAAGAGCAGCTGGCTGGCGGCGCTCTCCGGCTCGGCCATTCCCACCCCGCCAAGGCTCTGATCGGTGGCGAAGACGTAGAGCGGCTGGTAGAGCGTGATGCTTGGGGCAAGGTCGATCCAGCGCTCCTGGAAGGCCGTGTAGTCGCTGCTGCGGGAGCCGATCTCGCTCTCGGCGCGGGCGCCCTCCAGCAGAATGTCGATATCGGGGTCGTCGAGGCCAGCGTAATTCAGCCCCTGCGACGAGTGCCATAGCGGGTAGGGGTCGGGGTCGGGGCCGACGCGCGCCCAGCTGTGGATGGCCAGCGTGAAGTCGTGGTCGCGCAGGCGCTGGAGCAGGTCGGCCGCAGACAGCTCCGTAACCTTCACCTCGACGCCGAGCGCGCCCCACTGGCGGGCGATCTCATCGGCGGCGGCGCGGCGGCGCGGATCAGAGTCCACGATCAGATCGAGGCTGAGGCGCTCTCCGTTGCGCTGGCGCACCCCGTCGCTCCCAGGCTCATAGCCGAGCTCGCCCAGCAGTCGCTCAGCCGTGGCCGGGTCAGCGCTGTACCATTGGGCGTCGGGGCTCGCGGCCCAGGAGCCGGGCAGGATCGGGGTGTCGATGGGCGCGGCTAGTCCGCCCAGGGCGCGCTCGATCAGCGCGTCCTTGTTCAGCCCGTGGGCGAGGGCCTGGCGGAACGGCTGATTATCGAGGGGGGCGCGGCGCAGGTTGAAGTACATCACCGCGTACTCATCGAGCGGCACCGTGCTCCGGCGCAGCCTGCCGGCCAGGTTGATCGTCGCCAGGCTCTGGCCGCTGCCCACCCGCTCGCCGTAGGCCAGCACATCGCTGCGGGTGAGGGCGGCCAGGGCCGCCTCGGGCGTGGCGATGAAGCGCAGATCCACCGTGTCGAGGTAGGGGCGACCGCCGAAGTAGCGCGGGTTAGCCGCCAGCGTGGCCCCGTCCTCGCGCAGCTCGGTCAGCGAGAAGGGCCCAGTGCCCACCAGGGTCTTTCCATAACCAGTGTCTGCCCACTGCTCCGGGGGCATACCCGAGAGCAGGTGGGCTGGCAGGATCGCCACGCGCGCGGCGCTCAGGAAGGATGCCTGGGGCGCGGAGAGCGTGCAGCGCACCGTGAAGTCGTCGATGCGATCCACCAGCACATCCTGCCACACCCGCGCTGCGGCCGGGTCGCCCGGCTGAGCGGTAGACTGGAGCGAGCGCAGGGTGAAGATCACATCGTCGGCGCTGAGCGGCTCGCCGTCGTGCCAGGTGACGCCCTGGCGCAGCCGGAAGGTGTAGACCAGGCCGCTCGGGTCGATCTCGTACGACTGAGCCAGCCCCGGCTCAAGCAGGCCGTCGGCCCCGATCTGCATCAGCCCATCGAACAGGAGCGCGCCCAGATCGCGCCCTGCCGGGTCGGCGAGCGGGTCGTTCAGCAGCGGGATGGGCTGGATGGGCGCGCCAAGCACCGCCTCGCGGTAGCTGCCGCCGGCCAGCGGGTTGGACACTGAGGCGTTGCGCAGCGCCAGCCGACCGAGCAGCCCCGAGACCAGCAGGATGCTCAGGGCCGCGATGACGATCTGCCAGCGGATTCGTCGAGCCATAGATAGTGACGAGGGAGGGCCAGGGAGGGCTACGCCCTCCCTGAAACCCTCCCCCCGTTAAGGAGAGGAGGGCCAGGGAGGGCTACGCCCTCCCTGAAACCCTCCCGTTATCTTATCCGGCGGAGCCGAAGATCGGCAGGCTCGTGATCAGCGCGAGGAGCAGGAAGGCCACCGCAAGCACAACCGTCGCCTGGTGCAGGCTCTTCTCTAGGCCGCGGCGGGTGCGGTAGATCGAGCTTGTGTCGTTGTTCGCCATACCTGCGGTGCGGGACTGGATCACCACGAGGGTGATCAGCACCACACAGATGATGATGATCGCAATATAGAGGGCCAGTTCCACGGATGTGCTCCTTTAGGCAAGGCTTCCGAGCAGTTTGCAGCTCGGCCTGACGAACCGCATTCTATCGCGCCAAATCGACAATCTATAATCTTGTCTTCGTGTTCCTGGTTATTCGCCGTCGCGACAGTATACCATGACTCAGCAGCTCAACTATTCCGCTCAGTGCTATCGCTTCGGCTCTCGACGGCGTGGGCGGCGCGCAGGAGGGCATGCTCCTCCCAGGGGCGGGCGACGAGCTGGATGGAGAGCGGCATGCCGGAGGCGCTGCGCCCGGCGGGGATGCTGATGGCGGGCCAGCCTAGGCAGTTGAAGGGGCCGGTGAAGGTGGTGGGCGTCGGCACGCCGAGGGGTGGCGCGAGGTCGGGGACGCTGGGCAGGGCCAGGATGTCGATCTGCTGGAAGATCGCCGCCATGCGCCGACGCAGCGCGGCGCGGGCCTGCTGGGCCTCCACAAAGGTGGCCGGGCCGTAGACGAAGGCGGCCAGGATGCGCTGGCGCATAAACTCGCCGTAGTCGTCCAGGCGCGCGCGCAGGTTGGGGGTGTGGAAGGCGGCCGCCTCCAGGGCCAGGATGACCGGGCTGATCACGCGCAGCGCCTCGATCTCGGGGATGTCAAGCTCGACAAGGTTGGCCCCGGCGGCGCGCAATGCCTCGGCGCCGCGCCGGACGCCCGCCAGGGTCTCGGCGTCGGCCAGGGGCCTGCCGGTGCCGTCGTCGCCCAGCAGTCCCACGCGCAGCCCGCGGGCCGAGCCGTCGAGCCCAGCGGCGCGGAAGGCCGGGGCCGGGCGGAGGGTGCGCCCGTCGCGCGGGTCGGGGCCAGCGATGGCCTCCAGCATGATCGCGGCGTCGGCGACGCTGCGGGCCAGCGGGCCGAGGTGGTCGAGCGACCAGGAGAGGGTGACGGCCCCGGCGAGGCTGACCCGGCCGTGGGTGGCCTTCAGCCCAACGATGCCGCAGTGGGCGGCGGGGATGCGGATGGAGCCGCCGGTGTCGGAGCCGAGGGCGGCGAAGACAATCCCGTCGGCGACGGCGACCGCCGAGCCGCTGCTAGAGCCGCCCGCGTCGCGCTCCAGGTTGTGCGGGTTGGCCGTCGGCCCGTAGTGGGCGTTGTTCGATCCGGGCGAGTAGGCGAACTCGGACATACGCGTCTTGCCGATGATCACCGCGCCGGCCGCGCGCAGCCTAGCCACGCCGGTGGCGTCCTGGGTGGCGATGTTGCCAGCCAGGATCTTCGAGCCGGCGGTTGTGGGCGTGCCGGCCAGGTCGAGCAGATCCTTCACGGCCACGGGCACACCGTGGAGCGGGCCGAGGTACTGCCCGGCGGCGATGGCTGTCTCAGCGGCGCGGGCGTCGGCCATGGCCTGCTCGGCCAGCAGCAGCTGGAAGGCGTTGAGCTGCGGGTCGCGCGCCGCGACGCGGGCCAGGGCGGCCTGGGCCAGCTCGACGGGCGAGACGTCGCGGGCGTGGATCTGGCCCGCGATCCCGGCGATGGTATCGGTAGAGACGCCCCGTTGGGGCGTCTGGGCAGGCGGCGAGTCGGAGCCAGCGTGGGCGGGCAGCGCGCCGGCGTCCAGGTAGTCGGGCAGGTCATCGCTGGGCAGGCCGGCGATCACCCGCTCGACATCGGCGACGCGGCTGAGGAAACCCTTCTCGGCGATTCCGGCGAAGTCGCCCTCGGTGGCGGGGATGCCTGCGGCGCGCAGGTTGGTGCGCAGGCGGTCGATCAGGTCGGTCATATGGAACTCCTTCATCCAACAGGAGCCGTAGGGACGCAGCGCGCTGCGTCCCTACATTGTAACCTCGGCGTAGATCGCCTCGGCCCGGTCGAGCATGCGCGGCAGGCTGAACTCGGCCTGGGCGCGGCGGCGGCCGGCCTCGCCGAGGGCGCGGGCCAGCTGCGGGCTGCCCAGGATCGCGCGCATCGCCCGCGCCAGGGCCAGGTGGTCGGCGGGCGGCACGACGATGCCCGTCTGCCCGTGGAGGGTGACGTAGCTGGTGCCGGTGCCTAGCTCGGTGGCCACCACCGGCAGCCCGGCGGCCTGGGCCTCGATCTGCACGATGCCGAATGCCTCGCTGCGCTCGACCGAGGGCAGCGCGAGCAGGTCGGCGGCGTGGTAGTAGGCCGGCAGGTCTGCGTCCTGCTCGCCGAGCAGGTGAACCCGGTCGGCCACGCCGAGATCTGCCGCCAGCCGCTCCAGGTCAGCCCGGCGCACGGTAGCCTCGCCGCCGACCAGCAGGGCGTGGCCGGGCGTGTCGGCCATGGCCCGCACCAGCATCTCGGCACCCTTGTAGTAGCGCAGCTGGCCGACGAAGAGGGTGCGCGGGCCAGGGTAGCGGGCGCGGATGGCGGCGACCCTGGCCGGGTCGGGGCTGGCGAAGCGCCCCAGGTCGATCCCGTAGGGCATCACCGCGCACCTGTCGGCGAGGGGCGCGAGGAAGGGTGAGCTGCGCACGTAGGCCGGGCTGGTGGCGATGATGCGGGCGGCCCGGCGCAGGGTGCGGCGCAGCAGGGGCGCGTAGAGCGTGAGCAGGCGACGTTGGCGCACAATGTCGCTGTGGTAGCTGACCACCAGCGGCGCGCGCGGGCCGGCCAGCGCCAGTGCCAGGTCGCCGGTCGGGTCGGGCATGTGCAGGTGGACGAGGTCGGGCCGCTGGCGGGCCATGTGGGCCAGCAGGGCCGGGCTGACCGGCGCGGATGCGAGGGTGGCCAGCCGCCCGGCGTAGATCACCCGCACGCCGCCGATCTCGCGCACCTCGCCGCGCCGGCCGCGCCCGTTCGTCAGCACCGTCACCTGATGGCCTCGGGCGGCCAGCCCCTCGGCGAGCAGGCGCAGGTGGCCCTCGATCCCGCCGAGGACGGGGAAGTAGTCTTTGTAGATCTGGAGGATGTTCATCGCCTACAATTATAGGCGGTTTGTTCCATGCTACAATACGGCGGCATTATCTGACGGAGGATGAATGGACGCAGTACTTGTGCTTGAGGATGGCCGGGTCTTCCCGGGGCGCTCGTTCGGCGCCGCTGGCGAGCGGATTGGCGAGGTGGTCTTCCACACCGGGATGACCGGCTACCAGGAGATTCTGACCGACCCCTCGTACTGCGGCCAGCTGGTGACGATGACCGCGCCGCATATCGGCAACACCGGGGTGAATGAGTTCGACCCGGAGTCGATTCGACCGCAGGTGGCGGGCTTTATTGTGCGCTCGTACAGCGAGGACTATAGCTCGTGGCGGTCGCGCGGCAGCCTGGCCCAGCTCCTGCGCGAGCACAATATCGTCGCGATCAGCGATGTGGATACGCGCGCGCTGACTCGGCATATCCGCACGGCTGGCGCGATGCGCGGGGTCATCTCCACCACCGGCGAGGCGGTCGAGCTGCTGCGGGCGAAGGCCAGCGCGGCGCCGTCGATGGAGGGGCTCGACCTGACCCGCGCCGTGAGCTGTGAGGAGCCCTACGGCTGGGCCGAGGGCAGCGCGCCCTTCAGCCCGACCTATACCTACGACACCGTCGAGGAGCCGCGCTACCATGTGGTGGCCTACGACTTCGGCCTGAAGCGGACGATCCTGCGCCGCCTGGTCGATCACGGCTGTAGGGTGACGGTGGTGCCGGGGCATACCAGCGCCGCCGAGACGCTGGCCCTCAAGCCGGACGGCGTGTTCTACTCGAACGGGCCGGGCGACCCGGCGGCGACGGCCTACGCCGTGGAGACGCTGCGCGGCCTGCTCGGCAAGACGCCGGTCTTCGGGATCTGTCTGGGCCATCAGCTGATGGGCCTGGCCCTGGGCGGGAGCACCTATAAGCTGCCCTTCGGCCACCACGGGGCCAACCACCCGGTGCGCCACATCCCCAGCGGCAAGGTTGAGATCACCTCGCAGAACCACGGTTTCGCGGTGGACCCCGCCAGCCTGCCGGCCGAGGTCGAGATCACCCACATCAACCTGAATGACCAGACGGTGGAAGGGCTGCGCCACGCTGGGCTGGGCTGCTTTAGCGTGCAGTACCACCCCGAGGCTGGCCCCGGCCCCCACGACGCCACCTACCTATTCCACGAGTTCACCGGGCTGATGGGATCACTGAGGCGCTGAGGCACTGAGGCACAATGCACGACCACTCTGTCACTGGCGGCTTCGCCCGCAGGCTGGCCCATCTGCGCGGCCTGCTGCGGGGCGACCCGGCAGAGGCGGGGGACCAGGGTCTGAAGCTGCTTGAGGAGTACCTGGAGTACCAGGCCATCGAGGCGGGCTACCGCCAGGTGCGCGGCAGCATCGGGCGCTACGCCAGCTGGCTGCGGCGGCGCGGGCCGCTCGGCGAGGAGCTGCTCGACCGGGCGGAGGGCTACGCCCAGATCCGCAACTGTCTGGCCCACTCCTATGGACTACAGACCAGCCCGGATCTCGCCGCAGAGGTGATCGAGTTCCTGGGCGTGCTGATCCGCCAGGAGGCCGACACCGCCGGTCAGATGATGAGCACCGTCATACGCACCGTGGCCGATGGCGTGCCCCTGCGCGAGGCCCGCGACATTATGCTGCGCGAGGGCTTCGGGCGCCTGCCGGTGCTCCGCGACAACACGGTGGTGGCCCTGCTCACCGAGCGCGACTTGGTGGTGGCTGACATGATCCCGGGCGGAAAGGCCGACGGCATGACGGTCGCCGAGGCTCTGCCGCCCCAGGCCCGCCGCCGCTTCGGGGTGCTCGCCGCCGACGCCAGCCACGCCGCCGTGGTGGACGCCCTGCGCCGCCCCGGCGTCGATGGCCTGATCATCACCCGCGACGGCAAGCGCACCCAGCCGCCCCTCGGCATCATCACGCACGCCGATGTCCTGTACCGGATGTGATCTACGCTGGGGCGCGGCCCCATGCACATCAACGTTAGGGCTGCCGCCCTAAAACCAGAGTTGTTTTGGCCAAAATGGCCAGCGAAGCTGGCCATTTTGGCCAAAACAACAAGAAATTCCGAGTTGGCCAGGGCTTACGTTGATGCGTATGGGGCGCGGCCCCAGACCTGCTTCTATTGGGGTTGGGCGGCTTCGCCGCCCAACCCCAATAAAGATACTGTAGGGGAGGCGAAGCCTCCCCTACACCCCCACCGGCAGATGGCAGATGATGACAGCGCCAACGGCGCGGTGGACCCGCGCAACCGCCTGAACGACCTCACCGGCCGCGAGTGGACCTACGCCCTGCGCTCGGTGCTCAGCACGCGCTACCCCACCAGCGGGCCAGATGCCTACGCCCATAAGCTGCGCCGCCTGCACCCGTCGCCCAAGCCACCCCAGCTAATGGCCGAGCTGCTGCGCTTCTTCACCAAGGCCGACGGGCACGTGCTCGACCCCTTCGCCGGCGTGGGCGGCAGCCTGATCGCCTGCTCGCTGGAGGGCCGCAGCGGCGTGGGAGTCGACCTCTCGCCCGAGTACGCCGCCTGCTACGCCGAGGTCTGCGCCGCGCTTGATATTGCGCCGCAGCCCTATGTGGTGGGCGACTCGCGGCATCTGGCGGCGATCCCCGAGGTGACGGCGTGGCCCTTCGACCTGATCCTCACCGACCCGCCCTACGCGCAGATGCTGGCCAAGGCCAAGACCGGCGAGCGCAAGAAGCGCGGCCAGGGCGAGGCCACCCCCTTCACCGACTCGCCCGACGACCTGGGCAACCTGGGCTACTGGGAGTTCCTCGACGCGCTGCGCGAGTTGTTGCGCGGGGCGATCACGCTGCTCAGGCCGCGCGGCCACCTGGTGCTCTTCACCAAGGATCTCCAGCCCACCGCCGAGCACCACAACATGCTCCACGCCGACATTGTGGCCGCCCTGCGCGAGCTGCCCGGCCTGGAGTACCGAGGCTACCGCATCTGGCACGACCAGAGCCAGAACCTCTACCCCTTCGGCTACCCCTTCGCCTTCGTGTCGAACCAGGTTCACCAGTTCATCCTGATCTTTCGCTACGTTCCGTAGGGGTTGGGGGTTGGGGGTTGGGAGGGACCCTTTGATCGAATCCGCCGCCGCACAGCCCTCACCCCCCAGCTTTCGGGGTAGGTTTTTACGATCCTAGCCCGTAAAGCCCAAGAGCTTTAGCCTTGGGATAGAAGGGCTTCACCCGCTTTAGCGGCTTTAGCCCTCCGATACGGCTTCCTAATGCGGTAAACATATTACAGCAGCACGAGCTTTCTGGTATAATGCGGCCATGTAAAAACGGAAGAAGAGTCGCACGAAGGAGGCGAGTACGAGAACGATACAGGCAGGTTGGTACGCTTAAAACTACGCCGCCTCTGTGGTGCCGTATGCAACAAAGAAGGCATTCGAGCAGGTCAGGTGAGCCGCTGGAAGGACGTACCAATGAACACCTCCTTGTGTCGGAACCTTTCTGTCAATGGACAGCTATGGTGTGTGGGATGGGGCGGCATCCCCTTGAAGCCCAAGAGCTTTAGCCTTGGGAGCCGTCACTCAGCGGGGTGTCAGCCTGCGGCGGGGTTCCCGGAGCAGGCACGGCCAGTATAGCGCGCCCAGTGAGGCGGCGCAACCCGCCAAGGCATGTGCAAAGTCGCTGGCGACTGGAAGTCGCGCCACGGGAGCCTGCGGCTGGCCGCCCGCCTACGCGGGCGGGTGCGGCGTCGGCGCAGGCCGACGCCCGGCGCGCAGCGCCCCGTTGGCGCGACTTCCAGTCGCCAGCCGGGGGTGCAGGGACGTTGCACATGCCCTGGCCCGCCCGCACGTCAATTGGCAATACCGCAGAAGTCACGCGGTGCGTCGACGCTCGCCGGGGCTGAAGCCCCCGGCTGAGTCTACGAAGGCCGCTGAAGCGGCCTCGGACAGGCCGCTTCAGCGGCCTTCGTAGACTCAGCCCGGCTGTTTACGGCCGGGCGATTCAGGGTGACAGCGTGACTTCTGCGGTACTGCGTCAATTGACATCGCATCATGCGCTCCCTATAATTCTTCTACAAATAAGAGAGATTCCTATAGATTTGCCAATGAATGATCAAGACGAGGTGATCTACCTCTCGCTCTCGGCGGCCAGCAAGCTGCTCGGCGTCCACAGCACCACCCTGCGCCGCTGGGCCGACGCGGGCGCGGTGCCTGTCTATATTACCCCCGGCGGCCACCGCAGGTTCGCGCGCGCCGATATTGATGGGCTGGCGGCGCGTCACCCCTTGGCCGGGCAGGCCATTGGCAGCACCTGGGCCAACAAGGCGCTGGCCGTCACCAGAGGCGGGATCTCCCACGCGCAGGATCGCCCCGGGTGGATGAGCCGCCTGCCCGAGGACGAGCGGGCCGCATGGCGCCGGATCGGCCAGCAACTTATGGGCGTGGTGCTGCGCTATATCAACAGCCCGCACGATGACGAGGGGCTGCTTGTTGAGGCGCGCATGATCGGCACCGACTACGCCCGCCACGCAAGGCATACCGGCATGGAGCTGACGGCCGCCCTAGAGGCGGCGCTGTTCTTTCGGGACTCGCTGGTGGACGCGGCGATGGATATGCCCGAGGAGGCGCACCTGCGCCCCGAGGCGAGCGCCCGCCTGATCAAGCGGATCAGCCGCGTGGCGAATGAGGTACACCTGGCGGTGGCCGCAGGCTACCAGGATTGAATAGCACCGGTGCTGTCTCGCCGCAGCATCACATGCAGCTTCGTAGAAGGATCACTTAGTGGACAAGCAACCCGCTCAGCGCCTCAGCATCTTGCGCATGATGAAGATCGGCACCTTCCACATCGGCTCGTCGTTCGTGGATCTGCTCACTTCCGGCGTGCTCAACCGCGTGTTGATCAGCGACCTGAACATCTGGGCGACGCCGGTGGCGCTGCTCTCTGCCCTGCGCTACCTGCTCGCCCCGCTGAGCATCTGGGCTGGCTACCGCTCGGACACCCACCCGATCTTCGGCATGCGCCGGCTGCCCTACATCTGGCTCGGCCGCCTGCCGATGGTGATCTCGCTGCCGCTGCTGCCCATCGTCACCGTGATGCTGGCCGCCAACCCGACATCGCTGCTCGGCTGGGTGCTGGCCACCATGGCCTTCCTGATCTATGGTGTGGGCACGCTGATCTCGGGCAGCACCTACCTGGCCCTGGTGCGCGACAGCGCGCCCCCGGCCAAGCGGGGCATGGCCCTCAACATTGTGCAGATCTTTCTGATCCTGAGCTTCCCGATCGCCGGCATCGTCTACGGGCGGATGATGCCGACCTATGACCCGGCCACCTTCTGGCGGATGGTGTTGACCGGCATGGCGATTGCGACGGTCTTCTTCGTCTTCTCGATCTTCGGCGAGGAGCGACCTGGCCAGGCGACCACTGCCGATGAGCCGCAGGAGCAGCTGCCCTTCACCACGCTGCTGCGCGAGATGTGGGCCGACCGGCGCACCCGCATGTTCTTCCTCTTCCTGTCGATCGGCGCGATCAGCGCCTTCGCCCAGGATGCCGTCCTTGAGCCCTTCGGCGGCGATGTCTTCGGCATGGATGTTGGGGAGACCACCCGCTTCAATGCCTACTGGGGCCTTGGGATCTTGGTCAGCCTGATCAGCACGGTGGTGATCACGCGCAAGCGCATGGCCCACGAGCAGGGCGGGACGACTATCCTCGGGCTGATCCTCACCGCAGTGCCCTTCGCCCTGCTGGCCTTCGTCTCGATCACTGCTATGCAGTCGTTGCTCATCCCGGTGCTGGTGCTGTTCGGCCTCGGCTACGGTATCTACACCGTGGGCGCGCTCTCGCTGCTGATGGCGATGACCTCGGATCGCCGCGCCGGAGCCTACCTCGGGCTCTGGTCGGTGGCGCAGCTGGTCTTCCGTGGGGTCGGGATCTTCCTCGGCGGGGCCGTGCGCGACCTAGTGCTGCTGGCGAGCGGGTCGGCCTCGCTGGCCTACGCCAGCGTCTTCTTCCTAGAGGCGGTTGGTATGCTGGCCTGCGTGGCGCTGGTGCTCAAGGCAGATGTGCCGGGCTTCGCCCGGAGCGGGGGCTCGCGTGCGACGCCGGCGGCATCGCTGGCAGCTACAGCCGATATGTAGTAGCGCTACGTCTCTGTAGCAATACAGCACGAGTATAATAGGGGAGCCGTCGCAGCTGCGGCGGCTCCCTCGAACTACATACTGAACGGATCCCACCATGCGACACCTACGCGCTCTGCTGCCCCTTGCCGCCCTCGTCCTCGTCCTCGCTGGCTGCGGTGCCTACGCCCCTCCCGCGCCCACTATCTCGGCCCTGGAGCAGCGCCAGACGACGGTGGCCCTCGATGCGCGCCCGACCCTGCCGCCGCTGCCCACATCTGAGGCCACGCCCACCGCCCCGCCGCTGCCCACGTCCGCCGCCAAGGTCGATGTGCTCAAAACCTCCGACGATGACCCGCGCGCCATGGGCAGCCCCTCCGCCCCGGTGACGATCTATGAGTTCACCGACTTCGAGTGCCCCTTCTGCCAGCAGTTCTTCGAAGAGACGAGGCCGCAGCTCATCCAGCAGTATGTGGACACAGGCGTGGTGCGGCTGATCGCCCGCGATTTCCCGCTGATCCAGATCCACCCCTCGGCCATGATCGCCGCGATGGCTGGGCAATGCGCCGCAGACCAGCAGATGTTCTGGCCGATGTATGAGATGCTCTTCGCGACACATCAGGAGGAGTGGGGAGGGGTGCCTAAGCGCGACCACGATGTGATGATCGATCTGGCCGGGCGGATCGGGCTCGATACGGCGGCCTTCACCAGCTGCCTGGACAACCCTGATACGCAGCAGGCTGTACTCGATGAGGCCGAGTCCGCCGGGCAGCTGGGGGTCAACTCGACGCCGAACTTCATGATCAACGGGCAGATGATCCGTGGCGCACTGCCCTTCTCAAACTTCAGCACGCTGATCAAGCAGATGACGCAGCAGTAGGGATGGGGTTGGGGGTTAGGGGCAATACTTTTCGAATAAGCGGTTCTCTGGCCGACCTCGCCCCCTCACCCCCTAAACCCCTCTTTCTCAAGGGGAGAGTGGCGATTCCACTCTTTGACAATGACGACATTCGGGCCGAGGCGATCCTGTCCAGTCACGTCGCCGCCACCCAGCGGCGCATGCAGGCCGTGCCCGTCGTGCTGGCCGTGCAGGACACCAGCGTCCTCGACTGGACCACGTATCCGGCGACCACCGGGTTGGGGCCGGTGGCGCGCGCGTCGTCGCGCCACCAGGGGGTGCCGGCCCACACGACCTTGGCGATCAGCCCCGACCGCGTCCCGCTGGGCCTGCTCCAGCAGCAGGTCTGGGCGCGTGACCCCGCTGCACCGCGCCAGCAAGACCATAAGACCCGCCCGGTCACCGAGAAAGAAAGCCAGACGTGGCTGACCAGTCTGGAGGCGGTGATCACGGCCCGGACGGTCTGCCCGGACACCCACTTCATCAGTGTGGGCGACCGCGAAGCCGATGTCTACGAGCTGTTCCTGGTGCAGCGCCCCGCCGGGGTCGATCTGCTGGTGCGGGCGGCCCAGGATCGCAAAGCCGACGACCCGGAGGGGTACCTGTGGGCGGCGATGGCCACGGTGCCCATCACCACCACGGGGGAGGCCCTGGAGTGCCTGTCCTAGTATGCGCTCAGGTGGGGGGGCGAGATCTGGCATAAGGTCTTGAAAAGCGGCTGTCAGATCGAGAAGGTGCAACTAGAGACCGCCGAGCGCTTGATCCGCGGGCGCAAAGGCGATGGCGAGCCGGGCGTGGCCGTCATGTGGAACGGGTTTCAGCGGCTCGTTGAGGTTGCTGATATGTATCGCATTATGCATTAGGATGCCTCATATACCCGCTTCCCTTCACCCATCTCGGCAGAGCGAAAGTTGTGGGTAAAGGCAATAGAGCATAAGTAACGCTGTCACCCTGAGCGAAGCGAAGGGTCCCGGCCGGGATTCTTCGCTTCGCTCAGAATGACAGGACGCCTCACAGCGTTACTTCTGCGGTATTGCGGGTAAAGATATGGGGCTGGGCAAGGTCGCCCGCGACCATCTTCTGTCTCACCCGAGCGACTCAAGCAGCAGGTCGCCCTCCTCGGGGGAGATGCGGCCCTCGGCGATCATGCGCAGGATGCTCTCGCGCTCCTGCTCGCGGCTGGGCGGCGGCCCGGCGGGCGCGGCCTGCTCGCCCTTGTCCTCATCGATCTTGATGCGGATGGTGGCCCCGGTGGCGGGCGGGGCGGGCGGGGCGGGCGGGGCGGGCGGGGCGGGCGGCACGCTGATTCGACCGATGGCGCGCTCCACCGCCTCTATCGCGCCGGAGACACCCTCGGCGGCGGCGCGGCGGGCCTGCTCCTTGATCCGCTCAAGCCGCTCGGGGTCGAGCTGCCACTCGCGCTCGTTGATCTTCACGCGCATGCGGGCCTTCTCATCAACGTTGCGGGCGCGCTCCTCGGCGCGGCGGGCGCGCTCCTCGGCCTTCTCCTGGAAGCGGCGGGCCTTCTCCTCAAGCTTGCGGCCCACCTCCTCGGCCCACGCCCCGCCGCGCGCCGCGCCCTCGTTGGCGAAGGCGGCCGAGATCTCGCCAGCCAGCTCGCGGCCCATGCGCCCAAGCTCGCGGCCAAGCTCGCCCATCTCGCGGCCGAATCCCTCCATGTCGAAGTCAAAGCGGGACTCTTCGGAGTTGACGTTGACCGAGCTGCTCTCGGGCGCGCCTGCCCCAGAGAGGCGCAGGTCGCCGCCCACGCGCAGGCTCAGGCTGGCCTCGCCCGCGCCGTAGCGCAGGTGTACCCGCTTGCGCCCGCCCTCGCCGCTCGCCCCGGCGACACGCAGCTCGCCGCCGACGGTCGCTGTCAGAGAGAGGTTTGGCTCGCGGGGCAGCTGCACGCTGGCGTCGCCGCCCACGGTGGCCTGGCTGCTGCTGCCCGCCAGGAAGCCTCCCTGGAGCGACAGGTCGCCGCCGATGTTGCCGAGCTCGATGCTCGCGGATAGCCCGCCAAGCTTACAGTCGCCGCCGACCGAGCCGAGCTCGACGCGTGTCATGCCCTGGGCCTTGATGTCACCGCCCACATGACCGGCCCGCAGCTCGCCCGCCTGGTCAACCCGCATGTCGCCGCCGACATTGCTGAAGGCCGCCCGCTCAACCCGCCCCTCGACGGATATGTCGCCGCCGACGTTGCTGCACTGGATGCTGGCGAGCGCGCCCTTGAGCGTCAGGTCGCCGCTCACCGACTCGGCCAGCAGCTCGGCCATGCCCTTGGTCTCCACGCGCAGATCCCCGCCGATGCTGCCCGCCTGGAGCCGCTGGGAGAGCCCCTCAGCCCGCAGATCCCCGCCGACGCTGCCGACAATAATCGTCACCGCACCCTCGGCCTGAAGGTCGCCCTCAATCCGGCCAAGCTCGACACTCTGCACATTGGCGAGGTCTGCGTCGCCCTGGATGGGGCCAGTCCCGACCAGGCGCGGCGCGCGATCCGTGCGCAGGTCGCCGCTGATCTGGCCGATCTCCGCGCCCTCGGCCAAATCTGCCAGATCGACATCGCCGTGGGCCTGCTCGATAGCGACCAGGCGCACGCCCTCGACGCGCACATCGCCGGCCTGCCCGCTGATCGTCAGCGCCGTGCGGGCGGGGGCGAAGATCTCCAGGTCGTCGGGGCAGCCCTCAATCACCAGCGTGTCGCCCTCGCGGTACTGCTCGTACGCGCGGCCATTGGTTTCGACCAGGATCTCGTCCTCGTCCCAGACCTCAACCGTGATATCGCCGCCGCCGTTGACGATGCGAAGCTGGGGCGACTCGCCGGCGGGAAAACGCTGCTCGCTCATGAGTATCCTCCTCAGTTCGGTAGTGGATCAATCTCGAATGTCACCCTGAGCGAAGCGAAGGGTCCCGACCGGGATTCCTCGCTTCGCTCGGAATGACCACCATTCCATATTGGGACACTACCCCCTATTCAACAATCAGTTCGACGCGCTCGCCCTCCTCAAGATCCTGCCACTCAAGCAGGCGGCCGGTTACGCCGCCCTCAATGCTACGGATCAGCTCCTCCAGGGCGCTGCCGCTGAGCTGGGGGGCCAGCCGGGCGCCGAGGCGCAGCCCCACATTCACCAGGCTGACCGGGATGGTCACGTTGGCCTTCTGGCGGCCGGTGTGCAGGTTGGTGACGCGGACGCGCACCAGGCGCGAGCGCTGCCGGTCGGCAGGTCGCGGCGCGGGGCCGATCGCGTCGAGCAGCTGGGCCGCCTCATCGGCGGAGACCTGTCCGGCCTCGATCATCTTCAGGATACGGTTGCGCTCATTGCCGGGAGTGGTCATAGGTGGCTCCTATAGCAAAGAGCGATTCGGTTGAGCCTCGATTGCCTGCACAAGGCACGGCAGCACACGCGAATCAGTGCCTCAATGGCTCAATCGTTCGGCTCAGTGCTCTAGCTCTTCAGCATGCGCATGGCGTCCTCGACGCTGATCTCCTTCGCGGCCAGCCGGTCGAGGACTTGGCGACGGTCGGAGCGCCCATCGCCCTCCGGGGTGCCGCCGAGGGTGGTGACGATCTCATCGAGGCGTGCGCGGGCGGTGTTGTAGGCCATATCGAGCTCGGCGGCAAGCTTCTGGACATTGCCCCGGCTCTTGATCAGCTGCTCCACAAAGTCGAGCTGCTCGCTGGTCAGGCGGCCCAGCCAGCCGAGGCTGAACTGGCCCTCGATCACGATGCCGCTCTCGGGGCACTCTAGCCGGGTGACGATCAGCTCCCCGCCGCTGACGGGGTCGCGGGTGATCAGGCGGTGCATGGCGATCTCCTAACGCGCTTGGCTATGGTAATTATTACCATTTACTTGTCGTTTATTACTATCTATGAGGAGATAATATCACTTCGCACAAAAATTGTCAATGGTTTGGCGAAATATTCCATTGTGATGGAGAAAAACACCAAAAGACGCCGGGGGGCCGCAGCACACTGCGGCCCCCCGGCGTCCCAGGAGCACCTACGCACCGCGAAGCTGAGCGGCGGGGATCTTCATCAGGTCGCGGTACTTCGCCACCGTGCGACGGGCGATCGGGTAGCCCATGTCGGCCAGCTGCTCACAGAGCAACTGGTCGCTCAGCGGGCGGGCCTTATCCTCGCAGTCGATCAGCTCGCGCAGCACATCCTGGACGCCACGGGCGGACACGAAGAACTCGCTGACGGGCAGCAGATCGCCAGAGGGGATCTGGGCAGTCTTATCGCTGGTAGCCCGGCTGACGGTGGACTCATGCACGCCCAGCTCAACCGCGATCTCGGCGCGGGTCATGGGAAGGAGGTGCCGCACGCCGTGGCGGAGAAAGTCGGCCTGGTGCTCGACGATCACCTCGCCGATGCGCTTCAGGGTAGACTCACGCTGGCGCAGGTTGGACAGGAAGACGCGGGCGCGGGAGATGAACTCCTGGACGTGGGCGCGCTCGGCGTCTTCGAGGGTGGCAGCATGCGCGGCAAGCTCCTGGTAGAGCGGGTTGAGCCGCAGGGCGCGGCGCTGGGAGTTGAGCACCTCAACCACGAAGGCATCCTCGACGATGATGATGGCAATATCCGGGGTGCGATAGCGCGTGCGCGAGGTGCCGAGGATGTCGGGGGTGATGGCCTGGGCCGGGTAGGGCCAGAGGTTCTCGGCGATAAAGGTGCGGGCTGCGGCCACCTCGTCGGTGCCGATGCCGAGGGCGCGGGCGATCTGGCGGTAGCGCCGCGCGGCGAGATCCGCCATATGCACGTCCACGATGGCGCGGGCGTGCAGGCTCGTGACGCCCTCGGAGGCCAGGTCGTCGATCTGGGCGAGCATGCACTCGCGGCTATCGCGGGCGGCGATGCCTGGCGGGCCGATCTCGCGCAGGCGGGCCAGAACCGCAGCGACGCGCCTCGGATCGACGCCCAGGCTCGCGGCGATATCCTCGGGGTCGTCGGAGAGAAAGCCCTGGTCGTCGAGGCTGCCGATGAGGGTGAGGGCGACGGGGTGCTCGCTGGCGGGCAGGCTGGCGTAGAGGTCGTCGAGCAGGATCTCGTTGAGCGAGCGCGGCGCTGCGACAAAGAGCAGTGGGTCGAGGGTCTCTTCCCCAGGGGCCGCGCCAAACAGATCATCCCCGGTCGAGGGGATATCGCAGCGCATGCAGATGCCCTCGATAAGGGGCCGCCCACAGCGCGGGCAGAGGGTATCCTCGGCCTCAACCTCCTCAAGGGCGGGGTTCTCTTCTAGCTCGTGGCGCACGGCCTGCTCAAGGTCTAGGCTGGGGAGGCTAAGCAGGTGGGCCAGGTTGAGCAGGGCCGGCGTGACGCGCTGGCCCATGTCGGGGCTCATCGACATTTCGAACATAGCTGGACTCCTCGCTGGCGGCACGCTTCTTGCTGGCATCATGCCACAGTGGCAAGAAGTGTGCCATGCGGGATGCGGGCGCTGCGCCCCGCGCCCCGCATTCTTCCTGCGTATGAAGATCTCGGATGCGGGCGCTGCGCCCCGCGCCCCGCCCCGGGGGCCAGCCCCCGGGACCCCCGCTGGGGGCGCTACGCCCCCCAGACCCCCCGAATCTGATGCTGTAGCGGGTAGAATGCCCGTTGTTTGGCCTGTGCGCGGTGCGGGAGAAGCTGTGCCAGCCGCTTTTCCTGCGCCGGGCAGCGGCATTGCCGCTGAGGTGCGACCTCCCGCATCTGCGCAGCTGTCATGACAACGGGCATGGCAAGAGCCGCCGACCTAAGATTCGGGGTTCGAAGGGGCGGAGCCCCTCGCGGGGTTCCAAGGGGCAAGCGCCCCTTGGCGCGGGTCTGGGGCGCGCAGCCCCAGCCGAAAGGCACCCCCCCGCGCAGATGTGCTATACTGCCCCCTGGCGGCATTGGAACGCGCAGGAGAACGCACCCTATGGCCTCACGCGGCGGGAATAAGGCCGGCGGCCGACGGCCAGCGAGCAAAGGCAGAGCCCCCGCGCGCAAGCCCGCGCGCAAGGAGCAGCCGGCCTTCACGATCTCGCTGCGCCCCGAGCACCAGCGCGAGCTGTTCGCCCTCGCCCTGATCACCGTCGCCCTGGTCACGCTGGTCTTCTTCCTCACCGGGGTGGCTGGCGGGGTCGGTGGGCTCTACCTGGAGCTGGTGCGCCAGGCATTTGGCAGCGGCGCCCTCGTGGTGCCCGTCACCCTGGGTCTGCTCGGCGTGGCCATCCTCATCCAGGAGCGCATGCAGGACGCGCAGCTGACCGGGGCCAACGCGCTGGGCACGCTGCTGGTGCTGGCGGCCATCCTCGGCCTGCTGGAGTTCCCCTTCCACGAGATCAATCTGGCTGACCGGATCGACCAGGGCGGTGGCCTGCTGGGCTTCTGGATCGTCGAGGGGCTGGATCGCGGCATCGGTCGGCCGGCGGCGGTGCTGGTGGTGGTGGTGCTCGGCCTGGCCGGGGTGATGCTCACCTTTAATATCACCCTGCGCGAGCTGATTATCGGGTCGAGCCTGCGCCTGGCCCGCTTCTGGGCGCTGCTCTGGAGCGGGCCGCGCCGCGCCGCCCTGCCCCGCTCTGCCCCGCAGGCTGACGCCGACCTGCCCTTCCATCCGCCGCCCCTCGGTGCCAGCGATGAGGACCTGACGCAGACGCCGATCGCGGCCCGCACGACAAAAGCTAGCCTCTTCCAGCGCCCCGGCGGCGGGCCAGCCGCCGCAGGCAAGGGCGCTGCCCAGCCGCCAGCGGGCGCCTCGACGTCGCCCGCGCCCGCTGCCGCAGGCAAGGGCGCAGCGCCCCCCGCTCTAGGCGGCACCAAATCGGTCGATGCGCCGCCAGAGGAGTTGCTCCAGCGCAGCCTCTTGCCGCGCCCGGCCTCCGAGCCGGTGGTCGCGACGGTGCAGGAGTCCCTGGAGGGCTTCGATGTACCGGCTGTGCATCGGGCATGGCCCCTGCCCGTGCTTGAGATGCTCGACTCCTACAGCGGCGAGGTGGGCATCAGCGATGAGGACATCCGCGCCCGCTCGCGCCTGATCGAGGAGACCCTGGCCAGCTTTAAGGTCGAGGCCCAGGTGGTGAATGTGAACCCCGGCCCGGCGGTGACGCAGTTTGAGCTGCAGCCCGCCGTGGGCGTGAAGGTGAGCAAGATCACCTCGCTGGAGCGCGATCTGGCCCTGGCCCTGGCCGCGCCCTCGATCCGGATCGAGGCACCCATCCCCGGCAAGGCCGCCGTCGGCATCGAGATTCCCAACTCGGCGATCGCCATGGTCAGCATGCGCGAGGTGATCGACAGCGAGGAGTTTGAGACCAACCGGGGCAAGCTCAAGCTGCCCCTGGGCAAAGATGTCAGCGGCACGCCGGTGATCGCCGATATGACCAAGATGCCGCACCTGCTGGTGGCCGGCTCAACCGGCTCGGGCAAGTCGGTGGCGATCAACGCCTTCCTCTGCGGCCTGCTGCTCAAGCACAGCCCCGACGAGCTGAAGCTCATCCTGGTTGACCCGAAGATGGTCGAGATGATCGTCTACAACCGGGTGCCGCACCTGCTCTCGCCGGTGGTGACGGAGCTGGAGCGGGTGGTGCCGACGCTGAAGTGGGCCACCCGCGAGATGGAGCGGCGCTATAAGATCTTCGCCCGCCACGGCTGCCGTAACCTGGAGAGCTATAAGCTGCTGGCCCGCAAGCGCGCCGACCTGGAGCCGATGCCCTACATCCTGATCATTATCGATGAGCTGGCCGATCTGATGATGATGGCCCCCGATGAGACGGAGACCTACATCTGCCGGCTGGCCCAGATGGCCCGCGCCACCGGCATCCATCTGATCATCGCCACCCAGCGCCCCTCGGTGGACGTGATCACCGGCCTGATCAAGGCCAACTTCCCCTCGCGGATCGCCTTCGCCGTCACCTCGCAGGTGGACAGCCGGGTGATCCTGGATGGCCCCGGCGCCGACCAGCTGCTCGGGCGCGGCGATATGCTCTACATGGCCGCCGACGCCGCCAAGCTGGTGCGCATCCAGGGCACCTATGTCTCCGACCGCGAGGTCGAGAAGATCGTGGACTTCTGGCGCAAGGCGCTGCCGCCGGACGAGGAGTCGGGAGTCGGGAGTCGGGAGTCGGGAGTCGGAAAGCCGGGCGGCTCACTGGGCATGAATGGGCCGCCGTTTAGCGGCGCGCTGCCTGGGCCGAGGCCGTCTGAGCCAGGAGTCAGGGGGCAGGGGTCGGGAGTCGGTGACGGTGGGGCTGCGGCCCCGACTCCCGACTCCCGACCCCTGACTCCCGACGAGACCTACCGGCCGCCGGCGGAGTTCCTCAGCGCGGACGAGCAGGACGCGCTGCTGCCCCAGGCCAAGGCGCTGGTCGAGCAGCACGAGCGGGCCTCGGCCTCGCTGCTCCAGCGCCGGCTGCGGATCGGCTACAGCAAGGCCGCCCAGCTGATCGACCTGCTTGAGCAGCAGGGGGTGGTCGGCCCGGCCGAGGGCGGGCGCTCGCGCGAGGTGATCAAACACTAGTACGGCACTATGGACACGCTATTTCTGCTCGATGAGCGCAACCGCCCCTTTGTTCAGGGTCTGGCCGCCCGCCCGCCGACAGCCTCCGGAGGGCGGGGCATGGGCTGCGGGCTGGCTCTCTTCTCCCCCTTCGTGCTCGCCGGCCTGTTCATCCTGATCTTCACCGGTGCCACATGGCTCGATTGGATCCGCTTCAGCGCCGACGCCCGGCAGACGATGGCGGTGGTGATCGGAAAGACGGTCGATAATACCGGCGATGATACCGCCTACTTCATCGAGTACCGCTACGTGACGCCCGAGGATCGCAGCTTCGACGGGCGGGTCTCGCTGAGCCACGAGCACTACAATGATCTGATCGAGGGCCAGCGGGTGGCGGTGGAGTATATGGGCGGCGACCCGTCGAGCTCGCGGCTCGCGGACGAGAACCACTTGGCTATGCCGCTCTTTCTGACGGCCTTCAGCCTGATCTGGAATGGCTTTATCGGGGTGGTGCTCACAAGCCTCGTCAGGGGCGTGCGGCGGGCGCGCTGGATGCGCGACGAGGGGCGGCTGGTGCCCGCCGAGATCCTGAGCTATACGGCTGCCACCGACAGCGATAACGACCTAGTCGTGACGGGTGAGTACCGCCTGATCACGCCCGAGGGCCTGGCGATCAGCGGGCGCTATAAGAGCGTGCGCAACGATCTCAAGGGCGCGCCGCTGCCAACCTGCCCGCTGCTGGCTGCCGCGCTCTATATCGACGAGCGCACCCACGACCTGCTGTAGGGGCAGGTTGCGTCGCGCCTCTCCGATCCGGTGTTCATCGCGGCGGTGCGTCGCCCTCCTCCTCAGGAGGATCAACCGGCAGGACGATGATGAAGGTGCTGCCCTCACCAACGGTGCTCTGCACGGCGATGCTGCCGCCGTGGGCCTCCACGGCGAGCCGACAGAAGTACAGGCCGAGCCCGGTGCCCCGGTGCCGGTCGCTATCGTTGGCCTGGTAGAAGCGCTCGAAGATATGCTCCTGGGCCTCCTTGGGGATGCCCTGGCCAGTGTCGCTCACGCTGATCTCCACCGCGTGGTCATCGTGGATAAGCCGGGCCGATACGCCGATCTCGCCGCTGGCCGGCGTGTACCTGATCGCGTTCGTGATCAGGTTCGTCAGCACCCGCTCTAGCAGGCCGCGATCAACCCAGATCACCGGCATATCGTCGGCCACGCTGTGCTGGAGTCGGGCCTGGTCGGGCCGCGCCGCCAGCTCAAGCGGGTCGCAGACCGACTGTACCAGGTTCAAGATGCGCATGGGCTGGCGCTTCACCGACCAGCCGCTCGTCTCTAGCCGCGCCGAGTCAAGCACCGTCTCGGTGAGGTTGAGCAGGTAGCCCGCGCTGTCGCGGGCCACCTCCAGCAGCTCGTTGCGACCCTCGGGGTCGAAGCGCTGGCGCTGGAGCGCCTTGATGCTGATCAGCAGGGTGTGAAGCGGCGCGCGCATGTCGTGGACGATCATGCGCGTCTGGTCCTCCTGGTTGCGCATGCGCTCGGTGAGCGAGCGGTTGGCCACGCCGAGGGTGCTGTGCTGGCGCGCGGCGAAGTCGAGCAGGTCGCTGCTGAGCTGGAGCAGGGCGGATGGCTCAGGGGGCTGGAGTGCGTCAATGCGGCGGGAGGTTTCGGCGTCGAGCGACTCGTGCAGTTGGTTGGCGACGCCGCGCAGGGCCGCCGGGCCACAGCTCCAGAGCGCATCGTAGAGCCAGAGGCTCTCGTCGCGATCCAGCGGCGTGATCGGGGATGCCGCCAGGGCGAAGCCGCTCGTCTGGCCAACGCCGAGCAGGACAAAGCCAAGCGGCTGACGCCGGGCGGACGGCAGATCCACCCGCCGCACCGGGGCGCTCGCCCCGCGCAGCGCGAGATCGACCCATGCCCGCTGCGGCTCGTTGCTGATCGCCACGATCACGCCCGGGTCTTTAGAGAAGGTGATCCGTGCGAGGCTCTGCGCGAGTTGCGCCAGCGTGGCTGGCGTATAGCACCCGCTGATCACATCCTGGTCTGCCTGCTGTAGGCCAGCGATCAACACGCTGATCGGGTATGTCATCGCCTCGTCGCTCCTTCCCACTACTCATAGCGCAGGGCCACCAGCGGGTCGAGCCGGGCGGCCCGCGCCGCCGGGTAGAGCCCGGCGACAACTCCCACCAGGGCGGCGAAGCCCAGCGCCGCCAGGGCCAGCCACCACGGCGTCACAAAGAACGTCGCCTGGATCGGCAGCTTCTCTTGAGCGATGTACCAGGCGATCACCTGGTTCAGCAGGATGCCGAGCAGCCAGCCGCCGATGATGCCGACCACCCCGCCCAGCGCGCCGATCAGGCCGGCCTCAATCATAAACATGTTGCGGATGTCGCCACGTGATGCACCAATTGCCTTCAGGGTGCCGATCTCGCGCGTGCGCTCGTAGATCGCCATGATCATGGTGTTGACGATCCCCAGGCTGGCCACGAACAGGGCCAGCCCGCCGATCGAGGAGAGCATCACATTGATCAGCGCAAACACCCGGTTGGCCACATCTAAGATCAGCTCAAGCGACTGCACCACAAAGCCGGCGTCGCGGAAGGTGCCCAGCAACTGCGTGGCGGTGTTCACATCCTTCGCCCGCACCACCGCCGTATCGTAGCCCTGCGTGCCCAGGTAGTCCGGCGTGTTGAACCACCAGGACTTCATCTCGGCCATGTCCAGGGCCGGCGCCTGCACCTCGGCGCTGCTGCTGTCGCTCACGCCCACCACCGTCAGCGGGAAGCGCTGGCTCTCGCCGCGCGGGCTGCGCAGCACGATGGTGAGCTGCTTGCCGAGCACATCCTCGGGCGTCACGCCCTTAGGCAGCGCCCCCTGGCCAAGCACCATCTCGCCGCGGCTCTCGGCCGATAGCGAGATCGTGCCAGCCACCGCCGTCGCCGGGCGCTGGAAGGGGTTTGGCGTGAAGATCCGTGGGGCCACAACCGACACCGGCGATAGATCGCCGCCCGGCATCTCTAGCGAGCTAGCCACCCCGGTCAGCTCGATCACCGGCGTCACGCTCACCACGCCCGGCGTCTGCTCCCACGCCGCGATCACCGCCGGGGTGATCGGGTGGTCGCGCTGCGGCGCCGCGTAGCGCGTGAAGAAATCCTGCTCGGCCTGCTGCCCCGGCCGCACAAACAGGTTCTCTAGGCCGAGCGACGCGAACTGTGTCCGCACCTCGCTCTGCACGCCCACCCCCAGCGAAACCATGGTCACGATCGTCAGGATGCCGACGATCACGCCGGTCGATGTGAGCACGGTGCGCACCTTGCGCCGACCTAAGTTCTCAAGGGCGGTGGCCAGCATATCGCGAAAGGTCATCGTTCCTCCGGGGGGGTGTGGCGGCTTCGCCGCCCTCAGATTCTTCCTATTGCAGGCTGGCGGCTTCGCCGCCAGCCTGCAATAGGAAATGAGACAGGCTGCGGCCCGCAGCAGGCAACCCTATGGGTTGTCGACGGTCACGTCGACATAGTCATAGCTAAAGTTCCCGGCGATGTCGCGCACCAGGAAGCCCATCACATAGTCGCCGCTCAGCGTCGAGCTATAGCTGGCAGTCAGCGGCGTGTCGCCAAAGGTGATCGTCTGGCCCTGCACGCGGGCCGGGTCCAGGCTGCCGCCGGTGTCGGTGTAGCTGCGCGTGTATGCGGTGAAGGTATCGCCGGGGGCTGGCTTCAGCTCGTAGGGCTGCGAGTCCTGCTTGCTCTTGGGGAAGCCCCAGATCCGCACCAGCTCGCCCGCGTCGCCCTGCACATTGAAGATCAGGCCCGCGTCGATCTGCTCGCCGGTGGCCTGCGAAGTATAGACTCCTTCGACGCCATAGAAGTTACTGCCGTACTTCACCGGCCCTAGCAGCGCCTCGATCTGGCTCTGGCCATTGCTCAGGTACCAGCTCGTCGCATCCCAGGTCAGGCTCAGGTCGAACTGCCCATCCGGCCAGACCGGCGGGTCGTCGCCCTGCGTCGTCCCCGGCGGGTAGACATAGTCTACATAGATCAGGTCCACCGTGTCGCGGCTGGCGTTAGGGATGCCGATAAATGAGAAGACATAGGCGATATCGCTGCCGCTGAGCGACCCGCTGAGCCTGACCGGCGCGCTGGTGCTTACCAGGGTGCTGTCGATCTGGAGCCCACTGATCGTCGGCTGCGTCACGGCTGTGTCGCCGGCGCTGTGGTAGCCCTTGAGGAAGTCGGCCCACTTCGTGGCCCGGGGCAGGGGCGACCCGCGCTCGTAGGAGTCCACATACAGCTCGGCCAGCTGCGGGAAGTAGATCGATAGGCCGCTTGAGTTGGCGTGGTAGCTGCCTGCGCCATTGGCGATACGGGACTGGCCGAGGGCGTCGCCCAGATCAGCCGCCGCCGCCGCCACCTCGCCCGTCGCCCCCTGGTCAGGGAGCAGTTCGACGAACTGGCCCAGGTCAACCGCGTTGAACTCCTCGGAGTAGGAGGGCGCGTAGACATCCACGTAGGAGCGGGCCTGGCCGATCGCATTGTACGAGCGGCCCATGTCGGCGAGCATAGCCTGCGAGAGCCGGTTCACCTGCTGGGTGAGCGGGGCGAGCTTGCTCAGATCGAAGGCCGAGAGCGTCACCTCGTCGGCACCAGCGAACCGGTAGGAGTCGATATAGCTCTCGACGATCTTCGGCGCGATCGCCAGCGCGTCCTGTCCGGGGTCATCAGCCAGGGCAGCCAGCCAGGTGTCCCAGGCCCAGCCCTGGTTTGGCTCAAGCTCGGCCGAGGCCACCGCCACCTGGGCGTATGGCTCGACGGCCAGCAGCACATCGATCTGGGCCATCAGGCAGGCGTCAAAGCCGATCAGGTCGAGCGTGCCATAGGATGTGTTCTGGCGAGCCGTCTCCAGGGCCGCGCCAAGCTCCGGCAGGTTCAGCTGATCCTCCGAGGTGTCATCGCTGGCGATCCCCAGCCACGAGGCCCCGTGGTCCCAGATGATCAGGGCGTAGCGCTGGGCCGGGTAGTTGCTGATCCCCCAGCTGACAAAGTCGGCCAGCACATCCGGGTCGCCCATATTCTGCTCGCCCAGATCCTCAACCGCATTAGAATCGGTGGGCCGCATGCCCTTCTCGACAAGAAAGCGCTTTGTGCCGTCCCAGTTACCCGCCGTGGTGTCATCCCACGACTCGCGCGAGGAGACTCGGTCGAGCTGGACGACGATCTTGATCTGGTCGCTCGACCCGACCTGGGCCATCTCGGCGAAGTCGGTCAGCGCGTCAGACTCCAGGTTATTGTCGCCGTCGAGGTAGACCAGCACTGTCCACGCGGCGTCCTGACCGCCTGCGGCGCGGGTGGGCGCCGGGCCGGGCGTGGCCCCGGCTGCCGATATGGTCGCGACGGGCTCGCGGGTGGCCGATGTCGTGCCGCCGCCGCCGCCGCCAGATCGGGTGAGCAGAAAGACGCCGCCGCCAATGCCAGCCATCACCACGCAGGCCAGTATGAGGCCAACGGCGATGAAGATCGGCAGGCGCGAGCGAGGTCGCGGCGCGGCTGGCGGCACACCTTGCGGAATGCCAAACCCCTGCCCCGCCATGGGCGGCAAGGGCGGGGGCGGCGTAACCATCCCGGCACGCTGCGTTGGCACCGGCTGCGGCGGCGTAGCCAGCAGAGTCCTGTCCATCGCCGGGGCAACGAAGCGAAACGACTCATCGCCAATGGTGATCACGTCGCCGGGATTAAGCCGGTGGGACTGCACGCGCTGGCCGTTCACCGAGGTGCCGTTCGAGCTTCCCAAATCGTATAGGACATAGCCACCGCCCTCAGGGCGCAGCTCGGCGTGGCGGCGCGAGGCCAGCCCGCTGGCGATAACAACCGTATTCTCGGGCGTTCGTCCAAGGGAAAGAGGCGCGGAGCCAAGTGGAAATGCACGGCCCGCCAGGGGGCCGCTGAGCGCGACGATCTGCAGTGGCACGTCGAACCTCCTGATCTGTGGCAGGGTCTCTCGTCGGGGTGTGATGCTGCGGTGGTGAGGAGAAAGGGGCGCGTACGGTGTAGCTGTATTGTAGCAGACCGTCGCCACGGGCGCATACATGCAAACGCCCTGCACACATAAATGCCGCGCCCGGCGTAAACGACACGCCTGGCGCGGCAGGGAGCCTATCATCATAGAAGCAATACCGCACCGCGTTACTTCTGCGGCGTGGCGCACACATCGCCGCCTAGCCGCAGCGAGAGCATATCAAGCGTCTGAGTCTGCCCGCTCAGGGTCACATCTAGCGTATCTAGCAGCGTGCCCGCCACATCAAGCTTGCTGTATATGCGCGTCACCCCGTCATCGCCCTTGTAGAAGAGCGATGCCTGGATCTGGTAGCTGCCCGCAGAAAGCCCTGTGAACAGGTAGCTCAGCTCGCCCGTGGTCGGGTCGCGCGTGATCGGCGCGGTGTACGAGACCCCTGTGCTCACACTCGTCAGCGCCACCTCGCCCAGCGGCGACGCGCCATCCGGCAGGTGGGCCGCGTCGATGCTAGAGGCCCAGTCTCCTGCAGTCATCGGCTGGCAGATCGTCGCGTTCGGCAGCGTGCGGCTGTAGATCGTGTCGATAATCGCATCGACATTATTCGTACCATCGGCGTAGGTCTCCAGCGAAGGGGCGGGGAAGAAGTAATCCGTCGAGTTGGTGGGCACCCCGTCGCTCAGGCCGGTGGTGGCGACATGCGAGATCGCCACCACATACACGTCAGTCGGGCCGTACATGCCGCTCGTGAGGTAGGTCTGGCTGACATTGATCATCTGGGTGATCGGCCGATCCCAGCCGTTAAACATCCCGCCGCCATCCGTCGTCTGGCACACAGCGCTCTCAACGACGAGGGCGCCCAAGCGGTTGCAGTAGCTATTCGCCGGGTAGGTGTTGGCGAGGCTCTGGCCGCCCCACAGATCGGCCCGTGTTGGGTCGAAGAACCCGCTCGAGATCCCGTCGGTGATAAAGATCACATGGTTCTCATAGGTGTAGGTCTGCCCGTTAATGTCCACCGTGGGCGAGGCAGCCGACAGCAGCAACTGCGCCCGGTAGAGCCCCGCCGCCCCGTTGGTGCCGCCTTCGCTGCGGTAGCTGCCGTTGATGTTATTCGCCCTGATGATAAAGTTCGTAATGCTGGCCGGGTTACTTGAGAACGACAGCACATTGGATGTCGGAGCGCCCTCGTTAAACCAGACCACCGCCATCTGATCGGCGGGTCGGGTGCTATCATAGCTGGCGTTGCCCGGCATATTGGCCAGCCTGGCGAGCCGTATCAGCGCCTGCTTTGCCACGTAGATCCGCCGCTCTTGTTGAGTCCGCCAGTAGTGGATCGTGCCGGTGTTGATCACCTGCACGTCCGGGTAGCCGGGCGGTCCATTGGAGCACTGTACAATCGTGCCGGTCTCATTGCACTGTCCGTCAAAGTTGGCACTCATCGAGCCGCTCGCGTCGAACACCACCAGGTAGCGCGGAACCCGCAGGTTCACCGCAGCACCGGCATACTCCGGCAGCAGGCGCAGTCCGCCTGTAACCTGGGCAGGCACCATGGTGGCGGTCGGGGTCGGGGTGACGGTAGCTGTTGGCGGGGCAGGGGCAGGTGCGGGGACGCTTGGACAGTGCGGGTCAGCACTGGCCGCACCTCGCGGCAGGGAGAGCGGAGGAGAGCCCGCCACCATCACCATCGGCAGGTAGACGCAGTGAACAGATGCGGTCAGCGCGGGCGTAGCGCCCGCGCCAGAGATCGCCACAAGCAGCAGCGGAATGGTCAGAGCGACGAGCAGCGGGGAGAGAAGAAGACGCTGGCGCATAGAGAGGTGCTTTCACCGAGAGATATACGACACCTGCACTTCATCATACACGCTAGGAAGCGCGCCTTCCAGCCCCAAAGAATGACAATGAGTTTAGATTAGAAGCCCACTTCCACAATCGTGCGCGCGCTGCGATCCTGGAAGAAGCCGACGCCGTCTTGGATCAGGCCGACATAGAATCCCATCTTCGTCTCGCGCTGAAGGATCACCACCTGGCCGATCACCTCCACCTCCTCGCCGGGCATGAGCCAGTCCTCGACGCCGGACACCTTCCACTGCTCGGGCGGCTTCGGCGAGAGCGCCCAGCGGAAGGGGTAGCGCTTGGGGCCACCGCCGCTGTTGGCGTCCCAGTCGAGCCCGACGCGCCAGAACCCGCCGGCCTGGGCGGTGTAGCGCCCGCCATCGACCGAGGAGAAGACATCATCAGTCGTATACTGGTAGCCGCTGGGTGGGCCGTAGGTACGGATAGGCACCGTGCCGGTGTTCTTCACCCGGATCGTCACCGTGAGCACCTCGCCAAGCATGAGCCGCTGCGGCGCGATGCTGGCGTAGACGATCCGGGCCTCGGGCTGGCCAACATCCTCCAGCGTGATCTGGCCATGGCGCCGCACCAGATTGCCGTAGTCATCCTCGGCCTGTACCGTGTAGGTATAGACGCCCGAGGGCAGCAGCGAGCCGTTGGGTCGCTTACCGTTCCAGACGTGGTGCTGCTCGTACGGCCCCTCCTCCTCGCGCGTCACCACCGGGATGCTCTCGCCAGTGGGCGCGGTGATGTCGATATTCACCGTGGCGCTCACCGGCAGCCGGTAGGTGATCTCGGTCACATCGTGTACCGCATCGGCGTTGGGCGAGATCGTCTGCGGCGAGACAAGCAGGTTCTGCACATCGGGGATGGGCAGATCGCTGCCAGTGATCGCCAGGGGCAGCCGCCGCTCCTCGGGCGCGCCGCCGCTGGCCTGGGCGACAACCACCATGGTATAGGTGCCGGGCGGCAACAGCCGCCGCAGCAGCACTGGGTCGCTCGTCGGCACCGTCCCGTCGAACCGCAACACATAGGGGTCAGGGCTCGCGCTGCGCGGCTGGCCGCGCCGCAGATCATAGCGTGTGCCCGCCGCATCGAGCAGATACACATCCACCGTCGCATCGCGCCCGATCAGGTAGCTGATCGTCAGGGGCTGGTTCGTCTCCGACGGAGCGTAGCTATCCGCGCTGGCCTCCACCGTGCCGAGGGCGGTGCCGCCCGAGCAGGCCGAGAGCAGCAGGGCAAAGGCCAGCATGGCCAGGCCCAGCATGGCGCGGGTGAGTATGGTCACAGGAGAAGTAGTATCGTGCATAGCGGCGGCATCCTACCAGCAGATTCGCACGGACGCAAGCGTAGGGGCGGCAAGCGTAGGGGCGGCTCGCGAGCCGCCCCTACTCCGCCACGGGATGTCTAGCCGCCGGCTTCCGCTGGCTGGTAGCCCGCCCACCGGCCAGCGAGGGGATGATCGCCAGCAGGGCCAGCACAGCCGCCACGCGCATAGCTGTGTCGAAGCCGCCAGCCAGGGCCGCAACGGGCGCGGCGGTGATCGGCTCGATCGGCGCGCCGTTCAGCGCCAGCACCCGCGAGGACCAGACCGCCCCGGCCACCGCGATCCCCGCCGTCTGGCCGAGGGTTCGCATCACAGCCAGCAGCCCGCTCGCCACGCCGAGCGCCTCGGGCGGCGCGCTGCCGAACACCGTGCTATTATTCGGGCTCTGGAAGAGCCCCACCCCCGCGCCCGTCACCATCAGGAAGGCCAGCATCTGGATCACAGGCGTGTTGGCGCTGGTGAAGCTGAGCCCGCCCAGGCCGAGGGCCACACCCAACAGACCACCAATTGTCAGCAGACGCGGCCCGATCCTATCCGAGAGCCGCCCGCTGATCGGTGAGGTGAGCGAGAGGGTCAGGGGCAGCGCCATCAGGTAGAGCCCGGCCTGCTGTAGCTCAAACTGGTAGACCAGCTGGAGGAAGAGCGGAGTGAGTAGCAGATTGAAGGCCAGGCCGATGAAAAGGATGAAGCCGGCCAGCAGGTTCAGCGAAAACGCGGCGCTACGGAAGATGCGCAGGTTGATCATCGGCTGCGGGAAGCGCAGCTCCCATGCCAGGAAGGCGGCCCCAGACAGGGCGAACAGCCCGAGCAGCAGCAGCACCCGGACATCGTACCAGCCCCAGCTCGGCCCCTCCGTGAGCGCCAGCAGCAGCCCAAAGATCGAAGCCATCATCAGCAGCGATCCGCCCACATCGAAGACCTGCCCCTTCGCCGTGCGCGCATCGGGAGACAAGTAGCGCAGAGTGAGCCAGATGCCCACAATGCCCACCGGCACATTCACATAGAAGATCGACTCCCAGCCCACATAGCGCAGCAAAATACCGCCGAGGGCCGGGCCAATCAGGATGCCGAGGGCCACGAACGAGCCACTGGCCCCCAGGGCCGTGCCGCGCTCGCTGGGAGGGAAGGCCGTCACCAGCAAAGCAGGCCCGGCCGACTGGATCATCGCCGCGCCGACGGCCTGCACCACCCTGAAGCCAATCAGCATACCGACATTCGGCGATATCCCGCAGAGCGCCGACGCCAGGGTGAAGATCACGAACCCAGCCACATAGACCCGCCGCTTGCCGATCATATCGCCAAGGCGGCCCATCATCAGCAGCAGACAGGTGAGGGTGAGCAGGTAAGAGAGCACCACCCACTCGACAACATTGAGGTTACTTCCGAAGGCGTCGACGAGGGTGTTGAGGGAGATATTGACGATCGAGCCGTCGATCGTCGAGAGCAGGACGCCGCTGCCCACGGCGGTCAGCGCCCACCACTTCCGCGAATAGTCGACCACAGGGGCTCCTTATAGCACTGAGGCACTGAGGCACTGAGGCACTGAGGCACCTCAGTGCCTCAGTGCCTCAGTGCCTCAGTGCTTCCCCATTGTAGCACCGGCGCGCGCGGACGCAAAAACGGCGCGCCCCGCAATAAGTGCGGGGCACGCCGGAAACCGAAATAACAAGAGCTGATTTAGGAGCCCAGACCGCTGTTGATGTTGCTGAACACCGTGCTGACCTTGTTACCCAGCAGCGTCAGGACGCCGATAACCACGATGGCAATGAGCACCAGGATGAGCGCGTACTCTACGAGGCCCTGGCCCTCTTCCTTAGCGAAGAAGCTACGAAGCATTGGATTACTCCTGTTCGTCGATCTGGTCTGATTGATAGCGTTGTGCCGACGATAGGCCCGACAAGCGAGTTGATTTAGGAGCCCAGACCGCTGTTGATGTTGCTGAATACCGTGCTGACCTTGTTACCCAGCAGCGTCAGGACGCCGATGACCACGATGGCGATGAGCACCAGGATGAGCGCGTACTCTACGAGGCCCTGGCCCTCTTCCTTAGCGAAGAAGCTACGAAGCATGTGTTTTCACCTCCCTTCCTTTGTAGACGTGTTGTAGGTGTTCCCTACAAGACGCAGTATAGGGCTTTGTCTTGGCTACCTCAATAGCCTCATGGTACCAATAATTGGAAGTACTGAGCCTATGCGCGGGCTATCTAAAATGTGCCAAATGGCACACTTTTACACCCGTGCGGCATTTACTACATATAATCGTATTATAATGAAGCCGTAGTACACAGGTGATGTACAGAATATAGAGAGGGGTTTCTGTCCTTTGGTATGGTTTTCGGCACATTTGGCACAAAAACCATAAGCGTGATGCGTGATCCGAAAAGGTGGAACACGCATCACAGGGTGCAGATGCTAGGGCATGGGGATGGTGGCAGCAATACGGGTGCCACGACCGAGCGCGCTCTCGATGCCGAACTCGCCGCGCAGCAGTGCCTCGACCTGCTGGCGCATGCCGGCGATGCCCATATTCTTGCGGGCATTGGCGTTGGCAAGCACCTCGTTCACATGAAAGCCGCTACCGTCGTCTTCAATAAGTATCTGAAGCGTGTTGCCTGTCACATCGAGCAGCAGGCGCACCTGGTTCGCGTTGGCATGGCGCACGACATTATTGAGCGCCTCCTGGATGAATCGGAAGATCGTCACCTCATAATGGCTGGGCAGGCGCTGCTCCAGGTTCTGAATCATCAGGTTGATCTCAAGGTTGCTCTTCTCGCCGAGCTGGGTCGTGTAGCGCCGCAGCGTAGGAACAAGCCCAAGGTCGTCGAGAGTCATCGGTCGAAGATCGAAGATAAAGCGGCGAGTATCCTGGAGCGTCGTATTGATCGCCGTCTTCAGGCCAGTCAGCTCAGAGCGGGCCTGGTCGAGGTCGCGGTCGATTAGCCGCTGGCAGATCTCGGCGCGTAGCACCAGGTTGCTCATCGACTGGGCGGGGCCATCGTGCATCTGGAGCGAGATGCGTAGGCGCTCATTCTCCTGAGACTGGATGATACCGGCGATCAAGGTCGCTGTATCATTCTCATCGCTGCTGGGTGTACTCGCGCCGCCGCCGCCCACTGCGCCGACGACATCTTCGAGCAGATCGATGACCTCGCCGATCTGTGTCTGGCGAGCCTTGAGCATATCGCGGCGGCCCTGCACCTGCTCAAGCTGGGCGCGCATGATCTGGAGGCGCATCTGCACCTCTTGGGCTGCGGAGAAGAAGTTCTTGATCTCTTCTTTGCTGTACTTGTCGAGGTTAACCTCAAGGTCGCGCACGCGGTTAGAGACCGACATCTCGCGCTGGCCAAGCTTATCTACCTCGTTGCTGCTCTGCCGAACCAGAGTCTCTACCTCGGCGATCTCGCGGCGGGCACGATCCTGCTCCTCGCGATAGGCATCGCGGGCCCGCTCGATCTTCTGTATGAGGTCGTCGCCTGCCACGTTGCATCCCTTCTCTCGTACGATTGCAGATTGCAGATTGCAAATTGCAGATTGGGCGCGGCGCACCTCGACGCGTTTTATGCGGTCGGCCATGCCCAACAGGGTTGTCTGATCTTGCACGAGGGCCTGATATGGTTCACTTCTGCCATTATATGCTTGGCGCAGCACTGCCGCAACCGAATCGCCTTCGGCGGCCAGGGCTAGTGCCGCTTCACCTGGCCTTTGAGGAAGCGCAGGGCTGTCTCGGCGAGGATGGCTGAGCCGGTGGGCAGGCAGCGCTCGTCAATATCGAAGATCGGCGTGTGGTGCGCGCGCACCACGCCGTCGCCGATGGCCGCGCCGAGCATGAGCATGGCACCGGGTGCCTTCTGGCACATATACGAGAAGTCCTCGGCGCCCAGCCCGGCGGGCGAGCGGTCGAGCGCGCCCTCGCCCAGGTACTCGCGGCTGACGCCCTGCATCCAGCTAGCCACGCGATCATCGTTCCATCCGGCGGGGTAGCCGCGTGTCACCTTCAGGCGATAGTCGCCGCCGAGGGCGCGAGCCACGCCGAAGGCCCGCTCGACCTCATCGGCCAGCTTGGTGCGCACCTCCTCGCTGTAGCTGCGCAGGGTGCCCTCAAGGTAGATCTCGGCGGGGATGACGTTCGATGCGTTGCCGCCGCGCACCACGCCCACGCTGAGCACGCATGGCTGCACCGGGTCGATCCGGCGCGACTTGATGCCGTAGAGGGCGTTGATCACCGAGGCGAGCATGAGCACGGTGTCGGTGCCCTCGTGGGGGGCCGCGCCGTGGCCGCCGGTGCCGAGCAGGGTCGCCTTGAAGTCATCCACGGCGGCTGATGTCCACCCCGAGCGGATCGTCACCTGGCCGAGGGGCAGGGTCGAATCGACATGGATGGCGATCACGGCGTCCACCCCATCCATAGCCCCGTCGTCGATCATACGCGGGGCACCGCTCTTGCCCTCCACGTCCCACGCCTCCTCGGATGGCTGGAAGAGGAAGCGGACGCGGCCGCGCAGGCTATCGGCGGCGAATCGCTCGCGGAGCAGGTGGGCCGCGCCGAGCAGCATGGCGGTGTGGGCGTCGTGGCCGCAGGCGTGCATCACCCCGGCATTGCCCGACACATAGGGCTGGCTCACCGCTTCCAGGATAGGGAGGGCGTCCATATCGGCGCGGATGGCGATGGTCGGGCCGCCCTCGTCGCCAAGATCGCCCACCACGCCAGTGCGACCGACGCCGGTGCGCACGCGGATGCCGCCGATCTCCTGGAGGGTGTCGGCCACCAGGGCGGCGGTGCGGGTCTCCTGAAAGCTCAGCTCGGGGTGGGCGTGGATGTCGCGCCGCAGGCGGATCAGCTCATCGGCGAGGGATCTGGCGCGCTCAAGCATATGGGGCTCCTCTACTACATCTCTGTCGTTAGGGCAAGCGCTGGGTGAAATGAAGTATACCATCGGCGCGGCGAGGGTGCGCCTGTGCGGCGTGGTATAATGTTCTGAGCATAACGCTCAGAACAGCTGAGCATAAATAGCAGATGCGGGTCAGTCCCGCAATGAGGAGGCTGAGGGCATGGAGCGGCGCGTCGTCGTCACCGGTATGGGCGCAGTCAGCCCGCTTGGGCTGGATGTGCCATCGCTCTGGCAGAGCATTGTAGAGGCCCGCAGCGGCATTGGGCCGATCACGCTCTTTGACACAACCGGCTTCGACACGCAGTTCGCCGGCGAGGTGAAGGGCTTTGATCCGACCCAGTATATGGATCGCAAAGAGGCCCGCCGGACGGATCGCTTCGTCCACTTCGCCATCGCCGCCGCCCAAGAGGCGCTGCGCACCTCGGAGCTGGCGATCACGGATGAGAACCGCGACGATGTTGGCGTCTTCTTTGCCAGCGGGATCGGCGGAATCGGCACGCTCAGCGAACAGCTGGAGGTGCTGCGCTCGCGCGGGCCGGGGCGGATCAGCCCCTTCCTCATCCCCGCGATGATCACGAACCTGGCATCGGGCCACATCTCAATCATGAGCGGCGCACGCGGCCCCAGCCTCTGTACCACCTCGGCATGCGCGAGCTCGGCCCACGCCCTCGGCGAGGCCGCCGAGACGATCCGCCGCGGCTGGGCGAAGGCGATCATCGTCGGCGGCGCCGAGGCGACGGTAACGCCGATCGGGGTGGCGGGATTCAACGCTATGCGCGCCCTCTCGACCCGCAACGACAGCCCTGAGACGGCGTCGCGCCCCTTCGATGTCAGCCGCGATGGGTTTGTGATGGGCGAGGGCGGCGCCGCGCTGATCCTTGAGGACTACGAGTACGCGCGCGCGCGCGGCGCGCATATCATGGCCGAGCTGGTCGGCTATGGCGCTTCCTCCGACGCCGTCCATATCACCAGCGTGCATGAGGACGGGGTCGCCCGCGCCCTGCGGCTGGCCCTTAAGCGCAGCGGTGTGCGCCCCGAGGAGGTCGGCTACATCAACGCCCACGCCACCTCTACCCCTGCCGGGGACCCGGTGGAGACGGCGGCGATCCGCATGGTGTTCGGCGGCCGCGAGAGCGCCCCGCCCGTCAGTTCCAGCAAGTCGCAGTTCGGCCACCTGCTCGGCGCCGCTGGCGCGATCGAGTCGATCATCGGCATCCTGGCCATGCAGCACAGCACGCTGCCGGCCACGATCAACCTGCACGACCCCGACCCGGAGTGTGACCTGGACTATGTGCCGAACACGCCGCGCCCAGCGCAGCTTGACGTGGTCATGAGTAACTCGTTTGGATTCGGCGGCCATAACGTCTCCCTCCTCTTCCGCCGCGTAGAGCAGTGATCTCGGGGGTTCAGAGAGGGCTCTGCCCTCTCTAATCCCCCTTTGCGACAGCCCTTGGAAGATTTACAACAACAACTAGGCGTGCGCTTCACCGATGATGGCCTGCTCACGCGGGCCTTTGTCCATCGCTCATTCATCCACGAGCACCCTGAGCGCAGCGGCATCCGCGAGTCGAACGAGCGGCTGGAGTTTCTCGGCGATGCGGTGCTGAACTTCCTCACCGCCTCGTGGCTCTACGAGCGATTCCCTGAGCGCACGGAGGGCGAGCTGACCCACCTGCGCGCCGCCCTGGTGAAGACGAAGACGCTGGCCGGGTTTAGCCGCGAGCTTGACCTGAGCCGCCACATTAAGATCAGCCGTGGCGAGGATACGCCGATCGCCCGCAACCGCTCGGCCCTGCTCGCCGATGTCTTCGAGGCGCTGCTCGGGGCGATCTTCCTTGACCAGGGGCTCGACGCGGTGCGCGCCTTTGTCTCGCCCTTCCTGGAGCGACATATTGAGGCGGTGCTAAACGGCACTGCCGAGATCGACTACCGCACCAAGCTCCAGGAACAGGCCCAGAGCATCTTCAACTACACCCCGACCTACCGCATGGTCGCTGTGGCCGGCCCCGATCATGAGCGCGAGTTCACGATGGAGGTGCTGATCAATGATGAGCGTTACGGGGTCGGCGTCGGGCTCAGCAAGCAGTCGGCCGCTCAGGCAGCGGCAAAAGCTGCCCTCACCCGTATCCAGGAGCCGGACGAAAGCCCCGCCGATATGCGTTGATGTAACTGCACAGGTCGCATGGCGGAGAACACGATGAGCAAGCGGCTCTTCATCACCGGCGGGACGGGCTACCTCGGCGGTGCGCTGTTACGGCTGGCTGCCGGGCGCGGCTACACGCTCGGCGCAAGCTACCTCAGCCAGCAGCCACCGGGCGTGCCCGGCATTGCCTGGGCGCGCCTCGATATCCGCGACCCGCAGGCTGTACACGAGGTGCTCCAGAGCTTCCGCCCTGATGTCGTCATCCACACGGCCTTTGTGCAGTATGAGCCTGATCTGATGGCGATCACCGCCGAGGGCAGCGGGCATGTGGCCCAGGCTGCGGCCGAACTGGGCGCCCGCCTGATCCATATGTCGAGCGACGTGATCTTCGATGGCGAGCGAGCCGAGCCCTACACGGAAGCCGAACCGCCCGCGCCGATCAGCGCTTACGGTGAGGCGAAGGCCGCCGCCGAGCGGCTGGTGGCCGCCGCCTACCCCGGCGCGGCGATCATCCGCACCTCGCTGATCTACGGATTCGAGCCGCTCGACCGGCAGACCCGCTTCGCCCTGGAGATCGCCGACGGGCAGCGGGGCGACCGGCTCTTCAGCGACGAGTACCGCTGCCCGATCTTTGTGGACGACCTGGCCGCAGCCCTGCTTGAGCTGGCGGAGATCGACTACGCCGGGGTGCTGCATGTGGCCGGGGCCGAGCGGGTGAGCCGCTATGAGATGGGGACGCTGCTGGCGCGGGCGCTGGGGTATGACCCCGCCCGCATCCAGGCAGGGCGGAGCGCGGATCTGCCGGTGCGCCGCCCGCGCAACTGCGCCCTCAACATTGGTCGGGCCAGCGCGCTGCTACACACCCGGCTGCGAGGGCTGCGCGAGTTGCTCAAGGATCGCGCACAGATAGAGGGCAATCTTGCTTGAAGCGGGTCGCGCTCATTGTGAGGTATCGACCACCGATCACCTGTTGGTCGCCGGTCGAAAGGAAAGATCAACCATGAACCAGATGCCAGAGGTGATCAGCGGCCTAATCGGCGACCTGTGTACGGGGGATGACTTCCGGCGTACCCAGGCGTCCTTTGCGCTTGGCGTCCTGGGGGAGCCAGCCGTCGGCCCGCTGACCGACCTGCTGGCCTCGCCGGAGCAGGAGCTGCGCAAGCGGGCGGCGTGGGTGATCGGCGTGATCGGCGCGCCGGCCCTTCCCGTGCTGTTGCGCATGGCCGAGGGCGATGACACGCAGCTGCGGATCGAGGCGATCCGTGTGCTCGGCGTGGTTGGCGAGGCGCGCTCGCTCAATATGCTCCTGCTGGGGCTGACCGACACCGACCCGCATGTGGCGACCCGCGCGGCCCGCGCCCTGGGCAAGATCGGCGACCCACGGGCCTACCACCCGCTCGTCACCGCGATGCGCCACCCCCTACCTGATGTGCGCTACGAGGCGTGCCGGGCGATTGTGGATCTGCGCGTGCCCGACGGCATCGCGGCCCTCCACGAGTTTGCCGAGGAAGATGCTGGGATCACCTCATGGGGGGCCTCGGTGAGCGAGGGTGCCCGCCGGGCCATGGCTGAGCTAGAGAGCGCCCTGGCCGCGCCCGCACACGATAATGACTTCATCCGGGCCAGCCAGATCCTGCGTCGGCAGATGGGCGAGGAGTAGGGGTGTAGCAGGATTCCTGGCGCTCTGCGCTAGGAATCCTGCTACACCCCTACGGCGCGGCGGGCGGATCGTCCTGCCGCGAGCTGATCTGGCCGCGCACAATGTACTCGACGTACTCGCCGATGTTGGTGGCGCGGTCGGCGATGCGCTCTAGGTTGTGGCCGACCCAGAGCAGCAGGGTGCCGGGCACGACCATCGCCGGGTCGGCCTGCATGGCCGCCGTGAGCGCGACGAGCAGCCGCTCGTAGGCGTCGTCCACCGTATCATCGTGCTCCTTGAGCCGCAGGTTGATCGTGGGGTCGAGGGCGACTAGGGCATCGAGCGCCTGGCCGAGCATAGCGCGGGCCTCGACTGCCATCTGGTCAATCTCGGGCGGCAGCTCGGCGGAGAGGCTGCCGCCGGAGCGAACCACCAGATTGGCGATGCCCTCGGCGTAGTCGCCAATCCGCTCCAGCTCGCCGCCGCACTGGAGGTAGGAGCTCACCTCGCGCAGATCGCCGGCCACCGGCCCCTGGGTGGCGATGATCCGCATGGCGTGGTGGGTCAGCTCCTCGGTGGCCGTGTCGATGATGTCGTCGCCCCGGATGATCGCCTCGGCCTCACCGACGGCCCCCTGGCGCAGCGCCCAGAGCGCCCGCCGCACGGCCTCGTCGGCCATGCGCCCGAGGGCGAGCAGCTCGCGCTGAAGATCACTCAGCTCGTGGTGGTAGTTCTCTCGTAGACGGGCCATCGACATCCCTCCAGGGAAATGTGTATGATAGCGATGGAGCTTATCATACACAAAACATGTTATGGGGATGTTATGCGAATCGGCCTGGACGCCCGCTATATCGGCGACCACTTCCCTGGGATCGGGCGCTACATCATCAGCCTAGCCAGGGCCATGGCCGAGCTAGATCACGGCCATACGCTGGTGCTGCTGCACAACCCGCAGCGTCCCGGCACCCGCTATAGCCTAGAAGATCTGGCTGCGCTGCCCGGAGTGGAGCTGGCCCCTGTGCGCGCCGCGCCCTTCTCGCCGCTCCAGCAGGTCGAGATCCCGCTGCGCGCCCGCGCCCTCGGCCTAGACCTGCTGCACTCACCCTACTTCATCAAGCCCTACGTAGGGCTGCCCTGCCCCTCGGTGGTAACGATCTACGACCTGCTGGGCTGGCGTTTCCCGCAGACGCTCTCGCCGCGCGGGCGGCTGCTCTACCGGCTTACGATGGGCATGGCCGTGCGCGGGGCCGACGCGCTGATCACGATCTCGCAGAGCGCCCGCGATGATCTGGCCTCTCGATACCGACTGCCCAAGGAGCGGATCGCGGTGACGCCCCTGGCCGCGTCGCGCCGCTTCACCCCGCAGCCGCCCGAGGCGGTGGACAAGGCCCGTACCCGCTACGGCCTGCCCGAGTCGTATGTGCTCTACCTCGGCTCGAATAAGCCGCACAAGAACCTGGAGCGGCTTGTTTTGGCATGGGCGCGGGCGGGCGAGCGGGCATCTGGGGCGCAGCTTATCCTGGCCGGGCACGAGGATGTGAAGCACCCCGAGGCGCGGCGGCTGGTGGCCGAGCGCGGCTTGGACGCGCACGTGCGCTTCCTGCCCAACGTGGCAGACGATGACCTGGCGGCGCTCTACAGCGGGGCCGCCGTTTTCGCCTTCGTCTCCTACTACGAGGGCTTCGGGCTGCCGCCGCTTGAGGCGATGGCCTGCGGCGCGCCGGTGCTCTGCGCCAACACCAGCAGCCTGCCTGAGGTAGTGGGCGACGCGGCGCTGACGGTTGACCCCTACAACATGATCGAGATCGCCGAGGGTCTGACGCGCCTGCTGAGCCAGCCTGCCCTGCGCCGCAACATGCGTGAGCGCGGGCTGCTGCGGGCGCATGAGTTCAGCTGGCGGCGCACTGCGCTGGGCACTCTGAGCGTCTATGAGGGCTGCGCCAGGTAATGCAAAATGCAAAATGTAAAAAGGACTATGTTCCTACGACGGGGGCGGGCGCTGGTGCCGCCGGTAGGCTACAATAGGTCTATCGGCTATCGCCCTCCAGTCCCATGTGACAGGATAGCTCATTCGCGTACAATAGCGAGAGCTTTACTGGTTGTCACATGCTGGAGCACCCAATGTCTGCCGTTACCATTGACACCTCTGCGCACCCGGCCGCCCTGGTCGGCGGCGCTTCGCCTACGCTGTCCATCGTTGTGCCGATCTACAACGAGGAGGACAGTATCCCACACCTCTATGATCGGCTGACTACGGTTCTGGAGGGCTACGGCCACGCCTACGAGATCATCGCCGTGGACGACGGCTCGCGCGACGGCAGCTTCGCGCTGCTGAGCGATCTGGCCGCCAGCGACCCGCGCCTGCGCGTGGTGCGCTTCCGGCGCAACTTTGGGCAGACGCCCGCCTTCGCCGCCGGGTTCGACCGCGCCCAGGGCGAGTATATCGTCACCATCGACGCGGATCTCCAGAACGATCCGAACGACATCCCGATGCTGATGGCCCGGGCGAGCGAGGGGTACGACGTGGTGAGCGGCTGGCGCGCCCGCCGCCAAGACGCCTTCATCAACCGGAAGCTGCCCTCGATGATCGCCAATCGGCTGATCTCCTGGGTGACAGGTGTTCATTTGCATGACTACGGGTGCTCGCTGAAGGTCTACCGGGCGGATGTGGTGAAGAACATTAACCTGTATGGCGAGCTGCATCGCTTCATCCCGGCGGTTGCCTCGTGGCAAGGGGTGGCGGTGACAGAGATGGCGGTTCACCACGAGGCCCGGCGCTATGGCACGTCGAAGTACGGGATCGGCCGGACGGTGCGTGTGCTGCTCGACCTTATCACGGTGCGCTTTCTGCTCTCGTACTCGACCCGACCGATGCAGATCTTCGGCCTGTGGGGGCTGCTCTCGATGCTGTCCGGCTTTGTGATCAGCGTGTACCTCGTCGCGATCAAGCTCCTCTACAACGCCGAAATCGGCTCGCGGCCGCTGCTGCTGTTAGGCGTGCTGCTGATCATCCTGGGCGTACAGTTTATCGGGATCGGCCTGATGGGCGAGTTGCTCATGCGGACCTACTATGAGACCCAGAAGAAGCCGATCTATGTGGTGCGCGAGGAGCTGAACACGAATCCGTAGTACATGAATTGTGCCCATGTAATCGGTTTTGGATATAGTGTTGGTGACAGATGGCGGTTGCCCGCACGGTGCCAAGGAGGTGTTATGACTACTCTTACACACATCAGCGGCCCTGAGACTGTTACCAGATCATCGTCCGCAGCTAACCCCTCGACCCTCCTCGCTCTCTCTGTCGTTGTCCCCGTCTTTAACGAGGAGGAGAGTGTCCTGCCGATCTACGAGCGGCTCAGAACCGTGCTGGCAGGAGGGTCCGACCCCTACAGCAGCAGCTACGAGATCATCTTTGTCGACGATGGCAGCACCGATGATAGCTTTGCTGTCTGCGCCAAGATCCAGGCGAGCGACCCGTGCGTCCGCGTGGTGCAATTCCGTCGCAACTCTGGCAAGACGGCAGCGCTCAACGCTGGCTTCAGCATCGCGACCGGCGCACGGGTGGTGACGATTGACGCCGACATGCAGGAGGATCCGGCGGCGATCTTTGCCCTCTTCGACAAGATGGACGAGGGCTTCGATCTGGTGAGCGCCTGGCGTCGTGAGCGGCATGACCCCATCTCGAAAACCCTGCCGTCACGCGTCTTCAACACCGTCGTCTCACGGATCACTGGCATACATCTGCACGACTTCAACTGCGGCTTTAAGGCATATAGTTGCGAGGTGATCAGAGACCTAAAGCTGTACGGCGAGTTGCACCGCTTTATCCCGGTGCTGGCAAGCCAGCGTGGCTTCAAGATCGCTGAGGTACCAGTCGAACATAGTCGGCGCCGCTTCGGCAAGAGCAAGTTTGGTGCCCGCCGCCTCGGTCGCGGCTACCTGGACTTCATCCAGGTGCTCTTTCTGACAACCTATCTGCGTCAGCCGCTGCGGCTCTTTGGCATGCTCGGCACTCTGCTGACCCTCATCGGTGCGCTGATCTGCTTCTACCTAAGCGTGCTCTGGCTCCAGGGCGAGGCGATTGGCCATCGCCCTCTGCTAACCCTCGGGGTGCTGATGGTCATCGCAGGCTTCCAGTTCATCTCCACCGGGCTGGTTGGCGAGATGCTGCGAAACTCATCCTTCAGACGCGGCGACGACTACTCGGTGCGCCGCATTCTTGGCTGGGAGCATAGCGATAATGCCTGATAAGCGCCCCATGCGAATCTGCTACTTCGGAACCTACGAGCGGGCGTATCCGCGGAATGCCCTGACGATAGAGGCGCTGCGTCGCGCAGGTATGACGGTGTATGAGTGCCATGCACCAGTATGGGAGCTCCAGCGCGACAAGAGCGGCTCGCACCGCGGCGTGGCACTGCTTCGCCTGCTGCTTGGCCTGTTGTGGGCGTACCTCCTGCTGTCGGTGCGTTATCTTCGCATGCCCAAGCACGATGTCATGATCGTCGGCTATGTCGGCCAGATCGATATGCCGCTGGCGTGGCTGCTGAGTCACCTGCGCGCGGTGCCGCTGGTCTTCAACCCACTCGTCTCGCTGTACGACACGATCTGCGATGACCGCAGGCTAATCGCCCCAGACTCGGTGGCGGGCCGCCTGCTCTACCAGCTCGACCGGCGGGCGACCGGCATGGCCGATCTCGTCCTGATCGACACCCAGGCCCATGGCGACTATTTCGTACAGCGGCTGGGGGTCAGGCCCGAGCGCCTGCGCGTGCTGTCGGTGGGGGCCGACGACCGGGTCTTCAGCCCGCGCAGCCCGGAGCGTGCGACGCCTGACGTATGCCAGGTGCTCTTTGTCGGCAAGCTGATCCCGCTCCACGGCATCACCACGATCTTGCGCGCCGCCGCGCTGCTGCGCAACGAGCCGATTCGCTTCACTATCATCGGCTCCGGCCAGGAGAGCGCCGTCGTGCGTCAAATGTGCGCGGAGCTGCAGCTACAGAATGTCGAGCAGATCGACTGGGTCGACTACGAGCGGCTCCCCAATGCATACGCCCAGGCTGACATCGCGCTGGGAATCTTCGGCGACTCGGAGAAGGCCGCGCGGGTCGTGCCAAATAAGCTCTTTCAGGCGCTGGCAATGGGTCGGGCGACAATCACTGCTGACACCCCGGCCATCCGGACGATGCTGGCAGTCGGCGAAGAGGTGCTGGTCTGCCCACCGGCCGACCCTGAGGCTCTGGCGGCACAGATTCGCCGCCTAGCCGCCGACGGTGATCTACGCGACCGGGTGGCTGCTGCTGGCTATGTGGCCTTCGCCACGCGCTACAGCATCGCTGCGCTGGCGCAGACCCTCGCCGTGGTCTTGCACGACCTTGTGCCTGGCTATGGCGAGCGTGATCAGATGGAGTGGGGCGACCAGCCCGAGTTCTACGGGCCGCGGCACCGCTATCGCGAGAACTACCTCTTTGCGGCGATCCGGCGCTTCAGCCCCGGCCCGCGCATCCTCGACGCGGCCTGCGGGGCGGGGACCCTGGCCCGCCGCCTGGCCCAGGCCAACTACCAGGTGCTGGCGGTCGACCTCTCGCGCAACTTTCTCAGCTACGTGGCGAAGCAGCCGGAGGCAGCATCGATTGCGATCCAGAACGGCGACCTGACACAGCTTCCCTACCAGAGCGACTGCATAGACGGCATCGTCGCTGGCGAAGTGCTTGAGCATCTTTCCGACGATCACCCTGCGTTCCAGGAGTTCTGGCGCGTTCTGAGGCCGGGCGGAGTCTGCGTGATTAGTGTGCCCGCCGAGCCACGGCTCTGGGACTGGCACGACAGCTGGGCGGGCCATGAGCGACGCTACACACGCGCCGACCTCACGCTGGCGCTTGAGCAGAGCGGATTCGAGGTGCTGCAGATACACCACTTCGGATTCCCACTGGTGCGCGCCTTCCACCAATACGTCTACCTGCCACGCTATCGCCGGGCGCTCTCGCAGTATCGCGGCAGGCTCAACCAGCTCTCGACCAACCGACTGGGCTACCGACTGCTAACGACGCTGGTGCTGCTGGCCTTTCAGTTTGACCGGCTGTTCAACCGGCTGCCCCTTGGTATCGGCCTGATCGCCATTGCGCGCAAGCCGGATGCGCCCCACGCCAATGCTTGACGAGGCGACCCCGGTGCCGACACCGCAGGGCGTGAAGCGCCGCAAATGGCGGCAATTGCTCCGTCCTGCCGGCTGGATCATCGGCGCGCTCGCCATCGGGCTGATGGCCATGCAGCTACACGCGAGCATGGCCGAGATCGGCGAGATCACGATCGCGCCGCTGCCTGCACTGGCGGCGCTGGGCCTGGGCTGCGCCAGCCTATTCAGCTACGCTGTGCTCTGGCAGCGCAACCTCGGGCAACTCGGTGAGCAGATCTCGCTGCGCGCGGCAGTGCGAGCCTGGTTCCTCTCGCAGCTGGCGCGCTATGTGCCGGGCAACATCTGGCACCTATTTGGGCGGGCCTACCTCGCGCAGCAGCAGGGAGTGCGGATGCAGCCCCTGGCGCTGAGCCTGGTGCTGGAGCTGTTACAGACCATCACCGCCGCGCTGCTGCTGGCGGCTGCACTGCTACCACTCTGGCCGATGCCGCTGTGGGCGCAGCCCTGGCTCCTGCTGGCCCTGCCCGCGCTCGCCATCTATGGCTACCCGCCGCTGCTTGATCGCCCGCTGCGCTGGATGGGCCGGCGCGCCGGCACCGCCCTCGCCGGGCGGCCGCTGCGCAGCCGTGACATGCTGCGCCTGCTGCCGGGCTACCTGCTCACCTGGGTGCTCTACGGCAGCGGTCTCTACCTGCTTGGCCGGGCCATCTACCCGCTCCCGCTCTCCGCGCTCCCAGGCATTAGCGCCAGCTTCGCTATCGCCTGGGTGATCGGCTTTCTTAGCCTGATCACGCCGAGCGGCATCGGCGTGCGCGAGGGCGTTCTCACCCTGCTCCTGACGACGATGATGCCGCAGCCGGTCGCCTTGCTGCTGGCGCTGGCAGCGCGCGTCTGGCTGACGGTGGCGGAGCTCTGCACCTTGGCAGTTGCCTTGCTCGTCAGCCGGCACCATGAAGATGTCGGCGATCAGCCGAGGAAGGACAACAGCAGCCATGACACACCCTAGACGATCTGGCCCCTTCGACGATCCATTTTTTGTCGCGGCCTGCCTGCTGGTGGCGCTCATGATGATCGGGCTGAGCCTGGCCCGCTACTACGGCTATAACGCGGGTATGCTTGATCTGGGGGTAATGTCGCAGGCGATCTGGAGCGGCACCCAGGGCAAGCCGCTCTTGCAGACGGCGCCAGACATGGGGCCGCGTAGCCGACTGGCTGTTCACGTCGAGCTGATCTACTTTGCGCTGGTGCCGCTCTACGCCCTCTGGTCGAGCCCACAGGCACTGCTGGTTGCGCAGGGGCTGCTCTTTGTGGCAGGGGCGCTGCCGGCCTACCGCCTGGCGCTGCGGAGCACCGAAAGCATCCTGGCGGCGCGCTGTATGGCCCTGATCTACCTGCTCTACCCGGTGGCGCAAACTGCGGTGCTCTTCGACTTCCACGGTGATACGCTGGCCATGCCGCTGCTGCTCTTCGCCCTGGATGCGGCCGACCGGCGGGACTGGCGCAGCTTCGGGCTATGGTCGGCGCTGGCCCTGAGCTGCAAAATGTATATCGCCCTGCCCATCGCCGGGATCGGGGCGTACCTGTTTCTCTGGGGCGGACAGCGGCGGGCGGGCCTGATCACCGCTGCGGCAGGGCTGATCTACGGCGCACTGGCCTTCCTGGTGGTGCGCGAGATCTTCAAGACGCCGGGCCTCGCCGGCTCGGCGGCGGGCAGCTACATCAGCCACTACTTCGGCGCATATCGTGAGATTTCCAGCACTGCGCTCGTGCGGGCGCTGAACGTCGCAATCATCTTTGGGCCGGCGCTGATACTGGCCCGGCGCGGCTGGCGCTGGCTGCTGGTCGGCTCACCGTTGGCGCTGGCCGCCCTGCTCAGCACCGGGCCGGGCGGGAGCTATTACTACTACTACCACCACTACGCCGCTGTGGTGCCCTTTATTGTGATGGCCGTGGTCGATGGGGCGGGCAGGATGCGGGAGCGCAGTTTGAGCAACGACCAACGACCAACGACCAACGACCAGGAACTCGCTGCTGATAAGCGTTCGTCGTTCGTTGTTCGTCGTTCGTCATCTCAGCGCACCTGGCGTGGCGACTTGATCTTCACCACGCTGATCGTCTTTATCAGCAGCGCGCTGCTGGTCAATACGCCACTCAGCCCGTTCTTCTGGCAGGGTTCGCCCGGCAAGGGCTTCGATTCGACCGCCTACGGATCGACCAGCCGCGACCGGGTAAAAGATGCCTTTCTGGCTGAGTATGTCACCCCGCAGGCGGCAGTCGCCGCCTCAATGTTCCTCGCCACGCATATCGCCAACCGTGAGACGCTCTATGTCGTGCGCTACAGTGACGATTCTGGCGGTGAGCGGCTGCCCAGAATTCTGCCCCTGGTAGATATGGTGGTAGCCGACGCGCTGTTCGACTGGCGCGTGGTGAGTGGCGAAAAGGTGCTGGGTAAGATTGATTATGAGGCGGCCGAGATCAAGGAGTTGCTGGGAGATCCGTCCTTTGCGCTCAGGGCTGAACGCGACGGGCTGCTCCTCTTTACGCGTGGCGACGACGGGCTGCGCCAAGAGATTACGGCTCTCGACGCGGCCGAACTGCCGCCGATGTCGGCTGACTTTGGGCCAGTGCAACTGCTGGGCGCACAGGTGACAGCGATGGGCGGGCGGCGCTACCTGGCCGAGTTTGAGTGGCAGCTCAAAGGGGCGCCCCCGACATCGCGGCTGGTGGCAATCAGCCAGTTCGACGGCATTCCCGACGCACGAATCGTTCACCTGCCAAGCTATGTGCTGCTGCCAACCGACCAGTGGCAGCCGGGGCAGGTGATCCGCGAGCGCTTCGAGATTGAGCTGCCGGCCGAGGTCGCACCGGGCAGCTACACCTGGCGCACCGGCTGGTACGACCCGGCGCAGAGCGAGGCATACGCGACCGATCAGCGCAGCCGGCTGCCCGGCAGTGTCGATGTGGCAATTACGACGATTGATGTGGGCCAATAAGGGAGATCGCCGATGGGCGCTTTGAGCAAACAGCAGAGCATTGAGGCCACACAGCGCCCGCTGCGGGTACTCACCGGCTGGAAGCAGGCCGGTATCGTCGCCATCATTATGCTCGTCGGCCTGGCTTTGCGCTTGTTCCACCTCGATTTTGCCGGCTACTGGCACGACGAGATTATCTCAACCTTCCTGGCCCGCGTTCCGGCTGTAGAGATATTTCGCTCGATCACTGACAGCGACACCCACCCGCCGCTGTACCACATCTTGCTGCACTTCTGGGGGGCGCTCTTCAGCTACGATCTGATCCCGCTGCGGCTCTTCTCGGTGCTGACGAGCCTGCTCTGCATCCCGCTGAGCTACTGGCTCGGGCGCGCGGTGGACGGCCCGGCGGTTGGAATCGCGACTGCCGCGCTGATGGCGCTCGCGCCCTTCCAGATCTTCCACAGCCAGCAGGCGCGCATGTATCCGCTGCTGACCCTGGTTGTATTGTTGATGCTGCTGAGTTTCCTGGGAGCATGGCGGCAGGGCGGAGCGGCGCGCTGGGCGCTCTTCGGGCTAGTGGCCGCCGCCGGGTTCTACACCCACGTCTACTTCGCCTTCTCGCTCCTGGCGCTCGACCTCTGGGCGCTCGCCGAGAGCGCCCGTATGGCCGCGCTGGGTCAGGCTGATCCTGGCCCAGCTTGCGGCGGTGGCGCTCTTCAGCCCATTCTTGCTCACGATGCTCCATCTGACCAGCAGCGTGGTGTCCGACTTTTGGATTTCGCGGGTCACGATCATGGACTGGACCTTTGCGCTAACGACGGTCGTTAACAATGGCAATGCCATAGCACAGATTGGCCCGGTTCCGTATATGTTTACCAGCTACCTGCCCGTCTTCGTGGCCGGACTACTGACGATCAAGGTGGCGCGCAGCGCCCGGAAGGATCGGCCCGAGGATCGGCCCGTCTGGGATCTACTGTTCTTCGCTGTGCTGACGCCCTGCCTGGTCGCTACTATTATCTCGCTTGCTGTGCGCCCTATCTTGCTTGATCGTTCGCTGATCGGTGTGAGCGGGCCGCTATTTGTTTTGCTGGCCTGGGTGGCTGTGCGCTCATGGCAAAGCCTTTAGACGCGGATTATTGCAGCTGTCCTGATGCTCAGCATCGCTGTTGGGTTGTGGACGATCTATCCGAGTACTCCTTCGCCCCGTAACCTCGATACTGCGCTAGCGTATATCTTCACCCAGCGCCAGCCGGGCGATGCCGTAATTGTGCTCGACTGGCAGAGCTTCGATTCGACCGCCTTGTACTACCCGAATGTCGCCGATGTCTATGTCGGCGCTCCCGCAACCGAGATCGACTACTGGCAGCGGCGCATGGCGCTGATGCGCTGGATCACACCATCCCAGGTTGGCCCGGCTGAGTGGTACGCGGAACGCTACCAGCGGATCTGGGTGCTCCAAACGCCCTACACCTACCCGAAGAACTGGGATGCGACCGCACCGTGGCTCAAACAGCACGCGCACCTGAGCATGGAGCACGATCTCCCCAGCATCCGCGTGCTGCTGTATGAGATGGGCGGATGAGTCCATCATGGCATGGGGGCGTTGCGCCCAACCTCGCCACCGTGCCAGCCCTGGCCCAGCGAGATCAGGCCGCCGAGCAGGCAGAAGAGCACACCGAGCGCACGGATAAGCAGCGCACTGGCCAGGGCGACGGGGGCGGAAACGCTGTAGGCGGCGAGCACGACGACGAACACACTTTCGAGAACGCCGAGCCCGTTGATGCTGATTGGCACCAGCAACGATAGCGAGCCGATGATCACGAGCCAGATGGCGGCACCTGGCGATAGCGCGCTGCCGAGCGCCTGTAGGACAGCCCAGTGCGCCGCGATCAGGCTCAGGTTTGAGAAGACCGAGAGCACATAGGTCTTCAAGAGCATTGTCGCCCACTCGCGCCAGGTGCGCCTGGGTATGCTCACCCTATCGTCGCCCTGGCGAAAGTGCGTGATCAGCCCGCGAATCCGCCCCCCCCCGGCGCGAGATCAGCATCCAGCCTATTCCCACCGCCGCCCCGGCCCCGAGGATGGCAAGCGGCCAGAACCTGGCCAGTAGATCGGGCGGGAGCGTGAGCCGATCCGTGATGCCGCCAGGCAGCCCAATCCAGAGGCCGGGCACGACGAAGAAGCTCAGGCCGATCAGCCCGATCCCGCGATCCAGCGTCACCGAGAGCAACGCGCTCGACCAGCCCACGCGAGCGCCGACCAGCGCGGCCCTCACCGCATCGCCGCCGACGCCCGTGGGCAAGAAGTTGCTGCTGAACAGCCCGGCCCCATAGTACGAGGTCAGAGCGCTGAGCGAGACAGCCCTCGGCGGCAGCAGGCTTCTCCAGCGCACAATGTTGAACCCATGGGCGATCAGCAGAAATAAGGCCGCCAGTGTGATAAAACTCCAGCGCAGGCCTACGAGTGAGGCAGCGAATAGCCCCCAGTCGATGGATCGCCATAGGACAAAGGCAAGGCCGAGCGTGCAGAGGAGCTGCATGACACGAAGCCAGAGAGACCAGGGGATACGGCTCAGCTGCATATTATGCGGGTTTCTGGAAGTAGGCGCCCATGCTGCCGACCCTGTGGAGCGCGGCGCGCGGCATCCCGCGGCTGTCGAGGAAATCGTGGGCGGCCCGGTCGCAGCCCTCCCAGTAGCCGTAATCATCAAAGACCACGTAGCCGCCCGGCGTGATCCGATCATAGAGTTGGTTCAGCACCAGGCTGACCGACTCGTACCAGTCGGCGTCGATGTGCAGGAGCGCGATCTGGTCGACCGTGGCGACTGGGATGGTCTGATCAAACCAGCCCTTCACAAAGTGTACATGGTTGAGCGGCAGCTCCAGCTTGCGGAAGATTCGCTCCACATTCTCGATGCTGCCCTTGTTCCAGCCCTCAAAGTAGCTGTCGCGTTCGATGGCGTTGTCATTCTCTGTGGGCCGCGGCAGCCCCTCAAACGAGTCGAACAGCCAGAAGCTGCGCGGCACGCCCGTGTCGCGGCAGGCTGCGGCCATCATCGCCGAGGAGCCGCCATTCCAGACGCCGCACTCGACAATTGCCCCCGGCAGTGCGCTCCGGTTGAGGTAGCGCACCATCCGGTAGAGGTTGATCAGGTTTTGGTTGCGCACCATAGTGTGGGCGGGCTTCACCTGCATAATCAGCCGCGCCAGGTGGATCGACTCGGTCGAGGGACGAGCGGCCAGCAGCGCCCCGATCTCAAGGATGGATCGGCCCGCGACAAGTACCTTCCCTATGGCGAAGTCGGGGGAGAGCAGCTTTACCATATTCATGCAAGAGACTCCTGGCCTGATGGCCATTGGCGGACATACTTCGTAGCCTTCTCAATATCGCCGCGCCAGCCCGCCGAGGTTCGCGGCGCAGCCCAATCGGCCACCTGATACGATCTCGACGTAAGGGGCCTTCCTCATCGGCTGATCTTCTTGGGGGTACAGACGTCGCGGACAGATCGCCTCAGCAATGCGGAGAACTGCCCCGCGATCGCCCCCCAGCCGAATCGCTCGGCTCGGCCACGCGACTCGGCAGCCATGCGGCGGGCACGGGCCCGGTCGGTGGCGAGCGTGCGCAGGTGCGCGGTGAGTGTGGTGACATCGGCCCAGTCGAAGGTCAGGCCGTATAGATTTTTGATCATACGACGCAATAGCCTGATCGTCCCGCCGGGCAGGTGATAGGTGGGCAATGTCGTCATGCTATACCATGTGAACCATGTTACAATGAAACACTATCCTTACTATTTTAGCGCGACACGGAGTGTTCAGCTATGGCACAGATTGATCAGTCGGACAGGTTCGCGGCGCTGAAGAAGCACCAGTACGCCAACCTGTTCACATATCGTAAGAGCGGCGAGGCGGTGAAGACCCCGGTCTGGTTTGCACTGAGCGGGGGCAAAGCCTATGTGATGACCACTGGGGACTCGGGGAAGGTGAAGCGCATCCGCAATAACGGACGGGTGCTGATCGGGCCGTCGGACCAGAGCGGGAACCCGCGCGGCGAGACGATTGACGCCATGGCGCGTGTGCTCGGCCCTGAGGAGGTTGAGGTCGCGAAGGAGGCCCTCGATAGGAAGTACGGCCTGATCAAGGCGGTCTTTGACTTCTTTATGAATGTCCGAGGGACGCAGCGGGCCTGGGTGGAGATCACTGAGGCAAACTGAGTTAGTCAGTTACCCGAGGCTAAAGCCCTTGGGCTTGTCTCTGGCGCTACCAGTCTCGTTCTTCGACTGGCATCCGAGATGTACGGCCTACTGACAAAAGCCCTGCCGGGCGAACCCGACAGCGGTTGTATGTCCAACGGACACGACCTTGAACCTTCACTGAGGATTGAGGATTGAGCATCCTCAATCCTCAATCCTCAATCCTTAATCCTCAATGCTCAATGCTCGATATACTCGCCGATGGAGCGGTACTTCTGGTAGCGCTGCCTGAGCAGGGTGGGAATGTCGAGCTGCGAGATCGTATTGAGGTTGGCGCGGATGCGGGCGCCGAGGGCTGTGATCGCCGCCTGCGGGCTCTCGTTCGCGCCGCCATCGGGCTCGGGGACAACCTCGTCGATGATGCGCAGCTCGTAGAGATCCTGGGCGGTGAGCTTGAGGGCGCGGGCCGCGTCGGGTGCCTTTGCCGAGTCGCGCCAGAGGATGGATGCGGCCGCCTCGGGCGGGGCCACCGAGAAGATCGCATTCTCCTGCATCAGGATGCGGTCGGCCACGCTCAGCGCGAGGGCGCCGCCGCTACCGCCCTCGCCGATCACGGCGGCGACGATCGGTACGCGCAGGGTGGTCATCACCAGGATGCTCTCGGCGATCGCGTTGCCCTGGCCGCGCTCCTCAGACTCTTTCTTCGGGTCGGCGGCGGGCGTATCGACGAAGCAGATCAGCGGGAAGCCAAACTTCTCGGCCTGGCGCATGAGTCGCTGGGCCTTGCGGTAGCCCTCGGGGTGCGACATGCCGAAGTTGCGGCGCACATTCTCGCGGGTGTCGCTGCCCTTCTGGTGGCCGATCAGCATCACCGTGCGATCGGCGAAGGTGGCCAGCCCGCCCACGATTGCCGCATCGTCGCCGAAGCGCCGGTCGCCGTGAAGCTCGGTAAAGTCCTCGCAGAGCGCGGCGATATAGTCGAGCGTGTGGGGGCGCTGCGGGTGGCGGGCCAGCTGCACGCGATCCCAGGGCGTTAGCTCCTGGGGCTGATCGTCGGTTGGGGGAGTTGTCTCGTCCATAAGTTAGGTTTGGGGCGCAGCGTAGGGACGCAGCGCGCTGCGTCCCTCCTACGCTCTGCCGTTCAGGTAGGCACCGGCGGAGGCCATCAGTGGCTCCATCGGTTCGGGGCGCACATTGTAGAGCCGGATCAGCCGACCGATGATATCGCGGAGCTGGCCGCGCTCGGCCACCATGTCGATCATGCCGTGGTCGAGCATAAACTCGGCGGTCTGGAACCCAGATGGCAGCTTCTGGCGCATGATCTGCTCGATCAGGCGCTTTCCGGCGAAGCCGATGTTGGCCCCCGGCTCGGCGATGATCACATCGGCGACAGAGGGGTAGGACGCAGTGACGCCGCCGTAGCATGGGTCGACCATCAGGGCGATGTGGGGCTGCCCGGCCTCGGCCAGTCTCGTCAGGGCCATCGTCACCTTCGCCATCTGCATCAGGGCGATCACGCCCTCTTGCTGGCGGGCGCCGCCCGAGGTGTTGATCGTCAGCAGGGGGATGCCCAGGTCGGCCGCGCGCTCGGCGGCGCGGGACATCTTCTCGCCGTAGACGCTGCCCATCGAGGAGCCCATAAAGGCGAAGTCGCCCACGGCCATGGCCAGCCGCCCGCCGTTGATCGTGCCCACGCCTGCGATCACCGCGTCGGGCATGCCGGTGCGCTGCTGGGCCTTCGCCAGCTTCTCGGCGTAGCTCTCATCGAGCGAGACAAAGCCGAGCGGGTCGGTCGGCAGCAGATGCGCGTCCGTCTCGCTGAAGGAGCCCACGTCGAGCAGCCAGAGCCACTCGTGCGCGCTCATCCGCATATGGTGGCCGCACTTTGGGCAGACCTTCAGGCCGTCGTTCAGCTCCTTCTTATAGACGAGCTCCCGACAGGCCGAGCACTTGACCCACATGTCGTCAGGGACTTGGTTGCTCTCCGGTTGCCCGCCTGTGGTGAAGCTGGTCTTTCGTCGCCGGAAAAACTCTTTCACCGCGTCTTTACTCTTTCCGCGATCCGCCCTCGCGCACGTCTGCCCGAGTGGGGCGGTATTGTTGTTTTCGTCACTAAGAAATGCGTAACGCCAATTATAGCACCTCTTGGGCCGAAGCTGTATAGGCGACCTGGGTGCCCGCCTCATCGCTGCTGAGTAGATAAGTGATCACATCGGCGGCGCTGTAGCTGCTGCGACCGTCCAGGTAGGCACCCATGAGCTTGAGGTCGTCGCCGCTGGTGAGCAGGGGCGGCTCCACCTGGCCATCCTCGCGCAGCTGCCCGACGCCGATGTTGGCCATGAGGGCGTTGCAGAGGCACTTGCGGCCCTCGGTCTCCTCGACCTTGCCGCCCTTGGCGACATAGGTATCGACCGGCTCTGAGGCGCAGCGGAAGCGGATCGTGCCATCGGGGCGGCGGTAGGCGCTGCGCAGGTAGCCCAGGTCGCAGATGCGCTCACGGTGCTCCCAGTCGGCAGGGTTCTCGGCCCAGTTTACCACCTTGAAGGGGAAGCCGGTGGGCGAGGCGCGCGGGTCGGTCAGCACATCGACGGCATCGCGGGCGGCGGCCGAGAGCACCGACGCCTTGAGGTTTGCGGCGTGGCCAGACTCTTCGCAGTAGGCGAAGAGGGTGCCAACCTGGACACCGGCTGCGCCGGATTCTAGCGCCTGGCGCAGCCCTTCGGGGCTACCCTTGCCCCCGGCGAGCCAGAAGGGCAGGCCAAGCTCAGCGATCTTGGCCAGGTCAACCTCATCGCGCGGGCCATAGATCGGCTCGCCGCGCTCGTTGAGCTGGGGCTGCCCACGGGGCGGCGCATTATGCCCGCCGGCGGTCGGCCCCTCGATGATGAAGCCATCGACCCGGCCACCGGCCTTGCGGGCCATCAGGGTGGCCAGGGAGTTGCTGGCGATAATCGGCAGGAACATAGGCCGGCGCAGAGCGGAGGGCGACGCGCCCTGCCAGTGGTCGGCCGGGTCGAAGGTGATGTGTGCCACCTCGCCGGCGGGCATGCCCTCAACATCAAAGGCGCTCGTGGCAAGCCGATGCTCGGCGAGCGCGTCGAGTGCCACGGGGAACTCGCGCGGGATGCCAGCGCCCATCAGCACCGCGTCCACATTGGCGAGCATGGCCCCGTAGAGGGTGGACAGGTTCGGCTGCTGGATCTTGGTGAGCAGGTTGATGCCGACCATACCGGCGTGGCCCTCTTTGGCCAGGTAGACCTCGACGAATGCGGAGAGTACGAGCAGCTGCTGACGCTCGACGCTCATCTGGGCCTTGTAGAGCGGCAGCAACGTATAGGCATCGCCAGCAGCCCGGCCGCCCTCGTTGAAGTAGCTCTGTAGGATGCGCTCCGCCACCTCGGTGAGGGGGAACTGCGCCATGGCCCGCCGCATATGCCCGCCCTCGTCGCCGTCCTGGAGGCGGCGAACCAGGATGGTGTCGAGGGCGGTGCCGGAGACGACGCCGAGCTGCCCTTGGCGGGAGACCGCGTTGGCCAGGCGCCAGTCGGAGACCCCGGCGCCCATCCCGCCCTGGATGATCACAGGCAATGTGTCAGATTGCATAGCTTCCTCCTGAAATATTGCAGATTGTAGATTGCAGATTGCAGATTGCAGTATTGCCAAATCTGCAATCTGCAATCTGCAATCCGATTAGTCGGTCGAGCCAACAAAGATCGTGTGGCCGCTGGGCAGGGGCGGGCCGAGGGCGGCCTCGACGATCACCATAGCAAACTCATCGACCGTCGGCAGGCTGCCGCCGGCCAGCGCGCGGCGGGCATCGACCATGCCGGGAAGGTCGCGCTCGATCAGGCGCGGGGTGATTGTGCCCTCAATCACATCGCCGCTGACGACGATCAGGCCCAGGCCGCGCGCCTCCAGATCGGGGATGCGCGCGCGCAGGGCGTCCTCGCCGGCGCGTTTGGTGCTGGCGATAATCTCGTAGGGGGCGATGACCGGCTTCTGGCCGTAGAAGTGTGCCCAGTGGCTGGTGACAAACACCACCCGGCCGTCGGGGGGCATCAGTGGGAGCATGGCGTCGAGGGTGCGCAGCTGGGCATCGCGGTTGATCTGAAGCGCATAGTCGGCGGGCTTATCTTTCTCCAAGCCACCGCTCGCGTTAAGGATGAGGATATGCAAGGCTCCTGCGGAGTCGGCGATCATCTGCGCCATCGCCTGGAGGTCTGCGGGGCTGGTGAGGTCGGCCTGGGCGAGGATTGCGCGCCGTCCGGCGGCCTGCACCTGGGCGGCCACCGACTCGGCCCGCGGGCCCTTGCTGCGGTAGTTAATCGCCACATCCGCGCCGCGCTCGGCGAGCATGCGGGCGACGGCCGCGCCGATGCCGCGCGACGCGCCGGTGATGAGGGCAAGCTGCCGGGATGGCTCAGAAGACACGCGTAGTTCCTCTAGCGTACATACAGGGTACTCTCTACAGCGTACTCACTCCCACAGGCCGCCGCAAGTGTCGCAAGACACATCTTATAGGAGATTTGACGACGGATGGTTTTGGATTGCAGATTGCAGATTGCAGATTGCAGCGCCCAATCTGCACTATTGTTGACAGCCGCACGGGCGGGGGCTATACTCCGCCGCGATGAATGCCCCGCCCGCATCACGCCGCCCGCGCCTGGGCGCAGCTCTGGCTGTGCCCCTTCTGCTTGCCCTGCTCGCCGCCCTGGCGGCGACGGTCTGGCTGGACAATGCGGTCAACCGGGGCGTGACCTTCAGCGCCGCCGGCCCGCCCATCCCCTTTAGCGACGGCCCCGCCGTGGGGGTTAACCTCTATAATATCCAGTTTGAGCCCGACCCTGCCGCCGTGGAGCGCAGCTTCGCCCTGGCCCACGCGCTCGGGGCGCGCTACGCACGCGTGCAGGCACCCTGGGAGGATATCGAGATCCACGCCAGGGGCGACTTTGAGGATCGGCGGAATCTGGCGGCGGTGGGCGCCGTCTCGGCATGGGCCAAGTACGACCGGATCGTGGCCGCCGCCAACGCCGCCGGGGTCGAGCTGATTATGCGCCTGGAGCGCCCGCCGGGCTGGGCGCGCCCGCTTGCGCTGGCCTCGCCGGAGTTCCAGGCCGGGCTGCTGCTCGACGGCAACTCGACCGGCCCGCCCGACGACTACGCGGACTACGCGCACTTTGTGCGGGCTGTCGTGGAGCGCTACGACGGCGACGGCGTGGATGACGCGCCGGATCACCAGCGGGTGCGATTCTTCCAGCTCTGGAACGAGCCGAACCTGAAGGGCGAGTGGAACTGGCAGGAGCCGCGCCCCGAGGAGTTCGCAAACCTGCTGCGCGCCGGGGCCGAGGCCGCCCGCGCCGCCAGCCCCGACGTGGTGATCCTCTTCCCAGGGCTGGCCCCCACCGACGGCCTCAACTCGTTCGCCCCGATGACCGAGCTAGAGTACCTCGACCGGGTCTACGCGGCCGGCGGGGCGGCCTCCTTCGATATTATGTCGGCTCAGAGCTACGGCCTGGGCCAGCCGCCCGACGAGCACCGCTACATCTTCCTGCGCGGGCGCGGCAACTGGAGCTGGAGCCAGCCCATCGACACGCGCAACGATGTGAGCCGGGTGGTGCTGCTGCGCGAGGTGATGGAGCGCAACGGCGACGCGGGCACGCCGGTGTGGGTGACGGAGTTCGGCTGGAACAGCGCCCCGGAGAGCATCCCGGCCGAGCGGCGGATGACCTGGGGCCAGCCGGTGACGGAGCAGCAGAAGGGCGACTACCTGGTGGGCCAGATCGAGCGGGCGCGCCAGGAGTGGCCGTGGATGGGGGCGATGAACGTGTGGATGCTGCGCTACGGCGGCTACGCCGATCCCGACCCGGCTGACCCGACGCCCTACTTCGCCCTGGTGAGCCGCGACTGGCAGCCGCTGGCCTCGTACCAGATCTTGCAGGAGTACCTGGCCCGCCCGGCGGTGGCCGGGGTCGGCGCGCACAGCTGGGAGCACCCCGCCGTCGAGCGAACCGCCGACGGCTGGCGGGTGCGCTTCAGCGGCGCGCGGGTCACGCTCGCCGGCGGGCTGGGCGGGGCGGTTGAGGCGACCATCGACAGCCAGCCAGCGGCGCTCAGCGCTGAGCAGATCGATGGCAGGCAATCCCTTCGCTCGGCCTGGCTGGCCGAGGGCGAGCACACCCTGGAGCTGCGCGGCGACCCGGCACCCGACTGGTTTATGGTTGATCGGGCGCGGCCATGGGGCTGGCTGTGGGACTACGGCCCGCTGCTGCTGCTGGCCGCCATCGCGGCGAGCGGCGCGGCGGTTATGGGTGGGCTGTTCAGGATGATCGACGGCCTGCGGACGCAAGGGAAGGCCCTCACCCCCCATCCCCCTCTCCCGCTGCGGCGGGAGAGGGGGGGCGCGAAACAGGATATCTTCATCCTGATCGCCATGGGCATCGGCCTGCTGATCGCCTACCGGGCCTCGGCGCAGCTGCCGCTGACCGCCCTGGGGCTGGCGATCTTCACGCCGCTGGCGCTCTGGCGGCCCGACCTGGCCCTGGCCTATGTGCCGCTCACGGTGGCGCTCTACTTTATGCCCAAGGGCCTCTTCGACGCCCGCTTCGGCATCCGCGACACGGGGATCTATCTGCCGCTGCACGAGGTGGTGCTGCTGATAGGGGCTGGGGGTTGGGGGTTGGGGGTTGGGGGCTGGGGGTTGGGGGTTGGCTCAGGCGCGACAAGCAATCAATAACGGGCAGGATCGCCAAGGGGCAGAAGCCCAACCCCCAACCCCTATCTCCCATCCCCTACGTACTCTTCGCCCTCGCCGGCCTGTGGGGCTTCCTGATCGCCGGCGAGCGCGGCCCGGCCCTGCGCGAGCTGCGCTGGCTGATCGTCGAGCCGCTGGTCTTCTGTGGGCTGCTGCTGTACTACGCGCGGCGGCGCGGGCCGGGCTACTGGCGGCTGATCGTCGGCTTCTGGCTGGCCGGCGGCGCGCTGGGCGGGCTGGTGGGCGTGCTCCAGCTGCTTGGGCTGAACATGGCCCCGCTGATCGGCATCAAGGTTGGCTTCAGCGAGGATGTGATCGGGGTGGAGGGGGTGCGCCGGGCGACCGGGCTCTACGGCCACCCGAACAACCTGGGGCTGGCGATGGGCCGGGCCTGGCCGGTGGCGGCGGCTATGGCCCACGTGGCCTTCTGGCAGGGGCCGGGCGGCGCGGCGCGGCTGCGGCGCTCCTGGCCGACGCTGCTGGTGACGCTGCTCTGCCTGGGCGGGCTGCTGGTCTCCTTCTCGCGCGGGGCCTACCTGGGCGCGGCGGCGGCGGGGGTGGTCTTGATGTTGGGGGTTGGGAGTCGGGAGTCAGGAGTCAGGAGTCGGGAGTCAGGAGTCAGGAGTCGGGAGTCGGGAGTCGGGAGTCGGGAGTCGGGAGTTGGGCGTAGGATACGGGGAGGCAGATTAGCTCTTTTGATAATCGCCGGAGTGGTGATCCTCGGCGGGATGGCCATGCTGGCGATGAATGTCGAGCGCTTCAACCTGCTGGGGGCCAGCAGCGGCATACGTGTGCAGACCTGGGCCTCGGCGCTGGCTATGCTGCGCGATCACCCGCTGGGGGTGGGGCTTGACCAGTTCGGTCGACTCTACCCGCAGTACATCGACCCGGCGCTGGCCGGGACGAACGAGATCAACACGGCCCACCCGCACAACCTGCTCCTCGATATCGCCCTGCGCATGGGGCCGCTAGGGCTGATCGCCTTCGGCTGGCTGCTGGTCATCTTCTACCGACGCATGATCGCCAGGGCGGGCCAGCCATCGCCCATGCGGGCCGTGTATGTCGGCGCGCTGGCGGCGATGACTGGGGCGCTGGTACACGGGCTGGTCGACTCGTTCTACTTCTGGCCCGACCTGGCCTTCGCCTTCTGGCTATTCCTGGGGCTGGCGCTCTGGCGCGTGGCGGAGTAGCGCCTGCGGGCCGATCGCCCAGATCTGGAGTCCTTCACTGTTCACGACCGCGAGGCTGCGCCTGTCAGGGGCGAAGGCCATGCCCCGTATGGCTTGCGAGCTCGACCCGCTGGGGCGAACCTCACGCAAGAAGACGCCATCTTGAAACGCATAGATCTCGACCCGGCCAAAGCTGTCGCCAACTGCCAGGAGCGCGCCGTCCGGGCTGATAGCTGCCTGTGTATACGTGTAGCGCGCATCACCCCCGTAGGATGTCAGCAGCGCGCCATCGCTGATCCGCAGCTGTGTCAGCGGCCCAGAGCCAACGCTGACTATCACGTAGGTTTCGTCAGGGCTGAAGGCTGACCGCATCATATGGAGTGCGTAGCCAGGCCCAGCGTGTTCGAGTATCAGGGAAGTCTGTTCGCCCTCAAGTGCCCAGATCCGAATTATGCCGGTCTCATAGCTGCCGGCGAGGTATTTCCCGCTGGGCGAGTACGCCACCTGCATGATCTGATCGGAGCCTGGATCTGGATTATCGATCGTGTCGATCAGACTACCATCGGCGACACGGTATCGCCGCATGCCTCCATACGTGTTGACCGCGAGATTCTGGCCATCAGGCGACAGGGCGATGGCGCCATAGTTATTGTGAAGGTCAACCGAGATACTACGTAGCAGCTTGCCATCGCTGAGCCTCCAGAGCAGGATCTTTTCCTGCGCCACGGTTGCGGCGAGAGTCTGCCCATCGGCGCTCATGACCAGGTCGCCAATGTCGTAGGCCGAGAACTGCTTGATCGACCCGTCGGCGGTGCGGATGATCTCCAGCCCCTCGGTGCAGCCCATCACGAGACTCTGTCCATCGGGGGTGAATGCGATGCTGGATTGCTGCCCACCGTGCGAACAGCGCACATTCAGCAGCAGCCCGCTTTCCAGCGCTGTCGCCGTCATCGCCTCGCCTGGGATCAGCGAGTCTGGGGTTGGGCTCGGCAAAGGTGAGGCGGTGGGCGGGAGAGACGGAGTGTTTGTGGGCAGTGCAATCGCTTGGCTCGGCACGCGCATCACGCCCGCAATGATCGGGATTACAATGATCCGGCCTACGCAGAACAGCACAAGCAGGGAGATCAGGATCAGGAAGATCCCATTGTTTGCCTGCCCCGCCGACTTTGGCGCGGGCCGCGCGGCTAGCACGGCAGGCATCGGCTGCAACACAGTTTGCCGCAGCTCCTGGCGCAGCTCTGCGGCGTCGGTGATCCGCTCGCTTGGGTCAAGGCTCAGGCAGCGCCTGATCGCCGCCGCCACCGGGGCGGGCAGCTCGGGGCAGCGCTGGCGCAAGGGTGGCAGCGGGTCGGGATGGCCGGCAATGCGCGCGGCGGCGCGCTCCAGCGCGTCGGGCGGCGGCGCGCCGCCGAGCAGGTGGTAGAGCGTGCCGGCCAGCGCGAACAGGTCGCTGCGCGGATCGGTGTCCTGGCCGCGCACCTGCTCGATCGGGGCGTACGGCAGGGTGTAGCCGACCACGCTGCGCTGACCGGCCTGGCGGGTCTGGAAGATCGCGCCACGGGCCAGCCCGAAGTCAAGCAGCACCACATTGCCCTCGGCGGTGAGCTTGAGGTTCTGCGGCTTGATATCACGGTGCAGCACCGGCGGACTCTGGCCATGCAGGTAGGCCAGCGCGTCGAGGATCTGGTCGGCCCAGGCCAGCACCTCGCCGGGGGCGAAGGCCCGCCCGCGCTGCTCCAGCATCTCGGCCAAGTTCGGCCCCGGCACGAAGCTCATCGCCAGAAACTGGCCATCCTGCTCAGCAAAGGTGTCGCTGACGGTCGGCAAGGCCGGGTGGCGCAGGCCGGCCAGGATCAGCGCCTCGCGCTCCAGCGCGCCCATTGCCACCGGGTCGGCGGTGAGCGTCTGCTTGAGCGCCACCGGCTGGCCGATACGCTGGTCGAGCGCCTCGTAGACCGCACCCATCGCGCCCTGGCCGACCAGGCCGACAATCCGGTAGCGAGCGTGGATGAGCGTGCCTGGCTCAAGCATAGGACATCTGATCCTGTATTGGGTTGCGGAGATGTGCCAGCGAAGCTGTCACATACTTTCTTCGTGTCCACTGGATGCGGATCAGGGTATAGCGCACTTCTCGCCATGTCAATGATAGCGGGATGCAGCGCAGCTCGCTGCGTGATACACTATCTCTGTATCAACCCATGCGCCCAGGGTGGGCACCGGAGGTCCAGGATTATGCCCTTCTACAAAGACATGCCGCTGGTCTGCCGCTCCTGCGGCGAGACCTTCATCTTCACCGCTGGGGAGCAGGAGTTCTACGCCGACAAGGGGTTCCTCAACGAGCCGACGCGCTGCCCGAAGTGCCGGGTGCGCCGCGACAGCTCTGGCGGGCGCGGTCGGCGCGAGGATCGGAAAGAGAATCGCTCGTAGGGCTTAGGGCAAACGTCACCCTGTCACCCTGCGCGTGCCCGGCCCGTAAACGGGCGGGCTACGGTTCTGCGAAGGCCGCCTGCGCGGCCTCAGGCAGGCTGCGCAGGCGGCCTTCGTCGAACAAGAGCCCGCGGCTTCAGCCGCCGGGCGCCGCCGGACAACGTGACGTTTGCGGTATTGCCAACGCTCAACGCTCGCCTCATGGTGCCGTGAGCAGCTTCGACGCGGCCCCCAATGCTGTGTCGGCGGCGCACACCCGATTGCGCCCAGTCGCCTTGGCCATATAGAGCGCCTGGTCGGCCGCGCGCAGCAGCGTGTCGCTGTCGCCGCCGTGCTTGGGGAAGGTGGCCACGCCGGCCGAGATCGTCCCCTGTAGCTCATGGCTGTCGTACTCCACGCGCATCTCCTCGAATGCCTGGCGCAGCTCATCGGCGCGGCCCATCGCCATGTCAAGGGTGGCGGTGGACATGATCACCACAAACTCCTCGCCGCCGTAGCGGCAGGCCGTGTCCATCTGCCGGGTTTGGCCGCGCAGCAGCGCGCCCATGGCCTGGAGCATCATGTCGCCGGCCTTGTGCCCGTAGGCGTCATTGAGCTTTTTGAAGTGGTCGATGTCGATCATCATCACACTGAGCGGGGATCGCTCGCGCGCGGCGTGGGCCAGGCTCTGGTCGAGGATCTCCTGCATGTAGCGCCGGTTGAACAGGCCGGTGAGCACATCGTGGGTGGCCTGCTCGCGCAGCAGGATCTGGAGCTGCTGGATCTCGGCCAGCTGTGCCTGGAGGCTCTGGTTCGCCTCGCGCAGTGCATCCTCGGCCCGCTTGCGCTCGGTAACATCGTGCAGAATGAAGAGGTGCCCTACCGGCCTACCGCGCCGATCATTGATCGTCGAGACAACAAGATCATAGATGTGCCGCTCCTCGCCGAGGCCGACCGTCACCTCCGACTTACCCATGGGCTCGCGATCATGGCACCGAAGCAGATCAGCCCATGCTGGTGGAAGCACATCGACCAACGCGCCGATGGCCTGCGGGGGAATCCCGCAGACGACCTGCGCGGCGCTGTTAAAGTCGGCGATCTGCCCCTGGGTGCTCAGCACGATCACCAGATCTTCGATATGATCCATCACCGCACCGCGGGCGATCGGGACGACGGTGAAGATCTGGCCGCGCAGCAGCGCCCAGCCGTAGATCACGCCGGTGCAGGCGAGCAGCAGCGGTGTCCAGGCATAGCCGGGCAGGGGCGTAATGCGTAGTGTTGTGAGGATGTCGGCAAGAAAGGGGACGATGATGCCCAGGATGAGCAGCAACATTTCCTGTCGGCGCTGCGCGTGGGTCAGCAGGGACACAGTGAGGATCGCCAGAGCGCAGATGCTGAGCACGGTTCCGTACCCGTAGTAGATCCAGTACCAGGGGCCTCGGCTGAACACAACATTGCTCAGCGAGCCATCGACGATCATCTGGGGGCTATGGCGAAACAGCGGGTAGAGCGGCGGGGTCAGGGTCAATATAACGGTGACGACAGGGACGATCAGGAGGGCTCCCAGACGTCGGCGGGTGATCCAGGCGGCGTGACCGGTATGCTCGACCACCATGATCAGGATGGCTGGTGCGATGAAGGCGCCTGGGATGTAGATCAGGTGGAGCAGGAGCACTCGCAGGCCGAGCGGGGCGACGACCAAGTTGAGGGCAAAGATCAGGGAGAACAGGGAAGATAGCCACATGAGCGCGCGGAACGGTCGGCACGCTGCCAAACGGCGATAGTAGCCCGCGTAGACGGCGATGGAGGCGAGGAGTATGGCGCTGGCGAGCGGCAGCCAGGCGTAGGGTGTGTAGATCATGGCCCACCTCTACGACATAAAGCATAGCCGGCGCGGCGCATGTATCATCGTAGTGAGCCGCATATAAGTATACACCTTGTGTAAAGGCGCTACATCATCCCTGTTCCCTATCTATCTCTGGTGTCTATATTTGCCCGACCTATTCACAGCGCCCGCCCCACCCGGTTGCGCCACTATAGCACTGAGCAGCATGCTTGAGCCACTGAGGCACTGAACTTGGTGGCTCGCTGCGCTCGCACCTTCCTATTGACAGGCTCAATCCCTCTGCCCGCCGCTATAGAGTACAATGCGGGCGCTATCCTGACACGCGGCAGCAGCACACTATGCAAAGGAGCGGCGGCATGAATGGACAACTGAGGAGTCGTAGCAGCTGGGGGGTCAAGGGCGCGGCGGTGCTCGACGAGCTGATCGCCCTGATGGGGCTGAGCGCCGAGGAGGCCGCGCTGCTCGGGGATCTGGCGGGCGAGGCGGCGGTTCGCGGACCGCAGATGGCCGAGGAGTTCTACGGCCGGCTGGGCACCCACGCCAACGCGGTCGAGTTCATTGATGGCGTGCCCATGGCCGGCCTGCACCGGACGATCATCGAGTGGTTCATCCAGCTCTTTGGCGGCAGCTACGGGGCCGACTACGCCGCCCGCCGCCTGCGCATCGGCGAGGTGCATGTGAAGATCGGCCTGCCCGTGCGCTACCCCCTGGCCATGCTCGATGTGATCATCCCCCACGGCGTCGCTATCGCTAAGACCTCGCGAGAGCCCGAGGCAGCCCAGCGGGCCTTCTATAAGGTGCTGGCCCTCGACGCCGCGATCTTCAACCAGGCATACGAGGACAACCAGCTCGCCCACCTGGTCGACCTCGTCGGCGGCGAGATGCTGGCCCGCCGCCTGCTCGCCGGCGAGGGGTAGAGCACTGAGGCACTGAGGCACTGAGGCACTGAGCCTTGTGGTCTTTATGATTGCGGGTTGGTGGCAAAGCCACCAACTCGCAATCATAAACCAGAGGGCGCGCGCCAACGCGCTAGCGCGTCTGGATACGCAGGTCCACGTCCTCGGGGGTGAAGAAGAGGCTGGCGCTGCCGGTGCTGAGCGCCATCAGAGCCTCCTGCTTGCGCAGGGTCTGGAAGACGGCCAGCTTCTCGGCGGGGGCCAGCTCGGCGCCCAGAGCGTCCAGGAAGGCCCGCACCCGCCCGGCCTCGGCGGCCCCGCCGATCTCGGCCTGGGCCAGCTCCACCACGCGGCGCACATCCATCAGCCGGCCGCGCAGCTCCTCGGCCTCCGTCTCGCCACGGATCTGGCGCAGCCGCACCTCGTTCTCGCTCTCCTGCTGCTGGAGCCGGTTCAGCCGGTTGGTCGTCTCCTGGATGATCTCCTGGAGCACCCGCTGGGTCGCCGGGTCCTTGCAGGAGACGGCGCGCACCTCCACGGCGTGCAGCACCACCCCGCGCTCATCGTAGAAGCTGTCGCCCCCGCCCAGCACCGCCTCGCGGATGATCGCGTTGAAGGCGGCCAGGAAGCGCTCCAGGCTCACCTGCGAGACCGACTGGATGATCTGGCTGCGCGCGTGCGAGCAGACATCGCCGGGCGTATCGTCGGTGGTGCGCACCATGCGCTCCACGCCCACGATCTGCCAGAAGAAGGTGATCCCGATCGTCAGCTCGACGTTGTCCTGGGTGCGGGCCTCTAGCTCGTACCACATAAACTTCGGGCGCTGGTCGAGGTGGGTGATCTTCAGCTCGCGGCGATCCTTGTGCAGGCCGCTCGACCAGCGGAAGGTGACGAGCTCGTCGTAGGGGCCGAGGAAGAAGGCCCGCTCGGCGTCGGCACCGGTGCGGATACGGTAGGCCCCGCTACGCTCCTTAATCACCACGGCCTCGTGGTCCTCCAGGCGCACCCGCCGCCGCACCTCGACGATCTGCTGGGTTGGCGCGGGCGCGAAGACCTGCGGCGCGGTGATCAGCTCCAGCCCGCCCGCGATGGTGTCGCGCACCAGCACCGCCGTCTGCTCATCAATGTTGATCCCGTCGCGCACATCCTCCAGGATAGCCTCGGTTGGGGCAAGGACGACCCGCCCCTCGCCGCGCTCAACCCGGATCGCGCCGCTGCTCTGGTCGATCAGGCGCATATACTGGCCTCGCTTGAGCGGGATGGCCTGTAGCTCTTCGGCCACCTCCTCGCCGGGGCCGAGGAAGAGCAGCTTCGGGCCGGTCTCGTTGCGTAGCTCGCCGCTGAGCGTATCGCGCACGCGCAGGTAGTCGGTTGGCCCAAGCGCGATGGCCTCGCGGCGGCTGACGCGGGAGAGGGCCGGGGTGATCACCGCGCCGGGGCCGTTGGCGATGCGACGGCGGGTTGGTGTCTCGATCAGCAGTTGCTCGTCTTCTTTGAGGAAGGCCACCCATGGGATGATCATCGTGGGGCTCCTGTGGGTCGTGGCGGATAGTGCTATACTGACACTAATTAGTGTCAGTATAGCACTATCTTGGCAACATGCAAGCCCCTCTAACGTGGTGGGCGCGCCGTCTGCTCATGCAAAGGCATTCATAGCGGGCGGCTGAAACCGCATCGCCGGGCGCAGCGCGTCGGGCGTCGGCCTGCGCCGACGCCGGAACCGCCTGCGAAAGCGGGTGGTCGGCTAGATGCCTCCCTGGCGGCTCAAGCGGGTGAGCCACGAAGGGAAAGTTCTCATCGCCATGCCAAACCGCTGTTTCCAGCGGTGACAGGCTATGCTGCGTCCCCTTGCAGGGGCGAACAACCGTACCTGGCGCACCTTACCAATAACATAAATGAGCCGACACCACACTGTTGTGGTGCCGGCTCAAATTTTTGGCTGGGGGACAGGGAGCTTTATACCAATGAATATCATGGTTGAAATAATGTTCTAATTACTATCAGCTCTGATGGGCGGGATGCTTGTCAGAACTGGTGGTTCTCGCCCGCCAGAGCTCATATTACTACTAGAACATTATACCAAATTAGTCGCCCGTAGCTCGTCTCTTTGGCAGCGCTCGGATGTCAGGTGGAGCCTCTAGCAACGCATCAATGTCCGGCAACTGATCCACCCCGCGCCGCAGCAGTTCGGGGTCAGGCCCCAGGTAAATCTCTGTAGTCGCCAGGCTCTCATGCCCCAGCATGCCCCGGATCGCCTCGAGATCAGATCCGTTTCTCCGCATCAAGGTGGCGCAGGTGCGGCGCAGGCTATGCGCCGTCACATCCTCGATCCCCATTGACGGCAGCCAGCGCTGGCAGATATGCGCCATCGTCTTCGGCCCCATGGGCTTGCCCTTCCGCGACCCCGCTACCGAGCCCACCCGTTCCTGCGCAGGAACGGCGTACAGGGCAGCCAGGAGCTCGCGGTGAATCGGCAACGTCCGATCCTTCGCCCCCTTCCCATCCTCAACATAGAGCAACCGCGCCTCCAGGTCGATCTGCTCCCATAGCAGCGCTCCGACCTCGGAGAGCCTCAGGCCTGCGTAGAGCATCAGCAGCAGCGCCCGACGGTTGCGCTCCCACTGCCAGTTTGAGACGCCCCGCCGCGAGGGCGGGCCATCACGCAGCAACTTGAGGAGCTGGCGCAGCTGGGCCGCAGAAAGCGGCCGCATCCGTGTCTTCGGCAGCTTCGGCCAGGTGATCAGCCGAGTCGGATCGTCCATGCGAAGGCCTTCCCGCATCGCCCATAGCGACCAGCAGCGCATTGCGCTAAGTGTCTGGCGCTGGGTGCGAGCGCTGATGCCCGCCTCGGCACGCATGGCCAGGTAGGTGCGAATCTCGCGATCTGTGCAGTTGGCGAGAGACACACCCTCAGGTAGGTCGCGGATGAGGCAGTTCAGGATACGACTGTAACGGGCGCGAGTGGTGGTGGCGTGAGTCAGCGCTAGGTCGCGTATCCAAGCGCTGACTAGGGGATGGTGATCCATACATCATCCTCAAACAAGTGGCCAGCGTCCATCGCCAGCCCATGCCACCCTAGCAACCTAAACCCCTTGTGCAATGTTTATTCAGTGACGAAGGCACTACCCATTTTAACTCTATCGCCGAGAAAAGATCGCGTCCGCCCACGGAGTCGCGCGTATCTCTACGGATACGCGTATCACCATCATCGCATCTCGCGAAACGCGTGTCGTACCCCGATGATACCTGCCAGCCACCCGGATAGGTGTCAATGAGGCTCGCTATATCGCGCGAACGCCCGATGCCACTATGCAAGGACACCGGATATGCCTACTAAGCGCCGGCGTTGGCCAGACGGCGCTGAGTCTGCACGGCGCGATGCGGTGAATGCCGCACGTACCATCGCCGACCGCGCACGCAATCAAAGGGATCTCCTCGATAGTTTCATCGAGCAGCTATCCGGTCACGTGCCGGAGAGCAATCTTACGTCACTCCGCAGAGCGCGAGATATCGCTGCTGATACCGCCAGCGATGCGAGTTATGTGCTTCTGCGGCTTATCGAGGGCCGCTACGGCGTCTCAGACGACGGATAGCGACTGACTGATGATAGAACCGCTAGACACCCCCAAGTAATTCTTGGGTAATGAGTTGCGCTCCACCGAATAGCTTGGTAGAGCGTTGTCATAGGTATGCACATATGAGTATTCCAGACCGTATGCTTCACACCCGACCGCCGGCGATCGAGGGAGAGGTATATCGCACTGCGATACCGCTCATCGTGGCCGAGCGCTGCCGTAATCCTGGTCGTTATGACAGTGTGGTGCTTGCAGACGGCACTATCAAACTGGGAGCACGCCCGGAGCCGCCAGCGCTGTTAGCCACATGGTACTCACTGCGTTGGCTTATGCTCGCCTTCCCGGAGCAGAGTGGGTTCAATCAGCGTCAGATCGCTGCTATCGGAGGGATGGATCAGAAGAGCGTCCATCCACGTCTACGCAAGTTGCTTGATCTCGGTCTCATCGTCGAGGCTGGCCGTCGGGTGTTTGATCACTTGGTTGGTGCAGGTAAGACTGGTGGTGGGAAGCCGAAGTCGCAGCCGATCTATACCATCCCACTTCGCCAGTTAGAGCATGAGAGCAGCGACCAGGCCGAGGCGATCATTGCAGCCTGGCGTGTGCAGCTTTTCGACCACACTCTGACGGGCATGTCCCTACCGCCCAACCAGATGGCTCTCGATCTTTCTGATCCGGTAGCGGATCAGGAGGTCAATCTCTCTGATCTGGCATCAGCTCGCGTAGCTCAGAGAGCGAACCTCTCTGATCCGCTACCGGATCAGGAGGTCAATTTCTCTGATCCGCTACCGGATCAGGAGGTCAATTTCTCTGATCCGCTACCGGATCAGGAGGTCAATTTCTCTGATCCGCTACCGGATCACATGGGAAGGAAGGAAGGAAGGAAGGAACGGGATGCGCTTACGCGCGAATCCGAACCACCCACTCCCCCCGCAGAAGAGTTCCCTCTTGGCCATCACCCGCTCGCTATGTGGCATATGGTCTGCCCGATTACTGACAACCTCGACGATGGAGCTCTGGCACAGTTAGCCAGCGAGCATGATGTGCCAACAGGCGGGTATGGCTGGTACTGGGTTGGTCGGGCCATCCTCGCTGTGAAACTCGGTGGAGAGGTTCGGGACTGGCTGGCGGCGGTGCGCAGCACTCTGCGCCGCTGGAGATCGGAGGGCAGCTACGGCAGTGATCGTCCTGATGCGCCTGCCCGACTTCGCCGCCCACGTGTTGGTAGTCAAGGCTCGAACTCGTTGGGGAATGCAGAGCCGGTGGATGACACGCCGCTTCTCTACGATCCGCGATTAAGTGGAACTGAGCGGGGAACGTGGCTTCGGCGGTTGCGCAATGCGGAGACGCAGGAGGCAAAGCATGCAGTGATGGCTCGATTCCGATCCGAGTACCCGCCGCAGAGTGAGGATGCCGCATGAGCGTGAAATCTGTGCCGTGTGACCTTTCAGCTGAGAGGGCCACCCTTGGGTCGATCCTTCTCGACCGCGAAGCCATTGTAGCAGTAGCAGGCTGGCTCTTGCCTGAGTTCTTCTACCTTGAGAAGCATGCCCTGGTGTACTCAGCCATGCTGACGTGTTATGGTCGCCGTGAGCCACCTGACCTCACCACGGTGACGACCGAACTACGCCGCCAGGAGCGACTCGATCTGGTTGGTGGTATGTCCTTCCTCGGTGAGCTCTTGGGCGATGTTCCGACCGCAGTTCATATTGAGTACTACGCCCGCAGCGTCGAGCGTACTGCCGTCCTCAGGCGGTTGATCGAGGCAGGCGGGAAGATCGTCGCACTCGGCTATGACGAGAGTGACACGCTAGAAGTCACGCTTGACAAGGCCGAGGCCACGCTCTTTGCCGTAGCCCAACGGCGATCCTCAGAGGAGTTCGTCTCACTCTCGCAGGTCGCAGGCGAGTATTTCGAGGATGTCGAACAGGCCGACGAAGACAATGGGTTACCCGGCCTGACGACAACTATCCCCGATCTTGATGCGATCACCGGCGGGATGAAAAACGACGAACTGATCATCCTCGCAGCCCGCCCGAGTGTCGGCAAAACGGCTCTTTCTCTCTCGATTGCCGACGGGTTAGCACGCCAAGGCTATGCAGTCGGAATCTTTTCGCTAGAGATGAACCGCAAGCTCCTGCTCCAACGGCTGCTCGCGATGGCAACAGGCTGCTCAGCTGGAGCAACCAAGAGCCTCATGAGGCGAGGTGATGGGCCGTCAATGGATGCGCTAGGACATATCAGCGAGCTGCCAATTTTTATCGATCACACGAGCGCCATCAATGTCTACTCTATACGCTCGCGCGCCCGCAGGCTGGCGCTGATGCGGCCGATTGATTTCTGGATTGTGGACTATCTGCAACTTGTGGACAGTACCGACCCGCGCGCCGATGACGTGCGGCGTGTCACCGAGATTAGCCGTGGTCTTATGCAGATGGCACGAGAGTTTGGCCAGCCCGTGCTGGCGCTCTCACAGCTCTCGCGCGCGGTTGAGGGCCGTGCGAGCCATGTGCCGCAGCTTTCCGACCTACGTGGCTCGGGGAGCATCGAGCAGGATGCCTCGCAGGTCTGGGCGCTCTATCGCGAGGAGCTGTATGACGCTGAGACTACAAAGAAGGGCTTGGCCGAACTCCACGTCCTGAAAAATCGTAATGGCGACATCGGCGTTGCTCCGCTGAACTTCGAGCGGCATACGACGCGCTTCCTGCCCTTGGAGCGTGCGCGTGCTATCTAGCCTACGCCCCTTCATCCGGACGAGTTCGCTATCGGACAGCACTGTAGCCCTACGCTGCACTATGTGCTGAGAAATGGGCCGCTGTGTTGTGTAGCTTACATCTACCCAACACGCGGGGGACGGAAACCAACCCCACGGCCCGTGCGCGAGTATAGCAAAAAGGAAACCACCATGCCAGTGCCGCGTTTCAGTCGCCACCAGATCGCCATCGTCCTGATCATGGCCGTCCCGCTCCTGTGGGCTTGTGCGCCACAGGCGCTCGCTCTGGATACACCATCGGCGGCGCGCCAGCATGCGCCCCTCTCTACGACGGACGCCGCGACGCTGCCCACTGCCGCACTCATCCCGACGCCATCGCCCGTGCCGCCGACGCCCGTGGCGACCTGCCCGCCGCCGGTCGTTCCGCCAGCCGATGCTGGCCCCCTCACCGCTCTGGCCCGGAGTAGCCGCTGTCCCGGCCTCGTTATGGCCGCGTGGGGGGCGGGTAGTACGCAGCAGGGCTGGGTGGCCTACGACCCCACCACGATGAACCACGCGACCTACGAGGCGCTCCCAGATGCGATCCCGCCTGGCGCCGTGCCGAGCGTTGGGGCTGCCGCTGTGGGAGGTATGGTATGACCGCGCAGCTGAAGGAGCCTGTGATGCCCACGCCCGTCCCGGTGACTGTTGATGTCGGCAACCGCAAGTGCAAGTACCGCCGGCACGGCGGCCCGATGGTTGCGGTCGACTCGGTGGTTCGTCGGCCCACCACCACCTCCGACTCGCTCAATGGCAGCACCCTCTGCCCGTTCATCTACCTGGATGGCCCGGCCGGCATTGATAGCGATAGCCGCGGCGTCACCCGCAAGGGCATATTCCTCGTCGGCGCCGATGCCCTACGCGGTGGCAGTACCGACCTGGCGCGCATTGGCTCGGCCCGGGATCGCATGGGCAGTGACGCCTACAAGATCCTCCACCTGGCCTCCATCGCGGACGCCCTCCCGCCGAGCGTCACCCACGATCAGGTCGGGCGAAGCAAGAAGCCCAAGGCCCTCGTCGAGGCCGACATCGTGTTCGCCGGCGGTCTGCCCGCCGCCGACATTGCCGAGAAGCCAGCCCTGCTGGCATGGCTCAAGGGTGAGGGCCGCAAGACCGTGCATCACTTCACCTATGGCGAGGTGGAGTACAAGCTCCGCGTGACGATGGCGCTGATCATTGAGCAGCACGTGGCGGTGGCCTGTTCGATGATGTTCACCGAGGCGGGCAACCCGATGGCCAACGGCACGCTGTTGGCCAAGCGCCTCATCCTCGACAGCGGCGGCGGCACCACCGACTTCGGCGGCACCGAGGGTCTGGCCGTTATCCCCGGCACCGAGGGCAACACCCGCAAGGGCGCCGTGGATATCGCGGACCGCGCCCGCGAGCTGGTGATGATCCGCGTGCCCGATCTGCAGGTGAGCGTGCTCGACCTGCTGACGGCGATGGACATGGATACGCCGACGGTGTTCTACCGCGGCAAGCCGATGAGCGTCGCGGAGGATCTCACCCGCGCAGGCGAGGAGATCGGTGCCGCGATTGTGGCCGTGGTGATGCCGCGCTGGAGCAGCCAACTGAGCCAGTCCGAGGTGATTCTTGCTGGCGGCAACGCCAAGCACATTGAGCGTGCGGTGCGCACCGCGCTCGATGGCCAGACGCTGGTGACGATGCTGGACCGCGCGATCTACCGCGTCGCCGAGGGTCTGGAGCGCCTGCTGCGCCATAAGCTTCAGGCGGTGACGACGTGAGCATACCACGCACGCCCGAAGAACTCCTCGCCGCGATCGCCGCGATGGATCCCGAGGCGGCGGGGCTCGCCACCGAGGTGCTGAACCGCCGGCGCGCGGCCGACGGCGATGTCGCTGGCTGGGTCGATCAGATCGAAAAGGCGCGTCAATCGCTCCTCGGCAGCTTCGGCAAGACCCGCCTGGCGGCGATCGCCCGGGCCGAGCTTGGGACGCCGCACCCACCACGGCGGTAAATCCCGTTCGCGAACGGGATTTCTTAAACTATGCCGTTTCGCGTTCTGCTGCGGAAAACGCCCTGTTCTCGTGATACCAGCTCGCTCGCGAACGGCCAGATAGCGATAAATCCCGTTCGCGAGCGGTATTTCTGATGGAGCCCTCATGAGTGACCGTGAGACCAGCAGCCTGCGCGAGTGGATCGCCAGTCTGCCCGCGAATGACCCCCGATTTGAGGCGATGCTCACCTATCTGCGCGGTGTGCGGGTGACGGGCCGGGGCAGCCCGGTGCCGCGGATGCTCGGCGAGTGGGCGCTGCTGGGATTTCTACTGCAAACGGGGCAGATGGCCTTGGGCAGTGGCGAGGCTCCCGACATGCGCGCGCGCAACCTCGCCGGCGACATCGAAGCGCAGCTCCAGCTTGCGGCGCAAGCCGCAAGCCTGGACTTCGACTAGGCGCGTTTTTTGGCGTTCGCACGCGAAGAAACGGCAAGGAGTAGATGATGCCACTCCATCGCGGGCGGCGTGTGCCGCCACCATCACCGGAGCAGATCAGGAGATGGAAGGTGGTCACCGCATCCGCCGACGATGCGGCGCTCTGGGCGACGAAGACGGAGCACCACCAGCTCGGCCCGGGCCGTATCGCCACGGGGGTCGTCCGGCACCAGCGTACCGGAAACTACCACGCCGTGATCAGTCTCTACGGAAACGACCTGACCGTCGTCGGTGTCTTTGTGGACTATGCGGGCGCGCTGGTGATGACGGTGCATATCAGCGACCTCTACGTGCAATGGAACGAGCGCGGCCAGGAGGCCAGTGAGGCTATCCAGACACGGCTGCACGCTGATGCCGAGCGCCTCTCACCGGTGCCGCTCATGCACTGGTTCCTTCCCGATGATCAGGTGCGCGACTTCTTGGCCCAGCTCGCCGAGTCCCTCCGCCGTGCCAACTGAATGCCGACGTGTGTGTGCTGCGGGCATTCACCGGCGTTCGAACGCCCACCATGCGCCGGTGATCTATTCACGCTGGTCAACCTGGTGTATAGTTACTGAGGATGCCGCGCCGGTGGTCTAGACCGGCGCGGCCGCCTCTCCCGAGTGCTCATTCGAGACAGGCGTGTCTACATCGTAGCACGTCGCGAAGGGAGATTTCCCATGGCCGTCACGAGCAAAGACATCGGCCCGACCACGCGGAGGAACGCCCCCCTCGAACCCGGCGGCATCGGCGGGTTCTCCATTGGATTCGTCGGCATGCTCATGAGCGCGGTGATCTGGGTGCTGGGCGCACGCTGGACGGTCGACGGCCTCATCGTGATGTTCAACGCCATCCTGCGCTTCCTGAACATGTCCTATCAGGCGCCCATCCCGCCGGCCTTTCTGGTCTACGCCTTCCTGTGCCCGCTCCCCATCATCTTCTCGGTGGTGGAATGGCGCGTTCCATTCAAGCGAACCGATGGGGAGTGGTATTTCGCGAACCCTGGCGCGTGGGTGGTGTGGATGGGTGTCGGCCTCTTCGACTGGTACACGACCTACCTTGGCCTCGGAGTGAACCCAGGTCCAGGCTCCCCGACGATCATGTCCCAGGTTGCGGCGAGCAGTGTGCTGCGCGGCCTGGTCTCAGCCGTCCTGACCGCTGGCCCGGAGTGGTTGGCGCGCACCATGTGGGATATGCTCCGCTATGTGTTCACCGGGAGGCGGTCGAAGTAGCGGCGCGAAACGAGGGACCTATGAATCTGCTGCATCTCATCGCTATCATGGCGCAGGCCACGCCGAGGCAGGGCGACTTCGCGCTGGAGGATATCCCCGCAGCGATCATCGGCGTGCTGACGCTGATGACGATTATCGGTGTCACACAGTACATCCGAGATCAGAAGCAGCAGGAGCGCCAGCGTCGGTCAACACCCCAGTCGTCACCGCCTCCTGTGATGCAGCAGCGCCTCCCGGCTCGTGTCGCACTCCCCGAGCCCGAGGCACAGGCCCCGCCCGTACCGCCGCAGCCGAACCCGCAGCGGCTCACCGCGTCGGAGCGGCGGCACACCCTGGTGGTGGGCTCGGAGGGCGACGGCAAGACCCAGACCCAGATCGCCTTCCTCGTCGGCGACATCAGCCGGGGCGAGCAGGTGATCTGGGCCTCCACCAACCTGGCGCTCTACCACAGCCGCGACCAGCAGACCGACCTGCGCCCGCTCGCAGGCCACTTCGAGTACACCCGCGACCGCATGGAGATCATGGCCGTGCTGTTGTGGGCGGCGGCCGAGGTAGACCGGCGCATGCCGTTCTACCACGAGGACATGCCCCACGGCGATCCCGTCGTGATCTACGTCGATGAGCTCGGCGGCCTCTACCGGATCTTCGGCGACCTCCTGGTCCTGGCGATGCGTAACATCGCCGAGCAGGGCCGCAAGGTGGACGTGTTTCTGTTCCTCGTCGCCCACAACACACTGAAGGAGTCCACTGGCCTCGACTTGGCGCTCAAGGCGCTGTTCAAGACCCGCCTGCTGGGCAACGTCGACCAGGCCACCTGGACCGCGATGGTTGGCCCCGGCATCAAGCTCAAGGGTGTGCCTGATGGTCGGGGCATCTGGAACTACCCCGACAAGCGCGGCAACGCCTACGAGATCTCGGTGCGCCGACCGAGCGCTCAGGAGATCGCCCAGATCGCCAGCCGGCGGGCGCGCAGCTTCCCCGCGATCCTCGACGCGGCCCAGCCCTTCCGCGACCGGCTGGAGCAGGCAAAGGCCGCCCCGGCCTCCCAGGCTGCGGTGGCCGCCGCGCCGGCACCGACCAAGCCCTGGGAGCCGACCGAGCTGCACCTGCACGTGCGCCGCCTGATCACCGATGCCATGCCCACCATCGTCGGCCTGCTCGCCGACGGCCAGACCCTGGCCAAGGCCCAGGAGCTGACCCAGACATCCAACCGCGCCCTGGCCCGCCGGCTCGGCCTCGGTGCCAACGGCGGCACCGCGGCGGTGCGGGTCGGCGAGATGATCCGCGAGTGGGAGACTCAGGGCGGTGTTACGCTGTTCGACGTTCCAGAACTGGCCCCAGCTGGCCGTTCAGACCGTTCGGAACGGGCAGAACGGCCCGAACGGCCCGAACACCCTGAACGAATAACGCCGGCGGCGTAACAGCCGGAACGCACAAAAAAGGCCCCGGGAGCAGCGAGCTCCCGGGGCCTTTTTTGTGATCTTCCTACGCGGCTGGCCGCTGCCAGTACTTGTAGAGGATCTGCTTCGGCGTCAGGCCGCCGGCCTCGGCGAGCGCCGTGTTGACGTGCGTGAGGAAGTGGCCGCCCATCGCAAGGATCGCCAAAGCGCGCTCCTTGGTGATCTCCGTCGAGCCCATGACGCCGGCGCCCTCCGGGGTCGCGGCGACGATCTCGTCCAGGCTGTTGGCGTCGGCGATCGTGTTGGCAAGCTCCAGGGCCTCGATGATCGCCTTCGCATGCGCGGCGACGATTGCGTTCAAGGCCCCCCACTGCTCGCCGGGCATCATATCGTCGAAACTGGGGATCTGGCTGACGATCGAGAAAGCTGGCATGGTGGGCTCCTGCCGCTACGCGGCGATATATTGCTGCTGTAGAAGGGTGTGCATCGTGTTCACGTCGTCGTCAGAGAGGGCACCCCGGAAGTAGATTACTTCGTGAAGCAACGCTATCCGGCGAGATTCCCCGCGGATGGTGAGGCTGCTCGACGGCGTCATTGTCATCACGCCGACCTTCGCATAGGGCCCGCGTTTCGCACGGCTGTTGATATTGAACGTGAAGTATCGATTCCCGTCGGTCGGCGTGGCAACTGAAACGCGGGCAGTGATCACCGCGACTGTGATGAGGCCCGTACATATCTCCGTACCGTTGTCCATCCAGTTCTGCCAACCACCGTTTACGTTTGGACGAAGCCAGTTCGACCAGATGCCTATCGAGAATGCCTGGCCATCGAATTCGATGTGCGTGCCGCCGCTCTCAGTGTTCCCATACGCCGGGAAGCGCATCACGTAGGTAAGCGTACACTCCGTGTCGCCGGCTTGGGCAAGCTGGGACACGCTGTGGTTAGAGACGCCGCCTACCATTCTCAGCGCAGGGAACCCATTGGTCGCCCTCGGCATGTACGCCGGGGAGTACTCAGCACCTGTCGTAAACTGCTGAAATGGCGGGAGCTGATTCGCCCAGCTCGTCACGTACCCATCGTTAAGCCTCACCCCTTTGTCAGCTCGCCACCAGCCGGTACATCGCGGGTCGCCCGAAGGATCGAACCGCGTCTGTCCGACGGCCAGCGGGCGCGATGGAGATTGCTTTCGTGTGGGAAATCCGTACATCGCTACACCCCCAGCCCATACTGCTGGCCCAGCGCCATGTGCATCGTTGCAACCTCAACGTCGCTGATCTCGCCACGATGCACGATGACCTCGTGCAGATAGGTCGCGTACTGCACCCAGTTCATCACGCTCAGGAGTGCCGACTCGGTCGGGGCGAATGCCTGGCCCGCATTCCAGTCAAGCACCGCCGAACCGTTGAACGCAACCCGCTGCTTGCATAGCGGGTTTGTCTCACTGATTGGTCCGATTCGCCACGTAATGACGGCGGGTTTTGCCCACATACGCCACCCATTATTGTAGGTTGACGCATTGTTGCCCCAGAGAGCCAAGCAACCAGAGTAGTTATCGATGATCCCCATAGCGACGTTGGGAATAGCGAGTGCGCTGACCGTGAAGAAGGTTGACGAACCAGTGAAGTACGGGCATTTGCTCACGAACGTCACTGCCGCATTGGTGTCGCCGGTATGAAGAAGGCCAGGGACGTGAAACCCGGTAACGCCGTATCCAAACGCTATCGACGGAAAGCCGTTGGTTTGATCTGCGACATAGCCAGGCAGTGCGTCTGATACCGGGAGGAGCACCTTCCCGTCTTGAAGCATGCTCGTCCAGCTATTGACCATACCGTAGCTGGCGTTCAGGCCTATACCTCGGTCTGCGCGCCACCAGCCCGAGCAGCGGCTATCCCCTGACGGGTCGAAGAGGGGCACGTTCGGGCCGACATGCCTTGTCACCACCTGGCGCTTGGGATAGCCGAACATTAGAAGTCCCCCGCGAAGGCGAAGATGCTGACCTCTTTGCCGGCGGTTACCGCGACAACCGGCGCGATCTCAATGGTGATCCCTGACGGCATGAGCAGGTGGTACTCCATCGCAACGAGCCACCTGAGCCAATCCCCATCGAGGATATTGAAATTGGTTGTCGGCTGGGTAACAGTCGCCCCAGGAACCGTGAAGGTGTCGAACTTATAGCGGACACTTGCGGCGACAAGCGAGATATGGAACTGGCGTGCAGCGGTATCATCCGAGCCTGCCGCGAGCGCCATCAAGCGTGACCCGCCCGACGCAGGGACAAACACGGACTTGTAGTTCGTGCCATCGCTGTCGATAAACTTTGTCAGCTCGATGTGGGCCGTGCCCACAAACTGCGGTGTCGTTGCCATTGGTATACCTTACCAGTATCGGTCAAAGAGGGCGATCGTGCCGCCCGGCCCGCTGTCGGTACTGGTGGTGCCCCCGCCAGTCACAACGGTCGGCACGATGCGGAACGAGGCCCGCGGCACCGTCCCGATGGCCGGCGCGGTGTCGCATGTCACCGTCTCCACGGTCGCCAGCGCCGTCTCCAGGATCATTTCGTATGATGACCATTCGTAGCTGCCTTTGGTCAGTCCCGTGATGCGCCACCAGACATGCGAGGTCTGGGGACTCAGCGTGAAGACCCCGTTCGACGGGATGTTGGTCGCAGCGGTCAGCCAGATCACATTGTCGTCGGAATATTCCAGCATGTAAGTGCTGATACCACCGTAGCCGCCGTATGTACTTGCGTAGACCGCGACCCTCGCGATCTCCTTCGCCGCTGATAGGCCCCAGGAGACAACCGGCGTGGCGTAGGCTGGCGTCCAGAATATCGTTTGATTGAGCTCTCCGTCCACGAGGCACGTCGCCGGGCTACTGCCCCAGTATCCTCCAAACGCCCCTGCGTTTACTGTTGGCGTGATGCCCAGTACCACGTTCTCGTGGCTGGGCGTGGTGAACGCCGCTTCAGTCAACGAGCCGTCGTCCACGTACACGGTCAGCGAGCTGGGGAGGGCCGGCGCGGGAAGGGCGAACTCCCGGTTCACCCCGTCGACCAGGCCGATGAGCTGTACGGCGGTGAGCCAGTCGCTGCCGCCGCCGCCCGAGACCGTGGCCGGCGCCCAGCTCGACCCCGTCCACACCAGCGCCTGGCCATAATCGGGCGCATTCGCCGCGACCGGCCGGCCCTGGAGATTGATGGTGTCCCCACCCCCGCCCGTGATGCGGGCCTTGCCGCCGCCCAGAAAGGCCACGGTGCCGGCGTCGAACACGAGGGTGCCGATGTCGGTCAGCGCGGGCACCCCGTCAGACTCCTCGACGTTCACCGTCCGGACCGAGTCGGGGATCCAGCCCACCGCAAGCACGCCGGTGCCGTCGGCGCGCGGGATGCCCGCGGCGGTCGGGGTGCTGTCCACCTCGCTCGCCTCGGTCATCGCCGGCGTGACCTCAAACAATCCGGTCGCCACATTGAGCTGGAGAACCTTGCGTGCCATCGCCGCCTCGCTGCTAAAGCTTCACGATCATACTCACATCCATCTGCACCCGCACCACGCCCGCGACCTCGACCACAAACCCGAGCCGCTGCACGATGTTGCCCGCCGCCGACGGCGGCGTCTTGGTGCAGCCGCCCGAGGTGCCGGCCGAGAGGAAGACCGGCACGCCGGCGTCGGCCACGGTGAAGCCCGAGAGGGGGACGCTGCCGTTGACGCCGCGCGTGTAGACCGCCGCGTCAGCCCCGCTGTTCACCGCCGTGTTCACGAAGCCGTGGACGGGCTTGGTCGTGTCCGTGCCCAGCGCCTTGCGCACCCGGCGGACGTTGCTGACCTGGTGGATGTTGATCCAGTCGCCCGCCGCCAGCGCCTCTGAGGTCGTGATGGTCTCGGAGCTGTCGCCGCCGGTCGCGGGCATCAGGCTCGGGTCGAGCTTGCCGTCTGCGCCCACGGCCGGGATCTTCCCGGCGTCGCCGGCCCCCGCCGAGGTCGTGATCGGCGTCTGCCGCTCAATGACGCCGGTGGTCAGGTTGATATCGAGAAACTGACTAGCCATCGCCGGACCTCCTACAGTTGAAAGCGAAATTCGTAGCGGACAAGCACGCTTACCACCGTGCTCGAGTGGATCGCGGTCACCGTCCCGAGCGGCTGGAGCAACTGCCCCGTCCCGCTTGGCGGCAGGCGACCGATGCGGCCGGGCGTCGTGTTCAGGAAGACGGTCAGGCCCAGGTCGGCGACCGTCGCGCCGGCGAGCTGGCAGTGGACGTTCTCCCCGCCGGAGTAGATCATCGCCGTCTCGCCGATGCCGGCTGAGCTGGCGACGAAGCCGATGGCCGCGTTGGCGAATAGGGTCGCGTCGGCGCGCCAGGCCCGCGCCGTGCCGCTGGTGTTCGCCATCCGTACGAAGTCGCCTGCCGCCAGCGCCTCGCCGGTGATTACCACCGCTACCGGGGCGGCGTTCAGTCGGCCGTCGTCGCTCCGCACCAGCTTTAGGGGGTCGGCCACCCCGTCGGCCGCGACCGGCAGCCGGTTGATCGGCACGGTGCCGGTCGTGATCTGATCGCCGTCGATTTCCAGCTCGGCCGGGTCGAAGCCGCCAGTGCCGGGGAAGCTGGTCGGCTTGTTCTTAATCTCGGCCCAGTCCACATACTGGTCGGGGTTCTTGGTCTTGGCCACATACAGCGGCCCCACGCCGTGGACGAACTGGCGCAGCGTGGCATGCACGTCCACCTCGGCCGCAGCGGCGTCGGCGGCCTCGGCGGCGACACCGGCGGCAGCGCTGGCCGCCTGGCTCTGGGAGCGGGATTTGAGCTGGTCGGCGAGCCGACGCAGCGCGAGTTCGAGGGTGGTGTCACTCATCGCTCGATGACTCCGATCTGTGGGCAGATCGCCGTCATCACCGGCGTGGTTGTCGCCGCCCACTGCACCCCGTTGTGCGCGAAGATCGTCCAGGTGCCATCCACGTTTCGGGAGGCGGCGGGCGCGCCCGCGCCCTGGCCCAGGGTGCCGGCCACGATCCGCCCGACGGGCGTGGTGCCGCCGGCGACGACCACCATGCTCGGCACCGTGTCGATGGTGAGGATCTGAGCGATGCCGGCCCGGTTGCCGGTCAGGATGCCCACGTTGCAGATCACCACGCTGCCGCCGGCCGCGATCGCGCCCGTCGGCACCGTCGTGCGATAGTTTGCGGTCAGCCCGATGTTGTTGCTCCAGGTCGCCAGCGCCGCCCGCCCGGTGGTCGGGTCGCGCAGCGGGCCGGGGGTGTAGGGCGTTATCCCCACCTCGTGGATAGTCAGCGCGCCCACATCGATCCAGACCTGCCGGTCGTAATCGACGTGGCCGATGTCCACGCTGGCAGCCCCGGCCCGGCCCCAGACTTCGCCGTCGTAGCCGCGGGCCAGGGAGGTGACCATCTGGATCGGGCCGGTGGTGGTGATGGGCCACTCCGAGAAGGAGGTGCCGGCCACCCGCCCGCGCAGCAGATCCGCGCGCTCGCCCACGATGAGCGATGAGCCCTGATTGCGATAGCCATCACTGCTGCCCAGGCTGTAGATCCACGTTGAGCCGTGCCCCGTGAAGCAGGCCCCCAGGATGGGGTGATTCCTGATGCTGAAGGCGTCCCAGGACGGCGTGGAGATCTGCGTCCAGGCCAGCCCGGCGTTGCTCGTCCAGTAGATGCGCCGGTCGCTCCAGATCAGCCACTCGTTGCTGTTGCGCGGGTTGATGTCCAGCCCCAGCCACGCCGCGTTGGCCTCGGGCAGGCTCCTGAGCTCCCAGCCGGTGATGGGCAGGTAGTGCGCCAGCTGGTCGGCCGCGTCGTGCTGGTTGGAGGGCAGCACGATGAGCTCGGGCGGGCGGGCCGGGTCCATCGCCGCCCCGTAGCCGATGCGGTAGGCCTGGCCGGCGGTGTCGATCGGGAAGACCCCGCCGTGGTTGATCAGCTTGTGCGGCCCGCCAAACGTCGTCTGCGTGATGTAGCTCGCCACAAACGTCCCTGGCCCGCTCGTCACCAGCCGGTACAGCTCAATGACGGTGCCGGCGTTGGCCAGATAGGTGAGCTGGCCGTAGAGCCCGTCGCGCACCAGGTCGCACACATCGCCCGCCGCGACGATGTAGCCCTCCTCGTACTGCATCGCGGTCACTGATGCGAGGTCCCACGGCATCTTCTCGGCGGGGACGCCGCTCCAGTCGATCGCGTGGCCCTCCTCGAACCGCCAGGGCCGCGCATCCTCGGCGGCCTGAACATCGCCCTCGGTGCCGGCCCAGACCGCGAGGTGGCCCCAGGGCGCGCTGGCGACCTTGCGGCAGACGGTGCCAGCCGGGCCGGTGAGCAGCGCGGCCCAGCTTGTCCCGTCGTAGCTGATGAACAGGCTCGGCCCGGCGCAGACGCGGATCTCGTTGGGGTTGGACACCGACGACTCGCAGTACTGGATGACATCCTCGAAGGTGTGGATGGCCGCCCAGCTCACCCCGCCGTCGCTGCTGCGTGAGAGCGTCGCGTCCGCGCCGACCAGCACGTCGTTGGGGTTGCCCTCGTTCACGAAGATGCAGCCCACCGCGCCGCTGAACGTCGTCAGCAGGTCGGGCGCGGTCAGCAGCCGGTCGTTGCTCAGGTACAGCTTCCCGTCGGCGAAGCCGGCGATGAGCGGCCCCTGGTCGTTGATGTTCGGCACGGCGGTACAGTCGGCCGAGCCGGTGAACGCGCGCCACCCCGTCGGGCCGGCCAGGATGCGCCAGCCCTCGGCCCCGGCCGCCACGCTCAGCGAGCGGGTGAAGTGCTCGGCCTCGGTCGGCACGATGGCCTGCACGAGGGTGGCCCCCTCGCCGCTGGTGCTCTCCACCGTCAGGGAGATCGTTGCGCCCTCCAGGGTCGGGAAGATAAAGACCGGGTTCGGGATCGGGTTCTGCGCGCTGCTCTTTTGCTCGTCGTAGGTCCACTCCACCGTCTCGGGCGTGGGCTTCACGCTGCCGTCGCAGGTGGCCGCCCAGGCGTGCCCGGTGATGCCGAAGCCGCTGGGGTCGGTGCTGGTGTCCGTACACTCCACCACGGTCGAGACGGCCATGATGCCCGCGAGGCTCACCGGCTGCGTCTCGTACAACATCGTGAAGCTGGGGTGTGGCGGCGGCACGACCGTGATCGAGCCCTCGGCGGGCTTGGCCCCGACGCTGATGGCCAGGGTCATCTCGTCGTCGCTGGTCGCGATGCCGATCACGATCGCCGGCGTGTTGGTCGGGAAGCCCAGCTCGGCGTGGCGAAACCGCACCACGTCGCCGGGCCGCAGGTTCATATTCAGCGGGGCGGTGACATCCACCTCAGTGCTGGACCGATTGCGCCGCACGATCTCGCGGGCGGCGATCTTCTTGGCCACCGCCTCGCTCTGGCAGTAGGGATAGCTCTCCACCACGGTGGAGCCAGGCACGCCGGCGAGCGTGAAGGTGGCGTCGGGGATAGTCTTGTTCGGCAGCCGGGGGCCCTTGGCGGTGAAGCGGGCGACGACGCCCTCCTGGCCGGTGACCGTGCGCCGCGACGAGATGAAGCCGAACTCGTCGAGGGCGGCCCCGTAGGCGTAGACGGGCGTGTCGGCGTCGGGCGTGGCCGGCCAGCCGGGGGCGTCGGCCACCTGGATCTGGCCGTTGGGCAGCACGAACAGGCCGACCCCGCCGAACGCCATGAGGCCGTCGAGCGCGCCGGAGATGTCGGTGCCCTTTGCTACGGTGATCTTCGCCGTGTGGCCGATGCGGTAGTCGCTGCCGGGGTCGAAGATGCCGGCGATCTCGCTGTCGGCGACGCCGGCGGCGTGCAGCAGGTCGCGCACCGCGTCCACAAAGCTGCGCCCGTTCCAGACCAGGTCGTCGTCGAGCGGCTCGCTCAGGCGGGCCAGGCTGTCGACCAGGCCGATCTCGTAGCTCAGCGGCAGGTCGCTGATGGGCCGGGCATCGAGCCGCCCGGTGAAGAACACGGTCGACTCGCCGTTGAGCGTGATCGTGACCACCGCCTCGGCCCCAGCCGCCGCGCCAGGGAAGGCGACGGTCTGGAGCGTGCAGATGCCGCGCTTCTGGGTGAAGCCCAGCGAGCGCTTGGGCAGGTTCTCTCCGATCGCGACCGGCTCGCCGTTGAGGGTCAGGCTGGCTGACCAGACCTTGATGGGCGCGAGGAGCTGGGCGGTGCTGATGGTCATCATGCCATCCCGCCTGGCAGGCCGAAGACGACCTTGCCGCGATAGCCATCGACGCCGCCGCGCAGCGGCACCACGTCAAAGGCCACGATGATGCAGGACTTCGTGGTGCCGGCCGGCGAGACCAGCGCGGCCAGCGTGGCCCCGACGTAGGCGTCCTGGAGCGCGCGCCAGGAGCCCTCGGCGGTGGCCAGGACCGCGTTGGGCTCCACCCACAGCTCGCCCTCCAGCCGGTACTGGCGTGAGCGGATGGTGCGCTCGAAGCGGTCGGTGCCGATCAGCTTGCGGTCGGTGGCGTCCAGGGCCACCGCCCAGTGCGGCGTCTCGCCCGAGCCGGGCACGACCATCACGAATGGGATGCCGTTGAAGGTGTAGAAGTCGCTCATGCCTATACTCCGCTCAGGGTAAGCCGGTTCACGGCGGCGGTGAACTGCGCCGTCGCCTCGGCGAGCACCTCGCGCTTGAACTGCTCCAGGCGCGCGTCGCTATCCACCACCGGGTTATTGATGGTGATGCCCACGGTCAGCGGCCCCAGCGATGCGGAGCCGCTAGGCGCAGCGCCGCCACCACCGCCTGCGGCGGCCAGGGCTGCGGCCGCCCAGGGCGCGCGCGGGGCGGGGCGTTTGCCAGCCGAGATCGCGCTGCTCACACTGGCGAGCGGGTCGGTCACCGCCTGGTAGACCGAGTGGGGCTCGATGATGCCGTCGGCCGGGGCCACGAAGAACTCCGGCCCCTGCTCGCCGACGATGTAGCGCTGGCCCTTGGTCACGTCGCCGCCGGTGGCCAGGCCGGGCGGGGGCGGGGCGGTGGGCGCGTTCATGCCGAGCGGCCCCTTGGCCCAGTCGGGGATCATCGTCTTGAGCTTGGCGACGAACCAGCCGGAGAAGGCCCCCCAGCCGTCGATAATGCCCTGCTTCATGCCGGCCAGCAGCGAGGCCCCAAGCGAGCCGTCCGCGAAGGCCGCGCCCCAGAGCTTCTGCAGCTCCGTCCACAGCCCGCTGAACATCGTGCCCAGCGCCGTCTTGAGCGCCGGGCCGGCCACGTCGCGTGCCCATGTGGCAAACTGCGTGCCCCACTCGCCGAGCTTGGCCAGGATGTCCGGGGCCTTCTCGATGATCCAGCCCAGGATGGCCGCGAGGATGCCGCCAGCTGCCACGAGCATCGGCGCGATCATCGGCGCGATCCAGGCCACCAGGTTCAGCCCCCACTCCCCGAGCTTGGCCAGCACCCCCGGCGCCCGCTCCGCGATCCAGCCGATCAGGCTGGTGAACAGCAGCATCAGGCCCAGCAGCATCGGCGGCACCATCGGCCCGATCCAGGCCAGGAACTGTGCCGCGATGGTGGCGAGGGTCTCGATGATACCGGGCAGCGCGGCCCCGATCGCGTCGAGCAGCTGGCCCAGCATCCCGCCGATGGCGATGAGCATCGGCGGGATCATCGGCGCGACCCAGCCGAGGAACGCCGCCGCCATCCCGGCCAGGGCCGTGAGGATGCCGGGCAAGTAGGCCCCGATGGCCCCGATCACGGTCGTGCCGATCTGGCCGAGGAACTGCATCAGCACCCCGAAGATGGCCGGGATGCCGGTCTGGAAGGATGCCGCCACCTGGCCGAGCATCGGGCCGAGCAGGGCGAAGCCACCGGTCAGGATGATGAGGGCCCCCGACCAGTCGCCCTGGAGGGCGGCGAGCACCACGTCTTTGAGGATGCGGCCCAGCTCGCCGAGCACGGGCATGAGCGGGGCCAAGGTCTCCGCGACGATGCCCTGGATGCCGCCGAAGTTCGTAGCGAACGCGCCGGCGAATAGGGCCACCAGCCCAATCACGATGCCCAGCGGTGAGAACAGCCCCATCACCAGCTTGCCGACGTTCAGCAGCATGCCGATGGGGTTCTTCAGGCCCAGCAGCGCCGGGCCGATGCCGCGGAACAGCCCCGAGAGCGAGGCGATCGGGTTCTTCACGATGGCGATCATCTTCAGCCCGGTCACCCCGAGCGTGGTGAAGATGCTGCCGAGCCCGCCCTTGAGCAGGTTCAGCGGGTTGAGCAGGGTCATGAACGTGGGGCCGAGGCGGCCCAGCACCGGCAGGAAGCTGCGGAGGAGCGGGCCGAGCTTGCCGAACAGGCCGAGGACAGGGCCGAGGGCCAGCCCCAGCGGGGCCAGGAGCGCCCCGACCGGTGCCAGGGCGGCGAACATACTGGCGATGCCCGGGCCAAGCGTGAGCGCGCCGAGGACGCTGGCAATCATCCCCGCGATGAGCGGCAGCTTCGCACGCAGCCCCTCGGGCAGGGCGGCGGTCAGCCCCGTGACCCAGTTCCGCGCCATCCCCTTGCCGGAGGCCAGCAGGGTGCCAGCCAGCTCGCCGAAGAACGCCTGGATGGCGGCGAGGACATTGCCGGCGCTGAAGACGTTGCCGCCCTCGGCGAACCGCTGCTTGGCTGCGGCCCAGGCCACGCCCAGCATGCCGGCGGCGCGGGACAGGCGCTCCACAGCGGTCGCGGCCACCGCCATCCCGTTCTGGATGTTGGTGCCGATCTTCGTCGCGGCGAGGGCGGCCAGGCGCTGCGCCATCCCGCCGAGGGTCGTTGAGATCGCCGCGATCCGCCCAGGCAGCGCCGTGGTAAAGGCCAGGATCTCCTTGCCCAGCGGGGTGAAGAGAAATTTGATGTTGCCGGTGGCCCCGGCGAGGCTGGCGACCGCGCCGGTGATCCCGTTCGACTGGAAGCCGCTGAACGCGTTCCGGAGTATCTTCGGGAGCGCGACCAGGCCCTCGCCGAAGCGATTGAGCGTGTTGGTGACCCCGATAACCTGCTTGCCCATCGGGGTGAGCAGCAGCTTGACCCCGCCGGCCGCCGATACGAGGCTCACCAGCGCGCCGGTCACCCCATTGGACTTGAACGCGCTCACGGTGTTGTCCCACGTTTTGCGCATCACCGTGAGCGCATCGGTGAGCGGCTTGACCGCGGCCGAGCCCTTCTCGCGCATCTTCCCCATCGTCCCGATCAGGCCATTCACCCGCTCGGTCATCTTCGCCGCCGAGCTATTGGCGTCGTCGATGCTCTTCTTCACCGCGTCGGTCGACTTCGCCTGAGCCGCCGCGCCCTTGGCCAGCGAGGTGAGCAGGGTGACCTGCTGCTTGGCCATGGCCAGGCCTTCCTCCTCGACCTTCTGCTTCGCCTGCATCACGGCGAGGCTGGTCTTGGCGGCGGCAGCCTCCTGCTGGGCGGCGTCGATTTTGCTCTGTGCGGCCTTCACGGCGGTGTCGCGGGCCTGGGTCTGGGTGGCGATCTGCTTGCGCAGGCTGATCTGCTTCATCTCGATGATCAGCAGCTCGCGGTCGCTCCCGGTCGCATTCCGCATATCCGCCTGGAGCTGGGCCAGCTTCTTGGTATCGTTGATCGCGGAGGCCTGCCGGTCGAGCGCAGCCATCTGCGCGTTCAGCGGGGCCAGCACCGCGTCGTAGCGCTTGGTGGCCTCGTTGAGGTCAAGCTGCGAGCGCTCCACGGCCCGGTTGGCCGCCTCGACCTGCAGGTAGGCCACGGCGATCTCGGCCACCGCCTGGCCGGCCGGGCCGGCGGCCTTGGTCATCTTGGCCAGGCTGGCCTCGCTCACCTCGCCAGTCTGCTCGTAGCCAGTGATCAGCTCGGCCAGCGCCGCCTTCGTCGCAGAAAGCGTCGGGATAAGCTGGGCCTCGCTGAGCGCACCCTTGCCCACCGCGAGATCGAGCGCGCTCTTGACCGCAGCGCCGATCTGGGAGAACACGCTGTAGTCGGCCTGTCCCCAGGCGTTCATCCAGACCTGGGCCGCCTTAGTGCCCCATTTGTCCAAGTTCGGCAGGATCTTCGGCGGGGAGTGCGGCTCGAGCAGCCCGGTGATCAGGTCGGCCATGCCGCCCAGGGCGTCGCCAGCCAGCCCGGTCGCCAGGGTGATGCCGTCGGCGAACGCCTTCACGAAGCCCGCGCCCCAGTCCACGGCCACGGCCAGCAGCGGCTCTATCACGCCCCAGACGATGCCCACGATGGGCAGCACCGACTCGGCCGCGCCGCGGATGGCGTTGGCCACCCCCTGCATCACCTCGGCTCCCTTGTTGAGGAAGGAGTCAAAGCGTGGCGTCGAGAGGATGTTGACGACCAGCATCACGGCCTCTTTGGCCATCTGGAAGAACGGGGCGAAGACCTTCGCGCCGCCGATGTTGATCGTGTCCGCCAGCGTCGAGGTCAGGCCCGTCCAGGTGGTGGCCATGCGCAGCATCGCGCCGGCGTTCTTGTCCATCTCGGCCCCGAAGGCCGCCCAGACCGTCGCCCCATCCACGCCGGACTTCTGCATCGCCTCCAGCCTGATGCGGGTCTCGCCCGACATCACGCCCATCTCCTGCATGGCCATCGCGGCCTCGCCGAAGGGCTGCTTGTTCTTAATCGAGCTGTAGAGCCGGCCGTACCAGAAGCCGACCTGGCTGATGTCCTTGCCGGCCACGGCCGCCGCGTCGCCGAGGCGCAGCAGCTCTGCATTCGAGTTCAAGGCGTTGCCGCCGAACGTCTGGAGCAGGCGGCTGGCCTGGAGGATCGGGCCGGTCTCGAACGGCGTATCTTTGGCAAATTTGAACAGGCTCAGGACGTGCTCGCGGGCCAGGTCGGCGTCGCCCATCAGCGTGGTGAACTGGAGGGTCGAGTCCTCGAGCTGGGCGTTCATCCCAATCACGGAGCCCTTGATCGCGCCCAGCACGTTGCTCGCCGCGCCGGCGATCAGGTTGCCCACGGGCATCGTCAGCGATTGCGCGATGTAGCCCTTGACCCGCCCTGACCAGCTCTGAAGCATGCCCTCGGAGCGCGATGCCGCCTGATCAATACCGGAGGTGTCGCCGGTGAAACGCGACATCAGCCGGTCCTGGTTGCGGCGGGCGAAGTCCAGCGCCTGGCGGTCGATTCGCGTGAACGCCGAGTCCACCTCCGTGGATTTCGCACGGAAGTGGAGCAGGATATCGCCAAGGCTGAGACTCATTGCGGCGTACCTCAGAATGTGATGCCCATCGTGCGCAGGAGCGCGCTGGGAGCGACGGGTGCCGCCGACGGCCGTGGCGTCGGTGACGAGGGTGCGGACGGGGTGGCCTCGTCGGTGCTACGGAAGATCGCAGCCACCTCCTCGGCAATCAGGCGGGCCTCAAAGCGTTTGCGGCGCACGTAGGCGCGGGCGAGCATCGATACCTCCAGCTCGTCCTGCTCGTCGTCGCCTAGACCCCACTCGGCTCGGGCGAGCTCGTCGAGGTCGGCGGGCTCGCCGGGCCAAGGAGTGAGGTCAAGCGGTCCAAAGGGAAGGCCGCCTTCAGCACGGTCAGGAACGCCGTGACCAGCTCATCGTCGTAGGCGTTGGCCTCCAGGTAGGCCTGCTCCGCCTTCAGCGCCGGCGCGTAGGCCAGCAGCAGATTGAACATGATCTCGGGCGCGTCCATCAGCACCGGGATGAGCTTCTCGCCCAGGGTGATCAGGTCTTTGACCGAGTTCAGCTCGACGGTGAGGTCGGTGGACACCAGGGTCATCAGGTCGGCGAGCGGCTTCTTGAGCTGCGTGCGCCAGGCCTTCGCGCGCTGGATGGGGGCCATCGGCACCTCGTAGGTGCGCTCGGCCAGGACGAGGCTCAGGATTCGGGACATGGGGGCACCTCGTAATCGTTGCAAAAGAACCGCGCCACAAACTGGCGCAGTTGGCGCTGCCGCGCCCAGCGGGCGGCGCGGCAGCAGCGAGACCTAGGCGGTGGCCAGGTCGGTGATGCGCTGCACCTTCATCAGCTGGAACTTACGCGGCTTGGTCGTGTCGGCCAGGGCGTTGAGCTTCAGCGGGATGCCGGCCGGCTTGTCCTTGGCGTACTCCAGGGTGCCGCCGTCGGCGACCGTGGCGAACCAGAGGAACAGGCGGATGGGGAAGAAATTCTCGCTCTCGTCGTTGTAGCTGCCCTCGATGCCGACCATGTAGAGCGGCAGGTTGGGGTCGCCGCCGACGCTGAACTCCTCGTAGCCGGGCACCGTGGCGGTGGCCGCCGTGGTCTCGGCGATGCCGGCCATCGCGATGGCCAGGTTGCCGGCGGAGTGCTCGGCGATCACGGTCTCGACCGTCGCCTCCTCCTTCGTGCGGCGGCGCCGCACCGGGGAGTAGCTCTGCTCGACGAAGATTTCGAGGATGTCGAACTTGTAGGTCACTTTGGTCGGCTCCAGGGTGAAGCCGATGTCGAGCCAGCCGGCGGGCCATGCGCCGTCCACCGCGAGCTCGGGGGCGGGCAGGGCGATGGCCGGGCTGCCAACGGGGGCGAGGAAGACCCGCGCGCCGGTGACGATGATGTCGGAGGGGATTTGAGGCATAGCGATGGTCTCCTAGGCGATGACGACGGTGAGTTGCCAGGTCGAGAGAAAGAAATGCCAGCCCGTATCCGGGTCCTGGGTGTGCTGCCCCGTCACGTTGCAGCGGGCCACCCGAATGCGCCCGTAGCGCTTATCGTGCAGGGCCGCAAACAGCAGGGCGTCCAGGTCGCGGGCCGCCGCCTCGTCGGCCCCATAGCAGCGGGCCTGGTAGGTCGGCTCCAGCAGCACGCTCGTGCTGTTGGGCCGGCCACCGCCTCCGGTGAGCACGACGGCCGGGCCGGTCGTGGTGGGCTTGGCCGCGTTCCGGTTCGGGTCGTAGCCAGCTGGTGGGTCGCTGGCGATATAGATGCGGGTGCCCGCCGCGCCGACGAGCGCCGCGTTGCGCATCAGCAGGGTGCGGAGCAGGGCGTCGATGTCGATGGCAATCACACGCCCTCCTCGGCGCACAGGCGATCCATCGTCGCCAGCGCGGCCGCTGCGGCGGGCAGCAGAAACGGGTGTTTGAGCTCGACATACAGGGCGTAGGCCGCCGCCACGGAGACGTAGGCCTCGGCCAGTGTGGCGGCGGGCTGGGCCACCGCCTGGCCTGATCCGGGCGCGCCGGCGGCGCCGGGCGGGGTGGAGCCGATGGTGGAGGCCATGAAGCCCGATTTCCGCTCAGCGTGGGCCGATGCCCCCTGTGCGGTCTCCGCAGCCAGGCGGGCCAGCAGCCGGCGCTGGGCATCCTGCACCTTGGCGGCGCTGGCGCGGGTGTTCAGGCGTACCTCGATGCTCATGAGATGCCTCGCTGGGGGTCGGCGGCGAGCTGGAGGTCGAGCAGCCATTGGGCGACGCCGGGGGTCAGGGAGGTGATCTCGTAGACGATCGGGCTGACGAAATCCCGGCCAGTCCGGGCGATAAGCCGGATGCGGTCAAGGGTGGTCACCGGCTCGCTCAGGGGGAGGCGGATGGCGGTGACTTCGACGACGACCTGGGCACCTCCCATCACCTCGCGGCGGCTGCGGATGCTGAAGCCACACGGCACGGGCGAGCCGGCCACGTAGCTCATCATCGGCATACCGTGGGCGTCCTGCGCCCCCTCGGTGGAGCGCAGCACGATGCAGCGGTCGCGCATCGTGTCGGTGGCGTCCACGAGGAAGCGCTGCATCTCCGCCGGTTGTGGGAGGCGGCGACTCATACCCCGTGCGCCTCGTCGCCCGTGTCCAGGAGATCGCCAGTGGACATGAGCTCGCCGGTGACGCTGAGGAAGTCCAGAGGCTCCTGCTTCTCCCGCTTCTGGAGCTCGGTGCTGCCAATGGCCGTGGAGGCGGCCACGATGCCCGCCAGCACGGCCTGGGCGGTGTTGGCGGAGGTGATGGCGACGCCGGCGGCCACCTGCAGCAGGACGGCGGCCATGATGCCGAAGCCCACCGCCAGGAGCGGCGATGTCCAGGCGGGCAGCTTGTTGGTCATGCGCAGCAGGTCCACGAGGATCTTGGCGATGGTGGCCGCCGCGAGGGCGGCGGTGACGATGTTGGGGCTGAGTGCGTCCATGTGGATGTGCTCCGAGGTAGGCTGCGATGTCTTGGCGGCCACCGCGTCAGGCGGATCAGGCGGTTACGTGGTGAGGTGCGCGATCAGGGCGTTGGCCTGCTCGACCTCCTCCTGGGACATTTCTGGCTGCTTGCTGCTGAGCGTACTGCGCAGGCCCTTGACGATGGCGTGGTGGTCGGCGGTCTTGGGCAGCTTCGTGCTGGCGTAGGCGTTGACGATCGCGTGCGCGAGCTGGCGCTGCTTCGATGACAGCGGAGCCTTCGGGTTCGCCGGGGCCTTGGAGTCGCGGGCGACCGTCGCGGCCGTGCGATACGCCCCGCCCTTGCGGGGGATGAGACCTTGCGGGGTGAAGCGCTCGGCGCGGGTGCCGACCTCGCCGGGCACTGCTCCGCCTGGGATGACCTTCTTGTTTGCGACCGAGCGTGATTTGCCGCCGGTGCTGCCGCCCGTGCTGCCGCCGGGGCCGGTGCCGAACTGGCCACCTGGGCCTCGGAAGGGGTTGAATCCGCCGTTGTGTCCTGGCATTGCGGTGTTCCTTTGGTATCAGACCTGGCGCACGGTGGGCCAGGGCACGAAGCCCAGGCCGTCGGCGCGATGGAACCAGCGCACATCGCCGTTGTAGCGCTGGCCGACCAGCACCGCGTCGACCTGCACGCGGTCGCCCTTCTTCATCACGGCCGTGCTTGCCGCCGCGATCGGGAAGGTCGTGCCCGGCCCCTCGTAGACCCCCACATCGACCGTCGCCTCCAGCAGGGCGGCGATCTGGGTCGCGGGCGCCGCGTCACGCCAGCGCAGCAGGCGCGGGGTGATCAGCGGGCCAGGGCAATCGGTGGCCTTCCACTCCTTGTGGCCCAGCACCCGCTGCACGGGGATCAGGTGCCGCGTGGTCAGCCAGCCGAACAGGCGCAGCGTGCTCGCCCACTGGGGCTCGGTCGCGTCCTGCTGGCCGCCCAGCGGCAGATGGACGCTCAGGCTCCACTGGTTTCCCACGCTGTTGCCGCAGTGCCAGAGCACATCGGCCTCGTCGCGCAGCTGGTGGATCGTGCCGTCGGACAGCACCGCGTAGTGGTACTGCAGCCCGTCGCCGCCGTTCTTCGCGCCCAGCGCGCCCGGCCGCATGTGCCAGCGGGCGTCGCCAATGAGCTGGTTGATCTCGCCCTTCGGCGTGCGGTTCATCACCGTCGGGCCGTTGTAGTGCAGTGTCACGTAGCGCGGCGCCCCCTCGCGGTGGCCAATCGACCAGTTCGCGCGGGGGAGCAGCTCACGAATATCACGGATCTCGGGCGGGCCGAGCCGCTCGTTGAAGATGGGCGTGGTCATAGTCGTCCATTTCTTGGCTCGATCTCGGTCGACGCCGCCCGCTTCGCCACCATCCGCACGCTTCTGACCCGCCGGCGGGCCAGATAGTAGGCGTGGCGCTGCTGGTACTGCGCCACGATCTGGCTCAGGGAGTAGCTCTGGCCGTCCGCGCTGTAGTCGTAGGTGCCTGCCCCGACGAGCGCGTTGAGCTTCTCCTCCCAGACCCGGGCCGCCGTCAGATTGAGGTCGTAGGTAATCGGCAGCGGTGTGTAGCGCGTATCTACGGCGCCCGTCGAAGACAGGCGCGTGGTCATCTCGGTCACCCGGTCGCCATCGATGGACGCGGCCAGCTCCTCGTCGCTGTAGGACGACTCGGGGCTGACCTCGGCGGTCATGCGGCGCAGGCGCACCACGAGGGTGCGCAGCTCGGTGGCCTCGGCCGCAGCGTCAGAGGGCAGGGTGGAACCCCGATGGAGATCGGCGGTGCGGAGGGCGGTGACGAAGGCGGCGTCGATTGCCATTGCTACACCACGTAGAGGATGCGCAGCACCTTGGTGCCGTCGAGGGTGCCGGCGGGCGTGAACAGGTTCTTGCCCACATCGCCGGCATCGACGGCCAGGGTGCCGAGGTCGGCCGCGCCGTCGAAGATGGTCTGGAGGCGCACGTCGGCGCCGAGGGCGTGGACCAGGCCCAAGCCTGCCCCCGTGCCCACGCTCACCGTGTTGCCGCTGGCGGCGCGCGGCGGCAGCTCCACGCGGCTGATGCGCGAGAAGGCGACCAGCGAGGTCACCACCGCCGTGCCGGCCAGCGCCAGCGTGGCGGTCAGGGTGCGGTTGTTCGCGTCCGCGCCCACGATCACCACGTCGCCGGCGCAAGAGGCTGCGTTGCCCTTTACCGAGATGGTGCGGGGCACATCAGGCTGCGTGATGCCCGTGGTGACGATGAGGTCGGTGGCGGGGTCCAGGGTGGTCGCGGCGAGCACGGCGGCGACGCCGGCCAGGGCCGGAGCCTCCTCGTACCAGGCGATCTGGCCGAGGCGGCAGCGGCCGCCCAGGCTGCCGCGCATCTGGCGGTGATCGGAGCGGACCGGATAGGTACTCATCGAGAACTCTCCTCATACAAAAAAGGCGCGGGCGTACCGCCTGCTTCACGCAGGCGGTACGCGACGCACGGTGCCTACGGCTGGAGCACGGCGAAGGGGAAGCGGGTCGCGTCGGAGTACGAGGGCTTCAGCCAGCTCGGCGGGTTCGGCAGCTGCCAGCCGAGGCGCATCACGACCTTCATGGCCGTCATGTCCTGCTGGAACAGGTTGTAGACGATGTTGTTGCTGTTGTCGGTGATCACGCCCGAGGTGGCGATGGAGTAGGTGATGTCCTGGCGCACCGCGTAGACCAGCTGGCGGAAGTCGCCGCTGACCAGCAGGCTCATGGCGGGGTCGATCGCGCCGTTCTCGGGGAAGGTCAGGGCCGAGCCGTCGAGGTCGAACTGGCCGCCGGCCGTGCGCGAGAAGATGGGCTGGCCATCGGCATCGCGGGCGCCGCGCAGCTTGGCCTTCATCGTGGGGCTGGCCACGTTGCCGTTGACGGTGAAGCCGCCCTCCTCCACGAAGTGGAAGGTGCCGGTCTCGCCGAGGATGGCGTCGTAGAGGTCGCCCTGGCCCGACAGGCTGGCGACGAGGCCGCCGGTCACGGCCTGGGTGACGATACCGTCCGGCCAGTCCGCGGAGGGCTTGGTGTAGCCGCCCATGCCGCCGTAGAACACGGTGCGGTCAAGAAGCTGGCCGAAGGCCGTCTCGATGTGCGGGCGCACCTCGCCCCAGATGTCGTAGGCCGCGTCGTCGAGCACGATGTTGGGCACCGGCACGATGACGGCGATCTCCTCGGCGGTGATGTACTTGTTGGCCCAGCTCATCTCGGTCGTCTGCTTGATGCCCGTATCGCCATTAACGAAGTAGGCAGTCGGCAACACCGATAAAACTGGCATGCGGCGGGTCTTGCGGGGCATGTCGGGGAGGCGGGTGGCCAGGGAGAGGATGAACGAGGCCTTGGCGACGCCCTGCAAAATGTCGCGGGCGACATCCTCGGGCATCAGGGCTTGGGTGTCGTTGCGGTCGATGACAGAATCGTAGGCCATGGTGGGCGAGCTCCTTCGCAAAGAGAGAAACAGGGTGGTTGGCATCTCGCCAGGTGCGAAGGCATCTCGCCTTTTGCAGGTTGTTCGGGCCGGGTGCTGGCGTGGCGTCTCACCGCGTCAGCGAGGGGCAGAGTCAGGGCTGGCGTGGCGTCTCACCGCGTCAGCGGGGGCAGGGCCAGGGCCGAGTGGAGACCCCGGCGCCGAGCAGGCGGGCGAACGTGGCCCACCGAACGGCGCAGGGGAGGGGCGTTCGTAACGCCATCAGGGGCGGCGCCCCGCCGCGTCCCGAAGGATCTGATTCAAGCCGCGGGCACCCCCGGTCACGGGCTGGGTCAGCCCTGCCCCTACGGACGCGCGTGGCGTGGGCCGGATGGGGGCGATGGGGTTTGTTGGCTCGAACAGGTCGGAGAATGTTTCGCGTAGGTCGGCCCACGCCACGCTGCCATCGGCGGCGATGTGCCCGCCGTCCGTGGCCGCGAGGTAGACCAGGCGGGCGTTGCCCCGCTTCACGCCCTCGGCGACCGACGCCTCATAGAAGTCGGCGCGGGCGGCGGCGGTCTCGGCATCGGTCTGGGCCACCGCGAGCTGGGCGCGCAGCGGGCCGGCCTCCTCAGCCGCCGTGGTGACGGTGCGCAGCTGCTTCTCCAGCCGCTTGGTGCCGTCGCGCTCGGTGACGAGGGCCGCCTTGAGGCCGGTGATATGCCGCTCGACCAGGTCGCGCGCGTAGGCGTCCAGCGTGGTCATCAGGGAGTCAAAGGTTGCGGGGATGGCGGGCGCAGGCACCGCGTCGGCCGTGATCGGCTCAGGCTCAGGCGCAGCCGGGGCGGGCGCTGCGACGGCCGCCGGGACGGCGGTTGCGACGGGCGCGGGCGGCGAGGCAGGCGGCGCGATTGGGCGCGGAGCCGGGCGAGGCGCCGACGCGGCTGGCGCAGGTGGAGCCGGGGGCGCAGCCGGGGCTGGCGCGGCGCTGGCCGGTGCAGGGGCAGCGGCGGCACGCGTGGCGGTAGCGGCTGATGCGCCGGTGCGCGCAGCGGCCTCGACGGCGCGGGCGGCGCGCAGCGCGTCGGCCACCGCGTTCGGGGCGGGCGCGACAGGTGCGGCAGGCGCAGCGGGCGGCGGCACATCGACTTCCTCAAACTCGGCCTCGGGCTCGGCCGGAGCCTCGGGTGCGACCTCCGGCTCGGCCTCGGGCGCGACCTCCGGCTCGGCCTGCGCGATATCGTCCTGCTCGGTCGTGTCCAGCTCGACAGGTGCGGTTGGGCTGACAGGTGTGGTCATGGGTCGGGCTCCTCAAAAAGAGAACAAAAAAGCGCACCTCCTCCGTTTTGGAGGAAATGCGCGTGTTTCGCTGCTTGCCTGACTATAGCACGCTGCTGTAACAGATGCAATTATTGGATGATCCCGAGCGAGCTATGCCATATTGCACGCCGCCGCCACGGCTGCTATAGTAGTGTCAGCCGATCCGCATTCAGCACCACAACACTATGCCAACCACTGACCTTGAGCTGATCATCGCCCGTGCCGCCGATGGGATGACGAGCGCTGCGCTGCGGGTCGAGCTGCCCAACCGCCGCGCCGATTTGGTGCCCCCAGAGGCAATCAAACTCAAGCCCACGGTATTGCTAGAGTACGCGGACGATCCAGACTCCTATGGAGCCATGCTCACCGCGATGCTCTTCACGCCCGCGCTACGTGAGGGCTGGCAGCGGGCGCGGGGCTACGCCGAGGGCGCAAACGCGATGCGCGTGCGCCTGGTGCTCAATGGTGACGACGGGCTGCACGCCATCCGCTGGGAGCTGCTGCGCGACCCGATCGATGGCGCGCCCCTGGCCTACACCGAGCGCACCCCATTCTCGCGCTATCTGGCCACGCCCAGCCTCGCCGATGTGCAGGCACCAGCGAAGCCCGCCCTGCGCGCCGTGGTCGCCGTCGCCAACCCGGCGACGCTGCCAACATTGCGGATGGCCCCGGTGGATGTGCCAGGCGAAGTGGCGTGGGCACAGGTGGGCCTGGGCGACATCCCCACAACCATCCTCGACGGCACGGACGGACGACCCGCCGCGAGCCTGGCAAATATCGCCGCCGCCCTGCGCGACGGCGCGCAGATCCTCTACCTCACCTGCCACGGCAAACTAAATGGCGATCAGTCATACCTCTACCTGGAGCAGGAGGGCAATGGGCGCTATCAGCCTGTCGATGGCACGGCTTTGGTGCAGATGATCACGCAGCTAACCCGCCGCCCGCTGCTGGTGGTGCTGGCCTCCTGCCAGGGTGCCGGCGACACCTACCAGTTGCTCGCCGCCGTTGGACCGCGGCTGGCCCAGGCCGGCGTGGGCGCGGTGATCGCGATGCAGGGCAACGTGCCGATGGAGTTGGTCGCCACACTGACCCCGCGCCTATTCACCGAGCTACGCCGCGACGGGCAGATTGATCGCGCCCTTGCCGCCGCCCGCTCCGCCCTGCCCGCCAGTGGCCCCTGGTGGATGCCGGTGCTGTGGATGGCGGTGAAAGACGGGGCGCTCTGGCGATCTCCCACCGAGACGGTGCGCGGCGCCGGGGTGTTCCAGGTGCCCTACCCGCCCAACCCGCTCTTTCGTGGACGCGACGCTGAGATGGATGCGCTAGCTGCAGTGCTCTTAGGCGAAGGGAACGGCACCGCGGCGGTGCTCCCGGCCATCGCCGGCACCGGAGGCATCGGCAAGACCCAGCTGGCTAGCGAGTTTGCCCACCGCCACCGAGACCAGTTTCCCGGCGGGGTGTTTTGGCTGAGTATGGCGGAGGAAGATGCAGTCGCTACGCAGGTGGCCGCTGCCGGCGGGCCAGGCAGGCTGGATCTGCCGGGCTGGGCAGGGCTCGACTTCGAGGGGAAGATCGCAGCGGTGCGGCGAGCCTGGGCCGAGCCGACCCGCCGCCTGCTGGTGTTCGACAACCTGGAAGACCCGAAGCTGCTCCAGAACTGGCGACCGATCGGCGGTGGGGCGCGGGTGCTGCTCACCACCCGGCGCGGTGTCTGGAGCGCCACCAGCGGCGTGCAGGCAATACGCCTCCCCACACTCGTCCGCCCGGAGAGCGTGCGCCTGATGCTCACTCCTCGCTACGGTGCCCAGCTTGAGACGGTGCTCGCCGAGCCGGCTGTCGCGACCGAGGCCGACGCGATCTGTGAGGAAGTCGGCGATCTGCCACTGGCTCTGGCCCTGGCTGGGGCCTACCTGGAGCAGACCCCCAGCCTCTCGCTGGCCGGCTACCGCGCTCGGCTCACGGAAACCTTGCTCCAGCACCCCTCGCTCGATGCCGAGCTGGATGAGGGGCTGCCCACCAATCACGCGGAAAGCGTCGCTGCGACGATCGCCCTGAGCTATCAGCAGCTTGACGCGACGAAGCCGGCTGACGTCCTGAGCCTGACCCTGCTCCACCACACCGCGTTCCTGGCTCCCGCACCCATCCCCCAGCCGCTGCTCGTACGGCTCATCGACCGTGACCCCGATGACGAGAGCCAGGCCATCGAGGTGGATGCACCACTGCGCCGACTGGTGAGCGTGGGGCTGATTGAGCTGCTTCCCGCGGGCGGGGCGATCTTGCACCGGCTGGTGGCGGCGTTTGTGCGCGATCAGGTGCAGGTATCAACGACGATCCAACACACACTCGCGACGGTCTTATTTGCATTGCTTGTCCCAATCAACAAAGCTGGCTACCCACTCGCTAGTCAACCATATCTGCTTCACGTACAGCACGTAGCGAAAGACAGTAGGGAGGAACCATCGGCTGCGTCGTTACTCAACGAGTTAGGCTACCTGCTGCAAGCCCAGGGCGACTATGCGGCGGCCCGCCCCTACTACGAGCGCGCCCTCGCCATCCGCGAGCGCGTGCTCGGGGCCGACCACCCCGACACCGCCCTGAGCCTCAACAACCTGGGCTACCTGCTGCACGCCCAGCGCGACTATGCGGCGGCCCGCCCCTACTACGAGCGCGCCCTCGCCATCCGAGAGCGCGTGCTCGGGACCGACCACCCCGCCACCGCCCTGAGCCTCAACAACCTGGGCTACCTGCTGCACGCCCAGGGCGACTATGCGGCGGCCCGCCCCTACTACGAGCGCGCCCTCGCCATCCGAGAGCGCGTGCTCGGGGCCGACCACCCCGACACCGCCCGTAGCCTCAACAATCTGGGCGGACTGCTGCACGCCCAGGGCGACTATCCGGCGGCCCGCCCCTACTACGAGCGCGCCCTCGCCATCCGAGAGCGCGTGCTCGGGGCCGACCACCCCGACACCGCCCTGAGCCTCAACAACCTGGGCGCCCTGCTGGATTCCCAGGGCGACTATGCGGCGGCCCGCCCCTACTACGAGCGCGCCCTCGCCATCAACGAGCGCGTGCTCGGGGCCGACCACCCTGACACCGCCCGTAGCCTCAACAACCTGGGCTCCCTGCTGCAAGCCCAGCACGACTATGCGGCGGCCCGCCCCTACTACGAGCGCGCCCTCGCCATCTTCACCGCCCGCCTCGGGACGCAGCATCCATTAACCCAGACGGTCCAGCGCAACCTCGCTGCGCTGGGCGCGCCGCAGGAGGCGCGCAAAGTGTATCGCCCACCTGTAGCGTGAAGCAAGCGCGCAGCGGTTATGCAGATGCTCGCCACTGGCGATCCCGATCAGCGTAGCGCGCTGACCACTGAGCTGGAGCACCAGGTGCACTGGGCCGAGGATGGCGGAGGCCGAGGGCTCACCCTACCTTGCCCTCGCGGCCCAACTCCGCGCCCTCAAAGCGCAGATCGACGAATCCATCGCCACCTGACATCGTAGTGCGGTTCAGCCTAACTCCGCATCCAGTTGCGCCGCATCAACCAGGATGGCCCCGTAGCGGGTAGCCTCGCTCCGCGCCTCGGTGGTGAAGCCGCGCCGGGCGAAGAGCGCGTAGTGGGTCGTCCAGCCCTGCCCGTGGTCGGGCAGATCCGCCAGCAGCTTCGGGGCTTTCTGCTCGATCAGCTCGCGTACCACCTGTCGGTCTACCTCGTCGGCACCCCATTTGCACTCGCCCAGCAGGATGGCGTGATCCTGCCAGTTGATCGCCACCACATCCACCTGGACGCTGCGGCTCCAGTGGCTGCCCACCACCGTCGGGATGAATGGCAGGGCTCCTGCCTGGGCCTGCTCGGTCACCCACTGGCGGCACAGCTCCTCAAACCCCGTCTGGCCTACGAAGGCCCGCAGGTTCGCCTGGATCAACAGGAGCGCTTCCTGTGGCGCGAAGGCCAGCCGGTCGTGGTGGGGGGCCAGGAAGCGGAAGTAGAACCGGAAGTAGGCGTCGCGTAGGTGGTAGCGCCCCTTGCGCGAGGTGCGCTGCGCGGCCTGGGGCACGGTCGCCGGCAGCCGCCGCTCGACCAGCTTCAGATCCTGGAGCCGCACCAGGTAGGACGAGAGATGCGCCTTGTCGATCAGCGCGGCGTTCTTGATCTCGTCGAGGGTGTGCGCGCCGGCACCGATCGCCTTGAGGATGGCCAGGTGCGGCTGCGGATCGCGCAGCTCATCGTAGAGCAGAAAGGTCGGCTCGGCGCCAAACATGCTGCCGGGGTCGAGGATGACCTGGCGGATGTTCTCGACCAGGCTCAGCTCCGAGTCGAGCCAGCCCAGATAGGCGGGGATACCGCCGACCACGGCGTAGGCCGCAATGCGCTCCTCGACGGACCATGCCGGGAAGAACTCCCGCAGGGCGGAGAAGGGCAGCGGCTGGAGGTGCCAGCGCCCGGTCAGCCGGCCGAAGAGCGGCGACTGCGCACCCTGGATGCCTTCCATCACCCGGATTTGCGAGCCGCACAGCGCGATCACGGTCTCCATATGCTGGAAGCGATGATCCCAGGCGTGCTGCAGGGCCGAGAGGGCAGCGGGGTCGGACTCGATGGCATAGGGCAGCTCATCGAGGACGAGAATGCGACGCGTACCGACGATCACATCGGCCGCCGCATCCCAGACCTCGGCCCAGCTCTCAAACAGCGGCGCGCGGGCGATGGGCATATTGACCAGAGCCGCGTAGAACTTGCGCCGCTGGAGGGCGGCCGGCTCCTTCTCGGCGGTCCAGAAGGTGATCGGGAGGCCGCTGCGCTCGGCCCAATGGATGAGCAGGTTGGTCTTGCCGACGCGGCGGCGGCCATAGAGTAGCAGCAGCTGGGCCGGGCCGGGTCGGCGCCGCGTCAGCACCCGGTTGAGGAACGCCAGCTCCTGCACGCGATCGACAAACATACGGCCTCCCATACAATAAGCCACCTCCTGTGTATTATACACGGGAGGTGGCTTATTGTGTGGGAGGGCAGCGTGGGTGCCTGTTGCGGGAATGCAATGATCGCACCTACTCGGCGCGAGTAATGTCCCAAACGGTCTCGATATGCACCACCGCATCGGGCATTCCGGTCGCCACCGCGCGGGCGTCGAAGCTGCGGAAGCACACGGCGGCGGGCCGTTGCCCAAGATACGTGGCCGCCGCGATTTCCGCCTCGACGTGCAGCAGCGCCTCCAGGCCAAAGTCGGCGTCGACCACCAGCGACATCGGGATGTCCATCGCCATGTGCATCACCGTCGTGGTGGCGGTGGTGTCGGCAGCGCGAACGAACGTGCTCATGGCGTCACCGTCCGATAGTCCAGCCCGAGCGCCTTCAGTGAGCGCTCGTGCCTGCTCTTTCCGTAGACGGGATGCTCAGACACCTCGACCAGTTGGCTCAGGTGGAGCTCGCCATTGGTGTAGAGCTTCCGCTTGGTCTTGCCCAGCACGGCCACCTGGCGGGCCTCGGTCTGTGCGGCCAGCCACTCCACCCCGCTGATACTGATCGTCGGGCCACCGCCCGCCAGCACCGGGATGGCCAGGCACCGGCAGCCGATGTGCGCCCCAAAGGGCTCGTCGGCTGGGAAGACTTGGCCGTGCATCGCCACGCACACCGCGCAGGGCGCGGGCGACTTCTCCAGCTCGGCCGCCCACTGCCAGCCCACCACCCCGGCGGTGGCCAGGAACTGCGCGCCAACCACGCTGCGGTACGCCGTGGTGGCCTCGGTGCGGTGCGCGCGCAGCACGTTGATTAGTATAGCGCCCAGGCCCTCGCGGATCTTGGTGATCAGCGACGCGGGCACGATCGGGGCCTCAGGCGTGCGCACCTTCACCGCCTTGACCAGCGCGCCGGTGATCGCCTTCGTCGCCAGCTGCACCAGCGACGTGGGCAGGGCCAGCTTCCGCAGCCGGCGGCGCATCCCGGCCAGCAGGCCGGCCGACGCCTGCTTGGCCAGCGGCTTCGGCGCGAGGCCGGCCAGGGTCAGCAGCTCGTTGGCATCGCGCAGGCCGTAGTCTAGCGCCACCGCGTACTGGCCCTCGACGGCCCGGGCGGCCTGACGACCGTACTCCAGGTAGGCGGCGCGGGCACCGAGCATCAACTTCTTGTAGTGCGCCTGGCGATACAGCCAGGTCGGGCTCACCGCGTCGCCGGCGGCCACGATCGCCGCAGAGAGCGTCTGGAGCTCGGCCTCGACCGCATCGGCGATCGCCGCGAACTGGCGGGCCAGCTCCAGGGCCACCGCCTCCTCGCGGCTGGCCAGGGCCAGGCGCTGGGCCTCAATGTGTTGCTCCATCACGCCACCTCAGTCTGGGTGTTCGGCGCGCTTGCGCCATCTTGCGACAAACTCGCGCCACTCGCCTCAACTGGGCGCACCGTGGGCAGCGGGCCAGGGCGCGGCAGGCCGGTGCTCGTCGCAGAGCCCACCGCCTTGGGTAAGACCGGCGGCGCAGCGGGCACGCCCTGAGCGGGCGTGGGCTCGGCCGGTGCCGCCTTGGGCGCGGCTGGCTTCCCAGGCGGGCCCTTGCTGAGCGCGGACATCAGCGCGTTGCCGGTGGCCCCGTCAGCCGCGGGCTGGCTGGCCTGCTCCGCCTCCATCGTGTCGATCTGCTCGTCGGTGTAGTCCAGCTCGCGCAGCGCCTGGCGCACGCTGATGCCGATCTCCTTCTTGGCGGCCACCGCGTCGGCCTTGGCCTTCGTGGTCTGGGCCTCCTGGAGCGGCTGCACGGTCTCCGGGCTCGACCAGATGAGCGTCAGGTCGCGCTCGGAGACCTCCACGTCCTGGAGCTTGCACAGGAAGACGAACAGCTTCTTCCAGACCGGCTCGAACCGGGCGATCCGCTCCTTCACCTTCTTCACCAGCGGGGCCTCCATCACCTTCAGCGCCTCGCCCGACGGGGCGTTCTGCCCCAGGTCGAAGTAGTGCTTGGGCGTGCGCGTGATGCTGCTCAGCGCGTTGATGGAGTGCTCCACCGCCTTGAGGTAGTTGCCCAGGTCGGCCGCAGCGAACTGCCCGACCTGCGCGCCGCTGCCGCCGTCGAGCCCGCCCGCCGCCGGGATCGTCCAGATGCGGTTGGGGGCGCTGACGAGATCCTCTAGCCCCTCGGCGTTGGAGATCACGTACTTCATCGGGGCGGCGGAGAACTCGCCGGTCACAAACATATTGGTCAGCATCAGGTTGATGCCGTCCTGGATCGGGATCACGTTGCGCAGCTCAGAGATCGCGGCGCGCCGGTGCGGGCGCAGGTGGAAGACCGGGATGACCCCGTAGCGGTGCTCGTCGTCACTGACCTGGGCGAAGACATCGCTGTCGGCGAACTCGCCGGAGGAGGTGCGGTTAGCCGAGAAGAGCATGATGTGGTCAGCGTAGAACAGCTTGATGTGGCACTGCGTCTCGTCCTCCCACCACTTGGCCGCAAACGTCGCCTTGTTCGGGTTGGCCTCGTCGTAGAAGACGTGGCACATGCGCGGGTCGTGAAAGTAGCACTCCACGTCGCCGTCATCCTCTTTCCAGGCCATCAGGTAGGCCTCGCCGGCAATCAGGGCCGCCTCGTGGGCGTCGTCGGCCTCGATGATCAGGCCGGTGGCCCGCATCACCTCGTCGAGGGCGTCCTGCACCTTGGCGTCCGGCCCCTTCACCCCTTCCAGGTTGATGCGGTCGGCCATGCTGTCCACCACCACCGAGGCCCAGTTCTCATTGATGGAGAAGTCAATGTTCTGATAGGTCTCGCGCAGCCGCTCGCTGACGACCGGCGTCTGCTCGGTGCCGTCGTAGTAGCTGAAGTAGCGGTCGAGCGTGCGCTTCTTGGCGCGCAGCGCCGCGTAGGCGCGATCGAGGTCTTTATTCATCGGTGGGTGCCTCAGTCAGGGCGCGGAGCTGCCACTTCGAGACGATCGCCGCGCCGCCGAAGGGCGGGGCGACTTGGTCGCTCATTGCAAGGCTGATCAGTACTGCGGAGCTGCCCGACTTGCGGCGCTGGGCCTCGGCCTGGCCGCGCTGGTGCAGCACCGGCAGGGTGCCGCCGGGCAGGGTGCGCAGCTCGGCGTCGCTAAACGTGGTGATCAAGGTAAAGAGGGTAGGCATGTGTTCACCTCGTGCATGGTGATATCCCAAACGAGGATCAGGGTGACCTCGTCGCTGGCGACGTTGATGTCGCGGCCCTCGCTGCGCAGCGGCGCCGCGTCGAGGATGGCCCCCGGCACCAAGCGCTTGGCCTGGGCGGCGGCCAGCGGGGCGTACATCAACGCCGGCGAGAACCCGGTGTCGCGGTAGGCAGCCATCGGGAGCGTGCTGATAATGGTCAGGCTGAAGTCGATCATGGGGCGTCTTTCCGGTGGCAAAAAGAAAGCGGCGCACCCTCCGAGGAGGATGCGCCGCGCGTGTTCGCTGCGGGCGTCTGACCTAGCATACCACGCCGTCATTAGTGACAAGCTCGCATTTCTTGACTCTTCGCTCCCGCGTGCTATCCTCCACACATCATAGATCGAGTCGTCGTCCGGCCGGTTCACACCGCGTCCGACTGAGTGAGCAGACGTGCTTCTCGTCTCTGCTCGCTCCCGACTACCAGCTGCGCCGCCTTCCTTGCCCGGGCTGCAGCGTCGCCTCCTGGGCGCTGTGGCGGAACAGTTGGCTCGACCTCGACCGATAGCTGCGCGCGGCCGTTGTTCAACCCGCGTGATCGCGGCTCGTCTCGACCGACGCGCAGGCCAGTGTCTCCGCCTGTTGACCGCGCCCGAGCGGCCGCCTCGATCCCCGATAGGATCGCCGGCCGACGGGCGCGGATGTGTTTTAAGAAGCCAGTAATGCCTCCATTTGACCTTGTCCCCGCCACGCTCGACCGGATCGCCGGCGACATCGCCCATACCACGGCGCGCCTGGGGCGCATTGCCGCCGCCGGCGGCGGCGCGCCGTACCTGGCCAAGAACGGCACGGTGCAGTACGCCGGCACCGACTGCGGCACGCCAGGGCAGCCCCTGCCGGCCGATGGCTACTCCTGAATCGCGATCCGTGCAGCGCCCAGCGAGCCGCTGTCTATCGCTCGCCAGACTCGTAAGGAGCCGCTATGAACCCCAACCCGATCCTCACGCCCTTTGCCTTGGACCGCATGTTCGGCGAGATCGCTGGCGACCGTGCCCGGCTCGACATCATCCGCTCAATGGCTGAGGGCCGCGTGCCCTACCTAGCCAAGTCCGGCGAGGTGAAGTACGTCGAGGCGCTGCGCAGTGTCAGCGTCGGCGGCGGTGCCACGTCGATCCACGCCGGCCACGAGGACATGGCCCTGCCCACCGATGGCCACGCCTGGATCGAGCTCGGGCCGAACAGCCTCGGCTTCACGAACTAATCTCTAAAAGAGACCGTCGCTATGACTTCCTCTGCTATCCTTACCCCGACCGACCTTGACCACATGCTCGGCACGATCACGTCCGACAACTCACGGCTTGAGGAGATCCGCCGCAGCGCTGAGGGCCGCGTCCTGTATCTGAACAAGGCCGGCGAGGTGTCCTTCCTTGAGGCCATGCGCGCCGTGAACGTCGGCCCGACCAGCATGTCCTCTGGCGGCACCGGGAGCCACGTAGGCATGACCCTGCCCAGCGACGGCCACTCCTGGATCGAGCTCGGCTCGCCCAGCGTGACCGCGTCGGGCAGCGATGGCAGCTCGGGGAGCTCGGGCAAGTCGGGCTTCACGCCCAACAGCAAGAACAAGCGCTAGTCTCGCGCCACCCGCGTGGTATGCTAGGGATGTCTTAAACTTTGTGAGCAGCGACCCACGCGCCACACCGGCAATTGCCGGTGTGGCGCTTTTTTTGTCCCCATTCACCCAGGAGCACCACCCGATGGCCGATCTCAGCACCCTCATCCAGTTCGGCGGCATGGGCGTCATGGCGTTCATGGTGATCGCTATGGCCCGCATCGCCGGACCCATCCTCACGGCCCTCTCAGATCGGCTGCTGGACTCGATCGAGCGGCAAACATTAACCATTGACCGCCTCGGCGACATCGCCGCCAGCATGGACAAGCGCCTCGTGGTCGTCGAGCAGCAGAACGACATGCTCCAGGATCTCATCCACGCCGTCATCTGGCCGTTGCGCGATGTGCTTCCCGACGACCCCGCCCCGCGACCCAGCCGCGCCAATCGGGTGCCGACAGCGCCTATCGACTGGGAGGTCGGCCAGGAGCGCAGGGTTGGCGATCGCCGTGCGGGCACGGAGCGCCGCCAGGGCGACCGCCGCGTCACTGAGCACGCCGCCGCTGGCGAGCCGACAGGAGGCCGCTAGGCATGTCCCAGACGACGCCAGGGCGCGCCTCCTGCGCCTCGGACGCTGCTACCGGGCGATGTACCGGGCCGCGCAGCGACACGAGGCCCAGGCCGACATCGCCAGGGCGTCCAGGGACGCACAGCGTGATGCTGCCAGGGCGACCAGGGCCGCCCAGGGCGCCCTGGGTGAACTTCCCAGGGCGCGCCAGGGCGTCCAGGGGCTCCAGGGCGCGCTAGGGTGAACCTCCCAGGGCGCGCCAGGGCGTCCAGAGCCGTTTTAGCGCATTAGAAAGCCATTGCAACAAGCGTGTAGACAGCTCGCCCGCAAGTGAGGGCAGGAGATCGCCGAAAGGCTTTACAGCCAAAACGAGAAAGCACGCTCGTAGCGCATCAGCGAGCGTGCGAAGTACTTTCTGCTGTAGGTGCGAAGTACTTTCTGCAAAGGGGTGCGAAGTACTTTCCACAGCCCACATCCTCACACTACATCAAGGGTCAGCAGCTCACACGAGCCGCTGGCCCGTCGTCACAGGAAGGCCCAGGCACTCGCCAGAGGTTGCACAGGTTCGCCAGGCTGCACAGGGCGTTGCACAGGTTTAGCCCAGGGCGACCAGGGCGACCAGGGGCTCCAGGGCAGATGTTTACCACACACATTCAGGACGAAGGGCTCAGGCGTGCAGGTAGGCGTACACCCAAGGGGTGATGGGTAGGCACACGTATAGCACACGTATAGCACACGTATAGCACACGTATAGCACACGCAGGCTCACACAGACACGCGCAGGGCATCACAGAGGCACGCAGGGACGTGCAGGGACGTGCAGGGCGCGCAGGGCGCACAGGCACAGGCAGGCTCGCAGGGAGATAGGGAGGCTGGCAGCCAGCCAGCGAGGCAGGCAGGCAGGGCAGCGAACAGCAACGCACATGCAGCGCATCGCAGCGCAGGGCTTCCCAAAGCGGCAGAAGCAGCGAGGGAGGAAAGCAGACTTCCTGTAGTGCGAGGCCTCTGTGCAGACCGTTGGGACGCGCAGAAAAGTGGATCATACAGTAACCCGCTGCCCCCCCTGAGTTGCTGTAAGGGAGGTTTACCACCCCGATTCCACGATCCCCTAGAAACGCCTTCGAGGCTGCTGTATGAGGCCGGGGTTTACCGCATCACAGCGGGCGGCGGGGCGCATCGAAGACCGGCGCGGCGGGGATTGAGACTACCTGTATATCGGCTGCGGAGAGGCCTCAAAAAGGGGCTTGTGTAGCTTAGAAGCTGTTGTATGTTGAGGGCTTTACCGCATCAGGACGGCTCAGAGAGGGCTTTGTCATGCCAGGACACAACGGGGGCTTCAACCCCTTCCGCGATAAAAACGGCGAGTTCGTCGAGCCGGGCGGGCACGGCGGCGCGGGGAGATCCCGCGAGGGCGGGCCGCTGAAGTGGCAGGCGCTGCCGAAGTCGATGAACGCCCAGATCCGGGCGGCGGCGGGGAAGCCTGCCGCCCAGGAGCCGGCCAAGCCGGCCGCGCCAGCCGCGCCAGCCGCGCCGGCGGCGTTCGGCTCGGATCGGGCCAAGCCGGAGTACAAGAACGCCGGCTACCCGCTTGTGACCGACGGCGACTTCCAGGCGATCCGCTCCGTGGACTACAAGGCGCTCGAAATCTGGGAGGGCCATCAGTTTCGCGGCTTCGCCGACCCGGCGGCGGGCAAGCAGACCTTCGCCAATGCGAAGGAGGCTATCGCGAAGCTGAAGGCGGGGGTGGGCAGCGAGGCCAGCGCACGCCAGGCGGCGGCGCGGGACGCCAACACCGCTCGGGCGGCGGCGGGGAAGCCGCAGGTCTATCGCGAGCTGGGACTGGCCGACGTGCCGGCGTTCGTGCGCGAGCAGACGGCGCGCTTCTCGGCGCTGCCGGCGGCCACGAAGCAGCTCATGGTGGCCTTCCAGGAGACCGGCGCGCTGAACAGCCAGATCCGGGCCGGGCGCGGGAACCAGGCGGCGATCGCCACGCTGACCGGCGCGATGCGGCCGAGCGAGGAGGCGCTGACGCTCTACCGGGGCGTGGACGCCCGCTACCTGCCGCCGCTGAAGCCTGGGGCGACCATCACGGTGAAGGAGTTCAGCTCGACCTCCATCACGCCCGACCTGCCTACATCGTACGCCCGCGACGCGGCGCAGCCGGTGTTGATGAAGATCCGCGTGGCGGCGGGGCAGCCGATGCTGCCGATGCTTCGCGAGGGCCGGGGCGTCGAGATGGCGATGGAGGAGGTGCTGCTGCCGCCGGGGATGGCCTACAAGGTGGTGAGCGTCGGGCCTGGGCCGAAGGGAACCACGCTGGCCGAGGTCGAGATTGTGCCCGCAACAGCATAAGGACATTCACCATGCCACTGTTGAAACGGAGTATTGGCGAAAACATCAGCGCGGCGCGGCGGGCGCTGTCGGGCGAGGCGCACGCTGGCGAGGTGGCGCGCACGCTGGAGCTGATCACCCGGCTGGCCCACCAGCTCAAGCCGGCCGACCTGGCCCTGACGGATGCGCGCGTGACGAGGGCGCTGGCTGAGCTGGGTGTGAGCTACGGATTTGTCCGGCTGCGCCAGGCGGCCCGCGACGTGGAGCTTGACCACGCGATTAGCGAACTACGAATTGACTGGGGCGAACCACAGAGCGATAGCGACGGGAGCACATCATGATCTGCGAACGAACGGGAGCGATGGTGGCCCTGGACGTGGCCGAGGCGATGGTCGGGGCCGGGGCCAATGACAACACCGGAGTGCCGCAGGGCTTTGCGCGGCGGGGCGAGGCGACGGCGCGGCGGGTGCGCGAGCTTATCCGGGCCGCCGAGGCGCTGGGCGAGGGCGACCTGGCCGATCCCACCGACGAGGTGCAGGCGGCGCTGGCCGCGATGGGCGAGAGCGCGGGGATGGCCAGGGTCTACACCTATGCGCGTCGGGCGCATCATCTCGCGCACGCTGACCGGCTGGACCGCATGCTGTTATCTGCCGCAATCAGCGGCGTCGGGGGCGATTAATCATGGGCATCACGGAACTGAGCACCATCTTCGGGCCGGCGACGGCGACCGAGGAGCAGGCCACGATTGCGATCCTGAGCCGGCCGCACGGCGAGTACACCGACGACGACATCGGCGGGGTAATCGTGCCGGGCTACTTCACCTACTGCGCGGGCGTCGGGGTGGATCCGGTGATCGTGATCGCGCAGGCGGTCTGGGAGGCGGCGAACTTCAGCAGTTGGTGGTCGGCCCGCCCGCGGCGGAACCCGGCCGGCATCGGGGTGAACGGGCGGCGGCAGCGCGACACGCCAGCCGACCGCACCGCGTGGGCGTGGAAGGCCGACGGCAAGGTGTGGCTGGCCGGGGTGAGCTTCGACACCTGGGCCAGCGACGCGATCCCGGCCCACGTCGGCCGGCTGCTGGCATGGTTCCTCAAACCTGCTGACCGCAGCGTAATCCAGCGGCTGCTCGTGGAGCGGGCGCTGGCCTATCGGCCGCTCGACGCGAAGCACCACGGCTCGGCGGCGAACCTCAGAGCGCTGGGCAAGACCCACAACACGAGCGGCCAGGGCTGGGCCAGCCCTGGGCCGACCTACGGCCGCAATCTCGCAAGCACCGCGCTCCGCATTCAACGCGGGCGGTAAAGGATCGACCATGAGTGAGCTTCGAGTCCTGCGCGCACTCGGCCAGGTGCGAACCCGGCTCCTGTCCAGGCTCCACTGTGTTGCCGGTGTGGTCGCCGCCTCGGCGCTAGAGGAGGCCTACGACGCGACCCTCGTGGCGCTGGCCTACGCGCTGGCGCTGCGCGATAACGAGACGGCCGCGCACAGCGCGCGAGTCACCGACCTGACGATGGTGCTGGCGGCGGGCTGGCCGTTCACCGCCGCCGAGCGCACGCACATGCGGCGCGGGGCGGTGCTGCACGACATCGGCAAGATCGGCGTGCCGGACGCTATCTTGCAGAAGCCAGGGAAGCTCACCGACGACGAGTGGATCGTGATGCGGCAGCACCCGCTGCTCGCGGTGAAGGTGCTGGAGCACATCGCGTTCCTCCAGCCGGCGCTGACGATCCCGCGCTGGCATCACGAACGGTGGGACGGCTCGGGCTACCCGGACGGGCTGGCGGGCAAGGACATCCCGCTGGAGGCGCGGATCTTCGCCGTGGTGGACGTGTGGGACGCGATCACCAACGAGCGGCCCTACCACGCGGCAGAGTCGCCCGAGGCGGCGATGCGCTACCTGCGCGCGCAGGCCGGGCTGCGGTTCGACCCGGCGGTGATCGCGCAATTTGGGCTCCTGGTGGGCGCGCCAGCCTGTGCGGCGGCGCGCGACCGGGCCGCCGCCTGATGCCTGGTATAGACTTGCTGTATACTCTCAGTAAGAGAGCAGCGAACCATCGCGCCGTCCGGGGAAACCCGGCCGGCGCTTTTTTATGTCCAAACGAAGGAGCCAGTGATGAGTGAACTACGCGACGAGCCGTGGATCGACCACCGCGCCGAGCAACAGGTGGCCGCGATCGGCTGGGACGTGCGCGTCGGGCCTGAGCCGCAGCCGCGAGATGCCAACGACCGGATCAAAGACCTGAGCAACGCCTGCGTCGCGCTCTACGGCACCGACATGCGCGACCCGGCGGTGCAGATCTCGCTGGCCGCGCTGGCGCACAACCTGATGTTTCAGCGGATCTACAGCTACGCCCAGCGCGCAGCGCTCACCATAGAGCTCGCCAGCGTCGAGGCCGACATCGAGAAGGGTTTCTAACCGTGGCACGCACATCCACAAAAATAGCTGCCCCGGTGGCCAGCCCGGTTCGGCCGGCGCTCTACCTGCGCGTCTCCACCGATGAGCAGGCCGGCAGCGGCGAGGGCATGGCAGTGCAGCGCCAGCAGGGCATGGGCATGGCGATGATGAAGGGCTGGACGGAGCCCAGGATCTACGAGGACGCCGGCGTCTCGGGCACGCTCGGGCCGAAGCAGCGCCCCGGGCTGGCCCAGCTCCTGGCCGACGTGAAGGCCGGCGCGATCTCGGTGGTGATCGTCGCCAGCCTCGACCGGCTCGGCCGCTCGACCCGGATCATCCTCGACCTGGTGGACCACCTCACCGAGGGCGGGGCCGAGCTGGTGAGCTGTCGCGAATCGTTAGACACGACCACGCCCGCCGGCAAGTTTGTGCTGACGCTGTTCGCAGCGCTGGCCCAGCTCGACCGCGACCAGATCGTGAAGCGCACGACCGACGGGCGGGACAGCCGGGGCCGACGCGACGGCGAGAAGGGCGGCAACGTGCCGCTCGGCTACAAGCGCGTGGATGGCACCCTGCTGGTGGACGTGGCGAACGCGGCGGTGGTGCGCCGCGTGTTCACGCTGCGCCCGATGTTCTCCTTGAACTCTATCGCCGGCACGCTGAACGCGGAGGGCGTCCCGACGCCCCACGGAGGGAAGGCATGGTACGCCTCGACCGTGCGGCAGATCCTGCTAAACGAGACGATTTACCGGGGCAGCCGGCGCGGCGAGAGCGCGGCGTCCTGGCCGGTCATCCTCGACGGCGAGGTGCCAAGCGGCCGACGCCGAAGGCATGCCAAGGCCACCTGATCGCCCGTCTGTTCGTGAGCGATGTATACTGGAACTTCAGGCAGCGAGCACGCGCCGAAGCAGAGCTTCGGTTGCGTGCTCTTTTTTGTGCCTGCAAAAGATAGCCCGCCGCTGAGACTCCGTTTCGGCCACTGCCGCGGCCTCGCCCCTGCGAAACCGTGACACACCAAGGAGTCCTCCCAATGGCCGCCTCAGAACTTCGCATTGAGTACACCTCGATCTCCATGCTCCTGCCCGCCGAGCGCAACCCCAAGCTGCACGACGAGGCCGGCATCCGCGCCAGCATCGAGCGCTTCGGCTTCGCCGAGCCCGTGACCATCAACGAGAGCACCGGCCGCCTGGTCGCCGGCCACGGCCGGCTCATCGTGCTGAACAAGCTCAAGGCCGAGGGCGCGAAGGCTCCGGCCCGCATCCAGGTCAAGGGCAAGGACTGGCTCGTGCCGGTCGTGCGCGGGCTGAGCTTTATCAATGATGCGGCGGCCGACGCCTACCTGCTGGGCTCCAACCAGCTGACCATCGCCGGCGGCTGGGACGAGGGGCTGCTGCTCTCGACCATCGCCGACCTCGCTAAGGCAAGCGCCGACTTCGCCGGCACCGGCTTCGGCCAGGGCGACATCGACAAGGCGCTGGCCGCGTACGGCAACGTCGCCGCCGAGGCCTGGGCCGCACTCGTCGCTCCCGTTGCCGCTCCTGTTGCGGCCCCGGTCGCTGCGGTCGGTGGCATTGCGCCGGTCGCTGCGGTCGGTGGCGTCGCGCCTGCGGCTACCCCGGCTGCTGCCGCCCCGGTTCACGTCGCCGTCGATGATGGCGCGCTGGGCATGGGGTTCGGCGAGGCCGAGGAGGATCACGGCATCCTCGACCCGATCAACCGCGAGCTGACCAAGGGCGAGAACGCCGGTATGGGCGAGGCCGTGCGCTTTATGCGCTACGCGATTCCGCTGACCGTCGAGGAGTCCGGTGCCCTGGAGACCGCGATCGAGGATTGGGTTCACAAGACCGGCGGCATGTTCGGCTTTATCCGCGACCTGCTCAAGGCGGCCGGGCGCATCTAGGCCTCGCCACCGCACATACGAGGAGATTACGGATATGCCAGGACACAACGGGGGCTTCAACCCCTTCCGCGGCCCGAACGGACAGTTCACAGACGGCGGCACCAGCGGTGCCAGCGGCAAGACGCGGGGTGGCGGGGCGGCGAAGGTCACCCGCGCATTTAGGGGGACTGACGAGGACGCGCCGGCGAAGGCCAACCGCGGCTACCGCACCGCTGCCGGCGCGGTCAAGACGCTGCCCCGCGACCTCGCGGCGACCGTGCGCCAGGCGCAGTTGCTCCGCAAGGACACCGGCCGGGCGTCGGCCAAGGGGGTAGGCCGATCGGCCGCCGCGCAGGCCGCCGCCAAAGGCCAGTTTATCGCCAACCCGAAGCCGAACGCGGATGGGTCGGCGACGGTCTACCGCAACGGCGACCACGAGGTGCGGCTGCATCCGGACGGGCGCAGCGGCCCCTACACACGAGTCTGGACGAAGGGCGTGGCGGGCAACGCGATAACCTCCGGCACCGCCAACGGCATCGCGAGCTCCGTCAGCGGCGTCGTCGATACCGTGCGCAACCAGATCCTCAAAGATGCTGGCGGCGGCCCGCACGCCCCGAAGAAGTAGCCAGGTCGAGGAGATAGCAATGCCAGGACACAACGGGGGCTTCAACCCCTACCGCGACAGCAACGGGGAGTTCACCAACCCGGGCGGGCACGGCGGCAAGGGCCGCTCCCGCAAGGGCGGTGTGGGCGCGGCCCCGGCGCCGAACCGTGGCCCGCGCGCAGAGACCTACCGTGCGGGGACGGCGGCGCGGGCGATCCCGGCCAACGCGAAGTTCCAGCCGCCACCGAAAGGCAGGAAGCAGACCGCCGAGGCGCTGAGCCAGATCGCCGGCGAGGACAGCAGCAAGCGCGATGCGGCGCTCCGCGCCCTGCGCGGGGTCAGCCCAGGGCGGGCAGTGGGCGGGGCGAGGTCTCAGGCGGCGCTTGAGGCAAATCAGTTGAAGACGGTCGCCAAGGCGAACGGGATGACCGTGGCCCAGCTCAAGAAGTCGATGGAGCGACCGCCTGACACCCGCACGAAGGCCCAGGTGAAGCGTGATGTGGACTACGCGAACACCCTGACCTACCTGCAGCAGCAACGGGACTCCGCCAAGACCAGCATCAAACTCGCCACGCAGAAGGGTTGGCCAAACATGGACGCGCGCAAGGCCGAGCTCACAAAGGCCGAGGCCGACCTGGCCGCGCATGTCGCGAAGAAGCCGAAGAAGTAGCCAGGAGCGAGCGATGGCAGGAGGATTCAATCCATTCCGCGACCGAAACGGGGAGTTCACGACCCCGAGCGGCACCAGCGGCGGGCGATCGCGCACCGGCTCGCGGTCGCAAAACTGGCAGGGTGGGAAGTCCAGCGGGACGCCCGCCGGAGGTACGAGCGGCGCACTTTCTCGAAATGCGGCTCTCGGGGCCGCAGCGGCCCGCGCAGGAGCCCGTGCGGCGGCTCGGGCGGCGACGCTCACACCGCGTCAGAGAGCGGCGCGAGGCCGGGCGAAGGGGTAGCGAGCAGTGACCGATTCCCCCCTCCGAGTTCCTGTAATTGGAGGGGGTAAATGTACGGCAAATGTACGGCAGAAAACAGCCGCCCGGCGGCGCGAAGGCACAGATGTTCTACCTCTCCTATCCTGTGACGAACCTCCGACCGGCGGCCTACAACCCGCGCACGATCGACGACGTGGCCTTCGCGGCGCTGCGCCGATCCGTGGCCGCGCTGGGGATGGTCAAGCCGATCATTATCGGGCCAGATGGCACGGTGATCGCCGGCCACCAACGCCTCAAGGCGCTCCAGGCCAACGGCGGCGACACCGCGCCAGTCTACCAGCTCGCGACGGTCGGCGCGGCCGACGAGATCCGCTTCAATCAGCTGCACAACGGCACCGACCTGGACACCGGCGACGAGGATGTGACCGTGCCGGCGATGCCGGGCGTGACGGGCTACTACGATGTGGCCGCCGACGACGTGGGCGGGGACGGCCATGCGCGCGGCGCGCCGATCCGGGCGGAGATCGCCCGGCTGCTCATTCGCTACGGCCCCTGGGGCGGCATCGTGGCGACGCAGAGCGGCGCGTGCCTGAGCGGGGCGCAGTACGCGCTGAGCTGTCGGGTGCTGGGCATGCCGGTGCGGACCTACTACCTGCCGGACGCGATCAGCGTGTCCGCGCAGGGCTACCTGCGCGCGGCCTACGGGCAGTTCGACTACGGGCACCTGGCCCGCGAGACCTACATTCAGACGTTCGCCCAGCCGAGCCGGAATAACCCGTACCACACGCTCACGAAGAACAACCCAAGCTGGGTGAAGTACGTGGAGCCAGAGTGGAAGCCGGGCGAGACCATCCTGGACTTCGGCAGCGGGATGGGCGTCTACCCGGCGTACCTGGCCGAGCATCGGCCCGAGATCCCGGTGGTGAGCATCGAGTTCTTCCGGCGCGTGGTGGGCAGCGAGCTGCTGGACACCCACGCGACCTACGCGATGGCTGACCAGCTCTTCACGCACCTGCGTGAGCACGGGCGGTTCGACACGATTATCTGCGATTGGGTAATCAACAGCGTTGACAGCCAGGAGGCCGAGGCGGCGGTGCTGGCGACGTGCGCGGCGATGCTGAAGCCGGGCGGGCGGATCTGGCTCACCGGGCGACAGCGCGAGTGGGCGGAGCAGATCCGCGACGGGCGCACCTACACGAGCAACCGGCGGGGCGTGGAGTTCTGCGACGCCAACGGGCTGAGCGCGCTGATGTTCCAGAGCCGCTGGTTCTACCAGAAGTTCCACCGCCAGGGCGAGATCGAGGCGCTGGCCCGGCACTACTTCGGCGGGCCGATGAGCTACACCCCGGTCACGGACCGCTGGCGGATGCGGATCGAGAAGGCGCACGAGCTGCCCTGGGCCGAGGTGGAGCGGGCGCTGCGGTTCGAGTTCAACCTGCCCTGGCCGGGCGGGCGCACGGTGGGCCTCGGCCAGCAGGCGGTGGATGCGCTGCGGGCCGCGCTGCAGCGCGAGGGGAGCTGATATGTTCCATCGCTCCTACCCGGTGGCGAACCTGCACCCGGCCATCTACAACCCCAGGAAGATCGACGACGCGGCGTTCGCCGACCTGTGCCGCTCGATCGCCCAGCTCGGGATGGTGAAGCCGATCATCGTCGCACCCGACCAGACCATCGTGGCCGGCCACCAACGCCTCAAGGCGCTGGTGGCGACAGGCGCGACGGTCTCGCCCGTGTACCTGCTCGACGCGATATCCCCCACGGATGAGATGCGCTTCAACCAGCTGCACAACGGCACCGACCTGGACACGGGCGACGAGCATGTGCGGGTGCCGGCGTATATGGGCCTGGGGTATGTGGACGTAGACGCGGCGGATGTGGTGGGCAATATGCGCGCGGCGGGCGCGCCGATCCGCTCAGAGATCGCGAAGCTGCTGATTGGGCACGGCCCCTGGGGCGGCATCGTGGCCTCGCAGAGCGGGGTGTGCCTGAGCGGGGCGCAGTATGCCTTGACCTGCAAGGTGCTGGGCATGCCGGTGCGAACCTACTACGTCGCGGACTCGGCGGCGCAGACGGTGCGCGGGCTGTTCCAGCGGCCCTACGGCCAGTTCCACTACGGCCACCTGAAGCGAGAGACGTACATCCAGACCTTTGCCCAGCCGTTCCTCTGCCGCGCCGACTCGGCCGGCTCAGACAGTGAGGGTGTGACCTCGCCGACCTACGAGAAGCATGTGCTGCCGAACCTGCAGCCGGGCGAGCACATCCTGGACTTCGGGTGCGGGCAGGGCGACTACGTGAAGCGTCTGACGAAAAAGGGCCTGCCGATCTGGGGGATGGAGTTCTTCCGGCGGTCGGGCTCGGCCATCGACACGCACGCCGTTCACCGGATGGCTGAGGCGCTGTTCGCGCACCTGCGTGAGCACGGGCGCTTCGATGTGGTGATGTGCGACCACGTCATCAACTCTATCGACAGCGACGAGGCGGAGGCGGCGGTGCTAACGCTGCTCAACGCATTCTGCAAGCCGGGCGGGAAGATTTACTTCAGCGGGCGCCGGCGCGACCACTACGAGCGGGCGCTGTACGCCACCTCGCACCGGGGCGGGATGCGGGCCTTTGAGTTCATGGACCAGGACGGGCTCTCGGGCATCCTGCTGCACGGCCGCTGGTTCTACCAGAAGTTCCACACCAAGACGCAGATCACCGACCTGGCGAAGCGCTATGTGCTGCGCACGCCGGCCTACCAGAATCACTCGGCCAGCCAGTTCAACCTGGTCGGCGTGAAGGACTTCGAGCACACGGCGGGCGACGTAGAGGCGGCGCTGCGCTTCGAGTTCAACCTGCCCTGGCCTGACGGGCGCACCGTCGGCCTCTCAGACGAGGCGGTCGCCGCGTGGCGGGCTGCCGTAGCGAAGGAGCGTTAGCGATGCCAGGACACAACGGGGGCTTCAACCCATACCGGAACGCGAACGGCCAGTTCGCCGCGGGCGGGCCGTCGGGCGGGCTGCGCAAAGACGCCGGCGGCGGCAAGCCGTCCAAGATAGCGGGCAAGGCCATCGCGGTGGGTCGCTACGACACGCCGCGCAAGGCCGGGTACACCGGCAAGGCCGGGCCAGTGAGCCAGTCGCGCAGGGCAAAGAGTGAGCCGGCGCGGGCGCCGACGGTGCCGAAGATCTACCGCGACTACTCGGAGATGTCGAGCAAGGTTGACCGGCTCCAGCGCCAGTTGACCCAGGCGCAAGACCAGCGCCTGCCGGAGCGGCAGCTTCTGCCGATCCGCAACGCGCTGAGCGTCGTTCAGGGCCACCGCAACACCTACCTGACGGACATGGCGAAGTACAAGAGTCTGAAACCCTACAAGGAGTAGCCGATGCTTGCCACGGTTGCGGGCGCGCTGGCCACAGTCATCTTCATGAGCAGTGCGATGCCGATGCTGGTGAAGGCGCTGCGCACCAGGGACTTGCACAGCTATAGCGCCTGGAGCCTGGGGCTCAGCGAGGCGGGCAATATTCTTCAGTGGTTCTATATCTGGAGCCTGCCGCTCGGTCCGATCCACTTCCTACACGCCTTCTACACCATTGTGACGGCCGTAATGCTCGGCCTGCTCCTCCGCTACAAGGAACGATAAAGCCATGCCTTTCCATCTGGAATACCCGGTCGCCGACCTTCGCCCGGCGCCCTACAACCCGCGCAAGATTGACGAGACCGCCTTTGACGACCTCTGCCGCTCGATCACCACGATCGGGATGGCCAAGCCGATCATTGTCAACGACGACGGCACCATCGTGGCCGGCCACCAACGCCTCAAGGCGCTCAAGGCCACTGGCCTGACCGTCGCCCCGATCTATCTCGTTACTGGCCTGACCGCCTCCGACGAGATGCGGTTCAACCAGCTGCACAACGGCACCGACCTGGACACCGGCGACGAGCATGTGAAGGTGCCGGCGTATACCGGCCTGGGGTATGTGGACGTGGACGCGGACTCGGTGGAGGCCAACCTGCGCGCGGCGGGCGCGCCGATCCGCTCGGAGATCGCCAAGCTGCTCATCGGCTACGGCCCTTGGGGCGGCATCGTGGCGACCCAGTCGGGCGAGTGCCTGAGCGGGGCGCAGTACGCGATCACCTGCAAGAGCCTGGGCTACCCGGTGCGGACGTTCTACGTGCGCGACAGCGACGCCCCGATCATCCGCGGGCTGTTTCAGCGCCAGTACGGCCAGTTCTTCTACGAGCACCTGGCCCGCGAGACCTACATCCAGACCTTCGCGCAGCCGTTCCGCTGCCGCACCGACGCCGCCGGGAACACCGAGGGCGTGAAGTCGCCGACCTGGGAGAAGCGCGTGCTGCCCGAGTGGCAGCCGGGCGAGCACGTCCTGGACTTCGGCTGTGGGCAGGCCGACTACGTGAAGAAGATCGGGCGCGAGCGGCCCGAGATCCCGATCCTGGGGATGGAGTTCTTCTACCGGAAGGGCGACTACATCGACAGCCACGCGGTCCACGCGATGGCCGACGCGCTGTTTGCGCATCTGCGCACCTACGGCCTGTTCGATGTGGTGGTCTGCGACTACGTGCTGAACAGCATCGACAGCCAGCGGGCCGAGGATGCGGTGCTGACGTGCCTGAGCGCCTTCACCAAGCCGGGCGGGCGGATCTACGCCTCGGGGCGGCGGCGCGACTTCATCGAGGGCAATATGTACGCCACCTCGCACCGGGGCGCGATGCGTGGCTTCGAGTTCCTCGACTCGGCGGGGCTCTCGGGCATCCTGTTCAAGGGGCGCTGGTTCTACCAGAAGTTCCATACGAAGTCCCAGATCCTCGAAGCCGGCCGGACGTTCCTCTCGCCCTCGGTGAGCTATCAGAACCACTCGGCCACGCAGTTCAACCTGCGCGTCGGCGCGAAGGACATGGAGCTGAGCCAGGCGACGATCGAGGCGGCGCTGCGCTTCGAGTTTGACCTGCCCTGGCCCAACGGCCAGCGGGTCGGGCGGGGCGAGGAGGCGGTGCAGGCCTACCGCGCAGCCCTGAAGATCAGCGGGCGCGGGTCGGTGATCAGCCCGGCCACGCTCTCACCTGAGAGCCACACCAACGCGTAGGAGCGACACCGCGATGCCAGGACACAACGGCGGGTTCAACCCGCACCGCGATAAGAACGGCGAGTTCACCGAGGCCGGCAACGTGGGCGGGGCCGGGCGCAGCCGCGCGGGCGGCCCCGCCGCCTGGGTCGCGCTGCCCAAGAGCGACATGAACGCCCGCATCCGCCAGGCGGCGGGGCGGGTGAGCGATGCGGACGCCTGGAAGCAATCCGGTGGCAACGGCAGCCGCGACGCGATGGATGAGCTGATGATCAGTGTGAAGCGCGACGCGCCGCGGTTCGGCACGCCGTGGACGCCCGCCGATTACGCGCGGGGCGATGCGTACCGGGCGGCGCTCGGGGCCGAGAAGACGAAGCTGGCGGCGATGAGCCCGGCGGATGTCACGGCGTTCCTGGCGGGCAAATCGACCGAACGGGTGTCGCTCGTCCTGTCTCAGGCGGGATACGTCGGGCATGTGCGCGCCGCTGCCACGGCCGAGCTCGCGGCGCGCACCGCCGAGGCGCTGAAGGCGAGCGGGGATCTGCCGTTGGCGAAGGGGGTGCGCCTGGGCTACCCCGCCGACATGGCGGCCGCTGGGGCGAACCCGCCGAGCTACTACGCGATCCAGCCGGCCGCGAAGGCCGTCTTTGGCCGACCGGTGAGCGCGAGCGAGCTGGCCGGGCTGGCCGGGGTCGGGCCGGGCCGCGCGGCCACGGCGCGGGGCCAGGACGGGAAGACGCTACACGTCGCCGGCGACGGCTACGGGATCATCTACAGCGCGCCGGCGGCGGGTGTCAGCCGCGACCGCGCCAAGATGACGGGCGAGATCCACATGGAGTTTCCGGACAGTCTGAGGGGCACGACGCCGCCGCCCCTGCGATCGGATCCGGCGGGCTGGCTCGGCGGCGCGCAGACGATGCGGACGCTGGGCGTGAGCGGGGTGAAGCCGGCGGCGACGGCGGAGATGACCAAGGCGCAATCGGTCTGGTACGCCGAGTCTGGCTTCGACGGGCCATTGCCGAAAGGCGCGCGGCAGGCGCTGCCGCCCGAGCTGGCGAGCGCCAGGCGGGTGTCGGACCTGATGCTGACCCCGGCGGGCCAGCAGTTCTGGCGCGACAACGCCGAGCCGTATGTGCCGAGCTTCGACCCGAGCGAGACCGGCAAGTCCGTGCAGGCGCTCAAGGCGCTGGCCGGCGGCGCGTAGATGTGGCGAACACAGGAGCAGGACGAGCATGGGCGCAGACAATCAGCCGAGAGATACATGGGGCCGCTGGTCGGCCCGGCCAGGGTCGCGGGCGTCGGAGCCGAACAAGCCGCAGAGCGAGCCGATCTTCAAAGAGGGCACCCGTGAGGTGCATCTGACCAAAGAGCGCACGCCGCACTACCAGGTGTGGGACGGCGGCGCGCTGGTGGCCGAGAAGCCGGCGGGCCGGGCGTGGCGGCGCGACCAGGACGACGCCATCGCCCTGGCCCGAGGCGTCCCGCGCGACACCTCGAATATGGCCGGGCTCTCGACGACCAGCCACGCGGCGGTGATCAACAGCATCCTGCGCGGCGGGCGTGGGCCGACGGCGGCCGAGGCGGGCATCCGCCTGCGCAGCAAGGCCGAGATCGAGCTGGGCCACCTCATCGCGGAGAACATGCGGGCGGTGAATCCGGCCCAGAGCCCCGATGAGGTGCGGCAGCGCGCCGATTGGCTGGCCGCCCAGCACGCCGCAGTGGGGAGCAAGTCCCTCGCCGATGCGAAGGCCCGCGAGGTGGTCGCGCAGGGCGAGCGCGAGGAGCTGGAGAACGACGCCGTAAAAGAGAACGAAACCTACGAGTGACGAAGTCTGATCACGGGTGGTCAACCACCCTACTGAGCACACCATGAGCGAAGATATTCGGCCCGACGAGCTGGAGGAGGAACGTGCCGACGAGGAGATGACGCCCAAGGCGCTCACCGCGTTTGAGCAGTACTACGCGCTGGGCCCGAAGCGATCCCTGCGGTGCCAGGCCACAGAGACCGGGACGGCCCTGCGCCAGCTGGAGCGCTGGTCGGCGCGGTATGACTGGCCGAAGCTGGCCCGCGAGCGGCACGCCGAAGAGGTGGCCACGGCGCGGGCGGCGGTGCGCCTTGAGGCGGCCACGCTGGCGCGGCGACGGCTGCGCAACGCGCAACTGATGCAGGAGGCCGGGCTGACCATCTTCTCCCTGGCCAAGCTGACCGATATGGACCCTGACGCCGCCCGCAAGGCGCTGCCCGATGCGCGCTACCTCCTGGTTGAGGGCATGCGAGCGGAGCGGCTGGAGCTGGGCGAGGCCTCGGAGAACGCGTCGTCTATCGTGCCGCCGAAGCCGATTGGCGAGATGAGCGACGAGGAGCTGGCCGCGTTCGCGCTGATGTTGGAGCAGGCCGCCTAATCTACACATCGCCGGCGTCGCTCGATGCGACGACCGGCGCACGAAGGACAACCCACCATGACTATCCGACGCAACAGAATTGTCTCCTACGCGGACGTGAACCCGTCCACGCTGCTGGAGCACCCCGATAACCTGGTCATCCACACGGCCGAGCAGGAGGCGCAGATGCTGCACCTGCTGCAGACTGTCGGCTGGGCGGCGCGGGTGCTGGTAAACAAGAACACCGGGCGGATCATCGACGGCCATATGCGTGTGGCGGTGGCCCAGCAGAACGGCGTGGCGACGGTGCCGGTGGCCTACCTCGACCTGAGCGAGGCCGAGGAGCGCAAGGCGCTGCTGTATCTGAAGCGCACCACCGGGCTGGCCCGGATCGACCCGGTGAACCTGGAGGAGCTGATGGCCAGCGTGGTCACGCCTGACGCTATGGTCGCCCAGATGATGGCGAGCTTCGCGGCCGAGGCCGGCGTGCTGGCCAAGCAGGCCCGCGAGAAGCCCCGCGAGGTCGTGGAGTACGTCACCATCACGCTCGGCGACGTGCTGGAGTTCCAGGTCTCTTGGGCCAGCTACGTCCACTGGCGCGGCCAGCTTCAGTACCTCTATCGCACGCGGCACGACACCATCGCCTACGCGATCGCCGTGCGGCTCGGCCTGAAGCTCAGCGACAAGGCGCTCTAAAGGAACGACATGGGCGCAGGCGGCTTCAATCCATTTCGAGACGCACACGGGCGGTTCTCCGACCGCCCGAGTGGCGGCGGTAGCCGCGAGACGCTGAGCGCCCCCTTGCCCTCCAAGACCGAATGGGAGAAGGGCGGGGTCTCCGTCGTGTTCACCGGCGGCCGCACGCCGACCTACGAAGTTAGGCACGAAGGCAAGGTGATCGCGAGCGTGCCGGCGACCCGGAAGTGGGCGGCTGACCTGTTCACCGCGCAGCTGAAGGCCGAGGCGCATCTGGTCACGCTCCAGACCGCCTCGGCAAATCAGGTGGTGCGCGGCATGGCCGGCGTCACCAGCCCGGCCGACCCGATCGCGGATCTCCGCGCGGCGGCGGATGACGCGCGCTGGAAGCCGGTGACCGTCGAGGCGATGCAGGCGGTCGGGGCGAAGGTCATGGCTGCGGTGAACGCCGACCCGAAGGTCCAGGCGCTCCGGGCCAAGCACGAGGCGCTGGCGCAGGAGCTGCAGCAGGCCCGGCTGGAGACCTGGTCGGACACGCTCTCGCGGGATGCGGTCAACGCGCGCCAGAACCTGGCCGGCGAGATTCAGCAGCGGGCGCTCGACCTGATCGCGAAGGTGCGGGATATGGCCACGAAGAACGACATGAACATCGACCCGCACGCCCGCGAGGGCCACCGGGATCTGGCCGAGGAGGCGGTCGAATTCTTTCCGAAAGGCTGGGTCAAGGCCGCCGCGAAGGATCGGCTGCGCGTCTTGTCGACGCCGGAGCGCCGGTCGTTCTACGAGTCCTATGGTCACGCGATCAACCTCTCCGCCACGGCGCTGCGCACCTCGATGATCCACGAGATGGGCCACTGGTTGGAGTACGCGAACCCACGCCTTCGCGGGGCCACGCAGGACTATCTCAATCATCGCACCGCCGGTGAGACCGCAGTGAGCATGGGCGCGACGTACGGCAATAACAGCTACGGCGCACATGAGATGACGAAGCCGGACACGTTTAAAGAGCCCTACCTTGGCAAGCAATACCCGTCGGGCTCCACCGAGATCGCATCAATGATGGCGGAGGAGCTCGCCGGCGGCCGCTACGGCATCACGCTCGACGACCCCGCGATGTTCCAGTGGTGGGTCGGCGTCATGGTGGCCGCATGATCATTGCAACATTCACCCTCAGCAGCCACCCGGCCACCGTGCGCTGGGAAGACGGCGCGATCTCCGGCCCGGCCGGGGCCGTGTCGTACCTGCAGGCGCTGGCCGCGCGCCTGGAGGGCCAGCCGGTCGACCTGGCCGGCTTCGACGGCACGACGACCAACCACCTGGCAGCAGCGCGGAGCTTCTGCGCGCTGTGCGCGATCGCCAGCGACGACTATCCACGCTTCACGGTCGTCGGCGATGAGCCCGACCTGGAGCCATCTGATATCACGACATTCCCCGAAGGAGCCCTACTATGAGCACGATCGCACCCTGGAGCAACATCATCGTCGGCAGTGAGCACGTGGACCCGCTCACCCTGACGCCGCACCCGCTGAACTTCTACACCCACCCGATGGCCCAGCGCAAGGTGGTCAGCGCCGCCATTGATGACCTCGGCTACATCGATGAGGTGGTGGTGAACCGGCGCACCGGCCACACGCTCAACGGCCACCTCCGCGTGGAGATCGCCATCGGCAACGGCGAGCCGACCATCCCGGTCACCTACGTCGATTGTGACGCGGCCACCGAGAACCAGATCCTCCTGTTCTTCGACCGCATCGGCGAGCAGGCCAAGGTTCAGGGCGACCGGCTGCGGACGCTGGCCGAAAAGGTCGAGTCCGACATCGACGCCGCCCCGCTCCAGGATATGCTCGACGAGTGGGTGTCCACCTTCGAGAAGTTCAGCCGGCCTGCCGCACCCAAGGCCGCCCCGGCCCCGGCGGCAGCGGTCGCGGCACCGGTCGCGGCTCCGGTCGCGGCTCCGGTCGCAGTTGCCCCGGCCCCGGTCGCGGTGGCCCAGCCGACAGAGCCGGCGGTGGCTATCACGGCCGATGCAGCGCCGGACGACGAGGGCCAGGACGCCCCGCCAGTGGCCCTGGCCGTGGCCCCAGAGGCCGGCGAGGGCGAGGGTGCCGCGTTGGGCGTGGCCGTCGCTCAGGAGCCGCAGGAGCCCGCACAGGCGTTCGTTGCGGTCGTTGCGGAGCCCGCGCCAGGTGCACCGGCCGACAACTACGCCGCCGCGCTGGAGCAGGACGGCGGCGCGCCAATCGTTGCCCCCGCGCCCGTCGTCGTGGCGGTGGCCCCGCTGGTCAAGCCGGTGGTGGTGAAGGTGGGCGAGTACGCCCAGGAGTTCCCCGCCGATGTGTTCGACGCCTGGTGGGCGCTGTTCCGCTCCAGGGTCGGCGACGACTACACGGACATCGTGACCGAGGTGCGCAATCTCCTCCAGATCCAGCCCGACCCGCGCTGATGTTCAGACGAAACGCCGCTCACTGCATCACGCAGGAGCGGCGTTTTACCGCATTGAGATGCGGAAAACTGATTTGACAATGAAGTCAGTTCGTGCTACAATGCAGGTGGATCAAAACGCGGTTCTGGCCTGACCTGCCCGCCGCGCGAGTCCGACATTCAGCGCCGCCGAGAAGTGATCTTCTCAGCGGCGCTGCTGCGTTTTCCGCGCCAATCATCGAGATCGCAATGGCCCAAACGACCCGACCCGCGCCGCCTCGCTGGCGCGCGCTCACGGCCCTGCTCGACCTGCTGTCCCAGTTCGCGGCGCACGCCTGGAAGCCCTTCGCCGGGGCGGGCCTGCCAAACTGGTACATCTACAGCACGTTCGTCCTGGCCCTGATCACGACGGGCAGCCTGCTGCTCAACATCCTGCTCCTGGCCATGATCGTCTACGCCACCCGCTGAGGAGGTTTTCGATGAGGATTGCGGATATGTTCCCTGACGTGCGCGACTGGAGGCCGGCCCGCCGCGTGATGGTGGCAGAGCTGATGACCGAGACCGTCCCGAACCTGGAAGCGATACTCGCCAAGGCAGGCGTCCCGCCGCCCGCAGGCGTCCAGCGTGGTCGGGCCTACAAGCGCAACCTGGCCAAGCTCGTCGCGCTCGACGAGTTCCCGATCGTCACGCCATCGCCAGCGCAGCGGGCTGGGACGACGCGCATCCGCGCCTACTAAGCGACCGTCCGATCTGACCTGCCCCCGCCCCGCCGAGTTGTTCGGCGGGGCTTCGCGTTGCCCTTTTTGAAACGAGGAATGACCAATGACGACCGGAACACCCGCTGCGCCGAAGGCACCCAAGACGCCCAAGGCCGCCGCGCCCAAGACGCCCAAGCCCGCCGCCGCGCCCAAGCCCGCCGCCGCACCGAAGGCCTCGGCCACCACGCAGGCGCAGAGCCAGATGAGCCTGCTGCCCGCCTACGCACAGCTGGGCGAGAGCGCAACCGTTGCCCTAGCTGAGCTGCCGCCCAACAGCGATTTGATTGGGCCGGCCCCGACCGACGCATTCGCGAGCAACATCAAGGAGTTCGGCGTGATCCAGCCGATCCTGCTCCAGCGGCGCACCAACGGCACCTACATCGTCGCCGGCGGTCGCCGGCGGGTGAAGGCGGCCCGGCTGGCGGGCATGCGCACGGTCCCCGCGCTGGTCTACCCCGTCGGCTGGGTGAGCATCGAGGTGCTGACCACGATTGAGAACGAGCAGCGCTCCGACAACGCGGCCGCCGACCTCGCGGCCTGCGAGTCGCTCATCGCCCAGGGTGCCAACGAGGCGGTGATCAGCGAGGCCACCGGCAAGTCGGTGGCCGGTATCCGCAACCTGCTGCGCCTCAAGGGGCTCATCCCCGAGCTGCGCACCGCCTTCAACGAGGGGAAGTTCAAGGACTCGGTGGCCTTCAAGATCATCGGGCTGAAGCCGGACGACCAGCGCCGGCTGATCAGCACGCTGGCCAAGGACGGGCGGCTGATCAACAAGGACGTGGACCTGATCATCGCGTCCACGATTCAGCCGAAGCCCGCCGCGCCGGCGGTGGCCGCGACGCCCGCCACGGCGGCTCCTGCCGCCGCCGTCGATGATGATGAGGAGGAGGACACGCGCCCGTGGTACGAGCAGGTGATCGACCTGGTGAAGCAGATCCAGGCGCTCGCGCCGGCCGACGCGACGGACATCGGCGAAATCGCCGACGACCTGTTGAAGTTCGCCGAGTACGCGGCGGCGCAGGCGGTGGCTACGCCGTAGCCGGTTCGTTTGGGGGCGGTGGGTCGAGCTCGGCCATCAGCTGTTCGAGCTCGACCATCGCCCCCTCCAGCTGCGCGAGGCGCTGCCAGGCTGGCGAGGTAGATATCTGCCGCCAGATGACGGCGTGCTCAGCGGTGACGGCGGCGTGGCGGGCCCGCACCAGCGCCACGGCGGGCTGCGGTTTATCCGGCACGGTAGACCGCCTGACGCACGGTGATCCCGGCGATAACCTCGGTGGCGATGTAGGCGCGGAAGTTTGCGATGAGCGCGAGGCCCGCAAGCACCTCCTCCCGCGTCATGAGCGTATCCCCGACGAGCGTGCCGGCATCGACCGCGCCTGCCAAGCTCGCGATCTGCGGGTTGGCGTCAAGGATGTCCTGGACCTCGTCAATCTGCCGGACAAGCGTCTGCGCCGTGATGCGAACCGCACCGTGGAGGCCCTGAAAGATTTGAACTGCGGTTGCTGCCATCGTGACTCCTTCCGGGACAGGCCCGGCGATGCTCCAGCGGGAGAGAAACGGCCCGCTGCCGTTGTCAGTGATCTCAAAATCAGCGTCAGTGGCGGTTGGGTACGCCGCGAGGATGAGGTCGTGAATACTCATAGGCCTAGCCGAATCCCTTGCCAACTGGTCACGGTCTTCCCTGAATCGCCGTAGAGTGTCTGGTTCGCGCCGCTCGTCTGGCGCACTTTCACGGAGAAATACGTGCTCCCGTTAGCGTCGATGATATAGGTGAAGTTCTTGCCGTAGGTTCCGTTCGACTGTGGCGGGTACATTGATGGGGGGACATAGCGAATCACGGTATGCGATGCGGCGGTGGGCCCCTCGTAGATCAGAACTTGCAGATATGTCCCTAGCGGTGGGTTCATCGCGTTCCAGGTCGTCGACACCGTGACCAGCCAGAGACCCGCCGAGAGCAGGACGCTGTTGTTTGTGAAGTCGAATGCGACCCCGACCGCTGCCACTGCCGTCGTCGTCCAGTTGACCAGGGTGATGGTGGCCGACGCGATAGCTGCTGATGCTGCCACAATGGCGACGTTAAACGAGTGCTGGGAGCTGACGCCTGTGCCGCCCTGGGCCACGGCGAGAATGCCGCTGGTGATCGCGCTCGCCGGGTGGATGTGGTTTGTCGTCGAGTAGGCCGAAGTGTCGATGCCGTAGACGCCGGCCGAGGTCTGTTTCACAAAGCCCACCGTCGTGCCAAGGGCGGCAAGCTGGGTCAGGGTCGTGTCGAGCGGCTGGTAGCTGTGCGTGTGGCTCGTCACCGAGTAGGCCGAAGTGTCGATGCCGTAGACGCCGGCTGAGGTCTGTTTTACAAGTCCCACCGTCGTGCCGAGGGCAGCGAGCTGGGTTAGGGTCGTGTCGAGCGGCTGGTAGCTGTGCGTGTGGGCTGCCGCTGCAGCGTAGGTGCCGAAGTTGCCAGCGTGGAGCACCGCATTGCCGCCTGCGGTGATGTTCGTCGAGCTAAACCCAACTGCGCCTGTACCGCGATAGAACGTCGCGACGTTGCTGTTCGTCGAGCCGTCGTCGTGACGGCTCATGATGATCAGGTGGCTTCCGGCATCACCACCCGTTTCTTGTGTACTCTCTACGCGGAAGATCCAGCGCGGGAATCCTCCACTAGAGAAGACCATATCGCGCACATACCCAGCGCCGCCGTTGATCCCAAGGCTGGCGTTACTTGATTGATTCCCAACGGTCAGGTTGCCCGTGATCACGCCGCCAGTCAACGGCAGCGCCCCGGCCTGCATGGCGGTGACGGCATGCGGGTTATCGGTTCGTCCGCTGTGGGCGGTGAGCGCCGCCGCAGTAGCAACGAGTGCGGACACGCCCAGGGAGCCGCCCATCACCTGCAGGGTGCTATCGAAGCTGAGGCCGATCGTGCGGTTGGCGCTCAGGTCGCCACCGCCAGTAAGCGGGGTGCTGACCGTCAGCACCCGCGCCGTGGTCACGACCGGCACGCCGACCTGCGTGATCAGGCTGCGGAAATCCATGCTAGCCCGCCTTCGTGATCAGGACCCGATAGGGCCCCAGCGGTCGGCACGCTGGTGGCCGCGAACTGCACGGTCGCGGTGTTGGCAGATGCGGCGCGGGCATCGACCCCGACGTATGCATAGGGGCTGGCGTTCTGCCGCACCTGGATCACCACATCGCGGGTACCAAAGTTATGGGTCAGGGTGAACAGGGTGGCCACGCCGTCGCCGATGTCGGCCACCGCTACCCGCCCGAGGATCTGTGTGTCGATGGCGGCGGTCAGGCCGGTGATGGTGCCCACGTCCTGGGTGCCAGAGTGGTTCGCTCGATCCTTGGCCGCGGCGATGCTGGCCGCGATTGTGGTGGCGAAGCTCGGGTCGTTACCTAACGCCGTCGCCAGTTCGGCCAGGGTGTCCAGCACGCCGGGTGCGCTGTTGACCAGGCCAGCGACTTGGCTCAGCACATACGCTTGGGTGGCGGCGTCCTGGGCGGCGGTCGGGTCGGCCACCCCCGTCAGGCGCTGGCCGTTGAGGGCCACCGCTGCGATTGGGGCGGCGAGTTGATCCAGCCGGCTCGCCCTGACCTGGGTGTCGAAGTCGGCGATGGCGGTGTGGTCGCGCTGCCCGGCGCTGTGGGCGAAGTCGAGGTAGTAGGTGCCCGGCTGGCCGTTGAGCAGGCTGGCGTCGCCGCCGCCTGCGGTGTCCCAGCTGGTGCCGTTGTAGATCCGGGCCTGGAGCAGCGTGGAGTCGTAGTAGATCATCCCCTGGGCAGGCGCGGGTGGCGAGGCGGCAAGAACCTGGAGCACCACGTTGAGGAGTTGCCCGCCGTTCAGGTCGATGTTGGTCAGAATGAGCATTGCGTGTTCTCCGTTCTTAGTTCAGGTCGGCTCGCCCGCTGAAGGCCACACGGAAGGTGACGCGCAGCAGGTCGTCGGTGAGGTACTGCACCTCGCCGAGCACCTGGCGGCCGGCGCTATCCTGCACCGTCACGCTGGGGTGCTTGGCCAGCGGATGCGGAATGCTCCACGCCACTACGGGGGTAATCTGGTAGTGCGTGTAGGTCGCGCCCGCTGTGCCAGGAGGCCCAGGCGGGCCAGATGGGCCGGCGGGACCGACTGCCACGAGGGCGATGATGGGCGCGGCGGGGTCGTAGACCAGGACGGTTGGCTCCGCATCGACGATGATCACCACCTCGGTGCTGGAGTCTTGCACCTGGGTGATACCGGGGGTAGGGTCGGCGAGGATGGTCGCGGGGGCGTCCCGGATCACGATCAGATCGTTGCTCATGTCGTCACCTGGGGGTCAAAGGTGATTGTACCTTCGAGCGGGCGGGCGCTCGGCTCGCCGTCGGGCGTGTCTGATTGCAGCTTCACGTCGTAGACACCGCTGGAGGCTCAGGGCCATCGCATCTAATTCTGCATCGTGACGCCCCATTCGTGACGAACACATGAGCGTAACACATCGGTTGCGCCGATACCCCGAACCAGGTATGCTTCCAGCCGTACTGGCATCGTATCGTGGAGGGCACCGATGGCTGAAGGGCATCTGGCGAGTATTGCAACCCATTTTGGGCACCTGACCGACCCGCGGGTAGAGCGGACGAAAGCGCACAACCTGGTGGATATTCTGACGATCGCGATTTGTGCCATCCTCTGTGGGGCAGAGGGGCCGACCGGGATGGAGACCTTTGGGAACGCCAAAATCGACTGGTTGCGTACGATCATGCCCTTGCCCAATGGGGTTCCCTCGCACGATACGTTCAGCCGGGTCTTGGCCCAACTCAATCCTGCGGAACTCCAGGCCGGGTTTACCGCCTGGTTCGCGGCGATCCAGACGGCCACCCAAGGGGAACTGATCGCCGTCGATGGGAAGACGTTGCGGAAGTCGGCGGCCAAGGCGTGGGGGAAAGCAGCGATCCAGATGGTCAGCGCCTGGGCCAGCACCAATCGCCTGATCCTCGGGCAGGAGAAGGTGCATCCCGACTCGAACGAGATCACGGCCGTCCCCGCCTTGCTGGAGAAATTGGCCCTGGCAGGCTGCATTGTGACGGTGGATGCGCTCCACTGCCAGGTGAAGACGGCGGAGACCATCATTGCCGGGGACGCCGACTACGTGCTCGCGGCCAAAGGGAACCAGGAAACGCTGCACGACGCCATTCAGCAGGCCTTTGCCGATGCCCATGCCACTGGGTTTACGACCGTGGCCCACGACACCTATCAGACCGAGGAAACCCAGCACGGACGCTGGGAGCGGCGCACCTATTGGACGCTGATGGACCCGACCATCCTGGCCAAAGTCAACCCGACTGGCCGCTGGCCGAAGCTGAACTGTATTGGCATGGTGCGCGCCGAGCGCCGGGTGAATGGCAAGACCAGCGTCGAAGAGCGCTTCTACATCAGCAGCCTGAACGGGAATGCCCGCATCTTTGGTGCCGCTGTCCGGGGGCACTGGGAAATTGAGAACGTGGTGCATTGGACCCTCGACCTGGTCTTTCGTGAGGACGAGTGTCGGGTGTCGGTGGGCAAGGGAGCCGAGAATCTCGCCGTGCTGCGCCATATCGCGCTCAACCTCCTTCAGCAACTCCGAACCGCCAAACGCCCGAAGCTGAGCATGAAGCAGCAACGCTTCCGTGCCGCCCTCGATACGACCTACCTGCTCCAGTTGCTCATCGGCCCACCACCACCCGCTGCCGAGGCCTAAACTGCATTGGAATGTGATGGCAATGAGGATTTAGATGCGATGGCCCTGGCTGGAGGCTGCGAGCCCCACGCTGGCCGGCCCAGGGATGATCAGCGTGACGGTGCCCACTGTCGAGCCCTCGACCGCGTCGACTTCGAGCAGGATGGTGCCGACGTCTGATGAGATGCTCAGTAGTTCTGGGCCGCCGATGCGGGTGCGGACGGTCATGCGCGCCCGCATGCCAGCCACGGGCAGGCGCTGGCCGAGCGAGTCTTGGCGCAGGAAGATGCGCCGCCAGGTCACGCCGACGGGGACGATGAACGGGACGGTGGCCATAGTGGTTTCCCGAGGCCACCCGCTCAGCGACGCAAAAAACGCCACACCGCTGAGCGGGTGGCGCGTGGTCGCTGCCTAATCTACGGACACTATAGCATGTTGTGATGACCGGAGCGATGACGAGACGTCCATACAGTTCTATGCGCGCCGTGTAGGGATTGGGGGTAGTCTATCGTAAAGCATCTAGACTTCCATGCTACGGCATGCACGCTATCATGGCCAAGTGGGACCAGGGCCATCGCATCTTATTCTGCATTGTAGTGCCGT
>RYFE02000001.1 GCA_004138175.2 Chloroflexales bacterium ZM16-3 | reverse complement strand
TTTGTCCGAACCGCCGAGAGAAATAAGCGAACGGTAAGGTTGAGCAGCAGACAATCCGCGAGATCAGCGCACGTATGAGCCTGAGCGTTGGTCGCACCCACCAGCTGCTTATCCAGGCTCAAGAGATTTTACAGGCCGACCCGCAGTTGCTGGCGTGGGTGGCCGAGGGATGATGCGTTACTTCTATGGTGCAGCATGTGCCTGCCTACACCATACAATGGCTTTTAGCGCATCAGACAAGCTCTCAGAGAGCTTTACCGTTCGGCATAGCGCAAGGCTCCCTGTCCCCTGCCCCCTGTCCCCTGTTGTGGTATAGTTCCCGCAGGAGCAGCGTAGCGGGAGCAATGCCCATGGCAAAGCCAAAGACGAGTTTCACCGAGCTGATCCACCAGGCTGTCCGCGAGGCCGCCGAGACGCTGACGATAGACCAGATCGTCGCCCGCGTCCTTGATCTCTCTGGCGGCGAGAGCACCAAAAACCTCAAGAATACTGTCCGCGCCGCAATTGGCCAGAGCACCGCGATCATCTTCACGCCCGAGCAGGGCTATGGCTGGAAGAGCCGCATGATCAATGGCGTCATCCAGCGCGTCGTCATCCGCGATGATGACATAGCGAAGCTCATCCTAGAGATCGACCATCTCCAGCGCGACCTGCTCCAGCCCAACGGGCCGGGCGACTACAAGTACGGCGTGAAGGGCACGCCCCGCTTTGAGCTGACCGGCGGGCCGACCCTGGAGGTCGAGCCGATCTCCAGCCCCTTCGACAATGACCCGCTCCGCATGCCCGACGCCTTCGGGGAGTGGCTTGATCGCCAGGGCGCCCGGCCCGGCGATAGCCTGCTGCTCAGCGTGATCGACGCCGATGCCCGCCGCTACGGCCTGAGCTACGAGCCCGCCGCCGCCCGCGATGAGGCCGCCATCGCCGAGCGGGGCGCGCAGGTGGTCGCGGCCGCCCTGGGCTATATGCGCCGCACTCGCGGCCAGAGCACGATCTGGGAGATGGCCGGCCACCTCAATGTCAGCGGTATCTTCCACCAGATCCCCGCCCCGCCGCCCTTCGGCGAGCTGTGGACCTTCGATGTCTGGGGGCCGCTCGTCGATGAGTACGATGCCTCGCCGGTGATGATTGGCGGCGGGGGCAAGGTGCCGATCGCCTACTACGACGCCTTGCTCGGCGGTAGCCCGGTCGATGTATTCGGTCTAAGCGGCCACGCCGGTGAGGATGAGGGGCCGATCATCACCGTCGGCGAGCACGGCAGCTATCAGGGCGACCTCGGCGTCGACCCGCAGCTGCTCCAGGCCCGCATCGACGCGATCCTCCAGAGCCCAGACACGCGCGTGCCCGATGACGACCCGCTCCTCCCGGCGATCACCACCATCTTCGCTGCCCTCTCGCTGCCCTCGCCCACTGGCCACACCTACCTGGCCAGCCAACTCGTCGAGCTCTTCGGCGATGAGGACGAGATCCTCGACTGGATCGAGCACGGTGCCGAGCTGGGCCTGGTGACGATCGACCCGGCCTACGAGGCGATGCTCGACGAGGAGTTCGATACGATCACCGCGCTCCCCTCGCCCGAGCCGCATGTCGGCGATTGCCGCACCCTCGTGCTGCGCGTCGCCTACCGCTACAAGCCCGAGTTCTGGCGCGAGATCGAGGTCGCCGACGACCAGCTCCTCAGCGACCTGCACCTGGCCATCCAGCGCGCCTTCGCCTGGGACAACGACCACCTCTACTCATTCTACATGGGCAAGCGGCCCTACGACACCAAGAATGAGATCGGCTCGCCCGGGGCCGACGCCCGCCGCCGCGCCGATAGGGTGACGCTCGGCGAGCTGGGGCTGCGCACCAAGCAGAAGTTTCTCTACCTCTTCGACTTTGGCGACGACCACCTCTTCGACATCCAGGTGATGAAGATCAACCCCAAGGCACCCCCAGGGATGTACCCGCGCGTCGTTGGCGAGCACGGCGGTACCTTGCCCCAGTATGAGGGCGAGGAGGACGAGGACGAGGATGTGTGGGAAGAATAGTCACCTTTGGGGATGGTACACCCGTCTAACCTTTCTATAGGAGCTCTTATGCAGGTCAACCCAGGGATCTTCAAAGCGTACGATATCCGCGGCATCTACCCGACCGAACTGAACGAGGATGTGGCCTACCTGATCGGCCGGGCCTTCGTCACCTTCCTTGGCGCGCAACACGTGATCGTCGGGCGGGACATGCGCACCTCTGGCCCCGCGATCTTCGACGCTGTCGTGCGCGGCATCACCACCCAGGGCGCCGACGTGGCCGATATCGGCATGGTCAGCACCGACCAGTACTACTACGCATGCACCCAGCTCGGCTGGCCGGGCATGATGGTCACGGCATCGCACAACCCCAAGCAGTACAACGGCTTCAAGATGGTGCGCCACATGCCCTACCTGCTCAGCGGCGACGAGGGCATCCAGGATCTGCGCAAGCTGGTGGAGAGCGAGGCGTTCCCCATCCCGCACCGCCACGGCTCGGTCAACCCCTACGACTTCAAGGATCAGTTCATCGAGAAGGTGCTCTCGCTGATCGATGTGGACTCGCTGGCTAGCCGCAAGCTGAAGGTGGTCGCCGACACCGGCAACGGCATGGTCGGCCCCATCCTCTCGGAGGTCTACGCGCACCTGCCGATCGAGCTGATCGGGCTCTACCTCGACCCGGACGGCACCCTGCCCAACCACGGGCTCGACCCGCTCCAGCCCGAGAACCGCGCCGAGCTTCAGCAGCGCGTGAAGGATGAGGGGGCCGATATTGGCTTTGCCTTCGATGGCGATGGCGACCGCTTCTTCGCCATCGACGACCGGGGCGACTTTATCTCCGGCGACTTCCTGACCGCTATCCTCGGCCGCTATCTGCTAGAGAAAGAGCCCAACTCTAAGATCCTCTACGACGTGCGCGCCTCCTGGGCCGTGCCCGACGGGATCAAGGCCGACGGCGGCACCCCGCTGATCGAGCGGGTCGGCCACGCCTTCATCAAGCGCCGCATGGCCGATGAGGACGCCATCTTCGCCGGCGAGGTCTCGGGCCACTACTACTTCAAGGCATTCAACTTCGCCGACTCGGGCCTCGTCCCCTCGCTCTACATCATGGAGCTTCTGGCCAAGCGCGGCGTGAAGATGTCGCAGCTGCTCGGCGAGCTTGAGTCGAAGTACTTCATCTCCGGCGAGATCAACTCGAAGGTGGCCGACCCGCAGGGCCGCCTGGCCGCCCTGGCCGAGCGCTACCCCGACGCGAAGATCGAGCATATCGACGGGATCTCGGTCAGCTACGACACCTGGCACTTCAACGTGCGCACCTCCAACACCGAGCCGCTGATGCGCCTGAACCTGGAGTCGATCACCTCCGCCGAGGATATGGAGCAGAAGCGAGACGAGGTGCTGGCGATCATCCGCGGATAAGGCAAGGTTCGCGGGTACGTTACATAGTGCCGCCGGTCAACCCTCACCCCCTGCCCCCTCTCCCTTTAAGGGAGAGGGGGTGCCGCGCCAGCGGCGGGGGTGAGGGCCGATTAGCACCGCTGGAACAGCCCTGCCCCCCATAACCATATGACAACGCACCTCACCGAAACCGAGTCCCGTGTCCTCGCCGCCATCGACATGGACGCCCTGCTGACCTACCTCTGCGACCTGGTGGCCGTGCGCAGCCTCGACGGCACCCCCGAGGAGAACGACGCCCAGGATCACGTGGCGGGCCAGATGGCCCGCTGCGGCCTCGACGTCGACCGCTGGGAGATCGACCTGGCCCAGGCATACGCCCACCCCGCATGCTCATGGGAGGTCGAGCGCCCGCGCGCCCTCGGCGTGGTCGGCAGCCTGAAGGGCGTCGGCGACGGCCCCAGCCTGCTCTTCAACGGCCACGTCGATGTGGTGCCCGCCGGCGACGAGGCCAACTGGAGCTTCCCGCCATGGCGCGGCACCCTGGCCAATGGCCGGGTCTACGGGCGCGGTGCCCTCGATATGAAGGGCGGCCTGTGCTGCGCGATCTTCGCCGCCAAGGCCATCCGCGACGCTGGGGTGAGCCTGCGCGGCGACCTGAAAATCCAGAGCGTGGTCGGCGAGGAGGACGGCGGGCTTGGCACCCTGGCCAGCATCCTGCGCGGCCACACCGCCGACGCGGCTGTGGTGGTCGAGCCCACCCAGCTGCGCGTGGCCCCGGCCCAGGCTGGCGCGCACAACTTCCGCCTCACCGTCTACGGCCTCGCGGCCCACGGCTGCGTGCGCGAGGAGGGTGTCAGCGCAATCGAGCTGTATTATCAGCTCCAGCAGGCCATCCTAGAGCTGGAGCGCACGCGCAACGCCCGCGACAGCGGCCCGCTCTTCGCCCGCTACACCCTGCCCAACGCGATCTGCATCGGCACCGTCCGCGCCGGCGACTGGCCCTCCTCCGTGGCCGAGTCGCTCGTCGCCGAGGGGCGCTACGGTATCGCGATCGGCGAGGACCCGATGGCCGCCCGGCGCGAGCTTGAGCAGGCCGTGGCCCAGGCCGTTGAGGCCGACCCCTGGCTGCGCGCCCACCCGCCCGTGCTGGAGTGGTGGGGCGGCACCTTCGACCCCGCCGCCACGCCCACAGACCACCCGGTCGTCTCGGGTGTGGCCGCCGCCTTCGCCGATGCCACCGGTGCCCCGGCTGTCCTGGAGGGCATGACCTACGGGGCCGACATGCGCCTGCTGGTGAATGTGAGCGGCGTGCCCACGGTGCTGTTCGGCCCCGGCGATGTGCGCCGCGCCCACCGCCCCGACGAGTATGTGGATGTGGAGGATCTGCGCGCGGTGGCGCGCACCCTCGCGCTGACGGCGCTGCGCTTCTGCGGAGTGGCCGAAGAAGGATCATAGGCAATGTCGCATAACCGACTCACCCGCCTGCGGGCGGCACTAGGCGAGCGCGGGCTGCCGGCGCTGCTGGTAAGCTCGCCAGCCAACCGGCGCTACATCAGCGGCTTCAGCGGCTCGAACGGCGCGCTGCTGATCACCGCCGATGCGGCGCTGCTCTTCACTGACGGGCGCTATGTCATCCAGGCCGGGCGCGAGTCCCCCGACTTCGAGCTGCGCGAGATCGTCAACCCCGACCACCCCATGGCCGACCTGCTGACCGAGGCGGCCACCGAGCTCGGCCTGCGCCAGGTGGCCTTCGAGGCGGCCCACGTCAGCGTGGCACAGCACTACGAGTTCGCCAGAGCCCTGTTCGATACGCCGGTGGAGCTTGAGCCAGCTGAGGGCGTGGTCGAGGCGCTGCGCGAAGTGAAGGACGCTGAGGAGTTGGCCACCCTGCGCAAGGCCATCGCGATCACAGACGAGGCGATCACGGCGGTGATCCCCCAGCTGCGCCCAGAGATGACCGAGCGCCAGGCGGCATGGATGCTGGAGGTGGCCATGCGCGAGCGCGGTGCCGACGGGCTCTCCTTCCCGATCATCGTGGCCGCCGGGCCGAACAGCGCTCTGCCCCACGCCCGCCCCGGCAACGAGCCCCTCGGCGTGGGACGACCGATCATCATCGACATGGGTGCCCTGGTCGATGGCTACCACGCCGACCTGACCCGCACCGTCTGCCTGGGCGAGCCGGACGCGCAGTTCCATGAGATCTACAACATCGTGCGAGAGGCCCAGGGCCGTGTGCTGGCCGGGCTGCGTCCGGGGTTGCGCTGCAACGCGGCCGACGCCCTAGCCCGCGAGCACATCGCCGCCGCAGGCTACGGCGACAAGTTCGGCCACGGGCTGGGCCACGGCGTCGGGCTTGACATCCACGAGGGGCCGTCGCTGCGGCGGGCCGCGCCGGGGAAGGAGCAGAGCGGGCCGCGCCTCCATGCTGGCAATGTGATGAGCGTCGAGCCAGGAATCTATCTGGAGGGCTGGGGCGGGGTGCGGATCGAGGATTTGGCCCTGATCACCGAGGACGCCTGCGAGGTGCTCTCGAAAGCGAATAAGTAGCGGATAAACGAATGGGGGGAGGGCGGCCAAAAAATGGCCACCCTCCCCCCATTCGTTTATTCGTAGCTATTCGGGGTCATGCTTGGGCCGCATAACCAGGACGGGGACAGGGCAGGTCTGCACGACCTTCTGGGTGACGCTGCCGAACACGAAGCGGCTGATCCCGCTGCGCCCGTGGGTGGCGATCGTGATCAGGTCGGCGTGCTGGCTCTCGGCGTAGTCCAAGATCGCCTCGGCCGCGGGCATCGCGCTCACCTCGGTGCTGACCGTGTAGCCCTCGGAGCGGAAGGTGTCGGCCACGCCCTCCAGGTATGCCTCGGCCTCGTGCTCCAAGGTAATCATGCTGTCCGAAATATCGCTCGCCATCAGGCCGCTGTAATCGACGCTGGTGGTAAAGACGGGCGGCACAGCCCGTAGCAGGGTGATCTTGGTTGTGCCCTCATTGGCGGCCAGGGCGTGGACGTGGGGCAGGACCTGCTCAGCCAGGGCCGAGCCGTCGAGCGGGACAAGGATATGCCGGTACATACAAACCTCCTTACAGAGCAACTCCATTGTGACTCGGGAGGGCAAATACGTGTGTCCTCGCCTCTGGGACGATTGGCTGCGACATAACGGGGGCGCAGCCAACATCCCAGAAGCAAGGCGGGATAGGTTCAGTTAAGGCCGGTCGAACGCTCTCTCAGCAAGCCAGGTGCCGCATCGCCCGCATCCCAGATGATCCGCCGCAGCATATCTGAGACTGTGATCACCCCGGTGATATGGCCGTGCTCAAGCACTGGAAGGCCGGTGATCCGCCAAGCGAGCATCAGATGAGCTGCCTCGTGCAGTGGCGTGTCCGGGGTGACGGTGATCACAGGTCGACGCATAACCTCGCGCAGCGGCAAGTCGTGGATGCGATAGTAGAGATTATACGCATGCCCATCGCTGTTTGGTGAGTCTGAGACCCGGTTGATATCGCCCTCGGTAACAATCCCAACGAGATCGCCGGTCGTATTGACCACTGGCAGGCGACGGATCCCTTCAGCGGCGAGCATCTCACGGGCACGCGGCAGGGTCTCCGTATCGCGTGCAACAACCGCTGGTGAGCTCATCCACACCTTGACGGTCTCCATAGAGCGCCTCTCTCATTTCTCCCAACGCAGATCATCATTGATCACCTGGAGCAGCTCGCCCTCACGGCTGAGGAGGAGCCGGATCGCGCGCCGCTGGGAACACGCGAAGATCGGACATTTCTCGGTGTCGGTGACATGGTACGGACATGACGCAACATCACCACACATATCGACAGATACTGCATAGCGCGGCGATCCTGGCGGGCCATCAAGCTGGCGCATACGCAGCCGAGCATTCCGTAGCTCGGGCGCCAGTTTATTCAGATGTGCGCGCGCAACCCGTAGCATCGGGTGGGGCGGACGTTTCGGACGGGCCATTAGTGCCCCTTTCTCTGCGTGCCACATCATGGGCGATAAAAGTAGAGATGTATTGAGCATAGCAGGGGTCATCTATTATGGTGAAGTCCCTTCGCAACGGAGCGTTAAGAAGCCACCTCTGATTGTGTCTCTGGGCACACAAAACAATCACAGGCGCGGGCCGACGACAAAACTGTCGTCGGCCCGCGCCTGCATAGACGGCAGCGCCTCATCTACAGCGCCTCAGTGATCTACTGCAATACCGCAGAAGTGTCGCTGTGGGATATCTTGTCATTCTGAGCGAAGCGAAGAATCCCGGCCGGGACCCTTCGCTTCGCTCAGGGTGACAGCGTTACTTCTGCGGTATTGTGATCTACTCGTAGCGCAGTGCCTCGATCGGCAGGAGCATGGAAGCCCGGCGGGCCGGGTAGAAGCCAAAGCCGATGCCGATTGCCGAGGCGAAGACGAGGGCCAGGGCCACGCCGACCCAGGAGATCGCCGCCGTGATCCCGGAGACCAGGCCGATCAGCGTCACCAGGCCAATCGCCCCGCCCACACCGATCAGGCTGCCGACCAGGCTGATCGCCAGCGCCTCTAGCACGAACTGGCCGAGCACATCGCCATCGGTGGCCCCCAGCGCCTTACGCACGCCGATCTCGCGGGTGCGCTCGGTGACGGCCACCAGCATGATGTTCATGATCCCGATCCCGCCGACCACCAGGCTGATCCCGGCCACCACCGCAATAAAGCCGGTGATCGCCCCGTTGATGCCCGAGAGCACGCTCAGGGCCGAGGTAGGCAGATCCAGGCGGAAGTCGTCGATCGCACCGGCGGGGACGCCGCGCGCCGCACGCAGCGCGCTACTGATCGCATGGCCAGCCTGATCCACCAGCTGCTCGCTCTGGATGCCGATCAGGATTCCGGTCATCTTCAGGCCGCGCCCTGGCAGATCCAGACCGCCCACCAGGCGCAGGCGCACCGCGCTCACCGGCGCAAAGACGCGCCCGTCGGTGGCGTAGGGGCCGCCATTCGCACGGATGATCCCAATCACCTGGATGGGCTGGCCGTTGATCTCGACCGTCCGGCCAATCGCGGCCTCCTGGGCGGCCGTATCCTTACCAAAGAGATCCTCGGCGACCTGCGAGCCGAGCACGCCCACCCGCGCGCCAGATGCCTCATCGGCGGGGGTGAGGAAGCGGCCATGGGCCATCGGCACGCTCTGGATATCCTTATACTGATCATTCGTGCCGATCAGCAAGGTCTGCACGGCCACAGTGCCGGCGCGTATCTCGGTGGGCACCGCGATCTCAGGGGCGATGGTGCGGAATAGGTCAGGGCGCTCGGCCACCACCTGCTCCAGTGCCTGGTAGTCCTGGATGGAGAGCAGCCCGTAGCCAGGCACGTCACGAGCGCCCTTCGCATTGGGGTCGCCCGGGCCAACAGCGATTCGCCGGGTGCCCAGGTCGATAAACTGCTCAAACACCTGGCCCTGGAGCGCGTTGCCCAGGGAGAGCACGGCCACCAGGGTGCCCGCGCCAATGATAATGCCCAGCATCGTCAGGAGAGAGCGAAACTTGTTCGATCCCAGGCTGTCGAGGGCCATAAACACTTGCTCTTTGAACATCGGAACTCCCTAGAAGTAACGCCGTGAGGTGTTGTGTCATTCTGAGCGAAGCGAAGAATCCCGGTCGGGACGCTTCGCTTCGCTCAGCGTGACAGCGTTCCTTTTGCTCTATTGCGATTGAACAGCTATCGGCTATCGGCTATCGGCTACCGGCTACGCTCAGGCAGCCACCTTCAGCGCTTTGTAGTCTTGAGCCTCGACGCCATAGTAATCGTGCAGGATGTTCTCGGCCAGTCGGCCGTCGCGCAGGCCGATCACGCGGTCCATCTGCCTGCCGATCTCCGGGTCGTGAGTGACAACGATAATCGTGCGGCCCTGCTCGCGGTTGAGCTGGCGGAAGATGTTCATGATCTCGCCGCCGGTGCGCGTGTCCAGCGCCCCGGTCGGCTCATCGGCCAGCAGCAGGGCCGGGTTATGCACCAGCGAGCGGGCGATGGCGACGCGCTGCTTCTGGCCGCCCGAGAGCGTGTTCGGCAGGCTGTTCAGCTTGCTGCCCAGGCCGACGGCCTCCAGGGCGTCCTGGGCGCGGCGGGCGCGCTCGCGCGCGTCGACCCGGCCATAGACCAGGGGCAGCTCGACGTTTTTCTGGGCGCTCAGGCGCGGCAGCAGGTTGAAGTTCTGAAAGACAAAGCCGAGCTTCTCGTTGCGCACGTGGGCCTGCTCCGCGCGCCCCAGGCTGCTCACATCCTTGCCGTCAAGCAGGTAGGTGCCCCGCGTCGGCTGGTCGAGCAGGCCGATCATGGTCATCAGGGTGCTCTTGCCGCTGCCGGAAGGCCCCATAATCGCCACCATCTCGCCGGGGTGGATCGTCACAGAGATATCGTCCAGGGCCAGAAAGCTGCTCTCGCCGGTGACGAACTCTTTGCTCAGGCCGTCGATCTGCACGATCGGGCGGGTTATGTAGTCGATGGTCATAGGGATCTCCTTTGGGCGGGTGGGGGCGCATCGCAATGCGCCCCTACGCAGCCCAATGATTATTTGATGACGACCTGCTCGCCCTCGGTGAGGCCGCTCAGGATCTCAGCCCGGTCGCTCGTGCGCAGGCCAACCGTCACAGGGCGATCCTCAACCGTAACAGTCCCGTCGGCGGCGGTGATGGCCACGCTGACGGTGGCGCTCTCGCCCTCGCCGCGCACGGCGGCGGCGGGCACGCTCAGGACATCGGTGCGGCTATCGGCCACAATTGTGGCGCTGGCAGTCATCCCCGGCTTGATGTCGCGGCCAGCGGGGTCAACCTCCAGCGTAACCAGGTAGGCCGTCACCGCGCTGTCGCTCTTGGGCAGCGGCTCGACCCGCAGCACGCTGCCGATCAGGCTGTCCCCGCCGAGGGCGTCGATCAGGACGCTGACCGGCTGGCCGACGCTGACCTTACCGATATCGACCTCGTCCACCGTGACCTTGACCAGGTAGCGGGTGGTGTCGATCAGGGTGACGGGCGCTGTCTGGCCGCCGACGATCTCGCCGGGGGAGACATTGACGGCGGCGACGGTTCCGGCGAAGGGCGCGCGCAGGGTGGCGTCATCGAGCCGGATCTGGGCCTGGTCGAGCTGAGCCTGGGCCTGGGCCACGCGAGCCTCGGCGCGGGCCAGGTCGCTGGCGGTCGGGTCGCCGGTGAGCTGGCTCAGGCGGGCCTGGGCGGCCGCGACATTAGCCTGCTGGGAGCCCACGGCGCCGGCGCGCTGTGCGCCGGTGAGGCGAGCCAGATCAGCCTCGGCGCGGGCCACATCGGCGCGGGCCGCAGCCAGCTTGTCGGCATCGGCACCCGCCAGAAGCGTATCCAGGTCGGCCTGGGCCGACTGGACACTGGCCTGGGCGCTGGACAGGCCGCTGACCTCATTCTGCTTCGCCGTGTCATAGTCGATCTGGGCCTGCTTCACGCCAGCCTCTGCGTCGGTCACGGCGATCTGGGCCTGCGCCAGCTTGTCGGCAAAATCCCGCTCGGCGGCATCGCTCAGCGACTGGCCGGTGCGCGGGTCGGTGCCGTGATCCTTGACGTGCTCGTTATCCCAGTAGGCGGCGCTATAGGCGGCCTGGGCGTCGCGCAGGGCGTTGGCCCGCTGCGCGATGGCGGCGAGGGCGTCTTCCTTGGCGGCAGACAGCGCAGTGCGCTGACGGTCTAGCTCGGCGCGGGCGTTGGTGAGGGCCGTCTGGGCGCGGGTGCGCTCGTCGCTCTTGGGGCCAGCCTCTAGCTGGGCCAGAGCCGCGCGGGACTGATCAACCTGGGCGCGGGCGGCGCGCAGGTCGGCGTCGGTGACGCTGCCCTGGGTCTGGGTCAGGCTGCTCTGGGCGGCCTGCACCTGGGCCTTAGCCTCGGCGATCTGCTGGGGCGTGGCCCCCGTGCGCAGCGCCTGCAGGTCGGCCTGCGCAATATTCAGGTTCGCCGTCGCTGCGGCCAGCTCGGCGGCCAGCTGGCGGGTGTCCAGCTCAACCAGAGGTGCCTGGGCGGCCACGGCGTCGCCCTCGGCGACGAGCACCTGGCTGACCCGGCCGCCCGCGCTGATGAAGGCAAGGTTGGCCTCGGTGCGCGGCTCGACATTGCCGGTGGCCGTGACGCCCAATGTCAAGTCGCCACGAGTCACGGCGGCGGTGCTAGCGCCTGCCAGAGGGTCGGCCGGGCGAGTTGCCAGGTTGCGGATGACAAGGCTGGCTATTACCGCGACCACGAGGACGGCGGCGACGATGGCAGCTATTGGGAGGCGGCGAGATCGGCCGCCGGAGCGAGGCTGGGGAATAGTTGTCATAGGAACTTCCTTTAGTCTCATGTTAGGAGACAGCGCGCTGCGCCCTTACGGGTGCGACGCGACCCCGTGCAAAAACAGGTCAACCATCGTGCTAGCGCCGAGCGCCGTGCCGGTGAACGGCCCTCCCGCCTCGCCCGACCATGCCGTCATATGCGACTGGGCGGCGAACTCGTGGAACGACTCGCTCATGCCGAGGAACATCGCGGTCAGGATCTCGGCGGGGTAGCGGGCCAGATCGCCGTCGGCCAGCCCCTGCACCATCACCTGATGGATCGGCGCAAACAGGCTGTTATAGAAGGCGTGGGCGAGCCGCTCGCGCTGGGCCGGGCCAACGTGCTCGAACATCTCGTGGCGCATTAGGCGCATATCGCCATCACGCTCAGAGAGCAGCACCTGGGCCAGAGCGGCGAGCCGCTGGGCGGTGGTAGATGCGCCAGCCACGGCGTCCCGCAGCTGCGCGCCCATCATCGCCAGGACGCTCAGGCCCATCTGCACAAACAGCTCCTCCTTGTCGGCGAAGTAGTAGTACAGGGTGGGCTTGGTGACCTCGGCCGCCTTGATAATATCGGTGATAGAGACGGCCTTGTAGCCGCGCTGCATGAAGAGGTGCGTCGCGGCCTCAATGATCTTGACCGCTGTTGGTGCGCTGATTGGCTGGAGGGGCTGGTCTTGCATAAGCTCTCGTGTCCGTCGGGGAACTTTACCGAACGGTCAGGAAGAGTGTATCATCTTGCACAGCCTTTGTCAAGAACTTCTTACCGAACGGTCAGGAAAATTATACACCTGTGCACGGCGTATGTCAATACCTTGCAAAGATATTTGGAGACATGTGCAACGTCCTGAGCGCCCCACGGCTGGCGACTGAAGTCGCGCCGTCGGGGGCGCGTTGCTCCGGGCGTCGGCCTGCGCCGACGCCGGAACCGCTCACGCAGGCGGGCGGCTGGCCACAGGCCCCCATGAAACGGCTTCAGCCGCCAGCGACAATGCAACAGCCATATGGCCCCGCATCTACATGCTATACTGCGAGATGTGGCATCGCCCAGCGGCTGAAGTTGCAGGCTAGAGTCTGCGAAGCCCGCCCGCTTACGGGCCGGGCACGCGCAGTGTGACAGCGTTTCTTCTGTACTATTGTGATTCAACCTATGAGACGATTGAACTTCATCCGGCAGCGTGTCTTCTGGGTCGCCACGCTGCTTACGCTCGCTGCTCTCCTCTCGGCCTGTGGTGGCGCGCCCCCGCCCGCCGCCCAGATCCCGACGCCATTGCCAACATCGACGCCAGTTCCAGCGACGCTCGCTGCCGATCTGCCGACGACCATGCCGACAGAGACCCCTGCGTCTGCCGAGCTAGCGACGCCCACGGCCTTCGTGTCGGCCACGGACTCGCCCGCTGCCGATGGACTGCTACCGGCCCCGGTCTATTTTATTGATGTCGATACCGGCCAGATTATGCGTATGGATCGCGATGGCGTCAGTTTGACGCAGCTAACCTTCGAGAGTCTGCCGGTGATCGAGTTTGACGTGGCCGCCGACGCGGGGACGATCACGTACATCTACGGCGACGACTACGGCGATGACACTCGGCGCAGTCTGGTGATCCTCGATGGCGGTGGGCGGCGTGAGCTGCTCTCGGGCCAGATCAGCATGCCCAGGGTAAACCCCGATGGGCAGATGGTGGCCGTCCGCATCGATAAGCCTGAGCCAGGGCTGATCGCTGGCCAGGATCAGTCCCCCGCAGGGGTCTGGGCGCTACCTACCGATGGGAGCCAGCCAAGTCTGTTGATCGCCGACGATAGCATAGAGGGCCAGGAGCCCCCCGATGGTGTGGCCTGGCTCTACACGCCGGTTGGCTACGACCATGGCGGCCAGCGGCTGCTGCTCTGGGCCTATAACATGGCCGGGCCGGCCATCCCCGGCGGCGAGCTTGTGATCCTCGGGCGCGACGCCGCGCCCCTCCACAGCGAACCCACCTGCTGCGAGGGTGCAGTATGGAGCGCGGATGGCTCAGCGGTGACGATTGTTGGCGGCGGCCCTGGCCCCGACATCCGCTATGGGCTCTTCCAGATCGATGCGGCAACCGGCGTGGAGCAGACGTTAATTGGCCAGGGCGACAGCAGCTATCCGCTTGTGCTTGGTGCCCGCCAGCTTCTCGACGGCAATACCTATGCCTTCTACGAAGAGGTGCCGGGCGATGTCTTTAGCTGGGAGTACCCCTTCACCTCGCAGATGGTGCGGGTTGATGCCGATGGTGCGATCACCCCGCTGCGCCAGGATAGCTACCCGCCGAGCAAGGTGCTCTGGCGCGACGACGCCAGCGGCGCATTGCTCACCGTATGGGACATGGCACTCGACAATCCTCTTGCTGGCTCGCTGGTCTGGGCTGACATAACTGGATCTCCTGCCATAAAGACAGGTGTAGTAGGCTCCAATGTGCTATGGGCCGACAGCGTGCGCCCACTCTACGAGGGCGACTGTAGCCTGCTGCCGCAGGTCGGTTGGCAGCCGCCGGAGGCGCGGACGTTCTCCACGGGCGCGGCCGACCTTCAGGCCCGCCTGGGCGCGCAGGGGTTCGACGCTGGCTCACCCGATGGCTACTTCGGCGACCAGACCCGCGCGGCGCTGCGCCAGTTCCAGACAAGCCGCGGCATCCCTCCCGGCGACCGGCTGGACTGCGCGACCTGGCAGGCGCTGCTCGGTAGGCCGTAACCTTGTCGTGTGATGCCGAAAGGTGCCAGCAAAGCTGGCACCTTTCGGCATCACACGACAATCTGTATTAGAGATTGCTGCTACGCGGAGATGCGCTCGGGTAGGATCACCGTGAAGGTGGTGCCATGGCTAGGCTGGCTCTCGACGGTAATCTTCCCGCCCATGAGAGTGCAGAGCTTCTGGCTAAGCGCGAGCCCCATCCCGGTGCCGACCTGGCCAGAGGGGCTCGCGATCACCTGGGTGAAATCCTGGAAGAGCTGGCTGATCTGCTGTTTGCTCATGCCAACCCCGGTGTCGATCACCTCAAGGACAATTGCAGATGGCAGCTGGGTGGTGGCCGATTGGGCTTTGCCGACGCCTGACTCTACAAGTTGCAATCTACAGTCTGCCATCACAGAGACGCGTAGCGTGATGACGCCGGACTGGGTGAACTTGGCGGCGTTCGAGAGCAGGTTGATCAGCACCTGGCGGACCTTGACCGGGTCGGCGTGCATTGTGTCGATATCTGGGGAGATCTGTATGTCGAGGCTGTTCGCGTTGCGCTCGATCAGCGGGCGCACCGAGGCCAGGGCTTCCGTCACCATGTCCTTGATGCTGAACGTCTCCAGGTCGAGCTTCATCTTGCCTGCCTCGATCTTGGCATAGTCGAGGATGCCGCCGATCATCCGCAGCAGGTGGTCTCCGGCGGTCTTGATGTTCGCTAGATCGCGGTTGAGGGCGTCGATATCGTTCTCGGCCAGGTCGTACTGGATCAGGTCGGTGTAGCCGAGCATCGCGCTGAGCGGCGTGCGCAGCTCGTGGCTCATGGTGGTGAGGAAGACGCTCTTGGCCTGGCTGCCTGCCTCGGCCGCCGCCTTGGCGTCCTGAAGGGCGAGCGTCTGGTTCTCCAGCCGCTCGTTCTGGCTCTGGATGCGGGCCATGGCCTGCTTGAGGGCCGTGATATTGCGCCAGACAAGCATGCGCCCGTTGAGCTTGCCGCGCGCTCCTCTGAGCGGCGTCACCTGAAGGTCGTAGACCAGCAGCTCGCCATCGGCATGGATGCCGATCTCGGTGTGTGTTGTGTGGTCAACCTCAAGCAGATCGTGGTGGCGGTCGACCAGCTCGGGCCAGTTGGCCATGATCTCGGGGAATGACTGGCCGACGATTTGGCGGGCGGGGCGACCGAGGGCCTGGGCAGCGGAGCTGTTCACATCTACCACCCGGTTGATCGGGTCGAGCACCGCCACGCCATCGCTCATCTGCTGGAAGACCTCGCGGTAGGCCATGGGGCCAAGCTCGAAGAGCCCGGCGTTCCGCATGGCCCAGCTGAACGCCAGCCCGGTGATCACGAAGGCCAGGGCGGTGGGATCGGGGAACGCCTTCGGGATGAGGTCGAACACATAGAGCACATTCACCAGCCAGGGGGTGGAGGCACCTAGCAGCAGGGCGAGGCTCTGGTCGCGGTAGAGGCCGGGCGACGTGATCAGGCTGCGCAAGAGGAAGAAAGTGCCGCCAGCGAGCATCAGGTAGGAGTAGGCGGTATGAACCCAGAACCATGGCCCGCGGGCGACGCGGATCACGGTGAGCGGGTCGAGGGTCTCGATTGTGAACTCGCTCCAGAACAGCGGCATCGCCGATGATGACCAGATGATCGCTGTGGTGATCAGGGGGATGATCAGCAGCGAGGCGATCCACGAGCGGCTGAGTACGCTCCGCCGCTCGGCGAAGGAGAGCATCATCACCAGCCAAGCCACCGGCACGCTGACGATAGCCAGGTACTCAATGCGCACCCAGAGGAATGCCGTCGCATCGCTGGCGCTCGCTAACTCGAAGGCGTTGCCAAAGCTCCAGACCCCCACCATAAAGGTGAGGACGAGAAATGGCATGCTTGCCGGGTCGCTCCGGCGACGCCATGTATCATAGGCCAGCATTAGCTCGACCACCGCCGTGCAGAGGGGGAGAAGGGCGTAGGGGGTGAGGTGATACTGCATTAAGAGATGCTGGCGCTGCGCTGGGCGATCAGGGACTGGAGCTTTGCGTGGAGCGCGTCAAGGTCGACGGGCTTGGTCTCGAACGCATTGCAGCCAGCCTTCATGGCTCGGTCGTAGTCCTCGCTAAGGGCGAAGGCGGTAAGGGCTATGATCGGAATCTGGTTGGTCTCCGCTCCAGTGCGGATCATGTGGGCCACCTGGTAGCCGCTGATGCCGGGCAGTCCCATGTCGAGCACTACCGCGTCGGGCATGTGATGACCGATATCACTGATCGCGTCTTCGCCACTGACGGCGACTCGCACCTCGTATCCTTTGATCTGAAGCAGCCGGACGAGGAAATCCCGGTGCATCCAGTCGTCTTCGACAATCAGAACACTTGCCATATCGTGTGTCACTTCCACGCCTTCCATGAGTAGGTAGCCTATGCGCCCTAATGAGGGTGTTCCCTATTGTGCCAGATTCCTCAAAAATGTATAGTGATCTTTTATACAGAACAGGGCATATGAAGGGCATCGTTGATAAATGCTTTGCCAGGAGGGAAATGGATGAGCGGAGATCTCCACGCGCTGGTCGGCCAGATCCACACGGCGCCGCCGCAGATCGTCTACGCCTTTGCGGGGGCTGGCAGCCAGGCGCTCTGGGAGTTGCACCGGGTGGCTGGCTCCTCGCACACGCTGCTTGAGGCGATCGACTGTTACGCGCCGCGCTCGCTGGCGAGCTTTCTGGGTGCCCAACCAACCCAGGCGGCGGCTGAGGAGACGGCGCGGGCTATGGCTAAACGGGCCTACGTGCGGGCCGGGGAGCTTGTCGAGGGCACCTGGCCGCTGCTGGGACTGGGCTGTGCGGCGGCGCTGGCCACCGACCGCGCGCGGCGCGGGGCCGACCGCTGCGCGCTGGCGATCTGCGGCGCGGGCGGGACGAGGAGCTACGCCCTGAAGCTCAGTAAGGAGCGCGGGCGTGAGGGGCAGGAATGTCTGGTGACGCAGCTGGTGATCGGTGCCCTGGCCGTGGCCTGCGGGCTACGCGCTGAGGTAACGCTTGGCCTGCGCGGAGATGAGGAGCTGGATGTGATGTAGCAGACGCGCGCTGCTGGTCTGGACGACCGACCACTGACAGGAGATTGGCACTGGACATGGTCGGTCGTCGGTGGTCATAAGGCTCGGCAGAGAGCTATTCTCAGTGCTGTATTAGCGGCTCAACAGCGATTCGATCTTCTCCAGCAGACGCGGAAGATCGACCGGCTTGGTGTCGTAGTCATCGCAGCCGGCGGCGAAGCACTTCTCCTGGTCGCCAGCCATGGCGTGGGCAGTGAGGGCGATCACCGGCACGGTAGTGATCTCGGGGGTGGCCTTGATCGCACGGGTGGCCTCCCATCCGTCGAGCACTGGCAGGCTCATGTCCATCAGGATCAGGTCGGGCCGCTCAGATCGTGCCATGGCCACGCCCTGCTCGCCGTCCATCGCGATCACGACGTCGTACCCTTTGCGCTGCAGCCGCCGCGACAGCATGTCGCGGTTCATCTCGTTATCTTCAACGAGCAATATCTTGGCCATCGCTCGGCTCCTCATCAAAGCTATGCTAGCATGGCTATGATAACATAAGCTGCCAGAGGAGGATGAGGATGCCAGGTGCCTCGCCCGTGTCGCCGCGCCCCGACTTTCTGATCGACGAGGTGATGCGGATCTTGTTGGAGACGATGCCTGCCTTCAGGCGGCCCCTGATCGACCAGATGGGCGATGAGCGGCAGACTCCCTTCCGCATCCTGGTGGCCACCATCCTCAGCCTGCGCACCAAGGACACACTCACCGCTGTGGTGGCCCCGCGCCTCTTCGCGGTGGCCAACACGCCCGAGGACACCCTGGCCCTCGGCGAGGTGCGCCTGGCTGAGCTGATCTACCCGGTGGGCTTCTATCACACCAAGGCCCGCAGCATCACGCAGATCTGCCAGATCCTGCTTGAGCGCTACGCCGGCGCGGTGCCCTCGGATCTCGACGCGCTCCTGGAGCTGCCCGGCGTCGGTCGTAAGACGGCCAACCTGGTGGTGACGGCGGGCTATGGGCTGCCTGGCATCTGCGTGGATATCCACGTCCACCGGATCACGAACCGCTGGGGCTACGTCCAGACGAAGACCCCCGACGCTACCGAGATGGCCTTGCGCTCATATCTACCGGAACAATACTGGATTCCGATCAACAACCTGCTCGTCACCCTCGGCCAGAACATCTGTCACCCCACCTCGCCGCGCTGTGGCGTCTGCCCGCTGGTCGCCCACTGTGGGCGGGTCGGGGTGACGCGGTCTCGTTAATGTTGAATGTTGAATGTTCGGCATTCAACATTCAACATTCAACATTTAGCTTATGCCGCCTTGCGCCGCGCAAGCTCGGCCAGGATCTCGGCGTGGCGCTGCTTGGTGAGCGGGTAGCGGTAGACTAGCACGATACCGGCAAGCAGGATGACCGTGGGCAGCGGGCCGATCATCCAGCGCAGGGCGGTGAGGGCGCTCTCGGGCTGACTGCCGGGCAGCAGGCTGCCGTCAAATCCGTACCACTGGAGGGACTGGAGGGTCAGGGCGATCCCCAGTCCCACGCATGTCTTCTGCGTGAAGGTCATCACTCCGTAGAAGACGCCCTCGCGGCGCTCGCCGGTGTTCAGCTCGTCGAGGTCGATCACGTCGGGCAGCATGCTCCAGGGCACCAGGTAGGCTGTGGCGATGCCGACGCCGGCCAGGGCTGCCAGCCCCACCGCCAGCATGGCCTGGTCGTCGGGCAAGAAGAACAGGCCGGACTGCACCAGGATCCAGAAGATCATCCCGGCGTAGTAGGTGTTCTGCTTGCCGATCTTGCGGCTCGCCGCGCTCCACACAAAGAGGAAGACCATCGCCGAGCCCTGGACGGCCAGCAGCACTAGCGGGAAGAGGTCGGCCCGCCTGAGGTAGAAGGTCAGGTAGAAGCCGATCACATTCTGCGTGATCTGGAGGGCCATCCAGGAGCAGAGGTAGATCCCGATCACGAAGAGGAATGGCTTGTTGCCGACAGCCACCTTGAGCTGGCTGATGATCGAGGCCGAGGCTGTCGAGTTGGCTGGCGGGGTGTAGCGCTCGCGGGTGCCAGCCACACACCAGACGAAGGGCAGCACCATGATCACGCCGAAGATGGCCGCCGAGAGCATGTAGCCCGCGCGCGACTCCTCGGGCAGGCAGGCGTTTGCGTCGGCGCAGAAGCGAGTGATCAGGATGCCGTGGATGATCCCGGCCACCAGGCTGCCGCCGATGCTGAAGGCAAAGCGGAAGGAGTTCAGGCTGGTACGCTCATCGTAGTCGCTGGTCAGCTCGGCGGTGAGCGAGGTGTAGGGCACGTTCACCACGGTGTAGGCCGTGTTGAAGAAGAGGATGACCACCAGGTAGTAGAGAAACTTGCCCACGTCGCCGAAGGGCGGCGAGAACCAGAGCAGGAAGTAGAGCAGGCCGAAGGGCACCGCGCCAATCAGCATCCAGATCCGGCGGCGGCCCAGCCGTGAGCGGGTGCGGTCGCTGATTAGGCCCATCCACGGGTCGGTGATCGCGTCCCAGACTCGCCCGAGCAGCAGGATTGCCCCGACGGCGCCGGGGCTCATGCCGGCCACGGTGGTGAGGAAGAGCGCCTGGAAGAACCCGACGATGATGGCGGCCATGCCGGGCGAGAGGTCGCCGGCACCGAAGGCGAGCTTGCTGGCGATGGAGAGACGGCCGGCGGATGCGGCGGCGGGCGCGACGCTGCGGGCGGCGCTGTCGGCCATGACGGGACTCCTCGTATTGTGGAAGACGGGCGGGAAGATGGGGCTATTCTAGCATGTGGCTGCGCAGGCGGTGGTGACCCTTGGGCTACTCCCGCCTGCGGCGCTTTGCGGCCAGCAGGCTGGAGATGGAGTCCTCGGCGGGGGCGGGCGGTTCGGCAGGGGCCGATGGTGGCGCAGGCGCAGGCGCGGGCGCGGGCAGTTCTTCAGATGGAGGTGGCGAGGCGGGCGGCGGTGTGGACGCTGTGGGCCGACGGGCGCGGGCGCGGGCGGCCTGGAGCCTGGCCATCGTCGCATCCTCGGCGGGGCTGGCGGGCGCAGGGCGACGGCGGACTGGAAGGGCGAAGGCGTCGCGGCGCAGGAACAGCCGACGCAGGGCGATGTCCAGCGGCAGCAGGCAGAGGGCCAGCCAGAGCAGCGGCATGGCTATCTCGCTCACCTGGCCGACCCGCTGGCCCACCGGCTCGAACAGGCTGTCTGGCGGCGGATCAGAGCGCCCGCCCGTTAGCGTGGCCAGATCCGCGAGCAGGCTGGGGCTCGCGCTGCGCGGGCCGTACTCTGGCGAGTAGCTGACCACCAGCCCGCCGCTGGCTGAGCCAAGTGGCTGTCCGCCCGCGTCCACGGCGACGACCTGGGCCAGGTAGGCGCCGGGCTGGTCGGCGGGTGTCACGGCGCGGTAGCGGCCCGGCCCCACCTCTCTGAAGCTTAGGGGCGACGAGGCACCATTCGGGTCGAGCAGACGGCCCTCGATCGAGGACGCTGCTAAGGGCAGGCCGCTCGCATCGCTGACCGTCAGGTCGAGGATGGCCTGCGGGCCGTCGTTGCGCGCCTCCAGACTCAGCATATCGCTGGTTGGCGGGGGGAGCAGCGCGTCGATCATGCCGGCGGCCAGACGCGGGAAGCCCTGCCATGCGATCAGATCTCTCCCCCACTGGCCCTTCATGTCGCTTGTCCAGGCCAGGCTGCGGCCAAGCCCGTACTGCCAGACCGCCAGGATGGGCGCGCTGCCGTCGGGCGTGACGAGCAGGGTGCGGGCGGCGTCGCGGGGGGCGGTGGCGTTGTAGCCGTAGAGCGTCGGCATGCCGCCGAGGTCGCGCACGGGCGGGGCGGGCAGGGCCACGGCGGGGGTGAAGGGCTCCTCGACGATGTCGCGCTGGGCGACGCGCACCGTCTCGGAGAGGAAGATCTGCGGCACCTCGGCGGCGCTGCCCACGTTGTAGAAGGCGCCGCCGCCCAGGCTGGCAATCGCCTCCAGGTTGGGGTTGGCGTCCGACCCAATCGCCACGATGGTGATCGTCACGCCCTCGGCGCGCATCTGGTCGATCAGGTCGGCATAGTTATCGCTGGCCTGGCCGTCGGTGAGCAGGATGACGTGCTTGATCCGGGCGTCGGTCTGGCTGATCGCGCGGGCGGCCAGGTCGATCCCCGAGCGAATATCGGTGCCGCCGCCCTCGCTGACCCCGGCCAGGGCGTCCTCGATGGCGAGCAGGTTGGGCAGCGGCTGGATGGGCAGCACGGCCTGGGCCAGGTCGTCGAAGACAAAGACCCCGATCTGGTCGCTCTGGGCGAGGCCGAGGGTGGCCTGGTAGACCGCGTCCTTGGCCAGGTCGAGCTTGGTGCGCGCGCCATCGACCGGCTCGCCCATGCTGCCGCTGCGGTCGATCACCAGGGCCAGCCCGAGGCCGGGGCGATCTTGCTTGGCTGGCGGGTCGAGATCGACGGGCAGGGCGTCGGCGATGGGGGTGCGCCGCCATCCGCCGGCCCCGAAGGACTCCGTCCCGCCGACCATGGCCAGTCCGCCGCCCTGGTTGCGCACATAGGAGACGAGCGCCGCCTGGGCGGCGCTGGGCATCGTCGAGGCGGGTAGGTCGATCAGGATGACGGCAGCGTAGTCGCGCAGGCGAGCCGGGTCGGCGGGGATCTGGGCGGGAGGGACGATCTCGACGCGCAGGCCGGCGGCGGCGAGAGCGCCTTGGAGCGGCGCGGCGCGGTCGGCGGCAGAGGCGACGAGCAGGATGCGCGGCGGGCCTTCCACCTGGGTGAAGGCAGCGGCCCGGTTGTTTAGCGGCTGGGTGTCGGCGGGTGCCTCGATGCGCGCCTCGATGCGGCGGAATCCGGCCTGTCCGGCGGGCAGGCTCAGGCTGAACTCGCTTGGCCCAACGGGCAGGCGCACATCCTGGGAGGCGATCAGCTGGCCGTCGGTAAAAATCTCGATGCGGGCCGGGCCCTCGACGCTGCTCTGCACGCGGACGCGCACCGGCAGATCCTGGCCCTCGCGGGCATTGGCGGGGGCGACAAGGGCCGAGATCAGCACATCGTCGCCGCTGAGCCCAGTCAGGGGCACCACCTCAATCGGGATGCCGCGCAGGGCGGCCAGTCGGGCGGCCTCGGCGGCGTGGCCCGTGTTCTCGCCGCCGTCCGAGATCAGCACCAGACGCTTCTGGGCGTCGGCGGGCAGCAGGGCCATGCCGAGCTGGATGGCGTCGGCGATATTTGTGCGGCTGCCGATCACCGCCGAGCTGAGGCGGCGCAGCGGCGCGGGGGGCGCGGGCGCCCGCTCGACCGCCGCCGAGCCGCCGAAGACGACCACGGCGGCCTGGTCGCGCGGGCCGGCGGCGGCGACCGCCTCATTCACATAGGCCAGGGCGCGCTCGCGCAGGGCCGGGGCCAGCGAGTCGCTGCCGTCGATCAGGAAGACCACAGCGGTGTCGCTCACGGCGCGCACCACCTGGGCACCGGCCAGGGCCAGCACAAGGGAGGCCAGCATGAGCGTGCGCAGGGCCAGCAGGGCGATGTAGCGCGCCCGGCCGATCCGACCGATGTTAACCGCGCGGGTGAGCCAGGCGAGCAGCCAGATCAGCGGCAGCAGCAGCAGCGCCCAGAGGGCGGCGGGGGAGATGAACGAGAGCGTCATAGCTCATACTGTAGCACCGATTATCGCTCGCTGCTACAGTAGATGGGCGATTGCGACGTCCTGGGGCAGCCCCGGCTGGCGACTGGAAGTCGCGCCGACGGGGCGCGTTGCGCCGGGCGTCGGCCTGCGCCGACGCTGGAGCCGCCCGCGTCGGCGGGCGGCTGGCCGCAGGCCCCCGTGACGCGGCTTCAGCCGCCAACGGAATCTTTCGTCCGCTCAAGCTCGTGGGCCAGCCCGGCCTGTGCGAAAAGCGTGCGAGACTGCACAAGCAGATCGTGGCCGCGCTCCCGGTCGCCGCTGCGTAGCTCGTGGGCGGCCCATGCCCGCAGGGTACGACCCTTGTCGGCGATCAGCCCAGGCGTATCCAGCAGCCGCGCACTCTCGGCAAAGCAGAGCGCGGCCCCGAGGGGCTCGGCGAGCTCGGCCATCGCCGCGCCGAGCGCGCGCCAGGCGACCCCGACCTCACGCGGGTCGGCCGCCTCGCGGGCCAGGTTGAGCCCGCGCTGGGCTGCCTCGACCGCCTCGATCACCCGCCCATGGCTCAGGTAGACCGCCGAAAGATCGCGGTAGAAGTCGGGGAAGGGCTTGATCCTGCTCTGCTCGCAGATCTGGATGCCCCGCCGCACCGCTTCCTCGGCCTCGGCGTAGCGCCCGAGCCCCACCAGGCTCGTGCCGATGTTGCTGAGCAGGTAGATCTCCATGCTGCGAATACCTGCCTCGCGGACAACCTGTAGGCCATCCTCAAGGAAAGCTCGGGCGCTGGCGAAGTCGCCCTGGGCGTTGGCGATATAGCCCAGGTTATTGATCTGCATGCTCATCTCGGCCAGGTCGCCCAGATCGCGGAAGCGGGCGACCGCCTCGTGGGTATAGCGTAGCGCGGTCATCATATCGCCGAGCTGTTCGTAGGCGAGGGCGATGTGGCCGAGACACTTGGCGATGCCCGCCCCGTAGTCGGCCTGTTGCGCAATTGCCAGCGCCTCCTGGGCCAGTTCGATCCCGTTCTGCGTGTTGCCGAGCCGGAGTTTCGCTATGCTTAGGTCGGCCATGCTCAGCACAATCTGGGCCGGATCGCCGGCCTCGCGGGCAAGGTCGAGCGCCTGCTGGGCGTAGTCGAGCATCGCGTTCAGGTCGGACATATCATCGGCGATGGCCGCGAGTCGCTCTAGGGCGCGAGCCTCTGTCTGCCGGTCGCCATCCTGGTGGGCCAGTTCGCGCGTCTGGCGGAAGCTGGCGGCGGCATCGGCGAAGCGCGCAGCCTCAAACTGAGCCTGGCCGAGCTCAGCGTAGGTGGCGATGAGGTCGGCGGACGCCTCCGGGATCTGTGCCAGGAACGTAATGGCGTGCTGGTAGTGCGCGATCACCGTGTCGAGCGCGTAGGCGGCGCGGGCCTGGGCCGCGGCGCGGATGTGCCAGATCCCGGCCTGGGAGATGTCACTGCTGCGCTCATAGTGCTCAGCGATCAGACCGGCGTAGCTCACGGTATACTCGCCGCTGTGATCGATCAGCCAGGCTGCCATGCGGCTGTGATAGATGGCGCGCTGATCGGGGGCGATCTGCTCGTAGATCACCTCACGCAGCAGGTCGTGGCAGAATCGATACTCGTGCTCACCGTGGGGCACCGGCTCGGGCTGGGGGGTGATCAGCGTGTGCGCCTCAAGGGCGCGCAGGGTGGCCGCGAGGGCGGCTTCATCACCATCACCTTGTCCGGCGATGGCGGCGGCCGCGTCGGCCCAGAAGGTTCCGCCCGACACCGAGGCGGCGGCCAGGAAGCTGCGCTCAGCCATGCTCAGCGGCAGAAGCCGCGCCCTCAGCAGCTCAGTCAGGGTCGCCGGGATGCGCAGGCGCGGCAGGCGACCGACCTGAATCTGCCACTTGTCTTGCCCAAGGATGATCACCCCGTCGGCGACCAGCATCTTGATCAGCTCCTCGATATAGAGCGGGTTGCCCTCGGCGCGGCTGACGATCAGGTTCCGCAGGTCGGGCGGGAGCTTGCCTGCCTTGCGCAGAATCTCGCCGACCAGCCGACGGCTCTGGTGACTGTCGAGGGGCTGGAGATCGATGATCGTCGCGTCTGGCACCGACTCGCCCCAGCGCGGTCGCCGCTCGATCAGGCGGCGCTGGGCCAGGCAGATGATCATCAGGCTTGTGCCGAGGCCAGCCTGGGCGGTCTGCTCGATCATCTCCAGCGAGCTGTCGTCGATATCCTGTACATCATCGATCACCACGACCATGGGCGCGTGAGCGGTGATTCGTACGATCAGCTGCATCGCCGTCTGGAGGGCGCGGTCGCGGATCTGGCGCATATCCTGGCGCAGGCCGCTCAGGTGAGGGCTCTCGTCAAGGTCGAGGCCAGCGAGGTAGCCGAGGATGTGGGCCTCTTCAAGCCGATCCTCGCCGAGCATTGCGGTCACGCCCTGCTCTAGCTGGGCGATCATGACCTCACGGGGATCACCCTCGTTGAACTCGAAGAGAGCCGCGATCAGCTGGCGCACCAGGCTGTAGGGCTGTGTGATGTGCTGAAGGTCGCCCTTGAAGCGGTAGAAGCGTAGCGACTCGGGCAGCCGCGCCACCTGCTGGTAGAACTCGAAGGCCAGGCGTGTCTTGCCGATCCCTGGGTCGCCAAGGATCGTGATCAGCTGAGCGTTACCGCCGTCGAGCAGCTCGTAGAGACGGGCAAGCAGCTGCTGGAGCGCACTGTCGCGCCCGACCATTGTTGCAGTGACGCCCGCGATGCCCCCCGGCGTAGAGATCGGCGGCTGCGCCGCGTGGCCCTCGGGCGGGCGGCGCACGTCATGTGGGTCGGGCGGGATCATCGGCTTCTCAGTGGCATGCAGGTGGTATCAACCATATCAACCATATCAACGGGGGATTGCTAGGGTATAGCTGACCGACGGGTAACGAACGATGGAGAACCTTTGGTCTGTGGTTCATACATTATCCCACAGAACGAGGCGAAAAAGGGAGCTATACGAAAGCCTGTGCCGGGCGCGCTACCCAGCACAGACCTGAAGAGGCGGGCGGACGCAAGGGGGTGTCAGGAGGCGGCCAGCTCGGCGCGAAGGGCGGCCTCCGCGATCCGCAGCTGGCGGTTGCGGTTCTCAAGGGTCGCGGCCATCGTGCGCGCGGCCGAGAGCTGTGTGGCGCGGGCTGCGGCGGTGGCCCCGGCGGGCACCTGCTCCGTCTCCAGGCGGCGCACCGCCTGGCGGGCGCGCTCGATGCGCGGATCGAGCGCCGCGAGCCGTGCGGCCAGAGCCTCCAGACGGCTGGTATAGTAAGAATGATCCATCGGGAATTCTTTCTCCAAAACTGAACCCCACCACGCGCTGCGGGATGGGGCCGGGATGTCTGTCCGGCGATGCGGCTTCCGAGCCGCAATCTTTGTAGCTAAGTATATCACGACTTGCAATGATCCCGTCATCGTGATACGCTCCACACGATTGGAAACGAAGAGTACACAGGCTACGCGTACGTCCCGTCACCGTCAGACAGGCCTTCCACGAAGGAGTGCGACGCGACATGGAGGATACGCATATGTCCTGGATCACCAACACCACGCGCGAGGACTTTAGCCGGGCTAGGCGATCAGCCTTCATCGCGCAGCTGCTTACGATCATCACCCGCAGCTCGAACGATCTGCTCCCCTTTGAGGAGGTGCGCACCCGCCTAAATGTGCGTGGACAGCACTACCTCGGTCACCAGACAGTTGAGATAGCGCATATCATCGGCAGCGAGGGCCGCTATGTGGACTTCGACCGCAGCTTCGCGCCGCGCACCGAAGCCACTCGCTTTCGCTGGATGAGCATCGACCGCGCCCACTACGAGGATGTCGGTCTACCGGCGGTAGACCTCTACAAGCTGGGCGATATCTACTTTGTGAAGGATGGGCACCACCGCATCTCGGTTGCCCACCAGCGCGGACAGCTAGAGATCGACGCCATCGTCACCGAGCTGACGGTAGATGTGCCGCTGACGGCAGACCTGAATATGCGCAGCCTGCTGCTCAAAGAGGAGTACAGCGACTTTCTGGGCTGGACGAACTTCGCCGAGATCTGCCCCGGCCAGCTGATCGAGTTTAGCGAGCCGGGCGGCTACCTCGACCTTGTGCAGCATATTAACGCTCACCGCTACTATATGGGGATTGAGCTTGGCCGCCCCGTTGATCGCGATGATGCTGTGGTAAACTGGTACAATGAGGTCTACCTGCCGGTTATCGAGGTGCTGCGCGAGCAGCAGGCGCTGGACTTCTTCCCGGGGCGCACCGAGGCTGACCTCTACCGCTGGATTATGGAGCACCGTTGGTACCTGCGCGAGCGCAACGGTGGGGCCGACCCCGGCCCGCTGGTGGCGGTTGCCGACTATGTGCGGCTCTTCGGTAAGCGCAGCCTGGCTGCACTGACTGAGCGCCTTATGCGCGGTCTCCGCACGATGGCAGGGGCGACGGCGGCGTAACTTCCCTAGATGCCGCCGCATCATATGGGTGGGGAACGGTGCCGCTGTGGCACCACAAGCGAGCAGGAGGCGGATTATGGAAGGGCTGTTTAACGAGGGCTCGATCGACCGGGTCGTGCGGCTTGCGGTGGGGGTGCTGCTCCTGGGCATGGCGTTCATCTTCCTTGGCGGTGCCTTGCAAATTATCGTGGGCTTGCTCGGGGTAATCGCCCTGGCTACCGGCACCATCGGGGTCTGCCCGCTGTATATGCTGTTTAAGATCAATACCAAGTAGGGGACAGGGGACAGGGGACAGGCCCGCGCAATCTTGGCGCGGGCTTTTGTGTGCCCCGGCGATGCTCCGCGCTCCTCGGGTATAATGCTCTCGCAACTGATGGCCGCTCCGCTGTGGTTTGTTCGATGGCTGCCTGTTGCCTGTTGCCGTTGCACCTGGGATACGGAATGTCACCGATCTTTGCCCCCCGTCGGGCGTCAGCCCTCGCCGCCCCGGCCCTGCTCCTGTTGATCACCCTTGCGGCTATGCTCTTGGGGGCGACGCAGGCCACCCCTGGCTACACGATCCGGGCCGGTGATGCGGGCGACCGGCGCTACCTCGTGCGCTTCTTTGAGGTTGAGGAGAACACTGACGGTACCTACCGCTGGTCACAGCCGCTGTTCGGGGTCTACCTCTACGGGTTCGATGGCCGGCCAGCCATCGTCACCTTGCGTATGGCCTCCTCGCGTCCCACGGGCGTGGCCGCACCCATCCTCAGCGTAGCCTCGGTGGGACACGACCTCGGCCAGATCACGGTCGGGTCGGGCTTCCGCCGTTATCACATCCTCTCTCCCACCAGCGCAGTCGGCGAGACGGCCCTGTCCTTCCGCACCGATGCCTATGTGCCAGCGGGCGACCCGCGCGATCTGGGGGTGGCTCTGACTAACGCGGCGGCGGCGCCGCTGGCCGGAAGGCCGCTCCTGCCGCCGCCGGTGCGCAGCCTGTTTCTGCTCTCGCTGCCGCTGATTGTTTGGCTGCTGCTGCTGCGCCTGCACTCTCGCCCGGCGCTCGCCTTTGGGGCGGGCCTCACCATGGCGCTGGTGATGGGCTGGGCCACCGCACGGCCAACCGACTCAGGCTTCCTGCTCCCCACGCTGGGCTGGCCCTGGTGGCCCACGCTTCCCCTGGCCGCCCTGATCTTCTCCTCGCAGATCGGCGTTGGTCTGCGCTGGGCATGGGGATGGGCGATTGCCCGACCCGTCGTAGGATGGGCTGGACTGGCGCTGGCCCTGGCCAGCCTGTTCGCGATCCGCGCCGGTCTGCCAGCCTCGCTTGGCCTGACTGGGCTGCTGGTGGGTGCCTGGGCCGCTCTGACTCTGGAGTCACCTTTACCCTCACCCCCAGCCCCTCTCCCGCTGCGGCAGGAGAGGGGAGAGGATGCCTCAGCGCCGATAGTACCCTGGTGGCCCATCATGGTCATCCTCGGCATGGCCCTCTTCCTGCGGCTTTACAATCTGGGCGGGCAGCCCGCCGGGCTCTGGCGTGATGAGTCGCGCCATGGCCTCCAGGCTCTGATGATCTGGAATGACCCGACCTATCGGCCGGTGTATGTGGCCGCGGGCGCCGATCTGCCTGCGCTTCTGTTCTACCTGATGGCGCCGGTGGTCGGTCTGCTCGGCCCGCAAGTCTGGAGCGACCGGCTGGTCTCGGCGGTGGTCGGCGGGCTGACCCCGCTGGCACTCTTCTGGGCAGCCTCGCCCCTGATCGGCAGGCGCCCGGCCTTGATCGCCGCCGCCCTGTTGGCGTGGGCCTCCTGGGGCCTGAGCATGAGCCGCTGGGCCTTCCCGGCCACCCTCGACCATCTGCTCACACTTACCGCCGTGGGGCTGGCCTGGAGAGGATTGCAGATGGCAGATGGCAGATGGCAAATTGGTCGGCTGCCATCTGCCATCTGCCATCTGCAATTGGGGCTCGCGGGCCTCCTCGCCGGACTGGCCACCTACGCCTACCACACTGGTCGGGTGTCGCCGATCGCCCTGGCCCTGGTGGTGCTGGTGCGCCTGCGGCTCTCGCCCTCGGCATGGCGCCGCGCTCTGCCCGGCCTCGTCATAGCTGCCACAGTGGGCCTGCTGACGATGGCCCCCCTGCTAAGCTATATTGCTCAGAACTATGGGAACTACAACCGCAGGGTCAGCCAGGTCTCGGTGCTCAGCTCGAACTACCTGGACACCCATACGCCCCTGGGCCTGCTCCTAGACAACGGCACGCGCTACCTGCTGATGTGGCATGTTCAGGGTGAGCCCAACGGCCGCCACCATATGCCCGATGCGCCGATGCTCGACCCGGCCACGGGCCTGCTGCTGCTGCTCGGCCTAGCCCTGGCCCTGCGCGCGCCGCGCAGCCCCGGCCGCATGGCAATCCTGGCAATCCCAGCTGTCTATCTCGTTCCAGCCATCTTCAGCAGCGATGCGCCTCATGCCATGCGTGCCCTCGGCATGCTTGCCCCGGCCTGTATGCTGGCCGCCCTTGCGGTCGAGTCGCTGCTGCTGCGCCCCGGCGGGCGGGCCCGCCAGATCATCGCCGTCGGCCTGCTGGTCTTCAGCCTGGGCTTCAACACATGGCTCTACTTCGGGGTGATGCGGGTGGAGCCGCGGGTGTACGGTGAGTTTGATCTGCTGGAGACGGCGCTTGGCCGGGCGGCCCAGGCTCCCGCGCTCAGCGCCGACCCGGAAATCCATGCGCTGCGGGTCTATATGCCGGACAGGCTGCGCGGCACGGACACGGTGCGCTTTCTGGCCTATGGCGTGGCGACCTACGGCTACACGGGCGACCCGCTGCCCGCCGATGGCTCTGCCCTGCTGCTGCTGCCCGCCGATGCCTCACCGGCTGCTCAGGCCACGGCTCTGGCCGCGCTCGGCCCCGGCGCGGCGGCCCTGGATCATGTGCCGTATAAGCCTGGCACGCGCGATCCGATCATCATCGCCTTTGGCCGGGGCGAGGCGGCCGCGCGGCTGGCGACCGAGCTTTGGCCGTGAGAAATCAGGGTTTGAGGCGGGACTTTGCCCTCCCTGAAACTCTCTATCGAGGAGGGCATCTGTATGGATGTGACACCGCCGCTCTACGCGCGGATCTATCTCCTATGCGGGCAGATCCCATCGGGCATGGTGACGAGCTATGGCGACGTGGCGGCCATGGTCGGCGGCGGCTGCGACGCCCGCACTGTCGGCGAGGCTCTGCGGGCGATCGGCGAGCACGCGCCGGATGTTCCCTGGCAGCGGATCGTCAGCCAGGATGGCGTGATCAGCACGCGCGGCCTTGAGCAGCGCCGCCTGCTGGAGTCTGAGGGCGTGGCCTTCGACCGGCGCGCCCGCGTGCTGATGCTTTACCACCGCTGGGGCGGCCCTGGCGCGGAGTTCGCCGCCGCGCATCGCTTTGGCCCACCGCCACCCCACGACGATGCGCCCGAGCAGCTTGAGCTTTTCTAGGTTTCGAGCAATACCGCAGAAGGAACGCTGTGAAGTATCCTGTCATTCTGAGCGAAGCGAAGAATCCCGGCCGGGACCCTTCGCTTCGCTCAGGGTGACAGCGTTACGTATGCTCTACTGCGGTTTGGACTAAAGGACACCTTGCCCCACAAGCACACATGGCGTCTGCTCCCCCACAGCTCCGGCGACGCGCAGCACGAGCTGGCCGCCGCTGAGGCGCTGCTGGCTGGGCTGCATATGGTACCGGCGGCGGCCCTGCGCTGGTACGAGTCGCCTGAGCTCGCTCTGGTGATCGGCTCGGGCCAGAAGATCGCCGAGGTTGACCAGGATGCCTGCGCCGCCGCAGGGGTGCGTCTGCACCGGCGGGCCAGCGGCGGCACCGCCGTGATGTTTGTCCCCGGCCTGCTGATGCAGGACATTGTCTTGCCGCCTAACCACCCCCTGGCGCTCTCCGACGTGAGTGAGTCCTACCGCTGGCTGGGCGAGGTCTGGGCCGACACTCTGGGCCGCCTGGGGGTGCCCGCCGCGCCGATTGCGGTGGCGGACGCTCGCGAGGACACCCGCGCACTGGCTCCGCTGCTTCGCCGGGCATGCTTCGCCGGGCGCTCGCCCTACGAGATCCTAGCCGACGGGCGCAAGCTAGTGGGCTTCTCGCAGGTGCGCCGCCGCCATGGCACGCTCTTCCAAGTGGGGCTGTACATGCGCTGGCCGGGCGCCGAGCTGTCCAGCCTGCTGCGCCTAGCCCCTGGCGAGGCATTGCCTCTGGCCGAAGGGCTGGCTGAGCGCGTGGCTGGCCTTGGCGAGCTGCTGCCGATCCTGCCCTCGCCGTCGGTCATTATGGAAGCCTTCGCCCAGTCCCTCGCCGAGCGCCACGGCGTAGCTCTGGAGGCCGACAGCTGGCGCGACGAGGAGCTGTCCGCCCTCCATGCCGCCCTACAGCGCTACGCCCCGATCTGATTGTCGATTGCAGATTGTGCGCTGGGATTGTCGAGAGGCACTACCGCAAAACCCGCCCTGCCACCCTGCGCGTGCCCGGCCCGTGAACGGGCGGGCTATGGGTTTGCAAAGGCCGCCTGCGCGGCCTCGGCCAGCCCGCGCAGGCGGGCTTCGCAGACGCTAGCCCGCGGCTTCAGCCGCCGGGCGTCGCCGGAACCCGCAACAGACGCCGCACGGTCGGCGTCATAGCTCCAGCGGGGGCGGCGACCCCCAGCGTGTCTATAGTGAGGAGCCTATGAATACCGTCATCGTCCAGGAGCGCGGCACCAACCTGATCATCCGCGCGATCTACTTTATTCTCTTTGGCCTGTGGTTCAGCGGGGTCTGGGCAGCTATCGCCTGGGTCTTCTGCGTGACGATCATCGGGCTGCCGCTTGGCCTGTGGATGCTGAACCGGCTGCCCCAGGTGTCCACCCTCCAGCCGCAGCGCGCCGACCTAGTGATCAGCAACGACGGGCGGGTCTACCAGCGGTCAATGCGCCAGACGCCTTTCCTGCTGCGGGCAATCTACTTCCTGTTGGTGGGCTGGTGGTTCAGCGCGCTCTGGATGGCGGCGGCATGGGCGTTGTGCAGTGTGATCATCGGCATGCCCTTCGGCTTCTGGATGTTCAACCGGGTGCCTGCGGTGATCACGCTAGGTCGGGGGTAGGGTGGGGGTTGGGGGTTGGGGGTTGGGGGTTGGGGGTTGGAGGTTGGGGGTTGGGGGTTAGGGGTTGGGGGTTGGGGCGCTCCCGACTCCTGACTCCTGACTCCCAACCCCCGACTCCCACGATATGGTAAGATACGCCGCAGCATTCGAGACCTGGCAGTTAGATACAAGGAGTTGCGGCGATGGGCCTTATGGACGGCAAAAAAGGGCTGATCCTCGGATTAGCCAATGATCACTCGATCGCCTGGGGGGTCGCGCAGGCGATGCACCGCGAGGGCGCCGAGATCGGCTTCACCTATGTGGGCGAGATCCTGGAGAAGCGGGTGCGGCCGCTGGCCGAGAGTCTCGGTGCGAAGCTTATCGAGCCCTGCGATGTGAACAGTGACGAGCAGATCGCCGCCCTTATGGAGCGCGCCCGCGAGACCTTCGGCCAGATCGACTTCCTCGTCCACGCGGTCGCCTACGCCAAAAAAGACGAGCTGAACGGCCTCTACACGCGCACCACTCGCGCCGGTTTCCTGACGGCGATGGAGGTCAGCGTCTACTCGCTCACCGCCCTCGTCAAGGCCGCAGATGAGCTGTTCGCGCCGAATGCCTCGATCCTTACCATGACGTATCACGGCGCCCGCAAGGTGATGGCCAACTACAATGTTATGGGCGTGGCTAAGGCGGCTCTGGAGGCCAGCGTCTACTACCTGGCGGACGACCTTGGCCCGCGCGGCATCCGGATCAATGCGATCAGCGCCGGCCCCATCCGCACCCTCGCCGCCAATGGCATCGCCGGCTTCCGCACCCTCCACCGGGCATTTGCCGAGGTCGCCCCTCTGCGCCGCAATGTCACTATCGACGATGTGGGCAACGCTGCGGTATTCCTCTGCTCCGACCTGGCCAGCAGCATCACCGGCGAGATTATGTATGTTGATGCTGGCTTTAATGTGATGGGCGCGCCCTCTTCCGAGGCGTAGCTGGAATCTATATAGGCAATAGCGCATACGTAACACTGTCACGCTGAGCGAAGCGAAGCGTCCCGGCGGGCCATAGAGCCACCGGGACGCTTCGCTTCGCTCAGCGTGACAGGGCGAGTTTTGTGGTCGTGATACGCCTGACCCCTGACCCCTGACCCCTGACCCCTGACTCAGATGCTGTTGAGCCAGCCGTGCTCTAGGGCGTAGCGCACCAGGGCAGCCCGGCTGGTCAGCCCGAGCTTCTCCATCGCCCGGGCGCGGTAGGTCTCGACGGTCTTTACGCTCAGGCTCAGCTGGAGAGCGATATCCTTGTTGCTGTAGCCCTGCACCACCCGCAGCACCACCTCGCGCTCGCGCTCGCTGAGCGCGGTGCCGAGCAGCTCGGTGATTGCGGCGGGCCTGCGCACATAGCGGTTCACCACGTGGTCGGCGAGCGTCGGCTCTAGGTAGAGGCCGCCCCCCGCGACGATGCGGATCGCCTGGATCAGTGCGTCGGCCGCCGTATGCTTGAGGATGTAGCCAGCGGCTCCCACTGCGAGCAGCTGCCGCAGGTAGCTGGTGTCATCGTGGACGCTCAGGATGAGCACCTTCACCTCGGGGTTGGTCTGCCGCAGCCGCTCGGTTGTCTGGATGCCGCTTATCCCCGGCATCGAGATGTCCATAATCACCACGTCGGGCTGGCATTCTTGGATCTGCTGCCAGGCCGTCTCGCCATCCCCGGCCTCGCCGACCACCAGCATATCCGCCTGCGCCGCGATCAGCGCCCTCAGCCCGGCGCGCACGACCATGTGGTCATCGACGAGGAACACCCTCACGTTCGCCATTAACGTCTTCCCTTATAGTATGCGGCAGCGGGATGTGGGCGAAGATCGTGGTGCCGCTGCCCGGCGCCGACTCGATCATCAGGCTCCCATCCAGCAGCACGACCCGCTCCTGCATCCCGATCAGCCCGAGCTGTGGCACCGCGCCCGGCGCAGTTGGCGCCGACGGGGTGGTGAATCCCACGCCGTCATCCTCGATGATCAGCTGCACCTCGTTGGTTTTTCGCTCGATGATCACGCTGACCTCGGTGGCCTTGGCGTGTTTGAGCACGTTGGTGAGTGACTCCTGCACGATCCGGTAGATCGTCGTCTCGACGGCCAGGGGCATACGCTCCTTGGCAAGTCCGCTGCTGTGGAGATCGGCCCCGACGTGGGCGCGCGCCGACCACTGCTCGATGTAGTTGCTCAGCGCCAGTTCTAGCCCCAGGTCGTCTAGCGCCGAGGGGCGCAGCTGCACCGCCAGGCTGCGCACCTCCTTGCTCATCTGTATCGCCATCGCCTGGAGCTGGGCCGCGCGCGCTTTGATGCTTCGGTTGGTCACCGCTTTCTCCTGGAGCGCCTTGAGGCCCAGGATCAGTGCGGTGAGATCTTGTCCGAGCTGGTCGTGTAGCTCGCGGGCGATGTGGCGGCGCTCCTCTTCCTGGGCGGTGATGAGCTGATGAAGCAGCTGCTGGCGGGCATGCTCACTGCGCTCCCGCTCGGCGATCTGGGTCTGAAGCTCCGCGTTCGCCGCAGCCAGATCCTGGGTGCGCGCCGCCACCCGCAGCTCAAGGGCGTCTTTCTCCCTCTGGAGCATGGCCTCGGCCTGTTTGAGGGCAGTGATATCGACGAAGGTGATCACCACGCCGTCGATCTGGTTCGCGAGCGTGCGGTACGGCCGCACCTGTAGATTCCACCAGCGCTGGTTGGCTGGCTGGTGTACCGTTGCCTCGGCGGAGGCGAGGGTCTGGAGCGCCTGGGCGATCAGTGGGCGCAGGTCGTCATTGCTGAAGTGGGCCTTCAGGTCGCTGATCGGGCGTCCCACATCGCTGTCGATCAGCGCGAAGAGCTCGGTCGCCTGGGGTGTGAAGCGGGCGATCCGCCCATCGGCGCGGAGAAAGATCGCCGGGATCTGGGTGCTGGCGAAGAAGTTGGCGATGTCGGCGTTAGCCCGGTCGAGATCCTCGATCTTGCGGCTGAGCTCGGCGTTGACGGTCTGGAGCTCCTCGTTGATCGACTGGATCTCCTCCTTCGAGGTCTGGAGCTCCTCGTTGGTGGCCTGGAGCTCCTCGTTGAGCAAGCGCAGCTCCTCGTTGGTCGCGATCAGGTCGAAGTCTTCCTCCTCAGGTGCGGCGGGCGTGCACTGGAGATCCTGGGCCAGCGTGTCCCGTCGCCGCTCGGCGGCATCCGGCGCGGGCATCGGCAGCGCCTGGGTCGCGAGGAAGGGGGCACATCTGGCGAGCAGAAGCGCCGGCATAATGGCGATCTCCAGGACGTGGTCGACCACGCCATGGGCGATGGCCTGCTGCGGCATTGAGGGGTATGGCGCGGAGTTCGGTGTTTGGGCCAGGGTCAGGCCACCGCGCTGCTTGATCGCCGCGAGTCCCAGGCTGCCGTCGGCCCCGGTTCCCGAGAGCACGATTCCCACCGCTCGCTCACCCTGATCTGCCGCAAGCGAGCGGAAGAAGCGGTCGATCCGCAGGTGCTGTGCGCGGCCCTCCTCCAGCGGTGTCGGATGCAGCACGCCTTGGGCGATGGTCAGCGCGGTATTGGGCGGGATGACGTAGACATGGTTCGGCGCAGCCGGGGTCTGGTCGATGACAGGATGCACTGGCATGACGGTGTGGGCGGCGAGCAGCTTGGGCAGAAGATTGGGCTGCTGGGGGGCGAGGTTCTGGATGAGGACGAAGGCCATCCCGCTATCGGGCGGCATGCGGCGAAGAAAGTCGATGAATGCCTGTAGTCCGCCGGCCGACGCACCGATCCCGACAATCTGTGGGCGCAGCCCGGTCGAATAGTCATAAGGTGGCCCTGAACGAGCGTCGTCAGTCATCGCAGACCTCCGAGGCGCGATCCAGATGCACGTGGGTACAGCTACTATTGTAGCATGCGGGGCGCTGTATGTATCTTAGGCATGTTCTTAGCGCGAATAAGCCCTGGGTCAAGTCCTTAATGGCGCTGGGAGCGCGGGCGGCTCGCCCGCCGAGATCCTTGCGGGCGAGCCGCCCGCGCTCCCAGGTTAACCCAGCAGTTATTCGCGCTAACGGCATGTTTCAATCCAGCTTGACCGTTTGTTCGTGATCCGTGATCCGTGATCCGTGATCCGTGACCTGCATGCGGCGAATCACGCGTCACGCATCACGGATCAATACACACCTTGCCCGAGCGGAATATTGGAGAATCCCCGCAGCTATGCCCTACCTCGTCAGGTTTTCCCCTACCTTACAGTCAAATCTTTCCTGCTACATGCACCTGTCGGCAACCGCTATACTAAAACGACGCGCAACCTGTAGTGTCATACGGGCATCTCATCTGAGGCACTGAACCTGGTGACTCGCTTCGCTCGTGCCTTTCTCAAACAAGCTCAATCGCTCCGCCCTCCGCTATAAGGACTGCAACTATGCTGATCAAGAGTCGTGTGCGCCGAGGCAAGACGTACCCGTTTTATCCCCGGCACGTGAGGCCACGTCATGAGGAGGCCAGCGCGCAGCGCGAGGCAGATCCAGCACACGAGAGCCATCTGCTTGCGGTGATCCCCGCTATGCTCTTCACCAGCCGCTCGGATGGAGCCTGGGACTATGTCAGCCCGCTGCTCTGCGACTACGCCGGATACCCGGAGGACGCGCTCATGGGCCTGGGCTGGGCCGCCGTACTCCACGACGAGGATCGGGCCGACAGCCTCGCCCGATGGCAGTCTGCCGTGCGGAGCGGCATGCCGCTTATGATCGAGCACCGGCTGCGCGGTGCCGATGGCACCTACCGCTGGTTCCGTATGCAGTGCGCGCCGCAGCGCCATATGATAGGCGTGATCACGCGCTGGGCAGGTATTGTCACGCCTATCGAGATCGAGCGCCAGGCGGAGGCAGAGCGTGCGTTGCGTCACAGCGCAGAGCTGACGCTCGACAAGCACAATGGCGTGATCGCCATCGCGGCCCACGAGCTGCGCGCGCCGCTGACGGTACTCTTGGGCCAGGCGCAGCTGCTTCAGCGGCGGTTCAACGCCCGCGAGGATGTTGACCCCCGCGACCGACGCTCTGTTGATATGCTGGTTGATCAGTCGCTTCGGCTCGCACAGCTGGTTAGCGCGCTGCTCGACGCGACCGCTATCGAGCATGGCCAACTCCGCGTCAGCACGACGATGCTTGACCTCAGCGCCTTGGTGGATCGGGTCGTGCTGAACCTTCAGCCAGTGCTGTCCACCCACACCCTACGGCTGAATGTGGTGGGAGAGCCCCTCTGGGTGGTGGGCGACGCGCTCCGCCTGGAGCAGGTGCTCCAGAATCTGCTCCAGAACGCGGTGAAGTACAGCCCGGCGGGCAGCGAGATCGTGATCGAGGTTGCGCCCCAGGAGCATCAGGTGCGGATCGCTATCCGTGACTACGGCAGCGGGATCGCCGCGAGCGCTCGGCCCTCGCTCTTCCAGCGATTCTTCCGAGCAGCAGATGAGTACGCCACAACAGGTCTGGGGCTCGGGCTGTATATCTCGAAGGCGATCATGGATCTTCACGGGGGCGACATCGAGGTAGAGAGCGCGGTGGGGGCGGGCAGCACGTTCACCATGCGCCTCCCCCGCATCTGGCCCCAGGATACGCCCAGCGAGCGCTACGATATGGCCCCAGGGAGTAGGCAGCAGCTGCTCGTCCATGCCTGATCGCACGGTATGGCGTCGAACAACAAAACCGCTACGAGCCTTGCCATCTAGGCAAGGCTCGTTTTGCACTACCGCAAAACGCACCCTGTCACCCTGATCGCCCGGCCCGTAAACGGGCGGGCTACGGATAGACAAAGGCCGCCTGCGCGGCCTCATGCAGGCCGCACAGGCGGCCTTTGCAGAGCAGAGCCCGCGGCTTCAGCCGCCGGGCGATGCCGCATTGGCACGGCGCGCGGCTGTATGCTACAATGCGCCCGGAGTGAGCGACTAGGAAGGGATCACACGATGCCTACATCTGTTTTGGTGGTAGCCAGCGACGCAGATACGCGGTCGCGGCTGGCGGCCCTCATGCCGGGTGACTCGGTTGTGACAACGACAGCCGCCCCTGATAGCCTTCCCGCCGAGATGCCGAATATCTTTGTGATCGCCCTGCCCGGCCTGGAGACACCTGAGGAGCAGGTAATCGAGCGGCTGCGCGCCGACGGCGCGACGGAGGCTATCCCGATCATCATCGTCAGCGCGCTGCCTATGGTGCATCTCCAGTCCGTCCCCTACGCCAGCGACTGGACGATCGCTATCGTCGAGGAGCCGGTTCAGGCCGCCGTCCTCGCCGACACGATGCAGTTTCTCTTGAACCCGGACGGGTAGTAGGGACGCAGCGCGCTGCGTCCCTACGGAGCCCCTACGCGATATCATCTCGGCACATCCAGCCGCGCCAGGATGCGCCCGACCACAAGATCCGCCGTCAGCCCCTCGATCTCAGCCTCGGGCCGCAGCATAATCCGGTGGCGGTACACCGGCCTCGCCAGCAGCTTCACATCGTCGGGGACAACAAAGGATCGGCCCTGGATCGCCGCGTAGGCCCGCGTGGTCTGGAGCAGGGCGATGCTGGCCCGCGCCGAGGCCCCCAGGGTCAGGTCGGGGCTCTTGCGGCTCTCCTGGGCGATCGCGGTGATGTAGCGCAAGATCCCCTCCTCCACCTGCACCCCGGCGATCTCCTGGTGGCAGGCGGCCAGCTCCTCGGGGCCAACCACCGGACGCAGGCCGGCATCCTCCAGGCGGCGGGCGTCGAACCCGGCCTGGTAGCGCCGCAGCACCTCTAGCTCCACATCCTGCGGCGCGTAGTCGATCAGCAGCTTGAAGAGGAAGCGGTCGAGCTGGGCCTCGGGCAGCGGGTAGGTGCCCTCGTACTCGATCGGGTTCTGGGTCGCCACCACCAGGAAGGGCTCGGGCAGCGGCAGCCGCTCGCCCTCGATCGTCACCTGGCGCTCCTCCATCGCCTCCAGCAGGGCGCTCTGGGTTTTGGCCGGGGCGCGGTTGATCTCATCGCCTAGCAGCACCTGGGTGAATATCGGCCCCCTCCGCAGGCGGAACTGGCCGGTATTCAGGTCGAAGACCTGGGTGCCCACCACATCGGAGGGCATCAGGTCGGGCGTGAACTGCACCCGGCGGAACTCGGCGCGCACGAGCTGGGCCAGCGTCTTCGCCATCAGGGTCTTCGCCGTGCCCGGCGGCCCCTCCAGCAGCACGTGCCCGCCGCTGAGCAGGGCCACCAGCAGCAGGTCGAATGCGCCCTCCTGCCCCACCAGCACCTTCGCCGCCTCGGCACGGATCTGTCCGGCGATCTCCTGGGTTTTCAAAGACACCTCGTCGTCATGGCAGATTGCAGATTGCAGATTGCAGATTTCAATCTATCATAGAGCGGTAATCTACAATCTGCAATCTGCAATCTGCAATTCTCATGCTCCCCACCCCTCGCCTCCTGCTCCTCCTGCTGCTCGCCGCGCCGCTCGTCGCCGGGGCGGCCATCGCGCGCCCGCTGATCTGGCTGGCCCTGTTCTACCTCGTGGTGGTGGCCGGCGTGCTGATCAGCGACCTGCTGCTCACGCCGGGGCCGGGCCAGATCGAGGTCGAGCGGATCAACGATGGCAAGCTCTCGCTGGGCGCCGAGAACTTGGTCACGGTGCTGATCTCCAACGCGAGCCCGCGCCCCCTGCGCTTCACGATGCGCGATGAGTACCCCGACGCCTTCCCCTGCGACGCGCCCTTCATCAGCGGCGAGCTGTCGGCCTATGAGGTGTTTAGCGCCCAGTACCACCTGCGACCGCTTAAGCGGGGCGACTATGCGTTCGGCGATGTGGTGCTGCGCTACCGAGGCATGCTCGGCACCTTCGTGCGCCAGGCCCGCTACCCGACCGCCGCAGCGGTGCAGGTCTACCCGAATGTGCTGGAGCTGCGCAAGTACGACCTGCTGGCCCGCAAGGGGCTGCTCTACGAGCAGGGGCTGCGCCCGGCGCGGGTCTACGGCCAGGGCGGCGAGTTCGCCCGCCTGCGTGAGTATAGCCCCGACGACGAGTTCCGCCGGGTCAGCTGGAAGGCCACGGCCCGCCGGGGCAAGCCGATTGTCGCCGAGGTGGAGACTGAGCGCAGCCAGCATGTGATCTGCCTGATCGACACCGGCCGCCTGATGGCCCCGCCGCTCGGCGATATCGCTAAGCTCGACTATGTGATCAACACAGCTCTGCTGCTTGGCTATGTGGCCGCGCTCAAGGGCGACCACGTCGGCCTGCTGAGTTTCGCCGACGAGGTGGGTGTCTTCCTGTCCCCGCAGCGCGGGCGGGCGCAGTTCCAGCGCATGATCGAGGCGCTCTACAACGTGCAGGCCGAGGCGGTGGAGTCTGACCACGCCGCCGCCCTGAGCTACCTCCAGCGCAAGGTGCGCCGCCGCTCGCTGGTGGTACTCTTCACAGATCTGGTCACCCCCGACGCGGTCAGACCACTTATCGCCCACATGGCCCGCCTTAGCCGCCAGCACCTAATCGTCTGTGTGACGATCAGCGACCCGAATGTCAGCGCGGCGATCGGCGCGCCCCCCCGCGACGCTCGGGCGGCCTACACCCGCGCCGTGGCCGAACAGCTGCGCGATGAGCGCCAGGCCATCCTCGACACCCTCAGCCGCAGCGGCGTGATCCCCGTCGATGTCCCCGCCGATAAGCTTACTATCTCCGTCGTCAACACCTACCTCAGGCTGAAGGCCCAGGGGCGGCTGTGATAGCCGATAGTAGGGTCTGCGAATCCCGCCTGTGCGGGCGGTTCCGGCGTCGGCCTGCGCCGACGCCCGGCGCGGAGCGCCCCTCCGGCGCGACTTCAGTCGCCAGCCGGGGGGCGCTCAGGATGTTGCAACAGCCCTGGATGCAGGGCAAAGCCATTCGTTCTGGCGTATAATTCAGGCAACACTCTGGCTCCAGCCTCTGAACGAAAGGTCTACGAACCCATGCCGTTTTGCCCCCAGTGCGGAGTCGACAACCCGGCGGCGGCCAGCTTCTGCGACCAGTGCGGCGCCCAGCTCATTGCCGTCCCGGAGGCCCCGGCGGCGATCCCAGCCCCGGCGGCGATCCCGGCCCCGGCCCCGGCGGCTGCTGGCGCGACGATCGCCGCCGGGCCGAGCGTATGCCCGCAGTGCGGCACCGCCGTAATCCCCGGCGAGGCATTCTGCGACACCTGCGGCGCGTCGCTGCTGAGCGGGCCGACGGCCCCGGCGGCGGTGGCCCCCAGCCTGCCATATGCCGGGGTGCCGCCCCAGCCGAGCTACCCCGCCCCCCAGCCGGTGTCCCCGCCGCCGCCGATCTCGCCGCCGCCAATCGTCACCCCACCGATCTCAGCACCGCCAATCGTCACCCCGCCCGTCGCCCCCCCGCCGGCCCAGGGTCGGCCCAGCCTAGCCGGTATCGGCCTGTCCGTCCAGCCTGCCGGGTCGGCCATCGCCCTGCCCGCCACAGGCGAGGCCGTGATCGGCCGGGCCGACCCGGTGAGCAATGTCTTCCCCGACATCGACATGACAAGCCACGGTGCACTAGAGCGCGGGGTCGGTCGCCGCCACGCCCGCATCTTCCTCCAGGGCGGCCAGGTACTCGTGGAGGATCTCGACAGCACCAACGGCACCTTCCTCAACGCCGCCCGCCTCCGCCCGCGCCAGCCACAGACGCTGCGGGCCGGCGACGAACTACGCCTCGGCACGCTGACAGTAAAAGTAACAATGTGAGTGTTGAGTGTTGAGCAGACACTCAACACTCAACACACTATAGCGGCGGGCAGAGGGATTGAGCCTGTCAATAGAAAGGCGCGAGCGCAGCGAGCCACCAGGTTCAGTGCCTCAGTGGCTCAAGTATGCTGCTCAGTGCTATAGGGGGTTGCCTCATGCGAATCGCAGTTGTGGGAGTTGGAGGCGTGGGCGGCTACTTTGGCGGGCGGCTGGCGATGGCCGGCCACGAGGTGTACTTCATCGCCCGAGGCGCGCACCTAGAGGCCATACGCACGGGGGGCCTGCGGGTCGACAGCATCGCCGGGGACTTTGTCGTCGCCCCCGCGCTGGCCACCGACGACCCAGCGGGCGTTGGGCCGGTGGACGCAGTGATCGTGGGGGTGAAGAGCTGGCAGCTACCCGAGGCCGCCCGCGCCATGCGCCCGCTGATCGACCCGCAGACAACCGTGCTGCCCCTGCTCAACGGGGTAGAGGCGGCCGACCAGATTACCGCCGAGCTCGGCCCCGGCCACGCCCTCGGCGGACTCTGCCGGATCATCGCCTTCATCGCCGGGCCGGGCCATATCCGGCACACCGGCATCGAGCCCTTGATCGAGCTCGGCGAGCTCGATGGCGCACAAAGCCAGCGTGTCGAGGCGCTCCGGGATGCCCTGGCCGAATCGGGGGTGCGAGCGACAATCGCGCCAGACATTAGCGTGGCCCTCTGGGAGAAGTTCATGCTGATCGCCACCTGGGGTGGCATCGGGTCGATCACCCGCGCGCCTATCGGAGTGTGGCGCAGCATGCCCGGCACCCGCGCCATGGCCGAGCAGTCGCTACGCGAGGTGCTGGCCCTCGCCCACGCCCGAGGCGTCCATGTGGACGAGAGCCGGGTCGCCGCAATAATGGCCTTCACCGACGAGGCACCCGCCGCTGGCACCACCTCGATCCAGCGCGACATCCTGGAGGGCCGACCCTCGGAGCTCGATTCGCAGAGCGGCGCGGTGGTGCGCCTCGCTGGCGAGTCCGGTGTGCCAACCCCGCTCCACAGCTTCATCTACGCAAGCCTGCTGGCTCAGGTGGCGGCCCAAGACGCGTAGCCTAGATGGTTGAGATGCCAAACGGGGAGGGCTTTGGCCCTCCCCGTAAGATCTTCACCCAACCCGTCTCGCCTAGTAAGGCACAGGACTAACTCGCCGCGACAGTCTGATCATCGCCCCGGCGAAACCAGTGCTGCCACTCGCGATGCTCCCAGACAACCAGAAGCTGGGCAGCATTAAAGATCGAGGAGTAGGTGCCGCTGATCAGGCCGATCAGCAGGATGGCGATAAAGTTGCGGATGCTCTCGCCGCCGAAGAGCAGCAGCGCGGTGAGGGTAAACAGCGTAGTGAGCTGCGTATTGATCGAGCGCGGCAGGGTCTGCACGACGCTATGGTTGACAATATCGTCGAAGTTCTCGCTTGATCGCCGGTTGATCAGGTTCTCGCGGATGCGGTCGAAAACCACGATCGTATCGTGAACCGAGAAGCTGAGGATGGTGAGCAGGGCGGTGAGGAAGAGCGCATCGACTTCAAGGCCGAAGAACGCGCCGAGGATCGCGGCCACACCCAGCACCACCAGCACATCGTGCAGCATCGCGATAAGCGCACAGACGCCGTAGCGCAACGGGTGGGGCGCCTGACGAAAGGCCCAGGTCAGGTACAGCAGAATAACCAGCGAGGCACCGAAGACGGCAAACACCGCGCTGCGGGTACTCTCCTGGCTCACCGTTGGGCCGACACTCTCCAGCCGCTCGCGAGTCACCTCGCCGAAGGCCGCATTCAGCCCACGAGCAACGGCGTCGATCTGGCTGTTCGGGTCGGTGGGGCTAAGGGAGGCGGTACGTACCAGCGCCGAAGCGGTGAGCGTGCCGTTAAGATCGACCGAGCTCATCTGCACCTGAGCGCCCGGAAAGCCGTTCTGGGTAAAGACATCGCTGATCGCGCTGGTGGACACATCGGCGGGAGCCTTGCCGGGAAAGCGAAGCTCCCACATCGCACCACCGCTAAAGTCGATGCTCGGTCGCAGGCCGATCCCAAAGCTGCCCGTCGTGATCAGCGGGTTCAGTAGCAGAAAGTAGAGCCCCGGAAGGATGATAATCATAGATATGGTGAACCACCAGTAGCGATGGCGAACAAGATTTTCCATAGCAGTCTCTATCCTCTACTACATCGCCTCAGCGGTGGTGGGGGGCTCGGTCGATGGCGGGGTGCGGCGGTCAATCCCGAAGAGCCAGGCGTTCTGCTCGCTGAACACCGGCGCGGCCAAGCGCAAGAAGGTACGGGTGACGACAATGGCGGTGAATAGGCTGATCACAATGCCGAGGCCGAGCGTGATCGCGAAGCCCTTGATGATGCTTACCCCAAAGCTATTGCCGAACAGGAACAGCACAATGCTCGTAATCAGGGTCGACGCGCTCGAGTCGCGGATGGCTGGCCAAGACTCCTGGAAGCCGAGCTCCAGAGATGTGCGGATGTCGCGGCCGCGGCGGTACTCCTCGCGCAGGCGAGCGAAGATCAGCACGTTGGCGTCTACGGCGAGGCCAATCGAAAGGATAAAGCCAGCGATCCCTGGCAGCGTCAGCGTGATCGGGATCAGCCGATAGATAGCGAAGCTGATCGCAGCGTAGATCATCAGAGCCAGAGCAGCCAGGAAGCCTGGCAGTCGGTAGAACAGCACCATAAAGAGGGCGACCACGATCAAGCCAGCGAAGCCCGCCACGATGCTGGTGCGTACCGACGCCTGGCCAAGTGTCGCCGTGACAGTGCGGCTCGTCTCCACCTCCAGCGGGATGGGCAGAGCGCCATACTTCAGCTGGTTGAGGATGCGGTCGCGGTCGGTATTGCTGTTCGTCTCGATCACCCCAGAGCCATCGGTCAGGGCAGCGTTGATCACCGGGCAGCTCACCACCTCGCTATCGAGGATGATACACATCGGCTTGCCCACGTTCGCCGCAGTGAACTGCGCAAGGCTTGTGGCCGAGTTCCCCTTGAAGGAGAAGGAGACAGCCGGGCGGCTGCCGAGGGTGCCGCCCTGCGAGAAGGAGGGCTGCACCGCGCTCGTGTCAAGATCCTTGCCGTCGGTGATGCTCTGGTAGATCGGCCCGCTAGCGGCAGTGTTCGTGACCGTATTGGTGCCCGTGATCGGGTTTGTGCTTGTCAACTTCGCAGGGTTTGGGTCGCCCGTGGTACGCACGACCGTACCGTCGGGGATGTACTGTCCCTGAGAGTCGATAAACTCCAGGCGCCCAGTGCCACGAAGCGTCTCGACGGCCTGCTCAGGGTTATCGACGCCAGGCAACTCCACAATAATGCGGTCGCTGCCAGCGAGCTGCACAACCGTCTCGCCGACGCCGAGGCCGTTGACACGGCGCTCGATCACGCCAGCAGCCGTCTCTACCTCGTCCTTCGTCGCAGTGGCGCTCGTTGTCCGCAGCAGCACCTGGATGCCACCCTGGAGGTCAAGGCCGAGCCGGAACCGCACATCGCGCCCGAGGAAGTTCTGGCTAGGGGCAAAGTTGATGAACAGCGCCACACCAGCGACAATCACGATCAGCAGCAGGGAGTAGAGATCTCGAATACGCACAATAAACCACCCGATTTCGTTGTGATCTGATTGCAAACCGCGCCATTATAGTCGCGGCACTAGCGGGTGTCAATCAATGATGCCCGCCAGAAGGGGAAAGCGACCGCGCCGCATGCCCCAGGAAGACGCAGATCTGGGTCACAGCCCCGGCCAAAACCTACTGCCCGACAGCGCGCAGTGCAGCGTCAATCGCCGCAGCCACCCCGTCAGCGTTTACCCTAGTGCCATTCACATCGAATGTAGGCGTAGCCTGAATACCGGCAGTGACTCCAGCCTGCTCAGCGGCCTGGATCACGGCAGTGTTCGCACCGCTACTCAAACAGCTATCAAAGGTGCTGCGGTTCAATCCTAGCTGCCCGGCATAGCTGCTGAAGGTGTTCTGCGGCGTGCTCAGGCCGGCCCACTGATCTTGATTGAGATAGAGCATATCATGCATCTGCCAGAACTTCGCCACATCCTGGTCGCCAGCGCAACGGGCGGCCTCGGCAGATGCCTGAGCATTCGGGTGGATAGAGGTCAGCGGCAGCTCGTGGTAAATGAACTGAACCTTACCCGTGTTCACATAGTCGCGGTCGATGATCGGGGCCAGGCTCTTGTCGTAGAACGCGCATGAGGGGCACTGATAGTCGCCATACTCAGTCACCTTCACCGAGGCAGCAGGGTTCCCCTTATAGTAGTACCCGTCGTCGGTGCGCCCCACTGTTGCGGTGACAGGGGTGACATCGCTGGCCCCCCCCGCGCGCAGCGCGAAGACCCCAACAAACCCGAGGACAAGCACGAGCACGCCGCCGACCAGAAGATAGAAGGTGGTCAGCGAATTACGACTTTTGCGCGCAACCTTCCGGCCGCGCTGGCCCTGTATACTCATTGGTCGCTCCTGTAACTCCGCGTGATCAATCTTAATTATAGCGGCTGAGCCTGTCATAGAAAGGCGCAAGCGCAGCGAGCCACCCGGTTCAGTGCCTCAGTGGCTCAAGCATGCTGCTCAGTGCTATAGCAGAGGCATTATAGCGGGGCGGGGGGCGGGGGTCAAACCATGTTTACCTGCGACAGACGCAAGCATCCCTACTTTGTCCAAATCATGCACAGCTTGTGCTTTTATAACACCGGCGCGATAATACGTTCATCGGAGTCCGCACTCTATAAGCGCACATTCCGTTCGTGTCGCCCTATGGATACCCCGAAGGTGTGCATGGGCGATTTGGGTTGCCTGGGTCGCCGCCCACAGTACCGGCTAGGTACAGCCTAACCACAAACTGCGCCGATCTTCGTAAATAAAGAAGCTGATTTACTAACAAAACCCTTGGACATATAGAGCACTCTGTTGTATAATCGGCAAAGATTGCTCATCACCTTCAATACGCAGCAGCGGGTCAAGAATCCGGGTAGCACAGCCTGATCTGGGGCTTTACTTGGCAATCTAGCCGCTGCGCATTCCCTTTTTGTAGTGTACATAACGGCAGGTGAATGAGCCTCACCACTCACCAGGATGCCCAGGGAGGTCACGATGACCAGTGCCGGTACAACCCCAGACGTCGCAGACCGGCGAACTGATGGTACGCCAGCAAGTAGTTCGGTGATCGAGCTAACCCCAGCCTCGATCCATGCGCCACTCCGCCCAGTCGATTCGATTCGCCCGCTGAAGATCCTCCTCATCACCCCAAAAGGGAAGAAGGAGGAGGATACGAGCCAGAAGGCGCTCTTCTCGATGGCGGTCGGCGTGCTCGTGAGCATCACCCCCGCGCAGCATCAGATCGAGCTTGCCGATGAACTCTTCGGCGACGTGATCAACTACGATGGCGACTATGACCTAGTCGGCATCACCACACGCTCGCTGAATGTAAACCGGGCCTACGAGATCGCCGACACGTTCCGCGCCCGGGGCACCACCGTGGTACTCGGCGGCGTCCACGTCTCGTTCAACTACGACGAGGCGCTCGCCCACGGCGACTGCGTGGTCAGCGGCGAGGCTGAGAATCTCTGGGCGACCTTGCTCCAGGATCTGGCTGACGGCAAGCTCCAGCGCCGCTATGAGTCCAAGAACTTCCCGCCGGTCAACGATGTGCCGATGATCGACTATGAGCGAATCTTCCTCTCCAGCAAGCGCGGCAAGGTTGACTCGCGCAAGTCGATCCCGATCTACATCACCCGTGGCTGCCCCTTCACCTGCTCGTTCTGCGTCACCCCGAACTTCACCGGTCGGCTCTATCGCATGCAGACCCCCGAGGCCATCCACGAGCAGATCGCCACGGCCAAGCGAGTCTGGTTCCGCGAGACGCGCTACGGCAAGCGGCCATGGTTTATGTTCACCGACGAGAACCTGGGCGTGAACAAGCAGCGTATGTGGGATGTTATGGAGGTTCTGGCCGAGTGCAACATCCGCTTTAGCAGCTTCATCAGCCTAAAATTCCTCGATGACCCGAAGACGGTTGAGCTGCTGGTGAAGGCGGGCTGCGCGATGGCGCTGGTCGGCTTTGAGTCGATCAACCAGGAGACGCTCAAAGCATATAACAAGGGCCGGATCAACACGGCCGCCGACTACTCGCGGATCATCGCCGACTGCCGCAAGGCAGGTCTGCCGATCCAGTGCAACTTCCTCGTCAACCCGGCGATCGACACCTACGAGGATATGAAGGCCACGATGGAGTTTGTGGTCGAGAATGCTCTGGTCATGCCGATCTACTCCATCCTGACGCCCTACCCCGGCACGCAGCTGTATATAGACTATAAGGCCCAGGGTCTGGTGGTCGATGAGGACTGGGACAAGTACACCGCACATAATCTGGTGGTGCGCTGTGACCGCTACGACCCCTATGACTACCAGGTCAAGTATATGGAGCACTTCCTGGGCATGTTCACCTGGCGGGCAAACATCCGCCGCGTGCGCATGAATAATAATAAGCTGATCACCACAGTGACGAGCCTGCTCTTCCGCCGCAACCTGCAGGATCAGCTTGAAAATTGCAAGCATGGCACGCGCCGCCCGCTGGCTCAGAATAACCTGCCACCACCGCCGGTTGTGGTTTCGAGCGAGCCTACCGAGACGGTTGTGGAAGCCCATTGATGGAAGAGGTTTAGTATGAGCACTGTGATTGCGCCTGAGGGGGTTGAGCTGACGCGCAAGCCTTTTGTCGCGCCGACGAAGCGCAAGAAGTGGCTCGTCATCCAGCCGAAGAGCAACACGCCTCTCATGGTCGACTCGGGCAAGGTGAGCATGCCGCTCAACCTGCTGATGGTCGCCACAATGGCGAATACCCACTTCGATATCGACTTCCTCGACGAGCGGATCGGCGATGAGATCCCCGAGGATTTCTCTGAGTACGATGTGATCGCCATGACCTCGCGCACGCTCAACGCGAAGCGCGTGTATGGAATCGGCGACCGGGCGCTCGCCCAGAAGAAGAAGGTCATCCTCGGCGGCGTCCACCCGACGATGCTCCCCGATGAGGCGCTCCAGCACTCCAGCACGGTGGTCTTCGGCGAGATCGAGTCGATCTATGACCAGCTGACCCAGGATATCTATGAAGATACCCTCCAGCCGCTCTATAAGCCCGGCGCAGATATGGGCTGGAAGCCGCTGACCGAGATGCCGCGCACCGACTTCCGGTTCAGCCGTGTCTCCAAGTACGCGAAGAACTACTCGGAGCGGCTACCCCTGCTTGCCACCAAGGGCTGCCCGGTCGGCTGCAACTTCTGCTGCACCCCGCGCATCTACGGCAAGACTTTCCGCACCCGTGATTCCGACCACATGATCACGGAGATCAAGGCGCACCAGAACTACGCGGGTAAGGCGGATGTCCGCTTCTCGTTCATGGACGACAATATCTGCTTCAAGCCAGCCTATGCCGAAGAGCTCTTCAAGGCTATGGTGGGCATGGGCACGAAGTGGAACGCCAACATCTCGATGAACTTCCTTGAGAAGAAGGAGTTTGTCGAGCTGGCGGCGGCGGCTGGCTGCGAGATGTTCAATGTCGGCTTCGAGTCGGTCTCGCCCGAGACGATCAAGTACGTCCACAAGGGATCGAACCGGGTGGCGAACTATGAGGAAGTCGTGGCCAATGTCCATAAGCAGGGCATCGCCATCCAGGGCTACTTTATCTTCGGCTTCGACACCGACACGAACAGCAGCTTCCAGCACACCTTCGACTTCATTATGAAGAACCGGATCGAGTTCCCGGTCTTCACCATCGCCACGCCCTTCCCCGGCACCCCCTGGTACGAGGAGATGAAGCCGCGGATCGCCCACTTCGACTGGGACAAGTACGACACCTTCCACTATATGTATGAGCCAGCCAAGATCGAGCGCGAGCAGTTCCTGAAAAACTTCATCAAGGTGCAGCGCGCGGTCTACTCCTGGCCGGGGATCTACAAGCGTATGGCAGGCCGGAAGCTTGACTGGGTCTGGCTGGTCAATATCGCCATGCACAACTTCACGCAGCGGCTCACGCTCGATATGCTCATGTGATAATCACTGAGGCACTGAGGTTGTGAGGCACTGAGAATTGCACAGGGGAGGCGAGCTTCGCTCGCCTCCCCTGTTTGTGTCTGTGCGGACTCGCACCGCACCCCTCAGCACAAAAAGGAGGGGCGGCGGGCAAAGCCCGCCCCCCCCTCAGTGTCTCAACACCTCAGTGCCTCAGTGATCTACTTCCAGCCGCCGATCACATCGAAAATATCCCGGTCGTTCAGCGGGGTCGGGATGGTGGACACCGGCGTGCCGAGGATCTCATCGGCCATGTCGTAGAAGGGTTGGACGCAGATGTCCTTGCCCTCGCCCTCCATCTCGAAGAGCGTCTTGCCGGCCAGGCGCGAGCGGCGGATCAGGTCGTGGTAGGGAACCTTACCAATGAGGCGCGTGCCCACCGTCTCGGCAAACTGCTCAAGCAGGTTGGTGCCGCCGCCGTTCTCGTAATCGACACGGTTAGCGATCACACCGGCCATCTGCACCTTGTGGCGCTGGCTCTTCTGGGCGATCGCCAGGCAGAGCCGGTTGGCCGCGAAGATGCTGTCGAAGTCATTGCAGGCCACGATCAGGCCATAGTCGGCATAGTTCAGGGGCGCCGAGAAGCCGCCACAGACCACGTCGCCCAGCACATCGAAGACGATCACATCGTACTTATGGAAGAGGCCGAACTCCTTGAGCAGCTTAACCGTCTCGCCGACGACATAGCCGCCGCAGCCGCTACCCGCCGGCGGCCCGCCCGACTCCAGCGCATCAACACCAGCGAAACCGGTGACGATCACATCCTCGCGCGAGATATCCTCGACATGAAAGTCAACCTCGTCGAGCACATCGATCACCGTCGGCTGAAGCATGCCGGTGAGCGGGAAGGTGCTGTCGTGCTTGGGGTCGCAGCCAATCTGGAGCACCTTCGCGCCCCTGAGGGCCATCGCCGCCGACAGGTTCGCCGATGTGGTGGACTTGCCGATACCGCCTTTGCCATATATTGCGACAATAAGGGACATGATTCTCTCCTTGAAGACGAATGATGAACGACGAACAGCAATAGCTGCATTAAGCCAACGGATTGGTCGTTGGGCGTTCGTCATTCACCAATGACCGCCCGAACTCTTCCTCATAGACCTGGGCGTACTGAGCGAGAGCGCGGTAGACGTGACCGGGTACGATGCGGCGCTCCATACGGCTATGGGCATCGCGGACATACTGGAGGTTACGCAGCAGCTTCATCTCGATCACCGAGCGGGCGAACTCCATGCCGCGCGGACCTTTATTGCGCTGCATCCAGGCGATCAGTTTGCGGATGGGGAGGGGCGGTCGCCCACGTGGGGTTTTCAGCATCCGCACGTACTCGCTCACGCCAACCTGGCGATTGCCACGCTGGGTGAAGGCACCGAGCTCCAGGAAGGGCCGGATCAAGTTGAACAGCTCCTCGCCAGCCTCTGTGCGCACCATCGTCCACTGCCAGCGCTCGGTGGGCGGCAGCGGCGCTGCCAGGTAGCCGATCGTCAGATCCGACAGGGTGTTCTGGTAATCGAAACAGGAGAGGCATGCCGCCGGGAAGATCCCGCGCTCCCCGCCAAGCGCCGAGACATCCAGGTCTACGTAGTTCACCTTCTCGATGTGGCCGTCCTCGTGGCGCATCCAGACCCGAAAGTCCTGCATGAACTCGTGGTGGACAACCGTCTCGGGCGACGCTGAGGCGACGCTCAAGAAGCGCATCATATCGGGGTAGGCGACGTTGTCGGTGCAGGGGATGCCGATGATGTAGAGCTTCTCTAGGCCGAGCTCATCCTGCGCGGCGCGCAAGGCGTGAACCTGGCAGCCGGTGCCGATGAAGGCCAACCGCCGCACGCCGCTCTCGCGCACCTGGTCGAGCACATCAAGGTTGGGCGAGAGGCAGGGCTTGTTGCGGGCGCTGGCAAGCACCTCCTCGGGCGTGCGGGCCAGGATGGGCAGCGGCGCGTGGTGCGTCCCCGGTACTGCCATTGTGGTGATCACCCCATCGACGATGCCGCGCTCTAGGAGCAGGGCACCCAGGCCAGTGACGATCCCGCTCCACTGGGCTTCGGGGTTCGGCTTGGCCATACGGATGACGTGGATCGAGCGGTAGATCCCGAAGAGCAGCTCATCGCCGTCCTTGCGGTTGCGGCCATGGAGCCTGCGCTCGATCTCCTCACTCTTGTTATCGACAAAGACACAGACCTGCGGCAGCAGCGGGCGGTAGCTGCTAGAGCAGATCCCGCAGTCGCTACAGAGCTTAGGCCGGCCCTTCAGGCGCTCGGCCGCGCTGAGCAGGGTAATCTCAGACAGGCTGTGCGCCCGTGGCGCGTCCTGTTTTGATTTTTGAGCTTTGGGTTTTGCGTTATCGATCATGCTCATGCCTTGAAATCCCCATGAGTGCTGAGTCAAGCGGAGTTCACTCAGCACTCAACACTCAGCACGTAACACGCTCACGCACCGATGTTCTCTTTGGCCGTCAGCAGCACATCGGCGGTGATCAGCGCAATGCCATGATCGCGGGCGTACTTCTCCACATTGCCCTTCGCCTTACCGCGCACAAAGAAGGGCACCTTCTTTAGCATCGACTCGGCCTCCTGTGACCAGGTCGGATCGACCGTCGATGACTGGCCATCAACCACGGCCTCGGCGACAGACACAGCAACCTCAGCGTCTGCTGCCACTGCGATCTGGCGGTCAGCAGTCGGCGCTAGTCCGTCGTCGTGCTCCAGGCCCGCGTCCCCAAACAGGTCGATCAGGTGCTTCTCCATGCCCAGGGTGCAGGTGGTATAGACCTCGTCGGCGATCGTATCGGCACCGTCGAAGCCGAGGAAGGGCCGGTACGAGAGCAGGTGGTTCTCGATGTGGGTGGGCGGCGCGATCACCATGCAGTTCAGGTCGTACTTGCGGGCGGTGTGGCGCTCCATCTGGGTGCCGCAGATCAGCTCGGGGGTCAGCTCGGCGATACGTGCCGCCGTGACCTGGAACTCATCGGTGGACAGGAACTGATCATCGCTCACGTAGCCCTTGAGCTGCTCGCGCACCCAGTTGGCCTCTTTGAGCAGGTAGGTGCCCGCGCCGGCGATCGGCATACCCAGCTCATCGCGCAGGAACTTGGTCATACCCACGGTGTGGGTAGCGTCGCCGAAGATGAAGGCGCTCTTCCCGGCGTAGCTCTCCATATCGGCGGTGCGGGCGAACCACGGCACCGACGAGGGCGCCGACATGCCATCAAGCGAGAAGGCCGTGAGGTGCGGCATGCGGATGACCGGGCCGTTCCGGCGGACGCCGATCTCGTTGAGTGTGTCCACCAGGGCATTCAGCCAGCGCAGGGTGGGCTGGACGCCCAGCGGAGCCTCGCGCAGGGCCGGGGTGCCGAACTGCTCCTCAAGGTAGTCGGCGGCGCGGGCGCCAAGCTCGCGGTAGGGTGCGATATTCAGCCATGCGGCTGGTAGGCGACGGAGGTCGTCCACCGTGGCACCCCAGGGGGCCACCACATTCACCCGCACACCCAGGGTGTTAAGCATACGCCGCAGGCTGGTCAGGTCGTGGCGCACGTGGAAGCCCAGCGAGGCCGGGCCGAGGATGTTGACGCTAGGCTGCTCAGTGAGCGGCTGAGGCGCGGCATAGCGCCGCACCAGCTCGCTGAACAGGCCCTCAGCGGCCCCGTTCTCCTGCATGCGGTAGGGGTTCGCGTCGTACACCAGCACATCGGCGTCGAGGTGGGCCGATGCTGCGGCGACCTCCAGGTTCTCCTGGAGCAGAATCGTGCTGCACGAGGCGATGACAACGATCAGCTCGGGGTGCAGCTTCTCCTCGACCTGGCGCAGCGTCTCGGGCAGACGGATGGTGCCACGGGCCAGGTCGGTGCCGCTCACCACCGAGGTGGTCATAGATGGGAAGGAGGGCGTGCGCTCCAGCATGGTGAAGATCGTGTTCACGTAGTCATCGCCCTGAGGCGCGTGGAAGACCGCGTGGACATTCCGCATGCTGTTCATCACCCGACCGACGCCGTGGTGAGCGGTGCCCTCATACATCCAGTAGGCAAGGCGCATATCATTATCCATTTCAGATTGTAGATTGCAGATTGTAGATTGGGCGTCACCAAATCTACAATCGACAATCTGCAATCTACAATTCCTGTAACGGGATCACATCGCCGGGCGCGGACGGCATCAGGCCGGTGGTCCATACCGGATCCAGGCTGAGTGGGTCGAGGAGTGCGTGGCGGCGCATGGCCTTGGTGAAGGTGCTGGCCAAGACATTCACGCCAGACCATCCGTGGATGGGCATGAAGGCGAACTCAGTGCCCCACTTGGCCACTAGGCCCCGGCCAACCAGTGGGTTGGTGGTGATCATATTCGAGATGATCAGGTCGGGCTGATAGGTAGCGATATCACGCAGCTGGCGGTCGAAGTTGGCCTGCTCCACCAAGCGCACGCCATCGAGGGCAGCCAGCTCGCGGGCGTGGAAGCGCCGGTTGATCGCCGGGGTGCTGCACTCGATAATCTCGGCGCCTGCGGCGCGCAGGAAGCGGGCCAGGGGAAGCTCCATCAGGATGTCGCTGGCGAAGAAGACCTTCTTGCCGCGCAGCAGGTCGGTGTGATCCTTGATCCGCTCCCAGGCCGCAGCCTCGCGCTCCGAGAGGTCAACCTTTATGTCAAACTCGGCAGCCAGATCCTCCCAGAAGGCCCGGCAGCCATCGGGGCCGAAGGGGAAGAGCGACGAGAGCACAGTGGCGTCGCGCTCGTTCTTCAGCTGCGAGGCCACCTTAGGCAGGAAGGGCTGAAGCGGCGCGATGATCGTACCGGGGCCAATCGGCGGCAGATCAGAGAAGTGCGGGGCGGGCAGGAAGCCAGCCACCGGGATGCCGAGGCGGGCCGCCTCCATGGCGAAGTCGTCGGCAACGACATCATTCACCGAGCCCAGGAAGACCACGCGCTTATCTTCAGGTGGGGCCACCGGGCAGAAGGGCAGCAGCGCCTGAAGCACCGAGTCCTCGCTCTGGGCGAAGGTATAGTCGAGCCCAGAAGCCGGAACGAACAGCACCGGCAGCTCAGGCGTGCTCAGCGCGTGGGCAAGCCCCTCGAACTCAACCTTCATCACCTCGGGGGTGCAGGAGGAGAGCAGGAAGATTACCGAGGGATTATGCTCGCGCTTGATCTCGGCGATCTGGTCGGCGATATTTGGCTGTGAGGATGACAGGTCGCCCTCCTCAAGCAACGAGACGGCGAAGCGCGGGCGGGCAAAGATCATCACCCCGAGGGTGTTCTGGAGCAGATGTGCGCAGGTGTGGGTACCGAGGATCAGGAAGAAGCTATCCTTGATCTTCTGGTAGAGCCAGCCCACGCTAACCAGCCCACAGAATGAGTGATAGAGGCCATCTTCACGGATAAACTGGACCTTAGGCGGCATACAGACCTCCCAATGGGGGTGGGTGCGGCGAGTCCGCGCCCACGATATTTGCTGTCGCTATTGGCGAATTCAGCGCCAACAGAAACAAGAGCGAGCATGGGGTGCATCCCCAGAGACGTTCGTGTTACACAAGAAGAGCCGTGGGATTTCGACAGTATTATAGCATCTAATGCAAGAATGTGAGATATATGCAAAGGGTGTGCAGATGTTTTTCAGAGAGAGCATTCCCTCCCTTCCCACCCTTACGCCGCCCAATCCTGTGGCTGGAGAAAGCGGGAAACATCAGCCTCGGGGCTGCCGGGCTCCAGCGCGATCTGGAACTCCCAACGGGCCAGGGGCGGCATCGACATGAGAATAGCCTCAATGTTCCCGTTAGTCTGGAGGCCAAAGACGGTTCCCTTATCATACACTAGGTTAAACTCGGCGTAGCGGCCACGGCGATAGAGCTGCCACTGGCGCTCGCGCTCGCCGTAGGGCATAGCCATCCGCCGACGAACGACCGGCAGGTACGCGGCCAGAATCGTCTCAATGCCATCCTTGGCGAAGGCCAGTCCACGCTCAAAGCCATCATCGCCCTGAGGCTCAAGCATATCGAAGAAGATCCCACCGATACCACGCATCTCTTGACGGTGATTGATAGTAAAGTAGCGGTCGCACGTCTCCTTTAAGGTCTGATAATTGGCAATAGCGTGGCGAGCACAATATGCCTTGAGCGTCGTATGGAAGTGGCGGGCGTCCTCATCGAAGCCATAGGCCGGTGTCATATCCATACCGCCACCAAACCAGCGGTCGTCACCGGCCTCGAAATAGCGGTAGTTGGCGTGAAAGGCCGGCACGTACGGGTTGCGCGGATGGAGCACCATGCTCACGCCAGTGGCAAAGTAGGGTGCGCCCTTGAGGTGAGGCCGATCATGGTAGAGGCTGGGCGGCACCGCATCGCCGTGGACAGCAGAGACATTCACACCGGCCCGCTCGAAGACAACACCCTCGGTGAGCACGCGGGCGGTGCCGCCACCGCCGCCGGGGCGCTCCCAGCTTGAGGTGGCGAAGCTGACGGCGGACTGTCCGACGAGGGCTACCCCCTCGGCTTCAACCTCCTCAAAGCCAGCAATCAGCAGCGTCTGGCCGGCGCGCATCAGTTCCACCACCTGCTCACGAGACATAGAAACCGTTGTCATCTCTTAACCCCTCCTGTCGGGCTTCTCAGCGCCGCACTATTGACAGCACATAGGTATCGGAGCTACGATCAAGCGTTACCTCTTATGTGTCGATGAATGACTCGCGACCAATGACGAACAACGAGCGACGCAGCGCACGCCGCTGAAGCCGCTGGTTCTTGGTCATTGGTCGTGCGTGATCATAGGGAGTCATATGGATGCGGTGCTAGGCCGTCTTGGGTTGCCAGGGATGTTGCGACGCGAGTTTGCAGGTTACAATCGTAGACTGCTCCAACGAGATCTGCTGGCCGGGCTGACGGTCGGCGCAGTGGCGCTGCCGCTGGCCCTGGCCTTTGGCGTAGCTTCGGGGGCCGACGCAGCGGCCGGACTGGTGACAGCCATCCTGGCCGGGCTGATCATCGGCGGGCTGGGCGGCGGCTCCTACCAGATTTCCGGCCCGACCGGGGCCATGTCGGCGATCCTGATCGTGATCGCCCAGAGCTACGGGCTGAACGGCGTCTGGCTGGCCTGTGTCATGGCCGGTGCTATCATGCTGCTGCTGGGGCTGCTGCGCCTGGGACGCTATATCGCCTTCATCCCATCGCCGGTGATCACCGGCTTCACCAGCGGCATCGCCCTGATCATTGCGGTGGGCCAGATCGACAATGTGCTGGGCGTAAAGACCGAGGGCGCGGAGAATACCGTGGCCAAGCTGTGGGGCTATATTGCGCACCCACCAGTGCCAAACTGGCAGAGCATGGCCGTGGCCGCAATCGTCATGGCGACCATGATCCTGCTGCCGCGCATCACAAAAAGCATCCCGGCCTCGCTGGTCGGGCTGATCATGGCGAGCCTGATAGCCACCGGCCTGGGCTGGCAGGTGGCGACGATCGGCAGCATCCCGCAGACGATCATCCTGGACAACCGCCTGAGCCTGGCGGGTGTCCCCTGGACTCACATCGGCGACCTGCTGACCCCAGCGATCTCGATCGCCGCCCTCGGCGCGATCGAGAGCCTGCTCTGTGGCTCGGTGGGGGCTACAATGACCGGCAAACCCTTCGACAGCAACACCGAGCTGATCGCACAGGGCATCGGCAATATGATCATCCCCTTCTTCGGCGGCGTGCCAGCCACGGCGGCAATTGCCCGCACGAGCGTGGCGATCAAGAGCAATGGCGCGACCCGCATCACTAGCTTCGTCCACGCCTTCGCCCTGCTGCTGAGCGCCCTGCTGCTGGCCCCACTGATCGGACAAGTGCCCCTGGCGGCACTGGGCGGCGTGCTGATGGTGACGGCCTGGCGAATGAACGAGTGGGAGAGCATCCACTTCTACTGGAACACCAAGATCAAGCAGGCGCTGGCCGGGATTGCGGTGACGATGGTTGCCACAGCAGCCCTCGACCTGACCCAGGCCATCCTGATCGGCCTGACGATCTCGGCGGTGATCTACATCCGCCAGTCGGCGCAGAGCACAGCAGTAGCCAACGAGCCAGTTGACGCGGCCAGGATGCGCGCCCAGGGCTACAATATCGAGGAGTCCTGCCCCTCGATCCACGTCTACTACCTCACCGGCCCGGTCTTCTTCGGCAGCGTTCACGCAGTGCTTGAGGCATTCACGAGCGCCCAGCAGTATCACACCCTGGTGATCAGTATGCGCGGCGTGCCGCTGGTAGATGCGATGGGCGTGAAGGCGCTGAGCGAGTTGGTCGAGGAGCACCACGATCGCGGCGGGGTGGTTGCCTTCACCGGGCTGCAGCCGACGGTGCGCGAGATGTTCGTGCGCGCCGGTCTGACCGCCCTGGTCGGTGAGGAGCAGATCTATTGGAGCTCGGTCGAGGCGATTATTCAACTGCACGAGCGGCGTGAGATCCACGGGTGTCCCCACTGCGATGCCCAGGGTGATAGCTGCGCGGTGCTGCGGGCGGCGATCGCCCGACGCGGATTGAACCCGCCGCCTACGGCATGACATGAATCTATGACGATGGTTGGCGGCAAAGCTGCCAACCATCGCCATAGCGTATCCTACCCTCGGGCGGCGAGCAGTGCCTCACGGGCGGCGGTGAGGGTGACGGCCACGTCGACGGTGTCGTGAGCGGCGCTGAGGAACCCCGCCTCGAACTGCGAAGGTGCCAGGTAGACCCCGCGCTCACACATCGCCCAGAAGAACTTCGCGTAGCGGGCTGCGTCTACCCGCTGCTTGGCCTCGGCGTAGCTATGCACCTTCGACCCTGCTTCTTTCAGGAAGTAGAAGCCGAACATGGTGCCGACATTGCCTACCTGCAACGGCACGCCGGTCTGCTCGCTGAGCGAGCGTATGCCGTCGGCGAGGGTCTGGGCGCGCCCGACAGCGCGCTGGAAGAGGCTGGTCTCACCCTCGGGCGCCTCAAAGGCCGTGCGCAACGTGGCCAGGCCAGCGGCCATGGCCAGCGGGTTGCCCGAGAGCGTACCGGCCTGGTACATCGGGCCAGCCGGGGCCACCGTCTGCATGATCGCCCGCTTGCCCGCGTAGGCACCCACGGGCAGCCCGCCGCCGATCACCTTGCCCAGGCAGGTGAGATCTGGGTCGATCCCCCAGACACTCTGAGCACCAGCGGGGGCGGCACGGAAGCCGGTCATCACCTCGTCCATGATCAGCAGGCTGCCATAGGTGCGAGTCAGCTCACGCAGGCTCTGGAGGAAGCCCGGCTCGGGCAGGACGAAGCCCATGTTGGCAGCGATCGGCTCGACGATCACCGCAGCAATCGAGTCACCGTGCTGCCGGAACAGCTCGGTGACGGCCTCCACGTCGTTGTACTCGACGGTGAGCGTATCAGCCGTGGTAGCAGCCGGCACGCCGGGGCTATCGGGCAGGCCAAGGGTCGCCACGCCACTGCCGGCCTGCACCAGCAGCATATCGGCGTGGCCGTGGTAGCACCCGATAAACTTGACGATCTTCTCGCGCCCGGTGTAGGCGCGGGCCAGACGCAGGGCGCTCATGGTGGCCTCGGTGCCGCTATTCACAAAGCGCACCTGTTCCACCGTGGGCATGAGCTTGATCACCAGCTCGGCCAGCTCGGTCTCCAGCTCGGTCGGTGCGCCGAAGCTGGAGCCCAGGGCGGCCTGCTCAGTAATCGCCTGCACGACGGCAGGGTGGGCGTGGCCGAGAAGCAGCGGCCCCCACGAGAGGACATAGTCGATATAGCTGTTGCCATCTACATCCTCGACGTGGGCACCTGAGCCGCGGGCAAAGAAGATGGGTGTGCCGCCAACGCCACGGAAGGCGCGCACCGGCGAGTTCACCCCGCCGGGGATCACAGCACTAGCTGCGGCGAAGAGCTCTTTCGAGCGGGCGTATCGGTCAGTTAGGGTCACAGTCATGGGTGGCTTCCCAATCATTCGGCGATTATCGGCTCGGCGACATAGGTATGGACAAAGTCCACCAGGCGGCCAACATTCTCCTCAGGCGTCTCGGTGAGAATACCGTGGCCGACATTGAAGATATGGCCAGGCCGACCGCCGGCGCGACGCAGGATGTCGGCGGCGCGGCGCTCGATCTCGGGCCAGGGGGCGTGGAGCACCATCGGGTCGAGGTTGCCCTGGACGGCGACCTTGTGATCGAGGGCGGCCCAGCCCTGATCAAGGGGCACGCGCCAGTCAAGGCCGATCACGTCGGAGCCCAGATCGCTCAGCAGTGGGGCCATGCCGTGCATCTCAGTGCCGAAGTAGATAATCGGCACATCGGTGGCGGCGCGCACCGCAGCGATGGCGGTCTTCACATGGGGCATGACATACTCGGCAAAGTCGTTGGGCGCAAGCGCACCGGCCCAGGAGTCGAAGATCTGCACGATGTCGCAGCCGGCCTCAACCTGGGCGATCAGATAGTCGCTGACCAGTGTGGTCAGCTTCTCCATCAGAGTATGCCAACTGGCCGGGTCGCGGTACATCAGCTGCTTGGTGCGGCGGTACTCGCGGCTGCCGCCGCCCTCAACCGCATAGCTGGCCAGGGTGAAGGGCGCGCCGCTGAAGCCGAAGAGCGGGATGCGCCCGTCCAGCTCACGCTGCACAATGCGGATGGCGTCCAGCGTGTAGCTCGTCGTCTCGCGCGGGTCGCATGCCTTCAGGGCGGCGATATCGGCCGGGCTGCGGACGGGGTTGTGGATAACCGGCCCCTCACCCTTCTCGAAGGTCAGCTGGATGCCCAGTCCCTCCAGGGGCGGCAGGATGTCAGCGAAAATAATCGCCGCGTCGATATCAAAGGCATTGGCCGGCTGGAGCGTGACCTCGGCGGCCACCTCAGGGATCTTAACCATCTGGAGGAAGCCGTAGCGCTCGCGCACGGAGCGGTACACCGACATGTAGCGGCCAGCCTGGCGCATCAGCCAGATCGGAGTGCGGTCCACCGGCAGGCTGCGGGCGGCACGGAGGATTCGGTCGTTCATAGAAAAAGTCCTTCAGGTGCGGAAACCCAGCAGCTTGAGCGCTGGGATGAGCGCGCGCTTGAGCGGAGCAATGCTCGCATGGAATGAATATGGAAGGAGCGATCTTTTAGCCGTAAGGCTCAGGGAGACCGCCAGACCTGTTGCCCGTAAGGGCACACCGCTCGCGCGGGTGATGTTCGCCTCGTCAAAGCTATCGGTCGGTACTATCCCAAGAACACCTGCACGGCTTCCCGCACCGTTTGTTGATGTCCAGGTTCTAGAGCAGCAGGCTGGCAAACGCACCCGCCGGTAGGTCGTGAACACTTACCGATAGCGTAGCCCCGTCAACCCGAGGGTTGGTGGCTGAGACTGGTCAGTATCGGCTTGTCGATTGCTCCACAAGCCCACGAGCCTTTAGCCGTGGGTTACTGACGACTTTAGCCAGCGCACGGCGTCCTTCGCCCAATACGTAATGATCATATCGGCCCCGGCCCGGCGGATGCTCATCAGGGTCTCCAGGGCCACCCGGCGCTCATCGATCCAGCCCTTCTCGGCGGCCGCCTTGACGATGCTGTACTCGCCGCTGACCTGGTAGGCAGCCAGAGGCAGATTGTGGCGATCCTTCACCTGACGGATGATGTCGAGGTAGGCCAGGGCCGGCTTGACCATGAGCATATCGGCACCCTCGGCCACGTCCAGGTCAACCTCGCGCAGCGCCTCGCGGCTATTGGCGGGATCCATCTGGTACTGGCTACGGTCGCCGAAGCTAGGCGGGCTCTCGGCGGCATCCCGGAACGGCCCGTAGAAGGCCGACGAATACTTAGCGGCGTAGCTCATCACCACCGTATTCTCAAAGCCAGCCTTGTCGAGGGCACCGCGAATGGTGCCGACCATACCGTCGATCATGCCCGAGGGGGCGATAATATCGGCACCGGCCTGGGCGTGTACCACCGACGCCTTGCCGAGGATGCTCAGGGTCGGGTCGTTCAGCAGGTAGCCCTCAGCGATCCGCTCGTCGTAACCCTCGACCCCAGCGAAGTTCAGGATCCCGCAGTGGCCGTGGTCGGTATACTCGCAGCAGCACATGTCCGAGATCACCAGCATCTCGGGCACAGCCTTTTTGATCGCATAGGCGGCCTGGGGCACGATCCCCTCGGGATCAAAGTTCTCGCTGCCCACAGCGTCCTTATGGTCGGGGATGCCGAACAGCAGCACGGCGGGGATGCCCAACTCGGCCAAGGTCTCGGCCTCACGCACGGCAGTGTCCACCGAGAACTGGACGTGGCCGGGCATCGAACTAATCGGCTTATTCACGCCCTTGCCGTGGCGGATAAACAACGGGGCGATCAGGTTATCGGCGCTAAGCGATGTCTCGCGCACCAGGCGACGCATGTTCTCATTGAGGCGCAGGCGGCGCGGGCGGCTAGCAGGGTATCCGGTCATTGGCGAACCTCCATATAGGCAATCAGGGCATCCACCAGGCCCTCCTCGGTAAAGACCTCAGCTACCACCTGGGGCACGAGGCCAATCGAGCGGCAAGCGACATCGGCGGCCGGGCCAATGCAGGCGACCACGGTTCGCCGAAGCAGTTCCTGTGCCTCTGGGCCAACCTTCTGTACAAAGGCGCGGGCTGTCGAGCCGCTAGTGAAAGTAACCGCGCTGATCTGCCCGGCTGCCAGCATGCCAGCCATATCCATGCCGTTGTCGGGCGAAGGGACGTTGCGGTAGGCCACCACGCGATCCACCTGCGCGCCGGCAGCGCGCAGGAGATTCTCTAGGGTTGGGCGGCCGATGTCGGCTTTAGGCAGCAGCACATGCTTGCCGGTCAGATCGCCCAGGGTTGCGGCCAGCCCCTCAGCGATGAACTGCTCGGGCACAGCGGCGGGCTGTACGCCGAGCAGCCTTTGGCACGTGGCGGCGGTTGCCGGGCCAACCGCTGCTACTTGCAGGTGGCAAACTACAGAGGGCAGATCCATCCCGAGGTCGCTGCTACGCTCGGCAAGAGCCTTCACAACCTGGCCGCTCGTAATCACCAGCCAGTCGTACTGCCCGTCTACGAGGCGGGACAGAGCAGCATCAAGGGCTGCGATGTCATCGGGAGGGGCATACGCAATCGTCGGGAAGATCACCGGCTCGGCACCTAACTCGCGCAGACGTGAGGCCATACCGTCGGCCTTGCCCGCCGAGCGGGTGATCACGATGCGCAGACCATCAATTGACGACCGACCACCGATGGCAGCTGAGTGCTGGCCAGTGGCGCTCGACTCCGGATGGGAGGTCGGTGGTCGATGGTTGGTGGTCATTTTCCTGCCTGCACCGCAATATCGGCTAGAACCTCGGCGGCACCGCGATCCAGGAGATCCTGGGCCAGGGCCGTGCCGATGGCAGCGGGATCAGCCAGGTCGCCAACAAGCTCTCCGGTGATCATGATCGTGCCATCCAGAGAGCTGACCAGGCCGCTCAGGCGGAGCGTATTGCCCTCCAAGGTGGCATACGAGGCGATCGGCACCTGGCAGCCGCCCTCAAGACGCCCGAGGAAGGCCCGCTCGGCCAGTGCGGCAGCCCGCGAGGTCGCGTGGTCAAGCGCTGCCAGTGCGCCAATCGTCTGATCATCGTCGGCGCGGCACTCGATGGCGAGGATCCCCTGGGCCACGGCGGGAAGCATCTGCTCGGTAGCGATAGGCAGTGAGATGAAGCGGGAATCCACAGCATCGATGGGCCGCGGCCCGTCCAGCGTCGCATCGGTGAAGCCCAGGCGATCCAGCCCTGCCGAGGCGAGGATAATCGCATCGTACTGGCCCTCGGCCAGCTTGCGCAGGCGGGTGTCCACATTGCCGCGCACATCGCGCAGTTGGAGATCGGGCCGGACAGCGCGGATCTGGCTGGCCCTTCGCAGCGAGCTCGTGCCAACGATAGCGCCCATCGGCAGCGTGAGCAGTGAGCAGTGAGCGACATCAGCAGCCTCACCTGCCTTGTTCACTGCTGGCATCACCAGCGTGTCGCGCGGATCAGCCCGCTGGGGGAAGGCCGCCAGGGTCAGGCCATCGGGCACCACAGAGGGAAGATCCTTGCAGCTGTGGACACACAGGTCAACCTCGCGGTCGAGGAGCGCCTGCTCCAACTCCTTCACAAAGAGACCCTTATCACCCACCGCCGAGAGCGCCACATCTAGGATGCGGTCGCCCTTGGTGGAGATAATCTTCAGCTCGACGGCGAGGCCAGGGTTGGCCGCGCGCAGGGCAGCGGCCATCATCTCGGACTGGGTCAGGGCCAACTTCGAGCCACGTGTGCCCAGGATCAGCGTTGAGCGCTGCGGATTGAGTGTTGCGTTTTCCATTACATCTGCCTTATCCAGTTTAGCTTCCGGTCGCCTGGGCCTGTTACCTGTTACTCGCTACCAACCCCGCCTCGCCTACCGCATTCGCGTGTTCAAGGTTGAACAATTCGCTCAGCATAGAGGCATAGCGATGGCCATCGCCCTGGGCGGCAGCGTCACGCAAGCGGCGGGTGGGCGAGTGAAGCAGCTTGTTGACAATGCTGCGGCTCAGCGCCTCCACCACCGTACGCTGCTCGGGCGAGAGCGTATGGAGCCGACGTAGCGCCCGGTCGAGCTCGCTGGAGCGCAAGCTCTCGGCGTAATCACGAAGGCTCGTCAGGGTCGGCACCGCTTCCTGGCTGCGCATCCAGCCAATAAATGCCTCCACCTCCGCGTTGGCGATCGCCTCGGCCACCTTGGCCACGCCAGCCCGGTTGTCGAGGGTGCGGTTCACAACTTCGTGCAGATCGTCCACCGTACAGACGTGGACGCCGTGAATCTGGGCGACATCGGTGGCGATGTCACGTGGCACCGCCAGGTCGATCAGCAGCATTGAGGGCGGTGCGCCATCATTGTGTCGAGACTGCGCCTTCGCGTGCATCGCGTCGGCCACATGCTGGCGGTAGATGATCGGCACCGGGGCCGAGGTGGAGCTGATCACAATGTCGGCGCGGCTCAGGGCATCGGGCAACTCCTCGAAGGTGAGCGCATCGGCACCGTAGCGCTCAGCCAGCTCGCGCCCGCGAGCGAGGGTGCGGTTGACGATTGTCAGCCGGTCGGCGCCGTTCGCCAGCAGGTTCTGGGCGGCCAGTTCGCTCACCTCGCCGCCGCCCACCAGCAGCACCGAGCGACCATTCAGGTGGCCGAGGCGCTGGCGGGCCAGCTCAACCCCAGCCTGCGAGACGCTAGCCGCCCCCTGTCCCAGGCTCGTCTCGTGACGAACACGCTTACCAGCACTCAGAGCGTGCTGGAAGAGGCGGTGGAGCACCGGCCCGGCGGTGCCAGCCTGCTGGGCCAGCTCAAAGGCGGTGCGCACCTGGCCCTGGATCTGCGCCTCGCCCAGCACGAGCGAGCGCAGCCCCGACGACGTGGCACACAGATGGTGGGCCACCTGCTCGCCGCTAAGAAAGAAGAGCGTGTGGACAAAGTGTTTCTCATCGAGCCCGTGGAACTCGGCCAGGAAGCTGGCCAGACTCTGAGCGGTGCTCGTGTCCGAGGCCACTCCGTAAAGCTCCACCCGGTTGCACGTCGAAAGGATCACAGCCTCGCTGAACAGCGGCGGGCGCTGTCCGCGGGGCATCGTGAGCTGCAAGAGCGCTGCGGGGATGTCGGTGGCATTAAAAGCCAGGCGCTCGCGGATCTCCACCGGTGCGGTTGTGTGATCGAGGCCAGCAAGCAGGAGGTTCATTGCGCGACCCTCTGGAGTATCTGCAATTAGTACTAAACCTAAGTAAATCTCAGCGACAAAGGAAGGTATCACAAGAGTGCAATACCGTCAACATCAGGCGTCCCCAACCACTGCGATCAGCTGGGTCAGCGAGGGCTGCTCGCTGCGGAAGGCTGAGACATCTATCCGGCGTAGCAGAGCGAGTGCCACGCAGAGCATCAGCCCCTCAAGGATAAAGACTGTCACATAGCCGCCGGCAGGATGCTGGATGACGAGCCCAACCAGATCGCGCACCCCTCCGGCGAGCAGGTTGCCGAGCCCACGGGCAGACGAGTCGGCCACGCCCCATGCGCCGATGAAGAGGCCGACCTGCTCGGGCGTCGTCATATCGAGCATAAGGGCGAGGTTGGTTGCTGTGGCGATGCCCGTGCCAAAGCCAAGCAGTGCGATAGCCAACACAAAGAGAGTCTGACTGCTGATCACCCCACTCAGCGCAATCAGGAAGAGCCCGATGGCGGCCAAAACACCGCCAAGTTGAGCGCCAGCCTTCTTACTCATAAAGCGGCTCAGCACAAGGCCCTGGAGCAGCAGGGACAGCAGGGTCGCCCCGCCCCAGGTAGCGGTGAGCTGTGTTGTCTGGCGCACATTCATACCGAATGCCTGAGCGCCGAAGGGCTCCAGCAGCACATCCTGACCAAGGATGGCGGCCAGCAGGAGCATCAGGTACACAAAGAAGCGACGGGCATGCGGATTAGCCAGCACAGCGCGCACGGCCTGCCCCGCGCTGTGCCGCTCCTCGGTAGCGACCCACACATTGCGCGGCTCAAGGCCGATCAGTCCCACCGCGCCAAGACCCAGCGAAACCCCACCGCAGGCAAGGAAGACCTGCATCAGCTTCGCAGCGTTGTAGTCCTCTAGGGCGTTCCCGGTCAGGATCGCCGTGACGATCACCGAAGTAATCATCATGAACCACATGACCGCAATCGTCCGCGAGCGCTGGTGTTCCTCCGAGAGGTCACTGGCCAGCGAGAGGTAGGACACGACGGCGAGGTTGAAACCGACGCCCCAGGTAAGGAAGACCAGCACGGAGACGATCAGGCCGAGCCAGAAACTCTCGGCCATCATCAGGGCTGCCCAGGGCGTTAGGGTAGCCCCACCGGCGCATAGCATGATCCCGGCGGCGATGTAGGGCGTGCGCCGGTAGCCCCACAGCGGATGGTTATCCGAGTACTGGCCGAGCCAGACTTGGGCGGGCGAGAGTAGGTAGGGCAGCACGATCAGGGCAGCTACGAGGCTGGCCAGGATGCCCAACTCATGGATCATGATCCGGTTTAGAACGCCGGTGATCGGCACCAGGCTTACCGCCACTGCAACGTGCAGTAGCCCCAGCCTGATGTTTTTAAAGATCGTCATGAACCCTCTCTCAATCGGTGAGCGTGGTCAAGGCGGTTCGTGAGGCCAGGAAGGCGGCCGCCTGATCCGCCGTGTTCACACCATTGCGCCAGCACTTCGGCATACCGACGCCGCCACGGTAGCTGCCGACAAAGTAGAGGCCGGGGCGGGCCTTTTCCAGACGCTCCAGAGCGGCCATGCGCTCGACGTGGCCAAAGGTGTACTGGGCAACCGCCTTCGGCCAGCGGGTAATATTGACCACCTCGGGCTCGCTGCTCGCGCCGATCACCGCTTGGTTGTCGGCGATCGCCTGCGCGATCAGCTCCTCGTTGGTCTGCTCGGGGCGGATGGGGTTGAGCTCGCCGCCCATCAGGTTGATCGTGAGCACGCGGTTCTCGGGCGCGAAGGGAGGGAAGAGCGTCGATGCCCACAGGATGCCCAAGAAGCTGCGCCGCTCGCAAGAGGGTGACAGCACGCCGAAGCCATCGACCGGGTGGGATACCTGGCTGCGCCGATAGCCCAGGTTCACCACTGCCATCGACGAGTAGCGAATTTCACTCAGGGCCTTGGACGCAGCGGCATCGAGATCAGCCACAAGGTCAGCGGCGGCATAGGCAGGTGCCGCGATGATCACGCTCGCTGCCTCTACTGTCTCGATCTGACCGCCACGATCAACGACCAGCGCCCAGCCATCGCCAGCAGCGTGCAGGCTGGTGGCGCGAGCACCCTTCCAGACGCGCTGCGGGCCAAGTACACGGGAGATCGTCTTGGGCCACTCGGAGACACCGCCCTTGAAGTTGAAGGTCACGCTGCGCATCTTCGGAGCCGGGGTCGACTTCTCCGCGCCCTTCGCCTTCTTGCCCTTGCCCGCGCCCAGGAAGCCCTTGATGATGCTGCCAGCGCGCTGCTCAGCCTCCCAGAGCGAGGGGAAGACCGCCTTGATCGACATCTTCGACGGGTCGCCCGAGTAGACCCCAGAGACGAAAGGGTCCACCATGCGCTCCATCACCTCGGGGCCAATGCGTCGGCTAAAGAAGCTCTTCACGCTCTCATCGGGGCTGGTGCCGCGCGGCACAAAGGGCTCGCGCAGAATGCGCAGCTTCCCCTTCAGCGAGACGTGCTCCATACGCGCCATGCCAATCGGATCATTCGGGATCTCTAGCGGCTTGCCGTCCTTCAGGAAGTAGCGGCGCTTGCCAGCCCGGCCAGAAACCACCAGCCGATCCGTCATGCCCAGGTCGGCGAACTCGGCCCACATGCGTGGATCTTTTGTCGCCAGCGTGTTGGGGCCGCAGTCAAGCACGTAGCCCTCGGGCGTCGTGATACTGCGCATCGCCCCGCCAACCTCATCACCCGCCTCGATCACCAGCACATCAAGCCCACGCTTGAAGAGCGTGTACGCAGCACTGAGCCCGCTGATCCCACCGCCGACCACCACAATGTCGTAGCTGTTCATCGATCTGCTCCTCTTACGCTGCAAGACCACCCGCAACGCAAGATGAAATCGCGATAATGCTGATTGGGCGAGAGAGCCTCACAGAGTCCCGCACGCCATACCGTGCTTATCTGTCGAGCGTAATACCCTCAAGCCGATCCTCAAGGTCAGCGTAGATCTCACGCAGCCGATCCAGCGTCTCCGGGTCGGCGTCCCAGAAGCCACGCCCGCTCGACTCGAGCAGGCGACGCACCACGCCCACAGCCGCAGTCGGGTTGAGGGCGGCCAGCCGCTCACGCATGGCCTCGTCGAGCACAAAGGTCTCGGCCACGCTCTGGTAGACCCAGCCGTCCACCGCGCCAGCGGTGGCGCTCCAGCCATAGGTGTTGTTGACGCGGGCCTCGATCTCGCGGGCGCCCTCGTAGCCATGGCTCAGCATCGCCTCGTACCACTTGGGGTTCAGCAGCTTGGCGCGGGTCTCCAGGCGCACCGCCTGATCCAGCGAACTGACCCGGTTGCCGCTGCCAAGCGCATCGGCCACCAAGGTCTTCGGGCGGCTGCCGCGCAGCAGCTCAACGCTCTTGGTGATCCCGCCCAGGTTGTCATAGTAGTTGTCGATGTCCGAGAGACCCACCTCGAAGCTGTCGATGTTCTGGAAGCTCGCGTCCACCGTGCCCAGCGCCTTCTCCAGTACGGCGCGAGACTCGCGCCACTGGCCGTTCGGCCCCAGGCTGAAGCTCTTGCGGCTGAGGAACGCCTCGCCGAGCTGGCCCTCATCGTCCCAAGTGCCGCTATCCACCAGGTTGTTGACGTTGGCACCATAGCTGCCCGGCGCATTTGAGAAGACGCGGGCGGCGGCATCATCGAGGGAGATGCCCAGTTCAGCGGACTGGGAGAGAGCGTGGGCGCGCACAAAGTTCAGCTCAGCGGGCTCATCGGCGGCGGCGGCCAGACGGGCGGCCCGGTCGATCAGCTGCATCTGGTTGCCGAGCAGGTCGCGGAAGATACCGCTCACCGTCGCCACCACATCCACACGCGGGCGGCCTAGCTCCTCCAGCGGAATGAGCTCGACATCGCTCACACTGCCCAGCTCATCGATCAGCGGCCGTGCGCCGAACAGGGACAGCACCTGAGCCACACCCTCGCATTCAGACTTGAGGTTATCGCTCCCCCAGAGTACGATCGCCACCGTCTGCGGCAGCGCACCCTGATCGGCCTCCAGGTTGCCCAGCAGCTCAGACACCAGACGCCCGCCGCGCTCCATCGCCGCCGGCGAAGGCACCCGGTAGGGGTCGAGGCTGTAGACATTCCGGCCAGTGGGCAGCACGCCTGGGTCGCGGACAACATCGTTGCTCGGCGAGGGCTGGATGAAGCCACCGCGCAGGCCGTGGAGCAGACCCTGCACCTCCTGGGGGGCCAGCAGCTTCGCCAGCAGGTCGCCCAGGAAGACCCAGAGCTCATCAAACGAGCCGGGGTGAATGCCGGCCGCCTCGCGGAGATACATATCTGCGCTGCGCTGGCGCTCGGCGGGAGAGCCAACCACAAACCGGTGGATCGCCTCTTTGCAGGTCAGCTCAACCTGACGCCACTGCTCCTGAGCAGTGGTGTCGATGGAGAGCCGATCACGCAGGGAGGCGTAATCAAATCCCATGCCAACGGCGACAATCGCCGGGAAGCTCGCGGAGCTGTGTCGTCCGGCAGGCCGGAAGCTCGCCGTGAGGGCCAGGAAATCCACCAGTTCAGCAGGCGCGGGCGACTTACCCAGCACGTGCAGGCCGGACGGGATCATGCGCTCCTCGATCTTGAGCAGCTCGTGGCCAATCGCCCCCACATAGGCGTCGGTGTTATCGCTCTGCATCTCTACCGCCAGGCCCAGCTTCTCGGCCTGCATCCGGACATCCTCAAGCAGCTCGACGTTTGGCGCGGCGCGGTAGCGGTCGAGGGTATCCTTGAGGACACGCAGACCCTTGTAGAGCCCGGCCTGCTGGAGCGGCGGCACAAGATAGCTGACCAGCGTAGCCAGGCCACGGCGCTTGGCGATCGCCGCCTCGCTGGGGTTGTTAACGCTATAGTAGTAGAAGTTAGGCAGCTCGCCGATCAGACGGGTGGGCCAGCAGCTCGCGCCCAAGCCGGCCTGCTTGCCGGGCATAAACTCCAGCGCGCCGTGGGTGCCAAAGTGAACCACCGCATCGGCCCGATACACATAGCGCAGCCATGCGTAGAAGGCAGCGAAGGCGTGGTTAGGCGCAGCGTCCTTCGCCATCAGCAGGCGCATCGGGTCGCGCTCATAGCCGAAGGTCGGCTGCACACCAATAAACACATTGCCCAATTGCACGCCCAGGATCAGGAAGTTCTTGCCATCGTTGAGCAGCTCGCCGGGAGCCTTGCCCCAGAATGGCTCGATCTCCGTCTCGGCAGGGAAGAGCCGGCGGTAGTCGGACACGGACAGGCGAGCACCCACGCTCGCATCGGTGCCATTCGCCAGGGCGTTGCCCTCCACCACCATACGCCGCAGGTCATCGGCGCTGGCGGGCAGATCGACCGTGTAGCCATCGGCGCGCAGGGAGCCCAGCAGCCCATAGAGACTCTGGAAGACATCCAGATAGGCGGCGGTGCCCACATTCCCCAGGTTCGGCGGGTAGTTGAAGATCACCAGGGCCAGCTTCTTCTCGGCGTTGGGCTTATGGCGCAGGGCGACCCGGTGGGCTGCCCGCTGGGCAACCTGCGTGATCTCAGGGTCGAGGGGGGCCATACCATCGCCAGCATTGCTCGGCCCACAGAAGACCATCGGCTCAGCGGCACCCTCAAGCTCGGGCACGGCAATGCTCAGGGCCGCCTGGACAGGCGCCAGACCAGTCGAGTCGGCGCGCCAGTCCTCAACCCGCTGGAAGGCCAGGGGCACAAGGCCAAGGTAGCCCACATCAAGAGCCTGGAGGGTAGCCCGCGCCTCGACCGGGCGGCTCTCGGCCGGCCCGCCCACCAGGGCGAAGCCGGTGGCGTTGATCAACAGATCGACGCCAGGGATCTTCTTGTCCCCGGCGAAGAACTGCTCAACCGCTGGGCGCTGGTCGAGGCCAGAGGCATAGGCCATACGCACAGCCAACCCGCGCGCCTCTAGAGCTACGGTCAGCGCCTTCAGGTGCGCCGTGTTCCCGCTCAGCACCACCCCGCGCAGGGCCAGGACGCCGACAGTGCCAGCGTCCATTTTCTTGGCACCATGCTTCCGATTGCGACGCCACTTCTCATAGTCAGACAAGCGCTCGAAGGGCGCGGGCGCATCGGGGTGGAAGATCGCCGTCTCGGGATAGCTCAGCGGGTCAGCCTGAGGCAGCTTGCCGTGGGCCTCAGGGACATAGGCCGAGGCCAGCATGCAGAGCATACGATAGAGGTTCTCGGGCGAAGGGTTAAGCCAAAACTGGTGGGCGGCGGCGAAGACATAGATATCGTGGGCCTTACCAGGGATGAGCTTGAGCACCTTGCTAAGGTTGCGCAGCACCGCCATCTGGCGGCGGGCCTCACCGGCACCGCCCTGGGGCTGTAGCTTCTTCATCCACTGCTGGATAATCCCCGGCTTCTCACCATCATTGCGGGCGTGCATGTCGAACTTACCGATCCGCGTGCAGCGGATCAGGGCCGGGTTCGAGGTGATCACCAGCACCGGGCAGGCGACGTTCTTGAGCAGCTGCTCCAGAGGGCGCACGTACTCCTCACCGAAGAGGCGAGCGCCAAACACAAACGCAGCCCCGGCCAAGTCGCTCTCAAGGCGACGCCAGCCCGCCGCATCGCGCAGCGAGGACGCATCGTGAAACGCTACGGTGAGGGCCACTCCGTGCTCGCGGCGCACGCGGTCGGCGGCCAGCCGCAGAGCGGCGGCGTGGTTTCCATCTATGGTGAGAAATACAAAGCGCATGATATGTAAATGGTTGAGGTATGTAGGGCCGAAGCATTCGCCACTCAGGAGCGAATACTTCGGCCACATAGCAGATTAATCAGCGGCAGCGACACGCAGCGGGCGATCCGGGCCGGGATAGTTCGGGAAGCCCTGGAGACCCTTCCACTTATTCTCCGGCGTGGTGATACGGGGCTCCATACGGAAGAGCGCAAACATACGCATGCCGATAGCGGCGCGCAGACGGGCTTTCTGGGCCTGGGCCAGCGGGTCGTTACGGGTGGCGAGCGCCTCAGCCTGGCGGTCGTAGGCCACCATCGCATCCATATGCGCGAAGAAGCGCGGGTCGTCCACCGGCAGCGTCACCGGATAGACCTGGGTGGAGATGTTGTTGCAGAGCCGGATAACATCCTGGTCGTAGGCGCGCCAATCGAGGCCGAGGGCTTTGTAGAAGCTCTCGCGGCGAGCATCGTTGATATACATCGTCACATAGACAGCCAGCAAGAAGAAGCGGATCCAGCGCCGGTTGCTGGGCTTATCCAGCAGATCGGGCTGCGAGCGCATCAGCATCGAGAAGAACTCGCCGTGGCGGTACTCGTCGTTGCACCACTCCTCGAACCACTTGAAGATCGGGTGGATGATATGCTGCGGGGTCTTCTCAAGATGGCGATAGATATTAATGTAGCGTGAATAGCCAATCTTCTCAGAGAGGTAGACGGTGTAGAAGATAAACTTCGGCTGGAAGAAAGTGTACTTCTTGCGCTTCTGGAGCACGCTCAGGTCGAGAGCCACATTCAGGTCGGCCATGGTGCGGTTGATGAATCCAGCGTGGCGACCCTCATCGCGGCTCATCAGCTGGAAGATCTGCCGCATGGTCGGATCTTTCAGATGCTTGACCATCTCGGCGTAGAGGACGCAGCCGCTAAACTCAGCCGTGCAAGATCGCTCAAGAAACTCAACGAAGAGCTGACGCACCGGCATATCGTCGAAGTCGGCTAGGAACTCCTCGTTCCGCTTAAAGTGCCCCTTATTATAATCGTACTCGAACTCAGCCTTAATCCACTCAAACTCATCGCGCAGGCCATTCTTATCGATGTCGAGCGCATCGATCGCCTTAAAGTCCGTGGTGTAAAAGCGCGGGGTCAGCACCGCCTCCTGAAGGGCGTGGCGGGTAGTCACACTCAGATCGGGCATCGCTTCCATTGTCGCCTCCGGCGAGTGTTGAGCACTGTGTGTTGCATATGACACGCAACACCTAGCACTCACTAGGGGTGTTCCACCAGTTCGTTCACTTCAACCAGGCTGCTGCGCTTGATTAGGGTGCGACGTAACCAGCTCGCCTTAAACAACTTGACCGGGCTACGATAGCTCATCTCGCCATGGGTCTGCCCGTGTACCTGCGGCATATCAACGATCTCCAGGGTGTCGCCGGGCTCAATCTCCATCCCAGGCGGCAGATCGACATGCAGATGGAAGTGCTCGTGCTCGCTCTGCAGGTGTACCGTTGCCTCGCCCTCGCGCAGCGTCTCGCGCTCGAACCATTGCCAGAGCGACACCCCCGCCGCCGCCGCCAGCGCCAGGGCAGACAGCTTCTTCATACCGCCTCCATTCCTCGTGAACCGTAGTACAGACTACGAACTACCGGGACAACCATAGAATGTAAATGGTGAATGCTGAGGAACCGAGCACATCAACACACACCATTGGTTATGCTGTAGTCCTACTCGCCTCCACCAGCATCACATGGTAGAAGCCCTTACCAACGCGCGCAGATCGGCGAAGATGCATACCAGAATCGGCAAGAGCCTGGCGCACCTGCGTCTCACGGATCATCTTGATATCGGTGCGGCGCTGGCTGTGGGGGAAGTAGCCGCCGACACGGTGCATAGCTGCGAGGATCGGGCTGTAGGGTGCATAAGTGAAGAGCAGTGTGCCCCGGCTGAGGCTAGCCAGATGCGAGAGCATCCCCCCGAAGAGCTCAGATGGGTAATGGATGAGCACATCGAAGCAACTGACAAGGTCGTAGCTCCCCGTGATCTCATCAAGGTCGGCAGCTCGCGCAGCCACCTTCGACCCAAGGCCAGCGGCCTCGGCGTTAGCGGCGGTAGCGACGGCCATCTGCGGAGCAAGATCAACCGCTGACACATTGAAGCCGTGCCGCGCCAGGGCCAGGCTGAAGAGACCAGTCCCACAGCCCGCGTCAAGCGCCGTAGCATCATCGGCCTGGGGGAATGCCGCGCCCGCCCATGCCTCCGCCGTGCTCAGCATCACCGCATGCCCGGCACGAATCGTCTTCCGCACCGCCGAGAGATTAGCGTCACCGTAGATCGCGGACCAACGCGAGAACCCAACGCCGTCGAAGTAAGAGCGGAGACGCGCCTTATGCTGTGCAGTATCCAACACGGTACCCTTAATTGATCAGCATCGACAGCCAGCACGCATCCACACGACGCGCCCGATCAATCACACGTCGTCGGGGAGTGAGTACAGCGTGGTAGTGCGGAGTTAAAACTACGTTTGTGCAGCACGATTATAACATGATAGTCAATAGGCGTGAATAAATGCAAATATTGGACAAAGCTTGTGCAGGGGCGATTATTCCGCATCACAGAAGCTAAAAACCGGCTTTACTATAGCCACAAGAATGGTGTAAAATCGTACGCTTATGCGAGCGTCGAGCAAAAAGTCGCTATTTCAGGCAATCTTTTGGTTATGAGCAGCCACGATACGCGTGCGTAGGTGCGCTTGAGCAATATGAGTTTGATATAGAATGGGATCTAATCTAGTACAAGGTTTCAGAAATCCCTGCCGAGTTCCGCTGACGAACGACCAACGACCAATGACCAATCACGCCCCGGACTTCGTCGTTCGTCGTTCGTCGAAACCAACGGACAATGAACTTCTGGAGCGCTGTACTAGGGTGCTATACTGACGCCACGCACCACAATCCCATATTTCGCAGTAGCGCATACATAACGCTGTCACCCTGAGCATAGCGAAGGGTCCAGGTCGGGATTCTTCGCTGCGCTCAGAATGACAGGACGCCGCACAGCGTTACTTCTACGGTATTACCATATTTTGCTCAGTGATCGAGAGGGAGAGCAGATCATGATCACCGAAGATCAGCAGGCTGAGGCCAACCAGCCGCCCGGTATCGATGACCGGATCGGTGCCTTTGCCGCCTACACCCTCGCCGCAGACCTGCTGGATCTGCGCGAGATCTATGCTGGCTACCTGCGGCGCATCCCCGAGGATGCCTGGTCCCGCCGCACCGAGCGCCGCCCCTCGGGGTGGACGCTGCTGGAGACGCTGGCCCACCTCGGAGCGGCGGCCGAGATCTTCAACATCAGCGTGGAGCAAAGCCTGGCGGGCAAGCCGATCAGCATCCCAGGCATTGCCCGGCGCACCGAACTGCCCGCCGCCAACCGGGCCGCGATCAATGAGCGCCTGCCGCTCGGCCCCGCCGCGCTCACCGCCGCGCTGCTGGAGTCGCTCATCCATGCCGCACGGATCGCCTCGGGGCTGAGCCCAGAGCAGCTAGCAATACAGGTTGAGACCCCCTATTATGGCGGGCACCCAACTATCGCGGAGCTGTTCGGCGCTTCGCTGACCCACGCAGGGATGATTCATGGTGCCCAGGTGGCTGTAGGCGCACGCGCGCAGACAATCTGGAGCTTCTACAGCCCCAGTGTAATGCGTCGCCAGATCACCCGCGCCTTCCACACCATGGGCCTCGCCTACTGGCCGGAGCGCGGAGGCAGCCTGCACGCCGCATTAGCCTTCAACGTCGAAGGCCAGGGCGGCGGCAGTTGGCACATTCGGGTTGACCCATCTGGTGGCGAGGGGCGGATCGGCACGGTGCGAACTGCTGATGTGACGCTGAGTTTCGCCAGCGCCGACCTGCTCTGCCAGGTGGTTACCCTTCAGGCAAAGCTTGTGCGGAGCGTTCTGACGCGACGCCTGCGCATCCGGGGCAACCTGCGCCTGGCCGCACGCATCCCGCACCTCTTCACGCCAACCTAATACGATTGTCGATTACGCTCAGGACAAGGTTTCAGGTTTCAGACGCAGCGCATCAGAGCGGCTTATGCGTACCCAATCTGAAATGTACCTACGAGTCTTGTCCAATCTGCAATGGACAATCTGCAATCGACAATCCTCAGTTGCCCGCCCCATGCTGCACAAGCCGCTGGCGCTCCTCGGCGGTAATCAGGCTGAAGTTGCCATCCCGGTTTATATAGACCATCTCTTCGTCCTTCACACGGACGATCAGGTCGGGGGTGCCATCGCCATTCATATCGGATAGGCGCATCGTGACTGGGGTCAGATCCTCGCCGGCTCCGAAGAGATATGGCCCTGGGAGCGCGCGGGTTTTTGTCGCGTCGCCGCCGGGGATCTCCAGGATCACGACCTGACGATCAAGGTTCATCGCGATCATGTGCGTAGGCGCATTAGCCTCCTCCGGTCGCCCGACGTTTTCGGACAGGTGGAAGGTGCGTGGGCGCCCGTAGCGCATATCATCAAGTACGATTCGGCCCCAGCCGATCACGCTGCTCAGCAGCACGTAGACCGCCAGCAAGGCGAGGATCCCGGTAACGATATAGGCAATCGAGCCGACGTTGCCACGAGGGATGCTGATTGCAGGGCGGCGCTCGTTCCGAAGATCGCGACTGGTGACGGCCATGACAGATCCCTCCTTGAGACAATGAACGACATCGAATAGGAGCGAATAAACGCAATAGAGCATAAGTAACGCTGTCACCCTGAGCGAAGCGAAGGGTCCCGGCCGGGATTCTTCGCTTCGCTCAGAATGACAGGACGCCTCACAGCGTTACTTCTGCGGTATTGCGAATAAACGAATGCGGGAGGTTCCGTCGCTGTGGATGAATGAGTTCTACAGGGAACGCGCTCGTTTGTTCTTGCGCTTATTTGTTCTGGATTATACCAAAGGCTCCCGCATCCGTCAAGAACGGATTTGCTAGAAAGACAACCCCGTGAGCGAAACCGAGATCTGGGCGATGACGGCGGTAGAACTGGCGGCGCGCATCAGGGGGCGCAGCCTGTCGGTCGCTGAGGTGATGGCCGCCCACCTGGCCCGCATCGAGCGGGTGAACCCCACCCTGAACGCAATCATCACGCTGCTGCCGGAGCAGGCCATGGCTGCCGCGAGGGCCGCCGATGCCGCCCTGGAAAGCGGTGCGCCGGCAGGGCCGCTCTTTGGGCTGCCCGTAGCCCACAAGGATCTAGCCGAGACGAAGGGCATCCGCACCACCTTCGGCTCGCCGATCTTCCGCGACCATGTGCCTGACTTCGACGCCCCAATCGTCGCGCGGCTCAAGGCCGCTGGCGCGATCACCATCGGCAAGACGAACACCCCCGAGTTCGGTGCGGGATCGCAGACCTTCAACCAGGTCTTCGGGGCCACCCGCAACCCCTACGATCAGAACAAGACCTGCGGCGGCAGCAGCGGCGGGGCCGCTGTGGCCCTGGCGGCGGGCATGATCCCGATCGCCGACGGCAGCGATATGGGCGGCAGCCTGCGCAACCCCGCAGGCTACTGCAATGTAGTCGGCTTCCGCACCTCGCCCGGACGTGTGCCCTCCTGGCCCGACAGCACCATGTGGCTGCCATTGAGCGTGGACGGCCCGATGGCGCGCACGGTGGGCGATGTAGCCCTCATGCTCCAGGCGCTCGTCGGCCCCGACCCGCGCGCGCCGCTCTCGTTCGGTGAGGATGGCGGGCTATTTACGCAGTCGCTAGAGGCGGAGACGCGTGGCCTGCGGGTGGCATGGAGCGCGGATCTGGGTGGCCTGCCGCTCGACCCGCGCACACGGGCAACCTTCGAGTCCCAGCGGTCTACCTTTGAAGATTTGGGCTGCGCGGTTGAGGATGCCTCCCCCAATTTCCGCGACGCCGACGAGATCTTCCAGGTACTGCGGGCATTCCGCTTTGAGCTGAGCCTCGGCGCGCACCTGGATGCCCACCGTGAGCTGCTGAAGGACACGATCATCTGGAATATCGAGGAGGGCCGCAGGCTGACTGGGCCGCAGGTGGGCCGGGCAATGCGGCTGCACAGCGAGCTCTTCCAGCGCGTGCGTGGCTTTATGGAGCAGTACGACTTCCTGGTGACGCCGGTGAGCCAGGTGCCGCCCTTCCCGATCAATCAGCCCTACGTCACCGAGATCGATGGCGTACACATGGGCAACTATATCGAGTGGATGCGCTCGTGCTACTACATCACTCTCACTGGGCTGCCGTCGATCGCCGTGCCCGCCGGCTTCACGCCGGAGGGGCTGCCGGTAGGCATCCAGATTATTGGTCGCTACCGCGACGAGCTGAGCGTGCTACGCCTGGCCCACGCCTATGAGCAGGCGACGCAGTTCTGGCGGCGGCGGCCGGAACTATAATGGCTGTCGAGATGAAACTGCCCAACTGAGTAGTGATCGAGGTGAGGGCACTGCATGTAATGACGGCGCGCATGCTATAATGCCCCTCCCTTATTGGCGACCACGAAAGGTTGCGTTCATCAGCGATGAAGATCTATAGCGCCACGACGACGATCACGGCTTCGGCGGAGCGGATCTGGCAGATCCTCACAGATGCGCAGAGCTACCCCCGATGGGATCCGTGGGCGATCAAGATCGAGGGCGCAATTGTGGCCAACGCAACGATCACCACCTACACAAAGATCAGCCCGAACCGCGCATTCCCCGTGAAGGTGACGGAGTTTCTGCCGGAGCGGCTGATGGTCTGGAGGGGGGGGATGCCGTTCGGCCTGTTCACCGGGGTGCGCCGCTTCGTGCTCGCCCCGCAGGACAACGGCGCGGTTGAGTTCACGGTCAGCGAGGTGTTCAGCGGCCCGCTGCTGCCCCTATTCGCCAGCTCGCTGCCCGATATGACCCAGCCCTTCGCCGACTTCGCGGCCGGGCTGAAGGCTCGCGCCGAGGATGATTGATCAGCCGCGCAGCGCCCGCGCCGCCGAGTGTATATGTTGGTAGCAATGGGCGGCGAATCCGCCCATTGCTACCAACATATTACATCCCCCGCAGCATCTGCACCGCGCCCTGAAGCCCCTGTTCATAGGCCGCGATCAGCCCATCCAGCCGCGCATCCATCGCCGTGTCAACCTGCTGGCGCGCCGGGTCGGCGTCAAACCAGGCGACCGTCCGGGCGATGCCGACTGCAAAGGGTGTCGTGGCCACGTAGCCGGGCACGAAGCGGCGGATCTTCCTGTTGTCGAAGATCACGCTGGAGCACTTGTCGCCGATCAGGCTGCCGGTCATCTCGGGGAAGCAGGCGCAGATAAAGTCCGAGGCGATGTGGACGATCCGCGCCTCGGTGCCCGCCGCCGCCGCCGTGGCCGCATAGAGCTGATCCCAGGTCAGCGCCTCGTCCGAGGTGATATGGAAGGCGTGGCCGATCGCCTGCTGGTGGCCGATCAGCCCGACGAAGCCCTTCGCAAAGTCGCTATTGTGAGTCACCGGCCAGAACGAGGAGCCGTCGCCGGGGACGATCACCGGGCGGCCAGCCCGCATGCGGGCGATGATCGTGTAGGGCATCTGCCAGCTGTTCATCACCAGGGGGATCTGGGTGTCGCCGTAGGTGAGCGAGGGCCGCACGATCGTGACGGGGAAGCCCTCCTCGCGCAGGGCGCGCATGAGGCGCTCCTCGCAGGCGATCTTGTTGCGCGAGTACTCCCAGAATGGGTTGACCAGGGGCGTGCTCTCGGTGACAAGGTAGTGGCCCACTGGGCGCTGGTAGGCGCTCGCCGAGCTGATAAAGATGTACTGTCCCGTCCGCCCTGTGAACAGCGCGATGTCGCGCTCGACCTGCTCGGGCGTGAAGGCGATCCAGTTCACCACCACGTCGAAGCGCCGCCCGGCCAGCGCCGCCTCCACCGCCGCCCGGTCGTTGATGTCGGCAATAATTGACGTCGCCCCCGCCGGGATGTCGGCGTGGTTCCCCCGGTTGAGCAGGAACAGCTCATCCCCGCGCTCCACCGCCAGCCGCGTACACGCCGTGCTGATCAGGCCCGTCCCGCCAATAAAGAGGACCTTCATAGGGTGCCCTCCTATAGCACTGAGCAGCATGCTTGAGCCACTGAGGCACTGAATCTGGTGGCTCGCTGCGCTCGCGCCTTCCTTATGAATGACAGGCTCAATCCCTCTGCCCGCCGCTATAGCAAAACCGTATTGTGTTTGCATCCAGCATACCAGAGGTTGCACACAAGCTACAGATGGTCGGGTAAGAGACACCCCGGTGACGTGCCCCTACCCCGCCCGCGCGGTGAGAATGTGGTAGCCCCAGAGACCCCGCCGCAGGCTGCGGTACTGATCCACGCAGCCGCGGATGCCGGCGATCTGCACCGCGCTCTGGAGACCAATGGCGCGCAGGGCGAGCGCGGCGGGCAGGCTCGTGCCGGCGAAGAGCCCGAGGAAGCGCAGCGACGGCCAGGCCAGCGTGGTCACATCCTCCACCTGCACATCAACGAAGCCGGCAGACTCGGCGGCAGCGGCCAACTCGGCGGGCGTGAAGAGGTCGGGCATGGCCCAGCCGTCGAGCCAGCGGCGCAGCAGCGCGTTGCCAGACGGCGTCTCATCGCGGCGGCGGCGCATGCGGTCGGCGATGATCAGGCGGCCGCCGGGGCGCATGGCGCGGCGGGCCTCGGCGAGCATGGCGGGCTTATCGGGTGCGTGGCAGATGCTCTCTAGCGCCCAAACGACATCCACCGAGGAGTCAGCGATGGCCGAGCGGGCGTAGTCGCCGCAGAGGAAGGCGGCCCGGCCGGGGACAGCCCCGCGCCGGGCTAAGGTAGCGGCGCGGCGGGCCTGATCGGGAACGATGGTCATGCCGATGGCGCTGACGGCCATCCTGTTGGTGAGCCATACGACGCTGCTGCCCGCGCCGCACCCTGCGTCGAGCACGGTCTCCCCTGGCTGGATGTTGGCCCGCTCAAGCAGCTCGCGATTAATGGTATCGAGCGCCTTATGGTGGCTGCGCGTGCCCGCTGGCCAGAGCCCGGCGTGCATGGCGGGCGAGCGCCGCCAGATCTCCAGGGTGCGGAACATCCAGTCGGTCTCGCGGTAGAAGGCGACGACGCGCCGGGGAAGAGCATTCAAGATAGGGTGTCCCTCTCTTGAACGCTCCCGGCGGCCTCATGCACCGCCGCGATGATCTTGCGGTAGCCGGTGCAGCGGCAGATGTTGCCGCTCAGGGCGGACTGGATGGCGGGAGTGTCGGGGTCAGCCCGCTCGTCGAGCAGCTTGGCCCCGGCCATGAGCATGCCAGGGATGCAGTAGCCGCACTGGACGGCACCGTTGGCGATAAAGGCGGCCTGAAGCGGGTGCAGCCTGTCTGGGGGTTGGGGGTTGGGGGTTGGGGGTTGAGGGTTGGGGGTTGGGGGTTGGGGGTTGGGGGTTGGGGCGTAGGCAGCGGCGAGGCCCTCGATGGTGGTGACGCTAGCGCCGTGGGCCTGGGCGGCTGGCACGAGGCATGCCATCACAGCCTGGCCGTCGAGCCAGACCGTGCAGGTGCCGCACTCGCCCTCGGCGCAGCCCTCCTTGGTGCCGGTCAGCCCGGCGTCCTCGCGCAGCGCGTCGAGCAGGGTCTTGTGGGGCGAGAGGGCGACGGGAGCGCCGTTGACCGTGGCCAGGGCGGAGACGAGAGGGGCGCTTTGATCATTGCCTCGACTCCCGACTCCCGACTCCCGACTCCCGACTCCCGACTCCAGCAGCACGGGGCGGGCGGGCCAGCCCTGGCGCTCGGTGCCGGCGGCCAGACGCTCCAGGGCATCCGTCACCAGGGCGGCCACAGCGTGGCGGCGGTAGTCCGCCGTGCCACGCAGGTCGTCGATAGGCGTGGCGGCATTGACAGCAAGCCGACCAACCTCGGCGCAGATGGCGGAATCGAGGGGTCTGCCGATCAAGAACGCCTCGGCAGCGGGGGCGCGGACGATCGTGGGCGCGACGCAGCCGAGGGCGATGCGGGCCGAGAGGATCAGGGAGTCCGGGGAGTCATCGGCCTGCTCGATAACGACGGCCACGTTGATCACCGAGATCGCCTGGGCGCGGCGCAGGCCGAGCTTGAGAAAGATGCCTCGGCGGCGGCCGACGAGGGCGGGCAGGCGGATCTCGCGCACGAGCTCGCCGGGGCGCAAGACGGTGCGGCGGACGCCCAGGTAGAACGCGCTCAGGGGCAGGCTGCGCTCGCCCTCGGCGCTGATCAGAGACAGCTCGGCGCCGAGGGCGATCAGCGGGGTGATTGTATCGTTGGCGGGCGAGGCGGTGACCAGGTTGCCGGCGACGGTGGCGCGGGCGCGGATCTGCGGCGCGCCGATCTCCAGGCATGCCTGGGCCAGCGGCAGGGCACCGACCAGGCAGGCGTCCGACGCAATGACCATATTGTGGGTGGCCAGGGCACCGATGGCGATCCAGTCGCCCTCGGCCCGCAGGTAGCGTAGCCCGGCGACCCGCGAGATATCGATCAGGGTCTCGGCAGGGCGCACGCCCCGGCTCAGCTCCACAATCACATCGCTGCCGCCAGCCACCACGCGGGCTGCGGGGTGGGCGGCCAGCAGAGATAGGGCGGACGCGAGGCTATCGGGCTGGAAGTAGGTGTTCCACATAAGGTAATGTTGAATGTTGAATGTTGCGCAGATCGATAGTTCAGATCATTCAACATTCAACATTCACAATTCAACATTATTCAAGCGACAGCGTCGCCAGGCTGCGGGCGAGGACGGCGACCCCTTCGGCGATCTGCTCAGGGGAGGAGAGCTCGTCGGGTCGGTGGCTGACCCCGCCCCGGCACGGGATGAAGATCATCGCCGTGGGACAGATGCGGGCCATAAACAGGCTGTCGTGGTAGGCCCGGCTGACCATCATCTGGTAGTGCAGGCCCAGCTCGCCGCATGCGCGGACGACAGCCTCGACCACGGCGGGGGCGCAGGTGGCGGGCGGGTCGGCGTTGAGCATAGCGACGGTGTAGGCGATGATCCGGCGCTCGCAGATCTCGACGACCGACTCGCGGATGGCGCTGAGGGCAGCGTCGCGCGGCTCGTCGGCGATATCGCGCACGTCGATCTCCAGGGTGGCGGCGCTGGGGATGGAGTTGACGGCGCCGGGCTCAATGCGCAGGACGCCGGTGGTTGCCACCGTGTCGGGGCTGCCGGTGCTGAGGGCGGCCTGCTCGACGGCGAGGGCGATCTCTGCGGCGGCCAGCAGCGCGTCGCGGCGGCCGGGCATCAGCACGGCCCCGGCGTGGCCGCCGACGCCGCGCAGGCTGACGCGCAGGCTGGCCGGGGCGGCGATGGCGCGCACGACCCCGATCGGCAGGCCCTCGGTCTCTAGCATCGGCCCCTGCTCGATATGGAGCTCGACAAAGGCGTGGTAGAGACCTGCGGGGAGCTGCACATCCTCCAGGGGCGCGCTGAAGCCGGCCTCGGCACGCAACTCCTCCAGGCCCCGCCCGGCGGCGTCGCGCTGCTCACGCAGTTGCGCGGGGGTGAGCGCGCCGCAGAGCGCCCGGCTGCCCAGGCAGCCGATACCGAAGCGGGTTGGCTCCTCGGCGGTGAAGAGCAGCAACTCGATACTACGTCGGGGCATGAACCCGGCGCGCTTGAGCGCGCGGATAGCCTCTAGGGCGCCAACAACGCCCACGGTGCCATCGTAGCGCCCCGAGTCAGGGATGGCGTCGATGTGGGAGCCGCTGGCGACGGCGGGCAGGTCGGGCGCGCTGCCGACCCAGCGGGCGAAGAGATTACCCAGGCCATCCTCGCGCAGCACCAGACCGGCCTCGGCGCAGCGGGCGCGCAGGTAGGCCCGCGCCTCCATATCGGCGGCGCTATAGAGGACGCGCGTGACCCCAGGCGGCGGCGAGGATGAGCAGGCGGCGATCGCGTCGAGGTCGGCCATGACGGTGGCGGTGTCAATACTCAGTTCCATTGGTGTTCCCACATATCCCCGTTGTAGGGACGCAGCGTGCTGCGTCCGTACGAGGCGTGCCGAGCGATGCGCGCGACCTTATTCAGACAAGCGGGTCGCGGTTGACATCCTTATAGTAGATGTAGCGTGCCGGGGTCTTGCCGGTGGCCACGAACCACTGCGGGCAGTAGGGAGCCATCCATATCACATCGCCTGACTGAACAGGGTGGTAGTCACCGGCGAGGCGGTAGATGCCCTGGCCCTGGATCATCAGGAGGCCGTGCTCCATAATGTGGGTCTCGACGATGGGCAGGGTCGCGCCGGGCTGGAAGGTGAAGATATTGACCGCCATATCGAAGCCGGGCACGTCGGGCAGGAGGTTCTTGAGGACGGCGGCCTCATCGCCCATGAAAGGTGCGCCGACGATCTCCTGCTCGTGGCCAGCCAGGGGGGCGGGCGTGGCGACGCCGGGCAGGGGCAGGTAGCGCCGCTGGAAGACCAGCAACTGGGCCGTCGATTCGTCCGGCGCAATGCGGTAGGCGCAGCCGGGAGGGATGTAGGCGTAGCCGCCAGGGCCGAGGCGGGCGCGCAGATCACCGGCCTCCAGGCTGACGGCACCCTCGCGCACAAAGAGTAGCAGCTCCTCGTCCGGGCGATGGCCCGCGCCCGAGGCGTCGGGGCCGAGGGTGACGAAGATCTGGGCAAAACGGGCGCCCATGGCCGGGCTGATCACGACGACGCATGTCGCGCCAGGCCAGCCGGGCAGCGGCGCGCTGACAAGACCCTCGGGGGTGAGCAGGGCGTAGCGGGCGGCCACAACGCTGCGCGTGTGGCCGTACAGGTCGCTCATCGCGGGCGCTCCTTCGTCTCTTACAGGGATGCGCCCACATCTTACCATATCCCTGCGCAGAGGGCCGACGTCCCTCTGCGCAGGATCAATGGCTCACCCATGGCCAGATTCGCGGGCCATGGGTGAGCCATTGATTCATCTTGTTTGGGCGGCTGCCCTACTCCTGCTCGTCTCGCAGGTTCCAGATCTTCAGCGACGCATCGAAGCTGCCGCTGGCCAGAGAGAGGCCATCAGGGCTGTAGGCAAGCGAGGTGACGCCCTCGCCGTGGGCGGGGATGCTGTGGAGCAGCACGCCGTCGCGCACGCGCCAGATCCGCACTGCCCGGCTGTAGTCGCCGCTGGCAAGAGTCTCACCGTCCGGGCTGAAGGCCACGCTGAAGACCGCCCCGCAGTTGGCCTGGAGGACATAGAGCGGGGTGCCGTCGGCCACCCGCCAGAGGCGGATTGAGCCATCGGTGCCTGCGCTGGCCAGCACACGACCATCGGGGCTGAAGGCTACGCTAAAGATCGCATCGGTGTGGCCCTGGAGCGTGTTCAGCAGCGCGCCATCGGCCACCCGCCAGATCCGCACCTGGCGGTCGTGGCTCCCGCTGGCGATCAGCCTGCCGGTAGGGCTGAAGCTCACGCTGTTCACCGCGCCCCGATGTTCGGTGAGCCTGCGGACGGGCTGACCGTCGCTCAGACGCCACACGCAGACGCTATGGTCCCAGCTGCCGCTGGCCAGGGCCGAGCCGTCAGGGCTGAAGCTCACGCCGAAGACCGCGCCGCTGTGGCCGACAGGGCCCTGAAGGGTATACAGGGGCACGCCGTCGCTTACCCGCCAGAGCTGCACAAGCTGGTTGCGCCCTGCGGCCGCGAGCACCTGGCCGTTGGGGCTAAAGCTCACGCCATTCACCTCGCCGAGGTCGGCCTGGAGGCTGTGCAGCAGGTAGCCATCCTCCGCACGCCAGATGCGGGAGACCCCATCCCACGAGCCAGTTGCAACCAGCGTGCTATCGCGGCTATAGGCCACGCTATTGACCCAGCTCTTCACGGCCAGGGTGCTGCGCAAGGTCGGGCAGGGCATGTTGGGGGCGGCAGCGGTGCCGACGATGGCGGCCAAGCGAACCGCTGCGGCGCGCTGGCGCAGCAGAAAGCGCCGGTGGTGAGCATCGAGGATCTGGCGGCTGCAGCGCATGGCGATCCGCGCCGGCTGGCGCAGCAGACTCTCGGAGAGGGATGCGTAGTCGGCGGCGTCCGCAATCTCGGCGGCGAGGAACACCTTCAAGCTCATCGCGTCAACCGAGAGCAGGCCGGCCCTGAAGAGCCGGGCAATATCGGCGCGCAGCAGGATGGCGTTGCTGCTCTCGGTCGGGCCGTTCGGGTCGATCAGCGCAATGTCAAGGGTCTCAACAATGGCGCAGCTGGTGATCGCGCACTGCCCGCCGTATGCCTCGATCAGAGCGTCGCGGAGGATGTCGTGTTCGGCTGACAGCGTGGCCTCCTTTTTTTGGTCGGTCGAGAACAGCGTCGTGGGTAATGCAACCATCATAGACCTTCCGTAGTACGTACCATTATGTCATCAGACCTAATGGTACTACGGACACCTAACAGACAGCCCTATACGATAATATGTCGTAGGTAACAGTTTGATCATTATGGACTTTTTTTGCCCGCCCGCCGGGTCAGAGGTTCCTTGCCACGGCTGCGAGCAGGTGGATCAGATCAAAGGGCTTGCGGATGATCTGGCGCGCCCCGATGTCGTCAAACCGCTCCGGCTGCTGATCCGCCGTCATCAGAATCACCGGGATATCGGCGAATCCCTGGGCGCGCAGGCACTGGATCACTTGGTCGCCGCGCATCACTGGCATAGCGATGTCCATCAGGATGAGATCCGGGCGGCAGATCTGCACCTCGCAGAGGGCTTCAACGCCATTGTGAGCAACCCTGATACGATAGCCCTCATCAGCGAGAATGTCCGCAAGCATCGCGGTGATCTCGTGGTGATCGTCTACCACCAGGATCTCCTGAGGGACATTGGGAGTATCACGCCTACAGGGCGGAGCAAATGTTGGGGAAGAAACCATCGGACTGCCTCTACCTACCTGAAGATAAACGTGCCTATAGCAACAGGCAGCATGGTATGATCTCGCCTGTCTGGATCAAGCGTGAGCAGAGCGGGTCGCCCACATCAATGCCTCAGTGGCTTAATCGCAATACCGCAGAAGTGGCGCTATAGGATGTCGTGTCATTCTGCGCGAAGCGGAGAATTCCGGTCGGAACCCTTCGCTTTGCTCAGCGTAACAGGGTGACTTCTTATGGCTATTCAGAAGCAAGGTGCGTGCCATCCTCACGCGCGACCGACAGCGTGGGGCTGGCATAAACTTTGCTACAGTTAGGTATGAGGCAAGGGGTCGGGATGCGGGGTTCGGGGCCGCCGCATCAGCAAACCATACGCGACACCAAACGGTAGCACAGCCTGAAATCTTGTCTTAGGTACGGGTGAGGCTTCCTGATGGGCTACATCTGAAACCTTGCACCTGAAACGCAGTACCGCAAAAGGAACGCTGTCACCCTGCACGTGCCCGGCCCGTAAACGGGCGGGCTACGGTTCTGCGAAGGCCGCCTGCGCGGCCTCAGGCAGGCCGCGCAGGCGGCCTTCGTCAAACAAGAGCCCGCGGTTTCAGCCGCCGGGCGAGGCCGCACCGCGTGATTTTTGCGGTATTGCCCTGAAACCTTGTCTACGGATCGATCTGGCGAGGAGCGGGGATGAGCGACATTAACTGGCAGGCCACTGTGCCCTCGTGGCTCAGCAGCGCCTTTCTGCGGGGCATCCTGATCACCGACATAGATATGCGCATACGTTTCTGGAACGACTGGCTGGAGACGCACACCGGCACCCCCGCCGCAGAGGCCGTCGGGTGCCCGCTCCGCGATCTCTACCCCGACCTCACCGAGCGAGGGCTGCTACGCCACTATGAGCGCGCACTCGTCGGAGAGACAAGCCGCCTCTCCCACAATGCCTACGGCTACCTGTTGCCCATGCCGGCCCCCGGTCGCCCCGATCTCACCCAGATGCCGCAGGACGCCCAGATCGGCCCGCTGCGCGCAGATGGCTGCGTGATCGGCACGATCTCGACTATTGAGGATTGTACCGGCCACGACGAGCTGCGACAGGAAGATACGGCCAAGAGTTTCCTGGCCGACCTAAGCGCCGAACTGGCGAAGTCGCTCGACTATGGTGCCACCGTCCAACGACTCGCGCAGATTACGGTGCCGACCCTGGCCGACTGGTGCCTGATCGATATCTGCTGCGAGGGCGAGCGCCTCGCAGCCATCGCCCACGTCGACCCGGCCAGAGCCAGGCTGGCCGAAGACCGCTACCGCACACAGCGGCTCCAGCGCCACCAGGACGAGCAGCCCCACATGCCCGAGCAGCCGCTGCTGATCACCCGAGTCACGCTGGCCGCCCTCAGCCTGATCTCCACCGATCTTGAGACGCTAGAGCTTCTCCGCGATCTGGAGCCAGAATCCTGCATCGCCGTCCCCCTAAAAAGCGGCGGCGCGCAGATTGGGACGATGCTGCTGGCCCGCAACAGCGCCCGCCCGGCCTACTCTCTGGGCGACCTAGCCCTGGCGGAGGAGATCGCCCGGCGCGCGGCCATGGCGCTAGAGAATGTACGGCTCTACGCCGCCGCCCAGCATGCGCGCGCCCTCGCCGAGGAGGCAGTGCGCGTGCGCGACGCCTTCTTCTCGATCGCCGCCCACGAGCTGCGCACCCCGCTGACCACCCTGCTCGGGCGCGCCCAGATGCTCCAGCGCCTGATCGCCCAGCGCGACGAACCCGACGAGCGCAGCCAGCGCACCATCCAGATCGTCGTGGCCCAGTCCCAGCGTCTGAACAAAATGATCACCGCCCTGCTCGATGTCTCGCGCATCCAGACCGGCCGCTTCAGCATCGACCCGGCCCCAATGAACCTAACCACCCTAGTGCGGCGGGTGGTCGATGAGAGCCGCCTGATGATTGCCGACCACCCGATCAGGTTCCAGTCGCCCGAGGCACCGCTGATGATCGACGGCGACGAACTGCGCCTTGAGCAGATGCTCCAGAACCTGATCGGCAACGCTGTGAAATATAGCCCGGGCGGCGGCCAGGTGTCGGTCATCCTGAGCGGCGGTGAGGGGCGCGCTATGATCGCCGTGGCCGACCAGGGCATCGGCATCGCGCCCGATGCCCAGCGCCAGCTCTTCCAGCGCTTCTACCGAGCCGACAGCGCCGAGGCACACGGAATCAGCGGGATGGGGATCGGCCTGTTCGTGGTCAAGGAGATCGCGGAGCTCCACGGCGGCGAGGTGGGCGTGCAGAGCGATGAGGACAAGGGCAGCACCTTCACCGTGAGGCTGCCGCTCAGGCAATTGTAGATTGCAGATTGCAGATGGCAGATTGTGATCTGGCTGCAATCTGCAATCTGCAATCTGCAATCTGCAATCTGCAATCTGCAATGCGGTATCATAAGGGCAGCGAGCCGACGATGACCCGCAGATCCACCACGGAGGTGATGATAATGCCCCCCAGCTACCGCGCGCCGCGCGGCACCGAGCTGACCTGCAAGAGCTGGCAGATCGAGGCCGCCTACCGCATGCTCCAGAATAACCTCGACCCCGAGGTTGCCTTCGACCCCGACAACCTGATCGTCTACGGCGGGCGCGGCCGGGCCGCCCGTAACCACCAGGCCCTAGAGGCCATCCTCGCCACCTTGCGCCGCCTGGAGCCTGATGAGACCCTGCTGGTCCAGTCGGGCAAGCCGGTGGCCGTCTTCCGCAGCCACCTCGACGCGCCCCGCGTCCTGATCGCCAACTCCAATATTGTGCCAGCCTGGGCCACCCAGGAGAACTTCGACCGCTGGGAGCGCGAGGGGCTGATTATGTACGGCCAGATGACAGCCGGTAGCTGGATCTATATCGGCACCCAGGGCATCCTCCAGGGCACCTACGAGACCTTCGGCGCGCTCGCCCGCGCCCAGGGCTGGCCCAGCCTGCGCGGCAAGCTGGTTGTCACCGCCGGCCTCGGCGAGATGGGCGGCGCCCAGCCCCTGGCGATCACCCTGAACGAGGGCGTCGGCCTGCTGGTCGAGGTGGACCGCTGGCGCGCCGAGCGCCGCCTCGGACTCGGCCAGGTGGATGTGATCAGCGACGACCTGGAGGAGGCCATGACCTGGGCCGAAGAGGCCCGCGCCGCTGGACAGCCCCGCTCAATCGCCCTGATCGGCAACGCCGCCGAACTGCTGCCCGATCTGCTGCGCCGCGGCGTCGTCCCCGATATCGTCACCGATCAGACCAGCGCCCACGACCTGCTCTACGGCTACATCCCGGCGGGACTGGCGCTCGATCAGGCCGCCGAGCTGCGCGAGCGCGACCCGGACGCCTACAAGGCCCGCGCCGCCGAGTCGATGGCCGAGCACGTGCGCACCATGCTGGAGTGGCAGCGCCGGGGCGCGATCGTCTTCGACTATGGCAACAACCTGCGCCAGCGCGCCCTGGAGGCCGGCGTGGCCGACGCCTACGCCTACCCCGGCTTCGTACCGGCCTACATCCGCCCGCTCTTCTGCACGGGCAAGGGGCCGTTCCGCTGGGTGGCCCTGAGCGGCGACCCCGAGGATATCTACGCCACCGACCGGGCCGTGCTGGAGCTGTTCCCCGAGGACGAGCACCTGCGGCGCTGGATGACCATGGCCCGCGAGAAGGTGGCCTTCCAGGGGCTGCCCGCCCGCATCTGCTGGCTGGGCTACGGCGAGCGGGCCAGGGCTGGCCTGCGCTTCAACCAGATGGTCGCCAGCGGCGAGCTGAAGGCGCCGATCGTGATCGGTCGCGACCACCTCGACAGCGGATCGGTGGCCAGCCCCAACCGCGAGACCGAGGCCATGAAGGACGGCTCCGACGCGATCGCCGACTGGCCGCTGCTGAACGCGATGATCAACGCCGTGGGCGGGGCTACCTGGGTCAGCATCCACCACGGCGGCGGAGTCGGCATCGGCTACAGCATCCACGCCGGCCAGGTGATCGTGGCCGACGGCACCCCCGAGGCCGCCCGCCGCCTGGAGCGCGTCCTCACCACCGACCCCGGCATGGGCGTGGTTCGCCACGCCGACGCAGGCTACGACGAGGCGATCAGCTTCGCTCGCGCGAACAATATCGATATCCCGATGATGCCGTAGAGACGCCCCGGTGGGGCGTCTCCGCGAAGACGCCCCACCGGGGCGTCTCTACCAGGGTACCTATATGCACATCGACCTGCTCATCCACTCTGCCGCGCAGGTTGTCACCTGCGCCGGCCCGCCCGGCCCCCGCCGAGGCCCGGCCATGGCCGACGTCGGCATCATCCCCGGCGGGGCCGTGGCCGTCCACGGCGGCAAGATCGTCGCCGTCGGCCCGAGCGACGACCTGCGCGCCACATACACCGCCGAGGCCGAGATCGACGCCACTGGCAGAGCTGTCTGCCCAGGGTTTGTGGACCCGCACACCCACCTGGTGTACGCCGGGGATCGGGTGGGTGAGTTCGAGTGGCGGATCGCCGGTGCCTCCTACCTGGAGATCCAGGCGTCTGGAGGCGGGATCATCTCGACGATGCGCGCCACCCGCGCGGCCAGCGTCGAGCGGCTGGTGGCCGAGAGCCTGCCGCGCCTGCGCCAGATGCTCGCCCTGGGCACTACCACCACCGAGGTGAAGACCGGCTACGGCCTGAACCTCGACACCGAGCTGCGCCAGCTGGAGGCGATCGCCGCCCTTGACGCGGCCCAGCCGATCAGGCTGGTGCCCACCTTCCTGCCCGCCCACGCCCTGCCGCCTGAGTATGCTGGCCGCCCAGATGATTATGTCGATCTAGTCGTCCAAGAGATGCTGCCAGCGGCAACGCGCTGGCACGCCGAATCGTCCTTCGACAGCAGCAGGACGCCCCTCTTCATCGACGTCTTCTGCGAGCAAGGCTCCTTCGACGTGGCCCAGTCACGGCGGGTGCTAGAGGCCGGTCGGGCGCTGGGCATGGGTGTGAAAGCCCATGTGGACGAGTTCAGTGCCCTGGGTGGCCTGGAGATGGCCCTAGACCTCGGCGCGGTCTCGGTCGATCACCTAGACGTAACCGGGCCTGAAGGGATCGCCCTGCTGGCCGCTTCGCCCACGGTGGCCGTGATTATCCCCTCCGTCACCTTCAACCTGGGCGGCAGCCACTACGCCAACGCGCGGGCGATGATCGACGCGGGCGTCGCCCTGGCCCTCACCACCGATATTAACCCCGGCTCGTCCCCCTGCCCCTCCATGCCCCTGGTAATGGCGATCAGCTGCCGCTACCAGCGCATGCTTCCCGCCGAGGCCCTGCTGGCCGCCACCATCAACGCCGCCCACGCGATCAGCCTCGGTCGCCAGATCGGCTCCTTGGAGCCGGGCAAGGTCGCCGACATCCTGATCATCGACGCACCCGACTACCGCCACCTGGCCTATGAGTTTGGCGGGAACCTGGTGGGGACGGTGATTAAACAGGGGGTTGTACTGTAGGGGCGGGTCGCGACCCGCCCTTGCGGAGTGACACATACGCATATGCACACCGACACTATCACCATCGACGGGTCATCCCTCACGTTTCAGGACGTGATCGCCGTCGCATACGGTCGGCCGGGTCGGCCACGGGTGGCCCTGGCCGAGGGCGCGCGCGCCGCCGTGGCCCGCGCCGCCGCCGCCGTCGGGCACCTGCTGGAGCGGGGCGAGGTGGCCTACGGGATCACCACCGGATTCGGGGCCTTCAAAGACAAGCTGATCGGGCGAGATCAGGTTGAGCCGCTCCAGCGCAACATCCTGCTCAGCCACGCCGTGGGCGCGGGCCAGCCCTACGATACGCCGCACACCAGGGCGATCATGCTCATCCGGGCTAACACGCTGGCCCGTGGACACTCCGGCATCCGCCCGGAAACCCTGGAGCTGCTGCTGGCAATGCTCAACGTCGGGGTCCACCCGCTCATCCCCGAGAAGGGCTCGCTGGGTGCCAGCGGCGACCTGGCACCCCTGGCGCATATGGCCCTGCCGCTGATCGGCGAGGGCGAGGCCGAGTACGCCGACGCCCGCCTGTCCGGCATGGTGGCGATGGAGTACGCCGGCCTCACGCCCACCCACCTGGCCGCCAAAGAGGGTTTAGCCCTCACCAACGGCACCGCCGTGATGTGCGCCCTCGGCGTGCTCTCCACCGCCCGCGCCGAGACCCTCTCGCACACCGCCGACATCGCGGGCTGCCTGAGCCTAGAGGCGCTCCACGGCACGGCCATGGCCTTCGACGCGCGCATCCACGCCCTGAGGCCCTTCCCGCGCCAGCAAGAGTGCGCCGCCTACCTGCGCCGCCTGCTGGAGGGCAGCGCATTCATCCGCAGCCACGACCCGGCCAATGTGCAGGATGCCTACACCCTGCGCTGCATCCCGCAGGTTCACGGGGCCGTGCGCGACGCGATCGCCTACTCCCGCTGGGCCTTTGAGATCGAGCTAAACGCCGTGACCGACAACCCGCTGATCTTTGTGGGCGAAACCGACGAGCAGATCGAGGTCATCTCGGGCGGCAACTTCCACGGCGAGCCGCTGGCGATCGCGCTAGACTACCTGGGCCTAGCGATCGCCGAGCTGGGCAACATCGCCGAGCGCCGAGTGATGCGCCTAGTGGATGCGGCAAGCAATGGCGGGGTGCTTCCAGCCTTCCTAACCCACCAGGGCGGGCTAAACTCCGGCTTTATGATCACCCAGTACACGGCGGCGGCCCTGGCCACCGAGAACAAGATCCTGGCCCACCCGGCCAGCGTGGACACCATCCCGACATCGGCGAACGTCGAGGATCACGTGAGCATGGGGGTGACGGCGGGGCTGAAGGCCCGCCAGATCATCGACAACGTGGCCCACATCCTGGCCGTCGAGCTGATGGCCGCCGCCCAGGGGATCGACTTCCGCCGCGAGGCGCTCGGCCCGGAGACAAGCCAGGGGCAGGGCACCGCCGCCGCCTACGCCCTGCTGCGCCGCAACATCCCCTTCATCGAGTCGGACCACCTGATGTACCCGCACATCACGCGGGCGCGCGATCTGGTCGAGTCAGGCGCGGTGGCCAGCGCCGTCGAAGAGGCACTAATAAAGGGTTAAGAAGGTTCTGCCCATTTCGCGATCCAGACGCCCATCCGCCTGTGGTAGAATGTACCCTATCCAAAAATTGGAGGCAATACGCAGGTTTCGCAGGGCGCAGGCAATCGGTCATCGTGCTGGGCGGAGTGCCAATTCCATGAGATGCGATCTACCATTTGTTGCAATCGACGATCTGCAGCCTTGCCTTATAGCGGCGGGCAGAGGGATTCAGCCTGTCATAGGAAGGCGCGAGCGCAGCGAGCCACCAGATTCAGTGCCTCAGTGGCTCAAGCATGCTGCTCAGTGCTATAGAGGAGCTGCGCCGTGCTGATCGGCCTCTCTGCCCTTAGCTTTAGCTACCGCTGCGGCCTGCTCGGCAGGGGCACCGCGAGGGCCACCAGCACCCCCCTCAGCATCGATGACATCGTCGCCCTGACCGCCCGCGCCGGACTACAGAGCATAGAATTCCCCCTCGGCATACTTCCCGACCTTGCCCCCGAGCGGATCGCCGCCCTGCGCGCGCGCATCAGCGCCTGCGGGCTCACCCCCGTCGCCGATAGCGATATTGTCGATGTCGCGGCCCTGGAGCGCCATATCCCCGCCGCCGCCGCCCTCGGCGCCCACGTCCTACGGGTCACCGTCAGCCCAGTGCTCGAAGGCTGGCGCTCGCGCATGATCGCCGACTGGGACCGCTACCTCGCCGAGGTGATCGAGCGCCTGCGCGCCGTGCGCCCGCTCGCCGAGCACCACGACATCACCATCGCCGTCGAGAACCATCAGGACGCCACCTCCGACGACCTGCTGCATATTGTCACCGCCGTCGGCGGCGACCACATCGGCGTGACCTTCGACGCCACCAACGCCTTCATCGTCGCCGAAGACCCGCTGGTGGCTCTGGAGCGCCTCGGCCCGCACGTGCGCAACATCCACCTGTCAGACTACACGGTCTACCCATCCGAGCAGGGCTGGCGACTGGTGCGCTGCTCGCTCGGCGAGGGCGACATGAACCTGCGCCGCCTCTTCGCAGCCATCGAGCAGGCCGCCCCCGACACTACCTGCCAGATCGAGCTGGTCAGCCACACCGCCCGCCACCTCCGCCTCTTCGCCAACGACTGGTGGGAGGGCTACCCCCCGCGCGACATCCGCGATATCCTGCCGATCTTCCGCCAGTTCGCCCAAAGCTCGCGCGCGGCCGACGACGAGTGGCGCACCCCCTGGGAGCGCGGCGCCGGCGAGGAGCAGAACGAGTTCTACGAGGACCAGCAGTTCGCCTCTAGCGTCAGCTACCTCCGCTCTATCGGCATCCTCCCGCGCGTGTGATGTTGGGAGTCGGGAGTCAGGGGTCGGGAGTCAGGGGGCATCGGGAGTCGGGGGAGTCAGGGGGCATCGGGAGTCGGGGGAGTCAGGGGCAGGAGTTGATGTCTCAGCACCGACTCCCGACTCCCGACTCCCGACTCCCGACTCCCGACTCCCGACTCCCGACTCCCGACTCCCAAATCTCAGGACCCTTGTCCTACTTCTGCCCTCTGCCCCCTCTTTACAACTCGTGCTACAATGGCCGCACATACTATATAGCTGTAAATACTGCCCTAATCGCGTGATTCGCCCCGAACTGTAGCCGACGCCCCCTCGCTAGGCGTAAGGAGTTCAGCATGTCCGAGCGCAGGCACTCGTGGTACCTTCTGGCGGCCCTCGCCCTGCTGCTAGCATCCTTCGTAATGATTCCTCGGGTAGTGCGGGCGGCTCCGCCAATCTTTTTAGTGGATAGGCTCGATGACACGGTTGAACCATCCGATACCGCCTGCAATAGTGATGCCGCCGATGGTGACTGTAGCCTGCGCCAGGCGATAGAGCGCGCCAACAATTGGGTTCCGGAGACAGATATAAAAGAGATTCGATTTACCCTTTTTACCGACAACCCCGCATCGATAACCAACCCGATCACTGTCAGGAACGACGGCCCACTCCCTGTGATCAAGGCATCAAATGTCAGGATCATTGCGGCAACGTCGTTTGGGTTGCCACAGATCGAGATCAACGCCAACAGCAATGATTCCGGCCTCGTCCTTGAAGGCAACAACAACGAGGTGACAGGTCTGAGCATCTATGGTGCCTCAAACCTCGGTGGACCTTTCCGGGGATCCGGCGTGTATATCATGGGTGCGAACAATAAGATTCATCAGACCTTTCTGGGTATCACGCCCGATGGCTCGCTACCGGCCATTCGGAACGGCTATGGCGTGATCATCGCCGGCCCCAAAGCGACCAACAATGAGATCGGTGGCGGCAGCGGAGAGGCGGTCGCGAACTATATCAGCGGTAACTCCGTCAATGGTGTGGTCATCACGAACGCTTCCCATAACTACATCCAGAACAACTTTATCGGCATCAAGCGGGTTGGCCAGACCACAACCTTGGCGCTGGAAAAGAACGACTGGTACGGCATACAGGTATTGAGCGATACGAGCCAAACGCCTACCGAAGGGAACATTATCGGCGGGCCAACCAGCGATCTGGCGAATATCATTGGAGGGAACGGCAAGGCCGGGATCTATATCAGCGGCTCAAGCACGCTGACCACCACAATCCAGACGAATTTTATCGGAATCTATCGCGATACAGACCCCGACTTCGGTAATCTTCAGGATGGGATCCGTATTGAAAATGGCGCGAGCGGGACGGTAATCGGCGGTGCCACGAGCAACCCTCTGGTGATCAGCGATAACGGCGGCTACGGAATCTATATCCGCACAAGTTCCAGCACGACTCCACCAGTTAACACGACGATCAATGGCGTAACCTATATTGGCACAACCCGCTCCGGCATTGTGGCCCGTGGGAATGGTGCCGGAGGGGTGCGAATTGAGTTAGCCGCCCGAAACTCCAACATTTCCGGTGCTAATAACAACCTGCGCATATCCGGCAACAATGGGCCGGGTGTCTGGATTACTGGCGCAAATGTCATCGGAAGCCAGGTGTCTGGTGCTCTGATCGGGGTCAACGTCGGCGCAGGTGCCAGCGCTGTCGCCAACACTGGCGGCGGCGTCCTCGTAGACTCCGGTGCCCAGCACACCACGATCACCGGCAGCACGATCTCGGGCAACACCGACTTCGGCGTGCGGCTCAGCGCCACCAAGACGGTCACACTCACCGGCAACTTCATCGGCCTCGACACCGCCCGCACCGGCACGGTGCCCAACACCGGCCCCGGCATCGACGTGCAGGACGGCAGCAGCAGCACGCTGATCGGCAGCGCCGACAGCAAGAACTACCTGGCGGGCAACGGCGGTGCCGCCATCCAGGTGGCCGGCGCAAGCACAACCGGCACCACGGTGAGCAATAACATCATTGGCCTAGCCAATAATGGCAGCGGCGTCTACAACGTGATCGCAGGCAACACTGGCGACGGCGTGCTGGTGCAGGGCGGCGCACGGACGACCACCGTCAACAATAATCTTATTGGCAGCAACACCGGGGCCGGGGTGAAGGTCGAAGGCAGCGATACGATGACCGTCACCCTCAGCGCCAACAATATTGGCTGGGTGCAAGATGGGAACAACTCGCTGGAGCGCCCAAATACCGTAGGCGGGATCGTGATCAACCAAGCTAGGTACATCACCGCCACAGGGAACGTCCTCGCTTACAATGCCAGCAGCGGCATCACCGCTACCGGGGTGCAGACTGTCACCCTGCAATCGAACGGAGTCTACTACCATAGCTCCGGCAGCGGCATCGAGATCAACGGCCCCTCCAGCAATGTCCAGGTACTCAACAACACCCTGCAATCGAACAGCAGCTACGGCGTCCGCGTGGTTGGCGACTCCCAGCGCATCCGCATCCAGTCGAACCGGATCTCGAAGAACACCACCGGCGGCGTGAAGCTTGAGGGCACCACCCGCTATATCGACAGCGGCAGCGATGATAGCACCAGTCTGCCGAACCACGGCATCGACCCGCCAATCGTCGACTCGACGTTCGCCAACCCGCTGAGCTTGCGGATCGACCAGTATGGCAACTTCAATGGCTGGGTCTACACCGACACGGCCACACTCCCGGCCTCGGCCTGTAGCCCAGCCAACACCTGCGAGATCCAGTTCTTCCAGCCAAACACAGATCCAGACGGCCAGGGCTATACCGCATATACAGTCTTTCCCGATAGCGGCAGTCCTGCTGCCACGTTCGCCCACCCCGATCAGTACGGCCATTTCACCGGCAGGCTCAACCTCGGAACCGTATCGCTCCCCAAGCAACTCATCTTCGCCGTCACCGACGCCAATGGCAACACCTCGGAGTTCGGCGTACTGAATCTGGATGTGCCCTCATCGCTCAACCTCCTCAGCTACATGGAGCCGAGCAACGGCCAGAAACACGCTACGCCCGGCGAGACGATCACCTACACGCTGCGCTTAGAAAATAACGGCACGGTAGATCTCTCCAATGCCCACTTCGTCACCGGAGGGTCGCTGCCCCATTGGACGATCAACCCGCCAAACGGAAGATCAAACCTGATCGACCTGCCCGCCGGAAGTCCCCCCAAGACGCTGACTGTCACGATGACGCTGCCTACCGGAAGCGACGAGTACGTGCGGGCCGAGGTTGCGGATCACACTAGCGTCGGCGTGTCGGCAAGCGGCAACATCAGCCCGCTAAGCCAGAGCCGCATCCTCACCACCACCGTTGATGCGATGCCGGTGGTGCTCGAATCAACCCTGGTTGGCTCGGGCCACGCCGCACCAGGTGATAAGGTCACACATACTCACGAGTTTAGGAACAATGGCAACGTCACAGTGACCCTCACGCTGGAGCGCCGGACAATCGACCCGGCCGACAGCGGCGTTATCTGGGACACGGTGCTGAGCGCCAACTCGCTGGTGATCCCGCCCGGCGAGACGAAGACGGTGACAGCGACGATCACCGTGCCCCCCGGCGCACAGGCATATAACGCGCAGGGCCAGGTGTTCCAGGTTACGACGCGTGTCACCGCCACCGCCCAGGCGCCCTTCAACAGTATCGTCAAAGTGGTCTCGGGCATCACCGGGGTCGATCTGGTGCCAAGCGCACAGGTAACCGGGAATGGCCAGTACCAGAAGGCGGCGGCATTTGCGGAGATCCCCTTCTACCACAACATCTACAACTACAGCAATGGCCGGGCACACTTCTGCCTGAACTACAAAGCGAACTCGGGCAGCACCGTCGTGTCATTCACCTCACAGAACAGTGTGTCCATCTCGGGCAACTGCTTCTATCTGGACGCCGACAGCAACAGCCCCACCTCGCTGCTGCGGGTTAAGGCGCTTGTGAAGGTGACAGGGAAGCTACTTCCCACCTACGTCGACGATATTCACATCTACCTGACAGATGCGAATACAGGAGCTGAGATCCCGAATACATCAGTGACCGACCGGGTTGAGATCACCGTCAGCCCAATGCTACCGGCGATCTGGCTCCCAGCGGTCAATCGTTAAGGTAGAGTTTCAGGTTGCTTTACGATTCAGCATCGCCTAATCCGTCCTGATACGCTCAATCTGCAATCTGCAATCTTTACCCTAAGGGAGGACCGCTGTGTCGTCACTCACCCGTCGCCTCAGCCTGCTTGTGCTGCTCGCGCTGCTGGCCGCCACCCTGCCGACGGCCCGGGTCGCCCATGCGCAGACCTTCACCGTCAACACCACCGATGACACCGACGACCTCTCCACGAGCTGCGCGACGGACTGCACGCTGCGCAAGGCCATCCGCCTGGCCAACGAGCACGCAGGGGCTGACACGATCAACTTCAGCGTCAGCGGGACAATTAAGGTTTCATCGGCGCTGCCAGCGCTCACGGACGGCAGGACATCGATCATCGCCTCGCCGCCGCACTCGGTGGTGCTGGACGGAGGGTTCATGAGCGGGAGCGCCTTCGGCCTCCAGATCATGTCGCCCAATAATGTGGTGCGCGGACTGGTGATCGTCGACTTCCCCGGCTCGTTCGCCTTCACTGGTGGCTCAGGGATCTCGATCAGCACAGCGGCGGCCACGAACAACGTGATCGCCAATAACTGGATCGGCCTAAACACAGACGGCACCACCATCGGCAACGATTACTACGGCGTCCAGATCGATGATCGTGCCAGCAATAACACTATTGGCGGCACGGCGGTAGGCGATGCCAATGTGATCACAGGTAACCTGCAGGCCAATGTCGCCGTGGATGACAGCGACTCCTCCACGACGGCAGAGCAGTACATCAGCGGAAACCAGATCATCGGGAACTATATTGGCACCAACGCCGCCGGCACAGCGATCCCCGGCGATGTGAAACAGAACGAGCTGGTCGCCGGCGTGCTCGTCGGCACCTACGCGCGCAGCACGCTGATCAAGAACAATGTGATCGGCGGGCACCTGGGCAACCAGAGCCTCTCGAACAATATCGCCGCTGGCGTTGTAGTGATAAGCAACGAAACCGCGAGCGACTCCGCCAGACACCCACAGAACACGACGATCGTCGGCAACTATATCGGCATCACGCCCAGCGGCGCGAACATTGCCAACCACAACGGCATCAGCCTTTATGGGGGCGCGATCAATACAGTGATCGGCGACAAAACCGACCCGGTGGGCGGGCGAAATATAATCGGCTTCAGCCAGGCAGACGGCATCCTGCTCAGCGATAACGCCGTCAATGTTACCGGCACAGAGATTGTCGGCAACTACATCGGCATCGCTAGCGACGGTACCACCCTGGCCACAATCGGCAACACCGCGATCTACCTTGGCACTGTGACATCTCTCGCCCCAGTTCCAGCAACTGTGATCGGCCCGGCCAATGTGATCGCCTCAGCCCGCCGCTCCGGCATCCGCGTGCGCTCTAGCAGCAATACGATCAAGGGCAACTTCATCGGCACCAACGCTGCCGGCACCACGACATCGACCACAAACCCGACGACCGCGGGCTATGGCTTCGGCAATTCGGCGATCTGGGTGGAGAACGGCAGCGGCAACCAGATCGGCGGGCCGAACGGCGGCGAGCGCAATGTGATCGCCGCCGGAGGCTCGGGCAACGGGTCCCCATCCGCCATCCTGCTGATGCCGGGCGGTGGTACGACCAGCAGCTGTAGCGCGCCAAGCGGGGGAGCGTGTAGCGTCACCGCTACTACAATCCAGGGGAACTACCTCGGCGTGAGTTCCACCGGCACCGCCGCCCTCCTGTCCCCTACGAATCTGGACAGCGAAGGCGTGCGGATGATCAATAACATCTCCTCCGGCTCCGCGACAACCGCCCCAAGCGGCAACACGGTGAGCGGGAATGTGATCTCTGGCCTGGGCTATGGGATCGTCCTCAGGGAGGGGGCGAGCAATAATACGCTCAGCGGGAACCGGATCGGCACCAGGGCATCGGGCGTCCTGGATTCCAGCCAGGCGATCGGCAATAGACAGGACGGCATCAGGCTGCTCCAGGGCACCGGCAACCAGATCACGAACAATACCATTGCCTTTAACGGATACGATAGCGCTGCCCCTGTCTACTACTATGGCATAAGCATCAACAACACCACGGGCGGAGCAAACGGCAATACGCTCAGCGGTAACAACCTGGTGAATAATGGCAAGGGCTCTGTCAGTAGGACCACTAATAACGGCATCTATCTCAATGGGCCGACTGGTATCAAGATAACCAAAACCACCACGAGGAACCATAATGGGGGTGACGGAATCCGCTTCGGCGCATCCGGTACCAACGGCAACATCGAGGCCCCAAACCTGACGGCGGTCGGCAGAATAGGTGCAACAACCACGCTGACCGGCACCACCGGCTGCGTGAGCGGCTGCACCGTCGAGGTCTTCACCACGAATCTGTCAACGGAGACAAAGGAGGGGCCAGTCTACCTGACCTCAGGTAACACCACCGCCGGCGGTGGGTTCAGTATCAATATCACCGGCTGTCAGCGCTACCTCACGGCCACCGTGCGCGACGCCAGCGACAATACATCACCATTCTCTGCCTCACTCGACAGTGGCGGCACCACCGGGCTATGTGTCAATAGCACCTTCAGCCTCGCCGCCGCCCCGTCGCCCAACCAGCTGATCTACCAGGGCGACACCTACACCTACACCCACAGCATCACCAACAACGCACCTGTCGAGCGCACCTTCACGGTAGTGTTCACCTCCACCCTCGGCTGGGCCAGCGCCCCGACCCAGGTGACGGTACCGGCCAGCAGCAGCGAATCCTTCAATGTGGTGGTCAGCGTCCCCTACACCGCCAAGGTGTCGCCTACGCCCGACATAGACACCACCAGCGTCCAGGTCTTCGCCGGGGCCAGCGGCTCGAATGTGGTAACCGACACCACCACGGCCAAGGCACACACCAACAGCCCAGCCTTTCCTACCGTCTCGCCAGGCTATACGCAGGAGCGTAGCGTCACAACGCTAACCACCTTCACTCACAGCGTCGCCAATACCGGCGACCTCCCCGGGGACTTCTCAGTGGTCGGCCCCACCTTCGTCGGTACCCCGCCGGATGGCTGGTCGATCACCTCGGCGACCCTGGGCCAGACCACCCTGGCCGGCGGCGCGAGCACCACCCTAACGATTGTGGTGAATACGCCCGACGGCGCGCCAGCAGGCTCAGTGCAGTTCAGCTTCAAAATCCAGACCGGCAGCACGCAGACAAGCCTGGTCACGGACACGATCACCGTGGCGACTGTGCGCAGCTTCAGCTTTAGCGCGGTAGCACCTACCACCATCAGCAGCCCGCCCGGTGCCTCGGCCGACTTTGTGTATACCCTGACCAACACCGGCAATATGACCGACAACTTCCAGATCACGCCGCCGACAAACACGACGCCCGTGGCAATTACGACCTTCACCGCCAACCCGAGCGGTAGCTTCAGCCTAGCCGCCAATACCACCCGTATAATCACGGTGACGGCCCAGATTCCCTCGGGTACAGTCACGGGAGATTATGACTTCAGCGTGACGGCCGTGGCGTTAGACGGCACCCCACCGACCGCGCTATCTGTAGACGGCAGGATCACAGTGATCGGCGGCGGCGCACCCCAACTCAGCTTCAGCGCGGGCTCGCCCGACCCGGCCCCGGCTAGCGCGGCCGACGGCACAGTGACCTTCACCGGCACGCTGACCAACACCGGCAACGCGACAGCGCCCTTCTCGCTGGGTACGCCGATTATCGTCGACTCTCCGGCATGGCCTGCGGCAGAGGTCGTCTACGACGGCAACTGTACGCTCTCTCCGACTACGATTAGCCTTGCCGCCAATGAGAGTTGCACCTTCACGCTCCAGGTGACGGTGCCAGCCGACGCGAACGGCGGGCCGCAGGAGGTGACATTAAGCGCTACTGTTGATAATAGCGGTTTCGTTCCAAAGCCTGATGATGTTACTGTGAACGCTACGGCCACAGTGAACGTGGCGATCCTACGCGATGTGAGCCTGAGCGCGGCCAACCTGACCCCGCAGACCGGCATCCCTGGCACGGTGCTGACCTACACCCACACCCTGACCAACCTGGGCAACGCGACCGACAGCTTCACAATGACCGTCACGCCGCTCACCCCGGCCACTTTCGGCATGGCCGTGATCAGCCCAACGAGCGTGACCAACGTGCCGCGCAACGGCACGAGCACGATCACCCTGGTGGTGACGGTGCCGGGCGGGGTCATCGCTGGGGATCTGACCTTCACCGTCACAGCGACCTCGCATGGCGACCCGAGCAAGACGGCCAGCCAGGATGACATCGCGAAGGTAGAAGCGTTCGATGCCGCCAGCCTCTCGCCCGGCACCAGCAAGAACGGCCTGCCCGGCGCGAGCGTGACTTTCACCCACACCCTGACCAACACCGGCAGCACGCTGATCGCCTACGAGATCGCGACCAGCAACAGCCAGGCCGGGGTTGGTTTCACCTCTAATGTATCAGGTTCGCCAACGATCGAGCTAGTCCCTGGCATGACAACGACGATCACGGTTGAGGTGAAACTGCCGGTCGGTGTTCTCGGCGGCACCGCCAACATCACAACCGTCGAGGTACGCAAGGTTGGAGGAACTGAGGTTCTGGCCAGCGCGACAGACGAGTCGCTGGTGGGCAACACCTACGACGTGCAGATCACGCCCGACCGCAGCGGGAAGGGCTACCCGAACGAGACGCTGGTCTTCACCCATACCGTTACCAACATCGGGATCACCGCCGATACCTACAGTATCACGGCGGTAAATGCGCTCGCTTGGCGTATGGGTGTCTCAAACGACCTGATTACCCTAGGCCCCGGCCAAAGCCAGGTGATCACCGTCAGCATTGATGTACCCAACGACGACAGCACCCAGGTGGACACAAAGAACTTCGGACGCATCAGTGTCACCTCGAACACCAACCCGGACACATCGCACGACGAGGCAGTTGAAAATATCAGCGTTGGCAAGGTGATCAACTTGGTGTTTAGCACCGATCAATCCCGCGCTGTGACGCCGAGCAGCGGCAGGTTTCAGATGAATGATCTGGTAATCAGCAACATCGGCAACGCATCCGATATCATAGACTTCAACGTCCTGGGGGCCGATGGCGGCTGGTCGGTCGATATCATGCCCTATGACATCCTCGGCCCGCGCGACACCAACTATAACGTCGGCATATGGGTGACGGTGCCCAAAAACGTGGAGCCTGGCCCGATAAAAGTGATCACCATCCAGGCACAATCACGCTCCAACTCAGACGTGGTAGCCGATGTGCAGCTACGCTTCGCGTACATCGCGCCTGCGGTACAGGTGAGCTACAAGACATACCTACCGGCTGTCCGCCGGTAAGACAAGGGGAGTGTACGTGGCGCGCAGTATCGTGGTGATCCACGGGCCAAACCTGAACATGCTCGGCAGGCGTGAGCCAGAGATCTACGGGGCGATGACTCTGGAGGGGATCGACGCAGCCCTCGCCGCACGTGCGGCAGCGGCGGGCGCGGCGCTGCGCAGCTTCCAGTCGAACCACGAGGGTGCCCTGGTCGACTTCATCCACGACGCGGGCTGGTCGTCCGACGGGGTGATCATCAACCCAGGTGCCCTGACCCACTACGGGCTATCGCTGCGCGACGCCCTAGCCATGCTCAAAGCGCCGATCATCGAGGTACACATCTCGAACGTCTACCGGCGCGAGGCGTTCCGGCACAGCTCGGTGGTGGCACCTGTGGCGACGGGGCAAATCGCCGGCCTGGGCTGGCGCGGCTACCTGCTAGCCCTAGAGTGGCTGCTCGAAGAAGGTGAGGCGTAGCGCCCCGCCACACAGCGCACAGCAAAAAGCTGGCGGCAATGCCGCCAGCTTTTTGCTGTGCGCTCACTATTACTCGTCCGGCGGAAGCGACGTCGCAATATCGTAGACGAGAACCTGCACATCAAGGCCCTCGCCGGTGAGCAGCTGGAAGGTAAAATCCTGGGTCGCCTCTTTGATCGCGCCCTCGTCGGCGATGGGCGCGTATGCACGGATACTAGCCTCCTCACCGGACACACGCGTGACGCGCACGACGCTGCCGGAACTAGCAGCGCCGATCCGCCGTGTCAGCTCAGCGATGGCTTCGTCAAGGGTCATGAGTAGTCCTCCAGGGCGCACTAGTGAGATTGGAGATTGCAGATTATGAATTGCAGATTAGACATCGCGTTTTGTCAGGCGATCAACGCCACTACTATACCCCCTAGTCTCAAAATCGGCAACTGCCCCGGCGCGGCAACGACTAGTGGGTCGAACCATCGAGTTGCCCGGCGATCTGAATGCAGGCCAATGCGGCCTGATGGGAGGTCGCACAGAGGTTATTGAGCTGGACAAGGATCTGCGCCGACTGGCTGCGGTCGTAGCGACGGACAGCGTTCCACTGGTTATAGAGGGCGAGCGCCTGCTCCTCCGAATTTTGGGGCGCGCTGCTGACAGCCTCGCCGTAGTAGCCGGCGGCCTCCTCCCAATTGCCAGACATCGCGGCACAGTCACCCTGGATAGTGAAGGTGCTCAACGCATCGTCGCCAAGGGCGCGGGCGTCGGCGGCAGCGCTACAGTTCACCTCGCTCATCATCGTGGGCGCGGCACCGACGGCGACGGCGTCGGCGACCTGCCCCTTGGCGGTGTAGCTCACCTGCCAGCGGTAGCTGGCGTAGGTCGGCTGGGCCACCACAAGCAGAGCAAGAAGCGTCGCCAGGGCCACAATGGGCATGCGCAGGCTGCGCAGCGCGACCATGTAGCGCGCCACAAACGCTTCGGCGAGCATGTAGACGCCCCACACAAAAGTACTGTAGTTCATCGCATTGATCGACAGGGCCGTGCCACCACTCAGGATGTAGAGCAGCACCGGCAATGCGCCGATCACCATCAGCACATTCGGCCAGATCTCGTTAAGCTGCAAGATATGCTGGAACTTCAGCGGTCGGGTAGCCAGCCAGTAGGCCAGCGGCACAAGTATGAGCACGCCGCTCAGGGTAATGAACGAGACAAGGGCGTAGAGCCCGGCGGGGAACCAGATCGGTAACGATAACCACTGGTTCTCAAACATCGTCACCAGCAATAGCAGAACAATGCCCGTCACCGCCGACGCGCCGCTCTTGCTCCGCAGCAGCCGGTAGCCAAGGTTCTGCCGCTCCACCTGGCTGCCCGCCACCGTAAGGCGCTGCGCAATGTCGGTCTGCACGTCGCCATACCAGCCAGTGATCCCGTCGATCGCCAGATCCCGACCCGCCGCATCCTCCAGAAACGTACGCGAGTAGAGCGGCAGGGGCCGATCCCAGACAGAGCGATCCAGGGCCAGCCAGCGCCGCACCTCGGCCCAGGGCGTCTCCAGAGCCAGGTTGCCCATACTATCGTAGCGCGCGATCTGGTCGGGCCTGGTCACGATCACATCAGGCTGCTCGCGCTCGATCCGGCTGATCGGCAGCACATAGATCACCGCAGCTGCCAGCGACGCGTAGACTCCCAGGTAGAACAGGGTCAGCAGAGCCAGCGCCACCGTGATCCGCAGCGGATCGTAGAAGATAGCGGTCGAGAGCACCCCGTTGGTGAGGCTGATAATATTGGTTGTAGGCGCGACCACCGCCAGCAGCAGCAGCGCCGTTGGCAGGGCCATGACAGAGGCGATCTGGAGCAGGCGCAGGTAGCTGCTGATAAAGCGCCCGACATAGCGCTTCTCTGGCTCGGCGGCGATCAGGGACGCAATGCGCTGGCGCACGCCCTCGGAGACACCGGGCCGATGTTTCCATGCCCGCAGCTCGTGCAAGATGCGCTCACGGGCAGCCGCGTAGCCCAGGGTGCGGTAGCGCTCCAGGCTCTTGGCAAAGCCGCCGAGGGCGGCGTCAATATTGCCCGCCTGCATGGCCGCCTGGCCCTGGAGCATCAGGATAGTTGCCTCACGCCGCACATCGCCGAACTCGCGGAAGACTGCCAGCGCGTTGGTAAGAAGTACCTGTGCGCTGCCGATATTGTTTGCGGCCAGGTGACACTCGGCCAGGGTGCGCTCCAGCCATGCCCTCCAGTACGGGTCGCGGGCGGGCTTACGCTTCAGCAGCGCCTCAACCTGGGCTCTAGCCTCCTCATGATAGCCATAGAGCCGCAGGATATCGATCACCCGCTGCTCGGCGCGCAGCATGCCGCCCTCGTCACCGAGGCGGCGGTAGGCATCGCGAGCCTGGGCGTACCACATGCGGGCGGTATTGTAGAGCCGGATGAGCAGCCAGTTCTGGTAGCGGGCGCAGTACTCGGGGATGGGCAGCAGGCGGTTGTGCGGCCCGAGCAGCAGCGCGGCGATCTGGAAGGGGATGCCGATCAGCCACACCCAGACGATCTGCATATAGCGCAGCAGTTCATGCTCGGGCACATGGGGCACATGCCAGCTGCCCGTGCTGATCCCCAGGCCCTGATATGCCTCACCCAGCAGCAGCATCGTGTCGGCCGCAGCCCGCTGGTTGCCCGTGCGCCGAAAGTACTCCAGACTCTGGCGGAAGAGCCGGGTAGCCCGCGCCCACTGCCCCGTCTCCGAGTAGACCCCGGCCAGCGACCGGCTCGTCTCCGCCCCCAGCTCGGGGTCGAGATCCGGCATGGCCCGCAGCGCCTCGAACTGCCGGGCGGCCACCTCCAGGTTCAAGCTGCCCTGCTGCGTGCGCGCACGCATATACTGCAGCCAGCGCTGCTGGAGCGAGTTCAGCGGTGCCTCGCCAGCCACCTGGAGCAGCAGCTCGGCGTCGGCCAGGCGGTGCGCGCTCTCTAGCTCCTTGAAGGCGGCCCGCAGCTCGTCCATACCCCGGATCGGGTCGGCGTTAATCAGGTGGTAGAGCGCCTCGCGACGAAACATGTCCGACTGGATGCTCATAGGCACCACGCTGAGCATGTTGCTCTCGGGCACCAGCTGCATCGCGCGCCGGGTCGAGCCAGGCGGCGTCATACGATTATTAAAGTAGCTGTAGAGCCGCCGGTGGATCTGGGTCAGCTCCGCAGGGCGCTGCTCGACCCACTCGGCCAGCAGGATCTGGCGCACCTGATCATGGTAGGCCATCCGCCCATCGCCAAGGTCGCGGATGAAGCTGAACTCGCGCATCTGCTCGAAGATCCGCTCATTGCTCTCGTCGCTCTCGCGCAGCACGCGCAGGATCGAAGCATCGAACCAGCGGGGGATGGCGCAGCGACGCAGCACCTCGGCCTTGCGCGGCCCGGCACTCCGCAACACCTGATCGATGTTGAATGTAAGCAGCGAGTCGCCGCCCTTGCTCTTCGCCGCGCTGAGCATATCGCTCAGATAGCTGTGGATATCACCAGTCATCGTCGTCGCCTGGGCGCACTGCCTGTTCAAGGTTGTCGCCAATAATCCCCAGAAGCTGCGGGCTGCCCTGCACCGCGCTGTAGAGTGTCTGCACCTCGATGTCGGTGAGGTTGCTCAGCCCACGGTTCTCGCGCAGGTAGGTGGCCACGTCGGCCTGAGTGAAGAACTCAATCGGCAACATGCCCACCACCTCGGCCCACTCGGCACCAAAGCTCGGCAGCCGACGACCGGCCAGCACCACAACCGTGTTCCTCAGTCGCCCGTCCCTCACGCGCGTAAGGAGCTCGCGCGTAATCCAGCGGTCGGTCACATTCGATGACCAGCCCTCGCCAAACTGAGAGGTTCGCTCGTAGGTGTCGAAGAGAAAGAGCACCGGGCCGATAGCCTCAAGCTCACCCAAACACTCAAAGAAGACCTGGGTAATCCGATCCTCGATCACCTGGATGACCAGCGGGTTATCTGCCTGAACGATGAACAGGTTATCTTTGATAATGTTGCGCCCGGCCACATCGCCGATGCGCACATCGCCGATCTGGCTGTTGCCAAAGCTGACCCCAGTGCCGCCGCCGCCATTGTCGCTGATCACCAGGCGCGGCGCGGTGGCCTCATTGATCGCCACCGTAAGCTTGTTGAAGTGGCTCGCCCCGAGCGAGTCGCGGAAGCGCCGCACAAGGGTTAGCACATCATACGCCTGGCCGTCACTGAAGTCGATCAGCACACTGGGTGCGCCACGCCCGGCAGCCTCATTAGCGAACTGCTTGAGCAGCCAGGACTTACCCATGCCCGATCCAGCGGAGATCAAAATAACCCGCCTGCTGGTCGCGCCATCCAGGCTCCTGCGAAAGCGGTCAAGTTGCTTGAGTCGATCCACGAACAGCTCTTGCAGCGAGCGGGTTGCCATTGTTTTCACAGGGCCGGGTGAGCCCGACCAGACAAGGTTTCAGGAGTCGGGAGTCAGGAGTCGGGAGTCAGGAGTCGGGAGTCGGGTTTCGGGAGTCGGGTTTCGGTGCTAGCGTATCAGCACGCTATGCGTGATGCCAAAGAGCACACTATCGCGTCGTTATCCAGTCCCCCTGACTCCTGACCCCTGACCCCTGACCCCTAAATAATATTCCGCTCCGTGTGGGCGGCGACGCCGCTAAAGCGGCTGATCCGCAGCTCATCGATATTGATCGTGTGGGCGCGACCGTCGAGAATCTCCTCGGCGATCAGCATACCGCTGGCCGGGGAGTGCATGATCCCGTGGCCGCTGAACCCGCTGGCGTCCACGTAGCCGTCCAGGCTAGGGTGACGGCCAAGGATGGGGTTATTGTCCGGCGTGATCTCGTAGAGCCCGGCCCAGCACTGCTGCTCGGCGAGGCATGCTTGCTCCAGGATGGGGAAGCGGGCCAGCCCCTGTTCAAGCACATTGTTGAACCACTCCCAATCCACCGTGGTATTGTAGCTACTTGGCTCGGCAGGGTTCGACCCGCCCATAAGGATGCTGTCCCCCTCGTGGCGCATATAGAATCCGCTGCCCACATCGATCGTCAGCGGGATGCGACCGGGGATCTGAGGGAAGGGCGTGGTCATATAGACATTCCGTCGGTAGGGCCGCACCGGCACATTCAGGCCAGCTAGGGCGGCCACCTCGCCAGCCCACGGGCCGGCGCTATTCACGACAACCTCGCAGCCCACTGGCCCCTGGCTCGTCTGCACGCCGCGCACCTGGCCGCCCTGAATCACGAAGCCGCTGGCCGCCGTGGTCCGCTGGATGCGCACGCCCATGCGCTGGGCCGCCCGCAGATAGCCCATCGCGATGCCGTAGGGGTCGCAGTAGCCATCGTCGGGGCCGAAGGTCGCGCCCACCAGGTCATCGGTGACCATCTGCGGCACAAAGCGGGCGGCATCCTCGGGGCTAAGCAGCTCGACACGCACGCCCAGATCGCGCTGGAGCGCCGCCGTGGCCGTGTATTCTTTCCAAGTATCGGCGTCATTCACCAGAAAGAGGTAGCCGACCTGGCGCAGCTCGGCGTAGCCGCCCGTCTCCTCGGTGAAGTGACGGAGCCGCTCGATGCTATAGCGCGAGAGCAGGATGTTGGTGGCCATTGAGAACTGATGCCGCACGCCAGCCGCCGAGCGGGCGGTGCTCCCGCTCACCTCGGCCTCCTCCTTCTCCAGGATCAGCACATCGGTACAGCCGCGCAGGGCGAGGTGATAGGCCACGCTGGCCCCGACCACCCCCGCGCCGATAATCACCACCTGTGCGCCGCTCGCCCCCATCGCATCTCTCCGCGCTCACATGCATCAAGGACGCCCCTGGATTCATTATACACGACCGCCGCCGCGCTCTGTAGCTCGCCCGCTAAACATCATGACATCATGCCGATGAGTATTCCGACATCGCTGCGTACGCAGCAGAATAATAAGCTGCCATTCGCTATTGACGGGGTCTCAGCTACGCTGAGACCCCGTCAATACAGAACTCCTGAGCCCCATCACCCCTTGCGTGGGCGACTGCGCGGGCGCGGCAGCGGCGGCGGGGCGGTGCCATCATCCGACGGCGGGATGTCATCTGGCGCAATCTGCGGCTCCTCGCCAGGCGCAAGCTCCGCCGGTCGCTCGGCCTCGGGCCTCCGACTCCCGACTCCCGACTCCCGGCTCCCAGCTCCCGACTCCCGACTCCTGACTCCCGACTCCCGACTCCTGACTCCCGACTCCCGCCATGCCAGACGCTCACGCACCAGAGCCTCAAAGCCGTGATCAGTCGGCTCATAGTAGATCCGGCCCTCCAGGTTCGGCGGCAAGTGGGCATGGTCGGAGCGGCCATCGGTCAAGTCGTGGGCGTACTCATAGCCCTTGCCGTAGCCCATGCCCTTCATCAGGCGAGTGGGCGCATTGCGAAGGTGCAGGGGCACCGGCTCGTTGCGCGTCTCAGCCACGTCCTTCTGAGCCGCGCCATAGGCCCGGTAGACCGCATTGCTCTTGGGTGCCTGGCAGAGATAGACCACCGCCTGAGCGAGGGCCAATTCACCCTCAGGCTGACCAAGGAAGTGGACGGCCTGCTGGGCAGCCATGACCTGCGGGAGGGCCTGCGGGTCGGCCAGGCCAATATCCTCAACAGCCATGCGCACCACGCGCCGGGCGATATACAGCGCATCCTCGCCGCCATCGAGCATGCGCCCGAGCCAGTAGAGCGCCCCGTCGGGGTCGCTGTCGCGCACACTCTTATGTAAAGCCGAGATCGCATCATAGTGCAACTCGCCGTTCTTATCGTAGCGGGTTGCCCGGCCCTGAAGCGCGTCGCAGATATCGTCCAGCGTAATCAGACGCTTCTCGCCGATACTGGGAGCCTTGGCCATGACGGCGGACTCCAAGGCGTTGAGTGCAGTGCGCACATCGCCGTTGGCCATATTCACCAGGTAGCCACGGGCGTCGGCGGCAAGCATCGGGCTGTAGTTGGCCAGGCCGCGCTCGCCATCCGACAGCGCACGATCCACCAGATGGCCGACATCCTCATCGCTTAGCGCCTCCAGGGTGAAGACGCGAGTCCGCGAGAGCAGGGCACCATTCACCTCAAACGAAGGGTTCTCAGTGGTGGCACCAATGAGGATCACCGTGCCGTCCTCAACATAGGGCAGCACCGCGTCCTGCTGCGCCTTGTTGAAGCGGTGGATCTCGTCAATGAAGAGTACCGTGCGCTGCTGAAACATGCCCAGGCGATCCTTGGCCTCCTGGATCACCTTGCGCAAGTCAGCCACGCCAGCGCTCACCGCGCTCACCTGATCGAAGTGCGCGTTGGTGCTGCTGGCAATGATCTGGGCCAGAGTCGTCTTCCCGCTGCCAGGTGGCCCCCAGAGGATGATCGAGAAGAGCTTATCGCCAGATATCGCCCGGCGCAGCAGCCTGCCCTCACCGACGATATGCTGCTGCCCAGCATACTCTTCCAGGTTTCGCGGGCGCATGCGCGCCGCCAGGGGTGCCTGGCTCTGGAGAGTCGCGTCGCGCTGGGCATCAAAAAGGGTCGGGCCGCGTTTGGGAGGCATAGTACGATTGCAGATTACAGATTGCAGATTGCGCGCCGCGCATTCAGGCGCGATCCTCACTGCGGCGCATGCCCAAAAGGCCACCTGATCTGCAATGGCGGTGCAACAAAATAGGGCGCTCAGACGTTATCTTCATTGTAGCATAGGTCATCCCGCCTCCCAGTACTGGCACTCCCAGATGGGCCACCAAGACGGGGGATAAAGGGACTATTGAAGTCACCCCCTCGGATGCCGTATGCTATGGGTACCAGAGAAGCGCGGCCCCAAAGGAAAACGGCATGCGAATAAGCCCCGGACGACAACTCCGCACTTATTCCTCTTTTTCCCCCTAAACTCTCCTAACTCCCCCCGCGCCGCTTGCCAGAAGGCCAGCGGGGCCAGCGCCAATCTTGTACAAGCGACGATCACGGCGGCAGGTTCCCTGCCGCTGTTTCGTTGTCTTTGATACCTGTGACCCCAAAATTGTGTATGATAGTGATGGGGCTTGTCAGCTTCGCTGACAAGCCCCATCACTATCATACGGCCTTTAGGGAAGGAGCGCCCATGACAGACCGCCGAGATCGCCCAAAGGGTGAGCCGCTGCTGCGGCTTGCGGGGGTCAGCAAGGCATATGAGGAGGCCGGGGCCACACGGTCGGTGCTCCACGAGGTGAGCTTAAGCGTTGGCCGGGGCGAGATCGCCGTGCTCCTGGGCAAGAGCGGCAGCGGCAAGAGCACCCTGCTGAACCTGGTGAGCGGGATCGACACGCCGAGCACAGGCGAGGTCTGGGTGGACGGGCAGAACCTGACCCGGCTCTCTGAGCGTGATCGCACACTCTTCCGTCGGCGCAGCGTCGGTTTCATCTTCCAGTTCTTCAACCTGGTGCCGACGCTGACCGTGCTGGAGAACGTGCTGCTACCCCTGGAGCTGAACGGGCGCAGCGGCCCCGAGGCCCGCGCGGCGGCCACGGCGATGCTGGCCGAGGTGGGCCTGGCCGAGCGAGGCGCAAGCTACCCCGACCGCCTGAGTGGCGGCGAGCAGCAGCGGGTGGCCATCGCCCGCGCAATCGTCCACAGCCCTGCGCTCATCCTGGCCGATGAGCCGACCGGCAACCTCGACGCCGACACCGGCCAGCAGGTGCTCAGCCTGCTCGACCGGCTCACCCGCCAGGCGAACCGCACCATGGTCATGGTCACCCACAGCCCCGAGGTGGTCGGTATGGCCGACCGGGTCTTCCGGATCAGCGACGGACGCTTGCACGAGGATGGCCTTCCGATTGAAAGATGACGCTTTTGTCACAAAACTCACCAATCTTAGACAGCGAGTTTTCACAGCAGTGTAGTAGATTGTCTCGGCAAAGACATGGTGCTGCGCCCCGCGCCGGGGGGAGGCGGGGGGCGGTCCCACCAATATTAAGCATTGAGAGAGGAGCCTGGGATATCATCCCAGGCTCCTTTTTCGGTTCTCAATGCTCAATTCTCCGCCCGCACCCCGAGGATGATCAGGCTCCCGCGTGGGACGAGCTCGCCATTGCTAATCCCCGACCCGCCTTTGACAAGAGCGCTCACCACCTCGCCCGGCGCAAATGTGTCAAAGTCGATCAGCCGATCGCGCCCCTGCACGTCAACAAACTCCAGAGTCATCCCCGGCGTTGCCGCAATAATGGCCTCAGCCTCGGCGCGCGTCTTGCCGATCACATCGGGGAAGCGCACCATATCGCCCTGGCTCACCCGGATCGTCACCGTCTCGCCCTGAGCGATCCGTAGGCCAGCGCTGGGCGACTGAGCAATCACGAATCCGGCGTCCACACTCGTGCTCGGCTCTTCGATCACCGTGATCTGAAGCCCAACGTCGGTCAGTTGCGCGCGAGCGTTCTCGACGCGGGCCTTGGTAACATTTGGCACCGACACGAGCGCTGGCCCCACGCTGACGATATAGGTCACCGGCTGGCCAGGCTCCAACAGATCGCCTGGCGCTACCGCCTGGCTGATCACCAGCCCCTGGCTGACAGTTGCGCTATTCTCCTGCTGCGGTGCGGGGATGAGCTGGAGCCTGAGCAATTCGGCCTGGGCCTCGCCGTCGCTCATCCCCACCAGGGTGGGCACGCTGATGCGCAGATCGGGCGTAGCACTTGGCTCGCCAGGGGCGGTGGTAGTGCCGGGAACACCGGCCGGCATGGTGGGGCGAGCACCACCGCTCAGGCTGCCGAACAGGCCATTTAGGGCACCCGTGCTAAAGAGCAGCACGACACCGAGGACTCCCGCGAGGATGAGCATGCCTACCAGGAAAATGCCACAGCCAAGCCCCTCCTGGCGCGGTGCGCGAGCCGGGGTCTGCCGGGGCGGGGGGATGCTCACTCGGCCAGTGTTGCCCGTGCCAGCCGTGCCGCCGCCGATCTGACGCGTGGGAGGCGGTGCCGCAGCGCGCTGGGGCGGGCGCCCGCCCCCGCTATTAAACGACGGGTTAACCAATGTGTCCTGCTGAGAGATCCTCGCGTAGCCGGCCAGCAGATCGGCGAACTCTGTCGCGCTGCGCGGGCGGCGAGCCGGGTCCTTATCGAGCGCACGTAAAATCAGCGCCTCAAGCTGAATCGGGATCTGCGGGTTGATCTGGCGCGGCGGGGTCGGCTCCTCAGTGACATGCTTCATCGCCACAGCCACAGCAGAGTCACCCTTAAAGGGCAGCCGGGCCGTCAGCATCTCGTAAAGCACGATGCCGAGGGCGTAGATATCGGACTGCGGGGTGGCCGTGCGGCCCTGGGCCTGCTCTGGCGAGATATAGTCCACCGTGCCGAAGGAGACGCCGGTCTCGGTGAGGGCAGTGCTCAGGTGGCTCTTGGCGACGCCAAAGTCGGTGATGCGGGCCTGCCCATCGGGCGTGACGATCACATTTTGGGGCTTGATATCGCGGTGAACCATGCCCGCCCGATGGGCGACGGCGAGGCCGCGGGCGATCTGCTCGGCGATCTCGACGGCGCGGGCGACGGGCAGCGGCGCCTCGCGGTTGATCACCGCCTTGAGGTCGGTGCCCTCGACATACTCCATGACGATATAGTGGATATCGCCGTCCTGGCCGACATCGTAGACATCGACAATATTGGGGTGAGCGAGGATAGCGGCGGCCTGGGCCTCGTGGCGGAACCGGTCGAGGAAGTCGGCGTCGCCGCTCGTGTGGCGATGAGGGATCTTGATCGCGACGCGCCGATTCAGCCGCAGGTCGCGGCCAGCGTAGACGCGAGCCATGCCGCCCTCGCCGATCTTGCGGTCGAGCTCGTAGCGGCCATCGAGGATTTTCTGCTGCATCGAGGTAACATCTATCTGCTGGCCAAGGGATCGCCCAGGGCCGGAGTACTACTTCATCAGGACGCTGACAGCCGGGGTTAGCGCGGCGGCGGGCGCGTTATCAAGGATCGCCTCTAAGAGCGCGAGGTTGACCACATCCTCATAGTTATATTTGAGGAGTATGGCGAGGGCCGATTGTTCCCCAAGCGCCTCGTAGCGATTCCAGAGCCTCGGGGCATCGTAGCCAGTAATACCGGCGGTAGCCCGCCCGATGCCAAGCCGCTGCTCAACGACCTTCAGGCCGCCACGCAGACCCCGCTTGCGACAGACATAGAGCAGGTCGCGGTGATCAAACTCGCTGCGCAGATCGGCGAAGAGCTGCTTGCGGATCACCGGCAGGTCGAAGCTACTGCCAGCGAAGGTGATAAGCGTCGAGACGCCCTCCAGCGCATCGTAGAGGTTCACATCGCTCACACCACCTCCCACAAGCTGAGTGGTGCCGCAGTCGGGCCGGTAGATACCGATGACACTAATGCTGCCGGCGAAGGTCGTCTCGATATCCAGATAGGCCCGCATCTCCAGGCTCGCTCCCGACGGCATGTGCCGCTCAATGGCTTCGCTGCGCTTATTATGGCACGCTGCGCTATGGGGCGTCAAGCTGAGGCGAAGGGGGACGAACTGGTACGAAAGATACGAACGCGAAAGATCTATACATTATTGGCGCGGCAAAGCCGCCTCCAAACTCCCACCGGGAGGTGATCCTAGCGAGCGAATCGCGCCCGCAGGGCACCGAGGAAGAAGCCGAGAGCCTCGATGCGCAGGGCTGCGCAGGCACCAAGGTACATTATACCGCCGAGGCCACCGGCGACGGCAACCTGGATGAGGGCGGGCGCGCCGCTAAGCAGAGCGGCCATCCCGGCCACGGCGGCGGCCATGAGCAGGCTGGCCAGGAGCCCCCTGGTCGCCGCCTCGCCGAGGCGCTGGCCGCCCATGGGCACGGCGCGGTGCAGCAGCCAGGCCGCCAGCAGGGCGTGACCAACCCACTGGGCCGAGTTGCCGAGCACCAGGGCCAGGAAGCCCAGCTGACTTAGGGCCAGCAGCGGCAGAGCGGTGAGCAGGTAGAAGCTGATCGCCGCGCCCTGGATCAGGTTGGGCGTGAGCGTGTTCTTGCGCGAGTAGAAGGCGAAGATCAGCACCTGGTCGATCGCGGCCGCCGGCAGGCCGGGCAGGTAGAAGATCAGGGCCGTGGCGGTGGCCGCCGAGTCGGCGCTGCCGAAGGCCCCACGCTCGAAGAGCAGCCGGGTGATCGGCCCGGCCAGAGCCAGCAGCCCGGCGGTGGCCGGCAGGATGAGCAGCAGCACCACTTTGAGTCCCATCGACAGAGTTGCCCGGAACGAGTCATCATCGCCGGCGGCGCTCTGCCGTGAGAGGGTGGGCAGCACCGCAAGCGAGACCGCCGAGGCCACCAGGCCGAGCGGGAACTGGATAAGCGTGGTCGCGTAGCGCATGGTGGTCGGCGCTGCGGGCAGGCCCGAGGCGAGCCAGCGGTCGATCAGGGTGCCGATGATTGAGAAGCCGATGCCGAGGGCCACCGGGGCGTAGAGCCGGAGGATACGCCGCACCGCCGGGTGCTCCAGGCTGAGGCTAGGGCGCAGGCGTGCGCCGCGCAGGCCAGGCAGCTGGAGCAGCACCTGGCCCAGAGCGCCCACCACCGCACCCGCAGCCAGGCTGCTCACGCCCAGCCGCCCGTGGAGCAGCACGATTCCGGCGATCATACCTGCGTTGAAGGCCGCGCCGACGAAGGCAGGCAGCAGAAACTTCTGGCGAGCGTAGAGGATGGCCGTGGTCAGCCCGGAGACGCCCATGAGCAGCACCGCCGGCATGAGCAGGCGCACCAGAGAGGTCGTCTGGTCGCGCAGACCCTCCTGGCCGGGCTGCACCAGCAAGCGCACCACCCCCGGGGCCTGCCAGACCACCAGGGCCGTCAGGATGGTCAGGGCGGCCAGGGCGATGCTGACCACGCCGGAGACCACCCGCCAGAACTCGTCCTGGTCGCCCTCGGCATACTCGCTGAACACCGGCACCAGGGCCGCGCTCACGGCCCCGTTGATCAGCATGTCGTAGACCGTGTTGGGCACCGTCCATGCCAGGGTGAAGGCGTCGGTGGCGGCACCACGACCAAAGTAGTAGGCGATGGTTGGCTCGCGGATGAGGCCGAGGGCGCGGCTGGCGATATTGCCGACGCCAATGAGGAGCGCGGCGACCGCCACGCTCCTCATCGCGCTACCCGCTGCGGGCTGAGTCTGCTCTGTGCTCATGCTGCTGCACGATAGAGAGGGCACACGCTGGCCCCGGCGAAGCCGGGGCCAGCGTGTGCCCTCTCTATCAAATTACTCTCCACCGGCGGTGGAGGTTGCCTCGCCGGTGAACTGGGCGACGATCTTTTTGAGCGAGCGCGGCTCAGCGGCGAAGGTAGCCGGGGGGCGCAGATCGACAATGGTGGTCGAGTCAATCGCGTAGCGCAACACATCCTCGACGTGAATATTGCGAGCAAAGCCAGCCAGGGCCAGCATCGTCGTGCGGCTCATATCCGTCTGCACATAGCCGCGCAGGGCACCGGTGTAATCATCGAGGCTGGTGAGCTGCTGAAGCAGGCCGCGCTCGCGGATGCGGTTGAAGATCGCCATGAGCACAAGCTGCTGGCGCTGGTTGCGCCCAAAGTCGCTGTCGGCGTGGCGGGTGCGGGCGTAGATCAGGGCGTGCTCGCCGTCCATCTGCTGGGGGCCAACACTAAAGCTGACGCTGATCGTGCGGTAGTCGTCGGTTGGGTAGGCCGGGTCGGTGATCGGGTCGGGCACATCGACGGTGATCCCATCGAGGCGGTCGATCAGCGTCTTGAAGCCCTGGAAGTTGATCAGCACGAACTGATCGACTTGGACGCCGAGCAGCTTGCCCACGGTGGACTTGGCAAGCGCCGCGCCGCCGCCGGGGCCATACTTCTTCTCGCCCACGGCGAAGGCCGCGTTGATCCGGCCCTCGCCACCGCTGGGGTAGCTCACCCAGAGGTCGCGCGGGATCGAGAGCATGCTCACCCGACCGCTGTCACGGTCGAGGCGCACCACGACGATCGCGTCAGTGCGGGTCGGCTCCGTATCGGAGGGCCGAGCGTCGGTTCCGAGCAGCAGGATATTCAGCGTCGCCTGGCGGAGGCTGGGTGTAGCTTCAACGCTGGTGGCGGCGGGGGCGACCCCGACGCTGGGCACACCGGCGGCGGTATCAGGCTGGGGCGGGGTGTCGCTAGATGACTGGCTGGCTGCCGGGGGAATCTGGGCGGCGTCGCTAGATAGGGAGGAATCCGTCGGCAACGAGATCACTGCCGGCGTTACGATCATCGAGTCAATATCGTTCAGGGCCTGTCGCCACTCATAGGCGAGGCGCAGCATCGTGGCTACAACTATCAGGCTGACGAAGATAACGGCGCTGAGAACGAGGCGCCTACGAGAAAGAGGCATACCTCCTGCTCTCCACTTTTTCAATATTCTGATCCGTGACACTATACCACAGGTTGTCACAGGCCCACGGGAGGGCCGATGAGATTAGCGTGAGAGAATCCCCACATCGCCCGTCGTAATGGTGTGCAGCGCCCCGGCCTCGTCGCGCAGGATGAGGGCGCCGCTGCGATCAACATCGTCGGCCCGGCCGGTGATTGTGCCCTGTGGCAACTGCACCGTCACCGTGCGGCCAAGGGTGTGGAGCCGCCCGCGCCAGGCATCGAACAGCGCCTGCTCATCGCCGACGATCAGCCGACTGTGCCATGCGTCCAGGTGGCGCAGCAGCGCCCGCAGCAGGCCCAGGCGATCGACCGGCCGCCCTGCCGCCGCGCTCAGGCTGGTGGCCGGGTAGCGGGTGACAGCGGTCGGCGGGGCAGCGCTCACGTTTACGCCCATGCCGATGATCACCCAGTTCAGCGACCCACCGCCGCTGGATGCCTCTAGCAGAATGCCCGCCGCCTTGGCCTGGCCGCCGTCAGAAGTGGGGAGCAGCAGGTCGTTCGGCCACTTCAGTGCCGCATCCAGTTGTGTCTGCTCGGCCACCGCGTCGCAGAGGGCCACCCCGGCCATCCAGACCAGGCTGATCGCCCGCTCGGGCTGAAGCCAGGCCGGTCGGAGGGCCAGCGAGATCAGCAGGGCGCTGCCGGGCGGGGCGACCCACGCGCGGCCAAGCCGCCCGCGCCCGCCGGTCTGCTCGTCGGCCTGCACCAGCAGCGGCAGCTCGTCGTCTGCCAGCGATGGTAGCAACTGGCGTGCCACATCCATCGTCGAGCCAACCTGCGCGTAGCAGCGCAGCGTGCGCGGCAGCGTCGCTGTGCGAAGTTCGGCCAGGATCGCCGTTGGTTCAAATACGTCATCGCCCATACCCCCGCATTCTACCAGACGCAGTACCGCAGCAGTCACGCTGTCACCCTGAGTCGCCCGGCCGTAAACGGCCGGGCTGAGTCTACGAAGGCCGCTGAAGCGGCCTGTCCGAGGCCGCTTCAGCGGCCTTCGTAGACTCAGCCGGGGGCTTCAGCCCTCGGCGAGCGTCGACGCACCGCGTGACTGCTGCGGTATTGCTACCAGACGTTTGCCCGATGCCTATCTCCCGCATTGCGACGCGAGATGGTATGCTTATGTTCACGTAGCAGAGCAGCTCAGTGGCGGGGAGGAGCGGGCCGTGACGAAGTCGGCGACGGACATTCTGTGGCTGGTCATCTGTGCCGGGCTCGTCTTTATGATGCAGGCCGGCTTTATGTGTCTGGAGGCGGGGGTCACGCGGCGCAAGAATAATATCAACGTCGCGATGAAGAACCTCTCGGACTTCGGTGTCTCGACGCTGATCTACTGGCTGATCGGCTACGGGCTGATGTTCGGCCTGAGCCGGGGCGGCCTCTTCGGGTCAAGCGGGATGGCGCTTGACCTGGGAAGGCAGCTGCCATGGGATGCAGCCTACTTCTTCTTCCAGGTGATGTTCTGCGGCACGGCGGCGACCATCCTAGCCGGGGCGGTGGCCGAGCGCATGCGGTTCTCGGCCTACCTCATCATTATGGTGCTGATCGCCGGCTTCAGCTACCCGGTCTTCGGCCACTGGGCATGGAACCTTGGTGCCGACGGGCGACCGGCCGGCTGGCTGAACAGCCTGGGCTTCGTGGACTTCGCCGGTTCGTCGGTGGTGCATAGCTTCGGCGGGTGGACCTCGCTGGCCGCGCTGCTGGTGATCGGCCCACGGATTGGCCGCTTCCCCAAAGACGGGCCGCCGCAGCGCATGCAGGGTGCCGATATCCCGCTGGCCACCCTCGGCACACTTCTGCTCTGGTTCGGCTGGTTCGGCTTCAACGGCGGCAGCACCCTGGCCCTGGATGGCCGTGTGCCAGCGGTGCTGATCAACACTGTCCTGGGCGGCGCGGCCGGGCTGATCTTCGCCCTGGTGGCCGGCTGGCGGGTGCGTGGTCGCGCCGAGGTTGACCTGGCGCTCAACGGCACCCTGGCCGGGCTGGTGGCCGTCACCGCCAACGCCCACGTCGTCTCCTCGCTCAGCGCGGTGATCATCGGCGGCATCGGCGGCCTGCTGATGCTGGCCTGCGACTATCTGCTCATCCGCTGGCGGATCGACGACGCCGTAGGCGTCATCCCCGTGCATCTGGCTGCGGGAATCTGGGGCACCCTGGCGGTCGGCCTCTTCGGCGAGCCGGAGCGGCTGAACACCGGGCTGTCCTTCTTCCAGCAGGTCGGCGTGCAGCTACTCGGCATCCTGGCCTGCGGCGTGTGGACCTTCGGCGTCAGCTACCTGGCCCTGCGCCTGCTCGACCGGGTCTTCCCGCTGCGGGCCAGCCCCGAGGACGAGGAGATCGGCCTGAACGTGTCGGAGCACGGTGCCACCAGCGACCTGCTGGATCTGTTTGTGGTGATGGAGCACCAGTCGCACACAGGCGACCTGAGCCTGCGCGTGCCGGTGGAGCCCTTCACCGAGGTCGGCCAGATCGCGGCGCGCTACAACAGCGTGATGGAGACCCTGGAGCGGGCGGTGGCGCGCACGGAGACGATCGTGCAGACGGCGATGGACGGCATCGTGACCTTCAGCCGACAGGGGCTCCAGATCAGCACGCTGAACCCGGCGGCCGAGGCGATCTTCGGCTATAGCGAGGCGCAGGTGGCGGGCCAGCCGGCCCCGCTACTGCTGGAGGGAAGCGCCGGGGGGCCGATGTCGGCCCTGGCGGCAACAGCCCTGATCAGCGAGACGGCGGCCACCGCAGCGCGGCGCGAGCTTACCGGGCGGCGGGCCGACGGCAGCACCTTCCCGGTCGAGGCCCAGTTCACCGAGGCGAGGCTGGGACGCGAGCCCTTCTTCACCGGCACCTTCCGCGACATCACCGAGCGCAAGCGGGCCGAGACCGAGCTGATCCAGGCCAAGGAGGCCGCCGAGGCGGCCAACCGGGCCAAGAGCACCTTCCTGGCCAACATGAGCCACGAGCTACGCACCCCGCTCAATGCGATCATCGGCTACAGCGAGATGCTGCGCGAGGAGGCCGAGGAGAGTGGCAGCGCAGATCTGGTGCCCGACCTGGAGAAGATCCGCACCGCAGGCAAACATCTGCTTGAGTTGATCAACAACATCCTCGACCTCTCAAAGATCGAGGCCGGGCGCATGGATCTCTACTACGAGCGCTTCGTGGTGCGCGGCCTGATCGATGATGTGGCGGCCACGATCACGCCCATGGTGGAACGCAACCGCAACCGCCTGGTGATCGAGCAGGACCCTGCGGTCGATATCCTCAACGCCGACCTGACGAAAGTGCGCCAGGTGCTGCTGAACCTGCTCTCGAACGCCAGCAAGTTCACCGAGGGCGGTACGGTGACGCTGCGCGTCACTCGGGAGGGTCTCAGGGAGGGTTCCACCCTCCCTGAGACCCTCTCTTTTGAGGTGAGCGACACCGGCATCGGTCTGAGCGCGGAGCAGCTGGGCGGGCTATTTCAGGAGTTCAGCCAGGCCGACGCGAGCACGACCCGTAAGTACGGCGGCACGGGGCTGGGACTGGCGATCAGCCGGCGCTTCTGCCAGATGATGGGCGGCGAGATCACGGTGACGAGCGCGCCCGGCGAGGGTGCCACCTTCCGGGTGACGCTGCCGCTCGGGCTGCCGATTATGCCGAGCCACGAGCCCGCGGTCGACGGACAAGGCCCGGCGCTGGCGGCGCTGCCGCAGGCGGCGGTGCTGGTGATCGACGACGACCCCGAGGCCCGCGAGCTGATCCGGCGCACCCTTGAGCGCGAGGGCATCCGGGTGATGCTGGCGAGCGGCGGGGCCGAGGGGATGGCTATGGCCCGCGCGGCGCGTCCTGCGGTGATCACCCTGGATGTGATGATGCCGGATCTCGATGGGTGGGCCATCCTGGGCGAGATCAAGGCCGACGCCGAGCTGCGTGACGTGCCGGTGATCATGATGACGATGGTGGACGACCGGCAGCGCGGATTCGCACTGGGCGCGTCCGACTACCTGCTCAAGCCGGTGGACCGCGAGCGCCTGCTGAGCGTGCTGGAGTCGCACCGGCCGGCCATCGAGGCAGCATCAAACATTCTGGTGGTGGAGGACGACCCAAGCACCCGCGAGATGCTGCGGCGCATGCTGGAGCGCGAGGGCTGGCAGGTGGCCGAGGCCAACAACGGCGAGGTGGCCCTTGGGCGGGTTGCCGAGCGCCGGCCCGACCTGATCCTGCTCGACCTGATGATGCCGAAGATGGACGGCTTCGAGGTGATCAGCGCCCTGCGCTCGACAGCACTCTGGCGCAACATCCCTATCGTCGTGCTGACAGCGATGGATCTCAGCGCGACAGACCGGCTGCGCCTGAACGGCTATGTCGAGAAGGTGCTCCAGAAGGGCTCCTACGACCACGAGGAGCTGCTCGCCGATGTGCGCAGCCTAGTGCTCTCGTACATCGCCCGGGGCGAGGGGTAGCTGTCGCGCTGAACATTCCACCATGCTGCACTGGTTCTGCTGCGGCGCGGCTACGCCGCGCCGCAGCAGAACCAGTTTTTTATGGGAGAGCTTCGCTCTCCCATACCCTCACTTTACCCGGTCAAGGGTCTGGTCGTCGAAGGAGGCCGGGTCCTCAATCGGCTCCAGGTGGGTGAAGACCGTGGTGTTTGACAGGGCGCTGCGCACCTCCTGCTCGATCTGCTCCAGCAGATGATGGCCGCGCAGGACGCTCCACGAGCCGGGGACGAGGATGTGGACGGAGACGAAGCGACGGGATGCGGCCTCGCGGGTGCGCAGGGCGTGGTACTGCAGGCCCTCAGACTCGGCGTAGCGGTTGAGGATAGCGATCACCTGCTGGCGCTCCTCGGCGGGCAGCGCGGTGTCGAGCAGGCCGAGCGCCGAGCGCTGGAGGATGCGCGCCCCCGTCCAGACAATATTGACGGCCACGATCAGGGCGATGATCGGGTCGAGCAGCTGCCAGCCGGTGATCGCCACCAGTGCCACGCCGAGGATCACGCCCACCGAGGTCCAGACATCGGTCATCAGGTGGTGCGAGTCAGCCTCCAGGGTGATCGAGTGGTAGTGGCGGCCGGCCTGCATGAGCACGCGGGCCACAACAAAGTTGATCGCCGAGGCGCCCACCGAGATCCCCAGGCCCAGCCCGACCGACTCGATCTCCTGCGGGTTGAGCAGGCGACCGATGGCGGCGTAGGAAATGCTAGCGGCGGCCACCAGGATTAGGGCACCCTCAACCCCGCTGGAGAAGTACTCGGCCTTGCCGTGGCCATAGGCGTGGTCTTCGTCGGGCGGGCGGGCGGCCACAGTGAGCACCACCAGGGCGACGATGGCTGCCACCAGATTCACCACCGACTCCAGGGCGTCGGACAGCAGGCCGACCGAGCCAGTGACAAAATAGGCCCCGGCCTTCAAGCCAATGGTGACAACGGCTGCGGCAATCGAGAGCCAGGCGAAGCGCGTCAGCGAGGAGCGCGATTGGGTTGCTGTCATAGTACCTGCTGGTGTGGGGCGACGCCGCCCCAGGCGCATCATATGAGGGCTGCCGACCTAAAACGCGTATTGTTTTGGGAACAGATGCCAGCTTTGCTGGCATCTGTTCCCAAAACAATACAAAATTCCGGGAGCCTGCGGCCCCAGCCGATCAAGCTGGCGTCCTACACCAGCTCGATCGCCATAGCGACCGCCTCGCCGCCGCCGAGGCAGAGGGCGGCCATGCCGCGCCTGCCGCCGCGCTGGCGCAGGGCGTGGATCAGGGTGACAATCACGCGGGCACCGCTGGCCCCGATCGGGTGGCCGAGGGCGATCGCCCCGCCGTTGACATTGAGCCGGTCGGGGTCGATGCCGAGAGCGTGCGCGTTCGCCACCACCTGGGCGGCGAACGCCTCGTTGATCTCGAACAGGTCGTAGTCATCGATGCTCGTGCTGGTGCGCTGCAAGAGTCGCTCCACGGCGAAGGCTGGCGCGGTAAAGAGCTCCAGAGGCTTAACGGCGGCCTGGGCGTAGTCGACGATTCGGGCCAGGGGCGTGAGGCCGAGGGCAGCCGCGCGCGACCCGCCCATCAGCACCAGGGCGGCGGCACCATCGGTGATCCCGGGGGCATTCCCGGCGGTGACAGTGCCTTCGGCGGCGAAGGCGGGCCTGAGTCTCGCCAGGGAGCCCATGCTCGTGTCGCGGCGCGGGTTCTCATCGGTGTCCACCAGCGTCTGCTGGCCCTTTGGGCCGGGCACGGACACCGGGAAGATCTCGGCCTTCAGCCGACCGGCGTCGATGGCGGCGATGGCGCGCTGCTGCGACTGGAAGGCGAAGGCATCCTGCTGCTCGCGGGTGACGTGGTGGTTCTGGGCGATCCACTCGGCCGAGTTACCCATATGGTGGTGCTCGAAGGGGCACCAGAGACCATCGTGGATCAGGGCATCGACAAGCTCGCCGTTGCCGAGGCGGTAGCCGTGGCGAGCGTTGGGCAGCAGGTAGGGCGTGCGGGTCATATTCTCCATGCCGCCGGCAACGATCACCTCAGCGTCGCCGCCACGGATGAGCGCGGCGCCGATCATCGCCGCCTTCATGCCGCTGCCGCAGACCTTATTGATCGTCAGGGCACCGACGCTGTCGGGCAGGCCAGCGCCGATGGCGGCCTGACGGGCAGGCGCCTGGCCGAGCCCAGCACCCACCACATTGCCCATAATGCACTCGCTCACGCTAGACGGGTCGATCTGCGCGCGCTCGACGGCGGCGCGCACGGCCGCCGCGCCAAGCTGGGTGGCCGTCAGGCCGGCGAAGGCTCCATTGAACTTGCCGATTGGCGTGCGGGCCGCTCCAACGATGACGATATCGTCCATTGATACCTCCTATTCATTGCGGGCTATTATACCTCTCTGCGCTCGAAACGCCGCGCCGTATGCTATAGTTGAGCATATGTCATGCTAGGCATTGGGGGGCTCCTTATGCGATCACGCCGCCGCTCGCCCTACCGCAAGCACGCAGCATCCACGAGCCCGCAGCTCTTGCTCGCCATGATCGACCTCTACCAGATGCTGCGCACACCGCGCACCATCGACAGCCTGCTCCAGGCCATCCTCGACACGGCCATCGCCTATGTTCCAGGCGCCCAGCGCGGGAGCCTGATGGTCGTCGAGGGCGAGATGAGCCGCTACCGAGCGACCTATGGCTATAACCTTGAGCAGCTGCAAGCGGTGAGCTTCCCGGTAGACGCTCTTAAACGAGACACGGCGTACACCAGAGACCGAGCCACCCAGGTGCGCGACTTCAGTGTGTGGAACAATACCCACCTCAGTGAAGAGGCGAACCGCATCCTGCGAGAGCATGGCCATATGACGGAGATTCGCCGCTCGCTGGTGACGGCGATCATCGTTGGCGGGCAGTTCTACGGCACGCTGGTGCTCGATAACCTGCGCGTCCAGGAGCCCTTCCCTCCCGAGGCCGAGACCCTCGCGCTGCTGCTGGCCGAGCAGGCTGGCGCGCTACTGGAGCAGGCACTGCTGATCGAGCGGCTGCGCCAGACGAGCACGATGCTGGTTGAGGCCGAGAAGCTGGCCTCGCTGGGCCGCTTCATCGCCAACATCGCCCACGAGATCAATAACCCGCTGACGGCGGTGATCGGCTACACCGACTTTCTGGCCGACGCCCCGATGAGCCCCGATAGCCAAGAGATGCTAGGCCAGGTGCGCGCGGGTGCCGAGCGGGTGCGGATGATCGTACGTAACCTACAGATCTTCGCCCGACAGCAGAAGAGCGGCGAGATGCCAGTGAGCCTGAGCCTGCTCGTTGAGCAGGCGCTCACCCTCAAGCACAGCGACTACGTCCTTGACATGATTGATGTACATACCGACCTGCACCCAGATCTACCGCTGATCTGGGGCGACGGCGGCCAGCTCAGCCAGGTGCTGCTCAACCTGCTGGTGAACGCACAGCACGCCCTACGACAGCAACCGCCGCCGCGCGTCCTATCAATCCGCACCTGGCAGGAGGGCGGCGCAGACAAACATCCCCGGCTCATGCTAAGCGTGAGCGATAACGGCCCCGGCATCTCGCCGAACGTGATCGGGAGAATCTTCGAGCCCTTCTTCACCACAAAGCCGCCCAGCCAGGGCACCGGCCTGGGGCTGAGCATCTGCGCGGAGATCGTCCAGCATCACGGCGGGACAATCTGGGCCACCTCTGAGATAGGCGCGGGCACAGAGTTTATGGTCGAACTGCCGCTCCGCTCCGCTCCAGCGCCCCTGGAGCCAGCGCCCCCGCCGCCCGGCAGGAAGCCGCCACCCAGCGGACTACGAATCCTCTCGGTGGACGACGACCCGGTGGTGCGGGCGGTGATCAAGCGCACGCTGGATGGCACAAACAGCCTAACGATGACCTGCGGCGGCGCAGAGGCGCTACGACTGATCGGCTCACAGCCCTTCGACCTCGTGCTCTGCGACTTGAAGATGCCCGAGATGAGCGGCGATGATCTCTACCGCCGGGTGGCGGAGGCGCACCCTGAAGTGGCCGCACGCTTCCTGTTCATCAGCGGAGACACGAGTAACGCAGCGACGCAGGCATTCCTGGCCGATGCGGGCCGGCCCCTGCTGGCCAAGCCATTCACCGCCGCAGAATTGTTCGAGGCGATCATGGGGGCGGTGGACGCCGCAGGCTCCCGCGATGATCATACATCACGCTGAGCAAGCAGATTGCGGTCGTTCAGCGTGCGACATGCGCGCTAGGCGAGGTCGATCAGCCCCAGCATGGCCAGGGTGGCGAAGTGGGCGTGCAGGCCGCCGGGGCTGCGCGTCTGCGTCTCCAGCTCCACCAGGTCGAGGATCTCGCCCAGGCTGCGCTTGCCGTCTGCCCAGTAGAGGGCGATATCGGCGGTGAGGCTGTCAAAGCCACGGTGGCCCCGCAGCTCGGCCACGGCCGCGTCGCGCTCGGCGGCGGGGAGGCGGGCCAGGTGAGCGCTCAGGCTCAGCGGGCCGCGATAGCGCCGCCGGGGCACCAGGCCCGCCTGCTCCGGCGGCAGATCCTCGCGCCCGGCGGGGTACCAGCTTTCTAGCACCTCGCGGGACTGCGCCCAGAGCAGTTCGCCGCTGGCCTGGGCGGCCGCATGGAAGGGCGCCGGGTCGAAGGCCGGGTCGAGGCGGCGCAGGTCATCCAGCGCGGCCCGCTGCCGGTCGATGCGGAAGGCTACCCGCGCATCCCAGGGCGCGCCGATTGGCCGCTCGCCGCCGAGCGCCGCCGTCACCGCGCTCTGTAGCTTGCGCGACAGCCCCTCGGCGAAACGGGCGTTCATCTCGCGGGCCAGCCAGGACGCCTCGGGCGCGCCCGCCGCCGCCAGGAAGTAGGTGTAGGTGCCTGCCAGGGCCATGTTGCGGCCCAGGGTGACGGATGAGACCTTCTCGATCGTGTCGGCCGTAGTGTGGTAGAAGCGGTCGGGCCACTCGATAATCAGCGGCGTGGGGATGCCCACCGAGGGGTCGCCCAGGATGTAGTGGTCGCTACCGTTGGAGATCGGGGTCGATGCGTAGCGGAAGAGCGGCGGGTCGGCCCGCCCGTTGAAGGTGTGGTACTCGCCGCCCATCCCGTCGCGGATGGCCTCTAGCAGATCGCCCACAAAGCTGGGCAGGGCGTCGCTGGTGTGGACAACCATGTTCACACTGCCGCACTGGCCCTGATCCTGGCCGACCATGTCGAGGTTGAGGGCGGCGACGATTTTGCCGATCAGCTCCTCGTGGTGGGCCAGGTAGAGGTAGGTGCCAGTCATCTCGGGCACCCAGAGGAAGCGGATAGAGCGGCGCGGGCGGGGCAGGCGACCGGACTCAATCAGCTCGTGAAGGGCGCGGGCCACCTCCATGGTGGCGGCGGCACCGCTGGCGTTATCGTTGGCGCAGGGCGCGGGGTGGCAGAGGTGGGCCATCAGCAGCACCTCCTCGTCGCTCTGGCCCTGGATGCGCGCGCTGACCGACTCGATGGCGCCCGGGCCGAGGCGGCTGCGCACGCGGGCGCGCAGGCGCAGCGGGCGGTCGCTCTGAGCGGCGCGGCGACGCAAGGCAGCCCCGGAGCGCGGGCTGAGCGCAAAGCCGAAGGCCCGCGTCTCGCCGCCGTACCACCACCACGAGCTGTACTGGATATCGTCGGGCAGGTCGCCGGGCGGACAGATCTCGGGGATGGAGCGCATGCCATCGAAGATCACACCGGCCGCGCCGAGCCGCTCGATGGCCATGCGGTGGACGCTCATCGGCGAGGAGCGGGTGAGCACCAGCTTGCCGACCACATCGAGGCCGACATAGTCCTCCTCACGGTCACCGCCGTCCACCACCACCAGCTCGTACTCGCCGTCGGCCGAAGCGCTGCGCGGCAGCAGCGAGAGCGGCACCGCCCGGTAGTCGGCCAGGCACAGCGCGCCGCCCCCCGGCTGTAGCAGGTCGAGCCAGCCCTCGTCGCAGCTCCACTCATCAAACAGCGGCTCGCCCCAGGCCAGCCCCCCCTCACCCACCGGGTAGGACTCCAGCTCGCTAGAGACGCCCCAGCCCTGGAGCGTCGCGTGGAGCCACTCGGCCGCCTCACGGTACATCGGGCTGGCCTGGATGCGGTGCCACTGGCTGATCTTCGCGACCAGCCCCTTCGCGGCAGCGCCGGAAACCTCGTTCTGGATCGTCGAGAGGAGCGCCTGGAACATTGAGAGAACCCTTGTTACTAGTATGATTGCAGATTGCAGATTGCAGATTGGCTGCGCTAATCTGCAATCTGCAATTTACAATCCCCTTACTGTCCGACTTCCGCCGGCTTCTGCCCCTCCAGGTGGCGGGCGCGGATGAGCGAGGCGATGACGGCGACCGAGAGGGTGGCGATAATCACGCCGAGCGAGAGCAGGTTCGGGATCTCGTAGCGCTCGTGGAGGGCGAGGTAGGTGATCTCGGGCCAAAGCATCTTCACGCCGACGAAGGTCAGGATGGCGGCGAGGCCAGTCTTCAGGTAATGGAACTTATCCATCACCCCGGCCAGCAGGAAGTAGAGCGAGCGCAGGCCGAGGATGGCGCAGATGTTCGATGTGTAGACGATAAAGGCGTCGTGGGTGATGCCGAAGATCGCCGGGATCGAGTCCACGGCGAAGATCAAGTCAGTGCTCTCGACGATCAGCAGGACGAGCAGCAGCGGCGTGGCCATGAGCTTCCCGTCCTCCTTGACAAAGAAGCGCGGGCCGCGCATCTCCTTGGTAACGGGCAGGAAGCGGCGCACCACGCGCACCAGGATGTTGCCCTCGGGGTGAACATCCTCGTCGTCATCAGCGCTGAAGAACATGCGCATGCCGGTGAAGACCAGGAATGCCCCGAAGATATAGATGATCCACTCGAATCGCTCGATCAGGGCGGCGCCGAGCAAGATCATGCTGCCGCGCATGAGCAGGGCGCCGAGGATGCCCCAGAAGAGCACGCGGTGCTGGTAGGCGGCGGGGACGCGGAAGAACGAGAAGAGCAGCACAAAGACGAAGATATTATCGACGCTGAGCGAGTACTCGATCAGGTAGCCGGTGAGAAAGTCTAGCCCGGCCTGCTGACCGAGCCAGAAGTAGAGACCCAGGTTGAACAGAAGCGAGAGCGAGATCCAGACGACCGTCCAGATCGCCGCCTCCTTCACCTTCACCTCATGGGCGCTGCGGTGGAAGACACCCAGGTCGAGGGCCAGCAAAAAGAAGATGACGGCGTGGAACCCGACCCACGCCCAGATACTTATATCCACAGATCCTCCGTAGAAGTGAGAAGTGAGAAGCACATAGCGCCATGCTCACTTCTCATTTCTTACTTCGCAATAGAGCATAAGTAACGCTGTCACCCTGAGCGAAGCGAAGGGTCCCGGCCGGGATTCTTCGCTTCGCTCAGAATGACAGGACGCCTCACAGCGTTACTTCTGGGGTATTGCCTTACTTTATTCATCCTCGCGGATCATACGCTGGGGGAAGCTTACGCAGGCACACATCCACTCCTCGCTCTCCTCGCGGAAGAGCTGGAAGCTGCCCCCGAGATCCTCATTCACCAGGGTCTCGATAATCTGAAGGCCGAGGCCACTGCTGTGGCTGACGGGCGGCGGCGGATGGGTCGGCCCATCGTCGCGCACATTCACCGTGACCATGCCGCCGTTGAGGAGAGCGGCGATCTCGATGCGCCCGCCCTCGGCGGCCATGCCGTGGGTGAGGGCGTTGCTGATCAGCTCGTTGATCACCAGGGCGAGGACGGTCGCATCGCGCGAGCCGACCCGCACCGCATCGCCGGTGATCGCGAACTTCACCGGGCTCTCGCTCATCACCAGGGTTGCCTGGGCGCTCTCGACCACCTGGCGGGCCACAGCATTCACGGTGGTAACGCCAACATCCTCGCGGGAGAGCAGGTTATGGATGGCCGCGATCGACTGGATGCGCGCGGCGCTCTCGCGCAGGGCCTTGGCCCCCTGGCTCTGCGGCTCGACCCGGCGCAGCTGCATGGCCAGCAGGGCCGAGATCGTCTGGAGATTATTGCGCACGCGGTGGTGCATCTCCTGGAGCAGGGCCGATTTGATCGCCAGGGCGCGCTGGCTCTCGTCGTAGAGCCGGGCGTTCTCGATGGCGATGGCGGCCTCGTCGGCGAAGGTGCTCAGCAGGCGCACCTGCTCGTAGTCGAAGAGGTGCGGCTCGTGCTTGTAGAGACAGATCCCGCCGATGGTGCGCTCGCGGGCGCGCAGGGGCATGCAGAAGAGCGAGTGGAAGTTCTCGCGGGTGGCCACCTGGGCCAGGTCGGGGAAGCGCGCGTCCTGGTAGGCGTTCATCACCGCCAGGGGCCGACTGTCGCGCACCGTCTGAATGATAAAGTCGCGCACGCCATCGCCCTCGCCGCCGTGGCTCGCCACCAGCTGTAGGTGGCCGTCCTCGCCTATCTGAAAGATCGCGGCCCTATCGGCATGGGCCAGATCGACGGCCTTCTCAGTGATCAGGTTGAGCACATCGCGCAGGCCAATCTGCTCGGCGATGCTCTTGCTCACCTGCTGGAGCGTGGTCAGCTCGCGCAGCTTCTGGTGCAGGCGCTCGTCCGTCTGCTGGTAGAGCTGGGCGTTGGCAATGAAGAAGGCCAGCTCGCCGGCGGCCACCTCGACGAAGCTGATCTCCTCCTGGCTAAAGTCGCGCGGGCCGACCGTCTGGATGCTGATCACGCCCTGGAGCTTGTCGGCGCTAAACTGAAAGCGCTCGGCGCTGAAAAGCACGATCGGCACGGCCAGGATCGAGCGGAAGGGCTCCTCGCCGAGCTGCGGCTCGACATTAAAGCGGGTCTCCTGCCAGACATCGCGCACCGACACGGGGTGGCCGAGCTGGGCGGCCCAGCCAGTAACGCCGGTGCCGAGCTTCGTCACCACCTGGCCGATCGCAGCGTAGTTAAGCCCACGCACCGCCCGCAGCACCAACTCGTCGCGATGCTTATCGTAGAGATAGACCGAGCATGCCTGTACGCCCACCACCTGGGCCACCGTCTCGACCACCGTCTGAAGCGAGGTATCGAGGTCGAGGGTCGAGTTGGCGGCGGAGATGATCCGGTGGAGGCCGTCGAGCTCAGAGGCACGAGCCAGCAGGCGGGCCTCCCAGGCGCGGGTGCGCTGCTCCTCCTGAGCGGCACCGAAGGCCAGCAGCAGCTCGCTGACGACCATACCCTGGGACATCTGCAGACGTGAGGCGAGGGTGATGCCCACCTCGGCGAGCACCTCTGCCACCCCGCCCTGAGCGTACCAGAGCGACGCGATATGATGCAGGTGGCCCACGCGAGCCTCTGCTGTTGTCTCCGCCTCTAGATCAGCGAGGATCTCCGAGATCCCCGGCAAGGTCTCGCGCAGCGCCGCGATCAGATCGGGGGGCTGCGATGTCACCACTTCATACATTGCCATAGAGCTCCGCCTTTTTACGCTCCACCTATTATAAGGACGATGGGGGGGCGGCGCAACCGAAGTGGCGGGAGGCGGTATAATAGGCCCGCGAGATCACCTGACACTCTGGAGGTTCTAATGTCGAGCCACGAGCTTGCCGACTTGGTTCGGAACGTTCCCGACTTTCCACTGCCCGGAATCGCCTTTAAGGACATCACAACGCTGATCGGCAACGGGCCGGCCTTCCAAAAGGTTATCAGCACGCTGTCCGACCGCTACCGCGACCGTGGGATCACCGCCGTGGCCGGCGTTGAGTCGCGCGGGTTTATCTTCAGCGCGCCGATCGCCCTTGAGCTTGGCGTGGGCCTGGTGCCCATCCGCAAGCCCGGCAAGCTCCCCGCCGACACCTACCAGATCGAGTATAGCCTGGAGTACGGCACGAACAAGCTGGAGATCCACCGCGACGCCTTCGAGCCAGGGGCGCAGGTGCTGGTGGTGGACGACCTGCTGGCCACGGGCGGCACAATAGCGGCGGCCAAGCAGCTGATCGAGCAGGCCGGCGGCACGGTGGTCGAGATGGCCTTTGTGATCGAGCTCAACTTCCTCAACGGCCGTGAGAAGCTCGCCCCCTGCCCGATCTTCTCGCTGATCCAGTATTAGGGGTTCTGGGAGTCGGGAGCCAGGAGTCAGGATTCGGGAGTCGGGAGTCAGGAGTCGGGAGTCAGTGGGCGGCTCTGGGATGGTATAAGTACCTATATGCACACCCGACTCCCGACTCCCGACTCCCAGTTCCCGACTCCCGACTCCCGACTCCCAGTTCCCGACTCCCGACTTCCGACTCCGACTCCCGACTCCCGACTCCCGACTCCCAGTTCCCGACTCCCGACTCCCGACTCCCGACTCCCGACTCCCGGCTCCCAACTCCCAGCAATGCTCACCATTGACAACATCCATAAGGCATACGCCGGGGCCGAGGTGCTGTGCGGTGTGAGCCTGGAGCTGCCCGAGGGGGCTGTCACCGCGCTGCTTGGCCCCTCGGGCTGCGGCAAGACGACGCTGCTGCGGGTGGTGGCCGGGCTTGAGCATGCCGATGGCGGTGCGATCAGGCTTGGCGGCGAGCGCATCGACGGCGTGCCGCCCCACCTGCGCGGCTTCGGCATGGTGTTCCAGGACTACGCGCTCTTTCCGCACATGGATGTGGCGGCGAACGTGGCCTTTGGGCTGCGTATGCAGGGGCTGGGGCGCGCCCAGATCGCGGCGCGGGTCGCCGAGGTGCTAGATCTGGTGGGGATGCCCGGCTACGGGCGGCGGCGGGTCTTCGATCTCTCGGGGGGCGAGCGCCAGCGCGTTGCCCTGGCCCGCGCCCTGGCCCCCAGGCCGCGCCTGCTGATGCTCGACGAGCCCCTGGCCGCGCTCGACCGCGAGCTGCGCGAGCGGCTCCAGGATGAGCTGCGCCAGGTGCTGCGCCAGGTTGGCGTGACGGCGATCTATGTGACGCACGACCAGGAGGAGGCATTCGCCCTGGCCGACACGGTGGCCCTGCTGAACGCCGGGCGACTGGAGCAGGCCGGGCCGCCGGAGGTCATCTACCGGCGGCCGGCAAGCCTGTGGGCGGCCCGCTTCCTCGGGCTGCGCAACCTGGCACCTGGGCGCTACCTGGGCGACGGGCGGGTCGCCACCGATCTGGGCGAGATCGCCGGGACAGTGATCGGCGACCTCGCCCCAGGCGAGTCAGCCGTGGCGGTGGTCGCCCCCGACGCGGCGGAGGCCGCTGTGACGAACTGGGTTCGCGGCGCGCTAGAGTCGGCCCAGTTTCGCGGGCGGCACTACCGGGTGCGCCTGCGCATGGCTGGCGGGCTGTCCCTTGACCTCGACATGGCCGCGCCGCCCGGCATGGCCGGTGAGACGGCGGAGCTGGGGCTTAGCCCCGCCCGCGTGCTGATCTACCCCGCTAGAGCCCTGAGCAAAACAATTGAGCCACTGAGGCACTGAACCTGGTGGCTCGCTGCGCTCGCGCCTTCCTAGCTATAGCGTGCGGGCGCTACGCCCGCAGCAAGATCACCGCCGGTGGATGAGGTAGACCGGCGCCGGGCCGAGGTTCACCGTGATCCGCCCGCCCTCGGCCGGCACCACGCCCTCCGCCCCGTCGCGCGTGATCAAGCGGCCCTCCGCCGAGCGCGTGCTCAGGTTGACTCGCGCCCCCGGCGGCGACCAGAGCACGTCGAGCGAATCCCCGCCCCGCTGGAGCCGCAGGTCGTAGATCTCGTGGCCCGCGATCACGCTCAGGTCGTCCAGATAGATCGTCCCATTACCCACAAAGCTGTCCACCATATCGTCGAGCACAATCGCCTGGAGGCTGGCCGGGAAGTCGAGGCGGCTGTTGCCCGTGCCCTCCAGGTGGTTGCCCGGCTCCACCTGCCCGCCGATCGGCGCGGAGATGAAGTGCCAGCCAGACGGCCCCACCGACCCCAGCACATACTGTAGCAGCTCGCCCTCGGCGTCGCGCAGCCAGACCTTCACGCCGTGGGTGCTGCCGTCGCCGTAGACCCAGACGCCAAGTGCGTAGGGCTGGCCGGGCAGCGGGATGGGCTGCTCGCGCTCGAAGGCCACGTAGTCGTTCTGGCGAGTGGTGAAGCTGTAGTCGAGTTGCGCACTTGCCCCGCCACCATGCAATTGGGCCGTGCTCAGGCTGAGCGTGCCGTTAGGCTGGCTGGTGCGCCGCCAGCCGCGCAGGCTGTCGAAGCTGACCAGGGTGCTGCGCGTGAACAGGTCGCGCCGCTCGACGAAGGTGGCCCCGGCAAGCTGGCGGTTAAGGGTGCGCAGGGCATCGTAGACTGGCTTACGCGAGCGATAGTCGGTGCGCCCGGTGCCGGCGCGCACCAGGCCGTAGGGATTGCCAGGGTCGTCCTTAAAGCTATACCAGAAGATCCGCTCGACGCCGGCCTGCCAGAGGTCAAGCATCGAGCGCACGAGGTAGCTCGCCTGGGCCTGCTCGTCGGTGAGGCCGACCGGGTCGCGATCGCCCGGCCCGCTCGCCCAGCCCAGTTCAGTAACCCAGAGCGGCCGCTTCCCGTAGCGCTCGGCTAGGGCGCGCACAGCATCGGTGGAGGCAATCAGGTTGCCATCCTCGGGGCCGTAGGGGTCCACGTAGGGGTGGATGCCGATCACGTCGAAGCTGCCCCATCCGCCGTTCTCGGCCACGCCGCGCAGGAAGGTCGTGTCGAAGGGATTGATGCCGCCGAGCACAATCTGGGCCTGCGGGTCGATGGAGCGGATCGTCGCCGCCGTGCGGATGAGCAGGCGCGTGTAGGCGGCCACGTCGGGCTGGGGCCGCCAGAAGATGCCGTGGTCTGGCTCGTTCCAGATCTCCCAGTGGTGGATGTAGCGGCGGTAGCGGGTGACCACGGCGCGCACATAGGCATCGAAGGCGTCAGGGTCAGGCGGGTAGTAAGAGACATCATTGGGCGTGTCGTTTGGGTAGGGCGTGCCCCAGCCCACCGACGGCCCGAGCACGCCGAGCACCTGGATATCGCGGCTGAGGATAGCCCGCATCGCCGCATCGGTAAACGTCCAGTCCCAGGCATCGCGGCGGGGCTCCACCCGATGCCAGTGGAAATCCTCGCGCACCCAGGTCACACCCAGGTCGCTGAGCAGACTGGCCGGCACATCCATTGATGACGGGTCGGGGTAGCGGCTGGCCAGATGGCTATTCAGCCCGAAGGAGGGCGGGCTGGCCGGCACGGCGGCAGGCGCGAGCGGCGTGAGCGCCCGAGCCGGAGTGGCCGGGGCCGCCCCGGACAGGATGAGCAAGACGATCAGGATAGCCGATAGCCGATAGCCGATTGTTGGGAGTCGGGAATCGGGAGTCGGGAGTCGGGGCCAGAGTCTCGCAACGCCAAGACGGAACGTATGCGCCAATCCTCGGCTGAGAACCGACTCCCGACTCCCGACTCCCGACTCCCGAGGTAGTAGAAACCGCAGCACGTCACTCCTCATCTGGGTTTAGCAGGACGCAGTGGAGGTGATCCTCCCAGACGCCGTTGATCTTCAGGTACTTGCGCGCCAGCCCCTCCTCGACGAAGCCAACCTTGGCGACGACGCGGCGCGAGGGCAGGTTGCGCGGCATAATATTGGCCTCAAGCCGATGAAGTCTCAGCTCCTTAAACGCAAACGCGGCCCCGCGTCGCAGTGCCTCGGTCATATAGCCCTGGTTCGCCGCCCCGCCGTCCACCTTGTAGCCGATGAAGCAGGACTGGAAAGCGCCACGGATGATCGACGAGAAGTGCAGGTCGCCAATGATCGGGCCGGCGGGCTGGGACTGGCGGAACAGGTAGAAGCGCACGCCTCCGCCGACAAGCCGGGTGGATCGCTCGGACTCCAGGCGGGAGCGCTGACCCTCCACAGTAAAGAACTGCGCATCCACCAGCGGGCTCCAGGGGGCCACGAAGGGCCAGCAGCGCCGGTGGTATTCTAGCACTGCGGGGGCATCCTCGGTCTCTAACACGCGCAGGATGAGGCGCTCGCTGTGCATCTCGCTGACGGTGATCATGGTGTGCTTACCTCCCCGAGACTGTCAGTATCGGGCTGGCGGGTGCCACCGCTGGGGGCAGACCCACCTCGTCGAGGAGCAGGCGGGCCGCAGGGGCGACAAACTCGCCCACGGCGACGGCGCGGGCCAGGACGCGCACGGTGTAGACGCCAGGGCTCAGGTCGGCGGCCTCGATGCGCAGGCTGCGGGTTGCGGCATCGAGAGCGTTGGCGTGGATGAAGGGCGGGTGAACTTCCAGATCAATCGGCTGGAGCGTGGCCGGAAGGGCGATCTCCAGGCTGCCGCGCACAATTGGCCGAGCGCTGATCACGGTGACTTGCAGCGCCACCAGTTGATCCTCGTGCAGCTCAGCGGGGGTGATCTGCGCGCCGCTCAGCGGGTCGAGGTACTCCTGGTACAGGCTGATCTGGGCCGGTGAATCAGCGGTTCCAGTGGGCCTCTGCCCGACGGCGCGGGCCGCCACAAGGTAGCTTGTCGTCCCGTCGGCGATCACCTGGAGGGCCACACCCTCGCTCGCGGCTGTCGCCGGTGCCTGGAGCCTGATGGTGGAGGTGATCGGCTCGGCGCGGTCGAGCAGCACAGCGGCCCCGAGTTGCACAGCGAGCGGCCCTCCTGTCGCCGGTGTCTGGTTCTGAAGGGCGACGGCGACCCTCGCGGCGGCGAAGGCACCGGGCCAGCCATCGCCCCGCCAGCGCGTTAGCAGCCCCCGCTCGGCGGCGGCGCGCTCAGCGGCAAGGGGGCGTACGACTCGCAGGGACTGGACGGCAGCGGCGCTAACGGTGGCCTGGCTGCGCGGCATAGCAGAGGGGCCATCGGCGGCCCAGGTGATCTCCTCCGGCGCGCGGTCAGCGACGCGAAGGAGGCGGTCGAGCAGGCTGGCTGCGGCACTTGCGGGGAGAGTCTGGGCGAGGTAGGCCAGCCCGTCCGCGTCAAGCTCGGCGCTGATGAGCGCGTTCGCGACCGCTGCGTCGCCCGCGCCGGCCCTAGATCGGACATAGAGCAAGTAGGCTCGCGTGTTTGGGTCGAGGTTATCACCTGCGCTGGCCAGGTAGCCGAGGGCGCGTGGGCTCGGCGCGGCCACGCCATCGACCGATCCGTGGGCGAACTGCTGGGCCTCGACGGCGAAGGCGCTGATGAAGGGCTGCGAGGGCGTGCCCGGCCACCAGCCCCAGCCGCCATCGGCATTCTGTGCGGCGGCAAGATCGTCGGCGGCTTGGCGGGCCATGGCGGCCCAGTCCTCGCCGCCTGCGACCGGTGCGCTGCGGGCCAAGGCGGCGCTGATCATCAGCAGCCCGGCCCGCTGCTCCACACTGCGATCAGACAGGGCAGCCAGGGAGTTCGCGCTATCGGCTAGGGTCGCCCACACCCCCGGCGCGATCACAATAACAACATCTCCCTCGGCGGGCGCAGCTAAAGGCAGTGTCGTGGTCACGTTGCCCGAGCCAACCAGCGTGATCTCCTGGCCCGCCGCTGGCACCACGGCCTCGACGGTCAGGTCGCGGGACAACAGTTCACTCAGATCCGTGCCGTCCACCGTGTAGCGCAGGTTCACCACGCGCACGCCGGGGCGCGGGCTCACCCCCCAGGCGAGCCGCTGGGTGCCGCCGGGCACCAGGAGCAGCTGCCGGTCGGCGGGGGTGGCCAGATCGATCTCGCCGCCCGCCACCTGTAGCCGCACCTTGAGCGACTGTGTCACCGGGCTGGTGTTTCGAATCAGCAGGCTGACCTCGGCGCGATCTCCAGGGCGCAGCAGCGGCGGGGCTTCTGCCGTAAGATCTAGGGGCAGGCTCGTTGTCACCACTGTGGCGGCGACGGCGAAGCGGTCGGTGCCCGCCATGGCGTAGGCGCTCACCCGCCAGTATCCGGAGGCATTGGGCAGCGGTACGCGCAGCACCATCTGGCCTGCGCCGCCGGCCCCGACGCCGATAGGCACCAGATAGCCCTCGCCGCCGGTGAGTGTGGCAGGGGCGGGCAACCCTCCCAGATCGGCCTGCGTGCCGGGCTGGAGCATCGCCGTGGACAGGGGCGGCGGCGGCGACGGCGTGAGTCCTGCCAGGGCCAGTGCGGCGGCGGGCGAGTCGGCGGGGGCCACCACCACCAGCAGGTCGGCGGCGGCGGGCGCGCCGGCGAGGCTCGTGGTGACGCTGAGCACGGCAGAGCCCGCCGGGGCATACTGTCGGCTATCTGTGGCGACTGACACGGCTAGAGGCGGCTGGCCATCGACGACGCCAATGGTCGCCGCGCCCGCCAGCCGCTCGCCGCCCGAGGCAAGCACCGCGCCGAGGCTGATCGCCGGGGCCATCTCGGGGGTAATCGTAAGCGTGATCAGCTGGCTGGGCCGCAGGTCGCGCACCGCAACGCTGCGTAGGTCGCCCCGCTCAGTGGTGAGCAGCAGATTCGCCTGGGTGTAGGGCGAGGTGATCAGGAGGCGGGCCACATCGCCGGGGCGGTAGCTATCGCGGTCGGCCACCAGCGTCACCTGGCCCGGCGCGTTCTGCCAGCCAGCGTAGCGCCCGCCAACCACCCAGAGCCCCGCGCTGCTGGCGCTATCGCCCAAGGAGGCGACGATCTCGTACGCGCCAGGGGGCAGCTGGACGAGCTGCGCAGAGGCGTAGCCCTGAGCGTCGCTGGTGGCACTGCGCACGATAACCGGGGCGCTGCCGACATTGCCGCTGTGGTAGACGGCTAGACCGACTCGCCGACCTGACGCGGGGGTGCCGTCTGCGGACAGGACGAGCAGATCGACCGTCGCCCGCTCATTGCTCATGACGATTCGGCTCGCCAACCGTAGGCCGACTCGGTCGTCTGTTGGGAGGATCTGTCCATCATGAAGGCCAACGGCAAGTAGATCATCACCGGAGCGCAGCTCGGCCCGCAGCCGATAGCGCAGCGGCCCCTCTGCCGCATCGCGCATAGGGAGCGGGATCGCCAGCATGCCGTCATCGTCGGTTGTACCAGCGCCGCTGAACTGACCGAGCAAGCCAGACTCTGTGCTGAAGTGAAACCCCTCAGGGTCAGCCGAGATTGCCAGCGGCTCCAGATCGAGCGTCCAGCTAACCATCGCTCCGGCCAGGGGCAGCCCAGATCGCATGGCGCGCAGCGTCACCTGACCGCCAGCCTCGGCGAAGAACAGATCAGCTTGCGCAACCTGATCAGCCACGCGCAGCGCCAGCTCAGCTGTACTGTCGCCCACCTGCACGAGCAGACGGTAGTCGCCGGGGGGCTGGCGTGACGAGAGCCGCAGGGTGCCGCTGAGCGCGCCAGTGGCCGAGATCGCGCAGGCTGCGCTCGGGCTTGGCGTCAGCGGCGTAGCGGCTAGGAGCTGCATCCGACAAGGTGTGCTGGCAATGGGCAACATCATAGCGCCGTCGGCGTCACGGGCGCGGGCGACCCCGCCGACCTGCACGCTGTCGCCGGGCTGGTAGGCGAGCCGATCCAGGAAGAGCAGGCTGCCCAAGCGCGGCGAAGCCTTGTCCATAGGAGTAGCCAGCCAGTCGCCGCGCACCAGGGCCGGGGCGGGGCCGTCGGCCAGGACGAGGTAGGGTGCGCCGCCCTGTGGTCGCTGGATCGGCTGCTCCCAGACCCCGGCGGCGTCCGTCTTCCCTCGGGTGATCAGCGACTCGCCTGTGTAGAGCAGCAGCGGCACATCGCTCACCGGCTCGCCGCTCGTCCGATCAGTGGCCCAGACAAGCACCTGGCTATCGCTCTGGCGCAGCGTGAGATCCAGCGACGACACCTGGAGCAGCAGGTCGGCCCGTGGCCCCTCGGGCGAGCGCACGCGCAGGTAGTAGATTCCCGTCGGCAGGGGCGCGTCATCGGCGATCGCCACCGTGATCGGGTCGCGCGTCGGGGTATCGGCGGGGTCGCTCAGGGGCAACTGCCAACTGCGGGCCAGTGACTGACCGTAGCGCTCGGGGCTGAAGTCGCGCCACGCATCGGGAGCAAGGCCCATCGCCCGCACCGCCGTCGGCGTATCGAGCTGGTAGAGCGTCAAGTCCAGGCGCGACAGGTTGATCCGCTCCAGGACGATCTGGGCCGTCTGGCTGATCGGCAGGCTGATAACATTGGCAGTTGCCGTGGGCGCGCGCAGGGCTGGCTCGGCGGCGGCCGCCTGTAGCCGCACCGTCGCCGTGACGCCAAGCGGCTCGCCGCTGCGGTCGGGCGTGTCGGCGGCCACCGTGAGCGTATAGGTCGAGGATGGCTGGAGGTTTGGCCGCAGGCGCACCTCCGTCTCGCTCACCTCAAGCGAGAGATCGCCCACAGGCGGATCGATGCTCAGGCCAGCCCGCAGCGCCGCCTCGTCCATCGGCGTGCTGAAGATCAGGCGCACCTCCTGTCCAGCCGCAATCATCTGGCCCTGGCCGGGGGAGAAGGCGATCAGACCAGGCTCCGGCTCGACGCTAAAGCTCCAGCCGATGTCCGGCGGCGCGACGAGATCCGGGTTATCGGAGGTCAGGCTCACACGATAGCTGCGGCCATACTCCCATGCGAGCCGAGGCGTGAAGGTGACCACCTGGGTCGCATCGATCTGCGCCGTCGTGATCTCGCCCTCCACCGGCGGGTTGATCGCCAGGGCCGAGCGCAGCAGCGCCGGGTCGAGCGGGGCCGAGAGCGTGAGGGCCAGGGGCTGGTGCGGGCTAACCCAGCGGGCGTCGTTGACGGGGGCGCGGTCGAGCGGCTCAGGCCAGGCGGTGCTCCAGCTCCAGCTAAATGGTCGGCCCAGATCAACCCCACGCAAGTCAGTCAGCTCGGGCGCGATGGTGGCGGTATAGCGGGTGGCCGCCCGCAGCGGGGTGTCCGGGCGGATGAGCAGAGTCGTCTGGTCGATCCAGCGCATCTGGGCCGAGACCGGCGGATCGATCTGGATCTGGGTCAGGGCGCGGGGGCGGTCGACCTGATCGGCGGGAACCATGGCCTGGCTGAAGATGATCGCCAGCGAGCCATCGATGGGCGCGCCGGGCACGCTCGGCAGGGCGGCGACGACGGCGGGCAGAGGCGCAGTACGAAATCGGATCTGGCGCGGGGCCGCAATCGGCTGCCACCAACTGCCCAGCGCACCGCCTCCCACCAGGATCGTATAGTCCGTATCCGGCTCCAGGGTGGTCGCCGGAGTAAACGTGAGCTGCCTAGCGTCGTCCGACCAGCGGAAAGCCCCCTCGGTATGCGGCGTGATCCGCACCGCGCCCCTGGCTGCGGCGCGGTTCATAGGCGCGCTGAAGCTAAGTACGACCTCGCTGCGCGGGAGCACATCGACGGCACCATCGACGGGGGTGTTGGTATCCAGTGTGGGGGCCGCGATCCAGGGGGTAACGGGAAACAGCCAACGCACAACGAGGCCGAGCACCAGCGTCAGCGCTGCGAGGGCGAGTAGAGCCGTCCAGATGCGGGCCAGCGGGCGCAGAACCGGCATTCTGCTCTCCAACCCTTTCATATGCACACCTCCGGGCAGTATACCATAGCCCGGACGCCGACCAGGGCATGAGCAACGTCGCGGGCGGCTGAAGCCGCGTCACGGGGGCCTGCGGCCAGCCGCCCGCCTGCGCGGGCGGTTCCGGCGTCGGCCTGCGCCGACGCCCGGCGCGGAGCGCCCCGTCGGCGCGGTTTCAACCGCCCGCCATGGGTATCTTTGCAAGACTCTACGCCGCACCCCGTCCCCGCCAAAGCGTGCTACACTGATTCCCGGCGTGCCCACATGGCACCACCGTATCCTGTCTGCAAGATGAGCAACCTATGATTCTTATCTTTGTCGGAAGCTCCGGCGGCGCTACTGCCACCGCCGCCGCCGCCACTGCTGCCGCCGCCGCCGCCGGTGGCCGCAGCGCCCTCATCGCCAGCATCGGCCCCTCGCATAGCGTCGGCCCCCTGCTGGGCGTCGCCCCCTCCTCCGGCGCGCCCCAGCACGTTGCGCCCGGACTCGACCTCTGGGCGCTGAACGCCCTAGAGGATCTGGGCACCGTCTGGGGCGATCTGCGCGGTCGCGCTGGCGGCACCCCCGCCTCGTCCATTGGAGCCGAGGAGCTGCCGATCATCCCCGGCAGCGACCTCTTCCTGGCCGTGGCCCGCCTGCACCACCTGTCCGCCAGCTACGACCTTATCTGCGTGGATGCCGGGCATCACGACGCGCTGCTGCGCGCCCTCGGCGTGCCCGACACCTTCCGCTGGTCGCTGCGCCTGCTCCTTGGCCTCGACCGCGAACCCGGCCGCTCCAGCGCCTCGATGTCTCGCGCCATGGTGCCCTCGGCGCTCATCCCCTTTGAGTGGATCGGCCAGGTGCAGGATGCCCGCGTCAAGCTGGAGCGCCTGCGCGATGAGACGGTGGCCCCCGCGCAGACGCGGGTGCGCTACGTGCTGCGGCCCGACCGGGGCGGCCTAGAGGAGGCCGCGCTGGCACTGCCGGCCCTCCAACTCTTCGGGCTCTCGGTGGAGCAGATTATCGCTGGGCCGCTGCTGCCCGAGGGGCTCACTGCGCTGGGGCTGATGGTGGCCGAGCAGCGCCAGGTTCTTGCCGACGCCGCCCAGACCTGGGCCGAGCTACCTATGCGGCGGCTTGCGGCCGCCGCCACCCCCGGCGGCGTGCCCGGCCTGGTAGCCATCGGCGCGGCGCTGTATACAGGCGGAGATGTCATGCCAGGCCCTCCGGCCGAGCCGCCCCTGCGCCTCGTCGGCCCGCCCGACCCCCACGTGGCGATCGACATGCCCGGCCTGCGCCGCGAGCATCTGGGGCTCACCCTCAGCGGCGACGAGCTGATCGTGCGCGCCGGCCCCTACCGCCGCCACATCCTGCTCCCCGAGGGCATGCGCGGCGGGGCCGCCATCCGCGCATCTCGTCAGGGCGACACCCTGGTCATCCGGCCGCGCCAGGCGGGGGCGTAGCGGCATACAATTGCAGATTGCAGATTTGCTGAGAGGTGTGAGGAGGTGTTATGGCGAACCTGAATGAGCGAATCGGCGAGGTGATCAAGCGCAAGCGCCAGCGCGACCGGCTGACCCAGACGGATCTGGGCGGGAAGATCGGCGTCAGCGGATCATACATCTCTGGAGTGGAGTCGGGGCAGACGGGGGTGCGGATCACCGAACTGGAAGCGCTGGCGATCCACCTGCGCACTACTGCCATCGACCTGATCAATGAGGCGGCTGGGCGCGACGAGTATAAGTTCACCAGTGAGACGCGCGACCGCGATGCGTTCGTCACCCTCTACGACGGCCTGAGCCCCGACCACAAGAAGCAGGCGCGAACCTTCCTCATGTTCCTGCGCGAACTCCAGCTTCACCCGACCGACGCCTCAGAGTGAATAAAATGAATGAAGCGAAAGCAGTGCTTTCGCTTCATTACATTCGCTGCTATTGTCGTCCCATCGCCTTGTAGTAGTTGTCGGCGATCTTCCGCGCCTCGACGACCAGCTCATCCCAGTTGAGGATCTTCACGTCAGGGATCTTCCGCTGGCGCTCGATCAGCACCCACGACCAGAGAGCGGCCTGCCCGATCATCACGAAGACGACGATGCCAATCATGACCCAGAGATCCATGTCCGACCTGCCTTTCCTTTGCCGCGACCTTTGACGTATCATACCGCAGCGATGTGCTATACGCAACTACCGGATACGTACTTGTGAGCCTCCTCGCCCATCCTCGCATGATATAATCCCGCTACAGCCTCCTAACCTAAACCTGCTATAGCTGAGACACCTCCAGATGCACCGACTAGCGCCTATCATCCTGCTCGCCCTGCTCCTCGCCGCCTGCGGCCCCGTCGCCCCCCCGCCGACGGCCACCCCCCCGCCGACGGCCACCCCCCCGCCGACGGCCACCCCCCCGCCGACGGCCACCCCCCCGCCGACGGCCATCGCCACAGCAACCGGCAGCTCCGATACATCGGCGGCATCGGCGGATCTGCTGGCTGGAGTGCAGGCTGCCTCCATCGCCCAGAGCTACATGGTCGATGTGACAATGAGCGGCAACGGGGCGGTTGGGGCGATCACCCTCGGGAGCTCGCAGGCCCCCGCCGAGATCATGGGCATGAAGGGCGCATTCTCTGGCGCCGACTACCGATTTGCGCTCACTGGCTTCGTCACCGCCCTCTACGGCAGCAGCTCGCCTCGCGGCATCCAGGTGGTACACGTCGCCGGGCAGAACTACATCCACGGCCCTATTTCGGTGATCGGCGCGACCCAGGATTCCTGGTACCGCCTGCCCCAAGCCCGGTCGGTTATGGCCACTCCGCCGCTCTACCCCGCCGGCCTGCTCGCCCTCGTCGCCCAGAGCGGCGTTGACCCCGCCGGATTTACGCCAGCCGGCCAGGAGCAGATCGACAGCCAAACCTGCCAGCGCTTCAGCGGCGACCGCGCCGTCTCCCTGGCTGTCCTGAAGAGCCTGAGCGACAGCGGCATGCCGGTTGACACAGCCCCTGAGCACGTCGATAGCGTCGGTTCCGACCTCTGGGTCTGCGAGGATGGCTACCTGCATCAGGTGAGCCTAACCTTCGCTGGGACGACCCCGGGCGAGACGCCGCTGCCCTTCAGCTTCGTCTTGATGATGCACATGTTCGACTTCGACACCGATGTTGGCATTACTGCCCCCGACAGCGCGCTTGATCTCTCTGCCCCACCGGCACCATAATTGCATGTTGCGTATGAGAGCTCAGTCCTCAACACTGAATTTTGGAGGGAATATGATCCGCTCCATCCTCCGACTAGCGGCTGCAGTAGCGCTCCTGCTGCTGCTGGCCGCGCCGGCCCTCGCCCAGGGCCAACTCGTGATTACCGATCCGGGCGGCAAGCTTGATCGCGCTGCGGTGCAGCGCGCCGCCCAGCCCTTGCTCAATCGCGGCGCTGAGGTGGCCGTCTACCTCGTGCAAAGTGGCGGCGAGAGCGACTTCACCAACCGCCTGACTGAGGACGGCCTGCTCAGAGATGGTCTCTACCGTACAAAGATGATCGCGATCTACGTGGCGCTGGACGAGCGATACAGCGTCATTGGCAATGGTGATGACTGGAACGAGGCACTCGCCGTCAATGATAACCGCAACCTGATTCGCGAGAACGATCTCAACTCCGGCCTCTCTAGCGGCAACTACACAGGTGCCTTCACTAGCGCACTCGGCGCGATCGAGCAGGCGATTGTCAGCCCGCCCTCGCCGAACGGCAGCCTGAATGTCGATACCACGCCGCTCGCGGCGGGCGGTCTCGCGGCGGCTGCGGCCATCGCCGGGGGCGCGATCTACGCCAGCCGCCGCCGCAAGGCCAAGACAAAGGCCGAGGCCGAGCGGCAGCTTAAGGAAGCCAAGGATGGCGCGGCCGCGCTGATCACCAGCCTCGGCCAGCGCTTCCGCAACTCCGAGGAGAAGGCCCAATACGACCGGGTCTCCTACGCGCCTGCGGATGTCGAGCGGCTGCGCGTGGCTCAGGCAGCGGCCCAGGCCCGCTTCGTAAAGGTTCAGACCGGCTTCGACGATGTGGGCGAGCAGCTGGAGCGCTACGAGAAGCCCCAGATCGCCCAAGTCAATGCCAGCGCCGCCGCCTACAACCAAATACGCGATCAGGCCCAGGCCGTAGCCACTGATCTGGTCGCCGTCGAGCAGATCCGCGCCGAGCTAGACGACCTGGCCCGCCAGGCCCCAGAGGAGATCGCCCGCGCAAAAAAATCCTAGCCGACGCCGCCGACCGGCTGCTAAGCTTGGGCAAGGAGATCGCCGACCACACGGCGGCCCTCGGCCCGGCCCAGCAGCAGGTTTCCCAGGCCGAGCGAGCGCTTGAGGGGCACGATGCCCGCAGCGCCATCGCGACCGCCCAGGCGGCGTCGGAGACCGCAGCCAACCTGATCGCCACCCTTGACCGCTACGCCACCATCCGCGCCGGGATCGTCCAGGCCCGCAGCGATGCGGTGCGCCTCGCCGCCGAGGGCTACCGCATGGATGTCTGCCAGAGCGCCCTCGACGGTGCCCGCACCGTGCTCACAGATGCCGGCCGCGCCCTCCAGTCCGGCGGCCCCCCGGCGGCGGCGGTGAAGCTTCAGGCCGCCCAGACGATGCTTGATGAGGCGGTATCTAACGGCTCCGGGCTGGCGATCCTGCACGCGCAGAACGACGAGCGGCTGGGCGTCGTCGAGGCGGCTGGCCTGAAGGCGGCCGATCTGATCGCCGAGGGCCGACGCGCCTTCGACATGGTGGATGAGTTCGCCGAGGCCACCTGGAGCGACATACGTGGCAACGGCAGCGAGGCCGAGGCCGCCGCCAGCCGCGCCCACGGGCACTGGGAGAGCGCCAGGGCGCGCAACACGATGGATGCTCAGGAGTTCCACGAGGCCAAAGAGGATCTTGACGCCGCCACCCATGAGTTGGCCTTCGTCCACGAGCTCATCGATGCGATCACCGCGCGCCTGCGCGACCTGGAGCAGGCCCGCGATACGGCCCGGGCCATCATGGACGAGGCCCAGCGCAGCATTGTCGCCGGCTGGGAGTTTGTGCGCGGGAACGACCCCGATGTTGGCAAAGACCCCGAGGCCAAGCTCCAGCGCGCCCAGGAACTGCTCGGCCAGGCCCAGGCCGAGGCCAACAACCCTAAGCCGAACTGGCTGACCCTGGTGCGCGACGCCCAGGAGTCCGATCAGCTGGCCGATGCGGCTCTGGCTGGTGCCCGCAGCGAGGCCGAGGCCATGGAGAAGCTGCGCCAGCAGGCCGACGAGGCCCGCCAGCTCGCCGAGTCCGAAACGACCAAGATCATTAAGTTCGCTGGACTCCACCGCGACGACCTCCAGCCGGGGAGCGTGAAGGCGATCGCAGATCTGCGCGGCATCCTCGACCAAGCCCAGGCGGTGCGCCGACAGGCCGACGAGCTAGAGGAGGGCCAGCGCAGCGCCGCCCTCAGCAAGAGCGCCGCCACCTACCGCAAGCTTCAGGAGGAGAGCGCTAAGATCTACCAGGTAGCCTACAACGATGTGCAGCGCCTTGAGCAGCTGCGCAGCGACCTGAATGACGAGCTGACCAAGGCCCGCACGGCGCTTCAGGAGGCCGAAGGGCTCTACGCCAGCTATGGCCGACAGGTTCCCGGCAGTCGCGGCCTTAGCCAGCGGCTCCAGGCCGCCCGGCGCAGCTTCGACCAGATCCGCCTGCCGATCAGCGGCGAGGGCCAGCTTACCAAGACCCTCAGCATCGCCCGCGCGATCACCAGCGAGGCCCGCGATGTCTCCCGCGAGCTGCGCAGCCACGCCAACCGGGGTGGCGGCGGCGGCGGCGGTGTGGGCGACTTCATCGGCGGCATGGTCGTCGGCGAGATTTTGAGCAGCGGCAGGCGCCACGGCGGCTGGGGCGGCAGCGGCGGCTGGTCGGGCGGCGGCAGCGGGGGTAGTTCTGGCGGCGGCGGCTGGGGTGGCGGTGGGTTTAGCGGAGGCTCCTTCGGCGGCGGCAGCAGCGGGGGCTCCTTCGGCGGCGGCAGCAGCGGGGGCGGGTGGTAATGATCGCTCCGTAGGGGCGCATCGCGATGCGCCCCTACGCCATGAGCCTACCCAACCGCCTTCTCCTGCATCGTCTGCCAGGGCATGAGCGCGGCTGCCGCGTCCTTGCTGGGCACGCGCACCAGCAGGCGCGGGCCGTAGCGGAAGAACTCGCCGTGCTCCGCGCAGCGCAGCAGATCGCCCTCGATGGACAGCTGCTTCCCGCAGCTCGGGCAGATCCATGCCTGCTTCGGTGTCTTCTCTTTGCTCATGGCACCCCTCCTCGTTATGTTTGTTGGTACACAAAAAAAGCCCGCCCCGCACGGGGCAAGCTTTCATCGCTCGGGGTGGCTCCATCGCCGCAACTGCGTGATCTATGTTACCGTGTACAATAGCACCGATGACCTGGAAATTCAATATGCGCCAGCAGAGCGCGGCACCCCTGATGGCAGTCGGTCGTTGAAGAGGAATCCCGGAATGCCCAAGAACCCCCTGACGATGGCGCTCGCCAAAGTCATCATCGCCGCCGCCTGGGCCGACGGACACCTAGCCAGCGATGAGGTGAACAGCCTCAAGAATATCCTGGCCGAGCTCGGGCAGACCGGCGGCTCCGGCGAGATGGCCCTCACCGCCAACGAGTGGGCCGAGCTGGAGATCTACCTGCACTCGCCCGTGGAGGCTGAGGAGCGCGTGCGCCTGGTAGATGATCTGGCGACCGCCCTGCGTGGCCCCGGCGACCGGGCGCTGGCCCTGGCCGCCCTCGACCAGGTACTCCGCGCCGACCGGGTGATCACCGGCGAGGAGCGGGCTGTGGCCGACCAGATCCATGCCGCCCTGGAGCGGGTAGACCTCGGCCTGCTCGCCCAGATCGGTCGCCTGCTGCGCGGCTCCATCCGCTCCAGGGGGCCGAACCGCGAGCAGTACCTTGAGGAGTTTCTGAACAACCGGATCTACTATGCGGTGCGCCAACGCCTCGGCAATACGCCCGAGGACGACCTGGGCATCCCCGCCGACGAGGCCCACACCCTGGCCCTGGCAGGCGGTCTGCTCGCCCGCGTCGCCCGCGTGGACAATGTCGTGACCGAGACTGAGTTCGCGCGTATAGTAGATTCGCTAGAGTCCGGCTGGGGCATTAGCCACGCGCGAGCCGCTCTGGTGGCCGAGGTGGCCCTGGCCGAGTCGGCCGCCGACCTCGACTACTTCCGGCTCACCAAGGAGTTCGCCGATGCGGCCAGCATCGAGGAGCGCTCCCGTTTCATCGACGCCCTCTTCGCCGTGGCCGCCGCCGACGGCGAGATCTCTAGCGATGAGAGCGCCGAGATCAGCCGGATCACCGCCAGCATTAATCTGACCCACGACCACTTTGTGGCCGCCAAACGCCGGGCCAGGGGGGCGTAGTGCGATTGCAGATTGTAGGTTGTAGATTGCAGATTGGCCATCTCGCGCTCGCCCTCGTGATCCTCGTACTCCTTGGTGGCACAGCCCTCGCCCCTGTTGCCCGCGCCCAGCCCACGCTGCGCGAGTTCACCCTCGGCCTCTCGGGCCAGGGGCGGCCCATCCAGGTGGTGCAGGTGGGCGATGGCCCGCGCAAGCTGGTGGTGGTGGGCGACACCCACGGCGGCCCCGAGGCCAACACCTACCGCCTCACCCTCCAGCTAATCGACCACTTCCGGGCCAGCCCCGAGGCGGTGCCCCCCGGCGTGCGGCTCTACCTCATCCCCACAATCAACCCCGATGGACTGGAGATCGGGACGCGCTTCGATGGCGTGGGGGTTGACCTGAACCGCAATATGAACACCGACCTCGACACCTGCGCCGAGAATGACTGGAGCCCCACCGTGCAGGGCGCGCGTGGGATTGTCTCGGACACCGGCGGCCCCTACCCCGACTCGCAGACGGAGGTTCGGCTCATCCGCGCTTTCCTGCTCGACGCCTCGGGCGCGATCTTCATCCACTCGAACGCCGGGCTCGTCTTCCCGGCCTTCTGCGAGCACGCGCCCTCGATCACTATGGCCCAGGCATATGCGGCTGGGGCGGGCTACGAGTACAGCCGCTACTGGCCGAGCTACAACATTACCGGGGGGATGAACGACTGGGCGGGCAGCCTGGGCATCGCCGCGATCACGCCTGAGCTGGTGACGGGCGACGATAGCGAGTACGCGCAGAACCTGGCCGGGCTCCAGGCGGTGCTGTCCCAGGCCGAGGATACCCTGCCCACGCCGGATGCTGGCGCGGTGGATGGGGTAGCGGTTCCGGCGACGATCTACCGCTACTGGCGGGCGCTCGGCGGGCGCGAGCGATTCGGCCCGCCCCTGGCCCCCGCCCGCGATGATAGCGGCGGGATCACCCAGGCTTTCGCCAACGCGGTGATCGAGCTGCGCGACGATCAGGCAGACACGCCCTACTACGTGCAGCCCGCGCCGCTGGGGCGGGCTGCCGCCGAGTCCCTGGCCTTCGGCGGGCGCGTGGCCCTGGCCCCAGGCGACCCGGCAGGCGCGCCGCTCTTCTTCGCCCAGACCGGCCACGGGATTAAGGAGGCGTTTCTGGACTTCTGGCAGCGCGGCGGGGGCGTTGATGTGTTCGGCCTGCCGATCTCCGAGGAGTTCACCGGCCGCGCTGCCGACGGGGGGATGCGCGTGATGCAGTACTTCGAGCGGGCCGTGTTCGCCTACTACCCAGAGGATGGCGGGGTGCGGCTGGAGCCGCTAGGGGCGCGCGCGCAGATGCTTGAGTCGCTGGCGTTGCCCCTCGCGCCGCAAACGGTGCGGTAGGGCTGCGCCCTATAATCCCTCATAATATTTGGTTGAAATTGCCAGCTTCGCTGGCAATTTCAACCAAATATATGAAAACTACACTCGCTCGATATAGGAGCCCGTGCGCGTGTCGATCTTCAGCACATCGCCCTCGTTCACGAAGCCAGGCACCTGGATCACCGCGCCCGTCTCCAGAGTGGCCGCCTTAGTCACGTTGGTGGCCGTGTCGCCACGGACGGCGATCGTCGTCTCGGTGACAGCCAGATTCACAAAGATCGGCAGCTCGACGCCAAGCAACACCTCGCGCTCATCGTCATAGACCAGATCGGCAGTCTCATTCTCTTTGAGGAAGCGCGCGCCATCGCCCACAGCCGCCTCACTGACCTGGATCTGGTCGAAGGTCTCATTGTTCATAAAGATGAAGTCGTTGCCCTCGCGGTAGAGGAACTGCATGGTGCGCCGCTCGATACGCACGATCTCGATGTCCGAGCCGGCGCGCACGCGATCCTCGATCACCTTGCCGTTGTTGAGATTCTTCAGCTTCAGGCGCACGAAGGCCCGCCAGTTGCCCGGCGCCACGTGCTGAAACTCGACTACCTGGTATAGATCATTGTTGTAGCGCAGCACGATCCCTGTGCGCAAATCGGTCGTTGTTCCTGAAGCCATTGGTTGTCAATACTCCTTGTACGTAATGTGCTCTTTATCTTCTGCCTTACGAGGAGAGGCAAGCTCCCCGCTCAGAATGCCGCGAGGCAAACCGGCTGAACCGAGCTGTCGAACATGCACCGGACTCTACAAATATAGTTGGGATCGTCAATATCGGCAAGTCCGTAGCGACTCAGCGCCTTGAACCTGCTCGCTCGGTTGTTGCCTTTTCGCCTCGTGTCGCCAGATGTGCGCTCAACAGCGCGGCGGCTGCGAGTAGACTAGCACTTATCGCACACAGACTGCTTCACATGAGAGAGATCAATGTACCACGTCCTGCTCATGATCCACGTCACCTGCTTCGCCTTATGGATGGGTGCCATCGTCGCATCGCTGCTAGTTGTGCGGACGCTAGAGGGCCGGCTGACGAACCCCGCCGCCGCCGCCGCCGAGGGCGAATTGCTGCGCTCCTACATCCGCCGCGAGGTGAAACTCGTCGATGTTGTGTTCATCGGATTACTTGTGTCTGGGATCGCCCTCGCGCAGTTCTACATTGGCTGGAATAGCTGGGTGCTGCTGAAGATAGGCCTCTTCATCGCGCAGTTCGTTGCGACGATAGGCTTTATCTTCCTGTGGATTCGTCCGATCAGCTACCCATGCTCGCCCGCGATGTACCGCCGCTGGTACCAGCTCTTCAGCGTGTCGATCGGCTTCTTCGTGGTTACGCTGCTGGTCGTCTACTTAGGGCGATAGACACAGCCTACACCCCCAGCAGCCCCAGCGCCTCGGCGATCTCGGCCAGGGCTGCCTGCTCGGCGGCGTGCATGGCCTCGGCGCCGAAGCCCAGGAATCCGCCGTCCGACTCGGCCTCGGCCACGGCGCGGGCCAGGCCAACCAGCCAGCGCCGGTAGATCTCGCCGCCCGGCAGGCCCGCCGCCGCCGCCCCGGCCGCCGCCACCGCCTGTAGCAGAGCAGGCCGGTTGTCGGGGCTCAGGCCGGGCTCCAGATCTGCGTAGGAATCGCCAAGCACTGCCGCCGCCACTGCCCCCACCAGATCGCCCTTGCCCTCGCACTCAAGCTCCTGGCGTAGCGCCTCCCCCAGGGCCAGCAGCTCGCGCACCTGCTGCACCTTCCCGCCAACCGACGTCGCCACATAGCACCCCGCCGCCCACGGCCCCTGCCGCAACACCCGCCACTGCGCGGGCGTCACTTGATCCTCGATGTCCATAGATCACATCCTCACTTGCGCCGCAGCATCTCGAAGCCCTGTGCGAAGATCGCCAGCTGGGCCAGGGCCAGCCAGATAAGCAGCAGCCCCACGCCGAGCCCAGCCATGTCGATCCAGGTCGGGGCCGCCGCACGGATCGCCGCCACCTGCGCCCGCAGGTCGCCCACGATGCCCCGGTACTGTGTCACCACCCCCGCCGCCTGATCGAGATTCACCCGCACCCCGTCGATCCCCGTCGCCACCGCCCCGAGGTCTTTATTCAGCTGGCCGAGGTTCGTGCGGGCCGCGCCCACCCCCGTGGCAACCTTCTCCAGCGAGCCAGGCAGCGTGTTGAGGCTGGCCGAGACCTGGCCGATAGAGTCGCCCAGCGGCACCTTCGGGTTGTAGGTGGCCGAACTGATCAGCCCGAAGCCGCTGATCGTCCCGAGCACGCTGTCGACCACCCGCGCCGTCTCCTGGGCCGACCCGAGGGCCGCCTGGGTCGAGCGCACCGTCTTCGGCAGCTCATCGCCAGCCAGCCCGCCGATGTTGTCCAGCACTGGCAGGGTGTCGGTGATGGTCTGAGTGGCCCCGCCGATGGTTGCCGCCAGCGAGGTCAGGGAGGCCCGCGCGTCGACAAGCGATCCGTCGGCGACAGCCAGCCCGTCGTCGGTGGTCAGCAGGGCCTGGTCGAGGGCGGCGAGCTCCCGCTCGGCCGCCGCGACGGCCATCGCCGTGCCCTGCCAGACTGCGAGCAGGCCGACGGCGCTGATCGCCAGCCCGAAGACGCCCGTCACGATCAGGATCAGCCCGATAAATCGCCGCACCCCTGCCTCACTCTCGCCGCCGCGCGGCCTGTTGCGATTGTAGATTGCAAATTGCAGATTGCAGATTGGGCCTAGTAGCGCGCCACAGTGATGATGCGGGGTGTGTTTTCGGGGAGGGACAAGCCCTCCCCGAGCCCCTCCCATCGGGCATCCCGTATAACCAGTGTGGCGAACCACTAGCCTGCATCTGCGTTCTGTGTTCTGCGTTCTGACAATCTGCAATCTGCAATCTGCAATCTTATGATACCATCTGACGCATTGTGGACAACGTATGACTATAGGCGAGCCTGCCCTATGCCCACCACCGATAACCTGCCGCCTTATGAACTACTCGAAGACGGCTTCAGCATCAGCACCGACCCGGCACGGCTTGATCTGGACGTGATCCACGGGTATCTGACGCGCTCCTACTGGGCCGCCGGGCGCAGCCGCGAGCAGGTGGCCCGCTCGCTGGCCCACTCCCTTTGCTTTGGGCTCTACCACGGCCGCAGCATACAGATCGGCCTGGCCCGTGTGATCACGGACTTCACCACCTTCGCCTATCTCTGCGATGTGTTTGTGCTGGAGAAGTATCAGGGCCATAGCCTGGGCACCTGGCTGATCAGTGCCGTGGCCGACCACCCCGACCTACGCGGGCTGCGGCGCTTTATGCTAGCCACCCGCGACGCCCACGGGCTCTATGCGAAGTTCGGCTTCACCCCGATCAGCGACACCGAGAAGTGGATGGAGATTGTTCGTACCGCTCCACCTGTGCCGATGTAGGGGCGCATCACGCTGTGCCGTTCCATCGCCCATCATTAAGGATCTTCCGTGAACCTGGACTACCTTCAGCGCATCCTCACCAGCCGTGTCTATGATGTCGCCCGCGAGACGCCCCTTCAGGCCGCGCCGCTGCTCTCGGCCCGGCTGGGCAACGAGGTGCTGTTTAAGCGCGAGGATCTCCAGCCGATCTTCTCGTTCAAGCTGCGCGGCGCCTACAACCGCATGGCCCATATGACCGCCGAGGAGCGCGAGCGGGCGGTGATCACCGCCTCGGCCGGCAACCACGCCCAGGGCGTGGCCTACGCCGGCCAGCGCCTCGGCCTGCGCACCGTGATCGTTATGCCGGCCACCACGCCCGAGATCAAGGTGCGCGCCTGTCGCGAACGCGGCGCCGAAGTCGTGCTGCACGGCGACAGCTATAGCGACGCCGAGGCCCACGCCTATACGCTCCAGGCCGAGAATGGCATGACATTTGTCCACCCCTACGACGACCCGCTGGTGATCGCTGGGCAGGGCACCATTGGCCTGGAGATCTCTCAGCAGATCCGCGCCGCGCGCTACAAGGTCTTCGTCCCGATCGGCGGCGGCGGCCTGATCGGCGGGATCGCCGTCTTCCTCAAGAGCATCAACCCCCATGTCGAGATCATCGGCGTTGAGCCGGACGACTCCGACGCGATGTTCCAGAGCCTGAATGCGGGCGAGCGGGTGACGCTGCCCCAGGTCGGGATCTTTGTGGACGGCGTGGCGGTGCGGCGGGTGGGCGAGCATACCTTCCGCCTGGCCCAGAAATACATCGACCGGATCGTGCGCGTAAATACCGACGAGGTCTGCGCGGCGATTAAGGATGTCTTCGACGACACGCGGGCGGTGCAGGAGCCAGCGGGCGCCCTGGCGGTTGCCGGGCTCAAGCGCTACGTGGAGGAGCAGGGGACGAGCGGGGAGACCCTAGTGGCCCTGACCTGCGGGGCGAACATGAACTTCAGCCGGCTGAGCCACGTGGCGGAGCGGGCTGAGATCGGCGAGCACCGCGAGGCGCTGCTGGCCATCACCATCCCCGAGCAGCCGGGCTCGTTCAAGCGCTTCTGTAGGCTGCTGGGCGGGCGCAACATCACCGAGTTCAACTACCGCTACGCGCCGCGCGCCCAGGCCCATATCTTCGTGGGCGTGCAGCTGGAGCGGGCCGACCAGCGGGCCGCTCTGCTGGACGATCTGGCCGCCGCTGGCCACGAGGCGATCGACCTGACCAACGATGAGCTGGCGGTGGTCCACCTGCGGCATATGGTGGGCGGGCGCTCGCCCGATGCGGTGGATGAGCGGCTCTACAGCTTCGAGTTCCCCGAGCGACCCGGCGCCCTGCTCCAGTTCCTCGAATCCCTCGACGCATCCTGGAACATCAGCCTGTTCCACTACCGCAACCACGGCAGCGCCCACGGTCGCGTGCTGGCCGGCATCCAGGTGCCCGACGCCGACATGGGGCGATTCCGCGAGTCGCTGCTGCGCCTGGGCTATCGCCACGCCGACCAGAGCGAGAGCCCGGCGTATAAGGTCTTCCTGACATAAAGGTAAGGGCGCAACAGGAGGGGCGCAGCACGTTGCGCCCCTCCTGTTGCGCCCTTACCTTGGCTTGGTGAGCGGCTTATGCGCGGGCGGCGATCTTATCCTCGGCCACCATGGCCGCAATCGGCAGGATCGGCACCATCGAGAGGTTATAGGTCTCAGCGGCCTGGCCTTTCAGGCGCAGCACATTCTGGCCAATAAAGATCACCACCGGCAGGGTGGCCGGCATGGCCGCGAGCACCGCACCACGGGCCATCCAGCGCTCGCGCGGGAGCCGCCCGAATAGCGCCTGGAACACCGTCACCACCGCCAGCGTGTTGAAGAGCAGCCGCGCGTGCTCGCCAGTGCTCTCATTCTTCAGGCTCAGATAGGGAATCTTGGGCCAGAATTGCTTGCTGTTGCCATGCAGGATCACCATCACGACCATATTGGCCAGCACGTAGCCGACTTTCCCCAGCACTGTCCTCATCGCTCTTCCTCGCTTCTACACGCCTGCGACATACGTTGTCGCAATTCTATCTACTCTAGCCGGGGTTTTCCCGCGCCTGCGTTACATGCTCATTACCTGGGGATGAAAGACCGCACCTCGGTTGTGCTCTTGATATGCTCGCAGCTTACACTAAGCTCAACGCTCAACGATCAAGACCCAGCACTCAACATGGCAATTCTTCTCGCCGTCGCCTCAATCCTCGCGCTCGCCGGCATCATCGCCGCCATCTTCGCGTGGCGCGGCGAGGGCAGCATCATCGCGATCAAAGAGACCGAGACCCTGAGCGTGGCCGAGGTGATCGCCCGGCACCGCGTGGGGCACCTTGGGCAGCTCGTCGAGGTGGTGGGTACATCCGAGTGCGACATGCCCCTGCGCGCGCCCTACAGCGAGGCGCTCTGCCTGGCCTACGACTACACGGTGACGGAGGATAAGGAGCGGCTCGGCTATAGCGCCCCCCTTGGGGCGGATCGCCAGCATAGCCTGACCCACCAGCGCGGCCAGCGCAACATCGGCCACACATTCGATGTGCATGACAACCGGGTGCCGCGCTTCTATGTGCGCGATGCCAGCGGCCGGATCACCGTAGATACCGCCGGTGCCCAGATCGACCTGCTGGAGACGGTGGCCCGCTTCGAGTCCTACACCGGCGGCGAGGTGAATGTGGAGCGGCAGATCTGGCGCGAGGAGCGCGCCCTGCCGCTCGGCAACCGGGTCTATGTGCTGGCCACATTAGCCGACGACGGCGGCGAGCCGGTGCTGATGCGCCACCCGGTCAACCGTGGCCGCCACTTCATCATTAGCCACCGCGACGAGCGCGCCCTGCTGAACAGCACCCGCCTGCGCACCTATGGACTCTACCTCTTCAGTGGCCTGGCCATCGGCGCGGCGCTGCTTGTCGCCGCCTTCGCGATCGGGCTGCTTTGAGGCTGGATCATACCGCTCGCTAGGCGTTCAGGCATCAACCAGCACACACCACGCGCTGGGGCGAACACCTTCTGTCGGACGATATCTCCGACAAGAACGACAAACAGAACGGATCAGGCAGTGCCTGATCCGTTCCGTTCGTTGCTAAGCCTGCGGTCGCTTCTAGCGGAAGCGCTCCTGCATTTCCTTCATCCACGCTTCAGTGTCCTTCTGGACGGCCTCGCCGCGCTCAATGAGCTTGTTCAGATAGAACTTGTTCATGACAGCCTTGGCCTCATCGCCGATCATCCCGACCAGGCCGAGGCTCGCCAATGGCAGCTTGCTCAGCCAGGCGAACAGCGTGCCGCCGGCCTGGACAACTGTCTTCTGAGCTTCGTTGATATTGGCCTCGATCACTTTGATCATCTCAGGGCTTTCGTCCGTGGGCTGTACTGGTTCGCTCTTAATCGTTTCGGTTGCCATTGTAGGACTCCTTATGTGCGATGTCACCTGACAGATAACGCGCTGCGTCACAGCCTGAGTATAACGCGCCGCGTTACACATGTCAAGCCCGGATCACCAAATGGGCAGATGGCCCCACCGTCGGCGGAGGCAGACGCACCGGGCGCAGCGCCCGGTGCCGCGTGCGTCACCATCACGCTGTCGCCGCTTTCGTGCGATTCCCGTGCTACAATGATCGCTTAACGAACTCTTCACATGCACTTAACATACCGTGTGTCAGGACAAATTCAATGATCCGACTCGCCGATATGAGCGGGCCGTTCTACGACCCGCGCAAGCCCTTCCGCAACTGGTCTTCCTTCCCCTTTACGCAGATCGACCTCCCCACAGCGCCATATGTTGACCAGGGGCAGCTCGATGTGGGGGTGGAGCGGGCCTGCGCGCACCTGGAGGCCCTGCGCGCCCAGGGCTACACCGGCGTGGTCATCGACAACATGGCCCACCTGGTAACATTCGACGGTGCGCCATGGCCGGTCTACACCGCCGACAGCCCCTTCCGCCTGCGCGCCCTAGCCTACCGCGCCGCCTTTGGCCGCCTGTTCGCCCGCGCCGCCACCCTGGGGATGGAGGTCTATGTGACCACCGACATGCAGTGGAGCACCCCGCCGCTGCGCCTGGCCGTGGGCGAGCTGCGCGCCGACAGCCCGCGCCTGGCCGAGCTGAACCGCCTGGCCATGAGCGAGCTGCTCACCACAATGCCCGAGGTCGCCGGGCTGGTGGTGCGCGTGGGCGAGGCCGGCGGTGCCCACAACCAGGGCGGCGACTACTGCGGACATATGCTCTACACCAGCCCTTCAGCTATGCGCGCCCTGATCGAGACGCTGCTGCCCGTCTGCGAGCGTCACAGCCGCCGCCTGATTGTTCGCACCTGGAGCGTGGGCATCGGCGAGCTAGGTGACTTGATCTGCTCGCCGGAGCGCTACGCCGAGGTGTTCGGCGGCCTCAGCTCACCAAACCTGCTGGCCTCGGTGAAGCACGGCCCGGCCGACTTCTTCCGGCTGATGCCGCACAACCCGACCCTCGGCCTGCCCGGCCCGCGCCAGATCGTCGAGCTACAGAACCGCCGCGAGTACGAGCTGTTCGGCATGGTGCCAAGCTCGGTGTCCGAGCTGCACCGCGCCGCCCTGGCCCGCGCCGCCGCCGACCCGCAATGCGCCGGGATCTGGGCGTGGAACGCCACCGGCGGCTGGGGCGGCGGCCGGGCCGCCCTCGGCGAAGGCGGCTGGAGCCTGTGGACCGAGCTCAGCAGCGCGCTCACCGCCGCCCTAGCCCAGGATGTTGAGCTGGACGCCGATGCCTTTGTGCGGGGCTGGCTGGGAGGGCAGGAGTCGGAGGGCAGGAGTCGGGGGCCGGAGGACGTGAGCCTCCGGCAGCGAGAGAGCATTCGCGGACACCTTAGCAAACTGCCCACATCCCCCCCCGACTCCCGTCTCCTGACCCCTGACCCCTGGAGTGAAGCGCTGACCGACCTCTACATGGACTCAGCGGAGCTGATCGAGCGAGGCTGGTATATGGGGCGGCTGCCGGGCGCGGTGGAGTCACTGGGAGGAATCCACCTCTCGCCGCTGCTCTGGGTCTGGTGGATGCGCCCGACCTCAGCCCTGCCGATCTGGGCCTATCTGGCCGACGCTGTGGGCGATGTCGAGGGCGCGATCCGTGCGGCAGGGGATGCGGCGGCGCGGGCCGAGGCCCACGCCCGACGGCTGGCCGAGCTGGCGCCGCAGGGCGACGAGCGGGCCACGCAGCTTGTGGATAGCGCCCGCTACCTGGCGAGCGCCCTGGAGATATCTCACGCCGCCCGCGCCCTGATGCTGCCGCTGATGGGCGCGGCCTGGCGTGCCGATCGCCCGACTCGCGCCGCGCTACGAGCGGCATCCCGCCGGGCGCTGACAACCCTGAGCGCCCACCATGCCACATGGGCTGGGCGGAGCGACCTGCCGCCTTTGGAGGTCGCCGAGCTAGAGCGCTTCGCCCTCGTGCTGGGGCATGCACCGTGGCGGATCTGGGTGCAAGCCAGGGCCACCTGCGCCGCCGTGCGTCGGCTGCGCGCCGCGCCCCCAAGGCGACCGGGCACAAGCAGCCCGCTGGGGCAGGCCGGTACGATGCTGATGACGACCGCACTCCCGTGGCTGAGCCAGCGGCTAAACCTGCTGCCCTCGATCTTCTTCGAGTCTGGCCCGTCGATCAGCGAGTGGGCGCAGCCAAAGCCTAGGCCGTCACAGGCAGGTCAGGTGCGCCGCCCAGACGCACCGAGAGCCACGCTGTCAGCAGACGCGGCCCCCAGAACCACGGGCGCCCGCATGCCATCGTCTCGCCCGCCAGGATAGCCCGGCGCAGGTCGGCGGCGCTGCGGCCGGGGAAGTGAGTGTAGCCGCGCCCGATCGTCTCCAGGTGGTGGGCGTCGCTCCCGCCGAGGGCGGGGATTCCGTGGCGGGCGGCGTAGCTGGCCGCCGCCCGATTATTGAGGGGCAGCCAGAGACTGGCGTTAAAGCTCTCGATGGCGTCCACCGGCCAGCCGCGATCCAGGCCAACCTTGCGCCGCAGCGGGCCGCAGCGACCCACCGAGGGCACCAGCATGCCGAAGGGGTGCGGGGCCACACAGATCCCGCCCTGCGCATGGATGGCCGCCACCGTCTCGACCGCCGGGCGGCCTGCTGGCAGCTCCTCCTCGATAAACAGCGCCAGCAGGTGCCCCTCGCGCGTCGAGACCTCCTCGCCCACGATCACCTCAAGCCCAAACTCGCCAGCGAGGTCGCGGGCCTCCAGAGCGCCGCTGATCGCATCGTGGTCGGTGATCGCGATCACCCGCAGATCCGTGTGTGCCGCAGCGTACGCCAGCACCTGCGTCGGCGTGGCCACCCCATCGCTGTAGGTGGTGTGAATATGAATATCTGCTGTGCTGAGCATCTTTTTCACCGTGCGATCCTCCTGGCCATTCCCGGTGGGAGTCTGGAGCCAAGCTCCACGAGAGCTACATCAGCCCTGTCGGTATACCAGATGCGCATTGTCCCCAGCCTATGGGCGTGTTAAGATACGACCAAGATCCCATAAACGCCTGGAGCATCCTGTGAGCGAACCGACCGAGCAAGCGCTTGACCGGCCTGGGGTCGAAACCTGATCGCGGTGCGGCCCCGCAAGCGGCTCGCCTGGGGCGAATGACCGGGTCGCGCAGACAAGAGACATCTACTGAGGAGACCCCCATGTCTACGCTCAAAGAGCAACTGGCCGCAGCGCATACAATTATCGCGGCGCGCGAAGAGGAACGCCTTCAGATCTACGCGGATAGCCAGGTGGATGAGCAGGAGCACCCGCGCCTACAGGCGATTAACCGCGAGCTAGAGCATGTCTGGGATCTGAAGCGGCGGATTGAGGCCGCCATCTCGGCCGGGCTCAGCGAGCTACCCGTGCCGCCCCCAGCATACCCCGAGGATATGATCGGGTAGGATGGCAAAACGCACAGTACCGCCCGGCGGCTGAAGCCGCGGGCTACGTTCTGCGAAGGCCGCCTGCGCGGCCTGCCTGAGGCCGCGCAGGCGGCCTTTGTCGAACAAGAGCCCGCCCGTTTACGGGCCGGGCACGCGCAGAGTGAGATGGTTCCTTCTGCGCTATTGCCATCTAACGAATCTGCACATCCCCAACCCCCAACCCCAACCCCCAGCCCCCAGCCCCCAGCCCCCAGCCCCCAGCCCCCACTGTGCTACAATAGGCCGGGAACGGGATAATGCCGATATGAGGAGAGATCCCTATGGCAAAGAAGACAATCCGCGACGTCGAGTGGGCTGGGAAGCGCGCACTGGTGCGTGTAGATTTCAATGTGCCGCAGGACGACACCGGGGCCATCACGGACGACACACGCATCCGGGCGGCGCTGCCTACCATCCGCTACCTGATCGATCACGGCGCCGGAGTGGTGCTGATGTCGCACCTCGGCCGTCCGAAGGGCAAGGTCAACCCCAAGTACAGTATGCGCCCGGTGGTCGAGCGGCTCTTTGAGCTGCTCCCCGAGGCAAGCGAGGTGAAGAAGACCGAGGCGATCACCGGGCCAGCCGCCGAGGCCGCCGCCGAGTCGGTGGGGCCGGGTCAGGTGCTGATGCTGGAGAACACCCGCTTCGACCCGCGCGAGGAGAAGAACGATCCCGAGATGGCGGCCGAGCTGGCGAAGCTGGGCGACGTGTTCGTGAATGACGCCTTCGGCGCGGCCCACCGGGCCAATGCCAGCACCGAGGGGGTGGCCCATCACCTGCCCGGTGTGGCTGGCTTTCTGCTGGAGAAGGAGCTGGCCTTCATCGGCGGTGCCCTGGAGGACCCCGCGCGCCCCTTCGTGACGATCATCGGCGGTGCGAAGATCAGCGACAAGATCGGCGTGATCGACAACCTGCTCGGCAAGGTCAATGCCCTGCTGATCGGCGGCGGCATGGCCAACACCTTCCTGCTCGCCCAGGGCAAGAACATGGGCGACTCGCTCATCGAGCCGGAGAGCATTGATATCGCCCGCGGCCTGATCGCCAAGGCTGAGACCGCCGGTGCCCGCCTGATTCTTCCTGTCGATGCGGTGATCGCCGACGCCTTCAGCGCCAGCGCGAACACCCAGACGGTAAGCGTGGACGCGGTGCCCGCCGGCTGGCGCATCCTCGACATTGGCCCGGAGACGGCCAAGATCTACGCCGCTGAGGTGCGGGGTGCGAAGACGGTGATCTGGAACGGGCCGATGGGCGTGTTCGAGATGGAGCCCTTCGCCAAGGGCACCTTCGCCGTCGCCACGGCCATGGCCGACGCATCGGCCCTCGGGGCGATCACCATTATCGGCGGCGGAGACTCGGTGGCCGCCATTGAGCAGGCTGGCCTCGCCGATAAGATGTCCCACGTCTCCACCGGCGGCGGCGCATCTCTGGAGCTTCTGGAGGGCAAGGTGCTCCCCGGAGTGGCTGCGTTGGCGGATAAGTAGTAGGAGACAGGGGATAGGGGACAGGGGACAGGGCGCGGTAAACAGCAAATGGCCGGGGCGAAACGAATTGCGTTTCGCCCCGGCCATTTACAGCGCCGACGTAGGCACACGGCCTGTTCCCTGTGCCCTGTTCGCTGTCCCCTACGGCGCTGCCTGCGTCGTATCCATATCCGCGCCCTCGGGCCACGGCTCCAGGTTGCTGGCCCAGTCGCGGGCGCGCACGCGGAAGGCGAACTGCTTGCCTTCATCGGGGCCAAACCATGCGCCGGTGTCCGCCACCCCCTGCTTCCAGTCCGTCCAGCCGCCCTTAGGCAGCTGACGCACCTGCACATCGTAGGTGGCGATGCCGCTCATGTCGTCCGTGCCGCCCCAGCTGATCTGGTAGCCGTTGTCCTTGCGGGCGATCGCCGTCACCGTACCGTTGGGCGGGGTCGTGTCCGTGCGCGGTGCCCAGGCCATGGCGTCAAAGCGCACCGCCCGGCTCGCGTCGCCCGTCACGTCACCCAGATCCACCCTTGGCTGGCCGTTGGTGTCGCCGCCAAAGTGGAAGGTACCCAGAGATGCCCACTGCCCGGCGTTGGCCTGCTGGTCGATCACCACATCGGTTGTCGCACCATCGTGGCTGACCCGGTAGCGGGCTGATCGCGTGGCGGTCGGCCCGCCGCACTCGGGCACGTAGGCCCGCAGCTCGTAGAAGCCGGCGGCGGAGAGCTGCGGTGCCCAGGAGGCCGCGCTCGTACCCTTCGCCGGGTCACTCGTGGAGAGCGTGTAGTCCGAGCTACCGCCCATCCCACATGCGGCCTGATCCCAGTGCGGCCCGCTGGCGCTGTAGCCATTCGCGCCGTTATCTACGGCGGTGGCCCCCGACTCGACCTCAACAGCCTTCGCGGCCGGGGCGGATGCGCCGGGCGGGGGCGGGTCGATCGGCACCGCATTGCCGGGGCCGGGGTCTGCACCGAGCCAGAGAAATGTGACCAGCACATAGTCGCTGCGGCTCATCCCCAGGTCGTCCCAGAAGGCTCCGTCGGCGATATCGATCCCGTTCGGGTCACGAACCATGCGACCGCTCTCGTCGCGCCCGCCGTTATAGTCGTCGAAGTAGGCGGCGTGAGCCATCGGTCGGCCGACCGGCAGGTCGCCGTAGCGGCGGTTCGCGTCCCAGTAGTTATCCTTGGTGTTCCAGGGGCCAACATCCCAGACAGGCACGACCACGCTGCGCCCGTTGTAGGTCAGGCGCACGGCGTACTGGCTGGTACCCTTGGGGGAGAGAACAGTCCAGGAGGGGAGGGCGACGAAGCGGTCGCGGGGCTGGATGACGTGGCCGTTGGCCGTGGTGTGACCCACCAGACCCTCGCGCGTGGCGAAGATGCGGTAGGTGGGAGCCAGCTCCTGGTGGGCTGGTGCGGCGCGCACCTGCGCGACGCTGGCCGCCATCAACATAAGGATGGCGGCCGCAAGAAAATGACGTAATTTGCCTTCTATCATGATCCCCCTTCTACGGTTAGGTTGTCCATGAACGGGATGGCAGCAATCCAGACTGGACCGGGGTTCATGGGAACCTCTGATCCGTCTGCCGCGTAGAAGCGGAGCTGCGCGAAGCCGGCATCTTTGTGCCATGTGGCCTCGATCATTGTCCCGTCGCGGAAGATGCGCGCATTGCCCTCTCCGAGCACCTGCTGCTCAATGCGACCCTTCGGGTCGCCGGGGATGGGCGCCTCGGGCACCTCCATGACAACCACATTCTTAAAGCGGAGCTGCTGGCCGGTGCTCCGGTCGATATCGGGCTTCGCGCCCCGGAAGTAGAGATAGTTATTGCTGGATGGGTCATAGCTCCAGCCCACATACGCCTCGCGGTAGATGAAGAAGTAGCTAAGGCGCTGGCTGGCTGACCGCTGGTCGGCGGGAGCCTCGGGCTTGAGGATGAAGCCGATCTCGCTTAGGTCGGGCGTCTCGACGCTGCGGCTGGCGGCGAAGGCGGCGATATTGGCGCTATCGGTGTAGAGGTTGTGGGGTGCAAGACGCTCGCCGCTGCGGCGAAAGTAGGGGCCAGAGACGCCCCTGAGCGCATCGTTATTGATAATCTCGATCGCGTTCTCAGCGAGCAACAGGCCCTCGGGCGAGCCGCCAGCATGGGTGTAGATGGCGCGCAGGCCCTTGGCCCACTCCACATAGTAGGGTCGGGCGCTGCGCACCGGGCCGATCTCGCTCAGCTCGGGCGAGATGCCGGGTGCGAAGACGGCCATGTAGCGGGTAATCCCGAACTCGGCCAGGGCCTCGAAGACGATCACGGCCCCGCTCATACCTGACTGTGGATAGGCGTCGGGATGGTTGTCGAGCATCACGGCGAAGGGCCGCTGGGTCAGGCTACCTCTGGGAAGGGCCAGGTCGCCGGTGATTGGCTCAGGCGTGGCCGTGGGCGGCTCAGGCGTGGCCGTAGGCGGCTCAGGCGTGGCGGTGGATGGGGCAGCGGTGGGGGGCAGGGTCGGAACCGGGGTCGCAAGCGCGGCGCTCGTCGCAGGCACCGCAGTGGCGACAGCCTGCGCAGGCCCCGAGGTGACGACTCTGTTCGCGCACCCGGCCAGGGCGGCGAGGAGCAGCAGGAGCGAGCAGGCACGAGTCAGATGTTTGTCCATATCAAGGTGAGTCCTTCCGCGAACGTGGCGGCCCTCAGCCGGGCGGTATGATACCACATATCGTAGGGTGCGATGATAACGTCACTATCATTCCAGCTCTGTAAGGCTCCAGTAAGGCTCCTGTCATCCAATAGTTACCTGTGGATCTGGGCCTCCCGCGCCCTCTGGTGTAGCCTTATGTCAGGCGCGATGATCGCGCACGCTACGCTTTAATGGGAGGGAGAAAAACTATGTTGCAGCACACAAGAGCGCGCCGACTCCTGGTGGGCGGATTCACCCTGGCCATCGCCGCACTGCTCGGCCTGTGGAGCTGGTCGTCGCTGGCGAGCTCGGCCATCCTCAGCGCCAGCCCCGCCGCCCCCCGTCAGAATGACACCGTCACCCTGGTCGGCCAGGGCTTCTCGCCCGGCGAGACCGTCGCCGTCTGGATCACCTACCCCGACTTCCAGGTCTATGGGGTGGCCGAGATCGTCGCCAACGGCGACGGCAGCTTCAACTACCCCTACCTGCCCGACTTCCTAGGGGCCACCTTCACGCCCACCGGCAAGTACACCTACACCGCCCACGGCAAGGAGAGTGGCCGCGAGGTCTACGCCGACATCAGTGTCGGCATCGGCGCGGCCCCCGGCACCTCCGCCGGTGTGACGATCACTGCCGAGCCCGGTAAGGACTCGCAGGGTTCCTACTTCGTCTTCCGGGGCAGCGGCTACTGGGGCGGCGAGGATGTGGCCGCATGGATCCGCTACCCCGACAACAGCGTGGCCGACCTGGGGCGCGTCTCCGCCGGCCCCGCCGGCAGCATGGAGTATGTGCTCTATGTCACCGGCGTGCCGGTGGGCCACTACGCCTTCACTGGCCGCGGCCTGCGCAGCGGGGCCAACGGCATCGCCGAGTTTGATGTCAGCGTGGACGACCTGACCGTCGCCAGCGGTGTGGCCACGCTGAACATCGGCCCAAGCCCCGACACCCAGCGCAGCTTCGCCGCCTTTATCGGTGCCGGCTTCAAGCCCAAAGAGATCGTCACCGTCTGGGTGACGCTGCCCGACTACTCGACCCGCTGGATCGGCGATGTGACGGCCGATGCCGACGGCACCTTCAGCGCGGTGCTCTACCTGAGCGAGCAGGAGCCGGTGGGCCAGCGCAGCTACACGGCCTACGGCAATATGAGCGGCGTGCGTGCGGTGGCCAACTACACGCTCCAGCCCGGCCCCGGCGACGCCCCCCTCGACACGCCGGTGCCCGCATCCGACGGTGTCTGCACCGGGGAGGGCTGCTTCTAGATCACTGAGGCACTGAGGCGCTGAGACGTAGAGGCGGGCCGGGGAGATACTCTCCGGCCCGCATTTTATTCGTAATCAACATCATTTATGATATCTCAGCAACCCTGATCCTACATCTCTACATCTCTACATCCTACACACCTACCCACATGAACATGCAAAAGCAGACCCATCAGCGAACATTTTGGGGCAAGGCCATACTCAATCAAACACCGTTCCTGATCGGCACAGCTCTGGTCGGCATCAGCCTACATCTAGCCCTAGCATGGAACACCACAGGGAACTTCGATCAAGTCAGCTACCAGATCGTCGCCAACATTATGCAGCGCGGTGGAAATATTTATGCTGAGACAAGCCGCTATAACTATAGCCCACTCTGGGCCTACTGCCTTCTCTTCTGCGCAACAATCGCCGACGCTGCCCACATCCCCCTCGCCGCCGTTGTGCGCACCTTTCTCACCTGCGTGGATCTGCTCAATGCGCTAATAATCGGCATGATCAGCGTCCAGCTAGGCGCGAGGCGGCCCTGGCCTGCCTTTACCGCCTACCTGATCAACCCCGTAACGATCCTGATCGTCGGCTACCACGGCCAATTTGAGAATCTGGCCATGCTGCCGATCTTGCTCGCCGTATGGATCGGCCTGCGCCGGCCTAATCCTCCGCTACCAGCCATCCTACTCCTTGGAGTCCTCGCTCTCCTGATCAAGCACAACACCCTCTTCACCGTGTGGATGATCTTCATCTACCTGACGCCCACGCGACGCCAGGCTGAAATCCTGCTAGTCGCCGCGCTGAGCCTGTTTGCCCTCAGCTTTGGTCCCTACCTCAACGCAGGTGCCAACGGCATCTTCTCGAATGTAATCGCCTACGACAGCCAGAATAGCCTGTATGGCCTGAGCATTCTCCTACCAGGCTACCTAAGTCGGCCGATCTTCTACTTAGTCATGGCCGCGTTGCCGCTCCTGGCCCGCTATCAGCTGCGCATGCCATTGACGCAGGCCGTCGAGCTGAGTGTTGTCGTGCTACTGGGCCTCATCTACGGCATCGGAGAGCAGTACTTCATCCTCCCGGTGATCATTGGGAGCATCCGCAGGACAGGCCTCTATTGGCTCTACACCTGCGCCGCTACGATCTTCCTCCTCGGCAGCGAGCACAACCTCGCAATCCCCCACGTCCCATCACTCTGGAACACCGTCTGGCTCGCCGTGGTCGCCTGGGGACTCAGCTTTTTCCTCACCTGGAAGCCCACGCAACTCTCTGTCACACAGGAAATAAGATAGTGGCACAAACGGCACCACGATCAGCAGATGCGGCGGTATCCGAACGTCGGCCCCTAGGTCGCGGTGTTGAGGTAGATCCACTCGGCGGTGATTGGGAATTCGTGGCGTAGGGCGAGGGCGCATCGGCAGCAGCGCCGACAGCATCAATACCACCGTCGCCCCGCCCGCCGACACGGTCTGCACCGGGGAGGGCTGCTTCTAAAGCACGGAGAGACTGAGGCGCTGAGACGTAGAGGCGGGCCGGGGAGATACTCTCCGGCCCGCTTCTCTGTCTGGCTTGCCGTTGCCGCCTGGTGCATGCTAGCCGCACACCCTTTCGCCACCTCTCACGGTATATATGCAGCGCCACCAATTGCATATGCTGCATCCACGCCGCAGAGAGGGAGACGACTATGAACGCCCGACCCGCCCGCCAGCCTTGGTATGTGGGGCTCCTCGCCCTAGCCGCCGCCGTTGTCATCGCCGCCGTTCTCTATGTGGCCGTCAACGTCTTCTTCTTTGGCGCGCTGCTCGCCGCCCCGCCCAGGGACGACCTCCAGCCCCCTTTATCCCTCGCAGGGACGGAGACGGCGGCGGAGCCGACCATCGCGCCCACCGCCGCGCCACGCCCCACCGCCGCGCCACGCCCCACTGCCGCCCCCGAGTCAACCTTCACCGGGCCGACGCAGTCGCCCACCGATGACACATGGGTTCCCTTCTCAACCTATGGCATGCCCGTGGGCGATGTGCATCGCAAATGGGTCGCCGCTATGGAGGCCAGAGACCTCGGTGCGGCCGTGGTGCTCTACCGGGCCGCAGAGGGCAGCGACGCGATCATCGAGGTCTCTGAACACGTCGCCCTCGTATACTCAGCGCAGCACCGGCCCGACCCCGACCCGCTGAAGATCGGCGCGCTCCGTGACATGCGTGTGGTCGGGGACTACGCCGCGCCCGGCGAGACCGGCGTGCGCTACGGCATCGACGAGATGATCTTTGATGGCGGCAGGCTATGTCTCCAGACGACCTTGAGCAACGAGGGTGGCGAGGGCTGGTACGTGCGGGACTGGGGGACGATTACGGCAGATGAGTGCCACGCGGCCATGGCACGGATCGCCGCCGGAGATGGAGGGCAGGGGCAGGAGCATCAGCCGTAGAGATCTCTTTCTACTTCCCCTACCAACAGCTTCTATGATCATCGCCCTGGTAGGTGGCGGGAGCGCCCTAGCAAAGCGGATCAGGCCCGCGCCGCAGCCCTCCTTGTAGTCTATAAATCGGCAATGCGAGCAGATGCTCGCATCGCCGATTTATAGATTCCCCCGCTTCTCCTGCTCGCGCTCAATCGACTCGAAGAGCGCGCGGAAGTTGCCCTTGCCAAAGCCCCGGCTGCCCTTGCGCTGGATGATCTCGATGAAGAGAGTCGGCCGATCCTGGAGCGGCTGGCTGAAGATCTGGAGCAGATAGCCCTCCTCGTCGCGATCCACCAGGATACTGCGCTCCTCCAGGGCGGCCCGGCTCTCGTCAATGCGGCCCACCCGGCCCTCAAGGTCGTCGTAGTAGCTCGGCGGCACGCTGATGAAGGGAATACCGGCGTCGCGCAGGGTGTCCACCGTGGCGCAAATGTCGCCGGTGGACAAGGCGATATGCTGCACGCCGGGGCCGCCGTAGTACTCCAAAAACTCCGCGATCTGGCTCTTCTTGCGCCCGCCGGCCGGCTCGTTGATCGGGAACTTGATCTTGCCGCTGCCGTTCTGCATCACCTTGCTCATCAGGGCGCTGTACTCGGTCGAGATGTCCTTATCGTCGAAGTGGATCATCTGCCTAAACCCCAGCACATCGCGGTAGTAGTCGACCCACTCCTCCATATGGCCCAGCTCAACATTGCCGACGATATGGTCAATCGCGGCGATGCCGGTTTCTGGCACCGGCGGGCGCTCGGTGATCGCGCGGAAGCCGGGCATAAACGGCCCCCTGTAGCCATCCCGCTCGATGAAGCTATGAACAGTGTCGCCGTAGGCGGCGATGGTCGCCTTGACAATTCGACCGTGGGAATCCTCTGTGGTCGTCGGCTCCAGCACACCCTGCGCCCCGTTGCGCAGGGCCGCATGGTAGGCCGCAGCAGCGTCGCGCACGCGCAGGGCAATATCTCGCACCCCATCGCCGTGGCGGGCGATATGGTCGCCGACCGGGTGGCCAGGAAGGTTCGGCGCGGTGAGCAGAAATCGCACGTGACGCCGCTCAAGCACATAGCTGGTACGGTCGCGCAGCCCCGTCTCCAGGCCGGCGTAGGCCACCGGGGCCATGCCGAGGGTGCTGCGATAGAAGTGGGCCGCCTGACGGGCGTTGCTCACGTAAAACTCAAGATAGTCGATCCCGAAGAGGTCGAGCGGGTCCTGGGTATGGGACATCATTATCGTCTCCTTCGGCATAAGATTCTAGGCAGTACGCAAAAGTCACCCTACCACACATGTCACGCTGAGCGAAGCGAAGCGTCCCGGCGGGCAATAGTGACACCGGGACGCTTCGCTTCGCTCAGCGTGACAGGGCGAGTTTTACGGATTGCGATTCTAGAGTTCGAAGGGTCGGGGGAAAAAGCTAAAAGCTGAAAGCTGAGACCGAGCAGAATCTAGCGCGGTTCTCAGCTTTCAGCTTTCCCTTGCACAGCTCACATCACCGCCCGCTCGCCGACTACTCGGCGGCTAGCAGCTGAGTCATCAGCTCCTTGCCTGCAGGCACAAACGTCACCTTCGCGCCGCTCTCGGTGATGTTCTGCATCTCCAGGATGGCGAACAGCGTATCGGAGACCTCCTTGTCGGCGCCGATCGTGTTGAGAGCCTGGCCCAGGATCTGCGGGCGGATGGCCAGCGCCTTGGCGAACTCGATCGCCGCCTGGCGCTCGGCGGTGCTGGTGATGATGCTCACCTGGTTCGCCCCGTCCTGCTTGATCGCCGAGGTCACCTGGCGCAGCCTGTTCACCACCTTGGCCTCAATCTGGCGGATCATGCCCACGTCGCGGAAGTGGACCTTGCGGATGTAGACCGAGCCGAGCTGGTAGCCCCACTCGTTCGACTTGGGCGAGACCTCGGCGCGCACGGAGCGGCTCATCGAGTGGCGGTTCTCCAGCATCTCGCCGAGGGGCAGGTTGCTGAGGGTGCGCACCACCGCGTTGCTGACATTGGCCGCCAGCGAGCCCTGCGGGTCGGCGTTCTTAAACAGGTAGGCCACCGGATCGCTAATCTTCATCTCGTACCAGGCACCGATGCCCATCGGCGCGCCCTCCTCGGAGTTCACCGGCTGGCTGCGCAGGTAGAGCTGGCCGAGCCGCATGTCGAGGACATAGCGCTTGCCGAAGAAGTTGATGATCAGGGCCGACAGGCCCATCTTCGACGGCAGGATGTGCAGCCCCGGCTCGGGGATCACCGCGACCACGTTGCCGAACAGCGTGTAGACGTGGCAGGTGCCCTCGCGCACGATGGTGTAGATGCCAAAGACCTGGCCGATCCCGATCAACAGCGGCACCATCACGAACGAGACCATGAAGGTGATGCCTGCGGCCATGACGAACTGGATGATCGCTGTCATTTCTCCACCTCCATGATCACGCGCTCGGCCTGGCGGAACAGGTTCAGGCGCACGTTGCGCACGTACGAGGCCAGTGCGCCCGGGCCGCTCTGGCGCAGGGCGCGCAGCTGCTCGGCCTGAGCCTTCAGCGGCTCCACCTCGGCCTGGGCCTTCAGCGTCTCGATCTCCACCGCCCGCTTCGACTGGACGATCTTCTGGTCGGCCGATGCCTGGGCCAGGCTGATGTCCGACGAGACCTGGTTGTGGGCCGTGTTGATCGCCGCCATGGCCGACTCGACCTCGGTCGGCGCGTCGATCTCGGTGATCAGCGAGGCGTCGAGGATGATCCCGTAGCGCGCCGGCGACGAGAGGCTCTCGCGGTCCATGTGCTCGTTCAGGTCGCGCAGGTTCTTGCGCAGGTCATTGATCGAGACCCCCGAGACCGCGCTGGCGTCGGTCGGCTGCGAGGCCAGCCCGATCGCCGTGCTGGGCGGCGCCTCGAAGTTGGCGATCCGCTCGCGCAGGATGGAGATGAAGTAGCCCATCACATGCACGATCGGGCTCTTCACGCCGAACAGGTAGGCGTAGAGGTGGCGCTCCGAGACGCGGTAGCGGATCTGGCCCTTCAGCCCGACGTTGAGCTGATCCTTGGTGACGGCCTCCAGGAAGGTGCCGCCATTGTTCGCCCGCGGGTCCTCAAGATCCAAGGCCATATTCACCGTCTGGGTGGCCACCGAGACCTTGTAGATCTTCTCCCATGGCCACTTGAAGTAGGGGCCGCCGGGCTGAATAACCCGCAGCTGCGGGTAGACATAGCGGTCGCGCTCCTCGGGGTGCAGGTACTCGGCGAAGGGGTCCTCGCTGCTGGCCGAGGCGGGCATGCGCTCGGCGCGCCCGAAGACCGTCTTAACCGCGCGCTCATTCTGATTCAGGGTGTAGAAGCTGAGCAGGATGTAGCGGACGAGGAACCATCCGATAAAACCGGCGATGATGCCCAGGGTTGTGGCGGTCATTGGCGGTGACGCTCCTTTCGATCATTCCTTGGCGATGATTGCGTTCTCCTCCATCATATACGCAGAGCGAGGGATTTAGTGGCATCTTCGCTACGACAAAGGACGAACGACCAACGACGAGATACCTTCGTCGTTGGTCGTTCGTCCTTTGCCGTTCGTCTTTAGGGCGAGCTAGCCCAGTCGTGGGCTGACCCAGGGCACGTCGGGGGTGTTCGCACGGGCGTTGGCGGAGCGGGCGGCCACGAAGAGGAAGTCGGAGAGGCGGTTGAGGTACATCAGCACATCGGGGCTGATCGCCTCCTCGTTGGCCAGGCTCACCGCCCAGCGCTCAGCCCGTCGGCAGGTGGTGCGGGCCAGGTGCAGGTGGGACGCGGCCAGGGTGCCGCCTGGCAGAATAAACTGCTTGAGCGGCTCCATCTCGGACTCCAGGGCGTCAATCTGCGCCTCCAGAAAGCCGATCTCGGTCGGGCCTACCCGTGGGATGTTCGCGCCGCTCTCTCCGGGGGTGGCCAGGTCCGCGCCGACCACAAACAGCTGGTTCTGCACCTGGCCGAGCAGTTCGTCGATCCCAGCGTCCAGCCCGCTGGCCCGAGCCACCCCGATCGCCGCATTGCACTCATCCACCGTGCCGTACGCGTGAACGCGCAGCGCATCCTTGCTCACCCGCTGCCCGCCCCACAGCCCAGTCTCACCGGCGTCACCAGTCTTCGTGTAGATTTTCATTGTGCTCCTCGATTGACGAATGACCAACGACCATCGACCATCGAGCACCGTCGTCGGTCGTAGAACAAAGCATACCACAGCCATGCCACGGGCGGAATATGCTACACTATGCGCAGAGACGCGCCCTACTAGGAAGAGCCATGGAGCTGACTGAGACGCGCACCGACGGGCTGGGCACCAGCGCGGCGCGCAAGGCCCGCCTGCACATCGCGCCATCGCCGGGGCCGCACAACGCCCTGTGGTACTGGCCGCAGCTCACCGGCGGCTACCTACAGGTGATCCGCAACGCGCTGCTCATCCAGGTGGCCCGCTACACACCATTCATCCCGCTGAAGAACGCGATCTACCGCGCCATCGGCGCGCAGGTCGGCCACCACGCCAGCGTGGCCCTGATGGTCATGCTCGATATCTTCTTCCCGCAAGATGTGACCATCGGCGAGGACTGCGTGGTCGGCTATAACACAACCATCCTCTGCCATGAGTTCACCAGAGGCGAGTGGCGACGCGGCCCGGTGGTCATCGGCCAGGGGGTGACGATTGGCGCCAACTGTACCATCCTCCCCGGCGTGGTCATCGGCGATGGGGCCACCGTCTCGGCCATGAGCCTGGTGAACCGCGATGTGCCGACAGGGGCATTTGTGGGCGGGGTGCCGATACAGCGCCTGCGGCGCTGAGTTTTTAGTGTTGAGTGTTGAGTGGGTCCACTCAACACTCAACACTTAACACTGGAGACATGGATGCTGCGTCTGATCGATTGGGTGTACGGGCTGATCACGAAGAACCCGCTGATCTTCTGGGCATGTATGATCACCAACGCCGTGGGCGTGATCTGGGGCGGGGTGGTCTGGTATGGGCCGCAGCTGCTGGCCTCGCCGCTGTGGGCGTGGCCCTTCATCCCCGACTGCCCCGAGGCGGCGCTGTGGGGCACAGTGGCCTTCCTGCTGCTGCGCTACGGACGGGACAGGAGCTGGTTCACGGCGTTCGCCGCCTTCAGCTGCATCAAGTACGGGATCTGGACGCTCATGTTCTGGCTGAAGCACTGGAGCGTGGTGGGCTTCGCCGACCCCGAGTTTCCGCTTGAGCTGATGCTCTTCGTCTCGCACATGGGCCTGACGGCCGAGGGCGTGCTGCTGGCCACCCGGATCGGCCCGCTGGCCACCCCGCTGCGCCTCGCCGTGATCGGCTGGTTCGCCCTGTCGGTCTTTGTGGACTACGGGCTCGGCTTCTTCCCGCCGCTGACCCTCGCCGTGCCCGAGGCATATGTCTTCTGGGTGGCCGCCACGCTCACCACGCTGCTCGGCGTGGCTCTGCTGCTGCTGCCGACCCACGCCCTCACCCCAGCCCCCTCTCCATTGAAGGTAGCGCGGCGGGGGTAAAAACCGGCAGTGATATCGAGAAAGAAATCCCCCCGCCCGTTTATTAGGCACTATAGAGAAGCCTACATACGGGGGGGCTGGCGATGGAGCGGCAGGTGAACGCACAAAATCACCCCGGCGCAGCGCATCAGGGCATGGCGATGCAGACCATCCGCCACGAGCTGCGCACGCCGGTGAACCATATCATCGGCTTTAGCGAGATGCTGCTGGAGGAGGCGTCTGACATTGAGTTGCCCGCCCGCTACGACGCACTCCAGCACGTCGTGGCTGCGGGGCGAAACATCCTGGCCGCCATCACCGAGATCCTGTCTGGGAGTGGCGTCGCCGTGCGCGATTCCGACCTGCTCACCTTGCATAGCCGGATCGCCCCCTACCTGAACGAGATCAACACCGTCTGCGCAGAGCTGATCGCCGTCGCCGAGGGCGAGCAGCGCCCGCAGTTTGCGGCCGACCTGCGCAAGATCGCCGTGGCAGCCGGCCAGCTCGATCAGCTCTCATCTGGCACGCTTCTCCCCTCCGACGCACCCCCTCCCACTGACGCCCCCGCAAATAGCGACGCCACCGAGTTAGAGCAGCTCAGCGGGCACCTGCTGCTGGTCGATGATAACGCCATGAACCGCGATATGCTCTCGCGTCGGCTGGAGCGCCTGGGCTACCGTGTCACCCAGGCCGCCGACGGGCGGCCCGCCCTGAATGCGATGCGGGCCACGCCCTTCGACCTCGTGCTGCTCGATATTATGATGCCGGAGATGGACGGCTACGCCGTACTGCGCGAGATCCAGTCCGACCCTGATCTGCGCCGGGTGCCGGTGATCGTGCTCTCGGCCCTCGACGATATGACCAGCATCGTCCAGGCGATCGATCTCGGTGCCGACGACTACCTGCCAAAGCCCTACGACTCAGTGCTGCTCAAGGCGCGCATCGGGGCATGCCTCTTCAAGCACCACGTGCGCGATATGGAGGCACAGTACCTCAAGCGGATCGAACACGAGAAGCGCCGCGCCGACGACCTGTTGCATATCGTCATCCCGATCGGCGTGGCCCTCTCTGTCGAGAAGGACTTTAACCAGCTGCTTGAGCGGATCGTCACCGAGGCCCAGCAGCTCTGCAACGCCGACGGGGCCACGCTCTACCTGCGCACCGAGGATGACCGGCTGCGCTTTATGATCGTGCGCACCCGCTCGCTGGACATCGCCATGGGCGGCGCCAGCGGCAAGGATATCCCCTTCCCGCCCCTGCGCCTCTACGATGAGCAGACCGGCGCGCCCCAACATAACTATGTGGTGGCCAACGCAGCGCTCACCGGCACAACGATCAATATTATCGACGCCTACGATACTGAGGACTATGACTTCTCGGGCACGCACGACTTCGACACGCGCACCGGCTACCGCTCCACCTCGATGATCAACATCCCGCTCAAGGATGGCTTCGGCCGAGTGACCGGGGTGCTCCAGCTGCTTAATGCCCAGGACGAGGACAGTAAGGTGATCGCCTTCGACGAGTTCTCCGCGCAGATGCTCCAGTCGCTCGGCACGCTGGCCGCCGCCGCCCTGGCGGCCTACACTCGCGAGCAGAAGCTGCGCCAGGAGATCAGCGAGCTGCGGATCGAGATCGACCTGGTGAAGAAGCAGCGCGAGGTCGAGCAGATCACCCAGTCGAGCTACTTCGGCCAGCTCCAGGAGCGCGCGCGCCAGATCCGTGGGACGGCGGCGACCGCCGAGTCCGCCGATTCTGCGCCAAGCGCCGCTCAGCAGCGCCGCGACAAGGGCAGCGAGCTTCAGAAGAAGGTCTACACCATTGGCGGCCAGGAGATCCACGTTCGCGAGCAGGGGCCACCTAACCGCCAGACAATCCTGCTCATCCACGGCTGGTCGAGCAGCTGGTACGCCATGTCGCCCCTGCTGACGCTGCTCAGCGAGCGCAGCCACTGTGTGGCAGTGGATCTGCCGGGCTACGGCGAGTCGCCGCCGCTGCGCCAGCGGGCCACCATCGAGGCATATGTCGACCTGCTGGCCGAGCTGATCAAAGAGATCAGCCCGGGGCAGCAGGTGGTGCTGGTGGGCCACTCGATGGGCGGCATGATCAGCGTGACGATGGCCCTGCGCCACACGCCGCTGGTCGAGCGCATGGTGCTGATCTGCCCGACGATCAGCGGGAACCTGTCGTTCTGGATCAACACCTTTATCTCGCCGATCACAATGCTGGAGCGCTTCCCGATTGCCAGCCGGGTCGTGGCGCTCCTAGAGCCATACATGCTGAGCGTAACCGACCGGCTTATGCGGCCGGCCTCGTTCGCGGACCGCACGGTGATCAAGGCGGATGACTACGCGCGCCTGCGGGCCGACGCGCGCCGCCCTGGCCAGGGCCGGGTGCGCGCCGAGTGCTTCTGGGCCATGCGCGACAACGACCTGAGCGATAAGCTCGCGCTCGTCACCACGCCCTCGCTGGTGATCTGGGGCATGGAGGATAACACCGTGCCCCTGCGCGACGCCAGCCTGGTGGACGACCTGCTGGCCGGCACCGACCTTCAGGTGCTGGCGCGGGCCGGACACTGGCCGCAGTTTGAGTCGCCCGAGCGCACCCGCCGCCACATCCGCGCATTCCTCGGCAAGCCGCTCAAGCTGCTCAGGGTGCAGCTGTAGGGTACCCTCTGCCTATGCGTTGGCCCTACTTGTCTGATCAGCCCGCCTATGCTACAATAGGCACCAGTGCGCCCTCGGGCGCAATTTTGACGCGATAAACCAGCAGCGAGGACAGACCCATATGGCCAGCAAAAAGGGCAACCGCATCGTGATCAAGCTTAAGAGCTCCGAGAGCGGCCACACCTACACCACCATGAAGAACCGCCGCAACGACCCGAGCCGCCTTGAGCTGAAGAAGTACGACCCGATCGTTCGCCGACATGTCTCCTACCGCGAGACGAAGTAAACTGCGCTTCTTATAGCAATGCGCCGTGGCGATGCCACGGCGCATTGCTATGCTGTGAGGGCCTATGGCCCGGCTGCTCACGCTGCTCACGCTGGCCTCCCTGGAGACGACCCTGGTCAGCCTGCCGATCCTGGCGCTGACGAGCTTCGACCTGCCCTGGCCCTTCCTGCTGCTCGTGGTCGCCCTCGGCGTCGCCGCAGATACCATCAGCCTGCGGCTGCCGCCGCGCATGGAGCGCACTGCCCTCGCCGTGGGCGCCGCGCTGGCTGTGCTGCTGGTGCTGGCCCGCCAGTTCGGCGGGCCGCTCGCCGGACTGGCCGCCTTCCTCCCCGGCAGCAATGGACTCGGCCTAGCCTACACCCTCACCCTGATCGCGCTCTTCCTCTACTGGCGCGGCACCCGCGTCGCCACCCGCGATAGCCTCAGCGTGAGCGCCATCTTCGGCAGGGGCGCGGCTGTTATGGTAGTCGCGCTGCTGATCGGCCCCATCCTCGGGCTTGGCACGCCCCTCGGCAGCGCCCCCGCGATGGCCCATATCGTCGGCTTCATCAGCCTCGGCCTGCTCGCCCTGGCCCTCACCCACGCCGAGGATGACCCCGCCAGCCGCGAGAAGCGCCTCGGCTGGCGCTGGCTGATCAGCCTGGTCATCGCGATCGTTGCCGTGGTGCTCATCGGGGTGCTGGCCGTGGCCCTGCTCGGCGGCGGCGCAACCATGGAGGCCGCCCAGAACCTGCTGCGCCTGCTGATCGTGCCCTTCGCACTTGTCGGCGGCCTGATCGCCTACCTGCTCATCACTTTCCTCGGCGAGCCGCTGGCCTACCTGCTGCGCGCGATCTTCGCCCGCATCAGCCTGCTCCAGAACCTGATGCCGCAGCCCGAGCAGGTGACGAGCGGGGGCAACGACCAGGGCATGTTCGAGACGGTCACCCGCCTCGCCGATGGCGCGACCTTCCTGATGGCCCTCATCCCGCTGGTGATCATCATCGCCGCGATCCTGCTGCTGCGCAGGCGCAGCCAGCGCGCCAGGGCCGAGGACGAGGAGCGTGAGTCGCTCGGCGTGGCCGCCAGCCTCGCCAGCGACCTGCGCGACCTGCTGGGCCGGCTGCGCAACCCCTTCGCCCGCCACCTGGTGGGGCTCCAGGCCGCCTTGGCCGCCCTGCGTGATGATGACCCGGCCACCAGGGTGCGCCGGGCCTATGTGCGCTTTCTGCTGCGCCTGGAGGCCCGCGATCTGACCCGCGCCCCAGCCCAGACCCCTGCCGAGCTCGCCGCCGCCGTCGAGGCACCCCAGGCTGTGGCAGCCCTCACCGCCGCCTACGAGCGCGCCCGCTACAACCCCGCCGGGGTCGCCCTCGCCGACGCCGAGGGTGCCGAGCGGGCGCTCGATTCGTTGGACGACAGGTGATGTATGGATGTGACAGAGCTGTTCGCCGCCACCGCACGCCCTGACCCCGCCCTGCGCTACCGCCGCGATGACCCGAACGACCCCCGGCTCGGCGAGCTGGCGACATTCGCCCCAGCCGACTACCCCGCCGCCCAGGTGGTCATCCTCGGCTGCCCACAGGACGAGGGCGTGCGCCGCAACCGTGGCCGCCCCGGAGCAGCCGACGGCCCGGCCGCCATCCGCGCCGCCCTCTACAAGCTCGGTGTGGCTGGACTGGAGGGGCTGCGCCTCTTCGACCTGGGCGACACGCAGATCCAGCCGGATCTTGAGGCCACCCACGACCTGCACCGTGCGCTGGTGCGCCAGGTGATCGCCGACGGCAAGACCCTGATCGTCCTCGGCGGCGGCAACGACATCAGCTTCCCCGACTGCGCGGGCATGGCCGACGCCGCTGGCCCGGCGCTGGCGATCAATGTGGACGCCCACTACGATGTGCGCGCCGACACGCCGCGCAACAGCGGCACGCCCTATCGCCAGATCCTGGAGGGCGGCCACGTCGCGCCAGAGCGCTTCATCGAGCTGGGGGGGCAGCCCTTCGCCAACTCGGCGGCCTACGGGCGCTACCTGGCCGAGCGCGGCGCCCGCGCCTTCAGCCTGCGCCATGCCCGCGCCGCCGGTCTGGCCGCCCTCGTTGCCGAGATCCTGGAGACGCAGGCGGCCAGCGTCTTCTGGGGGCTGGACATGGACGTGGTGCGGGCCGCCGACGCCCCCGGCGTGAGCGCGCCCAACCCGCTCGGTATGAGCGGCGAGGAGCTCTGCCTGCTAGCCGAGCTGGCCGGGGCCGAGCCGCGCAGCCGCCTGCTAGAGGTCAGCGAGCTCAACCCGACCTACGATATCGACGGGCGCACCGCCCGCCTCGCCGCCGTCGCGATCTGGAGCTTCCTCAGTAGATTGCAGATTGCAGATTGACCCGGATCACAATCTACAATCTGCAATCTACAATTCTCAGTAGCTCACCCGCAGCAGCCGGGTGTGCGTATACATCCCCGCCGCCTCAAGGGTCTGCTTCGAGCGGTGGTTGTAGTACCAGCAGCCCGCCACCGGCCGCAGCCCGGCCCGCCGACACTCCGCGATCAGCGCGCTGATCGTGGCGGTGCCCACCCCCGTGCGCCGCACCTCCTCACACGTGTACATCCCCACGCTGGCCACATCCGCATAGAGCGTGCTGCGCTCGATGATCCCGAAGCCCACGCATTCCCCTGATTTCTCTGTTATGTAAAGTTTTCCCTGCTCCAGATTCGACTCCAGGGCATCGAAGAAGCTGCCCGATCCAGCGCGGATCAGCGGCAGGTCAGCCATATCGGCATGGCGCAGGCAGATATCCGCCGCCGGAGCGGGCGAGTCGGTGAGCGCCTGAAAGAAGTATGCCTGGCGGTCGATCTGTCGGCAGTCGTCGATGGCGTGGGACAAGAACAGCTCGTCGCTGGTGGGCACAAAAGCGGCCTGAACGCTCTCCAGCCGCCGAACGCCCCAGAAGGCCGTCTGGCCGTGGCGGCGCTGGGCGGGCACCAGGGCAAACTGCGTGATCAGGCTCTCGCCGTGGATCGAGCAGAACCCCGCCTCCGCACCGTCGATCACGATCCGGTAGTGATTCGAGGCCAGGATGTGATCCTCAAGGAACGACTCGAACGGCGACGACAGCGAGGCCACGTGGGCGCGGACGGACTCGACGATCTCGTCGAGCGGGGCGGGAATGAAGCTGACAGTCATAGGATAGCCTCGTATGATCTATGAATGGCTTTCGTTGCGTGGTCACATAGAACGCATCAGGTCGTCAAAATGATCATTGGCCCGCAGCGCGCCGCTTGCCTGAGCCAATCCTGCGCCACAATAACCGGCACGCACGGCCCGTATGCGCAGACACGGATCGGACGGGCGGCGGCCTCGCGCCGCAGGCGTGCGAGCAGCTGGCCGAGCAACTCCCCGACCAGCGGCGTGTAGAGGTAGAACACCGTGCCCGCGCTCAGGTCGGCGGACAGCACATCCTCGCAGCGGAAGCTCACATGCCCGAGGCCGAGCAGATCGGCGCTGCGGCGGGCCACCGCCACATAGGCCGGCTCGATCTCGATGCCGATGGCACGCGCCCCGCTGAGCAGGGCCGCCAGAATAGCCACCTGGCCCAAACCCGCGCCGATGTCCACAAAGGTGTCCATCGGCGTGATCCCGGCCCGCTCAGGCAGATCGAGCAGCCAGCGGGCCGGGGTGGGCTGGTAGGCCACCATGCCTGGCGGCAACTCGGCGATCTGTCCAGCGGGCGCGGCGAGACCTAGCGCGCGGCCGAGCAGCAGATCCAGGCTGTCGTACTGGTCGTCACGATCGCGCCCACCATCGGCAGAGCCTGTCACATAGCGGCGCAGCTCAGCCCGCAGCCCGGCGGGAGGGAGCGCCCCGGCGACGATCCGCCCGCGCAGATCGTCGGCCAGGGCCGAGTCAATCGCCTCGACGCGCGCGCGCAGCGCCTCCGCTCGCCGCAGCAGATCTGTGGGCGGCGACCGATGGCCAGCCAGCAACAGATCCAACTCGTCGAGCAGATCCGCCCGCCCGGCCAGATCCAGCGGGTCGGCGAGCGATGGGTCGATCTCCATGCTAGTTATGTCAAATTGCACGCTCTATCCCCTCGCCCGCCAGCCCGGCCGCGCATATAGCAGGGCGCATTGTAGCACGGTCAGATCTCGTGAGGGGAGCGTCAGATCTTCCACTTGCCTATTGACAAAATTTCTATCACTGATAGAATATCGCTATAGAGAATTCTTATCAGCGATAGAAAAACAGGAAGGCAAACTAATGATCACTCAAGAGATCCACGTCGTGCTCGGCAGCGGCCCGCTGGGAATAGCAACCGCCGAGGCGCTGCTGCGCCGAGGCCACACCGTGCGCATAATCAACCGCAGTGGGAAGGCCGAAGCCCCGGCGGGCGCAGAGGTCGTGCAGGCTGACCTGTACGACCAGGCGAGCGTGCAGGCTGTTGCCGAAGGCGCGGCCGCCGTCTACCAGTGCGCCCAGCCGGGCTACGCCGAGTGGGTCGCCAAGTTCCCGCCGCTCCAGACGGCGATCATCGCGGGGGCGGCCGCCGCCGGCGCGAAGCTGATCGTGGCCGAGAACCTGTACATGTACGGCCAGGTGGACGGCCCCATCCACGAGGATCTGCCCTACGCGGCCCACACCCGCAAGGGCCAGGTGCGCGCCCAGATGGCCGAGCAGGTGGCCGAGGCCCACCGCAGCGGGCGGCTGCGCACCGCCTCCGCGCGCGGCTCCGACTTCTACGGCCCCGGCGTGCTTGGCTCGTCCCTGGGCGAGCGGGTATTCCTGCCCGCCCTGTCAGGCAAGGCCGCCCAGGCCACCGGCCGCCTGGACCTGCCCCACAGCTACACCTACATCGGCGACTTCGGCGAGACTCTGGCCATCCTCGGCGAGCGCGAGGATGCGCTCGGCCAGCACTGGCACATACCCAGCGCCGCGCCGCTCACCCAGCGCGAGCTGATCACAATGATCTACCAGGAGCTTGGGGTTGAGCCAAAGATGAGCGGCATGGGCCGCATGATGATGGTCATCGGCGGCCTGTTTATCCCCGAGGCCCGCGAGACGGTCGAGATGATGTACGAGTTCGAGCGCCCCTTCATCATCGACAGCTCACGCTGCGAGGCGGCCTTCGGCCAGCAACCGACTCCGCTCGCCGATGGCATCCGCCGCACCCTGGCCTGGTACCGCGCCCACCGCGCCGCCCAGCCCGCCGCCGCATAGTGATATAGTTAGGGCCGCAGACCCCCAACCTATCCCCGGAAGCGATACGTATGAAGCAGGAGCGACGCGCTCGCCAGCACGCGGCCATCCGCGATGAGATCAAGGACACCGCCCGCGCCCATATGGCCCGCGACGGCGCGGCGGCGCTCTCGCTGCGCGCCGTTGCCAGCGAGATGGGCCTCAGCTCGGCGGCGATCTACTACTACTACGCCAACCGCGACGCCCTGATCACCGACCTGATCGTGGACGCCTACCGGGCGATGGGCGCATCCCTGCGCGCCGAGGGCGAGCGTATGGCCGATACAGATGTGGCCGAGCGCCTGCTATCCGCGATGCTCGCCTACCGCTCCTGGGCCGTCGCCCACCCCGCCGAGTACGCCCTGCTCTTCGGCACACCCATCCCTGGCTACGTTGGCCCAGCCGACATCACCGCGCCCGAGGCCAGGGCGACCCTCTCGGTCTTCGGCGAGCTCTTCGGCATCGCCGCTGCGCAGGGCCGTCTAGACGCTGGGCTGGCAGATCTGCCATTGCCCCCGAGCATTACAGCGCACACCGCCGCATGGATGCAGGACACCAGCGAGCAGATGCCCATGCCCGTCCTGATCGCCACGCTGCGCTGCTGGGCGATCGGCCACGGCCTGGTCGGACTAGAGCTCGACAGCCACCTCCAGCCGATCATTGGCGATGTCGCCGCCCTGTACGAGCACGAGGCCCGCGCACTGCTGCGCGGGCTGGGTGTGAGAGCTTCCGGCTCCTAAATCAGGATGCTCATCGGAGCCTCAAGCAGCGCCTTCAGCTCCTTGAGGTACTCGGCCGCCACGGCCCCGTCCACGACCCGGTGGTCAACGCTGATGGTGACGTTCATCACCTGGCCAATCACGATCTGGTCGCCGCGCACCACCGGCACCTTGCGCACCGCGCCCACGGCCAGCGAGGCCGCCTGGGGCACGGTGATGATCGAGCCAAACTCGACCACGCCGAACATGCCGAGGTTTGTCACCTGGAAGGTCGCCCCGTCGAGCTCATTCGGCTTGATCTTGCCGTCGCGGGCACGGGCGGCCATATCGCGGATCTCGGCGCTGATTGTGCCGACGCTCTTCTTGTCGGCGTCGCGCACCACCGGGGCCACCAGACCGTCGGGCAGGGCCACGGCCACGCTCACATGCACCGCCGGGTGGCGGGCGATGGCTGGCTGGCCGTCCTCGCCCGCCGCGTAGCTGGCGTTCACCGCAGGCACGGCCCGCAGAACCTTGGCCGCCGCCTTCACCACCAGGTCGTTCACCGAGACCTTGGTGCCGCTGGCGACGATCTGCTCGCGCAGGGCCATCGCCGCGTCCATGTCGATCTCCATGGTGACGTAGATGTGCGGCACGCCGGGCTTGCTGTCATTCATGGCCCGAGCGATCGCCTTGCGCATGCGCGACATCGGCGTGACGGTGGGGGCTGGGAATCGGGAGTCGGGAGTCGGGAGTCGGGAGTCGGGAGTCACCTGTGAGGCGTCTGCCGGGGCTGCCGGGGTTGCCGGGGCTGCTGGGGCTGTCGGGGCTGCCGGGGCTGCCGGGGCTACCGGGGCGGGCGCGGGCGCGGGGGCCGGGCGCGGCTTGCCGGCGGCGACTGCCTCGACATCTTCTTTAACGATCCGGCCGCCGGGGCCGCTACCCTCCACCTGACGCAGATCGACGCCGAGATCGTTGGCGATCCGCTTCGCCAGGGGCGATGCCTTCACCCGAGCGTCTTCAGTGCCATTGGCGACCGGGACAGGCGGGGCAGCCGCAGCCGGGGCAGCCGCAGGCGCGGCAGCTGCAGGCGCGGGCGCAGCCTCGGCGGGAAGGACGCCCTCGCCAATATAGGCAATCACCTCGCCGATCGGCACCATCTTCCCCTCGGGAATGACAATCTTCTGGAGGGTGCCCGCGTCAAACGACTCAAGCTCCATCGTGGCCTTATCGGTCTCGATCTCGGCGATGATCTCACCCACCGCCACCGCCTCGCCGACCTTCTTCAGCCAGCGCCCGACCGTCCCCTCCGACATCGTATCGGAGAGCCGGGGCATGGTTACTTCTGCCATAGGATACTCCTATTTCGAGTGCTGAGTGTTGAGTGTTGAGTGTGTTTGAGCACTCAACACTACTTCTTCCCCAGCACCTTATAGATGGCGTACGCGAGGCTATTAGCACTTGGCTTAGAGGCCGCCGAGAGATCCTTCGCGTAGGGCAGCGGCACCTCCAGGCCGGCCACCCGCTGCACCGGCGCGTCCAGGTAGTCGAATGCCTGCTCCTGGATGGTCGCGGCGATCTCGGCGGTGATGCCGTACGAGTACCAGTCCTCGGCGATCACCACGGCGCGGTTCGTCTTCTTCACCGACTCGATGATCGTCGGGCGGTCGAGCGGGCGCAGGCTGCGCAGGTCAACCACCTCGACGCTGATGCCCTCCTGCTCCATACGCTGGGCCACCTGCATAGCCACGGCCGTCATGCGCGAGTAGGATATCACCGTCACATCGCTGCCCTGGCGCTTGACCTCTGCCATGCCAATCGGCACCACGTAGTCATCGTCCTCGGGCACCTCGCCCTTCGTATCATAGAGGGCCAGGCTCTCGACAAAGATCACCGGGTCATCGTCGCGGATGGCAGCGCGCAGCAGGCCCTTGGCGTCGTAGGGGGTGGCCGGGGCCACCACCTTCAGGCCGGGACAATAGGCGAACCAGTTCTCGAAGCTCTGCGAGTGGGTGGCCGCGAGTTGGCCGGTGCCGCCGGAGGGCGTGCGGATAACCATGGGCACGCGCACCTGGCCCCCAAACATATAGTGGATCTTCGAGGCGTGGTTCACCACCTGGTCAATCGCGACCAGGATGAAGTTGATCGTCATGATCTCGACCACCGGGCGCAGTCCAAGCATCGCCGAGCCGATGGCCAGGCCGACGAAGCCCTCTTCGGCGATCGGCGTATCGACCACCCGGCGCGGGCCGAACTCCTCAAGCAGACCATCGGTGATCCGGTACGAGCCCTGGAAGAGCCCGATCTCCTCGCCCATCAGCAGGACGTTCGGGTCGCGGGAGAGCTCCTCGCCGAGCGTGTCGTTAAGCGCCTGGCGGTATGTAATAACAGGCATGGTCGCTACGCTCCCAATGCTGAATGTTGAATGTTGAATGTTGAATGCCAGCATTCAACATTCAGCATTCAACATTAAACTTCTCCTCGGTTGATCTTCACCTCGCGGATCGCATCCTCGGGGCCGGGGATATTGGGCACCGGGGTGGCGTACATGTAGGTGTAGAGATCCTCGAACTTCGGCTCGGGGCTGCCGTTGGCGAAGTCGATCGCCTCCTGTACCTCGTGATCCACCAGCTCGGCCGTCTCTTTAAGGAAAGAGTCGTCGGCGAACCCGTGGTCGAGGAGGATCGTGGCGAAGTTGCGCACCGGGTCGAATGCCTCGCGGCTGCGGCGGACGGCGTCCGCATCGCGGTAACGGTCGGCGTCGATCACCGAGTGGCCGCGAAAGCGGAAGGAGGTGATGTCGAGGATGGCAGGCTCGCCCTCCTGCTCGGCCTTCTGGCGCAGGCGGCGCACCGTGTCGCGCACGGCCAGGATATCGGTGCCGTCCACACGCTCGCCGTGGATGCGGAAGGAGCCGCCCTTCTTGTAGAGGTCCGGCTCCGAGGAGCCATTCTCCACCGAGGTGCCCATGCCGTAGCCGTTATTGACGATAAAGAAGAGGATGGGCAGCCGCCAGAGCTTGGCAAGGTTCAGCGACTCGTAGAAGGCACCGATATTGGTGGTGGCATCGCCCATCTGGGCCACCACAACACCGGGCTTCTCCTGGTACTTCAGGGCGTAGGCCGCGCCCACCGCCAGGGGCACCTGCCCGCCGACAATCGCGTAGCCGCCCATAAAGCCCCGCGCGCGGTCGAACAGGTGCATCGAGCCGCCGCGCCCGCCGGACACGCCCGTCTCCTTACCGAAGAGCTCGGCCATCACCGGGCCGGGCTCCACGCCACGGGCGATAATATAGCCGTGCTCACGATAGTTCGTAAAGATATAGTCGTCGGGGGTGAGGGCAGCCATCAGGCCGACAATCGTGGCCTCCTCACCAAGGTTCAAGTGGCAGTAGCCGCCGATCTTCGCCTTCACATACATCTCGCTGGTGCGCTCCTCGAAGCGGCGCAGCAACAGCATCTGGTAGTAGTAGTGCCGTAGCGTCCCAACATCCTCGTCCTCAAGGGCGGCCCGCACGGCTTCCTCAACCTTCGCCATGTACGTCTCCTTATGCATGCTCACCGGCGGGCGCGAGCTTCAGTGGCTCAACGGCCGGATCATCTCGCTCAGTGCTCACATCCCTGGCTGCACCACATCGTGCGCAAATGCGCTCTCTTCGGCACCGCAGAGCGGACACTTCGACGGCGGATCTAGGCTGCGCACGATCTCGCCGCAGACATCGCAGACCCAGCGCATCGCGATCTGGCGCACCAGATCCGAGCGGCTCAGGATGCCCACCACCTTGCCGTGCTCCACCACCGGCACGCGCCGGATGCGCTGGTTCGTCAGCAGGTGCTGCACCTGGTCCAGGTCGGTGTCAGCGCTCACGCTGATCACCCCACGGCTCATCAGATCGGCCACCGTGCGCCCCTGCTTGGCGATCAGGTCGTGCTCAGTGATCAGCCCCACCAGCGAGCCATCAGCATTCACCACCGGCAGTCCACTGATCCGATTGCGCGCCAGCAGCCGCGCCGCTTCCTCAACCCTCGCATCCTCACGGATGCTGATCACGCTCCGGGTCATGATCTCACGGGCTTGCATCTCGTCTATGCTTTCCGTGTCGTTCAAATATGTGAACAACATCACAAATAATTAAAAGACAAGGCTCCCACTACAGTATACCAGACCTTAAAGCGAAAAAGGGGCCAAGGAACAGCGCTTGCACGCTGTCCCTTGGCCCCTAATCTTCTACCCCTACAAAAAGCGCTCGGCGTCGGACCAGAGCATCTCCTGCGTGCCGATCATCACCGTATCGCCCTCCTGGAGGCCAGCCTTCAGCAGCGCGTCGCTGATCCCGGCGGCGTCGAGCACGCGCTGGACGCGGTCGACCGACTCGGGCTGGTCAAAGTTGGTCATCGACACCAGGCGCTCGATCTTCACGCCGCGCACCCGCCAGTGGCCGCCATCGCGCCCAATCTCAAAGTCGTTCGGGTCAACCTCGGGCACGCCCCACTCCAGGTCGGGCAGATCGTCGCTGATCGGTGCGCGCGGCAGAGCGGGCAGCTCGCGCAGGCGCTCAGACACCCGACGCAGCAGCAAGTCCACGCCCTCGCGGGTGGCTGCCGCGATCGGGATGATATCGGCCCGATCCACAGGCAGCTCGCGGATCAGGCGATCCAGGTTGGCCTGAGCCTCAGGCAGATCGATCTTGTTGAGCGCCACCACCTGCGGGCGATCGGCCAGCTCGGGGCGGTACTGGCGCAGCTCGGCGTTGATCTGGTGGTAATCGTCCAGCGGGTCGCGCCCATCCACACCGGCGGCGTCCACCACATGGATAATCACGCGGGTGCGCTCAATATGGCGCAGGAAGTCGTGGCCAAGGCCGACTCCGGCGTGGGCACCCTCGATCAGGCCGGGGATATCGGCCATCACAAAGCGCTCGTAGTCGCCCACTGTGACCATGCCGAGGTTGGGCTGGAGCGTGGTGAAGGGGTAGCTGGCGATCTTGGGCTGGGCCGCGCTACACACCGAGAGCAGGGTGCTCTTGCCAGCGTTAGGGAATCCCACCAGGCCCACGTCGGCGATCAGCTTCAGCTCAAGCTCGATGGTCAGCTCCTGGCCCGGCTCGCCGTACTCGGCGATGCGCGGGGCCTGACGGGTGGAGGTGGTGAAGTGGACATTGCCCAGGCCACCCTTGCCGCCGCGTGCGGCGAGCAGGCGCTGGCCAGGGATCGCCATATCAATCTCATACGCCACGCCATCGATCATCGTGCGGACAACCGTGCCGGGTGGCACCCGCACCTCCAGGTCCGCGCCATAGTGGCCATACATCTTATTCTTATGGCCGTGGCCGCCGCCCTCGGCGGCAAACTTGCGCTCGAAGCTAAAGTGGAGCAGCGTGTTCAGGTCAGGGTCGGCCACCAGATAGACGTGGCCGCCACGCCCACCGTCGCCGCCGTTGGGGCCGCCGCGCGGGATAAACTTCTCGCGGCGGAAGGTTGCGGCACCATTGCCACCCTTGCCTGCGCGCACCGTGATCGTAGCCCGGTCAAAAAAATCATTCGCCATCGTATCACCAACACTCATAAAAAAGCTCGGGGGCGGCATGGCCGCCCCCGAGCGCCCACCAGAGGTGGGGCATTACGCCTTCGTCTCACCCTTGACATCATCAGTCTTCGGGAAGTCGTCGTCCTTTACGGCCTTCTTAAACTCGCGGATGCTGCCGCCGAGGGCGCCGCCAATGCCGGCGATCCGGCCCGCGCCGAAGACTGCGATCACAATCACGAGGATGATCAGGAGCTCTGGCACGCCTAGACCAAACATGACGTATCTCCTTTTGTTATCAGGCGCGGCGCACGACCGCTCGATATTGTCGTTTACACACTCGCGGAAAACCCCGCTGAGAACTTCTACAAGCATTATACCCTAGCGAGAGGGGGTGTCAACAGGAGGGAGAGTTATAGCTCCCGGTGGGGGTGCGGGGGCGGCTGCGCCGCCCCCGCAGAACTTTTTTGTTGGGTTTGGGCGGCTCCGCCGCCCAAACCCAACAAAAAACCGGGTCTGGGGCGAAGCCCCAGGACGTTGCAACAGCCATGGGGTTATAGAGAGCGTCTCACCCGCTCTATAATCCTCCCACGGCAGCCTCATACGCCCGCAGCGTGCGCTCGGCGGTGGTGCACCAGGTAAAGGTGGCGGCCTGCCGCAGGCCGCGCGCGGAGAGATCGGCGTGCAACTCGCGGTCGCCCAGCACGCGGGAGAGGGCGTCGGCCAGCGCCTCGGCGCTGCGCGGGTCGACCATGATGCCGGCGTCGCCGACCACTTCGGGAAGGCTCGATGTGTTGGATGTGACCACCGGGGTGCCGCAGGCCATAGCCTCAAGCGGCGGCATGCCGAAGCCCTCATAGATCGAGGGGAAGGCGAAGACGCTGGCGGCGGCGTACCAGAGCGGCAGCTCCTCCTCGTCGAGGTAGCCCACAAAGGTCACCTTGTCGCGCAGACCGAGCGCATCAAGCCGCTTGAAGATCGCGTCGTAGAGCCAGCCCTTGCCGCCGCCCACCAGCAGAGGCACATCGGGGAAGCGCTTCGCCACCTCGGCGTAGGCGTCGAGCAGGGTGGTCAGGTTCTTGCGCGGCTCCAGGGTGCCCACGTAGAGCACAAAGCGCTCGGGCAGGCTGTGGCGGGCGCGGAAGGCGGCCAGGGCCGCCGGGTTGGGGAGGCGGAAGCTGTCCCTGGCGGCGTTGGGCGTCACCACAACCCGCTCCTCGGGCACACCGAGCAGGCCGACCACCTCGCGCTTCGTATGTTCAGAGACCACCAGGATGCGGGAGGCACGGCGGGCGCTCAGGCGGGTGGCAAAGTCGAGGTAGGCCCGATTATAGGCCCGGAAGGTCTGCGAGAAGCGGATAAAGGCCAGGTCGTGGATGGTGACGACGCTGGGCACCGGGCAGCTCAGCGGCACCACGCTATGCACGCCGTGGAAGACGTCGGCACCGGAGATGCGCAGCAGAGTCGGGGCGACTAGCTGCTCCCAGGGGATGCGCACACGCGGGTTGATCGTGTGGAACAGGCTCGGTCGCACCCGAAAGTTGGCCGGTAGGCCAAGGGCGGCGGCACCGAGGCCACGTGTCGTGTAGATATCGTAGCGGTTAGAGCGGTCGATCTGCCCAAGCTGAATGAGCGTCTGCTCGACGTAGTGGGAGATCCCGGCGCGGCGGAACGACTTGGTGTGGGCGAGCAGGTGGGCGTTGACGGCAATATGCATAGATAAAGGCTAAGGGCTGAGGGCTGAGGGCTGAATATGCTGAGCCTTCAGCCTTCAGCCTTCAGCCCTCAGCCCTATCAATAGTCGTGGTGCGGCACGAGGCCCCAGTTCGAAACAGGGTAGTAGATCACCCATGCCTGGCCGACGACGCGGTCGAGCGGCAGCGAGTCCCACTCGCGCGAGTCGCTGCTGTTGTTGCGGTTGTCGCCCATGACAAAGATCGTGCCATCGGGGATGACGAAGGGGCCATTGCCGCAGACCCGGCTGCCGAGGCAGGCCGTCGCGGCACCGCCGAGGTAGGGCTCGCTCAGCTCCTCCCCGTTCACAAAGACCTTGCCATCGTTGATGTCGAGGGTGTCGCCGGGCAGGCCGATCACCCGCTTGATATAGTCTTTGCTGACATCGCGCGGGTACTCGAACACCACAATATCGCCCCGGCGCGGCTGGTGGAAGGGGTAGATAATCTTCTGGGGCAGGCTCTCCTGGCCCGGCATCAGCCGCATGGGCGCGTTGAGGTCGAAGTGGAAGTAGACCAGCTTGTTGACCAGAATATACTCACCGCTGTGCATCGTCGGCTCCATGCTGGAGCCTTCGATCTTAAAATTCTGGACGATCCCGCGAACAATGAAGAAGATCAGCAGGATGAAGATCGCCGTCTCGACAAGCTCGCGGACAACAGAGCGGACTCGGACTGGGGGAGATTCGTCGGCGTGATCGTCGGGGATATGCTCCCATGCGCCATCGGCGGCGGGAATGTCGGGCGGGTTCGGGGCAGAGGAATCGATTCCGATACGGCGGCGCGGCGGTGTTTGATCCATGGTATCCTTGGCGCAGTGTTCGGATGCTGTGCTACACTAGCCCCACTAGAGTGCTGAGCGGAATAATTAATCCACTGAGCCACTGAAGCTCGTACGCTGCCGCGCCTGATGCTCGTGGCTCAAGCCAGACAATCTCACTCGTCACGATAGGAGGCGGCGAGCATAGCCGCCTTGGGAGGTTTAGACAATGCTTCAGGTTCATAGACCCTCTGGTGTCGCGCAGGGTACTCAGGTGCGCTGGCACCAACTCCCGCTCCCCACCCCCCGAAGCCTTATCTTCCCCCCAAAATTCCCCAGCATTATACCCGAAGGATTCGCAAAACGCTAGGCTGTGCGCGACCGCAGGAGCATGTATATCTATGACAACGCCTCTCGCTGAACTTATGACGCCGAGCGATGACGGGGCCTTTCACTGCGCGGCGTGCCAGTGGCGCTGCGCCCTTCGCCCTGGAGAGACAGGACGCTGCCAGGTGCGCGCCGCCACCGACGAGGGGATCGCCCTCCTCAGCTTCGGGCTGATCAGCGGCGCCGCCATCGGCCCGGTTGAGGATCACCGGCTCTGGCACTTCTTCCCCGACACGCTCATGCTCTCGATCGGCGGGTGGGGCTACGCATCAACAGCCGACCAGCAGCGCGGCCCCTACGCCAGCATCCCGACAGACCCCACCAAGCAGCGGCGGCTCGACGCCGAGCGGGCGGCAAACTTCGCTCTGGAGCGCCTTTGCCGGGGGATCATCTGGGCCTACGGCGAGCCGGCCGTCTCCTATGAGTATGTCCTGGAGCTGCTCCAGCTCAGCCGGGCCTCCAGCCGGGTGACGGCCCTCGTCACCACTGGTGCGCTCACCCCCGAGGCGCTTGAGTCGCTCGCCCCCTACCTCGACGCGATCAGCTTCGACCTGCGCGGGTTCAGCGACGCGTCCTACGCGCGGCTGGGCGGGGTTCCCGACTGGCGGGCCGGGCTGGCGCTCATCGCCGAGGCCCACGCCCGCTACCATTGCCATATCGAGGTCAGCACGCGCATCCACAACGGCGTCAACGATAGCCCCGACGAGCTGCGCGACCTGGCGACATGGATCGTCACCACCCTGGGCGACCACACGCCCTGGCATGTGCTCCCCGGCGACGCCGGCAGCGAGACAGCATCCTCGGTGGTGCGGGCTAGGCGCATTGGCCACGAGAGCGGACTGCACTATATCTACACCGCCGAGACGAACCAGGCCACCCGCTGCCCCAGCTGCCAGGCCACGCTGATCACCCGCACCAACGGGGTCGCCCGCATGGTCGGGATCAAAGACGGGGTGTGCGAGAGCTGCGGCCACGACGCGCAGATTCAGCTCTCGATCTTTAAGCAGCGCTGAGCAGGTAATAACCGATAACCAATAGCCGATAGCCGATAGCCGGTAAGGCCAGCGCAGCGTTTCACCGCAGGCATCGGCTATCGGTGATCGGCTATATTCAGGTAAACCCCCTATGCCCCGCAGCAACCCAGCGCATCAGGCAGCACATCCCGATATCACAACCAACGCGCTCGAGTTGTGGCGAAAGAAGACGTTCGACCAGCTCCTCATGCTCTCGTTCATGATCGGTGCGCCGGTCGTCATCCTCGACATGATCGTCTCGCTCCAGCGCGGGCGGGTGGGCTGGGCCGTTTTCAGCGTCACCATACTCTGTGCCATTGCCGCTTTATTCCTGTTGCGCCGATCCAATCGGGCGCGCAGCACGCTCAGCTTCGGTATATTGTTGCTCTATATTGGGAGCACACTACTCAACATAGGCATCATCGGCACGGGGAAGATCCACGCAATCTTCCTCGCGGTGCTGGCCACGATGATGCTGCCGCGACGCTGGGCGATCACGATGATCACGCTCATCTTCCTGATGGTCAGCGCGATCTTTCTCAGCCAGGCAAGCGGCATACTCACCTTATCGCCAGAGGCGCTGGATCGGGTCAACGAGCCCCAGACGATCATCATGAACCTGGCGGTGCTGCTCCTGATGATGATCGGGGCGTCCCAACTGATCTTCTCGCTGATCAGCCAGCTCACTAGCAGCCTCAGCAAGGTAGAGGCCACCCTGGCCGAGCGCGACGCGCTGAACAGCCACCTGGAGGAGCTGGTGGCCGAGCGCACCGACGCCCTGCGCCAGAGCCAGTCGATGCTACAGGGCGTCCTCGATCACGCGCCGGCCGGAGTCTACGTGAAAGATCTCGCCGGGCGCTACCTGATCACGAACGGGTACATGCACTTCATTCACAGGCTGACCGGCGAGCAGCTCGCAAACCAGCGCGATGTCGATCTGTTCGGCAACGATGCGCTGGCCTGGCGCGACCACGAGCGCGCAGTGATCGAGAGCGGGCAGGCGAGCACCCGTGAGAGCGTGGCGACGAGCATCGACGGGCCGCGCCCCTTCATCGAGATCAAGTTCCCACTGCGTGATCACACCGGCGAGATCACCGCCCTGGGGGGGATCGCCCTTGACATCACCGACCGCAAGCGGGCAGAGGAGGCCCTGGCCCGCCAGCTCACCCTCCAGCGCGCCCTGTCTGGATGCTCGCGGGTCCTGCTTAGCCACAGCGCCACCAGCGAGGAGTATCAGGCGACGCTCAACGAGGCGCTGACAATCATCCTGGATGCTGTCGGCGGCGACTATGTCTCTGTAGCGCAATACCCAAGCTACGAGCACGGCATCGAGCAGCTGTTCCGCGGATTTCGCAGCCTGGCCGAGGTGCACCGGCCTGGGATCACCACAAAGCGTCCGCCGAGCGCCGAGGAGATTGCCGATATGCCGGACGCGCTGAACATATGGAAGGCCGGAGGCGGCTCGTTCAACGGCCCGGTCGCCGGACGCTTCCCCGAGCACCCGATCTACTCGCGCTACCTCGACGACAATGGCATCCGGTCGTCCTTCATCCAGTCACTCAGCATCAATGGCCGACCCTGGGGCTACATTCTGCTGATCGATTACGTGCAGGAGCGCGTATGGGATGAGGCTGCCGTACAGGCCATCCAGACCACCGCCGAGATGATCGTCACCTTCACCAAGGGCTGGAAAGCGGCGCGGGCGCTCCAGGAGCGCGAAGAGCTGCTCAGCAGCATCAACGACGCGCTGCCCGACGGCTACCTCTACCAGCTGATCCAGCACAGCGACGGCAGCTACGAGGGCTACACCTATGTGAGCCGCGGGATCGAGCGCATGCTCGGGGTCACGCCCGAGCAGATTATGGCCGACCACGATGTCCTAAGCCGCACGATCATCCCCGAGGATCTGCCCCATGTGATCGCCGCTGACCTGGAGTCGGTGCAGACCAACGGGATCTTCGACGTTGAGCTACGGCGACGCAAGGCAGACGGGAGCATGGGCTGGTTCCAGATCAGGTCCGTACCACACCTCGCCCTCCCCGGCGGGCGTACCCTGTGGACAGGTATCAGCCTGGAGATCACGGCGCGCAAGGAGGCCGAGCTGGCCCTGGCCGCCCGCGAAGCCCAAATGCGCGCCCTTGGCGATAACCTGCCGAACGGGTTCATCTACCAGTACCGCTACGAAGACGAGCATCAGCGTACGTTCACCTACCTCAGCAGCGGCGTTGAGCGTATCTGGGGGGTGACAGCGGCAGATGGGATCGCCAATGCCAACGCGATCTTCCACACCTTCCCCGCAGAGGATCGGGAGCGCATGTGTATCGTAGAGCTGGAATCCGCGCACGACATGAGCATCCTCACGATGGAGATGCGCCACCAGATGCCCGATGGCGCGATACGCTGGGTCTACCTCAACGCCCGCCCGCGGCACGCGCCCGAGGGCGGGGTGATCTGGGATGGCGTGGCGATCGACATCACCGAGCGACAGCAGGCCGCCGAGGCGCTGCTGCGCGCCAAGGAGGCCGCCGAGGCCGCCGACGCAGCCAAGACCGCCTTCTTGGCCAACATGAGCCACGAGATCCGCACGCCGCTCAACGCCGTGATCGGCATGGCAGACCTGCTGCTGAACACTGGGCTCTCGCCCCAGCAACACAAATTCACCACAACCATCAACACCGCAGGCCAGGCGCTGCTGTCGCTGATCAGCGATATCCTCGACCTGTCGCGGATCGAGGCCGGGCACCTAGAGATCGAAGCGCAGCCCTTCGACCTGCACGCATGCCTGGACGAGGCCCGCGATCTGATCGCGCACACGGCCAGCGAGCGCGGCCTGCGCCTGACCTTCCGGATCGACGAGGGCGTCCCCACCGGCGTTATTGGCGACCCGGCGCGGCTGCGCCAGGTGCTGATCAACCTGCTTTCCAACGCGGTGAAGTTCACCCGCAGCGGCGAGGTCAGCTTTACGGCGCAGGCCAGGCCGCTCGCCGACGAACAGGCCATGCTTACGTTCACCGTGCGCGACACCGGGATTGGGATCAGCCCAGAGCAGCAGCAGGAGATCTTCGATCCCTTCGTCCAGGCCGAGCAATCAACCACGCGCCGCTACGGCGGCACCGGGCTGGGCCTGGCGATCTGCCACCAGCTAACTGGGCTGATGGGCGGACAGATCAGCCTGGAGAGTGAGCCTGGCATCGGCTCATCCTTCAGCGTGGAGATCCCCTTCCAGACCACCACGCCCCCAGCCGTCGCCGCACCACAGCCGGACGAACAGAGCACGGCGAGGGGCAGGGAGCTGCAGATCCTCGTGGCTGAGGACAACCTGATCAACCAAGAGGTGACGCGCCAGATCCTGGCTCGCCTCGGCCATAAGGTGACTGTCGTGGAGAGCGGGCAGGAGGCGATCAACGCGGTGAGCGCCGCGCCCTTCGATGCGGTGATAATGGATGTGCAGATGCCGGAGATGGACGGAGAGGATGCGACAAAGCACATCCGTAAGCTAAGAGGGGACGTCCGCCAGCCCTATATCATCGCCCTGACGGCAAACGCGATGCCGGGCGACAGGGATCGCTTCCTGCGGGCGGGCATGAATGACTACCTGAGCAAGCCGGTGCGGCCAGAGAACCTGCGGCGGGCACTGGCCAATGTGCCGCCCCCCGACAGCTCCGCGCCCGTCTCCTGGGATATGCTGAGAATCTTTCTCAGCACCATGGGGCCAAATCAGTCAGAGGCGATCACGTTTGTCATCGGGCTGTTCGAGCAGGAGGTCCACAGCCAGCTTCAGACGCTGGCCGAGGCCATCGCTAACGGCGACCGAACACGGGCGCGCAAAGAGGCCCACCGCCAGCGCGGTGGCTACCTCCAGATCGGCGCGCAGGCGCTGGCGGAGCAGTGCCGGCAGATTGAGCAGACCGACGATGAGGCCGACTTGAAAGCAATGGCCTACAACCTGTGGGAGAGCTATAAGCAGACACTCGACGCGCTACGCCAGGCGTAGATGAATTGCAGATTGCAGATTGCAGATTGGATCTGCAATCTGCAATCTATAATCTGCAATCACCCTACCGCACCACCACCGGCAGGTAGATCTGCCACTGCTGCTGGACCGACTCAACCCGGAAGCTAAGGGTCTGCACCGGCGACTCGTTCCCCGCCGCGTCCACCGCCCTGTAGCGCAGGGTGTAGCTGCCGTCAACCACACTGCTCAGGGTGAAAACACCGCCGGGCACGTCGAGCCACTGCTCCCCATCAAATGACACCTGGAGCTTTGTCACGCCACTGCCGCCCTGGTCATCTGCGGCCACGGTGAGCCCGCGCAGGCGCTGGAAGGTTGCGTCCGTGCTGCCGTCCACATCAGCATCACGCCCACCAAGCCCTTCGATCAGGCTGCCAAAGTCGACCGCGCCCGGCAGCTTCACACTATAGCCAGCAACCGCGTCGCCGCTGCGCTCAAAGTACTTGAACGAGAGCACATGGCGTCCCGCCGTCAGGCTGATTGTCCCGGTGACGCTAGTGGATGAGTGCAGCCCGGCATTCAGCACCACCGCCACGCCATCTACCCAGAGCCACGAGCCATCGTCGCTGGTGGCATCGAAGGTGTACACGCCATCCGTCGGCGCGACGAAGACTCGGGTCTGCTCGATGATGAATTCGTCGTCCAGGCCGGCCACTGGTCCTGCCTGGCCCCAGTTGATCGTCTCACCGCCCCAGGCAAAGCTGCCAGCAAGCTCGCCCTTCACCACCGAGAGCGGGTTCTGGGTGCGGGCCAGCAGATTGTCGGGCACGCCGCCCATGCGGTACACATAGGCCAAGGGCTGCAGCTGCGAGTCATAGCCGATCGGCGCGGGGGCCAGCCGCTCCGGGGTCACAGTGATCGTCTTCGGAAAGACATCGCGCGCCGCGTAGCCCACATACTCCTGAAGCGCCCCGGCCCGCAGGGTCAGGCTGCCCGGCACGCGGAAGCGCAGGTAGCCCACCACCTGGCGGGTCTCGCCGGGAGCCAGGCTGCCGTTCAGCCCCCAGCGCCATGGGTAGCCGCCGCTATCGCCGTCGCACACAAGGGCACGATCCGTGGTGCCGAGCGCCACCCGGAAGCGACCGGACTCCTTCGGATAGGCCGGGTAGCCCTGCCCGGCGGCTCCCAGGAAGCACTCGCCCTCGTCGTAGACATAGCTGTTGGCCAGATCGAAGCTGGCGGCCGCATCAGGCCGCGTGCCCGCCTGCGGGTCCTGGGTCTGGATGGTGATGCTGCCGCTGTTGCGCACCGTGAACGTCACCTTCAGCAGCTCGCCAGCCGCCACGGTGTCACGGTCGTACTGCACATCCAGCAGCTCTATATCCTCCAGCGCTGTGGGCGGGTCGGCGGCCCCGCTGATGCGGGACTGGACGCTCTGGCGGACGCCGGCCAGCAGGTTCTGGAGGCTATCGCCGGGGCAGGTGGTGTGGCCGGGCGTCACCTGGCGGTGGCCTGCGATATTCGGCACGACCGCGCCGGGGTTGAAGGGCGCGCAGTAGATTGAGTGGGCGCAGCCGTAGTAGTAGGAGCTGCCCAGCGGGTCGATGCGCTTCTGATCGGCCTTCCAGGCCAGCAGATCGACCAAGCTATTCAGGGCGGCCTGGGTCGGATTGAGGCTGGAGTAGGTGCCGATCATCGACATGCCCATCGAGCCGTAGTTGGCGGTGTCGTGGAAAGCCACGGCATCGTCGCCGCCAGCCCGGCCCTCGTAGATCACGCCGTTCGGGTCGATCAAGTAGTTGTAGCCCACGTCGCCCCAGCCACGGGTATAGGTATGGAAGGCCCACTCGGCGCGCACCCGGTCGGCCCAGCTCTTCTCGCTGCCGGTCAGGCTGTTCGAGTCGGCGGTGTGGTGGATGACCATGTGGTTCACCGGGTAGTGGACGGGCGCGGCCCGGCTGCCCTGGCCGTCTGGGTTGCCCCAAGCGGTGCGGCTGACCACGCCGGGCTTACCGAGGGCATCGAGCGAGGCCATGGGCGCGGGGTTCTGGGGGCCGAAGCGGCCATCCACCGTGTTCACAGCGATGCTGCGCAGCGCGGGCATGCGGCCGTCGGGCGCGGGGGTGAAGCTGGCCCGCGCCTGCCAGAAGCGAGCGCCCTCGCCCGCATACACCGTGGCACCCCAGTGGGTGCTCTCGCCATCGCCGGACTGCCAGAGGTCGTGATCCTCCACCACCGCGCCCCAGGCTGTCCAGGCAATGCCATCAATGCTGGCCCGCACCGCCACGGCGATGGTGCCCTCGGCGGGCTCGTCGGCGTCCCAGCGCAGCAGCATATGGGTGAAGGGGCTCGCCTCGGTGACGGGCGAGAGGTAGCCGGCGGCGGCGAGACCGGGCGTGCCGGCGGGCTGCGTCGTATCGAGAACAACCTGCGCAGGACGGCCATCAGGGCTGGCGGCGGCACCCGAGGGCGCGGGCGCAAGGTTGAGGATGATCAGGCAGCAGATGATCACAGGTAGGATGAAAAGGCGCGGGTGCGGTGTCATGCTGAGCCTCCGTAGGTATATCGGAGCGAACTGTCTTCTTAGCTATAGTAACGACGATGGCTCGTAGTTCCTCGCCTGGCGCATGACGATTCGATGACAGCGGGCTGGGGATGGCGGTGTCATATCATTTCTTGTGTGCCACTCGAACAAAAAATTACCACGGACGTTATTACGATGCGATATATAAAGCAATGCAACATCTTAAGCGACTAATATATTAGGCGGATGCAAGCCACAGTGAAGCGATCAGCACTTGAGCGCACTGCTGGCATCTGCTAGAGTCGGCAGCGTCACGCAAGGTTGTTCGCAGGATCTACAGTTCCACCGAATCCCTGCTTTTTGCAGGGCTTCGCCGCAAAGCGCCTATGCCCGACGCGCCGACGCGCGCGCCGTCGCCTGGAGTGTGCTATGGATGCGCTCGCGCTCGCCCGCTGGCAGTTCGCGATCACCACGGTCTACCACTTCTTCTTCGTGCCGCTCTCGATCGGCCTCTCGCTGCTCGTCGCCGTGATGGAGAGCATCTATGTGCGCAGCGGCAACCCAGCCTACAAGGCCATGACCAAGTTCTGGGGCAAGCTGCTGCTGATCAACTTTGCGATAGGGGTGGCCACCGGCATCGTGCAGGAGTTCCAGTTCGGTATGAACTGGTCGGCCTACTCGCGCTTCGTGGGCGACATCTTCGGCGCGCCGCTGGCGATCGAGGCGCTGATGGCCTTCTTCCTGGAGTCCACCTTCCTGGGTATCTGGCTCTTCGGCTGGGACAAGCTCTCGAAGGGGCTGCACCTGACCAGCATCTGGCTGATGGCGCTCGGCACGACGATCTCGTCGTTCTGGATCCTGGTGGCCAACTCATTTATGCACCAGCCAGTTGGCTATGTGATCCGCAACGGGCGCGCCGAGATGGACAGCTTCGCCGCCCTGCTCACCAACGGGCACGTCTGGGTGCAGTGGCCGCACACGATGATGGCCTCGCTCAGCACGGCGGCCTTCTTTATGCTGGGGATCAGCGCCTACCACCTGCGTCGGCCGCTCAGCGATGCCGGCGCCGAGATCTTCCGCCGCTCCTTCCAGATCGGCTCGATCGCCGCAATCATCGGCACCGTGGGCGTGATCCTCGCCGGCCACGCCCAATCCCAGTACATGGTCAAGGTGCAGCCGATGAAGATGGCCGCCGCCGAGGCGCTCTGGGAGACGGAGGACCCGGCGGCGATGTCGCTGTTCACGGTGGCCAGCCAGCCCCAGCAGCGCGACCTGTTTGCGATCAAGGTGCCGGGCTTGCTCAGCTTCCTCTCGTACAATCGCTTCAGTGGTGCCGTCCAGGGCATTAAAGAGCTACAGGCTGCGGCCGAGGCGAAGTACGGCCCAGGCAACTACACGCCGAGCGTCTTCATCACCTACTGGACCTTCCGGGGCATGGTGGGCGCAGGCTTCGCCATGCTCGGGCTGGCCGCGCTGGCGCTCTACCTGGTGCTGCACCATGAGATCACCCGCTGGCCGCGATTCCTCTGGCTGCTCATCCCCGGCATCGGGCTGCCCTACCTGGCCAACGCCACCGGCTGGATCTTCACCGAGATGGGCCGCCAGCCCTGGATCGTCTTCGGCCTGCTGCGCACCGACCAGTCCGTCTCGCCGACGGTGGGCGTCGGCATGGTGCTGACCTCGCTGATCGGGTTCAGCCTCGTCTACCTCGTGCTGATCGTCGCGACGGTCTACCTGATGCTGAAGTACGCCCGCACTGTGCCCGGCGAGCAGCCGACCGGCAGGCCGCTCTCGTCCATGCGCCCCGCGCCGACGGGTGACTGAGTCGGGAGTCGGGAATTGGGAGTCGGGAGTCGGGGTAGCGCAAAGGAGTTTCTTATGGATCTCAACATACTGTGGTTCATCCTGGTGACGGTGCTGTTCATCGGCTTCTTCATCTTGGAGGGGTTCGACTACGGCGTGGGCATTCTGCTGCCCATCCTGGGCAAGAATGACACTGAGCGGCGGGTGATCATCAACACGATCGGCCCGGTCTGGGACGGCAACGAGGTCTGGCTGCTGACGGCGGGGGGCGCGATCTTCGCGGCCTTCCCAAACTGGTACGCCACACTGTTCAGCGGCTTCTACCTGGCGCTGTTCCTGATGCTGCTGGCGCTGATCGTGCGTGCGGTGGCCTTCGAGTTCCGCAGCAAGGACGAAGACCCGCGCTGGCGGGCGGCCTGGGATGCGGGGATCGTCTTCGGCAGCGCGGTGCCTTCCCTGCTCTGGGGCGTGGCGCTGGGCAACCTGCTGCGCGGCGTGCCGATCGACGCCAACATGAACTATGTGGGCAGCTTCTTCGACCTGCTCAACCCCTACGCCCTGATCGGCGGCTTGGCCAGCCTGAGCATGTTCATCCTGCACGGGGCGATCTTCCTCAACCTGAAGACCAGCGGCGAGCTGAGCGCGCGCGCCCTGCGGATCACCCGCCAGGTCGGCCCGGTGGCCACAGCGATCATGGTCGCCTTCATGGTCGCCACCTACCTGATGACCGACGCCTTCACCCGGCTCGGTGTGGACCCTGGGCCGGTGCCGATCGCCGCCATGGGCGCGCTCTTTGGCGCAGCCTACTTCGTCAAGAGCGGCCACATGGGCTGGGCGTTCATCATGACCAGCCTGAACATCGCGCTCTCGGTGATCACCATCTTTATGTCGCTCTTCCCACGGGTGATGGTCTCCAGCCTGAACCCGGACTGGAGCCTGACGATCTATAACGCCTCGTCGAGCCCGAAGACGCTGACGGTGATGACGGTGGTGGCGCTGGTGTTTGTGCCGATCGTGCTGATCTACCAGGGCTGGAGCTACTGGGTCTTCCGCCAGCGGCTGAGCGTGGAGAGCGAGCTGACGTATTAATTATGTATCTGTGGTGCCAGCGGCAGAGCCGCTGGCACCACAGATACATTAGGGTTGTATGACTAACGAGCTATTGGCCGACGGGCGGGCCAGGCGCTGGCTGTGGGCCACCATCGGCGCGGGCGGGCTGGGCGCGGCGGCGGCGGTGGGCATGGCCGCCCTGCTAGCCTCAGTGATCGGGCGGGCCTTCCTGGAAGGCGCGGGGCTGGCCGAGGTCGGCCCGCAGCTGGCAGGCTTCGTCGGGCTGGCCGCCCTGCGCGCCGCCCTGGTCTGGGCGGGCGAGGCCAGCGGGCAGCGCCTGGCGAGCCTGGTGAAGCTGGCGCTGCGCGAGCGGCTGGCCGAGCGCATCCTGGCGCTCGGCCCGGCCTACAGCGACGGCGAGCGCAGCGGCGAGCTGGCCACCACGGCGGTGGAGGGCGTCGAGACGCTCGACGAGTACCTGAGCCAGTACCTGCCGCAGCTCACGCTGGCTGGTCTGGCCCCGCTGATCGTGCTGGCCTTTGTGCTGCCGCTCGACCCGCTCTCGGGGCTGGTGCTGCTGCTCAGCGCGCCGCTGATCCCGCTCTTCATGTGGCTGATCGGCACCCACGCCCAGGAGCACACGGCCCGCCGCTGGGGCGAGCTTCGCCACATGGGCGCGCACTTCCTCGACGCGCTCCAGGGGCTGACCACGCTGAAGCTGTTCGGGCGCAGCCGCGCGCAGCTGGCGGCGGTGGCGGCGATCAGCGTGCGCTTCGGCGATGTGACACTGGAGGTGCTGAAGGTCGCCTTCCTCTCCGCGCTGGCCCTGGAGCTGATCGCCAGCCTGGGCACGGCGGTGCTGGCCGTGGAGATCGCGCTGCGCCTGCTCGGCGGCCACATGGGCTTCGTGCCCGCGCTGACCGCGCTCATCCTGGCCCCCGAGTTCTACCTGCCCCTGCGCCTACTCGGCCAGCGCCACCACGCGGCGATGGCGGGCAAGGAGGCGCTGGTGAGGATTCTGGGGGTTGGGGGTTGGGAGTTGGGGGTTGGTGTCCGGGCACCGACCCCCAACCCCCAGCCCCCAGCCCCCAGCCCCCAGCCCCCAGCCCCCAGCCCCCAGCCCCCAGCCCCCAGCCCCCAGCCCCCAACCATCACTATTCGCGGCCTGAGCTACGCCTACGAGGATGGCCGCCGACCAGCCTTGCGCGGGCTGGATCTGGTGATCCCGGCGGGGAAGACGGTGGCCATGGCGGGGCCGAACGGCGCGGGCAAGACCACGCTGGCATGGCTGCTGCTGGGCTTCCTGACGCCCGACGCCGGGGAGATTATGGCTGGCGGCGAGCGGCTGGCTGAGATCGACCCGGCGGCGTGGCGACGGCGGGTGGCCTGGGTGAGCCAGCACCCGGCGCTGTTCGCCGGCAGCGTGGCCGAGAACCTGCGCCTGGCCCGCCCCGAGGCCAGCGACGCCGAGCTAGAGTCGGCGGCCCGCGAGGCCGGTGCCCACAGCTTCATCGCCGGGCTGCCGCATGGCTACCAGAGCCAGATCGGCGCGGGCGGCGCGCGGCTCTCGGGAGGGCAGCGCCAGCGCCTGGCCATCGCCCGCGCCCTGCTGAAGGGCGCGCCCGTTGTCATCCTCGACGAGCCGACCGCCCACCTCGACCCGCAGAGCGCGGCTGAGCTGCGGGCCGGCCTGCGCCATCTGCTGCGCGGGCGCACCGCCCTGGTGATCTCCCACAGCCCCGCGCTGCTCGCCGACGCGGATTTGGTGGCGCGGCTGGAGGAGGGGCGGGTGGTTGATGCACCCGCCCTCCCCCGCCCGGCGACTGAAGGCGCGGGCTGGCATGCGGCGAAGCCCGCCTGCGCGGGCTTTGGGAGCCCGCCTGCGCGGGCTTCGCAAACGCTAGCCGGGGACTTCAGTCCCCCGGCACCCGCCCTCCCCCACCTGCTGGCCCTCGTGCGGCCCTACTGGCGGGCCTTCGCCCTGGCGGTGCTGCTCGGCCTGGCCACCGTCGGCAGCAGCGTCGGCCTGATGGCCACCTCGGCCTACCTGATCGCGCGGGCGGCCCTGATGCCGGGCATCGCCGCGCTGAGCGTGCCGATCGTCGGCGTGCGCTTCTTCGGCATCTCCCGCGGGCTGCTGCGCTATGCCGAGCGCTATATCTCGCACCGGGCCACCTTCCGGCTGCTGGCAGGCGTGCGCGCCTGGTTCTTCGCCGCCGTCGAGCCGCTGGCCCCCGCCGGGCTGATCGACCGCCGGGGCGGCGACCTGCTGGCCAGCGCGGTGGGCGATGTCGAGGCGCTGGAGCAGCTCTACCTGCGCGTGCTGGCCCCGCCCCTGGTGACCATGCTTGTGGCCGGGCTGACCTGCGGGCTGCTGACAATCTTCAGCCCGCAGGTGGCCCTGGCGGTGCTGTCGCTCCAGCTGATCGCGGGGCTAGCCCTGCCGCTGCTGATCCGCCACCTAAGCCGTCAGCCCGCCGCAGAGGCCGTGGCCCAGCGGGCCGAGCTGCTGGCCACCCTGGTCGAGGCCATCCAGGGGCTGCCCGACCTGCTGGCTCTGGGGGCCGAGGGCGCGCTGCTGGCGCAGGTGCGCCGCCAGGGCGAGGCGCTCGCCAAGGCGCAGGAGCGCATGGCTGCCCTGCGCGGCCTAGGGAATGGACTCGTCGGCCTGCTTGGCCAGCTCGCGGCGGCGGCCGCCCTGCTGCTAGGCGTGCCGCTCGTGCGCGCCGGCCAGCTCGACGGCGTCTACCTGGCGCTGCTCGCGCTCACCGCCGTGGCCAGCTTCGAGGCGGTGGCCCCGCTCTCCACCGCGCTCCAGAGCCTTGAGCTGAGCCTGGCGGCCGCCAGACGCCTGTTCGCCATCGCCGACACCCCGCCGCAAGTGACGAGCGAGCCGTCGTGTTCGCCTGCGCCGCTGGACGCCAGCGTTGCATTCGATGGCCTGAGCTTCAGCTACCCAGGAGAGGCACAGCCAGCGCTGCGCGGGGTGAGCGCGCAGGCCGCGCACGGCCAGCGGCTGCTGATCATGGGGCCGAGCGGGGCCGGCAAGAGCACCCTGGCCAGCCTGCTGCTGCGCTTCTGGGATGGCTACACCGGCACGATCCGCATCGGCGGGCACGACCTGCGGGACTACCGGGCCGAGGACATCCGCCGGATGATTGGCGTGGTCGCCCAGCAGACTCACCTCTTCAGCGGCACGGTGCGCGAGAATTTACAGATCGCCCGCCCCGAGGCCGACGACGCGGATCTGGACATAGTCTGTCAGCGCGCCCGCTTCGACCAGGTGCTGGCCCGGCTGCCCGAGGGCTACGATACATGGCTCGGCGAGCAGGGCGCGCGGCTCAGCGGCGGCGAGCGTCAGCGCCTGGCCATCGCCCGCGCCCTGCTGAAGGACGCGCCCATCCTGCTGCTCGACGAGCCGACCGCCCACCTGGATGCCGAGGCCGAGCGCGAGGTACTCGCCGCGCTCGCCGAGCTCCAGCGTGGCCGCACCACCCTGCTGATCAGCCACCGGCCCGAGGCCCAGCGCGACGGCGACGCGATCCTGACGCTGGGCTGAGCCTTGCCAGCCCGGCCCTCCGCCGCTATACTTGCTCCACCAAGAGAGCTGGTCAGCCTGGGGCGTAACCCCAGGTCGCGTTTTGTTGGGTGTTGGCGGCTTCGCCGCCAACACCCAACAAAAAATATGCGGGGGCGGCGCAGCCGCCGCCGCGCCCCCGCCGGGAGGGAGATAGCCAATGCGCGTGCTGCTGCTCGATAACTACGACTCGTTCACCTACAACCTCTACCAGTACCTCTGTGAGCTGGGGGCCACGGTCGAAGTGCATCGCAACGACCAGATCAGCGTGGCCGAGGTCGCGGCCATGCGGCCCGACCGGATCGTGATCAGCCCCGGGCCGTGTACGCCGAACGAGGCCGGGATCAGCATCACGCTCATCCAGGAGCTGGCGCCCAGCGTGCCCATCCTGGGGGTCTGCCTGGGCCACCAGGCATTGGGCGCGGCCTACGGCGGCGCGGTGGTGCGCGCGCCCCAGGTGATGCACGGCAAGGTCTCGCCCATCCGCCACGCTGGCCAGGGCGTCTTCGCCGACCTGCCCGACGGCTTCGCGGCCACCCGCTACCACTCGCTGATCGTCCGCCGCGAGGACCTGCCCGCCGAGCTGGAGGTGACGGCGTGGACGGACGACGGCCTGATTATGGGCATGCGCCACCGCGAGCACCCCGTCCAGGGCGTGCAGTTCCACCCCGAGTCGATCATGACGACATCGGGCAAGGATCTGCTCAAGAACTTTCTGGCGTGATAGGGAGTTGGGGGTTGGGGGTCGGGAGTCGGGAGTCGGGAGTCAGGGGTCGGGAGTCAGGGGTCGGGAGTCGGCTCCTGATCCCCGACTCCTGACTCCTGATCCCCGACTCCCCTATCATGGTATAGTACATCATGCTGAGCAAGATAGATAAGAATCTTAGCGATGGAGAGCATGATGACGATCACGGCAGAGCGCTTCGCCCAGGGGATGCGCTACGAGGCATATAAGGCCCAGATGACCCGCAACCGCGAGCGGCTTGAGGCCAACGAGCAGTCGCTTGACTTGGGTGGGGACGACCTGGAGTTCTTCACGGACCTGCCAGCGCCGCTGAATGTGCTGGTGCTGGCCGAGGACTGGTGCGGCGATGTGATCAACAACCTGCCGGTGCTGAATGGCCTGGCGGCGGCCAGCGGCAAGCTGAACGTGCGCATCTTCCTGCGCGACCAGAACCTCGATCTGACCGAGCCCTACCTCAAGGAGGGCAAGCATCGCTCGATCCCGGTCTTCGCCTTCCTCGACGAGTCCTTCAACCCGATCGGCCACTGGATCGAGCGCCCGGCGAGCATGAGCGCGCTCCAGGCCCAGATGAGCGCGAAGCTCTACGCCGAGGACCCGGCCTTCGCCGATGTCGCCCCGGGCACGGCGTTCGGCGAACTGCCTGAGCCGGCCCGCCTTCGGCTGATGCAGGCGTTCCAGGAATTCCGCGCGGAGAACCGCCATACCTCCGACCGCGAGGTGGTGCGCGAGCTGCGCCTGGTGGTGTCGGGCGGCGCGCAGCCCAAGGAGGCGCCCCCAGCCCCGGCCGCCCCGGCCCGCGCGGGCCTTCCCCAGAAGCGTGAGCGCAGCGCGGGCAATCCGATCAAGGTCAGCATCACCTACTGCGCGGCCTGCGGCTACGAGCCGCAGACTCTGGCCCTGGCCTCGGCCCTGATGAACGCCTTCGTCTACGACCTGGCCGCGATCGAGCTGATCCCCTGGCAGGATGGCTCCTTCGATGTGGTGGTGGACGGCGACCTCATCCACTCGATGTACCGCGAGGGCGGATTCCCCGAGCACGAGACGATCATCGCCGCCGTGCGCGAGCGGATTGGCTAGAGAAATTCCGGGGAGCCCGCAGGGCCATCGCATCTAATTCCTCATTCCAATCACCTACGGCACTACAATGCAGAATAAGATGCGATGGCCCTGGGGGAGCCCGGGACTTACCTTGATGCGCATGGGGCACAGCTGTGCCCCTCCTGTGCCCGTTGTGGTACGATACCCATACGCATCCTGATATAGAGGGTTCTCCCATGATCCTTGTCCTTGCCGGCGGCGTGGGTGCTGCCCGTTTTATCGAGGGCCTCGTCCAGGTCGTGCCACCCGAGACGATCACCGCTGTGGTGAATACCGGCGACGATATGGAACTGCACGGCCTGAAGATCTCGCCCGACCTCGACATCGTCACCTGCACCCTGGCTGACTTGATCGACCGCGAGCAGGGCTGGGGCATTATCGGCGACACCGACGAGTGCATGTCCTGGCTGGTGAAGCTGGGCGGGCCGGGCTGGTTTAAGCTGGGCGACCGCGACCTGGCCCTGCACATCCGCCGCACCGCTATGCTGCGCGAGGGGCGCACACTCAGCGAGGTGGCCGACAGCTTCCGCCAGGCCCTCGGCGTGGCCGTGCGGATCATGCCGATGAGCGATGACCCGGTGCCGACCCACATCCTCACCGATGCGGGCGAGATGCACTTCGAGGAGTACTTCGTCAGGCACCGCGCCCAGAACGAGGTGCGCGGCGTGCGCTACGTGGGCGTGGGGAAGGCCCGCCCCGCCCCTGGCCTGCTTGAGCTGATCGCCACCGCCGAGGTGATCCTGATCGCCCCGAGCAACCCGGTGGTCAGCGTCGGCCCGATCCTGGCCATCCCCGGCGTGCGCGAGGCGATCATGGCCAGCCCGGCCCCCGTCGTCACCGTCAGCCCAATCGTCGGCGGCGCAGCGATCAAGGGGCCGGCCGCCCCGCTCATGCGCGCCGTGGGGCTGGAGGTCTCCGCCGTGGGCGCGGCCAAAGCCTACGCTGGCCTGCTCGACGGCATCGTGATCGACCAGGTGGATGCACATCTGGCGCAGCAGATCGAGGCGCTCGGCGTGCGGGTGGCCGTCACCGACACGATCATGCGCGGCCCGGCCGAGAAGGCCAACCTGGCCCGCGTGGCGCTTCAGCTCGCCGAGGCCCGGCCGGCGGCGGTGTGATGCAGATCCACGCCGTTGTGCCCGTCAAAGCGCTGGCCCGCGCCAAGAGCCGCCTGGCCGAGCAACTGAGCCCGGCCGAGCGCCACGATCTGGTGCTTGAGATGCTGGGCCGGGTCCTGGCGACCCTGCTGGCATGCCGGGGCGCAGCCCTCGCCGAGGTCTGGGTGATCAGCGCCGACCCCGAGGTGCTGTTCCTGGCCGAGTCTGCGGGTGCCCACACGATGTTTGACCACGCCGGCGACCTGAACGGTGCCCTGGAGCAGGCCAGATCTGCCCTGAAAGGCGAGGACGCCGCTGCCATGCTGGTCATCCCCGCCGACGTACCGCTGATCACGCCCGGCGACGTGGCCGCCCTGGCCCGCACCCTCGCCGCCGGCGCCGATGTGGCCATGGCGACCGACCGCCATGGCGACGGGACAAACGCCCTCGGGCTGCGCCTGCCCAGCGACCTGCCCTTCCGCTTCGGCGAGCGCAGCGCCGGACTGCACCTCGCCGAGGCCGACGCGCGCGACATGCTCGCCCAGGTCTACTGGTCGCCCACGCTGGCCCTCGACGTGGACGACCCCGAGAGCCTGGCCCGCTATGTCTCCAGGGACAGCGGGGCCTCGGGTCTGCTCTCGGCGCTGGGGCAGAAGGTCGGCGACCGCCCCGAGTGCCGCCCGTAGCAGGCTGGCACAGATTCTGCTAGTTGCTCTGCGTATCGTCAGCGATTACAGAAATGGAGCAACTATGGAAAAGCATGATATGCGGCGATCAGCGATCACAGGCGAGGGACTGAGCCGGAGCCTGGTCTTCTCGGGCTTCTGGGGCGCAATCTTCTACCTGCTGAGCTTCATCAGCCAGCTGGTCACCTTCCGCAAGCGGCCGGCTGAGGTGCGCAGCGACACGCTGCTGGCCGGAGCCGGGGTCTTCGTCGGCGGATTCGTCGGGCTAGGTGCGCTGCTGATCGCGGCCGCCTCGGCGCTAACCAACAAGACGCCCGCCGAGCAGGCCCGCGATCAGCTCGGCGCGGCCGGCAACAACGGCAACGTGCTGGGCACGGCCGCCCGTGCCATGATCGGCTCGCTGCTGCCGTTCGCCCTGGTGATCGGCAGCATGCGCCTAGCCGCCCGCCTCACCGGCAGGCCGACGTTCGCCCCTCAGGAGGGGCTGAGCCTGCCACGCGCCGCCGCCGCCAACGCCCTGCTCACTGCGCTGACTGCGGCCGCAGTCACCCAGATCACCAACTGGGTCGCCCGCGACGCGCGGGCCGGTGCCCACGTCGATGCGGCGCAGCCCGCGTAGGGCTGCCTGGAGCAGCGCGAGCGCAATTCCCGAAACGTATTGGTTGCTATTATGGCGATGCTGCGGCTTTACCGCAGCATCGCCATATACTTGGCGTTCGCTTATTTTCGGAATTCAGTTCGTGAAATCCCCCCATCGTGTATGCGGGATGGATCCAGCGTAGCTGAGTTCTGAGTGCCCCGCCCGATGCTGCTATACTATATATGCGATATGCGCCCCCTCTGTATGCGAACCGCCGCGTCGGCCTCAGCTGGCCGCCACGCGATGTAAGGAGTATTGCCCATGACCACCATCGGCCTCTCGGCCGCCCTTGAGCAGTTCCACCCCACGGATCTTATCGCCCACAGCAAGCTGGCCGAGGCGCACGGCTTCCACGGCGTGATGGCCGCCGACCACTTCCAGCCCTGGGTTCCCCAGCAGGGCCACAACGCCTTCGCCTACGCCTGGATGGGCGCGCTCGGCGCATCCACCGGCCACAGCTTCGGCCCCGGCGTCACCTGTCCGAGCTTCCGCTACCACCCCTCGGTGATCGCCCACGCCGCCGCCACCCTCGGCGCGATGTACCCCGGCCGCTTCTGGCTCGGCCTGGGCAGCGGCGAGGCCCTGAACGAGAATGTGGTCGGCGGGGTCTGGCCCGAGGCGCTGGAGCGCTTCGAGATGCTCCAGGAGGCCGTCGAGATCATCCAGAAGCTCTTCAGCGGCAAGGATGTGCGCCACCGGGGCAAGCACTTCCAGATGAACAAGGTGCGTATGTGGACGCTGCCCGAGCAGCCGGTGCCGATCTACGTGGCCGCCACCGGCCCGCAGACCCTGCGCTGGGCCGGGAAGGTCTGCGACGGCCTGATCACGCCAGGGGCCAGCCACGAGAAGCTGAAGGGTATTTTGGAGAACTTCGCCCAGGGCGCCCGCGCGGCGGGGAAGAACCCTGACACGATGCCGAAGCTGCTCCAGCTACACGTCTCCTGGGCCGAGAGCGATGCGGAGGCTATGCAGAGCGCGCTCAGCGAGTGGCCCAACGGCGGCATGAACTTCCCCAAGCAGGATGTCCGCTCGCCCGACGACTTCGCGGCCATGGCGAAGCTGGTGCGCGCCGAGCACTTCGCGGGCCGCGTCCTGATCTCCGCCGACCTTGAGCAGCACCGCGAGCACCTCCAGGGGTTCATTGACCTCGGCTTCGACGAGATCTATGTGCATAACGTGGGCCGCAACCAGGAGACGTGGATCAAGGCGTATGGCGAGCATGTCATTCCCCGATTAAAATAATTGGAAACGCCGTAGAGACGCCCCGGCGGGGCGTCTCTACTATATGAAACCGGAACACCGATGTTCAACCGCATCCTAATCGCCAACCGGGGCGAGATCGCCGTCCGGGTTATCCGCGCCTGCCGCGAGCTGGGCATTAGCCCGGCGGCCGTGTACTCCGAGGCCGACGCCGGGGCGCTCCACGTGCGCCTGGCCGATGTGGCCGCGCCGGTCGGCCCGGCCCCGGCCGCCCAGAGCTACCTGCGCGGCGAGGCGATCATCGCCGCCGCTAAGCAGCTCGGCGCCCAGGCCATCCACCCCGGCTACGGGTTTCTCTCCGAGAACGCCGGGTTCGCCCGCATGTGCCGCGAGGCCGGCCTGGCCTTCATCGGCCCGCCGCCCGAGGCCATCGACGCGATGGGCGGCAAGATCGGCGCACGCAAGATCGCCGTGGCCGCCGGCGTGCCCGTGGTCCCCGGCTATGACGGCGCCGACCAGTCCGACACCACGCTGGCCACCGAGGCCGAGTGGGTGGGCTTCCCGCTGCTGGTGAAGGCCAGCGCCGGGGGCGGCGGCAAGGGCATGCGCGTCGTGTCATCCCCCGCCGAGTTCGCCGCCGCCCTGGAGGGCGCCCGCCGCGAGGCCGGGGCCGCCTTCGGCGACGCCACGGTGTTTCTGGAACGGTACATCCAGCGCCCGCGCCACGTCGAGATCCAGATCCTGGCCGACTCGCACGGCAACGTCGTCCACCTCGGCGAGCGCGAGTGCTCCATCCAGCGCCGCCACCAGAAGATCCTTGAGGAGTCGCCCTCGCCGGCCCTCTCGCCCGCCCTGCGCGCCGCCATGGGCGAGGCCGCCGTGCGCGTGGCCCGCGCCGCCGGCTACGTCAACGCCGGCACCGTCGAGTTCATCCTCGACCCCGACGGCAGCTTCTACTTCCTAGAGATGAACACCCGCCTCCAGGTCGAGCACCCGGTGACGGAGCTGGTGACTGGGCTGGACCTGGTGCGACTCCAGATCGCCATCGCCGCTGGCGCACCCCTGCCCTTCAGCCAGGAGCAGGTCAGCTTCCGAGGCCACGCGATCGAGGCCCGGCTCTACGCCGAGGACCCGGTGAGCTTCCTGCCCGCCGTGGGCCGATTGGCCCTGCACGAGCCGCCGCTCGGCCCCGGCGTGCGCGTGGACTCGGGACTGACCAGCGGCGACGAGGTGACGGTGTACTACGACCCGATGATCGCCAAGCTGATCGTCTCGGGCGCGGATCGGGCCGCCGCGATCGACCGGCTGCGCCGCGCCCTGGCCGACTACGCCGTCCTCGGGCTAACCACGAACCTGCCGCTGCTGCGGGCGATCACCAAGAACCCGGCCTTTGTGGCAGGCGACACCCACACCGGATTCCTCGCCGAGCAGCAGATCAACGCCGCCCCGCCCGCCGCAGCACCGCCCGAGGTGCTGGCCGCCGCCGCGATCTGGGAAATAAAGGGGGGTTCAGGGAAGGCAATGCCTTCCCTGAACCTCCCTTTATTTGAGAACCGCTGGAGGGCAGGGGGCGTTGAGATACCCCTGAGCTTTGTGCTGGGCAAGGAGACCTCCACATTGCGGGCGCGGCAATCTGGTGAATCCTGGTCGATTGCCTATGCGGGCGGCCAAATCGATCTAAGGATCGTAACCATCCGCGATTCGGAGCTTGTCTTAGAGATCCGCAGCACACTGGAGCGCTTCCGGGTGGCCCGAGGCGAGGCCGACGAGCTGCTGCTGAGCTGGCGCGGCGACACCTACCGGCTGACCCGGCCCGCGCCGCTCAGCGCCGACTCGGTTGGCCGGGTCGGCCACGGCCACGACGGGGCCAGCCTCAGCGCGCCCATGCCGGGCACCCTGATCAAGCTGCTGGTAAGCGCGGGCGAGCAGGTTGCCGAAGGCCAGCCCCTGCTCGTGCTGGAGGCCATGAAGATGGAGCACACCGTCGTCGCGCCCTACGCCGGGGTCGTGCGGCGGCTGCCCTTCGCCGCTGGCGACAGCGTGGCGGGCGGGGCCGACCTGATCGAGCTGGAGGCCGCTGAAGATTGAGGGAGCGAACGTAGGGGCGGCTCGCGAGCCGCCCCTACTAGGGGAACCAGGAGAAGAACGGGACTATCTACCCGATAGACATGGACACCATCAAAGGTTAGAATAATGTAAAGGGGGCCGCCCGTGTGCCCCGCATTGGAAAGATAACCTACGATGGTCACGAGTAAAGATCTCCCCAAGGGCTCGGTTGTGATCAAGCCGCGCCGAGGTTCGGCGGGAGGCGCAGCCATTATTCTGCTCCTGCTCTTTATTGTCGTCGGCGCGATCACGCTCGCCGGGCTCGGCATCTTCGCCCCAGCCAGCCTAGCCGCCCCCCAGGAGCGCGTCCTCAGCCTGATCCACGGCGGGGTTGCCGACACCGCCGAGGAGACGTATGTAGACGGCTGCGTCCAGATCCCCGGCACCAATGGCCCACGCGCCGTCACCCGCACCCGCCGCACGCTCACCTTCCGCGACGGCACCAGCCTCGAAGTTGTGTTCAGCGGTGCCCCCACCCTGACCAATGCGTGCCCATAATCAATGTTGAATGTTGAATGTTGAATGTTGAATTGAGAATTACGTCCTGAGCGAGTAGAATGGGTGAAAGCCGCACTCGCAGGACTGTGCGATATTCAACATTCAGCATTGAGCGTTCAACATTCTTCATGAGCCTTATCCTCCGCACCCAGCCCAACCTGATCGCCCTGCCCACGCGCGCCGATGCCCAGATCTGCTATGCGATGGTCTCAATCGCCGCAGACGCCGGGGGTGTGGGCGCGCCGGTGAGCTGGGCGCTCGTGGCCGACGCCAGCCGCTCGATGCGCATCCCGATCGTCAGCGAGGAGCAGTTCCGCGAGCTGGTGCGCGCCGGCGGTGCCCAGGAGGTGCTGGTGGACGGCGTGCCCGTCTGGCAGCTCACAGGCCCCGTCCCTGATGAGATCAGGGCCAGCGCTCCCAGCGCGCTCGACTACACCGCGCGCGCGCTGCACAGCGTCGTCGAGCGGCTCGACCGGGGCGACCGCTTTAGCCTAGTGGCCTGCGCCGAGCAGGCGCTGACCCTGGTGCCTAGCGCCGGAGGCGACCAGCGGGCATCCCTGGTGGCCGGCATCTCGCGGCTGCGTGGCCTACGGCTCGGCGAGGGCACCGACCTGGCTGGCGGCATGCGGCTGGGCCTGGCCGAGCTGGCCCACAGCGCGGCCCTGGGCTCGGTGCGTCGGCTGATCCTGCTCACAGACGGCTTCACCGAGAGCCCCGAGGCATGCATGGCCCTGGCCCGCCAGGCCGCCGAGGCTGGCGTGAGCGTGAGCACCCTCGGCCTCGGCGGTGAGTTTCAGGACGATCTGCTCACCGCCCTGGCCGACCTGAGCGGCGGGCGGGCCAGCTTCCTGCGCCGCGCCGAGCTGATCCCCGCCGCCGTGGCCGCCGAGCTCGACGCCGCACGCGGCGTGGCCGCCCAGGCGCTCAGTCTGGAGATCGCCCTGCCCCAGGGGGTTTCGCTGCGCCGCGCCACCCGGATTAGCCCGAGCCTAGCCCCCCTGGAGCCCTCCGGCGAGAGCCCGCGTATGCAGACGATCCACCTGGGCGACCTGGAGCGCGGCGCGCCCATCCGGCTGCTGCTTGAGCTGCTGGCTCCGCCCGAGCCGCCCCGCCCGCCTGTCGGCGGCGCCCGCCGCCGCCTCTGCGCCCTCAGCGCCTCCAGCGGCCAATCCCAGGCCAGCGCCGATGTAGTGGCCCACTACAGCGCCGCCGCCCCGCCGCCGCCCGCCGCCCTGCTCGACGCCGTCGGCAGGGCCAATGCCATGCGCCTCCAGCGCCGCGCCCTTGAGGCCGCCGGCAAGGGCGATCACGCTGCCGCCGCCCGCCTGATGCGCGCCGCCGCCGCCCGCCTGCGCGAGCTCGGCGAGCCCGCCCTGGCCGAGGCCGCCCTGCGCGAGGCCGCATCCCTGGAGGCCACCGGACAGACCAGCGGGGTCGGCCGACGCGAGCTGACCTACGCCACCCGCCGCCTCGGCGAGCACGAGGTGTAGGGGCCTGCGGCCCCTACACTGTTTTTGTAGTGCTGCGATGTGCCAGCGAAGCTGGCACATCGCAGCACTACAAGCCATGTTTCTAGAGAGAAAGATCGTCTATGAGCGATAACTCCACCCTGGCTGTCCTCGATATGCCTGGCCTGCGGGTGGCCCTGGTGGCCATCTCCGGGCCGGCGGCGGCCTTCATCCCCGGCGCGATGCCGCTGATCGAGCCGCTGCCAACAGACGGGCCGCACCCGCTGCCCGCCGACCTGCCCGCCGACCTGGAGCCGCGCCGCCTCGGCGAGGGCTACTGCGCCGTAGACGAGTCTGGCCAGCTGGCGGTATCCTGGATCGCCCTCCCGCTCCTGCCACACGAGACGCTCACCATGGCCTGGGACGCATCCGACGGGCCGGTGCCGACGCTCCAGGCGCTCAGCCTGGGCGGTCGCCCGGCCGCCTTTATGTCCGCCGCATGGAGCGCCGCGAGCCGCGAGCGGCTGCCGCTCCTCGTCGTTCGCGCCGGCCCCGACAGCTGCTGGCTGGTCGGCGGGCGCATCTCCCCCGTCGAGCTGGCCCGCGTGGCCGCCAGCCTGCCCGTCTTCTCTTAATAGGTTATTGTTATGTCAATCTTCAGCGTGATCATCCCGGCCCTGAACGAAGAGGCCGGGATCGCCGGATGCGTGGCCGCCGTGCGCGATTTCGACCCAGATGTGGAGGTGATCGTCGCCGACGGGGGCAGCGTCGACCGCACCGCCGAGCTGGCCGCCGCTGCGGGCGCCGTGGTCGTGCGGGGGCCGCGCGGGCGCGGGCCGCAGTGTAACGCCGGGGCCGCCCGCGCCACGGGCGAGGTGCTGATCTTCCTGCACGCCGACACCCGCCTGCCCGCCGATGCCTTCCCGCTGCTGCACGCAGTCCTCGCCGACCCGGGCGTGCAGGCCGCCAAGTTTCGCCTGAGCTTCGACAGCGGCGACTGGCTGCTCGCCATCGCCGCCCGCCTGATGTGGCGCGACTCGCTGCTGACCAGCTACGGCGACCAGGGCATCGTGATAAGGCGGGAGCTGTTCGCCGAGCTGGGCGGATTCCCCGACTGGCCGCTCTTCGAGGATGTGCGCCTCTTCGAGCTGGCCCGTGCGCGGACGGAGATCTACGTGGTTCCGGCCGAGGTGGTCACATCGGCGCGCAGGTTCGAGGCCAATGGAGTGCTCCCGCAGCTCCTGCACGACCTCTGGCTCTGGCTACAGTACGTCGTCGGGGTCTCGCCCCACGAGATCGCCCGCAGCTACGAGCGGCGCGGCGCGGAGATGCAGGCGACGCCGTAGGGACGCAGCGCGCTGCGTCCCTACGCCACACCGACCAGCCGCACCGCCTCGCCGAAGGGGAACTCCTCGGCGGCGCGCCCGCCCGGCGTCACCACCCACAGCGTCGGCAGGTGCGGCGCGAGCTTCGGGAACATGCCCCAGCCGTCGGTGAGGTAGATCGCCAGGCTGCTCTCGTGGGGCGAGTGGCTGGCCTCGACTACCGCGAAGAAGGGCTGAAAGTCCGTCCCGCCGCCGCCCAACGGCGGCGGGATCGCGCCCTCAGCAGTCAGCCAGAACGGGCCATAGAGCTGATCATCGGCGTAGTAGAGGTCGCACTTGAGGTGCGGGTAGCTGCGCAGAATGCTCTGCACCTCGCTGACCAGCGCCCGCACCTGGGCGTCGTTCACCGAGCCCGACGTATCGACATAGACAAAGACCCGCACGCTCTCGCCCTCCAGCGCCTCCAGGTAGAGCCCGCGCCCCACAAAGCGCCGGTCGAAGCCCTGAAAGTCGGTCGGCGTCTGCACCAGGAAGCGCCAGAGGTAGGCCCGCCAGTCGATGCGCGCCGGCGAGAGCGCGTCCAGCTCGCGGCGCACGCCGTCGAGCATGCCGCCCTGCTCAACGGTGCGGGCCAGCACGCTGGCCTGCTGGAAGGCGTTCCGCCAGTGGCTCTCCAGCTCGGCGAGCGAGCCGCTCGACTGGCGGCTGCTCTCCTGGCCATCGCCGCCCTGCCGGTCGCCCGCGCCGCCAGCCACCACGTTGTTCATCAGGTCGAGGCCGGGCAGCGGCGGCTGGCGCTCGGGGCTAAACTGCAGCAGCTCGTACACCTCCTCGACGCTCAGCTTAGCCAGATCGGCATCCTGGGACGTGTCAGGCGGGATGTCAAAGTCGCCCTGGGCGGCAATGATCCCGTTCACCACGATGTCGGCGGCGATATTCCAGACATACTCATCGCGCACGCCGCGCCTGCTCGGGTGCAGCAGGGCGGCGTGGAGCACGGCGTGGAGCAGCAGCGCGTCCTGCTGACGCGGGCCGAGCGACAGCAGATAGGCCGGGTTGACGAAGATATCGCGGCCATCGGTGGCGGCGGTGGGCACCTCGCCGCTCGGGCGCACCGGAGCGAAGAGGGCCAGCGTGGCGAAGAAGGGCGCGCGGACGCGCAGCCGCAGCAGGCTCGCGCTGATCTGGCGCTCGAAGGCGGGGTCGGTCATGGGTGGGTCTCCCGGCCCTCACCCCCCATCCCCCTCTCCCGCGTGCGGGAGAGGGGGGGCCGCGCCAGCGGCGGGGGTGAGGGCCTTCTACATCAGCAGGCTGCGGTACTCGCGCAGGAACCCCTGGAGCTGCTCGTCCTGCTGCACCAGCTGGGCCAGCTCACCCATCTGGCCGTGGGCGCGCATCTGACGGAAGAGATCCATGGCGAAGAGCTGCGCCCACTCGCCGCTGGCCCGGTCGGCGATCCAGCGGAAGGCGTGGTGGGCGGCCCGCGCGTCGCGGGAGCGCATGCCCAGGCCGATCGTCAGGGCGTAGCGCTGCGAGGGTTCGCTGGGGAAGGCCAGCCCGCCGCCGTCGCCGCGCAGGATCGCCTCCATATCCACCAGGCCCGCGTAGAGATCGACAAAGGCCATGAACTCTGCCGCCGCCGAGGCGGTTGCCGTCATTGGCCAGCGTGTCCCGCGCCGCCACGGGGATGTGGGGGTGGAGCGCCACCGACAGGCGCTCGATCCAGTAGGGGGAGCGGGCCTGCGCGGCCAGCCGCTCGGCGGGCGTGGTCGGATGGGCGAGCGCGATCGCGCGGTAGAAGGGCTGGCAGCCCTCCCAGGCATTATCAAGGGCGATCTCGGCCATGCGCTCGCGCTGCTGCGCCGACGTGTTCGGGTGGGCGGCCAGGGCCAGGGGGATGTCCATGGCGTAGGGCTCGTCGGCGAGCAGGGCCAGCGCCTCGGCGGGCGCGCTCGGGTTGTGGGCCACCGCGCGGCGGGCGGCGGTGTTGAGCGCGATGCGGTCGGCGGAGATCGCCAGCAGCACCTCGGGCGGGCTGCTCGGGTTGGCGGCCAGCGCCTCGTAGATCCGTGGGTCGCCGTCGGCCCAGGTCTCGCGCAGGTGCGCCTGGGCCAGCAGATGCGGCGGCGTGCGCGGGTCGGCGGCAGCCTGCGCACGCTCGACCGGCAGCTCGCTGTCGAGCATCCGCGCGAGATCCTCAACCGCCAGGGTGCCCGCCAGATCTGCGCGGGCGTCCGGCGTCCGGCGCGGCCCGACGCGGGAGGCCGCGAGCTGGCGAGCCAGCCCGGCACCCGCCCGAGCGATAGCAGCAGCGGCAGCAGATCATCCTCGGGGATGGCCGGCAGGTCGGCGACGGCCCGCTCAAACTCATCGCGCCAGCTGGCGGCGACCTCACCGGCGAGGCCGACGTGCAGGCGGGCGGCGTGAGACATCTCGGGCTGGCCGAGCTTAGCCACAGCCGCCAGCAGGTCGGCGGGCACGCCGTCGTAGCTCAGCAGTCGCCCAAGCGAGGTTGGCTCAAAGCGAGCGGGCAGACCGGGGTCATCAAGCATCAGGAGGGGCAGCACCGGGTTGGCGCAGAACTCAGCGGGGCAGATCCCGGCCAGGAAGATCAGGGCGTCGGGAGGGGTGTTCGGGTCGGCGGCGCGGCGGGCCAGGTCAGCGAGGTCGATCACGTCGCCAAACTGGCGGAGCAGCGCCGGCACCGCCGTCAGATTATATGTGGGCAGGTGAGCGAGCTCGGGGATCGCCGCGATCATGCGGGCGAATGTCACTTCACCCAAGATCTCGCGGGTAAATTCACCGTAGACGCGCGGGTTCGGGTAGCTCATCGGCGAAGCCGCCTCCACGTTGCGATAGGTGGTAGCGCACAACCGCCGTCAGTATAGCGTCTGCAAGAGGGAGCTGTCAATCTAAATAGACTGACGTTCTATACGCTGCGCCTCAATTGCGCCGCTGGCAGCTTTGATAGATGACACCACAATGTAAGCACGCCACACGTATGAAAAAGGTGCCAAATTTCAATCCGCGCCAGCAGAGTCACCTGCGAGACATTGTTGGGCCGGGGGTTTGGCTCTACGCTATGCCCGGAGTCCGGCTTATTCCGCTTTTGGCTTGCGCTGAAACCGTTGAATGCGCTGCGCAATATCCGCGACAATATCTTGTATGGCAGCCATATCTTGTCCACTCATATAGGTGCGTAATTCATCGACAAGATCGGTGATTGCAGGACGATGATAAAACATCAGAGTCGCAACATCATTTTCATATAACCCAACACGCGCAAAATCGCCTTGTCGATATAGCGATGGAAGCGCATAGAGCTTTAATAAAATGAGTCCGTCAACCGTCGCCGAGGTAATTATGCGCTCAAAGAATGGCTGTTTTGTGGTGTATCTTTTTTGAACATGTGCAAATAATGGATTCTTTGTGAGCAGGAAATCTATTTGCAAATCATGGTAGCGGCCATGCGTAAAAAAAGCGTCTTGGCTCGTAATCGTGATTTCTGGCAACTTCTTTAATGCAGTTGTATTGATGATAAAATCGATATCTTCCGTATTCCGCCCTTGGATATACTGAAGAATGGCGATGCCCCCAACAAGCGTATATTTCATGTTGCGCTGATCAAGGAGTGCGAAAAGATCATCAACGGTTTTGAGTAATTCGTCCATCGTACATGGCACTCCTTGCCACCGCTGTGCATTAAATACACGCGCATTCCGAATCACATGACCAATATGAACAGGTGTCGTCGTCATAATATCGTGTGATACCTCCTGTTCCATGTCTGACATACCAGATGATAGTGTACCGTGTCATGCGCTAAAATACAATGTGAATAAGAAAAGTGATCTGAATTTCTTTCCGAAATGCGCCATACGAGATACGGTAAACCAACGTAGATTCTAGCTACACAGAAGCGCGCAGGGCGAGTCTCCCTACGCAGGCGGTAGCCCGTAGATCTCGGCCAGGCCACGCGCCGTCTTGCGGAAGAGCTCGACCAGCTCGGGCGGCTCGTGGACGGTGCAGGCGTCGCCGTAGCGCAGCAGCAGCTGGCGGGCCTGCCAGAGGTTCGTCACCTCGGCCGTCACCTCGGCGCTGCCGTCGTCCCGGTAGACAATCTGGGTATTGGGAAAGACGGCGGCGAGGTCGCGGCGGCGGGCCACCTGCGGCACCAAGGTGTAGCGCAGGCGGTAGCTTAGCGGCAGCGCGCGCTGCGGCGGGAGCATGGTCGGCAGCACCGTCGCGCTCCCCGGCACGATCCGGTCGAGGCGATAGTCGATCGCGGCGCGGATGGTCTCGCCGCCCCTCGGCGTCACCTCCAGCAGAGTCGCATCAAGGTAGCCCTGGCCCTCGGGCCGGAAGGTGATGCCGTAGGGGGCGACGCGGTGCTGGCGAGGCTGGTCGCCATCGAAGCTGCTCAGGTAGGCGAAGGACAGCTCGCGCCGCCCGGAGATCGCCCGCTTGACCACATCGAGCGTCTGCGGGTCGATCTTGGCCGACCCAGAGCCAATGCCCAAGCGCATAGAGCCGCGCTGCCGACGGTGTTGGGCTTGGCGGGCCGGCGGAAGCAGGAGCAGCACCCGCTCCAGCAGGTTGCGGATATTGGCGTGCTCGGGCAGCCCGCCTCCCTCGGGAAAGCTGGCGTCAAGGAAGGACAGCGCCTCCATGCTTTCGTCCGGCAGGTCGAGCAGCGCCAGCTCGCCCATATCTTCCAGTGCGTAGCGACGCGTGGCCCGGTTGTAGCTAATCCGGCAGCCGTACTCGCTCTTGAGCGAGTCGAAATCGTGCTTGAGGGCGGCAGCAGCAGCCTCGGGGTAGCCCTGCGCGCCTAGCTCGCGGTTGATGGCGGCCACCAGATCAGCGCTGCCAGCCGGGCCGCGCATCAGCATGCGCACCAGCAGAAGCCGTCGCCTGAAGGTCAGCCAGGAGCTGCGCTTGATGCCGCCAGTCGGGTGGGTCATGGTGGGGCTCGTCATCACTATACTGCTGGGCTGCCCAGAGTATAGCACGGGAGGCCAAGGTAGTGCGGATGATCACACCAGCCCTGCCGTTTTGGGCAATACAGCAAAAGTCACGCTGTCACCCTGCACGTGCCCGGCCCGTAAACGGGCGGGCTATGGTTCTGCGAAGGCCGCCTGCGCGGCCTCGGCCAGCCCGCGTAGGCGGGCTTCGCAGACGCTAGCCCGCGGCTTCAGCCGCCGGGCGACGCCGCACCGCGTGACTTCTGCGGTATTGCCTTTTTGGCTATGGCACGGTTTCAGCGTACATTACCGTTTGGTGGCGTGCATGGCTTGCTGATGCGGCGTCGCTGCTTCCCGCCCCCAGACTCCTGAGCCCTCGTCTATGCTACAATGCCTGTAGCGTGGACTCTGCAACCTGCCGCCGGGGATGTGCCCCAGACCCAACCAGAGATAGCGCTGGGCGGCTTTATCGCCCCACCCCATCGGCAGGTGATCTAGACGTAGCCATACCCTGCCGCCATGGCCGATCTCATCGAGGCGCTCCACAACCTGGCCCGGCAGCGCGGGCGTGGCGACGCAAGCCCGTTGCTTGCCCTGCGTGCCATACCCGAGCGCGCAGGCAGCCGCATCAGCCACCTGCCGATCAGCCAGCGGCTCTCACAGGCATGGATCTCGCTCACCGGACAGCCCTTCCGTCAGCACCAGTCGCTCTCGCTCTCGGCCCTGCGCCGAGGCGAACCCTTCGCCCTCGTGGGCGGCGGGCCGGCGGCGCGGCAGACTCTGCACCTGCTGGCCTTCGAGCTGCTGCGCGGCGAACCGCATGGCACGGCGCTCCTGATCGCCCCCGAGGCTGACAGCGTCGCCAGGCACCTCAGTGATCTGAAGCACCTGGAGGCGGCCCTCGCAACGCCCCTACGTGTTGCGGCGGCTCAGGGCGACGGTCTGCGGGCCGCGTTTGGCGCGCGCCTGGTGGCCGCCACGCCATCCGCCCTCCACGAGCGGCTGCTGCGCCACCACGACCGGGCATGGCATGGGTTCTGGTCGCACCTCCAGCTGATTCTGATCGCCGACGTCCACCGCTACGCTGGGGTGGCCGCCGGTCACCTCTCATCGCTGCTCCTGCGCGCCCAGCGGCTCGCCCCGACCGATCCGCCGCCCTTCCTCGGCGCGACCATGGCCGAGGCTCAGGATGCGGCAGATGTGCTGTCCCAGGTGGCGGGCCGCCCATGGCGGATGATCGCCGTAGATGATCTGCCGCGCCCCGCGTCGAGCCTGGCCCTCTGGCGGCCTACCGGCGACCGCGCCCGCGAGGCGGTGGCCCTGGCGCTGGGCATGCAGCGGGCCGGCGCGAGCGTCCATATCGTGTGCCTGCCCTTGGAGGTGCCCCTGCTGCGCGCGCTCCTCGGCCCCGACACGGCCCAGGTGAGCGTGAGCGCTGGCGCACAGATCGCACAGGTGCAGATCCTGGCCGGGGCGGCCTGCGGCGCGGCGGCCCTCCACGAGGCCACCGAGAGCGGGGCGGCCCTGAGCATCCTGCTGCTCGGCGACGAGCCTGCCGAGCGGACGATCACCCGGCTCTGCGCCCGCGACCCCGCCCACCTGCCGATGCTCGATGACCCGCCGCCAGCATGGGTCGCCGCGCCCGCCAATGCCTACGTGGTCGCTCAGCACCTGATCTGCGCCGCCAGCGAGCGCCCGATCAGCGCCGCAGAGGTGGATGCCTGGCAGGCCGGGTCGATTATCGCTCGCCTAGAGGCGCACCAGCAGATCGCTCCGCTCCCCGAGGCCGATCCGGCCTGGCAGCCGCTCCCTGGCGGCGGCGACCCCTACGAGGGCTTTGACCTGCATGCGGCGGGTGCCTCCCCGCCGATCATCCTGGACGACCAGGGGCGCGCCCTGGTCGCCCTTGACCCGGCGGCATTCGACCGCTGGGCCTTCCCCGGCGCAGCCCTGCCGCCCCTGCGCGGCGGCTACCGGGTGATCGAGCGCGACGAGGGCGAGCTGAGCCTGACGATCCGCGCCGCCAGCGAGGGCAGACGCACCTTCCCGCTGAGGCGCTGCACGGTGCGCGTGCGTGATTGCCGCGAGCGCCGCGATCTGCGCGGGCGGGAGGTGGCATGGGGCCGGGTGGTGGTCGACGAGGAAGTCTACGGCTATCGCGAGGTGAGCCCCGGCGGCGCGCCGCTGGATCGCGTTCTGACGCCAGCACTTACCACGAGCTGGAGCGCGCCGGCGGCGTGGGTCGATCTGCCCATGGCGGTGGGGGCCACCGGCCAGCTCATCGGCTGGTCGATGGCGGCGGCCGTCGCGGTGCGCACGCTCCTCACGCTGACCGATGCCGTGCCGGCCTATGACGCCGAGGCCCGGCGGATCTATATGGTGGACGCCCAGCCCGGCGGGAATGGCCTGGCCGCATGGCTCTATACGGGCATCGAGGAGTTGCTGCCGCTGGCCTACGACATCGCCCTCGACTGTCGCAGCGACCCGCTGCTAGAGCCGCTGGCCCGCGCCGATATGGACTGGCTGCTGGCGCTGCTCGGTGGCGCGATCACGCCCAAGCCGATCCGTCAGCCGGCGGGACGGGGGGCAGGAGTCGGGGGGCAGGAGTCGGGAGTCGGGGGGCAGGAGTCGGGGGGCAGGAGTCGGGAGTCGGGGGCTGGAAGTCGGGGGTCGGGGGATGGGAGTCGGAGGCCGGAGAAGCCACAGTACGTAGTTTCGCCGATCATCCCTGAGCCGGTGCGTGAGCCGCCGCGACGTGAGCCCGCGCCGCCAAGCATCCCTGAGCCGCCGCGACGTGAGCCCGCGCCGCCGATCACCCCTGAGCCAGTGCGTGAGCCACCGCCACAAAAGACACGTGCGACACCGAAGCGAGAGACGCCGCCAAGCATCCCTGAGCCGGTGCGTGAGCCGCCGCCACAAAAGACACGTGCGACACCGAAGCGAGAGACGCCGCCGCGCAAGGAGCCGTCGGCCGCACGAAAGACGCCACCGGCCGAGCCAAAGCCCCCGCGTGAAGCTGCCCAGCCGCGCCGCAAGAAGGCCGCAGATAAGGCTCCGGCAGTTCCTCGCGGCAAGCAGACGCCACGCCCGCTGGAGCCACCTCCGCCGAGCGAGCCACGCCCGCCGGAGCCGCCTCCGCCGAGCGAGCCGCTGCCCGACCCGACGGCGATGGCGGCCCGCCTGCGCAGCATGCGCGAGCAGCGCGAGCGGCGCAGCCCATCGTCACCGCCATCCCCACGCCGGCCCGCAGGCCCGCGCGAGCTGGTCGAGCCGCGATTCATGCCGGGCGACACGGTCTTCTGCATGCCCTGGGGCACCGGCGAGGTGCGATCAAGCCAGATCGAGGACGACCGCGAGCTGATGCTGGTCTCCTTCGCCGACCACGGCGACCTGACGATCGACACGGCGGTGAGCGCGGTGCGGCTGGTGCGCGCGGCAAATGCTGAAGATGATGATGAAGAGGGACTCTGATACGTGGCCGCCGATCACCCATCACCGATGTCACCATTCACCCAGATCGAGACGGCGCATCTGCGGGTGCGCCACTTCGCCGAGGCTGACCTGCCGTTCAACCGGCGTTGACCTACAGGCTGAAACGGCACATCATGATGAGAGAGGCACCGTAGTGTGCGCCTCATCATATAGACATACAGAGGAGCGCCGATATGACTGACAACTGGACGATAGATCGCATCCCCGAGCAGAGCGGCAACCTTGCCATTGTCACCGGGGGCAACAGCGGGATCGGCTTCGAGGCCGCGAAGGTGCTGGCCGGCAAGGGCGCCCGCGTGATCATCGCGGCCCGCAGCATGGAGAAGGCCAGCGCATCCGCCGCAGCCATCCGCACAGCGCACCCAGGGGCGAGCGTCGAGGTGATGGCCCTCGACCTGGCCGACCTCGCCAGCGTGCGCCGCTTCGCCGAGGCATTCCTGGCCCGGCACGACCTGCTGCCGCTGCTGATCAACAACGCCGGGGTGATGGCCCTGCCCCTCCGTAGGACGGCCGACGGCTTCGAGATGCAGTTTGGCACAAACCACCTGGGCCACTTCGCGCTCACCGGCCTGCTCCTGCCGGCCATCCTGTCCACCCCCGGCGCGCGGGTGGTGACGGTGAGCAGCGCCCTGCACCGCAGCGGCGTGATCGACTTTGAGAACCTGGATGGCGCACGGGGCTACGACCGCCAGCGGGCCTACAGCCAGAGCAAGCTGGCCAACCTGCTCTTCGCCTACGAGCTGCACCGCCGCCTCGTCGCCGCCGGGGCGAGCGCGATCAGCCTCGGCTGCCACCCCGGCTATGCCTCCACCAACCTTCAGCAGACCGGCCCGCGCATGGATGGGTCAGCCATCGGCGAGCGGATTATGGGCTTTGCCAATACGATTTTCGCCCAGAGCGCCGAGATGGGCGCCCTGCCCACGCTCTACGCCGCGACCTCGCCCGACGCCTATGGATGCGACTACATCGGCCCGAAGGACTTCGGCGGCTGGCGCGGCTACCCGGCCAAGGCGCGATCAAGCGCCCGCTCCTACGACGGGGCCACCGCCCAGCGGCTCTGGGATGTCTCCGAGCGGCTCACCGGCGTGTCCTACGACTTCGCTGCGACGATGACACCCGCCCGGTGATCCACTATCTGCAATCAACGAAGAGAGAAAAGCCAATGCACAAGAACGTATACGAGCAGCTTACGCTGACGATCACGGACGGAGTCGCGACGATCACCCTGAGCCGACCAGAGCGCCTGAACGCGATAGGCGTGCGGCTCTCCGCCGAACTGCTGGCGGCCCTGGAGGAAGTCGAGGCGATGCGCGAGGCCCGGGCGCTGATCCTGACCGGCGCGGGGTCGCGGGCATTCTGCACTGGGGCCGACCTGAAGGAGCGGGCGGCCCTAGACGCGGCCGGGCGCTGGGCGCATAACCGGGCGATCACCGACTGCACGAGCCAGCTGGCACGCATGCCCATCCCCACCATCGCGGCGATCAACGGCCTAGCCCTGGGCGGCGGCTGTGAGATCACGCTGCCCTGCGACTTTCGCATAGCCGTCCAGCACGCCGAGATCGGCCTGCCCGAGGTGGGCCTCGGCATCATCCCTGGGGCCGGCGGCACCCAGCGCCTGCCCCGTCTGATCGGCCCCACCCGCGCCAAAGAGATGATCTTCACCGGCCGCCGCATCAGCGCCGACCTGGCCCTGGAGTGGGGCCTGGTGAGCCGGGTGACAAGCACTGATGATCTGCTGCCAGCAGCCTACGAGCTGGCCTCGGAGATCGCCCGGCGCAGCCCGCTGGCGATCGCCTACGCAAAGGCAGCTATCGACGTCGGCGTCGAGAGCTCGATCGAGCAGGGCCTGCGCTATGAGACGGCGGCCATCCGCGCGGCCCTAGCCTCGGAAGACTACAAGATCGGGCTCGCCGCCTTCGCTGCCAAGGAGGAGCCCGTCTTCCCGCCACTCCCCGGCGGTCGGATCGTGTGAGCGCATGGGGGCGGCCTGAAATGACCGCCCCCTCCAAAATTTGACAGCCCCAATACCTCATGCTATACTCCGCAGGTGCGTGCGGGGGTGTAGCTCAGCTGGGAGAGCGCGACAATCGCACTGTCGAGGTCAGGGGTTCGAGCCCCCTCACCTCCACCAAACGTACGGGGCTTTAGCTCAGTTGGGAGAGCGCGACACTGGCAGTGTCGAGGTCAGGGGTTCGAACCCCCTAAGCTCCACCAGAAGAAAGTGCGGGGGATGTCTTCACAGACATCCCCCGCACTTTGTATGTAGGCCGCCCCCAACCCCCAACCCCCAACCCCCAAGCCCCACCTCACCGCACAAAATAGGCGATCAGCAACGTCGCCAGCCCCAGGAAGCTGAAGTAGCCGGTGACATCCGTGAAGGTGGTGACGATCACGCCCGAGGCCAGGGCCGGGTCCGCGCCGATGCGGCGCAGCACCAGCGGCACGATCGTGCCGGCCGCCGCCGCCGCGATCATGTTCGCCAGCATGGCCACCCCCGCCACCAGACCGAGGATGGGCATCCCCTGCCAGATCAGCCCCAGCAGCCCCACCACCACCCCGAAGCAGACCCCGTTGATCAGGCCAACCACCAGCTCGCGGCCCAGGGTGCGCCAGCCATCGCGCAGGCTGATCTCGCCCAGGGCGATGCTGCGCACGATCAGGGTCAGGGTCTGGATGCCCGCGTTGCCGCCCATGCCGGCGATGATCGGCATGAACACAGCCAGCACGGCCACCCGCTGCACAGTGCCCTCGAAGATACTGACCACCCAGCTCGCCAATATCGCCGTGGGCAGGTTCACCAGCAGCCAGGTGAGCCGCTGCCGCGAGGTGGTCAGCACCGACTGGTCCACCGTCTCCTCAGAGTCGAGACCGCCCAGCCGATAGATATCCTCAGTGGCCTCCTCTTGAATCACATCGATCACATCGTCGGCGGTGATCACGCCCACCAGGCGGCCCTCGGCGTCGACAGTGGGCAGCACCGGCAGGCTGTAGCGGGCCAGGGTGCGCGCGGCCTCCTCCTGATCCACATCGACCGCCACGCTGATCACATCCGGCTTCATAATCGCAGCGATCAGCGTGCTCAGCTCAGCCGTGACGAGCTGGCGCAGGCTGACCACGCCCACCAGCCGCCCCGCCTCATCGGTGACGAACAGGTAGTAGGCGATCTCCTCGTCGAGCTGGAGCTGGCGCAGCAGGCTGAGCGCCTGGCCAACCGTGGCCGTCGCCCGCAGCGTGATGACGTGCTGGGTCATCAGGCTACCGGCGCTCTCCTCCTCGTAGTCGAGCAGCGCCCGCACATCGGCGGGGGCCTCCATATCGGCCAGGGCCGCGCTGGCCTGCGCGTCGCTCAGCTCAGCCAGAATATCGGCGGCGTCATCAGGCTCCATCTCGTCGAGGATGTCGGCCAGCTGATCGGCGGGCAGATCCGCCACCATCTCGGCGGCGTCCTCCACATCGAGGTAGGACAGCACCTCGGCGGCGTCATCAGGCTCAAGCTCATCGATCACCTCGCGCTGCTGCTCGCTGGGCAGCTCCTCAAGCACATCGGCGCTATCGGCCGGGTGCAGCGCGGCCATCAGATCAGCGATCTGGTCGGCCGGAAGGCTGCGCACCCGCTCGGCGATAACCGCCGGGTCGCCGCCATCCAGCAGCGCCCGCAGACCCTGCTCAATCTCACTGGTCAGTCGGATCATCGCTCTTCCCCCTCGGACATCGGCGATCTCCCGCGCTATGGTAGCACGAGCGGTGAGAATGATCATCCGCACGCAGTTGAGACAAAGGGTTATGATATCGTTAGTATGAGCGGATACCTCATAAAGAGGCACTGCTATGACTTCCGCTTTTCGCATCACCTTCATAATCGGCAGTGTGATCTGGCTCCTGGGCGAGGTCTACCTGCTTACCAACGTAGATTTACCCGAGGGTCTGCTGATCGGCGCGGCCCTTGGCCTCGGCGGACTGCTGATCGGCGCGGCGGCAAGCCAACTCCTCCGAAAGATCCCTAGCCAGCCGGGCGATGGACTCGGCCCATCGGTGCCCAATCCGACCCTGAACATGCGCGCGCTCTTCGACGAGAGCCCCTCGGCCCTGGTGCTCTTCCGCGTACACGACGGGATGATCCTCGATGTGAATACGATGGCGGCGCAGCATTACGGCCAAACGCGCGATGAGCTGCGCGGTCGCAATATTATCGATCTCGATCTCCCGCCGACAATCCGCGACTACGACACGCCCATGGGCAACCCCACGCGTCAGCAAGTGCGACGAGCGGGGGGCGAGCTACGCAATATCGAGGTCACCGTCAAGCCGATCCCCTGGGTCGGCCCGTCGCTCCGCTACGCCATAATCCAGGATGTGACCCCGGACGCCAAACGCGCGAGCCACCTAGCGGCGATGGTCGCCGCTGCGATGGACGGCATCATCCAGATCAACAGCAACCAGCAGATCACCCTGGTAAACACTGCCGCAGAGGAGCTGTTCGGCTACCCGGCCGTGCAGCTGATCGGGCAGCCGCTTGAGATGCTGATTCCGGAGTCGTCACGATCACGACACAACATCCATATCCGCGAGTTCATACAATCAGGGATCACAGCCCGCCGCCACAAAAACCCACCGATTCTCACCGCCCGCCGGAGCGACGGGGCGACAATCCCGGTTGAGATCTCGCTGACCACGACCCACACCGACCACCAGCAGATCACGACGGCGATTGTGCGCGATGCGAGCGACCGGCTCCAGCACGAGCGCGAGCAGCAGGTGCTGGTGGAGTTCACCAGCGCCCTTCGGAGCACAACCAACAGCGTCGATCTCGCTACAACCCTCACCGACCAGATCAGCACACGGCTGCTGGTGCCGCATCTTGTCCTGCTGCTCTGCGACGAGCAGAGCGGGGGAGTTCAGATCGTCTGCGCGCGCGGGGCGTGGGCGAAGCTTGGCGATCAGGCCGACCAGGCTGCGGCGCTAGAGCTGTGTCTGTCACACAGCGATCCTTCTGACGACACGGCTCCGGCTATACTCAATACCAAAGACGTTATGATCACCAGCATCGTGCTCTCGGTCCACCAGCAGCACATCGGGGTGCTCTGGGTCGGTCGAGGGGAGGCGTTTAGCCCGAGCGACCGGCGGCTGCTGACATCTCTCGCTGAGGTCGGGGCGAGCGCCCTGCGCCGGGCGCAGTGGAGCGAGCGCCTGGAGCAGGCAAACATCGCCCTGCGCGAGGCATATGACGCGACGATCGCTGGCTGGGCGCGCGCCCTTGATCTGCGCGACCGCGAGACTGAGGATCACAGCCGACGCGTGGCCGAGCTCACCGTTGCCCTGGCGCGGCAGATCGGCGTCCCTGCGCCAGAGATCGAGCACCTGCGGCGCGGTGCCCTGCTCCACGACATCGGCAAGATGGGCGTGCCGGACGCGATCCTCAATAAGACCGGCCCGCTCACCGATGAGGAGCGCGCCGTGATCCAGCGCCACCCCACCGACGCCTACCACATCCTGGCGCCGATCGCCTACCTCAGCCCGGCCCTAGACATTCCCCTGGCGCACCACGAGCGCTGGGACGGCAGCGGCTACCCGGCAGGGCTGCGCGGCGAGGATATCCCCTTCGCCGCCCGCATCTTCGCCGTGGTGGATGTCTGGGACGCGCTGACGAATGACCGGCCCTACCGCGAGGCTTGGGACACAGAGCGAGCGCTCGGCTACCTCCAGGAGCACGCGGGCAAGCTGTTCGACCCACAGGTCGTTCACGCCTTCACAACGCTAGTCGGGAAGGGATGATTCGCAGTACCGCAAAAGGAACGCTGTCACCCTCGCGGGCACGGCCCGTAAACGGGCGGGCTACGGTCTGCGAAGCCCGCCTTCGCGGGCTGGCCGAGGCCGCGCAGGCGGCCTTCGTCGCTAGGAGCCCGCGGCTTCAGCCGCCGGGCGACGCCACACCGGGCGAGTTTTGCGCTATTGCGATCATTCTTATCATCCCTCCCCGACCAGCGCCGTCACCATCGCGGCGATGACGGCATGGTGCGGGTAGGGCGGCGGGGTGCGCCGGGGGTAGGTGCGGTTGGTGAGCACCACCAGGGATGCCTGCTGGCCGGGCAGCATAACGATGGCTGTGCCGGTGAAGCCGGTGTGGCCAAGCGTACCCTCGGGGGCCGCGCCCATGTAGTTGGATCGGTCACGCGCCCAGCCCAGCCCGCTGCGCAGCGGTAGGCCGCTGGGGGTCGCCATATGCCCGGTGTGGTCGCGCCATGCCAGAGCGACGGTCGACTCGCGCAGGATCTGGCGGCCACCCCATGCCCCGCCCTGGAGCCACATGGCGACAAAGCGGCCCATGTCGGCAGCGGTGCTGAACAGCCCGGCGTGGCCAGCCACCCCGCCCAGCGCATAGGCGCTCTCGTCGTGGGCGACCCCGTGAACCAGCCCGCCGCGCCACTCCTCATCCCACTCGCTGGGGGCGATCCGTGATCGCAGCCCCTCGGACGGGCGGTAGCCAGTGTCGGCCATGCCTAGCGGGCCGATCACCAGCTCGCCCACAGCCACATCCAGCGGCGCGCCGAAGGCCGCAGCCACCACATCGCCCAGCAACAGCGTGCTGATGTTGGCGTACATCGTGTAGCTGCCGGGCGGACGGATCGGCACCAGATCATAGGCGGCCTCGCGGATCGCCTCTGCGCCGCGCTCGCGCAGGGCCGAGAGTCGAATGTCCAGGCCGGAGCTGTGGGTCAGCAGGTGGCGCAGCGTCACCCCAGAGGCACGCATAGCGGGAAGGTAGCGAGCCGCCGGGTCGTCCAGCCCGATCTGCCCGGCATCCATCAGGGCCAGCGCCGCCGTCGCCGTAATGGGCTTGGTCAGCGAGGCGATGTCGTAGATCGTGTCGCGAGCCACCGGCCGCGAGCCGGGGTCGCCGTACATGGTACTGCCATAGGCCGCGTGATGCACGACACGCCCGCCACGCTGGGCGAGCACCACACAGCCGGGGAAGATCCGCTCGTTGATCGCCGTGAGCGCGAGGGCGTCGATTCTAGCGGATAGCATCGTGCCTCCAGAGCTGCGGCGTCGCTACGCCACATCAAGATAGCAGCGGCGAAATTGCTCGCGCCTTTATCGTATAAACAACCCGCGCCGCACCGCGACCTCTAGCACCCACAGGCCAAGCGCCAGTCCGATCAGCCAGGGCCAGAGGTCTGTGGCGGGCGCGGCGGGCGCATCCTCGGCGGGCGCATCAGCCGACACGGCGATCTGATCAAGCGCGCTGCCGCCGGTCGCATCAGCGATAGCCCGGAGCAGCGCCGCGCCCTGCGGGCGGCCATCGTCGGCGGAGGGCAGGTACTCGGCGGGCACCGGCTGCACATAACCCACATCGCGCTGCTGGCGCTGCCCATTCTGCTGGAGCACCACCGAGATCACGTAGGGGCCTGAAGCGGGCAGGCTGAGATCCTGGGTGTAGCGACCGGGCGCCGTCTGGCGCACATCGAAGCCACGCGCCGTCCCGTCTGGCAGAGTGATGCGAGCGTTGACTGTCGCCAGGTTCAGCGGGTTGCCACCGGCCTGGATGGCATCCACCATCAGGCGGGCACCGCCGGGCTGCTGTACGAGTCGCACCTGAAGCGGGCCGCTATCCTGGTCGGGCAGCGTATAGCGCACCAGCTGCGCCCAGAAGCGATCATAGCCATCCCAGGCTGGCCACTGGCTAGCCCATGGGGCACTGACGCCGGGCAGCCAGGCCACCGCTCGACCCAGGCCGTACTGCCATGCGGCCAGCAGCGGGTCGCCCTCGGGCGAGCGCAGCACCACATCGGCGCTGTCGCGCTCGGTGACGGCCACGTAGCCGCCGAGCTCGGGCAGGTCGGCCGGCGCGAAGTCACGCATAATCGGGTGGACCTCGGCGAGGCTGGCCCGCAGCGGCTCCTCGACCACCGGGTCGGCGCGGGCGATCTCGCTCTCCAGCAGAGTCAGCCGGGGGATATCCTCGGGCCTGCCGGCGTAGTAGTAGCGGCCGCCGCCCCACTGGGCCAGCTGGTCGAGCAGGGCGGTGTCGGAGTCCGCGCCGATGGCAATGGTGGAGAGGGTGATCTGCTGGGCGCGGGCCGTCTCGACGAGCTGCTGGTAGCTGCCGAAGTTGTTGCTATAAGAGCGCCCATCGGTGAGCAGCACGGCGTGGCGCACCTCGGATGGCTGCTGGGCCAGGGCGGGCAGGCCGGTGTCTAGGGCGCGTTCGATGTCGGTGCCGCCGCCGCTGGGCAGGTTAGCGATCTGCTCCTGAATCTGGGCCACGCTGAGCCCAGCCCCGATCTGCTGGAAGGGCACCACCCAGAGCGTCCCCGTATCGAATCCCAGGATGCCGATGCGATCATCGGCCTGGAGACTATCGGTGGCGAGCTGGGCGGCCTCCTTGGCCATGTCGAGCTTGCTCACACCGAGGGCTGCGGTCATGCTAGCCGAGCGATCCACAATCAGCAGCAGAGCAATATTGGTGCGCTGGGGGCGCGGCGGCGGCTCCATCGTCACGGGCAGCACGTCCTCCAGCGGGGTGCCCTTGTAGGAGCCCAGGGTGAAGGAGTTGCGCCCGCCAGTTGCCACCAGGCCACGGCCCTCGCTGCGCACAAACTCGCGCACGCCCGCCATCTGATCGAGCGAGAGCGAGGCCGCCGGCACATCGATCAGCACCATGCCGTCGTAGGGAGATAGCTCCGAGAGTCGCGAGGGCAGGCGCACGGCGTCGATCTGACTGGTCTGCACGCCCTGACGATTCAGGGCCGCCGCCAGATCCACGCCATCTCCGGGTCGGCCCGTCACCAGCAGGATATTTGGCGGCGGGACGACGATGGCGGTGGCCCCGCCACCATTATTGGCCACGAAGGTGTCGCCCGTCGGCACCGTTAGCTCGGCCCGCAGCTGGAGCACGCCAGGGTCGCCAGCAACATGGCGGAAGGTGAAGCTATCGTCGCCGGGGCTAAGGGAAATTTGCTGATCGCCGAGAAGCTCCGCGCCGTTCCACAGGCGCAGGCGCGCGGACAGGTCTCCAGCCAGCCCGCCGGAGCCGGGGTCATAGCGCACCCCAATGGTGATCGGAAACTCCTCGCCAGCCCGCAGGAGGCGCGGCGCGGTCACGGAGGTGATGGCGGCATCGGGGAGTGTGGCGACATCGGCGGTGCCCACGTCGATGCTGATCCCGGCCTCGGCGGCGAGCCGCGCCTCAGCCAGGGCGTCGCCCGTTGTCTGCACACCATCGGAGAGCAGCACCACACGGCCGCCGCCGGGCAGCAGGGCGCGGGCGGCGCGCAGGGCGGCGGCCACGTCGCTGCCAGCCGGGTCAGGTGCCTGGGCCGGGTCATCGGCGACTACATTGGCCCCGAAGGTGAGCAGGCGGGCGTGCGGGCTGGCCTCGGAGGCGAGGCGCTCAGCCTCGGCGAGCAGGGCGGCCCGCCCGGCGACACTCAAGCTGTCAGACTGATCGACCAGGATCACCAGCGGGCCGACAGGCGGCGGCTCAGCGCCCAGCGACGGGTCGGCCAGCGCCAGCACCAGGGCCGCCACCGCGCCCAGGCGCAGCAGCAGGGCCGACAGGGACACACGCACCCCGCGCCAGCGCCAGAGCAGGGCGAAGGTGGGGAGCAGCAGCAGCAGCCAGATCATTTGTGGGTTGCGCAGGATCATTGGCTACGCGCTCCTCACAGCAGTACGGCGGGCGTGGACATACACCCACTCGCCAAGCATCACGATAAGGGCGGCGGCGGCCAGCCCCGGCCAGAGCGGTCGGCTATCGCGCTCGGAGTCGCTGGAAGCCGAGGGCGGGGCCGCTGTGGCGGCGGGCAGCCGTCGCGGCGTCAGGTCAGACTCGCGGGCGGCCCCCGCGTTCACCGGCAGCTGCCCGGCGAAGACCTCGTCCGCGCCAGCGAGCTCGCGCAGGGCGTAGACACCCGGCGCATCCAGGGAGATCGGCAAAGCCTCGCCCTCGGGCGCCGCCAGCCTGCGAACAGAGCCATCGGGCGCAGTGATCTCAACCACATCGGTGCGCGGGTCCAGCCGCAGCCCCACAGGCTGGCCAGCGAGCGCCGAGGCCGGCAGCGCCGCCGGGGTCAGATCGCGCACAGTGCGGACAAGCATCAGCGGGAAGGCCAGGCGCGTGGTCAGGTTGCCCTGGCCCAGGTCGAAGGCCCAGACCGCCACCTCGCTGCGATCCACGCTGCCGCGCAGGATGAGCGGTCGCCCGCCACGCGAGAGCAGGGTCTGCGCCCAGTCGGGCGGAGTGATCGCGTGGATCGGGCCGAAGTCCACGCTGCCCAGGCTCACGCCATCGAAGATCGTCGTATCGGAGCTAGAGCGCAGCTGATCCGCCTCTGACGCAAGGCTACCAGAGAGCCCGCCAACATCCAGCAGGTTATTTTTTCCAGGCGGGTTGATCGCCAGCACCGCGCCGGGGGGCCAGCGCTCTGGCAGGACGCCGTCGAGGACAGTTAGGTCTATGTTGGGCGACTCCTGGCCCACATAGTCGGCCGGGTCGATCACCTGGAGGCTCATGCCTGGGACGGCCCGCAGGGCGCGCTCGATGGACGCAGGGCTTGCACTCACCAGAAGGGCGCGCAGGGGGCGGGCGGAGACGAGGCTAAGCCAGGCCGTGTCATCGGCGGGCAGGCTATCGTTGCCATCAACCTCGGCGCGCAGCATGCCCACGCCAGCCGGAACCGTCCAGGTCAGCTCGACATCGCCCTGGGCCGGGAAGCTCACCTGGCGCGTGTCGAGAAGCCGACCATCGCCATAGAGCCTGACAACGCTGCGGACGGGGGCACCGCTGTAGTTTGTGGCCCTAGCGTAGACATCGGTCGGCCCGCCGCTGTTCGGGCGGGCGGAGAGCGTGATCAGAGCGCGGTTCGGCAGCGCCGAGCCAACCTGCTCCCAGCTCAGCGCGAGGCGCTCGGGGGCACGGCGCAGGTCAGCATCGAGGGTGGGAAGGGCTGCATCCGTGATCACGATCACCTGTCCGGCGGGCTGTCCCTGCATATCGGCGGCGGACAGAGTCAGCGCGCTGGCCATATCGCTGCCGACCCCGCCCGCCTCCAGGCCATCGAGCGCGGCCAGCAGGCGGGCAGCCCCAGCTGGGCCAGCGCTATCGAGCAGGCGGGCCTCTGGCCCAGCGGCGATCAGGGTCAGCGTATCGCGCCCGCCGAGGCCGCCAACCAGGGCGCGGGCGCGAGCGCGGGCGGCATCAAGCCGGCTGCCCACACTGACCCCGCCGATCGGCGCGGCCATGCTGGCCGAGGTGTCAATCACCACAACCAGATGCCGCTCGCGACCAAGCAGGTCGGTGAGCCACTGGGGGTGAGCCAAGGCCAGGGCCAACAGGGCTGCGGCCAGCAGATGCAGCAGCAGCAGCAGAGTCAGGGGAAGGCGGCGACGGCGCTGAGCCTCCTGGCGACGCGGCACCAGCTGCCAGAGCAGCAGCGAGGGCACCACCACACGCCGCCGCCGCTCACGCATCAGGTGGAGCAGAAGGATCAGCGGGAGCGTGAGCAGGGCCAGCAGGCCCAGGGGCACCAGAAAGGTCATCCTTCACTCCCCAGTGGGGGTGTGGGGGCGACTTCGTCGCCCCCACACTATTTTTTGTTGTATATGGGCGGCTTTGCCGCCCATATACAACAAAAGACGGGTGCGGGGCTGCGCCCCGCGGCTAGCGCAGCAGCCGCCGCGCGCGTAGATAGGGCACCACCTGCTGCTCCAGGGGCCAGTGGCTCATGATCGGCGCATAGGTAGCGCCCCGGCCAGCACACGCGCGGGCCAGACCCTCGCGCCATTCCGCCACGCTCCGCCGGTACGCCGCCAGAGTCTCATCATCCAACGTCAGCTCCAGGCGCTGGCCAGTCTCGCTATCCTCCAGCTCAAGCGGCCCCTGCAGGCCAGGCTGAAGGTCGCGCTGGTCGATCAGATGCAGCACAAGCGTCTGCCAGCGCGGCGGGGCCAGCGAGCGCAGCGCCTCGGCCAGCCCCTCGGGCGAGAGCAGGTCAGAGCAGATCACGATCAGCCCACCCTGTGGGAAGCGCCGGGCGTGCTGGCGGATCACCGAGGCCAGCCCAGTAGCGGGCTGAGGCGTGAGCCCCTCGATAAAGCGCAGCATCTCGATCATACGCGCCTTGCCCTGGGTCGGCCCGAAGACGGGCATAGCGGATGGACCGAAGGGCACAACCTGTAGGCGGTCGCTATGGGCCAGCGCCAGATAGCCGAGCGCGCCCACCAGCTGCTGGGCCAGCCGCATGCGCGGCGGTCGCCCGATCATCATGCTGCGCGAGGCATCGATCAGCAGGTGGACATTCACATCCTGCTCGGCCTCGCCCAGACGCAGCAGCACATGATCATGGCGGGCGTAGGCGTTCCAGTCCACATAGCGCAAGTCATCGCCGCTACTGTACGGCCGATGGTCGCTAAAAATGCTGGTGGGGATCTGGTGGCGGCTGGGGTGCTCGCCGCTAGAGGGGTTGCCGCGCAGTGTGCGCTGGGCCTGCAGACTCATGCGCTCCATGCGGCGCAGAAATGCCTCGTCGAAAAGCGGGGCCTCGCCGCGCGAGGAGGGCTTTTCAGAGAGGGCTTGCCCTCCCTGAGACCCTCCACTCCGGTTAGGGCGAAAAATAGTCTTGAACCACATCGCGCAGATCCGCCGGAATGCGCAGGGGGTCGTCTGCGGCCTGCACCGGGTCGGTGCCGGGGCTCGCGCCGCCCTGCGAGAAGTTGCCGCTATCGCCGGTGCCACCGGCGCTGCCATTGGCCTGACCCTGAGTTGGAGTTGTGCCATCGCCCTGGGCGTCGAGTTCAAGCGGCACGCCATCGACGCCGAGGCGCGGTGAGGGCTGGGCGCGCTGCTCGCCGGGAAGGCTTGCGTCACCGGCCCCGCCGCCCGCGCCCTGCTGGCCTTCGCCCTGCTGGCCTTCGCCCTGGCCAGGGCTCTGGGCCGTACCGGGCTGCTGGCCCGCCCCCGGCTGCGCCGCCTGACCCGTGCCCATCTGCTCAACCGCACCGGCCAGATCCTCAAGCGCCTGGGCCGCCTGCGTGTCACTGCCCGACTGAAGGCCATCGGCGCTGCTGCGAAGCTGCTCGGCAAGGCCGGGGCTGCTGCCCTCGACCTGACTAGCCGCCTGGCGCAGGGCGCTGCCAAGATCATTGCGGGCCTGCTGCGAGATCTGCCCGGCCTGATCAGCCAGCGCCCGCAGGCTCTGCGCCGCGCCCGCCAGGTCGCCCTGGTCAAGCGACTCGGCGGCCTGCCGAGTGACGCTCTGGTCGCGCAGAGCGTCGGCGAGCGCCTGGAGGGCGGCCGGGTCGCCGACCCCTGGGGCCTGGCCAGTACCGGGGCCAGTCTGCTGGGTGCCGGGCGCGCTGAATGGCTCGTCGGGGAACTGGGCGGCCGGGTCCTGGGGCTGAGCCAGAGGCGGCAGCGGCTCAGTCGCGGCAAGCGGCCCCTGCGCGCCAATACCAAGCAGGGCGGCCATGCCGCCAAGGATGATCAGCAGGGCCATGATCAGGGCAACCTCTGACCAGGGGAAGCCCTGGCGCCTGCCAGTGTAGCGACGGATCTGGCCGAGCGCCCGGCGCGACTCGTCCAGCAGATATACTTCCACCCCAGCCGGGGCCGCGCCGAGCTCCAGCGCGGTAGCAATCTGCTCATTCAGCTGGAAGCGCCGGTCGAGCCGCCGGGCCACCTCGCCGGCAGACATGCGCGGGCGCAGGACGATCAGGGCGCCACCGGCCACACAGGCAAGGCCAACAGCTGCCAGCCACTGCCAGCGTAGCGGCACGCCAAAGAACAGGCTGACGCCCATGCCAACGCAGCAAAGCGAGAGTCCGAGCCAGACCGAGCGCACCAGGATACGCACACCGCGTCGAGCCCAGCGGTCGCTGGCTAACTGATCGAGCTGAATGTGTAGGGAGTTCCGCATGCTCTGGTATTGTACCCGGCCCGATGATGCAGCGTCAACGGCAAGGCGGAGGCTCTCACCTAACGCTCAGGTCTGGCCGCCAGCCCGCCGAACAGCGCCAGCAACTGGGCTCGCTCCTCAAGGCACAACTGGGGTGCCCTGATCTGGCCGGTCAGCCAGATCGTACGCCGCATCTGGTCAAGGTAGATCCGGCAGTGCTCGCACTCGGCCAGATGCGACTCAAACCGCATATGGTCGCGCTCACCCAGCTCGCGCTCAAGGTACAGGGTGACAAGCTCCACAAGCTCCTGGCAGCGCAGTTCATCCTCTAAACCCGTATAATCATCCATCGCGCGCCCCCACTCCTGCACCAATCGTGGCACGCTTCTTAGTCTGCCGCCACACCCCGCCGTTACACATTCGTAAGATCTTGTCGGGCACAACAAGACGAGGCGGATAGAGCCTTCCGGCCCCATCCGCCTCGTCGCGCCAGTTCACATCCTTCGCGATCCAGACAGCCCCTACAGGCCAGCCGCCCGGCGCAGCTCCTCAACCTTATTCGTCTGCTCCCAGGGCAGATTAATGTCGGTGCGGCCGAAGTGGCCGCCGGCCGCCGTCTGGCGGTAGATCGGCCGACGCAGACCCAGGTCGCGGATGATCGCGCCGGGGCGCAGGTCAAACACCTCGTTGATCGCCTTGAAGATCATCTCATCGGCAACCTTGCCGGTGCCGAAGGTCTCGCCGCTGATCGAGAGCGGGCGGGACACGCCGATAGCGTAGCTCAGCTGAAGCTCGAAGCGCTCGGCCAGACCGGCGGCCACCACATTCTTGGCCACCCAGCGCGCCGCGTAGGCGGCCGAGCGGTCCACCTTGCTCGGGTCCTTGCCCGAGAAGGCGCCGCCGCCGTGGCGAGCCACGCCGCCGTAGGTGTCCACAATGATCTTGCGCCCGGTCAGGCCGCTGTCGCCCATCGGGCCGCCCACCACAAAGCGACCGGTCGGGTTCACGAAGTACTTCGTGTTCTCATCGATCCACTCGGCGGGGATCTCGGCCTTGATCACCTGAGCGATCACATCCGCGCTGATCTGCTCCTGGCTGACCTCGGGGGCGTGCTGGGTGCTGATCAGCACCGTGTCCACGCGCACCGGCTTGCCGTAAGCGTACTCCACCGTCACCTGGCTCTTCGCGTCGGGGCGCAGGTAGGGCAGAGTGCCGTTCTTCCGCAGCTCGGTGATCTTGCGGATCAGCCGGTGCGACAGCGCGCTCGATGCCGGCATGAACTCGGGCGTCTCATTGCAGGCGAAGCCGAACATCATGCCCTGGTCGCCGGCGCCCACCGAGTCAACCTCGGCGTCGCTCATCTCGCCGGTGCGGACCTCAAGCGCCTTATCGACGCCCTGGGCAATGTCGGGCGACTGGCCGTGGATGGCAACCATTACGCCGCAGGTGTCGGCGTCGAAGCCGAAGCTCGCGTCGGTGTAGCCGATCTCCTTCACCGTGGTGCGGACGATCTCCTCGATCGGGATATAGCCCTTAGCGTAGGTCACCTCGCCAAGCACCACGATCAGGCCGGTGGTGGTGGCCGTCTCCACCGCCACGCGCGCACGCGGGTCGTGCGCAAGAAATGCATCCAGGATCGCGTCGCTCACCTGGTCGCACAGCTTATCCGGGTGCCCCGCGCTAACCGACTCGCTTGTAAAGACAAACTTCGGCGACGTTGTGAATGTTGTTGACATACCTGTGCTCCTCTATCGGTAAAGGTAGAAGGTAAAAGGTAAAAGGTAAAGAAGTGAAAACTGTGCGGCTTTTGCCTTTTACCTTTTACCTTTTGTCTTAGGAACTAGGTCCCTTCCTGCCAGCTGTTCAGGTACTTGACCTGCTCGGGGGTGAGCACGTCAATACCGATGCCCATGGCCTTCAGCTTGAGCGCGGCGATCTCCACGTCCAGATCCTTGGGCAGGGAGTGGACGCCGTTGCTCAGCTTGCCGTGGTTGAGCACCAGGAACTCAGAGGCGAGCGCCTGGTTGGCGAAGCTCATATCCATCACGGCGCTGGGGTGGCCCTCGGCGCTGGCCAGGTTGATCAGGCGGCCCTCGCCGAGCAGGTTGATCTTGCGGCCATCCTTCAGCCAGTACTGGTCCACGAAGGCGCGCGGCTGGCGCTTCTCGACGCTCATCTCCTCAAGCGCCGGGATGTCGATCTCGACATTGAAGTGACCGCTGTTCGCCACTACGCAGCCGTCCTTCATTGTGGCGTAGGCGCGGGAGTCGATCACGTGCTTGTTGCCGGTGGCGGTGACAATAAAGTCGGCCAGGGCGGCGGCCTGCTCCATCGTCATCACCCGGTAGCCATCCATGGTGGCCTCAAGGGCGCGCACCGGATCGATCTCAGTGACGATCACATTCGCGCCGTGGCCACGGGCGCGCTCGGCGATGCCGCGCGAGCAGTAGCCGTAGCCGCCCACCACAAAGGTCTTGCCGGCCAGCAGGATGTTCGTGGCCCGGATGATCCCGTCCAGGGTGCTCTGGCCTGTGCCGTAGCGGTTGTCGAAGAGGTGCTTGGTGTCGCTGTCGTTCACCGCGATCACCGGGAAGGTCAGCACGCCATCGGCGGCCATCGCCCGCAGACGGATGACGCCGGTGGTGGTCTCCTCGGTCGAGCCGAACATATCGGCGATCAGCTCGGGGCGCTCCTTGAGCACGCCGTGGACCAGGTCGGCCCCGTCGTCCATCGTGATCTGCGGCTTGTGGTCAAGGCCCGCCATGATGTGCTTGTAGTAGACATCATTGCTCTCGCCCTTGATCGCGTAGACCGGCATCTCCTCGTAGGCCACCAGGGCGGCGGCAACATCGTCCTGGGTGCTCAGCGGGTTCGAGGCCACCAGCACCACCTCGGCACCGGCGGCAGCCAGGGTGCGCATGAGGTTGCCGGTCTCACTCGTCACATGCAGACAGGCGCTAACCCGCACGCCGGCCAACGGGCGCTCCTTCTCGAAGCGCTCTTTGATCAGCCGCAGCACCGGCATCTCTTTCTCGGCCCAGTCCATCCGCTTGCGGCCCTGCTCGGCCAGACCCAGATCCTTGATGTCGTAGCTCGTAGTCATTCCTTAGTATCTCCTGGTTGAGACGCCTCACAAAGGCATCTTTAAATGGGCGAACCCTAGTATCCGCCCGATCCATCCGCCCCTTTCATGTGAGGAGGTGGCGGTGTGTTTAAGCCTCCGGGGCGCTCACAGCTTCCCGAAAGCTTCCCACTGACAGCTCCTGGCCAAAGGCGTCCCGGTAGCGCTCGACAAAGGCGTCGAAGGTATAGCCGTGCTCCTGGCAGCCACGCTCCTCAATCGCGAAGGCCGCCGCTAGCGCCGCCACCCGCCCAGTAACCTCGATCGGCAGGTCGTGAGCGATGCCCAGGGCCAGGCCGGCCAGGTAGGCATCGCCAGCGCCGGTGGGGTCCACCACATCGCTCACCGGCGCAGTGGGGATGGTCGCCGCCAGATTCCCGTCAACATAGATCAGCGATCCGGCCTCGCCCCTCGTCACCACCGTCAGCGGCACGCTCGCGATCAGTTCAACCTCGCTGATCTCCAGCATCTTCGCCATCATGCCGAACTCATAGTCGTTGCCCACAAACACCCGCGCCCCCGACAGGCCGGTGCGAATATGATCCGCCGATAGACGGGGCGACTGCTTGCCCGGATCGAAAATGTAGGGGATGCCAAGCCGCTGGCACTCAACGGCGTAGCTCAGGATCGCCTCGGGCGTGGTCGGCGAGATCAGCACCAGATCCTCGCCGGTCAGGCCGAGGTCGGCCAGCGAGAGCTTATGGTCGTGGTTCATCGCGCCGGGGTAGAAGGCCACAATCTGGTTGTTCGCCCGGTCGGTGTTGATGAAGCACGATGCCGTAAACTCATTGGCGATCTCCACCAGCCCGCTGGTATCGACGCCGTGGCCCTCCAGCCAGGCCCGGTACTCACCAAAATCCTGGCCGACCGTGCCCACCATCAGCGGGCGCTCGCCCAGCAGCGCCAGGTTGTAGGCGACGTTCCCGGCCACACCGCCGCGCAGGCGCTTCATCGAGTCGACCAAGAAGCTGACCGAGAGAATGTGCTGCTTCTCCATCAGCAGGTGGTCTTTAAAGTGCCCCGGGAAGTCCATAATGTAATCAAACGCCAGCGAGCCAGTCACTACAATCCGCATATTTTTCCTCGTAGATCGTACTATCGGCTAATCGTACTATCGGCTATTCCCCAAGGCCGTGAGCCTCACGCAGCAGCTGCGAGACGGCGGCGCACATGCCGAGAGTTCCTTCAGCAACATCCACCGGCAGGGAAGCCAGATCACCGCTGCTGGTGATCAGCGATGCCTCCAGAATGCTCTGCCGACTCACATCGCCCGCCGAGGCGATCTGCTCGGCGGCCCGCTCGATCCGCTGGACCAGGGCATCGGCCCGCTCCAGCGCGAGCGCACCTGGGTCTACAGGCACGACCCCCCAGCCAAGGAAGCCGCCCCGATCAAAAAACTGCGACACCAGCCCTGCGGATTGGGTAAGCTCAGCCATATGATCATAGGCGTCGAACATCACCAGATCCACCGAGGTCATCAGCAACGCCTCCCAGTCTACGCCGGGGCCGACACAGATCCCCCGGCAGCCCGACATCGTATCAAGCAGCCGGTCGATCATATCAATGCCCTCGTCACGGTCGATCGGGCAGAGCGGCAGGCTCAGCGCATCAAGGAAGGGCTCATCCAGACAGAAGATCACACTGTCGGTGTAGGTGCTAAGCTGCTCGTAGTGCCAGGCAACCCGCAGCGAGAGATGGTGGAGCAGCGCCTCACGCAGGGCCGGGTCGTAGGCCAGGGGCCGGTCATCCTCATCGGTCAGCTGAAGCGACAGGCTCACCGGGCCCCGCACCTCACCCTTGAGGGCGAGGGCGCGATGTCCGTGGCCCACCAGGCGCAGCAGCTCGCCCAGGCCAGCGGCGTGATCGGCGGGCAGCGCGCCTGCGCCCGGCTCGCTGCGCAGGTAGGCCAGGCCCAGATGATCAAGACCGATCTCAGCGGCCGCATGGTTCACGCTGATCCGCTCATAGGCCGGGTCGATCGTCAGGCCAGGGAAGCCGGCGGCCGCCTGCGCCATTGGCGTCTCGCGGAAGCTGCGCTCGGGCACCGCCGGCCATGCCGGAATATCCGGCGTGACTGTAGCCACCAGGGCGACCGCATCGTGAGCGGTGGCGTGGGGGAGGCCGCCCCGGAGCACAGGCCGACAGGCCGGCGCAAACGCAAGAGGCATAGACGCTATGCGCCTTCCTTGACGCGCCGGAGGCCCGGCACAAATGGAGGAGTAACCACCCCACGCTCCGTGATGATCCCCGTGATCAGCTCAGCCGGGGTAACGTCGAAGGCCGGGTGGGCCGCATTCACCCCCACCGGGGCGATCAGCTGGCCAGCTAGGTGCGTCACCTCATCCGAGGATCGCTCCTCGATCGGGATCAGATCGCCGTGCTCCATGCTCAGATCGATGGTAGACGTTGGCGCGGCCACATAGAAGGGGATGCCGTGGAAGCGGGCCAGGATAGCCAGGCTGTAGGTACCGATCTTATTGGCCGTGTCGCCGTTGGCCACGATCCGGTCGGCCCCGACGATCACACAGTCCACCTTGCCGCTCTTCATCATATAACCGGCCATGTTGTCGGTGATCAGCGTGAGCGGGATGCCAGACTGGTGCAGCTCCCAGGCGGTGAGCCGGGCACCCTGGAGGAAGGGCCGAGTCTCATCGACCCAGACGTGGATCGACCGGCCCTGGGCGAAGGCGCTGCGCATAGGCGCGAGGGCGGTGCCGTAGCCAGCCGTGGCCAGGCCACCGGCGTTGCAGTGGGTCAGCACACGGCCGCCCGCCGGGATGAGCGGTGCGCCGTGGTCACCGATGGCGTGGCACATCGCCAGGTCCTCGGTGAGAACAGCGTGGGCCTCCTCCAGCAGAGCCTCGGCCAGGGCGCGCGGCCCATCTACCTCAGGGCCAAGCTGCCGAGCCTTCGCCAGCACCCGCTCGGTGGCCCAGGCCAGATTCACCGCCGTGGGCCGCTGGCTATCCAGAAATACCTTCGCCGTCTCCAGATCCGCCAGCAGGGCCACCACATCGGCGGCGGGCGACACCAGCGCAGCCAGGGCCATGCCGTAGGCGGCAGTGCAGCCGATCGCCGGGGCGCCGCGCACCTGCATGGTCTTGATCGCCTTCGCCACCGTCGCCACATCCTCGCAGCGGACAACCAGCTGCTCGTGCGGCAGCCGGAGCTGATCAATCAGGCAGACCGCCCCCTGCTCCCACCAGACCGTGCGCAGTTCTTCACTCATAATTCCACCGCGACAAAAAGAGCCGCTCGCAAGGCGAGAGGCTCCTAACTCCTAAACAGGTGAGGCGCACCTCTCATCTTTCGGCGGGCAAAAAAAATACCGCCGCAGGAATTAGCACCGTTACCTTTGGAATATTGAACTGTGAATGTTGAATTTAGCATTCAGCATTCAGCATTCATCATTACTCAGGGTGGTTGCCGGGCTTCACAGGGCCAGTCCCTCTGCCCATCTAGATGAGTTGTATAAAGTCACCGGTTTTGCGCCGGGTGAACATTGGCCGCGATTATAGCACGCCTACCGAAGGGGCGCAAACCGCACCGCCACCTTCATTGCGTCGAGGGCGGCGTCGAGCGCCTCGGTGCGCGGCCCGCCACCCTGGGCCAGTGTCGGCCCCCCGCCGCCCCGCCCGTCGAGCAGGGGCAGGCCGGCCTGCAGGATCTGCCGGGCGTCGCGCCCGCTGTCAGGGGCGCAGGCAACCACCAGCTGGGCGCGGTCGCCAGAGGCCCCGAGGATGGCCACGCCGCCCGGCCGCCCGGCGATGGCCTGGGCGACACGGCGCAGCCGCTCGACGCTGAGATCGAGCAGACTGGCGCAGACAACCCGCGCCGCCCCAACCTGCTCTGCTTCGCTGTAGCGTGCGGCAGCGTCGGCGGCATCGAGGGCGATCTGGGCATGCTCAAGCTCCTTCTGGGCGGAGCGCAGGCTAGCCTGAAGCCGATCCACCGCAGCGGGCAGCTCATCCGCGCCCACGCTGAGCGCCGCCGCCGCCCCGCCCGCCGCCGCGCTCAGCCGACGAAAGGCCGCCAGCGCCCGCACACCGCAGGCGAACTCCACCCGCACCCCGCCGCGCTGTCGCCCCCAGCGCAGCAGCCGGATCGCGCCCACCCCGCCGGTGCTGCGCGGGTGCGTGCCCCCGCACGCCGAGTGATCGAAGTCGGCGATGCTCACCACCCGCACATGCGCTGTGACCGTCGGCGGCTTGCGCAGGGGCAGGGACGCCAGTTCATCAGCGCTCACAAAGCGCGCCGTCACCGAGCGATCCTCCCAGATCACCGCGTTCGCCAGATCCTCAGCCGCCCGCGCCTGCGCCGCCGTCAGATCCGACACATCCAGGTCGATCGTCACGGCAGCGTCGCCCAGGTGGAACGAGGTCGTCGCCAGCCCACAGGCCGCCACAAAGGCCGCCGTGAGCAGGTGCTGCCCGCAATGCTGCTGCATATGGTCGAGCCGACGTGTCCAGTCGATCAGCCCGTCCACCGCCGCACCAACCGGCAGAGCCACCAGATCCTCAGCCCGCACCAGGGAATGCCAGACCACCCCGCCCTCGGCCTGCACATCGGCCACAGCCATACCATTCAGCGTACCGCCATCAGCCGGCTGCCCGCCGCCCTCCGGGTAGAACGCGCTGCGATCCAGAGCCACCGCAGGACGCCCGCCGATCTCACCGTGAGCGACCACCGTCGCCACAAACGTGCGCAGATAGGAGTCGGCATAGTACAGCCGCTCAGTGGAGTGGAATGTGTCCATACCCCGTAGGTGCGCATCACGACGCGCCCCTCCTTGCCTATAAAAACACCTTCGCCGGACGCCAGACCCCGCCCTCGCGCCGCAGCACCGCCAGCAGCGCGCCCGATGAGTCGCGCGAGCAGACATAATCCCCGGCAAGGTCGTCCAGATCCACCGGCAAGCCGTTGCGCACCCTACGCGCGCCCTCGTCATCCAGATCCACCGTCGGCCAGTCGGCCAGGGCAATCTCGGGCGAGAGGAGGGCGGGGGCCAGCCGGCCCGGCTCGGCCTGGAGATCGGCCAGGGGCACCGCCTCGCCGATGGCGAACGGCCCGACAAAGGTGCGCCGCAGGCCCGCCAGATGCGCCCCGCAGCCCAGGGCAACCCCAATGTCGCGGGCCAGCGAGCGGATGTACGTGCCCTTCCCGCAGACCACATCGATCACCAGTGCGTCAGCACCTTCCAGATCCCAGGTCAGCTCATCAATCTCCACCGGGCGGGCCTCCAGATCCACGGTCTTCCCGGCCCGCGCCAGGTCGTAGAGCCGCTGGCCCTGGTGGTGCAGCGCCGAATACATCGGCGGCACCTGCATAATCGCGCCGCGCAGCGGGGCCACCGCCGCCTCGATCAGCTCGGACGACAGCGGCGGCACCGGGGATGTCGCCGTCACCTCGCCCTCGGCGTCCTCAGTGCTCGTCGTGACACCCAGACGCACCAGACCACGATAGCCCTTGCGGGCATCGCCCAGGTACTCGATCAGGCGCGTGGCGTGGCCGAGGGCGATCGGCAGCACACCTGTCGCCGCAGGGTCGAGGGTTCCCGCGTGGCCAACCTTCACCCCCCGCCCGGCCAGGCGGCGCACCCGCGCCACCACATCGTGCGAGGTTATGCCCGCTGGCTTGTCGATATTCAAAAAACCGTGCATATCCAAATCGCAGGGGCGACGCACGCGGGTTCGGCACAATGCGCCGAACCCGCGTGCGTCGCCCCTACCCTATAACCCAATCGCCTGTCGCAGAAGGGGCAGCACCACCGCCTCGGCCTCATCCAGCCCCACCGGCAGGTCGGCCCCGGCGGCCTGGGTGTGGCCGCCGCCGCCCCAGGTGCGCGCGATCTCGGCCACATTGACCCCTGGCACCGAGCGCAGGCTGATCTTCACCTTGCCGTTGGCCCGCTCCTTAAACAAGACAGCCGCGCGCATCCCGGCCACACGCTGGATGCGGGTCATCGCCTCATCGGTCGCCTCATCGGCCGCGCCTGACTCGCGCATCATCGCCTGCGAGACCTTCACCCAGAGCAGCCCGCCCTCGCGCTGCATCTGGCTGAGGGCGAGCCCCACCAGCGTCGCCGTCGTGGCAGGCACCGAGAAGTAGACCGCGTTTACCACCAGGCGCTGGTCAGCCCCAGCGTCGAGCATCTCCGCAGCCGTGCGCAGCGTCTGCGGGGTTGTCGCACTCGTCTGAAAGCTCTGGGTGTCCGTGGTGACTCCCAGGAGCATGCAGGTGGCGGCCTCCGGCGAGATCGGCAACTCCATCGCCCGCAGCAGCCGGAAAAGCAGATCGGCGCAAGACGCGGCATGCGGCTCGATTAGATTGATCGTCCCCAGGCCGTCATTCGTCACATGGTGGTCAACGATTATCAGCGGGCGAGCAACCATCGCCTCGCCGTGGTCGTGATAGATCTGGCCGACCCGCTCCAGAGCGGCGGTGTCAAGCATCCAGATCAGGTCGCAGTCAGGCAGCGCATCACCGCGCTGATAGATCGTCACCTGCTCGATACCGGGCATCACCCCGCTATAGCTAGGCAGCGCCGATGCGGCGACCGGGATCGGCTCCTTGCCGAGCGCCCGCAGAACGTGATACGCCCCCAGCAGCGAGCCAATCGCGTCGCCATCGGGGTTGATGTGGGTCAGCAGCAGAATACGCTGGGCCTGGACGATCTGCGCTGCAAAGGCGGATGCGGCTTCAGTAGGGTCTGTATAAATCATATGGTGCGCGTGTAGGAACGCAGCGCGCTGCATCCCTACGAATTATTCAGGCATCTAACGGCCTGATCAGGCGGTAGACCGTATACCCAGATCGCTTCTTAATCTCTTTCAGCTTGATCTGATTGCGCACGCCGATACGCGGGATCAGGTGATTCAGCCCGCTGATGACGACAAACCAGTACTCGCCGCCAGGGCGGAGCTGAGCGAGCGGGCCGAGCACGAACTCATGCTCAATCGCCGCATCGCCAATCTTAGCCGGGATGTTTGAGAGAATCAGATCGTAGGGGCCGGGAGGGACGGACTCAAGGCCCACGCTGCCGAGAACCTGCGCATTGGGAGCCTTGTTGAGCTCTGCGTTATGTCGAGCATAGCGCACAGCGAGCAGATCCTTATCGGCCAGCACCACGACGGAATCAGGGAAGCGCCGGGCCATCGCAATGCCGATCACCCCACAGCCACAGCCGAGGTCGAGGATGCGGGAGGGAGCATCTGTCGGCTCCAGGCTACGCAGCAGCAGATCCGTGCCATCGTCCACCTCAAACGAGGAGAAGATCGTATGGCCAATATCGAACTGGAACTGCTGGCCGCGCAAGCTGTAGGGGATGCGCTTCTTATAGTAGGAGTCGAGTTCGTCCATGGGGGTTGAAGGGTTGAGGGTTAGGAGTTGGGGGTTAGGGGCAGAGCCATAACCAGCCCCCAGCCCCCAACCCCCAACCCCTACTCATCATCAATCTTAGGCGGGTTCGCCCGGCGCTCCTGCTCGACCTCGTGCAGCACCTGATCGATGCGCAGGCTGTAGTCGAGCGAGGTATCCTCCACAAGGTGGAGCTCAGGAATAAAGCGCATGTGGCGCATCTCATCGGCCACCCGCCGACGCAGAAAGCTACGCGAGCGCTTGAGGCCGGCCATCGTCTCAGCCTTCTCCGTCTCATCGCCCATCACCGAGATCCGCACCGTCGCGTGCTGAAGATCCGCGCTCACCTCCACGCCCGTCACCGTGGCAAAGCCCACCCGCGGATCTTTAATCTCAGACTGGATCACCGCGCCGAGCACTTTCTGAATGCGATCGGCGACTTGCTGGAGCCGTTGTTTTGACATAGGGTAAAAATAAGGGAGGATTTGGGAGGGCCTCGCCCTCCCAAACTCTCCCCTGTAACTACAGACTAGCCTCAACCCGCTCCTGGCGATAGAACTCCATGTTGTCGCCCACCTGGACATCGGTGAAGCTCTCGACGACAAGGCCACACTCGTAGCCCGACGTCACCTCGCGCACATCATCCTTAAAGCGCTTGAGGCTGCTGATCTTCCCGTCGTGGAGCACCGCGCCGCTGCGCAGCACACGCACGCTCTGCCCGGTGCGCGTCACCTTGCCATCGGTGATGTACAGGCCCGCCACCACCTCGCGCGAGGGCAACCGGAAGGTGTTACGCACATCGGCGTAGCCCTCGACCACCTCTTTGTAGGTGGGCGCCAGCATACCGACCATAGCCTTCTTAATATCATCGGTGAGCTGGTAGATGATGTTGTAGAAGCGGATATCGATGCCCTGTTGCTCAGCCGCCCGCCGCGCCGCCGGGTCGGGCCGGGCGTTGAAGCCGATGATGATCGCCTGGCTGGCTGACGCCAGATTCACATCGCCCTCAGTGATCGCGCCAGTGGCCTTGTGGAGGATCTTGATCTGCACCTCGTTCTGCGAGTTGCTGAGCTGGCCGAGCTGATGCTCGATCGCGCCGATTGAGCCCTGAACATCAGCCTTCAGGATCACATTGAGATCCTTCACCTGCCCCTGCTGCACCTTGCTGAACAGATCCTCCAGCGTGGTGCCTCGCACCATCCCCACCGCCTCCATACGGGTCTGGCGCTGGCGCTGGAGCGCAATATCGCGGGCGACCGTCAGGTCGTCCACCACCTGTAGAATATCGCCAGCCTGGGGCACCCCATCAAGGCCGAGGATCTCCACCGGGGTCGACGGGTCAGCGAACCGCAGGCGCTTGCCGCTATCGTTGAACATCGTCTTGATCTTGCCAGCCACGCCGCCCACGAGCACATTGTCCTCGGGGCGCAGGGTGCCGTTCTGAATCAGCACCGTCGCCACCGGGCCACGGTTCTTATCCAGCTCAGCCTCGATGATCGTGCCCAGCGCAGGGGCTTCGGGGTTCGCCTTGAAGTCTTCAAGGTCAGCCACCAGCAGGATCATCTCCAGCAGGCCCTCGATATTGATCCTCGACTTAGCCGAGACCTCAACCGAGGGCACATTGCCGCCATAAGACTCAAGGATCACATCGTTCGCGGCGAGCTGCTGCCTGATCCGGTCGGGGTTCGCCGTCGGCAGATCGATCTTGTTGACCGCAACGATCATCGGCACACCGGCCGCCTTCACGTGCGAGATCGCCTCGACCGTCTGGGGCATCACGCCGTCATCGGCGGCAACCACCAGGATGACGATATCCGTTGCCTGTGCCCCACGGGCGCGCATTGCGGTGAACGCCTCGTGGCCGGGGGTGTCCAGGAAGGTGATCTTGCGGTGGTTCACCTCGATCTGGTAGGCACCGATATGCTGAGTGATACCGCCGGCCTCGCCCTCGGCCACCCGTGCCGAGCGGATCGCGTCGAGGAGCTTCGTCTTGCCATGGTCGACGTGGCCCATGATCGTCACCACAGGCGGGCGCGTCCGCATGTCGTCCTCGGTCTGGGCAGACAGCACATCCTTAACATTATCAACAATACCGGCGAGCTGCGCGGGCACCGTCTCGTGCGTCTCGATATTGAAGTCTGCGACGATCAGCGCCGCTGTCTCATAGTCGATCTGCTGATTGATGGTCGCCAGCACACCGCTTTTCATCAGCGCCTTGAGGATCTCGGACGCGCCGATGCCGGTGGCCTCCGAGAGCTCACGGATAGTCATGATGCTCTGAAGCTCAACGATGCCGCGCGGACGAACGGGAATTCTCGGCGCGGGAGCACCACCACGGCCTCGGCCACGCATCGAGCCACCGTCACCGTCCGAGCCGCCGGGACGTCGACCGCCGCCGGGGCGCCCGCCGCCGCCGGGGCGCCCGCCGCCACCGCCGCCGGGGCGTCCGCCAGGTCGGGCACCGCCACCGCCGCCGGGGCGTCCGCCGCCGCCGCCGCCGCTGCTGCCGCCGGGACGACCGCCGCCACCGCCGCCGCCGGGACGGCTACCGCCGCCACCGCCGCTGCTGCCGCCGGGACGACCGCCGCCACCGCCGCCGCCAGGACGGCTACCACCGCCGCCGCCGCCGCTACTGCCGCCAGGACGGCTACCACCGCCGCCGCCGCCGCTACTGCCGCCAGGACGGCTACCGCCGCCACCGCTACTGCCGCCGGGACGGCTACCGCCGCCACCGCCGCTACCACCACCGCCCCCACCGCCGCTACCCCCACGACCACCACGCATAGAAACAGCAGATCCTTGTATATCTTTTAGCGAATCACCCTTCTGCAGCATTGAAACTTCCTTTCTCGTTCTAACGCGCGACGCCAGGCGCATGAGACAATTGCAGACGAACCGTGCCCTACAAGCAACGGATCACGCATGAGGTAACACATCAGACCCTGACATCGTGCGGCGGCATATCAACAGCATGAGCATCAGATCGAGGATCTTCGGCTCCATCTAACCCACGAATATACGCCAGCAGGTCGCGCTGATTCTCAGCAGAGAGTGGCCCGACACGTAGCGCTCGCTCCAGGGCGTGGCGCTTGATCGCCACCTCCCAGCAAGATACGGTATGGCACAGGTAGGCACCGCGCCCGTTACGCTTCCCGGTAAGGTCAACCTCGGCGAGCCCCTCTGGGGTTCGCACCAGCCGGATGAGCCCACGTTTCGCATCGGTGCGGCGGCAAGCGACACAGGTACGCTGTGGCACATGCTTCACTCGCCCGGCCCCCTGGCTTTCGCCCGCCTTTGCCATACCGCTCCTTCAGCCACCAGCGCTCATCGTGCGGCGGCACCCAGCCTAAACCTCTTCTGCCTCAGCCTTATCCTCAGCCTCCACCAGGATATACGAGGCGATCAGCCGATCTTGATAGTAGATATAGATTTTCTGCGAGGTCGCCCGCAGCTGCACCGAATCACCGACCAGATCGTTGCCAAGCGGGCCATACGAAGCCTTCTGGTAGACGATCATCCCATTCGGCTGCACCTTACGCGACTCGACGCGGGCGTTCGTCAGCTCAACCTCAGTTGCCATCGCCTCAGCCTCGGCATAGCCGCGCACCTCAGCGGATGCCCGCTCCTCCTCAAGCAGCGCCGTGGCGCTCTTGATATCGATGCGCCAGCCCGAGAGCTTAGCCGCCAGACGCACATTCTGGCCCTCTTTTCCGATCGCCAGCGAGAGTTGCTTATCCGGCACAATCACCAGCGCCACATGGTCGTCCTCATCCAGATGAACCTCAACGACCTGGGCCGGCGAGAGCGCATTAGCGATCAGATCCTTGGGATCTGATGACCACTGGACGACATCGATCTTCTCGCCATTCAGCTCATTAACAATATTCTGGATGCGAATGCCACGCATACCCACACAGGAGCCAACCGGGTCGATACCCTCCTGTCGCGCAGCCACCGCCACCTTCGTGCGCAGGCCGGGCTCGCGGGCGATCGACTTGATCTCCACCGTGCCGTTGAAGATCTCGGGCACCTCCATCTCGAAGAGGCGCACGATCAGGTTCTTATGGGAGCGTGAGGCGATAAGCCGCGGGCCGCGATCCTCTTTACGGATCTCCATCAGGTAGACCTTCAGGCGCTGCCCGTGGTAGTAGCGATCGTTATCGACCTGCTCCTTCGGCGGCAAGATCGCCTCGGCCTTACCCATCTCCAGGATCACATTCCCCTTGGCGATCCGCTGCACCGTGGCGGTGATCAGCTCGCCCTCGCGATCCATATACTCGCCATAGATATACTCGCGCTCGACCTCTTTGATCCCCTGTAGAACAACCTGCTTGGCCGTCTGCGCGGCGATCCGCCCGAAGTCGTTGGGCGTGCTCTCCATGATCACCGTCTCGCCGATCTGAACATCGGGACGAACCTGTTGCGCGTCCGTCAGCTCAACCTCAAAGCGATCATCATAGACTTCATCGACCACCTGCTTCTCAGCGAACACCCTCGCCGACCCCGTCTGCGAGTCAAGCTTTACCGTCACTTCCATCGGCGGCGGGTTATTGCCAAGCGTGCGCTTGTAGGCGGTGATCAGCGCCTTCTCCATGACATCAATGATCGCCTCTTTTGGGATGCCACGCTCCGCCGCAATCTGTGAGATCGCTGTATAAAAATCGCTCTTCATACCCTCACTCGCCTACAACAACAAGAAAAGTGGGGGATACCCACTTTTCACAAACACACGCCACAGACTGCTTGATACCACCAGCGAGAAGGCCGGAAAGGCCGACACGACCGCAGGTGAGCAGCGATTTCAGGAATCAGAACTCACAAAGTGTTCATTATGAGCGTTCCTGAACATTCTGATGAGACTGTCGTCCGCACGATCCAGCCAAAACATTGCCTCGTAGTTTAGGGCGAAGGCACGCACATGCGGCTCGCACCCCTTTGCTACCCGCCTCGTAGTATAGCACCTTGAATTATGTTTTGCAAACATCGCACATCGCGCACCAGGGCGTGACCCGAGCATCCTTGACGGAATTCTCACCAAACTGGTATGGACGGCGTAATTATTTTTCGCTATACTATAGGTACCATCTTCGCCGACCCGTTTCGATGAGCCTGGCGTAGCATAAACCGCGGAAAGGAACCCCGCCATGATCCTGCTCCTCGTTATCGTTCTCGCCATGTTACTGGCTCTCGCGGCTGCTGCCACGCTGCTCAAGGTCGAGCCGACCCCGGTTCGCGTCCGTATCGACGACGTTGAGCGTCTGCGCCGCCGTCGCTGATCCGACAGGTTCCCGCCCGCATAAAGTTCTATCGGCGTTCGCGATGATAGGGCACCTCCTCTTCGGCGCGGCCACTCCAATATGTGGCCGCGCCGATTGCTTTGCCCACAAGTGCCAGCCTTCAGAAGGATTGAGCCCATGCCCCCGGCCATCGAGACTCTTCATCTAACCCGGCGCTACGGCCGGGAGATCGCTCTCGACAACCTCAACCTGACGGTACAAGAGGGCAGCATCTACGGATTCATCGGGCCAAACGGTGCCGGAAAGACGACAACGCTGCGCCTGCTCGCTGGTCTGCTCGCGCCCAGCTCCGGCGAGGTACGTCTTATGGGCCAGCCCCAGAGCGTCGGCAGTGCCCAACGCCTGGTCGGCTATATGCCCGATGTCTCAGGCGTCTATGATGACCTGCGCGTTCGAGAGTACCTCGACTTCTTCGCCCGCTGCTATGGGATGGCCGCCGCCGAGCGCCAAAATACGGTAAGGCAGCTGCTCGATCTGGTCGGGCTAACCGAAAAGCGCGACGCCTTCGTGCAGAATCTCTCACGCGGCATGCAGCAGCGGCTCTCGCTCGCACACGCCCTGGTACACAACCCGCCTGTGCTGCTGCTCGACGAGCCGGCCAGCGGGCTTGACCCACGGGCGCGCGTGGAGCTGCGCGAGCTGCTACGTACGCTGCGCGAGATGGGTAAGACCGTACTGCTCAGTTCACATATTCTGAGCGAACTCGCAGAGATCTGTAACGAAATCGGGATCATCGAGCGCGGGAAGATGGTGGTGAGCGGCTCGGTCGAGACAGTGCGACAGCAACTCCAGGGCAACGCAAAGCTCCGCATGAAGGTTCTGCGGGATCGGCGGCAAGCCGAGTCGGCGCTACGGATGTTGATGAATGAGGCGAAGAAGGCAGATGCGGGCGAAGAGGAGCAGGCGACCGATGATGTGGCCGAGCGACCAGCAGGGCTGCCGCCGATCCGCAGGCTGATCGCTGACCCAACAGACCCACAGGTTATCCTCATTGAGACAGAGGCGGTAGATGAGGATCAGCAGGCGGCGCTGCTGGCCTACCTGATGGCGAAGGGTGTCGCGGTAAGCGAGTTCGGCACCCAGGTAGAGAGCCTTGAGGAGTTGTTCTTACGCCTCACTGCGGCGTGACGTTGCAGTCTGGGCGCAGCACGCGCTGCGCCCAGACTGGTGAGCGCCTAGAAGAGCGAGCGCAGCACGCCGACGACACGCCCCTGGATGCGTACATTGTCGGAAGTCGTGAAGATCGGCTGCATCGTGCTATTCGCCGGCTGGAGGCGGATACGCAGCCCCTCGTGATAGAACTTCTTCAGGGTGACTGCATTCTCCTCCACCAGCATCGCCGCAACCATATCGCCGTTGTTGGCCGTCTCCTGGCGGCGCAGCAGCACAATATCACCGTCGTCGATCAAGGCATCAATCATCGACAGGCCGCGCACCTTCAGTGCGTAGACATCCTTGAGCTTGTCGGCGGTGGCAAGATCCGGCGGCACATCAACCTTCTCGGCCGCGCTGACATCTACCTGCTCCGGGTCGGGCAGAGGCTGGCCGGCGGTGATGGTGCCGAGTAGCGGAACCTGATAGGACGGGTTGATCAGGGCCGGGGTCAGCGTGTTGGGCAGCGTGATCCCGCGCGAAACCTTGCCCTGACGATTGATTTTGCCCTTGTCCTGGAGTGCCTTCAAGTTGTAGGCGACCACCGAGGTGGACGAGATCTTCAGATCGGTCTGGATGTCGCGGATCGCCGGCCAGTAGCCCTTCTTCCCGAAGAACTCCTCGATATAGTGCAGAATTTTTTCCTGACGAACGGAAAGACCATCAGCAGTTCGCATAGCCCCTGTCCTTTCATTGGCCGCAGCCAAAACGGCCAGCGGCGACGCATACCCTAGACGAACTCTGCCCTAGGCGCGAGTGTCTACATTCAAGATAACCCCACAGACCACAGCCCATACGTGGTGGGGCAGAACGTATGTGGCGATCATTATAGCAAGCAAACACTTGTGCTGTCAAGTGTTTTTTCGCCCGATCATGCTACAATATGCCCATGAAGCACGTTATTGGTGCCGATATTGGCGGCACACAGCTTCGCGCAGCCCTGATCACCGCTGACGGGACGATCATCGCACACGAGCGCACGCGAACGTTCGTTGAGGATGGCCCGCACGCGGTGATCGCTCGCATGCTCGACCTGATCGGCCATGTGCGCGCAGCGCTGCCTGCCGACGGCACCTTGCTCGGCATCGGCGTAGGCGCGCCCGGCCCGCTCAACCCCGAGACGGGCATGGTCTACGCGCCGCCGAATATGCCCGGCTGGTATCGTATCCAGCTGCGCGACTCGCTGGCAGTGCCGACCGGGCTGCCCGTGGTGATCGGCAACGACGCCAACGTCGCCGCACTCGGCGAATGGCGGTTTGGCGCGGGGGTTGGCACCCGCCATATGGTGTACCTGACCATAAGCACGGGCATCGGCGGCGGGGTGATCATGGACGGAAAGCTGCTTCTTGGCCGCCTTGGGGCCGCCGCCGAACTAGGCTCGATCTTCCTCGATGCCGAGCACAGCCTGCGCTGGGAGGAACTGGCCTCGGGCTCTGGCCTAGCCGCTGCGGCCGCCGCCGCAATGCCCGCGCGCCCCGACAGTACCCTGCACGCCATGGCCGCCCCACAGACGGTGACGGCCGCCCATGTGGCCCATGCTGCCGCCGCCGGCGACGATCTGGCCCGCAGCCTGATGGATCGGGAGGCGCACCTGCTTGGCCTGGGATTCGCCTCGATCCTGCATATCTTCAGCCCCGAGATCATGCTCGTCGGCGGCAGCGTGGCCCTGGAGAACCCCGATCTGCTCGCCCGCGCCCGCACGATCGCCTACGAGCGAGTGATCGTCGACCTCTACCGCGAGGTGCCAATTCTCCCGGCGAGCCTCGGCGAGCGGGCCGAAGTGCTCGGGGCCGCCGCGCTGATGTTGGCCGCTGCCGAGGCCCACTGATGCACCTGGCCCTGACTCCGCGCCGCCGACTTCGGCAGCACTACAGCCAGACATACGATACATTATCTTCCGCCCTCGACGATGCGCTGGCAGCCCGCGCGGACGCCGGAGTCGCCACACTGGCCTATGATCCCGAGGACGGCATGCCAGAGCTCGGCGTCGCCCCGTCCCCCCTCACGCCCGCAGCGCTCACCACACAGCTCGCCACAATCGAGCGCGCCCTTCGAGAGCACAATGGTATAATGATAGACAGCCTGTGGGTGATCGGTGGCCCCGAGACGGTGCCCTTCGGCGTCATGCCAAACCCGATGCGCGACCGCGACGGCCCGATCTTGAGCGACTCTGCCTACGGTATGGCCAACGCTCAGGATCTGCTGACGCACTGGCCGGTGGGCCGCACGCCCGACTCGGGTGCCGACAACCATCCCAGCCTGACCCATCTGCTGTCGCTGACGGCCAAAGCCCACCGCGCCGGGCCGCAACCGCAGGGGCTGGCCCTTGGGATCAGCACGGCCCGCTGGGCCGCTGTCTCGACCGAGGTCTTCGCCGCAGCTGGCGAGCCTGCTGAGAACGTGCTGCTGGCACCGCCCCTGCGGGCGGGGATGATCGACCGCCAGCGGCTCGCCGAAGCGCGGCGGATCTACTGTAACCTGCACGGCGTGACGGGCAGCGCGGCCTGGTATGGTCAGTCGCCCGACGATAGCGAACTCATCCCGGCACTGCGCCCCGCTGATCTCGCTGGGCTACAGCTCGACAGGACGGTAGTTATAACCCAGGCGTGCTTCGGGGCCAGGCTAAGCACAACCAACGGCGAACAGTCGATGGCGATGGCCCTGCTCAATGCCGGTGCCACCCTCATCGGCACTGTCGGGATCTCATACGGAGCCCCCGACCCGCCGGCCAGCGAGTCCGACCTCCTGGCACTCCAGCTACTGATCGCCCTACGTCAACCCGGCCAGCGCCTCGGCGTGGCCGTCCGAGAGGCCCATGCGGCGGTGCTCCGCGATCTGCTCCGCCGCCAGGGACGGCTCGACAACGATGACACAAAGACACTGCTAGAGTTTGTGCTCTATGGAGACCCGGCCCTGCCGGTATAGTGGGGCCAAAGCATTCGCCCGGCGAGTGTTTCGGCCCAACGGAGGAGCAAGCCATGCATAAGTATCAGACATACGCCCGCTCACGGACTCCGGGCCGCAATGAGCACCATGGCCCTGCCCGCCGCGACAGTAGCGAGCTCGCCGCCGCCCGCCAGGTGGCAGCGCGATTTGTGGCCGCCCGCTGGCCCACGCTCGCCGAGGTGGAGCCAGAGGTTACGCGACAGCACGATGGCCGCCAGCCCTGCCACGATCTGATCGCGCGCCTGGGCATGGCAGAGAATGAGCTTGGCCATCACGCACGATCAGCCACCTACACCTTCACCTTCACCAGCCAGCGCAAAACAGCCGACGGCGCGATGGCCCCGCTCGTGGCGGCTGTGACCGTCGACTTACAGCGGCGAATTGTCAAGACCAGCCTCTCAAAGTAAGGCTTCCTGACACCCTGCATCTGAAACCTTGGTCTATGCAACACACTGAAATCGCCTCCGGCAGCCTGCATAGCGCGGCCCAGCGGCGCACGCTGCGCATTGCCTGGACAACCCTGCTCGGATTCTTCAGCATCTTTCTGCTCCTGATTGGCTGGGCGATCTACACCGGGCGCCAGTTCTACCTCTCGGCCACCAACCAGCGCGACGCAACCGTGATCCTGCGCGGCCCAGCCGAGTGGGTGAGCTGGCAGCCCGCCAACCGCAGCGTCTTCCAGGGAATCTACGAGCAACAGATGGTTGGCGAGGGCGATAGCGTCCGCGCCGTCACCAAAGCTGGCTATGGTCAGATCGCCAGCATTAGGCTCTTCGACGAGAGCCAACTCGACCTCTGGGCCGGTGCCGATCTGCGCCTCGAAGCGCTCCAGACAACCCGCTGGAGCGATCAGTTCCAAGAGGTAACCATCCGGCAGAGCGGCGGCTATGTGCGCTACGATCTACGGGCCGGGCAGCCCTACCAGCAGGTGCGCTTCCGCGTACTGATAGGGAACGCCACCCTCGACCTCGCACCGGGCGGAAGCTACAGCGTCAGCATTGAGCCGACCAGCCGCCTCGTGCAGGTAACGCCGGGGGCCGATATCCAGCCCTTCACCGCCGATGTGGCCGTCCGCAGCGGCACGGCAACGGTGAAAAATACGCAGGGGGCAGGCGTGGTGCTCGGTACCCGCCAGCGCGTCGAGATCGACCAGGCCAGCACACCAGGAATGCCTGTGCCCGCGCGATGGGAGCTCATCCGCGACGGCGGGTTCTCGCAGTTTAGCGAGACAGAGTATAACAATACCACGCGCAGCGATGAGCCAGCACTAGCCCGATCCGACAGCTGGGTGGTCTATGGCACCCCGCCGCTGCCGGTCGAGCAGCAGGGTTTGTTCCGGCTCTCGTCGATCTGCCGCCCGCCCAATGTCGATAACACCTGCGCCGCGTCTGATCGGCGCACGGCGGCATGGTTCTACCGCGTCGGCGGTCAGACCAGCGGATTCACGACCGGGATCAGACAGCAGCTCGGGCCTGACGGCAATGGCATTGATATCTCAGAGTACCGCAGCCTGACCTTCTCGCTCTGGACCCGCGTGATCGAGCAGTCGCTCGAAGATATCGGCGACCGCGGCAGCGAGTGCCCGGTGATGATCCGCATCCTCGCACGCCAGGATAGCCCCGACGACCCTGACCAGCAGCGGGTGGTGTGCATCTACACCGACTCCAACGACCAGCCGCCCCGCGTGAAGGACAAGGATGTCCTGTACTACCAGGTTAAGAAGGCCGAGTGGACATCCTTCCGGTTTAATCTGCGCGACCCGCAGTGGCTGCCGGACTACCGCTACCTCCAGGGTGTGCAGATCTATGCCAACGGGCACGACTACAACTCGCTGGTGGCCGATGTGTCGCTGGTTGGCGAGCAGTGATCTACCACGGCATCGACATTATTGAGATCGAGCGAATCCGGCGGGCGGCGAGCCGCTGGGGCGAGCGTTTTCTGCGCCGCGTCTACACCGAGAGCGAGCTGTGCGACTGCGGGTTCCCCGGCCCCGCGCCGCGCTACCAGTCGCTCGCGGCGCGCTGGGCGGCCAAGGAAGCTGCGGCCAAGGCGCTGGGGGTGGGGCTGAGCGGGATGGCCGCCGGAGCTTCACCCAACGACCGACCGGGGATGACCGACATTGAGGTGGTGCGCGCCGCCGACGGACGGCCCTCCCTCCGGCTTGAAGGCCCGGCTGCTGCGGCTGCGGCCGCCCTCGGTATTGCCCAGATCGCCCTGAGCATGTCGCACAGCGGCGGCAGCGCCGTGGCCAGCGTGGTGGCTATGTCGGCGGTCGGCGAATGACCGTAAATGACCGTATAGGTGGCATCCCGATAGAGAGGGGCACCTGCGACCCGCAGAATCTTCGCTTCTGTAAAACAAGCCGAGTTTTGAGAGCTATCCTTAGTCGAACGCACTGAGATACGGTACAATATCCTTATCATGAAGCTTGTGACTACGCAGGAGATGCGCGCCCTTGAGCGGGCCGCCGTGGACACAGGGGCAACCTGGGCTGGCCTGATGGAGCAGGCCGGCTGGGGCGTCGCCCAGGTAGCCCTTGGCCGCCTCAGGCACGGCTGGCGCGCCCTCATCCTCGTCGGCCCCGGCAACAATGGGGGCGACGGACTGGTGGTGGCCCGTCATCTGCACGACGCCGGGTTCCCCACACGGCTCTACCTCTGGAACCGACCCGATTCTCCGGACGACGCTAACGGGCAGCGCTGCCGTAAGCGCGACATCCCCGCGCTGATCGCGGGGGAAGACCCGAGCCGGATCGAGCTGCGGGCAGCCCTGGAAGAGGCCGATCTGGTGGTGGATGCGCTGCTCGGTGCCGGGATCTCGCGCCCGGTGACGGGCGACCTTGCCGCTATCATCGCCGAGGTGGGCGAGGCGAGGGTGAGGCGGGGCAAGGACTCTGTCTTGCTGTCTGTCGATCTTCCCACCGGCGTCAACGCAGACAACGGAGCCATCGCCGGAGTCGCGATCAGAGCCGATCTGACGGTCGCCACCGGCGTCATCAAGCGCGGGACGCTGTTTTATCCGGGGCGAGCCGCTGTCGGGGCCATCGCCCTCGCCGATATTGGAATACCATCACAGAACCTGGAGGCTTGTATGAGTGAGATGCTGACGGCTGAGTATGCCCGCAAGCTGCTGCCTGCGCGGCCCGCCGATGCCCATAAGGGAGATTTTGGCAAGGCGCTGGTTGTGGCGGGATCGCTGCACTACCCCGGTGCCGCAGCCCTGGCCTGCGCCGCCGCCGGACGGGTGGGCGCGGGGCTCGTCACGCTCGCCGCCGGGCGCACGGTGCTCGGCGCGACTGGGCGCGGCCCTGAGGTGACCTTGCTGCCCCTAGCAGAGGGCGAGTGGGGGGCTATTGGGCCGGCCGCCGCCGAGGAGCTCGGCAAGGCGCTGGAAGGCTATACCGCGCTGCTGATCGGCCCTGGCCTCGGCAAGGCCGACCCGACGAAGGAGTTCATCCAGCGTGTCTTCGGCCTGGAGCAGCCCAAGTCCCGCGCCCGCGTCGGCTTTCTGTCCGGCCCCTCTGCGGAGGCTCACGCCGATGGCGGAAAGGCGCTCGATCTGCCACCCACCGTCCTCGACGCCGATGGGCTCAACCTCCTGGCCGACATTGAGGACTGGCCCGAGCACCTGCCCCACGGGCACTTCGTCTTCACACCACACCCCGGCGAGATGCGCCGCCTGCTGAAGCTGGACGAGCTCCCCGCCGATCTAGTGGCATGCGCAGTCGATGCGGCAAAGGCATGGGGCCAGGTGGTGGTGCTCAAGGGCGCAACCACCGTGGTAGCGAACCCCGATGGCCGCAGCCTCGTCTACGATGGGTCAAACCCCGCCCTGGCCACCGCCGGCACCGGCGATGTCCTAGCTGGTGCGATTGTCGGCCTCATCGCTCAGGGGCTTCCCGCCTTCGATGCCGCCGCCCTTGCGGTCTTCCTTCACGGCGCGGCCGGCGCGCGCGTGCGCGAGGCTCTCGGCGAGGCCGGCACCCTCGCATCCGACCTGCTGCCCCAGCTACCGCAGGCGATCCGCACGCTGCGCGGGTAAACAGCCTCCGGGACGCTACAGGGCAGCATCCCGGAGGCTTAGAAAGGCATCCCTATGCGGGCTGTAGATCTGATCGCAAAGAAGCGAGACGGGGCCGCCCTGAGCAGCGAGGAGATCCACTGGCTGATCGCAGGCTACGCCGCAGGCGATATCCCCGACTATCAGATGAGCGCATGGGCGATGGCCGTGGTGCTGCGCGGTATGGACGACCGTGAGACGGCTGACCTGACGATCGCGATGGCGCACAGCGGCGATATGCTCAACCTGCACGATATCGCCCCGCTCACAGTTGATAAGCACTCGACCGGCGGCGTCGGCGATAAGACGACCCTCCTGCTTGCCCCCATGGTCGCCGCCGTCGGCCTGCCGGTGGCGAAGATGAGCGGGCGCGGGCTGGGCTTCAGCGGCGGCACCGTCGATAAGCTGGAGAGCATCCCCGGCTTTCGCACAAACCTGAGCGCCGAGGAGTTCCGCCGCGCCGTGCGCGAGGTGGGCTTGGTGGTGGCCGCCCAGAGCGGCGACCTCGCCCCCGCCGATAAGAAGCTCTACTCGCTCCGCGATGTGACCGCCACCGTCGAGTCGATCCCGCTGATCGCCGCGAGTGTGATGAGTAAGAAGCTCGCCGCCGGCGCCGACTGCATCGTCCTTGATGTGAAGTATGGTAGCGGCGCATTTATGCACACCCTGGACGACGCCCGCCGGCTGGCCCGCATGATGGTCGCAATCGGCAGCCACGCCGGCCGCCGGGTCTCTGCAGCGCTCAGCTCGATGCAGCAACCCCTCGGCTTCGCGGTCGGCAACGCCCTAGAGGTGCGCGAGGCAATCAGTGCCCTGCGCGGCCATGGCCCGACCGACTTGGTAGACCTCTGCCTGACCCTCGGCGGCCAACTCGTGCAACTGGCTGGCCTGCGCAATAGCGACGAGGAAGCCCGATCACTGCTCCGTGAGGCCATCGAGAGCGGCGCGGCATGGGAGAAGTTCACCCGGATGATCGTCGGCCAGGGCGGAGACCTGGACTACGTCGAGCACCCGAGCCGCCTACCAACCGCCCCGGCCACACTCGACCTCCCAGCAGCACGCGCTGGCCATGTGGCTGCCATCGACGGGCAGGCGCTCGGCATGGCCTGCAACGCCCTCGGCGGCGGCAGGTCGCGCAAAGAGGACAGCATCGACCCGCGCGTGGGGATGGTGCTCGCCGCCAAGGTGGGCAAACACGTCGCCCAAGGCGAAACCCTGCTGACCATTCACGCCGCCAGCGCAGAGGACGCCCGGCGCGTGGCCCCCGGCCTCCTGGCCGCATACACATTATCTAACACACCCGTGCCTGCCCCCGCCCTTGTCGAGGAGATTATTACGGCGTAAGATGTGAGGTGCTGTATCACAACACCTACGCCCCACGCCTGAGGGTAATCCTATGCCAATCTACGAATACCTCTGCCCCGCATGCAACGGCAGATTCCAGAAGCTCGTCCGGGGCTTCAGCGACCCGCCCGGCCTAGCGTGCCCGCGCTGCGGCAACAATCAGGTGAGCCGCACCGTCTCACGGTTCGCCACCCTCAAGTCCGAGGAGGCCCGTCTGGAGATGATGGCCGACCCCATGAACTTCTCTGGGCTCGACGAGAACGACCCGCGCTCGATCGCCCGCTGGGCTAAGCGAATGGGGAAGGAGCTCGGCGAGGACGCTGGTGAAGACTGGGACGAGATGGTCGACCAGATGCTAGATGAAGAGATGTCCGCCGAGGCCGGCGACGAGAAGGTGGAGGAAGGGGCCATCCCCCGACCCGCCAAGAAGGCCGACGACCTCGGCTGGGGATAGAAGAGAAGGAAGCACCATGTTCAAACGCCTGTTTGGCCGCGGCCAGGACGCGCCGCGCACCGAGGAGGAGGCCCAGGCCGAGGAGGCCCAGGTCTCCCAGAGCCTGGAGAAGTCCCGCCAGGGCATCTTCGGCCAGATCTCGCGGCTCTTCGCCAACGACGACCCGATTACGGATGAGCTGTGGGACGATCTTGAGGAGGCGCTCATCCAGGGCGATGTCGGCCTGGAGACGACGCTTTACCTGGTGAACCGCACCAAGGATCGGGTGAACCGCCACGGCACAAAGAAGGCCAGAGAGGTGCGCGACATGCTCAAGGCGGAGATGGTGCGCACCTTCCAGGAGTTCGCCGGCCAGCAGAAGGCGCCGGCGCGGCCCTATGTAGTGCTGGTGGTGGGGGTGAACGGCGCGGGCAAGACGACCATGATCGCCAAGCTGGCCCACCGCTACAAGCACCGCTTCGGCAAGAAGGTGCTGCTGGCCGCCGGAGACACCTTCCGCGCCGCCGCCACCGAGCAGCTAGAGACGTGGGCCGAGCGGGCTGGTGTGCCCTGCGTGAGCATGGGCCAGGGTGCCGATTCGGCCGCCGTTGTCTACAAGGCCATCGACGCCGCTGTGGAGCAGGACGTGGACGTGCTGATCATCGACACCGCCGGGCGGCTCCAGGCCAAGTTCAACCTGATGGTCGAACTGGAGAAGATCCGTAACATCATCCAGCGCAAGATGCCCGACGCGCCCCACGAGGTGCTGCTGGTGATCGACGCGACCACCGGCCAGAACGGCGTGCTCCAGGCCAAGGCATTCCTCAAGTCGTCTGGGGTGAGCGATGTGGCCGTGACGAAGCTAGACGGCACATCGAAGGGAGGCATCGCCTTCGCCATCGCCCAGGACATCGAGCGACCCATCCGCTACATCGGCACCGGCGAGAAGATGGACGACCTGGCGATGTTCGATGCCCAGTCGTTTGTAGACGCCCTCTTTGCGTGAGAATTGCAGATTGCAGATTGCAGATTGCCCAATCTGCAATCTATAATCTGCAATTCTTATTGTTCAAGCACATAGCCGAGGCCGCGCCGCGTCTTGATCAGATCGAGGTCGGCGTCGGCCTGGCGGATGCGGGCGCGCAACCCGGCCACCAGCATATCGAGAGCGGCGGCGTGCTGAGCCGCCTCGTAGGGCTGCCCCCAGATCTGCTGGGCGCACTCATCGCGCGTGCAGAGACGACCAGTATTGCGGTAGAGCATCAGCAGCAGCTTGGCCTGCCCCGGCGTCAGCTCAAGGGCTCGCCCATCAAGCAAGAAGACCATCAACTGGTCATCGTAGCGCAGCCCGCGCGAGGGCACGAACGTGTCGAGCGGGTCGATAAACTTGAGCAGCGACGGGCCACTCCCCAGCCCGATCAGATCATCGTTCTCCAACGAGTGCGGCTCGTTCAGCCGACGCCCGTTCACATACGTGCCATTGGAACTGTTCGCGTCGATCAGGATGTAGCGCAGGCCCTGGCGCTCGACCCGCGCGTGCAGCCGCGACACCTCCCGTCGCTGCACGACCACATCGCAGCCCGGCTCGCGACCAATCGTGCTGACCTCGTTGCGCAGCGTGAACTCAGGCGGGTTCACCTGTTGCACGTTGAGCGCGATCAGCAATGCCACCTGATCCTTATGCTGTTGCTCAGGCATAGTTTCCCTCGGCGCACTTCAACGCTTTGATCCGCGCAAATCCCCAACTCCCATCGTTTAACTAAGCCCAGCAGCAGGATGAAACCGGCGGGGTCGGCGCACTGATCTTGCTCATTGTCGCAATCATCGCGGCGATCTCCTTCTTCCCGGCGTAGGGGCACCGCCGGTGGAAGCCTACGAGCGTATCAGGGAGGGCGACGCCCTCCCTGATACGCGTTCTACGGCCTCAAGAATGCGCTCTGCCCGCCGCCCATAGGTGTGATCGAGGGCCAGGGCGCGCCGAGCCGCGCTGTTGGTCGCATCTGTGCCAGCGCCCAGGGCCGCCGCAAGGGCCGCCCGCAGTCCCGTCGGGTCGCGCCGAGCAAAGGTGTGGCCTAGCTGCGGCGGCACGATCTCGGCCAGGGCGGGGATGTCCGGCAGTACAATCGGCTGGCCGAGGGCCATATACTCAAAAAGCTTCAGCGGCGAGGCCGTAACATCGGTGACGGTATCGGGGATGGCCAGCACATCGGCAGCGCCCAGGTACCCCAGCACCTCGGCCTGCGGGCGCGGCCCGAACAGCCCCAGGGTGGCGCGCTCGCCAGATGGCGGAGCGCCCTCGCCCTGCCAGATAGCCAGGCCCAGCCCCTCGGCCTGACGGCGCAGCGCCTCTCGCTCGGCGTCGCGCCCGCCCACCAGCAGCAGCGTGATGCCGGGGAATTGCTCGGCCAGGCTCGCCACCGCATCCACGAGGCCATCAAGCCAGCGGTGGGCGAAGGTCATCCCGGCATAGGCGATCACCGGCGCGTCGGCAGGCAGGCCGAGGGTGGCACGACAGGCGTCACGATCCTGCGGGGCAAACAGCCGCTCGTCGTAGGCGTCCGGTATCACAAAGACATCCTCGTGCCGCCGCCAGCTGATCGCGCCGAGCAGGCAGCGGAAGTCGTCGGTGAGCGAGACCACCGCCGCCGAGCGCGTTAGGGCGACCCGGTCGATCAGGTGCAGCAGCCCCTCGGCCCAGGGCTCTTTGGCCCGCGAGGGGTTGCGCGACTCCAGGTCGTGGGCCTCATAGATCACCGGCACACCCAGCAGCGGCCCATAGAGCCCGGCCCACCATGCAGCACAGATCACCTGGCGCACATAGACCGCCTCGATCTCACGGGCGCGCGGGGCCAGGGTGGCGGCCGTCATCAGGGCGAAGGCGCTGTGCTCAAGGTAGTAGAGCAACGTGCTCTTATACAGCCGCGAGAGCTTGCCGATGGCCGGGCGGGGCAAGTGGTGCGCACCAAGCTCAGCAAAGCGGCTCGGCTCACGGCCCCAGCGCGGGATGAGCGCCAGCGTGTCAGGCCGACGCGCCCGCAGCTCGCGCAGGGTTGTGTAGGTCTGCAGCGCATTCGCCGACTGGAGGGACAGGCTAGTTGGGTAGGCGATATAGACGATCATGCGTCATGAAGCCACTTCGAGAAGATAGCAGATTGCAGGATGATACGACTTAGTGTAGCCGACTTCGCCGCACGCTGCAAACAAGGGGTTCGAGACACCGATTCGCCCGGCGACTGAAGTCGCGGGCTCCCTATCGGCCAGAGCCGCCTGCGCGGCATGCATGAGCCGCCGCAGGGTGGCTTCGCCAATCAGCTCGCGGTGAGGAGGGTCGTGAGGGTGACGCTGGGGAGGAATGGGACGAGGATCGCCACTTCGCGCATGGGCACTAACGAAAATAGGCAATACCGCAGAAGTAACCCTGTGAAGTGTTCTGTCATTCTGAGCGCAGCGAAGAATCCCGGCCGGGACGCTTCGCTGCGCTCAGCGTGACATGGGTGACAGGGTTACTTCTGCGGTATTGCGAAAATAGTAAGGCGTGAGGCGTAATTCGCCTCACGCCTCACATCTCACTGATCGCTCGCCTCGATCACCGCGCCAGCGATCTCATCGGCGCGGCCCTGGGGCAGGTAGACATAGCGCCCGCCGAGCCATGCGGCAAGCTGCTGGGCCTCGCCGCGCGAGACATAGCTGCGCTGGGTGTCGATCACCACCGCACCGATCCCGGCGGCTTTAAGGCGACCGCAGAGGGTCTGCACCTCTGTGCGGGCCTGCTCCATACGCTCATCCTTGCTCTGGCCAGGGACTGGCTGGAGCGGCACGTTCGGTCGGCCATCGGTGATCAACACCAGGGTGGTGCGGTGGATGCCGCGCGCACGGGCCTGCTCGGCCACCTGGTAGGCCCCCAGGAGCGCGGCGGCCAGAGGCGTACCGCCGCCGGTGGGCAGCACATCGAGGGCGCGCTTGGCCAACTCGACGCTCTGCGAGGGTGGCAGCAGCAGATCAGCACGATCACCACGGAAGGCCAGGAGGGCCACATGATCGCGGTGGACGTATGCCTGCTGGAGCAGGGCGTTCACCGCGCCCTTCGCCTGGCGCATACGGTGCAGGGCCATCGAGCCGCTCGCATCGACCACAAAGCAGAAGAGCGTTCCGGCCTTGCTGCGGAACTTCTTGATATGCAGGTCATCGGCGCGCAGGCGGATGCTGGCCCTGGCGTGGCTCAGCGCGCGGCGGCCCGACTCCACCCGCCGAACATCCTCGTCCTTACGCGAGTTCTGCCAAGGGGCGGCAGCGCGCAGGGTGGATACGACATCAAGGCGGCCCTGCCCAGGCAGACCGGGGATGGAGCGAATGTGACGCCCGCGATTGCCCGAGGTGTTACCACGCGAGCCGCTGCGCCCGCTGCGTCTGATGCTAAAGGGCGTGCTGAGCACATCGGGCGGCACCTCGGCGTCTAGGGCCGACAGCACCAGATCCTCAACGCTCAGATCCTCCTCCTCAGGCGGCGGCGGGGGCTGATCCTCCTGATCCTCGTCTTCCGGCTGATCCTCATCGGGCGGTGGCGGGGGCTGCTCCTCCTGCTGCGGCGGGGGCTGCTGCGGCTGCTCAGGCTGGGCCTCATCCTCAAACTCGGGCGTGCGGGTGGCCCGTGGCACCATCACGAAGCGTACCGCCCGCTCCATATCCTCGTCGCCAACCTCATCGCGCCCAGCCAGGGCCGCCGAGGCCAGGGCCGCGCGCACGGCGAAGATATCGGCCCGATGGCCCTCAACCCCTAGGGCCAGGGCCGACTGACTAATCTGGCGCAGTTGGGCTTCGCTGATCAGCACGCTCGGCAGCGCCTCGCGCGCCGCCAGCACCGTTGCCGCCAGCAGCGCCTCCTCATCGTCATAGGGAGACTCGGCCTCGGCCGCCGCGCGAGCGCGCACCTTCATCCGTGCGATGGCGTCAGCATCCAGGTTGCGCCGCACCACCTCGGCACGGGCGCGGGCTGGCGACTGAATAATTGGGGCCACGATCAGGCCGACCCGGTCGAGCAGGTGGCGGCGCGGCGGCCCCTCGGCTGGGTCATAGGTGGCGATCAGCGCGAAGCGCGAGGGCTCCACCATGCTCAACCCCTCACGCTCGACCCGCACCACGCCGCTATCGAGCGAAGAGAGCAGATGGTTAATCGTGCTGTCGTCCAGCAGATTCACCCCATCGGCGTAGAGCAGGCCGCCGTTGGCGCGGGCCATCAGCCCACTGCGGTGGACGCGCTCGCCGCGAGACAGGGTCGCCTCCAGATCCAGGCCACCCAGCAGCCGATCCTCGGTGACGCCAACTGGCAGTTCAACAAAGGGCGGCGGAGTGCCGAGGGAGGAGGCCCCCGCAAGCCGGGCGAAGCTACGGGCGAGCGTACTCTTGCCAGTCCCCACGCCAGCGGCGATCACCACGCCGCAGAGCCCTGGGTCGACTGCGAGAAGCAAGAGAGCCTGGCGGGCCGTATCGAGGCCCACGAGGGCCGAGAACGGCAGAGTCGTATGAGAAGCGTTCACAATATCGCCTCGTATCAATGCAAAGTACAAAACGCAAAATGCAAAATCGGACAATTTTGCATTTTGCATTTTGCGTTTTGCATTTACACCAGCACCTCATCCACCACACGCTCGATCCGCACCGCGTCGTCCTGGGTCTCCAGGGGGTCTTTACGCAGGCGGTGGCGCAGGGAGAGGAGGGTGATCCGACGCACATCCTCCACCTTCACCTCGTTATGGCCCTCAAGGGCGGCGAGCGAGGTGGCGGCACGGCTGAGGGTCAGCTCGCCGCGATGGCCGTCGATCTCAAGTTTGACGCAGAGCTCGGCGATCTTGTAGAGGATGGGGTCAGGCAACACCACATCGGGCAGGCGCTTCTGGGCACCCTTGATCTTGCGCTGGAGCTTCAGAGTCTCCTTCTCCCAGGCTGCGGCGAAGGCGAAGGGGTCGGCGTCGTAGGCGCGGCGGCGGCGCACGATCTCCACACGCTCCTCAACATCGGTGATCGTAATGATGCGGGCGTGGAGGCCGAAGCGGTCGAGCAGCTGCGGGCGCAGGTCGCCCTCCTCAGGGTTGCCGCTGCCCACCAGCACAAAGCGGGCCGGGTGGCGGATGCTGATGCCCTCACGTTCGACCACGTTGGTGCCGCTGGCCGCCACGTCGAGCAGCACGTCCACCAGGTGATCCTCCAGCAGGTTCACCTCATCGATGTAGAGGAATCCGCGGTTAGCGCGGGCCAGCAGGCCGGGGGCGAATGCCTGGACGCCCTGGGTCAGCGCGCGCTCAATATCGAGCGTGCCACAGACGCGATCTTCAGTCGCGCCCAGGGGCAGGTCAACCACTGGCACCGGAATAGTGACGGGCGTATGCTTGTGGGGTGCCTTCTTCGGATCGCCGTGGCTCGTGCAGCGCTCGCACAGGCCAGCGGTGCGATCCGGCGAGCAGGAGTAGGCGCAGCCGGCAACCGCCTTAATCGGCGGCAGCATGGCGGCGAGGGCGCGCACGGCGGTGCTCTTGGCAGTGCCGCGATGGCCCATCACCATCACACCGCCAATCGTCGGGCTCACCACGCAGAGCATCAGCGCAAGCTTCAGCTCAGCCTGGCCGACAATGGCAGTAAACGGGTACGGAGGGACGGCGGCGTTCGAGGTGGGTGCGGTGCCATTCTGCGACGCCTGAGGCGGCGTCTCAAGGATCTCTTTCGACATAGAAAATCACTCACAGCGCTACGGCGACATGGCCGCAACACACGAATAAGGGCTCTGGAGGCTACTGCCCCTCCAGAGCCCATGCATCGGGCGTGGGTCAGATCCCACGCAGCTTACAAGGCGCGGGCGGGGTCACTACAAGCCAGTGCGCTTCGTCATCGAGCCTGCGGCAGGCTTGCTCTCGCTGTTGCGAGTGCGCCGGGCGAAGGCGGTGATATTTGTCCAGAGAAAGGTGAGCGCAAGAGCCAAAACCGTCAGTATCAAGCTGGCCCAGCACATCAGCGCCGGGGCGAACGGACCGATCATCTGTGTGGCTTCGCCGAGACCGCTTGGCATAGCTTACTCCTGGCGACCCTCCTGCGCTTTGGTGGCGTAAGAGGGCATTATCACTTCACGCACTTTTTATGGATCTATATGAAAGTTCTCCGTCAATTCTACCACATGTCGGACGTGTCAATGCGGGTTCAGGACGAACATTTCGCCAGCATCAAGCCCGACAGTGATCTCATTAATAGCTGATCTCCCGAGAAGAATCAAGGGGTGTTCGCCCCCTCTCCGGTGACGCATTGGGAGGGAGCACAGGGCTAGCGCCTCCAGAGCGGGTTGGCCAGATCTGGCGACTCAGCCGAGGTTTCCACAAAGCCACGGCCCCAGCACGACAGCCGAACGGAGAGCCACCAGCGCAGACGAAGGTGCCAGGGTGCGCGCACATACTCGGTCTCCGCCGTCTTTGGTCGTGTCTGGGTTGCCATCGCTCACCTCTTGTCCCAGATTCCTTATCCTCAGTACCTTTATCTCAACGATAGGGTAGTGGCCCAATGTGGAATGGTGGTCATTCCGAGCGAAGCGAGGAATCCCGACCGGAACCCTTCGCTTCGCTCAGGGTGACATTCGAGATAGATCTACTACCATCTCACCGATAGAGCGGGCTCGCAGGCCGACGTAGATCGACGTAGCGGTAGGGCTCGCCAGACTTCTGCAGAGCCGCGAGGATGGCCATCTTGCTGTCCAGTTCACGCTCATCGCCAAAGCAGATTGTCGTGTGGCCATCGACCGTCAGGGTCATGCCCTTCTTCGGGTCCTGGTTGGCCTCGGTGACATACATGCCCAGATCGTTGAGCAGACGCGTTACCACCAGCTTCGTGGGCGTATCCATGTTGGGCTTCTGGCCGACAGCCTGCTGCATCAGGCCAAGCTCGAAGGTCGGAATCTGCTTGACCTTCTTGCCGCCGAAGAGCTCATCGGCCGATGCCCCGTTGGGCACAATGTCGGGTTCCTCTGCACCGAAGACATTGAGGAACTCTTTGTACTCCAAGGGATGCACGTCGGCCATACTCACGTGGGGCGTGGTGCGAGTAATGATCTGACGGGCCAGGCCGTCGAAGATCGCGTCGAAGCCCTCATCCACCAGGGCCAGCTTGCAAGAATCTGCCAGCTCGCGGATCTTACGATCCAGCGGAATGTGAGCCAGCACCGGCAGATTAATCCGCTCGGCGAAGCGGTCGGCCACACCGCTGCCGTCGTCGCGGTTGACAATCAGACCGATCAGGCGGGTCTTCCCGCCCATACTGGCGAAGTACTTGGCCGCGCTGGCGATATTATTGGCCGCGTAGAGGCTCTGGCGGTCGTTACCGCAGAGGATGATCACCTCTTCGGCCAGCGAGCGCGAGAGCGGCGTAGCGAAGCCACCGCAGACCACATCGCCCAGGAAGTCCATCACCACATAGTCGAGCGCCCACTGGCTCATGCCGAACTTCTCAAGGGTGTCGAATCCGAAGGTGATGCCGCGCCCGCCGCAGCCACGGCCAACCTCGGGGCCGCCGATCTCACAGCCATAGACGGTGGCCGCGCCCTCCATGATCTCAGTCTTGAAGATCACGTGCTGCACCTGGAGGGCGTCCTCGCGGCCAGCCTCCTTATACTCACGCCAGACATCGCCGAGGGTGGGCAAGCTCACCCCGCCGAACAGGGCGTTGCAGCTGTCGTGCTTCGGGTCGCAGCCAAGCTGCATAACCCGGTTATTAAGCAGGGCCAGCTTACTCACCAGGTTAGTGGTGAAGAACGACTTACCCATCCCGCCCTTACCGTAGACGGCAAGCATACGGGCCGCGCTCGTACCAGGCTGCTTCGGATTCGCAGGCATGTGCGCTCCTTCGGAGCGAATGCTGAATGCTGAATGCTGAATGAATCATTCAACATTCAGCATTCAGCATTCAACATTATCCTTCGGCCACTCCACCACAACTTTGAGGCAGGCCGGGTCTTCAAAGGCCAGGCGATACGCGGCTTGAATGCGATCCAGGGGCACATGGTGCGTCAGCAGCCCGCTGACATCGAGATCGCCAGAGGCGATCATGTCGCGCGCGCGGGGCAAATCGCCATCGGGGCCGAACTGCCACTCGCGGGCGATCAACAGCTGGGCCTCGCGCATGAACAGCGGGGCATAGGGCAGGTTCAGCGTGTCGTAGTAACCAAGCAGCAGGACGCGCCCGTGGTTGGCAAGCAGAGGGAGGGCACCAGACAGGGCCGTCATCGAGCCGGTGGCCTCGATCAGCAGGTTAATGTTCCCATCGCTGATCGCCTCATCCAGCGACTCGCGGTTCACATCGATCACCTGGTCAGCCTTGGATTTCTCCAGGCGCACGGCGACCCGGTCGGCCACTGCGACATAGGATGCGCCGGCGAGCTTCGCCAGGCGGGCGGCCACCTGGCCGACAATGCCCTGGCCGAGGACGAGCACCCGGTCGGCGTGGCGGATATTGGCCATATTGATGCCGTGGAGGGCGGTGGCGGCGAGAGCCAGGATCACGCCAGTGGCCGGGTTGATCGTCCCGAGAGACACCACCCGCTCGGCCTCGGCGCTAATGAATTCGCTCTGGCCGCCCCAGGCCGGGTTGACCCCCTGGAAGCAGCGGGCGCCGCCGACATAGACCCACTGGCCGAGCAACTCCTTCGGCGCCTTCTTGCCCACCTGTATGACCTGGCCCACCGTCTCGTAGCCAGGCACAACAGGAAAGAGCAACTGGGGCTGGGGCAAGCGCCCATCAAGCAGCATCCGCTCGGTACCGGCGCTGATCGAGGTGTATGCCGTACGGATCAGGACATCGCCAGCGCGCGGCTCATTGACCTGCACCGTGCGAAGCTCGACCACATTGCGGCGCGGGATAACAACAGCACGAGATTTGATGGTCATAGGAGATCCGTTGCCTTCTCACTTGCCCCGATGGCCAACAATGGCCCCCCGGCTATTTAGCTGCGAACTACGGACTGTGCGCTGGCACCCTGCTGCAACGCGCGGCGCTGGCGGGCCGAGCGGACTCCCCGAACGATAAACTGCGTGGCATTGAACAGATACGTCACATAGGCAAAGACCATGACCCACATCACGGTGCGCTCATCGGCACCAACCCACTTGGCCAGAAAGTAGGCATTATGGGTCAGGATGGCGATCAGGTTGCCCAGATCCTCCCAGAAGAACTCCTTCGCCATAAAGTAGTGGTCGTACATATCGTACTCCCAGAGCATCCCGGTGATCGTCAGCGCCCAGATCAAGCTGATCTTGACCCAGATGCTGATCGTCGCCGCCAGATAGCCCTGGCCAGTGATGAGGTAGTGGATGACTAGCCCGAAGCTAATCAGGAAGGCGACGAACTGGATGGGCGCGAGGATGATCTGCACGCGCGTCCACTTCGAGCGCTCACGGCGAGCAAGTTGATCGGGTGTGTACATCATAGTTTCAATTCAACATGCGTCATGCGACATGCAAAAGAGCCGATGCCATTGTGCATGGTGCATGGTGCATGTTGCCTTCATCAGGCCGCATCCATCGCCAGCACCGTGCCGATATCCTTGCTGGTGAGCCCCTTGAACTCCTGGACGCTGATGCCGCGCAGGATGCCCACGGCCGCCACCATCACCAGCGCCTCAAAGCCAAAGATCATGGCGTAGGCCGTCGTCGGGCTGAGCAGCCGCGACTCGATCAGACCCGTGTGCAGCGCGCCGCTCACGATATTGGCGAAGCCGTTGCCCAGCCCCTGGGCCATACCCCACAGGCCCATATAGAGGCCGGTCTGCCCGTCGACCGTCATCTCCATCATCATCGCGAGGGCACCTACATCGAACAGGCCGATCCCCAGGCCCATCACCATCAGGCCGGGCTCGATCAGCGCCTGCCGCGAGATAATCGACGCGGTGACGATCATCACGAGGCCGCCGGCGACACCGAGGCCGCCGATGGTAGCGATCAGCTTCTTCGAGATCGGCACTAGGCTGCTAAGGAAGCCGATTCCGATCATGCCCAGGAGCGCCCCGCCCCCCCATGCCTGCTGAAAGTGGGCAGTTGCGGCCTGGTTCATACCGAACACCTCGGCGCCGAAGGGCTCCAGAATGGCGTCCTGCAAGAAGATGCCCATGATCGCCAAAAGCACAAAGAGGAAGAATGCCCGCACCTGCACATTGTCGCGCACCAGGCCCGCCGCCACGCGGAAGGAGGTCAGCGGGTTTTCGGCCGCTTGCTGCGGCTCGGCCGCCAGGGCGGCGAGATCCTGCTGGCTGAGCCGTCGCTCCATCCCGAGCACGCCAATCAGCGCGGTGATCATCACCACCCAGGGCGTCAGATTATAGAGCTGCTGCATCTTCACCGGATCATAGTTCGGCATGATCGCGCCGGCCACTGCCGCCGAGGCGATGCCGCTAATGATAATGGTGGCCCAGACCACCGCGATCACCGCGCCACGCTCCTTCGGCGTGGTCACTTCGGCGATCAGAGCATTTGAGGAACTGCCATTCATCGCCATGGTGATCCCAAAGATCAGGATCAGCACGAATGCCTCCAAGGTCGCCAGAGGCGAGTGGGCACCCAGGCCAACCGCCACTGCGGGCAGCGGCAGGAAGATCAGGCTGCCGATCAGGCTGCTCAGAAGGATGTAGGGTGTACGTCGATAGCCCATGATAGGGGTGCGGTCGGCGAGACGACCCCAGTAGACCTGGAAGAACGAGATGAAGTGGTGCAGGCCGATCAGCGACGTGACGATCACCGCGATCGCGCCCAGGTCGGAGATCGAGACCCGGTTGAAATTGAAGGTGAGCAGCGCGAACATCCAGCCGGCACCGATGCGGATGATCGAGAGCCGGATCGTCTTGATGACAAACCGCACAAAGGCCATCAGGGCATCCTCATTTCTACAGATCGCGGAAACGACACCCAGGAGGGAAGCGGAGGAGATAGGACGCAAGGCCGAGCACATGCTGTGCGTACCACCTACTCGACTTGCTACAGACAACCCCGTCTTGGTCGATGGGCACACAACATCAGTGCGATCGCAGCTGCGTGGCCCGATGAGAGGTACGGGTAGCCGCTAGAGCGCTTTGTCACGCCAACTTTTTTATGAAGACTTGATGGCGAGGAGTATAGCATATGGCAAAAGAAGCTTCAATATTTACAAAAGCCGTGCAACTGCTTGACGCAAGATAAGGCATCATAATATGCAATAACTTCTAGTGTCAAAACTATTTTCTACGTCTCTAATATGCAATCCAGTGCGGATAGTTCATCATGTCACAATATATTTTCGCTATAAAAGCAATTGGTTCTGATTGCGAAGCTAATGCATGACATCCGAGCGAACATCCTTGCTCATCTTAGGCAAGGCGGCAACGTGAGCAGTTTTCCATCCCTTGATGGCCTTTCCCTCCCAATAAGAGATGCCCAACATCAACGGCAACATATCCACAAGCCATCTATAGCCTTGCCTTTAGATTGCCCCGTACCACCGCGATCCATACACCTCTGCGGCATACCGTCGTAAGCCGAGTGATCTACGATAGTTACATCCCAATTCCCTCTCCATCCGTCATAGCTGTAGCACTACATTGTCAAGCCATCTGAGCCCAAGGAGACTCCCGATGTCGCACCGCCCCCACCGGTCACTCCCCTTTTATGCACTTATTGCGATTCTGATCTGGAGCATGCTCCCGAGTGGGATCGTCCTCGCCGCCAGCAGCAGCTATGAGGTGCGCCTGAGCACCACCACGCCAATCGTCAACAGCGGCGACTGGACGGTGATCAAGGTGGACTACAGCTGCTCGGCGATCTTCAATGTGGCCTGCTCCGATGTGGTGATCTCTAGCGTCATCCCCGCTGAGTTGGCCCGCGCAATTGGCGATGTGCAGGCGCTTGACCCCAGCGGCCTCACGACCCCGGCCTACAACCCGGCGACATCAACGGCAACATGGACCTTCAAAGCAGACATCTCCCCCGGCGACGCCGGCACCTTTACGCTGATGGTGCGCTTCGCCAAGGGCAGCACGCCCGACGGGGCGATCGCCATCCTGCGCGCCGAGATGAGCGGCTCTAGCGCGCCGCCCGTCATCTCGAAGCCGCTGCCGATCACCGCCGTCGCTCAGCCCAGCGCCCGCGCCACCAAGCGCTTTGTCTCCGGCGGCGTGCTCGACCTGCCCACCGTCTACCAGGTGCAGGTCTGCGTGCCCTCGTCGAGCGGTGCAGTCGACATCACCAGCGTGGTCATGACCGACACCCTGCCGCTCGGATCGACCTTCGTCAGCGCCACCGACGGCGGCGTCCCCGGCGCCGGGACGGTCACATGGCCAGCCACCAGCATCCTGGTCAGCACCGGCCAGTCCTGCCTGACCCACAATGTCACCGTCCAGTTCCCAACCGGCACCTTCAATATCGGCGATGAGATCCGCAACGACCTCGCGGCAGATGTGACCTTCCTGAATGGCGCGACGATGAGCCTGAGCGGCTTCGATGTGCGCCTCATCCAGCCGCCCACGCCGAACCCCGGCTTTGGCAAGAGCGGGCCGGCCAACGCCGAGGTCGGCGACACCGTCACCTACAGCTTTAGCTCAAGCAATAGCGGCACCAGCCCGCTTGACTCGCATGTCTTCACCGACACCATCCCGGTCGAGCTTGAGGTAACGCGGATCATCGCGGCGGCCCATAACCTGACCAACACGCTGAACCTCCGGATCGAGTATCAGACCAACCTGAACACAACGTGGACAAGCGTCCCCGGCTCGCCCTTCACCGGCGCCGGCTGCGTGGATATCGCCCCGAACACCGGCTGTGCGAACTCAATCACCCTCCTGGGGGTCGGCGAGCGCATCTCGGCCCTGCGCTACACCTACCTCGACCAGATGCCCTACGGCTTCGCCGTGAGCGGTAACGGCTTTATGGCCAAGGTGATCAGCGCGCCCGTGAACCAGATCATCGTCAACACCGCTGACGCTGAGTTCAGCTTCAACGGGCACAAGATCCTCAGGCAGAGCACCGCCCGCACCCGTGTGGTGGTCTACACGCCCGGCGCACGGCCGAGCGTGACCAAGGCCGTCGACCCAGACATCGTCAACGCCGGCGACACCGTCACCTATACCCTAACTCTCAAAAATAATAGCTTCCAGAGCCTGACCACACCTCTGGTGAACCCGCAGATCGTGGATCTGCTGATGAGCGACCTGCTCTATGTGGATGGCAGCCAGAAGATCACGGCCAAACCAGCGAGCGCGCCCAACCCGATCTTCGACATCGTGCCGAACTACAGCGGCGGCAAGCCGCTGCTGCGCTGGCGCTGGATCGACACGAGCGCCTACAGCCTAGCCCCCGGCGAGACGATCACGATTCAGTTTCAGGCCCGCATCGCGCCCTACACCGCCTCTGGCGCGCTGAGCAACACGGGGTATCTCTCTGGGTGGGACAACCAGCCAGACGACATCCTGATGGACAGCTGCTCAAGCAGCAGCGCCGACCTGCTCGACTATGACAATGACGGCAACACCCAGGAGCAGATCTGTAGCTCGACGATCTCTAGCGTCACCCTGGCGGCGACGGCGAACAGCGGCTCGCTCAAAGAGGTGCTCGGCCAGCTCGACACGGTCTGGTCGCACGATCCTGATCATGGCTACACGGTGCCCGGCGGCAGCGCCGACTACCAGCTGACGATCACCAACACCGGGACGATCCCGATCAGCGAGCTAACCCTGCTCGACATCCTGCCCTGGGTCGGCGACGTGGGCGTGAAGCAGGCCACCACCCCGCGCGGCACTGATTGGCGGCCCTTCCTGGTCGAGCCGATCACGGTGCCCTCGGGCGCGAGCGTCTTCTACAGCACCCAGAACAACCCCTGCCGCGTGCCCGACCTCGGGATTGACCCAGACAACGAATCCCCCAGCTGCGATGCGCCGATATGGAGTAGTGCGCCGCCGACCGACATCACCACGGTGCAGTCCTTTAAGATCAACTTCGGCGGCCTGGTGCTCCAGCCTGACGACTCGGTCACGGTGATGGTGCATATGCGAGCGCCCTATACCGAGACCGTCACTGCCGGAAAGATCGCCTGGAACTCCTTCGGCTACCGCGCCCGCGCCGTCGGCGCGGCCGAGTTCCTGCTGGCCCCCGAGCCGCCCCGCGTCGGCATCGAGCGTGAGCAGCCGAAGCCGCCGGCCTATGGCAACTATGTCTGGCTCGACCAGAACAATGACGGCATCCAGAACGACGGCGCGGCCGGCGTGAACGGGGTCAAGATCGAGCTCTTCCACGACGATGACGGCACCCCCGGCCAGAGCGCTGGCGATAGGCTGGTGGATACGACCATCAGCGGGCCGGACGACGACGGCAACCCCGGCTACTACCTCTTCTCGTCGTACCCGATCACCGACAGCCGCCACCTGTCAATCATGCCGCCCGGCGACTACTACGCCCGCATCACGCCGCCCCTCGGCTACGGTGTCACCACGAAGGATGTCGGCGGCGATGACACTATCGACTCTGACATCGACCCGGCCACCCACTACACGCCGGTCACGACGCTCAGCGCCGGCGAGATCGATATCACCTGGGACGCCGGCCTGACCGCCAGCACCGCTGTGGGCAACTATGTCTGGATCGACCGCAATGCGAACGGCATCCAGGACGAGTCTGCCGACGATGGGGTGAATGGCGTGACGGTGGATCTGTATACTGCGGGCGGTGCCCCCGCCGGCACCACCGTCACCGCCAACGACCCCTTCGGGCTGCCCGGATACTACCTCTTCGATAACCTTGCACCTGGCGACTATTATGTCGAGTTCACCAAACCAGCCGGGTTCACCAATTTCACCACGCAGGGAAGCGGCACCAACCCGCAGGACAGCGACGCCGACCCGGCCAGCGGGCGCACCGCCACATTCACCCTGACGACAAACCAGTACGACCCGACCCGCGACGCCGGCCTGACTTTGCCAGCGGGCACCCTCACTCTGGGCAACCTGGTCTGGCGCGACCTGAACAATAACGGGCGCTACGACCCGGCCGACGGCGAGTATGGCATCGACGGTGTGCGCCTGACCCTCTCCACCAGCACAAACACGAACCTGAGCAGCACCACCACCAGCACCCACCTGGGCGAGCCGGGCTGGTACCAGTTCAGCAATCTGGTGGCGGGCGACTATATCGTCACGATCGACGCGAGCAACTTCGCCCCCGGCGGCGCGCTCTACGGCCTGCGCACCAGTACCGGCAACGAGCCGACACCCGACCCGAACACCAATATCGACAACGACGATAATGGCGACCTCGCGGTCAATCAGATCGTCAGCCAGGCGATCAGCCTGAGCGTCGGCGGCGAGCCGAGCACCCTGATCGATGGCGACGGCAGCGATGGCAACCAGACCCTCGACTTTGGCCTGATCGGCGGTGCCTCGCTGGGCAACTTCGTCTGGTTCGATACGAACAAAAACGGCATACAGGACAGCGGCGAACCCGCAGTGCCCGGCGTGACGGTCGAACTACTCAACGCGGGCGGCGCTGTCCTGAAGACGACGACGACCGACTCGACCGGCCGCTACGGCTTCTCCGAGCTGAGCGCCGACGACTACAAGGTGCGCTTCAGCGACCTGCCGGCGGGCAACAGCTTCACAGATCGCGATCTCGGCGGCAATGATGAGCGCGACTCCGATCCTGAGCCGGCCAGCGGAGAGACGACCCTGATCACCCTGGCCGACGGCGACGACGACCTGAGCTGGGACGCCGGCCTAGTGTCCGCCCTGGCCAGCATCGGCGACCGAGCATGGGACGACCAGAACCGCGACGGCATCCAGGACGCCAGCGAGCCCGGCATCAATGGCGTGACCGTGAAGCTCTACCGGGCCGACGACACCCTGGTGGGCACCACCACCACCACCACTACCCTGGGCATCGACGGTATCTATGGCTTCAGCGACCTGCCCCCCGGCGACTACTACGTGGTCTTCAGCGACATCCCGGCCGGCTACGCCGTCAGCCCACAGAACATCGGCATTGACGACACCAAAGATAGCGACGCCGACAGGAAGACCCGGCGCACCGCGACCACCACCCTCGACCCAGGCGAGAATGACCCGAGCTGGGACATCGGCCTCTTCACCTATGCCAGCATCGGCGACCGGGTCTGGAACGACTACAACCGCGACGGTATCCAAGACATCGGCGAGGTCGGCGTCTCGGGCGTGGCGGTGCGGCTCTACCGGGAAGACGAAAGCACGCCGGTGGCGACGACCACCACCGATAGCAATGGCATCTACCACTTCACCGACCTGATCCCATTCACCGACCTGATCCCGGATCTCAAATACTACCTTGAGTTCAGCATGCCTGCCGGCTACCGCACCAGCCTGCGTGATGTGGGAGGAAACACGCTCACCTCCGACCCGGTCGACTCCGACCCGGACCTGAACACCTACCAGACCACGCCGACCCACCTGATCGCAGGCCAGGATGACCTCAGCTGGGACTTCGGCATCTACGAGACAGCCAGCATTGGCGACAAGGCATGGCTCGACCTTAACGCCAACGGCATCCAGGATAGCGGCGAGAGCAACGGAGTGGCCGGCGTCCAGGTGATCCTGCACAACGCCAGCGGCACCGAGATCGACAGCACCGTCACCAACACCAGCGGCAACTACAGCTTCAGCGGTCTGGAGCCCGGCGACTATTGGCTCTCCTTCATTCTGCCGGACACCTCCTACCTGCTCAGCCCGCAGGACAAGGGCGGTGACAGCGTCGACTCCGACGTCGCCCCCTCGCTACGCACCATTCAGACGACCCTCATCCCCGGTGAGAATGACCTGACATGGGACATCGGCCTCTTCCAGAAGTCGAAGCTGGGAGACCGGGTCTGGCACGATCTGAACGCCAACGGCGTGCAGGACCCGGGGGAGCCGGGGATCAGCGGCGTGGCCGTCGCTCTGCTCGACAGCGCCGGCAACCCGGTGGACGGCGACCCCGCCACCCCAGGAATCCAACCCAGCACTGCAACTACCGACGCCAGCGGCAACTACCTGTTCAGCGGCCTGGCCCCCGGCGACTACATCGTTGAGTTCGCCATGCCCACTGGCTACACTGAAGTCTCGCCGCAGAACAGCGCGGCGGCCGACAGCGACAATGACAGCGACGTCGTTTCGGCGACCATGCGGACGCCGCTGATCAGCCTCCCCTCCAGCACCAGTGACCTGAGCTGGGACATGGGCGTCTACAACCTGGCCGCCCTGGGCGACCGGGTCTGGCTCGACACGAATGTGGACGGCATCCAGGACGGCGGCGAGACCGGCGTGAGCGACGTGACCGTCACGCTCTACAGCAGCGCCGGCATCACGGTGACGAGCACGACCACCGATGCGACCGGCATCTACACCTTCACCAAGCTGACCCCGGGCAACTACTACCTGATCTTCAGCGACCTGCCGGCGGATCACGCCTTCACCCAGCGCGACCAGGGCGGCAATGATGCGCTCGACAGCGATGTCAACCCGGTTATCGAGCCCATCCGCGATATTAACGGCAATGTCATCGGGCAGAAGCTCACCGGAGTGACCGGCCTGATCACCCTGGCCTCGGGGCAGACCGACCTGGACTGGGACGCCGGCATCTTCCCGAAGATCAATCTGGGCGACCGGGTCTGGATCGACCTGAACGCCAACGGCATCCAGGATATAGATGAGAAGTGGATCGACGCAAACAATAATGGCATTGAGGATCCGGGCGAGCTGAACGGCGTGCCCGGCGTGAAGGTCGAGCTCTACCAGGGCGCGAGCCTGGTGGACTACACCTACACCGACCTGGACGGCAACTACCTCTTCGAGGATCTCTTCCCGGGCACCTACCATATTGTCTTCAGCAACATCCCGGCCGGCTACCTGCTCAGCCCGCAGGATCAGGGCGGCGATGACGCCAAAGACAGCGACGCCAACACCAGCTTCACCATCACCGACTTCACCATCTCGGCCAGCGACATGACCCGCGACATGGGCCTGTACAAGCCGGCCAGCCTGGGCGACTTCGTCTGGCACGACCAGAACGCCAACGGCGTGCAGGACAGCGGCGAGCCCGTGATCGCCGGGGCGACGGTGACGCTCTACAGCGCCGGGGCCGACCACGTCTTCGGCGGCAGCGACGATGTGCAGGTCGGTACCCCAACGACCACCGATGCGACCGGCGTCTACACCTTCACCAACCTGACCCCCGACTTCTACTACGTGCAGTTCAGCCTGCCCGACGGCTTCGACAAGGCCAGCGCGGCCAACCAGGGCGCGGACGACACGGTCGACAGCGACGCCGACCCGGACACCCTGCGCACCGCCGTGACCGAGCTGACCAGCGGCGAGAACGACCCGACCTGGGACGCTGGCTTCTACCAGTTTGCCAGCCTGGGCGACTTCGTCTGGGAGGACATGAACGGCAACGGTCGCCAGGACGCGCTTGAGCCCGGCATCGACGGCGTGGAAGTCGCTCTCGACGGCACCGACAACGTCGGCAACACCGTCACCCTGACCACTACCACGTCGATCACGGGAACCTATAGCTTCGACAACCTCGTCCCCGGCAGCTACCACGTCACCTTCACCCCACCAGCGGGCTATAAAATCACACTCAAAGACAACGGCAACGGCGCCACGCCTGATGAGATCGACAGCGATGCCGACCGCACCACTGGGGCGACGATCAACACCACCCTGGTGAGCGGCGAGGACGACCCGACCTGGGACGCCGGCCTCTACCGACCGGCCAGTCTGGGCGACCGAGTCTGGGAGGATGTCAACGGCGACGGCATCCAGGAGGCGGGTAGCCCGACCTTCCCGAGCATGACCGTCACCCTGCGCTGGGCCGGCCCCGATGGCCTGCTCGACACGCTCGATGACACGACCGCGATCACCGCCACCACCGGCAGCGGCGACTACGGATTCACCGACCTCATCCCCGGCGACTACCGGGTCGAGTTCGGTAGCGCGCCTACGAACTACGCCTACACCGACCAGAACAGCGGTGCCGACGACGCAGTCGACAGTGATGTGAACCCGGCCAACGGCCGCACCAGCACGGTCTCCCTGGAGAGCAATCAGGACGACCCGACCTGGGACGCTGGCCTCTACCAGCTGCTCAGCCTGGGCAACCGGGTCTGGGACGACACCAATAACGACGGCCTGCTGAATTACGCCGAGGCCGGCATCAACGGCGTGACCGTCCGGCTCTACCGCGACAGCAATGGCAACGGGACGATCGACGCCGGGGCCGAGAGCACGGCGGTGGCGACCACCACCACCAGCAACGGCGGTGCCTACCTGTTCAGCGGCCTGACCCAGGGCAAGTACCTGGTCGAGATCGTCGCCCCGGCGGGCTACATCAGCAGCACCGGCATCAACGGCAGCGCCAGCGGCCCCTACGAGCCTGCCAGCCCGTCCGCCGCCGACAGCGACGACAACGGCACGACCAGCGGCGCGGTGATCCGCTCGGCGGTGCTGGATCTCGTGCCCAACGCAACGCCGCAGGCCGAGGCCGACCTGACCATGCCCACGGCGACCACCAACCCATCCCGTGACGAGAACAGCGACCTGACGATCGACTTCGGCCTGTTCAAGCCGGCCCAGCTCGGCAACTTCGTCTGGTTCGACCGCGACGCGAACGGCGTGCAGAATGGCGGCGACGAGACCGGCATTATGGGCGTGACCGTGACCCTGCTCGACAGCGCCGGCAACCCGGTGGACGGCGACCCGGTCACCGTCAACACCCAGACAATCACCACGACGACCAACGCCAGCGGTATCTACGCCTTCACCAATATCATCCCCGGCACCTACCGGGTCGGATTCGACCTGCCCACGGGCTATGAGTTCAGCCCGACCGGTAAGGGCACCGCTACGACCGACAGCGACACCGACCCGGTCACCGGCAAGACGGCCACCCTCACCCTGACCGCAGGCCAGAGCGACCAGACCTGGGATACCGGCCTCTACCAGAGGGTGGGCCTGGGCAATCAGGTCTGGGATGACCTCAATAATGACGGCACATTCGACAGCTTGACCGAGCTCGGCATCAGCGGCGTGACCGTCAACCTGAGCGGCACCAACGGCCTGGGCAACACCGTCACGGACAGCGTCACCACCGACGCGACCGGGATCTACACGTTCACCAACCTCATCCCCGGCGAGTACGTCGTGACCCTGCCGGCGAGCAACTTCAGCGGCGCGGGCAAGCTGGCCGCCAGCGGCGATCTGCCGGCCTACGTCAGCAGCACCGGCACCGTCGGCAGCGCGACCGGCGACTCCGAGCCGGCACCCGACCCGGATGACAACGTCAACAATGACGATAACGGCAGCACCGACGGCAGCGGCAACGTGGCCAGCCTGCGCGTCACCCTGCGCTCGCAGAACGAGCCGGCCCTGGCGGCTGACACCGACGACACCAACGGCAACCTGACCGTTGACTTTGGCGTCTTCCGCCCGCTCAGCCTGGGCGACCTGGTCTGGAACGACACCGACAACGACGGCCTGTTCAATAATGGCGAGATCGGCATCGACGGCGTGACCGTCCAGCTCTACCAGGGCGCGACCCTGATCAGCACGACCACCACGCTGTCCTCCGGGCTCTACCTATTCGACAAGCTCATCCCCGGCGACTATGTGGTGGTCATCCCGGCCAGCAACTTCACGGGGACGGGGGCGCTGCGCTACTTCCGCAGCAGCGACGGCGGAGCCCTGACCGATAGCGCGACCGACCCGGACGATAACGTCAACAATGACGACAACGGCGTCGGCCCGAGCGATGGCGTTGCCACCGGCTCGGTGAGCAGCGCAGCGGTGACGCTCAGCATCGGTGGCGAGCCGATCAACGACGGCGATACCAACAGCAACAGCAACAGCAACCTAAGCGTCGACTTCGGCTTCTACAGCCTGGGCCTGGGCAACCTGGTCTGGAGCGACGCGAATAACGACGGCCTGAAAGATGCCGCTGAAGTTGGGCTCGATGGCTTAACCGTCAGCCTCTACTACGACGCCGACAACAGCGGGACGATCAACGGCGGCGAAGCGACAACGCCGGTCGCTACAATAACGACCAGCAACGGCGGCCACTACTTCTTCGGCGACCTACGCGACGGCGGGCGCTACCAGATCGGCGTGGACACCGGCGGCCCAGACTGGGTCTCTAGCACCGGCGGGGCCAACGGTATGCCGACCGGCACCTACGAGCCGGGCACGACCGTGACCGGCGACGCCAGCGATATCGACAATGACGACAACGGCACCCAGGCGACCGGCAACACGGTGACGAGCACCATCTTCCGCGTGACCTTGGGCACCCAGCCGACCGGCGAGGCTGACACGGGCATGCCGAGCGGCGCGACCAACCGGGCGACGGACGAAAGCACCAACCTGACCGTCGACTTCGGCCTGTTCAACCACGCCCGCATGGGCGACTGGGTCTGGTACGACACGAATGGCAACGGTGTGCAGGATGCTGGCGAGACAGGTGGAGTTGACGGCGTCACGGTGAAACTCTACCAGGGCGCGACACTGATCAGCACGACCACCACCCTGGCATCAGGCTTCTACGGCTTCAGCTACCTGATGCCGGACACCTACTCCGTCACCTTCGATACCATCCCGGCGCACTACGGGATCAGCCCGCAGAACAGCGGCGCTGATGACGCAAAGGATAGCGACGCCGACGAGATCACCGGCACGACGGCGACCTTCACGCTGGCCGCCGGCGATAACGACACCAACTGGGACATGGGCATCTACCCGCTGCTCAGCCTGGGCAATCTGATCTGGGACGACCTGAACGACAACGGGACGGTCGACGCGGGCGAGCCTGGGTTTAAGGACGTGATCGTCGAGCTCTACCGCGACACGGACAACAGCGGCAGCTACGACGTTCTCACCGACACGCTGGTGTTGACCACGACCACCGACGCCAATGGCAACTACCTGTTCACCGACCTAGAGCAGGGCGACTACATCGTGGTCATCCCGGCCAGCAACTTCGCCAGCGGGAAGCCGCTCTACCTCTACCGCAGCAGCACGGGCTCTAATGGCGCGGCCACCCACGCTTACGAGCCAGCGCCCGACCCAGACGACCCGGTGGGCGCGGCGGCGGCGAATAACCGGAATAACGACGACAACGGCACCGACGACCCGGCCGGCTACGCCGTCACCAAGGCGATCAGCCTCAACCCGAGCTACGAGCCGACGGACGACGGCGACACCGACCCCAATACCAACCTAACCCTGGACCTGGGCTTCTTCCAGCACCTCAGCCTGGGCAACCTGGTCTGGCACGACACCGACAACGACGGCCTGTTCAATAATGGCGAAGTCGGCATCAACGGCGTGACCGTCGATCTCTACCTGGACAACGGCGACGGCAGCTATGGCGCGGGCGACACCTTCGTCATCAGCGACACCACCAAGCTCGGCGGAATCTACAGCTTCACCAACCTCATCCCCGGCGACTACATCGCCGTCATCCCGGCGAGCAACTTCACCACGGGCGTGCTGCAGGCCAGCGGCGGCCTGTCGGCCTACACCAGCAGCACCGGCACCAACGGTAGCGTCGGCGGTGCCTACGAGCCGGCGCCCGACCCGGACGACCCAAGCGGTGCCCCAGCGGAGAATCGGGACAGCGACGACAACGGCTCGCTCCTTAGCTCCGGCGACATCGCGACCCTCGCGATCACCCTGGCCAGCGGGACGGAGCCGGCCAACGGCGTGGACGGCGACGGCACCAACGGCAACCAGACCCTCGACTTTGGCCTGTTCCGGCCGGCCAGCATTGGCGACTTTGTCTGGGAAGACATGAACGGCAACGGCGTGCAGGACGCGGGCGATCTGGGGATTGACGGCGTCACGGTGACGCTCTACCAAGGCGCGACCCTGATCAGCACGACCACCACGCTGCCCTCTGGACTCTACCAGTTCACCGACCTCATCCCGAACGACTACTCTGTCCACGTCACCGCGCCCGGCGGCTACGTCTTCACGGCACAGAACCAGGGCGCTGATGACGCCGTCGACAGCGACGCCGACGCCAGCGGGGTGATGGCCAGCACCACCCTGAGCGACGGCGAGAGCGATATGACCTGGGACGCGGGCCTCTACAAGCCGGTCAGCGTCGGCAACCAGGTCTGGTACGACACCAACAACAGCGGCACGATCGACGGCACCGAGGTCGGGATCAACGGCGTGCGCGTTGAGCTGTTCTTCGACGCCAATGGCAACGGTAGTATCGACGGCGGTGAGACAACACCGATCGCCGTCGACACCACCGCCGCCGACGGCACCTATCTCTTCACCGAGCGCACTGCCGCCAACGGCACTGGGCTATTGCCCCAGCGCCTGCTCAACCCCGGCACCTACGTGGTCGGCATCCCGGCAAGCAACTTCAGCAGCGTGCTGAGTGGCCTCTTCAGCAGCGGCACCACTATGGGCGCTGACGGCACACTTGGCGAGGTCGCGCCGACTGACCCCGACACCGGGGGCGCTACGGCGACCGACAGCGACGACAACGGTGCCCTCCAGGCCAGCGGATTCTACAGCGGCGGCGTACTGGCCCTGCCCGTCACCCTCAGCCCCGGCGGCGAGCCGGTGCTTGAGAGCCCCGACGTTGATGAGCCCAACCCGACTGTGCGGCCCGACGCCAACGATAACCAGACCGTCGACTTCGGCTTCTACGCCATGAGCCTGGGCAACCTGGTCTGGCTAGACGACGGCAGCGGTGGCGGCACCTCCAACGACGGCATCCGCAACGGCAGCGAGCCCGGTATCGATGGCGTCACCGTGCGCCTGATTGCTGAGAACGAGACAACCGTACTCGCCACGACGACGACCGATGTCAATGGGCGCTACCTCTTCACCGGCCTAGCCAAGGGCACCTACATCGTTGAGGTGGATCGCACAAGCACGCCGATCGACGGCCTAGACTCCAGCCGTGACCCGACCAACGCCAGTACGCCCGACGCTCAGGATAACGACGACAATGGCGTCACCCTGAGCAGCACCACCGTGCGCAGCCAGCCGATCACGCTCAATGCGGGCACCATGCCCACTGGCGAGTCTGATCAGTCCCTGGCCACTACGCCCGGCATGGGCAGCCCGGCCCAGAGCGATAACCTGCTCACGCCCGACGCCAACTCCGACCTACACATCGACTTCGGCTTCGTCCCGGCTGACTGGAGCGACCTGCCCAATGGCAGCGTCGGCCTGCCGAGCTACAACACTGACAACAGCGGCACCGAAGGCCCACATCATCCGCTCACGACCGGCCTGGGCATCGGAACGAATATCGACGCCGAGACGAATGGCCAGCCCAACGACACCGCTACCGGCGACGATACCAGCGGCACCCCCGACGACGAGGACGGCGTGACGCTGCCCAGCTTCTACACCGGCCTGCCCGCCAACGTGACGGTGGCGGTGACCAACAGCACCGGGCGCGACGCGACACTCTATGGCTTTATCGACTTCAACGGCGACGGCGACTTCGCCGATACTGGCGAGCAGGTCACGGTCGCCGCGCCGAACGGAACCAGCGGCAACCTGACCATCACCTTCAATGTCCCCGATACCGCCATCTTTAGCACCCCGATCGGCGCGCGCTTCCGCCTGAGCAGCGACGTTGGCCTTGGCCCCGACGGCCCGGCCAGCGACGGCGAGGTTGAGGACTACCTGATCACCGTCACGCCGACCTACAGCCTGGGCAACCGGGTCTGGCGTGACCTCGACAACGACGGTACGATCAACGCCGTCGACGGCGCGAGCCCCGGCATTGACGGCGTGACCGTGCGCCTGCTCACCAGCGCGGGGTCCGCCGTCACCGATGCCACCGGCATCAGTGTGGCCGACCAGGACACCAGCGGCGGCGGCTACTACCGCTTCGACAACCTGCTCGAAGGCGACTACATTGTCGAGATGGTGAGCGACAACTTCGCCAGCGCCAAACCGCTCGTCGGCCTGTACAGCAGCACCGGCGCGGGCCAGGAGGCCAACCCCAATGACGACGGCGACAGTAACGACAACGGCCTCGATACGCCGGTCGCCGGGGCCATCCGCAGCGGCACCGTCACGCTCGGCCCCAGTAACAGCGAGCCGACCAGCGAGACTGATCCTGCGATCAACCCCGATTCCGGCGAGGCCCCCGACAATCGCTCGAACCGCACAGTAGACTTCGGCTTCTACCAGCCAGTCAGCCTGGGCGACCTGGCCTTCATCGACAGCGACAACAACGGCACCTTCGACGGCACCAACAGCCCGCTATCCGGGGCGACGGTGGAACTGCTGGAGAGCGACGGGGCGACCCCGGCCAGCGACATTACCGGTACCCTGGTGCTCAGCCAGACCACCGGTGCCGATGGGCTCTACCTCTTCGAGAACCTGAAGCCCGGCAGCTACGTGGTGCGCGTCACCCCGCCCGTCGGCTATAGCTCCTCCGACGACATCGGCACAAGCGCCACGCCGAACAATGACACGAACAACGACGACAACGGCATCGGCAGCAGCACGACGGGCCAGGTCTCTAGCGGTACGGTGACGCTGATCTCGGGCAAAGAGCCGACCGATGATGGCGACACGACGCCAGACAACAACTCCAACCTGACGCTCGACTTCGGCTTCTACCAGACGCTCAGCCTGGGCGACCTGGTCTTCATTGACCGCGACAACAACGGCACCTTCGACGGCACCGACGGCCCGCTGGCCGGGGCGGGCGTTGACCTCTTCTTCGACGCCAACAGCAATGGCACGCTTGAGGATAACAGCGGCAGCGGCGGCGTGAACGAGACCATCGCCACCGCCACCCAGGCCACCGGTGTCGACGGGCTCTACCTCTTCGAGAACCTCAAGCCCGGCGGCTACGTGGTGCGCATCACCCCGCCCACTGGCTACCGCTCCTCCGACGATATCGGCAGCAGCGCCGACCCGAATAACAACACCAACAACGACGACAACGGCATCGGCGACAGCGTCGCCACGCCGGTCAACAGCAACCTGATCACGCTCAGCTCGGGCCAGGAGCCGACCAACGACGGCGACATAACGCCTGACAACAACTCCAACCTGAGCCTCGACTTCGGCTTCTACCAGACACTCAGCCTGGGCGACCTGGTCTTCATCGACCGCGACAACAACGGCACGTATGACTCGGTGATCGACAGCCCGCTGTCCGGGGCGTCGGTGGATCTCTACTTTGACGCCAACGGCAATGGCACGATTGAAGATAACAGCGGCAGCGGCGGCGTGAACGAGACAGCCGCCACCGCCACCCAGACCACCGGTACCGACGGGCTCTACCTGTTCACCAACCTCAAGCCGGGCGGCTACGTGGTGCGCGTCACCCCGCCCGCCGACTACAGCTCCTCCAACGACATCGGCACAAGCGCCGATCCGAACAATGACAACAACAACGACGACAACGGCAGCGGCAACGCCAGCGGCGCGGCGCTCAGCCCAATCATCAACCTGAGCTCGGGCCAGGAGCCGGACGGTGCCCCGGATCGCAACACCAACCTGACACTCGACTTCGGCTTCCATCAGCCGGCCAGCCTGGGCGACCTCGTCTGGCACGACCAGAACGCCGATGGCGTGCAGGACAGCGGCGAGCCGGGGATCGCCGGAGCGACAGTGACGCTCTATAGCGCAGGGGCGGACCACATCTTCGGCGGCATCGACGATGTGCAGGTCGGCGCGGCGACGACCACAGACGCGACCGGCGTCTACACCTTCACCAACCTGACCCCCGGCTTCTACTACGTGCAGTTCAGCCTGCCCGACGGCTTCGACAAGGCCAGTGCGGCCAACCAGGGCGCGGACGACACGGTCGATAGCGACGCCGACCCTGCCACCCTGCGCACCGCCGTGACCGAGCTGATCAGCGGCGAGAATGACCCGACCTGGGACGCCGGCTTCTACAGTCTGGTGCGCCTGGGCAACCAGGTCTGGGATGACCTCAACAACAACGGCCTGCTCGATGGAAGCGAGAGCGGCATCGACAACGTGACCGTGACCCTCACTGGCACCGATGGCGCGGGCAATGCCGTCACCCTGACCGACACGACGACCGGCGGCGGGTTCTACCTGTTCGACAGCCTCGTCCCCGGCGAGTATATCGTGACCCTGCCGGAGAGCAACTTCAGCGGCACGGGTACGCTGGCCGCCACCGCCACCATGCCGGCCTACGTCAGCAGCACCGGCACGAACGGCAGCGCCAGCGGCACCTACGAGCCGGCACCCGACCCGGACACCGGCGGGGCGCTGGCGCCCGACAGCGATGACAACGGCACCACCGACGGCAGCGGCAACGTGGCCAGCCTGCCCGTCACCCTAACCTCGCAGGGCGAGCCGGACACCGCCGACGACACCGACGACACCAACGGCAACCTGACCCTCGACTTCGGCGTGTTCCGCCCGCTCAGCCTGGGCAACCTGGTCTGGCAGGATCTGAACAACAACGGCACCTTCGACAGCGCCACCGAGAGCGGCATCGACGGCGTAACCGTCGACCTCTACCTGGACAACGGCGATGGCAGCTATGGCGCGGGCGACACCTTCGTCATCAGCGACACCACCAAGCTCGGCGGGATCTACGGCTTCACCAAGCTCATCCCCGGCGACTACATCGTGGTCATCCCGGCGAACAACTTCACAGGGACGGGGGCACTGGCTGCCAGCGGCGCTATACCGGCCTACATCAGCAGCACCGGCACGAACGGCAGCGCCACGGGCACCTACGAGGCCGCCGCAGACCCCGACGGCGACCAGGACAACCACGACGACGGCAGCCTCACTGGCGGCGACGTGGTCAGCCTGCCTATCACCCTGGCCGTGGACAGCGAGCCAGACAGCGGCGTGGACGGCGATAACAGGAACGGCAACCAGACGGTCGACTTCGGCTTCTTCAAGCCGGCCCGACTGGGTAACTTCGTCTGGGACGACCTGAACGGCGACGGCGTGCAGGACGCGGGCGAGCTCGGCGTGAACAACGTCACCGTGACACTCTACGACAGCACGAACGCACTGGTCACCAGCACCACCACCATCGGCGGGCTCTACAGCTTCGATAACCTGGCCGCAGGTGACTACCGCGTGGTCTTCAGCAACCTGCCGACCAGCTACGTCTTCAGCCCGACCGGCCAGGGCACGACCGCGACCGACAGCGACGCCAGCCCGACCGACGGCAGCACAACGACCATCACCCTGACCGCCGGGCAGACCGACCTGGACTGGGACGCCGGGATCTACCACACACTCAGCCTGGGCAACCTGGTCTGGGACGATCTGAACAACGACGGCCAGTTCGACAGCGCGACCGAGAGCGGCATCAATGGCGTAGCCGTCGAGCTGCGCCGGGCCAGCGACAACAGCCTAGTCGGCACCACCACTACTACCGGCGGCGGGCTCTACCAGTTCACCGGGCTGGTCCAGGGCGACTACATCGTCGTTCTGCCGGCCAGCACCTTCAGCGGCGCGCTGAGCGGCTACCGCAGCAGCACCGGCGCGCACAGCCTGACGGCGGGGCCGAGCGAGCCCGCGCCTGGCCCGAATAACGACAGCGACAACGACGACAACGGTAGCCTCACCGGCGGCGATATCGCAGCTCTGGCGGTCAGCCTGAGCGCAGGCGGCGAGCCAGACAGCGCCGCCGACGGCGACGACACCAACGGCAACCAGACGGTCGACTTCGGTCTCTTCAAGCCAGCCAGCATCGGCAACCGGGTCTGGGAGGACACGGACGGCAACGGCGTGCAGGACGGGGGAGAGTCGGGGGTGATCAACATCACTGTCACCCTCTACGACGCGGGTGCCGATGGACTGCCCGGCGGCGATGATGTCCTGATGGGCAGCAAGACGACGGACAGCAGCGGGGTCTACGGGTTCAGCGACCTGCCGCCTGGCGACTACTACCTCGTCTTCAGCAAGCCGATGGACTACTTCTTCACCCGCCGCGACGCGGGCGGCGACGACGCGACGGATAGCGACGCCGACCGCACCACGGGAGAGACGGTCGCCACCACCCTGACGAGCGGCGAGAGCGATGACAGCTGGGACGCCGGGATCAACCAGCTCGCAAGCCTAGGCGACACGATCTGGGAGGATCTGAACGCCAACGGCCTACAGAATGAGGGCGAGCCCGGCGTGCAGGGCATCACCGTTACCCTCTACCTCTCCAACGGGACGTTGGTGGACAGCACGACCACCGACGCCGACGGCTTCTACCAGTTCATCAGCTTGGCACCCGACCGCTACTACCTGGTCTTCAGCGGCCTGCCGACGGACTACTACTTCACGCCACAGGGCCAGGGCGGCGACAGCAGAGAGGACAGCGACGCCGACCCGACGACGGGGCGAACAGCCGACATCGATCTGGTCAGCAGCCAGAACGACTCGACCTGGGACGCCGGCATCTACACCCTAGCCAGCCTGGGCAACCGCGTCTGGAATGATCTGGACGGCGACGGCGTGCAGGACACGGGCGAGGTCGGCGTGAATGACGTCACCGTGACGCTCTACCAGGCCGACGGCACCTTGGTGATCAGCACCACCACGGCGATGGTCGGGGCCGAGGGTGGCGTGTATGGCTTCAGCGGCCTGACGCCAGGCGACTACTCCCTCGTCTTCAGCGACCTGCCGACGGGCTACATCTCCAGCCCAGCGGATCGAGGCAGCGACAATGGGATCGACAGCGACGCTAACCGGGCCAGCGGCCAGAGCGCGACCTTCAGCCTCGCCAGTGGGGCGAACGACCTGAGCTGGGACGCCGGGATCTACCTGCCGGCCAGCCTGGGCGACTTCATCTGGGACGACGCGAACGCCAATGGCGTGCAGGACAGCGGCGAGACAGGCGTGCCCAGCGTGGCCGTACAGCTCATCCAGGGCGGCAGCGTGATCAGCACGACCACCACGGCGGGCGACGGCAGCTACCACTTCCGCGAGCTGGGCGCGGGCGACTATCAGATCGAAGTCGTTCGCCCGGCGGGCCGGCAGATCAGCCCGCCGCTCCAGGGCGGCAACACGGCCACCGATAGCGACATCGACCGGGCCAGCGGGCGAAGCGGGACGGTTAGCCTGACGCCCGGCGCGGCTGACGACAGCCTCGACGGCGGGATCTACCAGCTCGCCAGCGTGGGCAACCGCGTCTGGGAGGACAGCAACCACGATGGTATCTTCGGGGCAGGCGAGGCCGGGATCCCCGGCGTCACCGTCGAGCTCTACCGCAGCGACGGCACCCTGGTGGGCAGCGCCGTCACCGATGACACCGGAACATTCATCTTCACCGACCTGGAGCCGGGCGACTATTACATTCAGTTCTACGCGCCTGTGGGCTGGGCGATCAGCCCGGAGAGCCAGGGCAGCGACACCGGCATCGACAGCGACGCCAGCCCGAACAGCGGGCGGACAAAAGTCTTCTCGCTGGGCATCGGCGCGCTCGATCTGACCTGGTGGGCCGGGATGTCGCGCCCGCCAACCGCGATCACGCTGCTGAGCTTCACCCTGGAGCAGCAGCAGAACGGCAACCTGCTGCGCTGGACGACCGGCACAGAGCTGAACAGCGCAGGGTTTGAGATCTACCGCAGCGCCACGGGCAGCCGCGCCGATGCGGAACAAGTGAGCGGGGCGATGATTCTGGCCCGTGGCGTAGGCGGGAGCGGCGCGAGCTACAGCTGGCTCGACAGCGACGCCGACACGCAGGCGAGCTATAGCTACTGGCTGGTCGAGATCGAGATCGGCGGGGCGCGCCACGAGTACCTGCTGAGCCAGCCAGTGCTCCAGCAAAACCATCAGGTCTACCTGCCGCTTGTAGTACGCTAGGCGATCGCCGCTGGCAGGGTTGGTGTTGCCGATCCTAGCACCATGCATGCTTGTATGATTAAGGTGCGGTTTTGCCGCATCTTAATCATACAAGCATGGCATGATTCATAGCCACTTTGGCCTTGCAGTGGTAGAAGAACATATTGTCATATTATTCGATATTAGTGAAAGCCATGCTATAATAAGCAAAATTTGTGATTCACGGAGCTGACCATGTACGTCCGCTGGATCGTCCGGCGACATAAAAACGCCAACATCGCGGATACAAGCTTCTTCGACGCCTACCTTGTCGAAAGCTACCGTGATCAGAAGGGCGCGCCACGCCAGCGCACCATCTGCTACCTGGGCAATATCCGTCAGATCGGTGATCAGTTCCCGACGATCGAGCGCGAGATCTTTCTGCTGCGCGCCGAGCGCATCCTCGAGTCGATCGACGAGCTGAGCGACAGTGATCGGCAGGAAGTGCTGCATGATCTGCGGCAGCGGGTGCCGCCCCTCAGTAATGAGGAGGTGATCTGGGCCTTCAGCGAGAACCTGCGCTGGTATCGGATCTGGTGGGAGGAGCACGGCGGTGGCCCCAGCGATGAGGAGCTGCTACGGATCATCCAGTCGGCCCGCGGACGGGTTGGGCCGGTTTGATGAGGGTGCATCATCACGCCATTTCGAGTATACTATTTTGGCAATAGAGTATAAGTAACGCTGTCACCCTGAGCGAAGCGAAGGGTCCCGGCCGGGATTCTTCGCTTCGCTCAGAATGACAGGACGCCTCACAGCGTTACTTCTGCGGTATTGCCTATTTTGATTCAGCTATCGGTGGCCACAGCTAAACAAACTGATATAGCACAGCATACTAACGCTTATGGATCGCAGCACGATCCTTCTCGTCGACGATAACCCGCAGATTCTCGCCATCCTCTCCGATCTGCTGCGCCCGCTCGACTATCGAATCTTCTGCGCGATGAACGGCAACGAGGCGCTGGAGCTCGCCGCCGCCCACCGGCCTGATCTGGTGCTCCTCGATGTGATGATGCCCGGCATGGACGGGTTTAGCGTCTGCCAGGCGCTGCGAGCCGACCCCCAGCTCGCGAAAGTCCCTGTGATTATGATCACCGCCCTGGATGACCGCGCCTCGCGCCTGCGCGGCTTCGAGGTCGGTGCCGATGATTTTATTGGCAAGCCCTTCGATTATGTCGAGCTTCGCACCCGCGTCTCCACGGTGCTCCGGCTCAACCGCTACCGACTCCTGCTCGAAGAGCAGGAGCGCACCAACATCGAGAAGGCGCGCTTCGCATGGGTGGTCGAGCAGTCTGATGACGGCTACCTGATCATCACCGCAGACGACCAGATCCAGTACAGCAACCAGCGGGCGCGCGAGCTGCTGAGCCTGAACGAGGACTCACCCAAGGCATTTCTGAGCTGCGTCGCCTGCCAGTACAACTTCGCCCCGCAGCAAATGTGGGATAGCTGGCCGCAGCCGCTCCCCGAAGGCGCACCGCGCATGCTGGTGCGCCCCGAGACGGCCACCGCCGCCGAGTTCTGGATCCAGGTTGATCTGGCCGTCCAGCCCCCCAGTGGCGATGACCGGCACGTCGTGCGGCTCCGCGATGTCACCTCTCAGATCACCTCGCAGCGCGACATGTGGACCTTCCACGCCATGGTCGCACACAAGATGCGCACCCCCCTTGTGAGCATCCTCGGCGGGCTCAATCTGATCCACGACAGCGCGGCTACGATGGACAGCGCCGGGATCAAACGCGTCGCCGGGGTGGCAATCGCCGGCTCCCGTCGGCTCCAGGGCGAGATCGAGGATATCCTTAACTACATGCGTCCCCCAACCGATATCTACGGCAGCGACCGGATCACCCTCGATGATATCGACGCGATCGTCGCAGAGATCGCCAGCGACCTCCAGATCGCAGAGGTCGAGACGATCCACCACGACCAATGCGACCACCGCCGAATCATGATCGCCCGCCATAGCATAGATGTCACGCTGCGCGAACTGCTAGAGAACGCGCGCAAATTCCACCCCACCGGCACACCACTGGTGCGCGTCACGATCCTCCCCGCCGCCAACAACCAGATCATCCTGCGGGTCGCCGACGATGGAGCGAGCCTCTCGCCAGAGCAGATCGCCTCGGCCTGGCGGCCCTACTACCAGGGCGAGCGCAGCTTCACCGGCCAGGTTGAGGGCATGGGCTTGGGGTTGGCACTGGTGGCGCGGATTGTCTACGCCGCCGGTGGCCGCTGCGCGATCATCAACCGTAGCGACGGCCCCGGCGTGATGGTGGAGATCACCCTGCCCCTCACACCCCACTGATTCAGTGTTGAGCGTTGAGGAGATCGCTCAACCTGGGGCGGCTTCGCCGCCCCCGCACCCCCACCGGGAGGTAATGTTGCATCAGCCCTGCGCTCAACACGCGGCAGTTTGACGCTCTTCTCACGATCTGCTACTCTGTCCGCCTGATGACAATGGGCAGAGGAGGGGATGCGTGCGTATTGCGATCACTGGTGCAGGGGGCCAGCTTGGCCGTGCCCTCGCGACCGCCCTTGCCAATGAGCATGATCTCATCCTGCTCGGGCACGAGCAGCTTGAGCTCAGCAGCCCACAGACAGCTGACCAGATCGCTGCCACCGGCGCGGATCTGGTCATCCATTCGGCGGCATACACGAACGTAGATGGCTGCGCCTGTGAGCCGGAGCGCGCCTACCGCGTCAACGCCCTGGGCACCAAGTACGTCGCCCTGGCCTGCCGCCGACTCGACGCCCCCCTGGTCTACATCAGCACCAACGAGGTCTTTCCCGGCGACGCCGACCGGCCCTATATGGAGTATGACGCGGCCGCGCCGATCAATGCCTATGGCCGCTCGAAGTGGGCCGGCGAGCTCGCGGTGCGCGAGCTGCTGCGTGACTTCTATATTGTGCGGGTGGCCTGGCTCTACGGCGGCGAGCGCAACTTCGTACGCACGGTGCTGCGCCTAGCTGCCAGCCCGCCCGAGGGCGGCATCCGTATGGTGGACGATGAGGTCGGCAACCCAACCTACTGCGCTGATGTGGCAGAGGGGGTCTCGCGCCTGATCACCACCCGCTGCTACGGCACCTATCACCTAGTGAACGAGGGGGCCTGCTCGCGCTATGCGTTCGCCAGCGAGATCCTACGCATGGCCGGTCGCGCCGATGTGCCGATCATGCCCATCCGCCTAGCCGACTACCAGCGCGCTAGCACCCCGCCGCCCTACACGCCGCTGGCAACGATTGCTGGCGCGGATCTCGGCATCGCCCTGCGCCCCTGGCAGGAGGCGCTGGAAGCCTACCTCGCAACGCTCGCATGATCGATGTCATCATCCCGAACTATAACGGGGCGCTCCTGCTCGCCACATGCCTCGACTCGCTGCGCGCCCAGAGCAGGCAGGATTTTACGGTGACGGTGGTCGATGACGGCAGTAGCGACGGGTCGCTGGCCCTGCTCACCGAGCGCTACCCCGAGGTGCGCGTGATGGCCCGGCCGCAGAACCATGGCCTGGCCGTAGCGGTGAACGCCGGGATCGCGGTAACTCGTGCGCCCTATGTGGTGCTGCTCAATAACGATACCGAGGCTGACCCACGCTGGCTTGACCAGCTCGTGGGAGCCCTAGAGCACCGGCCACAGTACGCCTTCGCCGCCAGCAAGCTGATGCTCTTCGACCGGCGCGACCACATCCACTCTACGGGCGACTACTACCAGATCACTGGCGAGCCGGGCTCGCGCGGGGTCTGGGATCGCGACATCGGCCAGTACGATGTGGTGAGCGAAGTGTTCGGCCCCTGCGCCGGCGCGGCGGCCTACCGGCGCAGCGCTCTGGAGTCGCTGGCTGAGGGCGGCAAGGTCTTCGATGAAGATCTGGTGATGTACTGCGAGGATGTGGACCTGAACCTGCGGGCGCGGCGGGCCGGGCTGCGGACGATCTTTGTGCCGACGGCTGTGGTCTACCATAAGCTGAGCGCCACCGGCGGCGGCACCCTGGCCAGCTACTACTGCGGCCGAAACTTCGCCCTCGTCTGGGCGAAGAATATGCCCGGCCTGCTGGCCCGCCGTCACTGGCCCGATCTGCTGCGCTCGCAGCTGGGATTCACGCTCCAGAGCCTGCGCCACCTGCGCGAGCCGGCCGCCCGCGCCCGCCTGCGCGGCCAGATGGCCGCCCTGCACAGCCTGCCGCGCTTCCTCGCCAAACGACGGGCAGAGGCCACCCCCCACGCCGATGACCCGCTCGCCGACGCTATTGCGCGCTGGTCCCCCACCGGTGACCGGCAGCCGAAGTGAGATCCTGTGTCCCCCGAAGCACCATTTCTCTCAATAGTGATTCCCGCGTACAATGAGGAGGGCCGCCTGCCCACAACCCTGGCGAACGTGACGAGCTACCTGGCCCGCCAGAGCTACGCCAGCGAGGTGCTGGTGGTAGATGATGGTAGCAGCGATGGGACGATTGCCGCCGCCAAGGGACACCCCGGCGTGCAGGTTCTACGGCGCGACCATCGCGGGAAGGGCTTTGCGGTGCGGGCGGGTGCCCTGGCCGCCCGAGGGGCCTATGTGCTGCTCTGCGACGCCGACTTGGCCGTGCCAATCAGCGAGTGGGAGAAGCTCTACGCCCAGCTCGTCGGCGGCCACGATGTAGTGATCGGCTCGCGCGAGGGGCTGGGCGCCACGCGCCAGGGCGAGCCATGGTACCGCCATGTGATGGGCCGCGTGTTTAATCTGATCATCCGCAGCGTAGCGATCCAGGGGATTAACGACACCCAGTGCGGGTTCAAGGCGCTGACCCGCGCCGCCGCCCAGGATCTCTTCCGGCGCATCCGAATCTACGGCGACGATGCGCCCATCCTGCGCGGCGCGGCGGTGACGGCCTACGATGTTGAACTGCTCTTCCTGGCCCGCCGCTGCGGCTACCGCATCGCCGAGGTGCCTGTGCTCTGGAACTATGGCACCGAGACGAAGGTGAGCCCCGTGCGCGACTCGCTGCGCAACCTGCGCGATGTGCTCACCGTGCGGCTGAATGACCTGCGCGGACGGTATCACTGAGGCACTGAGGCGCTGAGATACTGAGATACTGAGACACTGAAGCTGTTGGGGTCGAGGGCTTTGCCTTCCGACCCCAATAATACGCTACTGCGGGAGCGGCAATGCCGCGCTCGCACCCCACCGGGAGGTGGCATGCAAGAGATCACAAAACGCCAGCGCAACTACCTGCGCAGGATCGCCAACCCGCTCAAGCCAACCGTGCTCCTCGGCAAGCAGGGGCTCACCGAGCAGATCATCGACAAGATCCACCGCGAGCTCGACGCCCACGAGCTGATCAAGGTGCGCTTCCTGGAGTATAAGGAGGAGCGCAAGCAGCTCACCGCGACGATCATAGAGGAGACGGGCAGCACCCTGGTGCTTATGATCGGCCATGTGGCCACACTGTACCGCCAGCAGGCCGACCCGGAGCGCCGCACGATCAGGCTGCCGAACGGCGACGCCGATGCGGGTGAGGATGACGATGATTAGGGGGCAGCGAAGATGCGAAGAGGTTTCTGGATCGCCTTCTGGGGTGTCCTGACCGCAGCGGTCTGGCGTGGCGCGCTGCTCCCGGCGAGCGTGCGCAACGTACAGATGAGCAGGCTCCACGGCTTAGGGCCAACATCTGTCGGGTTTCGCTGGGGCTACGGCGCGGGCGCACGGCCACAGAGTATCATCTTCGACCTGAGTATGGGCGATGGCGCGACCGGGAGCATTACCACCGACGGCGAGGCGACTGAGGCAGAGGTGCCGCTCGGCGCCGCGCACGCTGGCCCGTACCAGATCAGCGCCACCGCCACCTACCGCATCCTCGGCGTGGTGCAAACCAGGGAGTACCGATTCTCTGGGGAGCTGTAGTGGTGACGACCAATGACCAATGACGAATGACCAACACACAGCCAGTAAAGGCTACTCATGTTGGTCGTTCGTCGTTCGTCGTTGATCAGCTCTGCCCAAGCTCGGCGATCTTATCGCGAACCTGCTGAGCGAGGCGATGGAGCTCACGATTGACCACATACTGCCAATCCTCAGCCTCTTTATCCTCTAGAGCTCCGCCGCCATACTTCAGCTCCATCGCCAGGTTCCAGCCGCGCCGCTCGGCAAAGCGCTCAAGCTCGGCCCGACGGCTTGGCGGCCAGCGCCGCTGGATGAACTGGAGGAAGGCCAACTCCATGCGCCGCGAGCCGTCAGGGTTCAGCGAGGGGAGCGAAAACCATGGCTCGCTATCCTTCGGGTCGGGGGCAGATGCGCGAGTAAAGTAGAGTGTCTTGTGAGGGATCGAATAGCGCCACTCGCCATCGCCGTCATAGTTGGCGGGGTTATTGGCGATTGCGCCCGTAAGCATACGATCAGTGATGGTCATCGGCGAGCACCTCTATCTCAGCCAGGGCGAATGAGCATGATCGGCGCAGAAGGCCGCTCTGACGACGTAGGATAGCATGTCGCGCGCCAGCGTGCAAACCAAGCAAGATTATGGTACAGTTGCCAGAGCGATCCGCAGTGGCGTATGGCGGAGATACTCCTGGTGAAGGAGGCGTAGTCGATGACGACACCCGACGAGCAGATCCACCAGAGCAGCCGCGTCACGCCGGCGATTGAGGACTACCTCAAGGCGATCTACATGCTCCAGCAGCAGGGGGGGGTCGTCACCACCTCGATGCTCGGCGAGCAGCGCGGCTTTAAGCCAGGCTCCGTCACCGGCATGATCAAAAAGCTTGCCGAGATGAACTTGGTGCGGCACACACCCTACCAGGGCGTCCAGCTCACCGCCGGCGGCGAGCGGATCGCCCTTGAGGTGATCCGCCACCACCGCCTGCTTGAGCTTTACCTTGTGGAGGCGCTCGGCTACAGCTGGGACGAGGTCCACGAGGAGGCCGAGCGGCTGGAGCACCATATCAGCGAGAAGCTGGAGGCCCGCATCGCCGCGCACCTCGGCAACCCTAACGTCGACCCGCACGGTGACCCGATCCCGACGCTGGAGGGGCGGCTGCCGCCGAGTGACGACATCCGCCTGGCGGATCTGGCGGTGGGCGAGTGTGCCCGCATCGCGCGCGTGCGCGACCAGAGCGCCGACCGGCTGCGCTATCTGGCTAATCTCGGCCTCACCCCCGGTATCTGCGTGCAGATCGTTGAGAGCGCGCCCTTCGATGGGCCAATTACCCTCCGCATTGGCACACAGCCACACCCCCTCGACCGGCGGCTCGCCCGTACGATCGAGGTTATACGTGTCACAAACGATGCCTAAACGGCAAGGCAGATCGAGCTTTGTCTACCAACATTAGGGTACAAGTTAACGGTAAGGACGCACACCTATGCAGTGGCTCGATAGTCCGCAGGCAATCCAGCTACCGTCAGCCGAGGTGACAACCCTCATGCGCCAGGCACTCACCACCTTTGTGCTCCGACGAAGCGCTATGATCGCGGCACTCCCGCCGTTGAGCCTGATAGCTACGCCCACCCGCAGCAGCAGCGATCTGACCTATGTGCTCTTCGAGAATATCGACGGTAACACGCAGCGCCAGTACATCATCACGATCCAGGAGGAATCCCCCTCAAGCTGGCGGATGATCGTCAACGCAGCCCCGCCCGTCGTCGGCAAGATGCTGCTGTCGGTTGGCAAGGTGCAAAGCTTTGTCGCGCACTTCAACCATACCGGCGAGGCTCGCTTCGAGGGCATCCCGGTGGATATGATCTTTAACCCGGATGAACCTGACCTGGAGTTCGCTGTGCTGAGACCCTGAGGCGGGAGTCAGGAGTCGGGGGTCGGGAGTCGGGGGTTGGTGCCAGCACATGGCTCAGTAGGGGCGGCTCGCGAGCCGCCCCTAGCGTGCCGCCCCTACCGATAACCCTCCACTAGCGCGGCCCCGAGGGCCGTGGCGTGGCGAAGCAGCCAGCCGTTGGACGCGGTGCGCGTGCCCATGATCGCGTAGCTTATGTCGCTCGCCGGGTCGTGCCAGGCGATGCAGCCAGATGCGCCAGCGTGCCCGAAGGACTCGCGCGCGGCGTTTGGCGCTGCCCAGTGAGGCTGCTTAGCCCCCCGGATGTCCGGGCCGATCCCCCACGGGCAGTCTGGGTACCAGAGCGGCGGGGCCGAGCCGCCCGGCAGCCCGTCGGTCTGGCTGGCGCATGCGTCAGCCAGGAGCGCGGGCGAGAGGAAGCCCGCCGGATACCCGGCGAAGGCCCGCACCAGCGTCAGCGCGCCCGCTGCCGTCAGCACCAGGCAGGCCCAGGGCAGCGCCAGCGAGCGGTAGAAGGCTGAGTTGAATGACTCAAGCTCCGGCGGGTTGCTGCCGCGAATATCGGCCAGCAGGGCCGGAGGGCGCGGCGGCTCGCTGCCGAGGTAGCCCTCGACGCCCAGCGGGCCGAGCACCAGATCCTCAAGCGCCGCCGCGAAGGGCATGCCGGTGAGCCGCTCGACGATCACGGCGGCGAGGCCGTAGCCCATGTTCCCGTACTGCACCACGCTGCCAGGCGCGGTCGCCGGCGGCTCAGCCAGGCAGGCGTCGGCCAGGGCAGGCCATGTCAGCCCGATGCGATATGGAGCCCGCTCGGGGCTCACATCGAAGGGAAGCCCGGCGCTGTGGCTCAGGATGCGGCGCAGCGTCACGCCGGGGCGGGCGGCCGCCGCGTCTGGGAGATGCTCGGCCAGATCATCGTCGAGCCCGAGGGCGCCGAGGTCGGCCAGGCGCAGCACGGCCAGGGCGGTGGCCAGCTTGGTCAGCGAGGCCCCGATGAACAGGCTATCGGCGGTGATCTGCGCGCCCGCCGCATCAATGCCCAGAGCCAGCGTCTGCGGCGCGGCGTCGCCGCGGGCCGCCGCCAGCACGAGCCCGCCCATCCGCGCGCCAAATAGGCAGCGCTCTGCCGCCGGTCGAAATAGTTCGATATCCATGGAACCTCGCTCTAGGGGACAGGGGACAGCGGACAGCGGACAGAAGGTATGCTACCAGCATACGCTTGTCTGGGCAAGGGGACAGGGGTTTCGCATTGGGATGCCTTGCGCTATGCCAAGTGGTAAAGCTCTCTGAGATCTTGTCTCCGTGTATAATATCTATATCCCAACCAAACCCTGTTCCCTGTTCCCTATCCCCTGTTCCCGTCCCCTGTTCCCTGTCCCCTAACAGATCGCACAAGCGAGGAGAAGAGCGCCGTGAGCGTGTACAACCCGATGGACCCGGACTTCGCGTTTACCCTGGGGATCGAGGAGGAATACCAGATCGTTGACCCAGAGACGCGCGAGCTGCGCTCCTATATCACACAGATCCTTGAGCCGGGCCGGACGATCCTGCGCGAGCAGATCAAGCCCGAGATGCACCAGAGCATCGTCGAGGTGGGCACGCGGCCATGTCGCACGATCTCCGAGGCCAGGGCCGAGATTACCCGCCTGCGCGGCACGATCGCCGGGCTGGCCGCCCGCCATAATCTGAAGATCGTCGCGGCCGGCACCCACCCCTTCTCCTCGTGGATGACCCAGGAGATCACGCCCTACGAGCGCTACGACCAGGTGGTGGGCGAGATGCAGGACGCCGCGCTCCAACTGCTGATCTTCGGGATGCACTGCCACATCGGCATGCCCAGCAACCACGCGGCGATCGAGCTGATGAATGTGGCCCGCTACCTCTGCCCGCACCTGCTGGCCCTCAGCACATCCTCACCCTTCTGGATGGGCCGCAAGACCGGCTTCCACTCCTACCGCAGCGTGATCTTTAGCGGATTCCCACGCACCGGCATCCCGCCGACATTCACCTCAGCCGGGGAGTTCGAGCGCTATATCGAGCTGCTGATCAGCACCGGATGTATCGACAACGGCAAGAAGATCTGGTGGGATCTGCGCCCGCACCCCTTCTTCGGTACCCTGGAGTTCCGAGTCTGCGATATCGCCACCAGGGTCGAGGAGTGCCTGGCCCTGGCCGCCATGATGCAGGCGGTGATCGTCAAGTTCTACATCATGTTCGAGCACAACACAACCTTCCGGGTCTACCGGCGCGCCCTGATCAATGAGAACAAGTGGCGCGCCCAGCGCTACGGCATGGGCGGCAAGATGATCGACTTCGGCAAGCGCAGCGAGGTGGAGACGAAGGCGCTCATTCAGGAGATGGTTGAGCTTGTGGACGATGTGGTAGACATGCTCGGATCGCGCAAGGAGGTCGAGTACCTGCTACATATCGCCGAGCACGGCTCCAGCGCCGACCGGCAGCTGCGGGTATTCGAGGAGAGCGGCGGCGACCTGAAGGCGGTTGTGGACAACCTGATCGCCGAGACGATGGAGGGCGTAGAGGTGATGAGTGTCTGATGACGGGCGGTTGAAACCGCTCGAATGGAGAGCATTGCGGTCTCCATCAGGCAAAACATGCGCAGGAAGAGCCTGTGCTATACTTCCCGCGTCATAACACCCTAGCAAACTGATAGGCTCATGGAGACGATGATGTACTTTGATTTGAGCGACGAGCAGGTGATGATCCGGCGCACCGTGCGCGAGTTCGCTGAGCGGGAGATCGCGCCGCTTGCTCGTCACGTCGATGAGAGCGGGGAGTTCCCCGCCGAGACATTCCGCAAGATGGCCGAGCTCGACCTGATGGGGCTGCCCTTCCCCGAAGAGTTCGGCGGCGCCGGCCTCGATAGCATCAGCACGGCGATCGCGATCGAGGAAGTGGCCCGCTGCTGTGGGTCGACGGCGATCGCCTACTCGGCCCACCTTGGCCTGGGCAGTGCGCCGATCGCAATGTTCGGCACGCCCGAGCAGAAGAAGCAGTTCCTCAAGCCTGCCGCTGAGGGCAAGCATATGGCCGCCTTCGGCCTCACTGAGCCTCACGCCGGCTCCGACGCCGGGGCCACCCGCACCACCGCCACGCTCGACGGCGACACGTGGGTGATCAACGGCAGCAAGATGTGGATCACCAACGCGCCCGTCGCCGGTCATGTAATCGTCACTGCGGTGACGGACAAGGATCGCGGCAAGAAGGGGATCAGCGCGATCATTGTGCCGGGCGGCACGCCGGGGATGCGCTTCGGCAAGCCCGAGGAGAAGATGGGCCTGCGCGGATCGGTGACGACGGCGATCCAGCTGGAGGATGTGCGCGTGCCACAGGAGAACCTGCTCGGCGAGCGCGGCAAGGGCTTTATCCAGTTCCTCAAGGTGCTCGACGGCGGACGCGTCGGCATCGGCGCGATGGCGGTTGGTCTGGCCCAGGGTGCCTACGAGGCCGCCGTGAGCTACGCCCGCGAGCGCGAGGCGTTCGGCAAACCGATCGGCGCCCACCAGTCGGTGTCGAATATGATCGCCGACATGGAGGTCGCGGTCAGCGCGGCGCGCATGCTGGTCTACCAGGCCGCGTGGCTGAAGGAGCTGGGCCGCCCCTACAGCAGGGAGGCCGCTGTGGCCAAGCTCTACGCCTCAGAGGCGTCCGAGAAGGTCTGCCGCGACGCCATCCAGATCCTCGGCGGCTACGGCTATAGCGCGGAGTTCCCCGTCGAACGGATGTACCGCGACACGCGCCTGCTCACGATCGGCGAGGGCACCTCGGAGATCCTGCGCAATGTGATCTCACATAGCGTGCTGGGGCTGCGGTAAGGGTAGGTAGGGTAGGGGCGGCTCGCGAGCCGCCCCTACGGACGACGATAAATGAGCAAAAGCCAGATCATCTGCGGCATCGCCGCCGCGCCCGGGATCGCGATCGGCCCGGCCCTGGTGTTCAACCCGACCGCCGCCGCCGATTCTGCGCATGTGGGGGCGGCGGAAGATGAGGTGGCTCGCCTCGACGCCGCGATCATTGAGGTAGATGAGGCTATCGCCGAGATTGAGGAGCAGCTGCGCGCCCAGGGCAAGGCTGATGAGGCCGAGATCTTCGGCGCACACCGCATGTTTTTGGGCGATCCGGGCCTGCGCGACCGGGCGGTGGCCCTGATCAGCGCGGGCGATCAGGGCGCGGCACAGGCGATCATCGCCGCTGGAGAGGAGCAGGCCGCCGAGCTGCTCACGCTCGACGACGAGTACCTGAGCGCCCGCGCCGCCGATGTGCGCGATGTCGTCGGCCAGGTGCAGCGCCGCCTCACCGGGGCCGAGGGTCTCGCCGATCTCCTGGCCGCGCCGGCGGTGGTGGTCGCCCGCGACATCGGCCCCTCCGACCTGATGAGCGCACCCCGCGAGCTGCTGCTCGGCTTCGCCCTGGCGGAGGGAGGACCGACCACGCATAGCACCATCCTGGCCCGCGCCCTCGGCATTCCAGCGGTGATCGGGCTCGGTGACGATGTGTTACGTGTCCATCAGGGAGTCACGCTGGCCCTCGACGGCGCGGCGGGCAGCCTCCAGATCGACCCGCCCGCCGATGAGCTGACGCGGCTCCGAGGTGCCCAGGCCGACCTCGACGCCCACACGGCGGCCATGCGCGCCGAGATCGGGCTGCCCACGATGACCCGCGACGGCAAGCCGGTGGCCCTAGTGGCCAACGCCTCCACGCCCGCCGAGGCGCTGGCCGCCCGCGAGTGGGGGGCCGCTGGGGTGGGGCTGCTGCGCACCGAGCTGCTGTTCCTAGAGCGGCCCGACCTGCCGGGCGAGGAGGAGCAGCTGGGTCTCTACGCGGCGGTGGCCGCCGAGCTGCCCGGCACGCCGATCACGGTGCGCACGCTCGATGTGGGCGGCGACAAGCACCTGCCGGCCTTCCCGCTGCCCCACGAGGAGAACCCCTTCCTGGGCTGGCGCGGCCTGCGCATCGGCCTGAGCCAGCCCGAGATCCTGATGCCCCAGCTGCGCGCACTGCTGCGCGCCGGGGCCGCCGCCGACATCCGGATTATGCTGCCGATGGTGAGCACGCTAGATGAGCTGCGCCAGGCAAAGGATCTGCTGCGCCAGGCGCAGGCACAGCTGGCCGAGGAGGGCGTGGAGCAGGCCGCCAGCCCGCAGCTCGGCGTGATGATTGAGGTGCCGGCGGCCGCACTGAACGCCGAGGCGCTGGCCCGCGAGGCGGACTTCTTCAGCATCGGCACCAACGACCTGACCCAGTACACCCTGGCCTGCGACCGGGGCAACAGCCGGATCAAGGATCTCTACCAGCCGCTCGACCCGGCGGTTCTGCGCCTGATCGCCATGGCCTGCGCGGCGGCTCACCGCCACGGGCGGCACGTAGCCATCTGTGGCGAGCTCGGGGGCGACCCCGCAGCCACCGCGCTGCTGATCGGCCTGGGTGTGGACGAGCTGAGCTGCGGGCCGAACAGCCTGCCACTGGTGCGCGCAGCCATCCGCGCCGCTGATATGGGTGAGGCGGCCGACCTCGCCCGACGCGCCCTGGAATGCGCCAGCGCCGCCGAGGTGCGCGCCCTGCTACGATAGGTATTCATCTTGTGTGGTGATGCGGCTGCCCCGCAGGCCAGCAGCAGGTATGCTACAATGCTCCCCACGTGTATGGGCGCAATATCGGCACAATCCCACGTTCTTTCTTCAGAAAGCCAGCGACCTCTCTCTATCGCGTAATCAAGGCATCCGTATCAACGGCATCACAGGCGTACGCTGATCTGCCGGAGGGATACGGCAGCCCTGCACGGCACTGATTCGCCCGGTCAAGGATAACGCTATGGCTCAGACCCAACCCGGCACCGCGCGCGGCCCCGCTGGCACCCCGACCGACATGCAGGGGCTGATCGCCCTCGGACGACAGCGCGGCTTTGTCACGTTTGAAGAGATCCAGGCCCTGGTGCCGAACACCGAGGAGGCGGTCGAGGTAATCGACACGCTCTACGCAGCCCTGACCGAGGCCAGCATCCCGGTGCGCGATAGCGCCGACGATACGGCGGTCGAGGAGGAGCCAACGATCGCCGCCGTGATCGATCTCGATGAGGGGCTCTCTGACGCGCTCCTCGGCGACAGTGTGCGGCTCTACTTGCGTGAGATCGGCCAGGTGCCGCTGCTCACCGCCGATGAGGAGAAGCGCCTGGCCCAGACGATCGAGAAGGGGCAGATCGCCGAGCGTAAGATCAGCGGCATCCCGCCCGAGAGCATCGAGGCGCTCCAACTGCGCCGCCAGATCGACCAGGGTAACGACGCGCGCCAGAAGATGGCCGCCGCGAACCTGCGCCTGGTCGTCAGCATCGCCAAGCGCTACCGCGACCGTGGGCTGCCCCTGCTCGACCTCATCCAGGAAGGCAGCCTCGGGCTGCTGCGCGCCATCGAGAAGTTCGACCACGACAAGGGCTTTAAGTTCAGCACCTACGCAACCTGGTGGATCAAGCAGGCACTCTCGCGCGCCCTAGCCGACCAGAGCCGCCTGGTGCGCCTGCCCGTCCACCTCGGCGAGACGCTAAACCGCATCCAGGCGGCCCGCCGCCAGCTCACCCAGAGCCTCGGCCGCGAGCCGAACGACAGCGAGCTGGCCCTCACCCTCAGCATGAGCGAGGAGAAGCTGCGCGAGCTGCGCCGCACCGCCCAGGACCCGGTCTCGCTGGCGACGCCGGTGGGAGAGGAGGCCGACAGCACCCTGGCTGACTTCATCCCCGACCCGCACGCCCTCGACGCCGATGACGCCGCCGCCAGCGGCATGCTCCGCCAGCAGATCGCCACCGCCCTCGACCAGCTCACCGAGCGCGAGCGGCGCGTGCTGGAGCTACGCTACGGCCTCTCCGACGGCCAGCCGCGCACCCTGGAGGAGGTCGGCAAGGCATTTGGCGTGACCCGCGAGCGCGTCCGCCAGATCGAGGTGAAGGCTCTGCGCAAGCTGCGCCACCCGCGCCTCGGCAAGCTCCTCAAGGACTACCTGGATCAGATTTAATCACTGAGGCACTGAGGCACTGAGGCACTGAGACGCTGAGCGAAGCGAAGAATCCCGACCGGGACGCTTCGCTCCGCTCAGCGTGACAGCGCGATTCTTGCGCTATTGCGCCTATTGTTTGTGATGGCGCACCATCAGCAGCAGCCCCTCGCCCACGGAGACGTGGGCGGGGGGCTCTGTGATCAGGTTGCTCACGCCGCGCGAGCGCTCGAAGCGCAGGGTGGCACCATCCAGCGGGTAGTAGAGGCCGCGCGTCGTGACGCCGTGGGCCGGGCCGCCAAGCGGCAGCAGCGAGACGGTGTCGCCCACCACGCCGTAGATCTCGGCCGCGCCGCGCACCAGGAATGCCTCCTGCGCCACATCGAGCAGGCGCACCCGCAGGCCGGCCAGCTCGGGCAGGGCGAGCATCGCCACATTGGCAAGCCCCTGGTCCCAGCGGCCACCGATCGCGCCGAGGATGTCGATCTGGCCCGCGCCACGCCCCACAGCCAGCAGCAGCGCCAGCTCCAGGTCGGTCTCATCCTTCTCGGCCGGGTGGCGGATCACCTCAGCACCTGCGGCGCGGAAGATCCCCTCGACGTCTGGCTCAAGCGAGTCGAGGTCGCCGATCACCACATGGGGGGTGATCCCGGCGGCGCGCAGGGCGTTGCCCCCGCCGTCGGCGGCGACGACCAGATCGGCGGAGGCCAACAGCTTGGCGAAGGGGTTTGCGTCGAAGTCGGGCGCGTTGGCGACAATAATAGCGTGCATTGGCTCATGTTGAATGCTGAATGCTGAATGCCAGTCATTCAACATTCAGCATTGATTACATCAGGCTCTTTCCGGCCATCCCGGCACCCCAGAGGTCGTCGGGCGGCGCGGCGTCCTCGTCAGGGTGAAACAGCTCGCGCACATCGCCGGCGCGCCGCAGCTGGCCAAATGTGGTGCTGATGAAGCTGACCCGGCGCAGCCGCCTAGCGGGAATGGGCAGGGGCAGCGCCTCCAGCGGGCCGATCTCGACCCGGTAGTAGCGATCCTCGGCGCGGGGGTGATCGGGCTCGCTGGGCAGCAGCTCACGGCGCGAGACGATCTGGTAGCGCAGCACCGGCGCATAGTAGCGCACCGCCCAGCGCTCCGCGCCGAAGGCGACCGTCTGATAGAAGGCCAGGAAGTCGGCGGCGAAGCGGGCCGGCAGGCGGGCCAGGGGCACGCGGTACCAGCCCTCGGCGCGGGCCAGATCCAGGTCGCGCACGCGGTTCACCACCGCCACCAGCACCCGCGCCGTGTCCTCGATGTCTTGGTAGTCGCTCATCATATGCCTATTCTGATGCGGGCGCAAGCCGCCGCCCGGCGACTGAAGTCGCGGGCTCTCATCTACGAAGGCCGCCTGCGCGGCCTCAGGTAGGCCGCGCAGGCGGCCTTCGTAGATGAGAGCCCGCCCGTTTACGGGCCGGGCGCGTGACAATTCAACAGCCCTGTGACCACTGACCACTGACGAAGGGGTACAATGCTCTTATGCATCCGATCATATACCGCCCGCGCCGCATGAAGGTTCTGCCCGCCCTGCTGCTGGCATGTCTGGCGCTGCTGGCCTCCTGCGCCGCCCCGGCCCAGCACCAGGTTCGCGCCCGCCTGGGGGCGGTCGAGGCGCTGAGCGCCGATAGCACGGCGGGGTATGCGCGCGCCCTCGCGCCGCAGCCCTTCGCCTTCCCGCAGGATCACGGCCCGCACCCGGATTTCCTCACCGAGTGGTGGTACTTCACCGGCAACCTCGATGATGGCGATGGTCATCATTTCGGCTACCAGCTGACGATCTTCCGCCGCGCCCTCGCCCCCGCCGCCCCCGAGCGCGCGTCTGACTGGGCCACCCGCGATATCTACATGGGCCACCTGGCCCTGAGCGATGTGGCCGGCGGCCAGTTCTACGCCTATGAGCGCTTTAGCCGTGGCGCAGCCGACCTCGCCGGGGCCAGCGGCGCGCCCTTCCAGGTCTTCCTAGAGGACTGGTCGGTGGAGGGCAGCGGCCCCGAGGGCATGGATATGCGCCTGCGGGCTTCTCAGGGCAACGTGATGATCGACCTGCGAGCGGTCAACAGCGCGCCGCCGGTGCTCCAGGGCGACGCCGGGCTCAGCCAGAAGGGGCCGACGCCGGGCAACGCCTCGTACTACTACTCGCTGCCGCGCATGGCGACCGAGGGCGAGATCCGCATTGGTGAAGTGCGCTACCGGGTGAGCGGGCTGAGCTGGATGGACCGCGAGTGGGGAACCAGCAGCCTGGAGGGCGACCTGAGCGGCTGGGACTGGTTCGCCCTCCAGATGGACGACGGCTCTAGCCTAATGTTCTACCGCCTGCGCCAGGGCGACGGCGCGGTATCACCCTACAGCGCCGGGAGCCTAGTATCCGCCGACGGGGCGCAGGTCAACCTGAGCCGTGAGGATGTCCAGGTGGATGTGCTCGACACCTGGCGCAGCCCGCGCAGCGGGGCGGTGTACCCGGCCCGCTGGCGTCTGCGTGTCCCCGCCGAACAGATCGACCTGGAGATCAAGCCCTACCTGGCCGACCAGGAGCTGCCGGTGAGCGTGGCCTACTGGGAGGGCGCGGTGCAGGTCAGCGGCAGCCGCGCAGGCGCGCCCCTCGGCGGCAGCGGGTATGTCGAGCTGACCGGCTATGCGGAGGGCATGCGATGACCCCACGGATCACGATTGTGACCGGCTTCCTGGGCAGCGGCAAGACGACGCTGCTGCGGGCGCTGCTGGAGCGCGGCGCGGGCCGCCGCATGGCCCTGGTGGTGAACGAGATCGGCCAGGCCGGCTTCGACGGGCCATCGCTGGGGCGGGCCGGTGCCCCGCCTATGGTTGAGCTGACCGGCGGCTGCATCTGCTGCGCGGCGGGCAGCGACTTTCTGGTGGCCGTGGAGGAGCTGATCGCCATGACCGACCCCGAGCAGATTGTGGTGGAGACGACCGGCCTGGCCGAGCCGGGCGGCATGATCCGCCAGGCCCGCGCCGCCGGGCTGCCGCTGGACGCGGTGGTGGCGGTGGCCGCCGCCGACGGGCTGGATGGCGCGCTGGCGGCCTCGCCGGTGGCCGCGTGGCAGCTGCGCGCCGCCGACCTGCTGGTGCTGAGCAGGGTTGACCTGGCCAGCCCCGAGGCTATCGCCGGGGCCGAGGCGCGGCTGCGCGAGCTGAACCCACGCGCGCCGATCATCCGCGCCGCCATGGGCGCGATCGACCCACAGCTGCTCTTCGGGCCGCGCCTCGCTCCCGACGACCCAGATGCCGCGCCCGATCACCTGCACCTCGATGGCTTCGGCAGCTTCGTGTGGGAGGGCGACACGCCCCTGCGCCGGGCGGCCCTCGTTGAGCTTATGTCAAGCCTGTCGCCACAGATCTACCGGGCCAAGGGCGTCATCCACTGCGGGGACGCGCCCTGGCCCGACGAGCTACACTACGTTGGCGGGCGTCTGGAGCTGACACCGTTCCGCCCGCGCGAGCCGACCCGCCCGCTGAACCGGCTGGTGCTAATCGGCGCGGGGGCCGAGGGGATGCGGGGGAAGGTCTGCGCCATGCTAGACGGCTGCGCCGAGGGGGAGGCGCGGGCGGCCGCGTGGGAGGCGCGCTACCGCGAGCTGTAGGGACGCAGCGTGCTGCGTCCCTACAGCGTGCCGGGTTTCCTCGCATGCGGGCGCAGCGCCCCGCGCCCATGGCCTCTCCCGGCCTCGGAGATCGTGGCAGGGCGCGGTTTCGCGGCTTCTGCGCGACTTCGCGGCTTCTGGCACTTCTCAAAAACCAATCATCCTGCTAATCTGCAATCTGCAATCTACAATCTGCAATCAGGAGCTCAGCAATGCCAAACGACTACGCGGCCCGACCGAGGGCCGAGGTGAAGCGGAAAGACCGGGCGGTGGAGGACGATGCGTGGATCGCCGAGATGCTGACCCGCGCGCCGATCGGCTACCTGGCGACGGTGGCCGACGGGCAGCCCTTCATCAACAGCAACCTGTTTGTGTACGATCCGACGCGCGCGGCGATCTACATGCACACGGCGCGCTATGGCCGCACGCGGGCCAACATCGAGGCAGCCCAGCCGGTCTGCCTGAGCGTGAGCGAGATGGGGAGGCTGCTGCCCGCCGATACGGCGCTGGAGTTCAGCGTGGAGTACAGCGGCGTGACCGTGTTCGGGTCGGCGCGGGTGATCGAGGACCAGGAGGAGGCCACCTACGGCCTACAGATCCTGCTCGACAAGTACTTCCCGCACCTGCGGCCAGGCGAGAACTACCAGCCAATCATGGCCGAGGAACTGGCGCGCACTAGCGTCTACAGGATCGACATTGAGGAGTGGAGCGGGAAGCGCAAGGCGGTGGCTGAGGAGTTCCCCGGCGCATTCCACTACCCCTACGCAGGGTAGCCGCAGACAAAGACCATGGCCGATACGTCAGCAAAGCTAACGCATCGGCCATGGTCTTTGTCTATCGCGCGATCTACAGCCTTGAGGCCAGAGCCGCCTGCTAGCCAGGGGAGGGATTACTGGCTACAGGTCGGCTCATGGCCTGGGTTAATCCGGATCCCGTTCAGGTCTACGTCTGCGGCGTAGGGCACGTAGCCATTCCCGGAGCTGCGCGCGTAGGCGTCATCGATCTGCGCCGCTTGGTTGGTGTAGTCTACGGTGAGCACCAGGCCACCGTAGCCCCCGCCCTTAAACTGGCTGACGAGCGCCTCGCGGGCGAGCCGCTCGCCCTCGGGCACGGGGATGTTGGTGTCCTGGTAGTAAAGATCCTCAACGCCAATGCCTGTTGTCACCGCAAGGTAGCTCGGGGTAGCGCCCAGCGCCTCGCCGTTCTGCGAGAAGATCCCAAAATCCTCGCCGAGGGGCGAGCGCGCCCGCGCGTAGGTCGCGATGTCGGTGACGAACGCCACCATGTCGGCCTGGTGCCCGGCCGCCGAGGGCCAGTCTACGGCGTCTATCCGATCCAAGTAGACCCCATCGTAGCCGGCGGCGATGATCTGGTCGAGGTAGCTGTAGATCTGCGCCTGCCAGCCCGCGTCCCAGAACTTCACGTAGTAGTTCCCGGCCCAGTCGGGATCTTCCTCAAGCAGCCAGCTTGGAGGGGCCGTGGCCCACACGAGGTCCCAGTAGAAGCGATAATCCTCGGCCTGGCCGATCGACAGGTAGGCCAGCACCCGCCGCCGACAGGTGCCCCCGCGCAGCGCCGCGATCTCGGCGGAGCTGAAGCGCCCAGCGGCGGTGCCGTCATTTGAGTAGTCGATCACTGCCAGCTGGTAGCTCGACGCCGCTATCTGCGCCAGATCCGGCCCGTCGAGCCAGTAGACCCAGTTGTGAACCTCGCCCCAGGGGCGGGGCGATTCTGATCCTACGGTCGCCGTGGCGGTCGCTGTGGCGGTCGCCGTGGCAGCATCCGTATGGGAGCTCATCACCACCGGGAGGTACGCTGTGCGGTCTATCATCAAGGCCCCCAGTAAACGAGTCGTGCCGAGGCCGGTGATCGTAACAATCACCAGCCCGATCAAAAGCATAGCTATCCGCCGGTTAGCCATCGTTAAGACTCCTTCTGGTTACGCGAGAGCCCACGCCCCCTGCTCGGCGCGACAACGGCATGTGCGCCCGTGCCTATAGCCACGGCGGCAACTCGATGTAGCGATCGGTAGCGCAGTGCCAGCCTACGCCCATGGCCCAGGCGTCGCGGGCGTCACGCGCGGCCGAGCCGGAGTCGAGCCTGTGGCCAAGCAGCGACTCGGCCCCCGGCTCGTTGCTCGACACGCCCATAAAGCGCAGCGGGTCGTAGCGCCGCCTCCAGGGGCTCAGCTCAGCGAACGCTCGCCAGCCGTGCTCAAGCATCAGCAGGTCGGCCACAGACATCAGGGCCTCGTCGGTCGCGGCGACACCAGTGTTCAACGCCACCCGGCCACCGCCCGCGCGCACACCCTCGGCGAGGGTGCCGTAGTAGGAATGGGATGCCGGGCTCCAGCGGTGCTCCACCTGCTCGAACAGCACACCGCCGACGCCCAGCGCCATCGCCTCGGCGGCAGAGGACAGCACCTCGTCGAAGGGGCAATGGCCGAAGGCGGCATCGACGTAGGCGAGCACCTCCACACCCTGCCTACGCAGCAGATCCATCACCGGAGCGCTGAGGTTGCGCATCTGCGGCTCGGCGGTGTAGGCTGGGGCCACCAGCAGGTCAGGTCGCAGCGCGCTGGGGGATGGCATGCCCGCAGCATCCGCGACCAGCCAGCCGTAGTAGATGCAGAAGCGCCGCCCTTGGCCAGCGCGCACAGCATCGTCTAGGGGGGCACCGAGTCCGCTCACTTGAGCAACACCTCAGCCAGCACGTCGCTCGACGGCTGGTCATCTGCGGCCAGGGCAGGCCGCCTGAACGAGGACGCCGTCAGGGCTAGGCCGCAGGCCAGATTGGTCGAGGCGCGATAGCCTGTCTGAGCCGCGAGGCGGCCCGGATTAGCGCGCGAGTGGCGCACCTCCAGGTTTACGACTCACATAGGATTGCTATATCCGTTTTGTAATTTTCATTGAGCGGATCGAAGCACACCCAAACGATTACGCAGCCCGGCCAAGGGCCGAAGTGAACGGGTTGATCATAGCTTTCATGAGGTTTGCCAGCTTCGCTGGCAAACCTCATGAAAGCTAATAAAGCAGTAGAGCAAAAGGAACGCTGTCACCCTGAGCGAAGCGAAGGGTCCCGGTCGGGATTCTTCGCTTCGCTCAGAATGACAGGTAAACGTCACAGCGTTCCTTTTGCGGTACTGCCTAATAAAGCAATACCGCAAAAGGAACGCTGTCACACATGTCACGCTGAGCAAAGCGAAGCGTCCCGGTGACCGGTATGATCGCCGGGACGCTTCGCTTTGCTCAGCGTGACAGCGTTACTTCTGCTCTACTAACTAATAAAGGTCTTTCCACCGACGGCGCTAATGTCGCATCGCCAGCGCCGCGCCGAGCATGGCCACGCCCACAAAGAGCCAGAGCAGCGGCGAGGGGCCGTCGCCGCCGGTGTTCGGCAGGCTCGCCGGCACGATAGGCGTAGCGGCCACCTCAGATGTGGCCGCCGCCGTATCGGTCGGGGCCGCCGTGGGCACGGATTGGGCGGCTGCCGTTGCCGTGCGCCCTGCGATCTCGGTCAGGAGCGGGCCAGCCGTGGCGAAGCGCGTCGGCGTCGCCGTCGGCGCCCTGATGGGGAGCGGCACGGCGGGCCCCGGCGTCTCCTCTGGGCCAACAATGCGGATCGGCACCTGGGCCTGCCGGGGCTGCACCGCGTTGCCGTACTCGTCCTTCGCCCCCGAGACCTCGGCGGTGTTCACCGCCGCGCTGATGTCGCGCAGGGCGATATAGACCGTCTGCACCGTGATCGACTCGCCAGGGCGCAGCGAGGTGCGCCCGGTGGTAGCTAGCAGATCGCCCCAGGCCAGCACCCCGCCCACCTGATCAGCCGAGTCTGGCGGCGGGTTGGCCGACTCAAAGCGCAAGGCCGCCGGGTTGAACACGTCGCGCAGCGGCAGGCTGACGATATCGACCAAGCTGTCGTTCGTGATCGTGATCGTGAAGGTGATCGGCAGGCCGACGGACACCGGAAGCGGCGCGTCCTGGCCCTTAGCCATGGGCAGGCGGGCACCGGCAGGCCGGGCGGGCACAGATACGTCGCCACTGCCCGCGCTCCCCCCGTCGCTACGAATGGCCCGGTTGATCCGCGCCCGGTTCACCGTCTGAAGATCCGCTGTCGGGTGAACCGCCCGCAGCCGCACGACCACCGCCAGCGACTCGCCCGGCCCCAGCGTCTTCCCCCCGCCGAGCAGGCTCCAGGTGATCGTCTCAGCGCCATCGTAGCTGAAGGGCGCAGTGTCGCTCAGGGGCGGGTCGCCAGGCTTGGCGAAGGAGCCGCTGCCCACCGGAGCCACGATGCTGCCCACAAACTCGTCCACAACATCCAGCTCAGTGAGCGGCAGGCTGCCCGTGTTAGTGACCCGGATGGTAAACTCAAGGATCTGGCCGACCTGCACCTCCGCGCTGCCGCGCAGGGTCTTGGTGATCTCCAGCCCGAGGCTCTGGGCGCGGGCGGGGCGGGTGGCCAGCAGGCCGACGGCAAAGAGAGCCAGGGAGGCGAGCAGACCAGCGACGAGCAGGCCGACGAGACGGGCGGGGGTGGGACGCATGCATAGCCTCCTTGCCGTGTGTGTTGGGGGTTAGGGGTTAGGGGTTAGGAGTTAGGGGCGAGATGCTTCCGCAATGCGGGATGTGTCGCCCTCACCTAAAAAAGCTGCCAGAATAACCTCTGCTTCCATTATAGCCCAACCTCCAACCCCCAACCCCCAACCCCCAACTTTGACATTTCTCCACCCGCGCAGTATAGTTTCCTCGGTTTGTGAGTATTGCCACCAATGACAGGAGGCTTTCCAATGGCGAAAAAGTGGGTTTACCTTTTCCGCGAGGGCGACACAACGATGCGTGATCTCCTCGGCGGGAAGGGCGCGGGCGTCGCTGAGATGACGCGCACCGGCGTGCCGGTTCCTCCAGGCTTCACCATCACCACCGAGGCGTGTAACGCGTACTACGACAGCGGCAAGCAGTTCCCCGAGGGCATGTGGGAGCAGGTGCTCGCCAGCCTCAAGGACATTGAGCAGCAGACAGGTAAGACCTTCGGCGACCCGGCCAACCCGCTGCTGGTCTCGGTACGCTCGGGCGCGAAGTTCTCTATGCCCGGCATGATGGACACGGTGCTTAACCTCGGCCTGAACACAAACACCCGCGAGGGCCTCGCCAAGCTCACAGACAACCCCCGCTTCGCCGCCGACGCCTACCGCCGCTTCATCCAGCTCTTTGGCAAGATCGTGCTGGATGTCTCGGGCGAGCGCTTCGAGCACCAGATGGAGATCGCCAAGGGCCACGGCGAGCGCCTCGACACCGACCTGAGCACCGAGGAGCTGCTGGAGATCGCCGAGAAGTTCAAGGCGATTGTCAAAGAAGACGCCGGAATCGATTTCCCCGAGGACCCGCTAGAGCAGCTGCGCGCGGCGATCGGCGCCGTGTTCAGCTCCTGGAACGGCCGCCGCGCCATCGACTACCGCCGCATCAATAAGATCTCCGACAGCCTGGGCACTGGCGTCAACGTCCAGTCCATGGTCTTCGGCAACATGGGCGACGATAGCGCCACTGGCGTGGCCTTCACCCGCAGCCCCAGCACCGGCGACGGCGAGATCTTTGGCGAGTACCTGGTGAACGCCCAGGGCGAGGATGTGGTGGCCGGCGTGCGCACGCCTGAGCCGATCGCCAAGCTCAAGGAGCGGATGCCCGAGGTCTACGACCAGTTCCACACCATCGCTAAGCAGCTTGAGGCCCACTATAAGGATGTCCAGGACGTCGAGTTCACCATCGAGCGCGGCAAGCTCTGGATGCTCCAGACCCGCAACGGCAAGCGCACCGCCGCCGCCGCCCTGAAGATCGCGGTCGACCTGGTGCGCGAGGGCGTGATCGATAAGGCCACCGCCGTCCAGCGCATCGAGCCGCACACCCTCGACCAGCTGCTCCACCCGATGATCGACCCGGCGGCCCGCCAAGACGTAACCGCCCTCACCACCGGCCTGCCGGCCTCGCCCGGCGCGGCCAGCGGCACGGCGGTTTTCGACCCCGACGAGGCCGAGCAGATGGCCGCCGACGGCCACAAGGTCATCCTTATCCGCGTCGAGACGGCCCCCGAGGACTTTCACGGCATGGTGGCGGCCCAGGCCATCCTCACCGCGCGCGGCGGCATGACCAGCCACGCGGCCGTGGTGGCTCGCGGCATGGGCAAGCCCTGCGTCGCCGGTGCCGGCGACCTGCGCGTCAACTACGCCGACCAGTCGGTTTCCGTGGGTGGACAGACCATTAAGAAGGGCGAGTGGGTCACGCTGGACGGCAGCACCGGCGAGGTCTTCGCCGGCGCGATGCCCACCGTCGAGCCCGAGATGTCGGGCGACTTCGCCGAGTTCATGGGCTGGGCCGATGAGTTCCGCAAGCTCGGCGTGCGCGCCAACGCCGACATCCCGCGCGACGCCAAGGTGGCACGCTCCTTCGGGGCCGAGGGCATCGGCCTCTGCCGCACCGAGCACATGTTCTTCGAGGGCGACCGCATCGACGCCGTGCGCGAGATGATCATCGCCGACACGCTTGAGGATCGCCGGGCCGCCCTGGCCAAGATCGAGCCGCTCCAGCAGAGTGACTTCGAAGGCCTGTTCCGCGAGATGGCCGGCCTGCCCGTCACCATCCGCACCCTCGACCCGCCGCTGCACGAGTTCCTGCCCCACGAGGACAGCGAGATCGTGGCCCTGGCCGCCAAGCTCGGCGTGGACGCCGCCAAGGTGCGGGGCCGCGTCGAGAGCCTGCGCGAGTCCAACCCAATGCTCGGATTCCGCGGCTGCCGCCTGGGCATCATCTACCCCGAGATCACCGAGATGCAGGCCAACGCGATCTTCAAGGCCGCCGTGGCCGTGAAGGCCGAGGGCATCGACGTTCACCCCGAGGTGATGATCCCGCTGGTCGGCAACATCACCGAGCTGAAGATCCAGGAGGAGCTGGTGCGCAAGGTCGCCGCCGAGGTCTTCGCCGCCGCCGGGGTCGAGATCCCCTACCTGGTGGGCACGATGATCGAGCTGCCCCGCGCCGCCCTCACCGCCGATGAGATCGCGCAGACCGCCGAGTTCTTCAGCTTCGGCACCAACGACCTGACCCAGACGACCCTGGGCCTGAGCCGCGACGACGCCGGGCGCTTCCTGCCCGCCTACGTCGAGAAGAAGCTGATGCCCGACGACCCCTTCCAGTCGATCGACCAGCGCGGCGTGGGCCAGCTGGTGCAGATCGGCACCGAGCGCGGGCGCAGCACGCGGCCCAACCTCAAGGTCGGCATCTGCGGCGAGCACGGCGGGGACCCGGCCAGCGTGGAGTTCTTCCACCGCGCCGGCCTGAACTACGTCAGCTGCTCGCCCTACCGCGTCCCGATCGCCCGCCTCGCCGCCGCCCAGGCCGCCCTCGGCGACGGTAAGCGGGATAAGTAACACCAAAAGAGCGGCGCGGTGGGCACTGCCCACCGCGCCGCTCTTTTGGTGTTATAAGGCAGTAGCGCAGAAGAAACGCTGTCGCACCTGTCACGCTGAGCGCAGCGAAACGTCCCGGCCGGGACGTTTCGCTGCGCTCAGCGTGACAGCGTTACGTATGCACTGCTACCTTATAAGGAGAGGGCGCTCGCCAGGTTGGCCGCAGTGCGCACATCGCCAACATCGATCCCAAGGCCAACGATCGCCTGGGCCACCTCGGGGCGGATGCCGATCAGCACGGAGCGCGTGCCGAGCAGGCTGGCCGCCTGCACCGTGCGCAGCAGCCCTTGGGCCACGTAGGTGTCCACTACGGCTACGCCGGTCAGGTCGATCAGCAGGGTGTGGGCGTGGCTGCGCTCGATCGCCGCCAGGGCGTCGGACTGGATGGCGACCATGCGCTCGCCGTCGATGTCGCCGACCAGCGGCATCACCAGAGTGTCGGCGCTCACCGGAAGCACCGGCACGCTCATCTCACGGATCACGGCTCGCTGGGCCGTGAGCTCGTCGAGCAGTGCCTGCTTCTCGTTCGCCTGGGCCTGCACCTCCTCGAAGGCTGCGCGCAGCTCGGACGTTTGCGCGGCCACCCGGCCCTCCAGGCTATGGTTAAGCTCCTCCAGCTGATGGGCGGCGGCATCGGCGGCCCGCCGTGATGCGGACACCTCGGCGAAGGCATGCACGACTATCTTTGCGCTGAGGAAGCTGATCACGCCCAGGGTCGCCATCACCATGCCGCTGTTCGCCAGCAGCACCCATGGCTCAGGCTGGCTCTGCGGGCCGGCCGCGTTTCCCAGCGCCTTGTAGGCGACCACCAGCAGCCCGGTGGCCAGCACGAGCCAGACCTGCCAGGGCCGCAGCACAACCCCCGCAACCACCACCGGCAGCGTCAAGTAGAGCAGCGAGCTGGTCACCTCGCGCCGGATCAGGATCGGCACCATCGCCGCGCCGATGATCATGATCACCAGCACCCAGGCGGCTAGGCCGACCTGCCCTCGATGGGCCAGGGCCATCGAGGCAGCGATCACCACGGCGGCGGACAGCAGGCCGAGCAGCGATGGCGTCGCGTCTGGGCGGAAGATCACCGCCACGCTGGCGAGGATCACCAGCCCCAGCAGCACTAGCGCGACCGACAGGATCGTCCGCCCGCGACGCTGGAGGTCTATGTCATTCGTGGGGATCGTGAGCAGCCGATCAATCATGGCGGCACTCCGGTTAATAGTGCAAGAAAAGGGCAATGTGCCGATCCCATTATAGCAGGGCAAGGTATCACGGGGCCGACGGCATCATAATGTTGAATGTTAAATTGTGAATGTTGAATAGTCGGGCAGCCGCATTCAGCATTCAGCATTCAGCATATAACGGAGCGCCCACATATGTCTGCTCCCGAATCCATCCTCGCCGCCCTGCTCGGCCACGCCGCCGCCGACCCGCAGCGCCCCTGTGTGATCTGGCGCGGCGAGCCGATCAGCTACGGGCGAATGGCCGCCGCCGCCGCCGCCTGGGCCGACCGCTACGCTGCGCTGGGCATGGCCTACGGCGACCGGGTCGGGCTCTACTTGGGCAACACGCCGGCCTTCCTGGCCGCCTACCTCGGCGCGCACATGGCCGGCGCCGCCGCCGTGCTGATCAACACCCAGTACCGCCAGGTCGAGCTGAGCCACATCCTGGCCGACAGCGCGCCCCGCGTGGTGGTGAGCGACGCCGAGAGCGCCCCCGAGCTGCGCATGGCACTGGGACAACTGCGCGGCGAGGGCGTTCAGATCGCACAGATTACCGCCGACAGCTCACTCTTTGGAATTCCTGCCCCTCTCGACTCAACATTCAACATTCAGCTTCCTGCGGCGGCTGATCTCGCCATCCTGGCCTACACCTCGGGCACCACCGGCCGCTCGAAGGGGGCCATACTCACCCATAGCAACTTAGTGTCCAACAGCGCGGCGGTGACGCAGGCGTGGGGCTGGACAGTGCGCGACCGGCTGCTGCTCACGCTGCCGCTCTTCCACATCCACGGGCTTGGCGTGGGCGTCCACGGCACGCTGCTCGTCGGCGCGAGCCTGGATCTGCGCCCGCGCTTCGACCCCGACGAGACCCTGGCGGCGCTGGCGGGCGGCACGATCACCATGTTCTTCGGCGTGCCGACGATCTACGGGCGGCTGCTAGGAGTCGGGACTCAGGAGTCGGGAGTCAGTGCTGCTCCTCCGACTCCTGAACTGCTCCAGCCCACTGGGGCTGATGACTCAGAAGCTGAGATTGGGGATCAGACCCCGACTCCCGACTCCCGACTCCCGACTCCCGGTATCCGCCTCTTCGTCTCCGGCTCAGCCGCGCTGCCGCCGCAGGTGTTCAACGAGTTCCAGCGCATCTTCGGCCACGCCATCCTGGAGCGCTACGGGATGACCGAGACGGTGATGAACCTGACGAATCCCTACGCGGGCGAGCGCCGCCCCGGCACGGTGGGCGGCCCCTTCCCCGGACAGGAGGCCCGCGTGGTGGGCGTGCGCTCACGCCAGCCGCTGCCCGCCGGCGAGGTGGGCGAGATCCAGGTGCGCGGGCCGCACGTCTGCGCGGGCTACTGGCGCAACCCCACGGCGACCGCCGAGGTCTTTGGGGCCGACGGCTGGTTTAGCACGGGGGACCTGGGGATGTGTAGCGCCGACGGCTACTTCACGATCACCGGGCGGGCGCGCGAGCTGATCATCAGCGGCGGCTACAACATCTACCCGAGGGAGGTTGAGGAGCGGCTGCTGGCCCACCCGGCGGTGGCCGAGTGCGCCGTGCGCGGCATGCCCGACGCCGACTTCGGCGAGCGGGTGGTGGCCTGGGTGGTGACGACGCCCGAGGCTCGCCCGTCAGATGCCGGGGCCGAGGAGGCGCTCAGCGCCGAGCTGACCGCCTTCTGCCGCGAGGGGCTGGCCGCCTACAAGCGACCCCGCCAGGTCTATTATGTACACTCGCTGCCGCGCAACGCTATGGGCAAGGTGCAGAAGCACCTGCTGGAGGCGACGGGCTAGAGCACTGGGGTGAGCTGCGCCAGGAACTCAGCAGGCGTCAACACCGCTACGGGCGAACCTGCGAAGTCACTGCCGTTGCGAGTGACGATAACGTCTACACCTGATGCAACGGCGGCAGCAACTTGCACCGCATCTTCAAAGTCCGTAATCGGGCTGCGCTGCGCTGCCGCGAGAATCTCAGCATCGACTGGACAGATCTTGAGCACCCCTAACATATAGCCGACATACTGGCGGGCACCCTCAGTTCCGATCTGCCGCCGACCGACGTACCAGATTGTTGTGACGCTGATCGCTGCCACAAAGCCGACACAACGCTGCTGCTCACATGCGATCCAGATCGCACGCGCATCCATAGCAAATGGCTCTCGCGCCAGCAGAAAGTCTAGCAGTACATTAGTGTCGATGAGTGCGCGGATCACTGATGCTTGTCCATAATCGCCTCGAAGCGAATCCGCTCAATATCTTCGTTACTTAGCTCCTTACCCACAGGATTGAAGGCTCCATAGAGCCGATCCGCCGTTATCTCGTTTCCAACATATGGTAGTTCGCTCGTCTCAGTAAACGCCCTATTCAGCGAACGACTCAGCACTTCTAGCAGCACAAGCTGCTCGCGGGTGGTTAGTTGCGGGATCTCCGTCAACATCTCTTGGAGAGTCATTGCTTATCTCCTCATTTGTTAGACAAGGTTCGTAGCTGCTTTACGGCCAGAGCTGCCTCCACAGCGGGGCGGTGACGACTAGCAGCAGGCAGCTGAGCACAAGCAGCCCGTAGCCCCAGAGCGCCGGGTAGGGCAGGCTGGGCGCAATGAGCAATCCACAGGCCAGCCCCATCAGAATGCAGCCGAGGATATAGCCGTACATGCGCAGCGGGGGGTGTGAGGTCGATGCTTGCTGTCGCTCGTGTCGTTCCATCGCGTTGTCCTCCGTGAGTTGTATCTACAACTACTATACCACAAGGGGCAAGCCGCCACCGCATCGAGAGCGCCCCTCACACCAGCGAGGAGGCATCGCCGCCGCTGCTGCGCGCCGCCTTGACGATGGCCGACAGGAAGGTGGACTTGAGCGGCGCGATCGCGTTGACCACGGTTGTGAAGGGGGTCTTCTCGATCATCTGCACCACGCGGGCCACCGCCTCGTAGCCCCAGCCCTCCAGGTTATCGAGCAGCAGGTCGCCGAGCTTACCGCGCTCGATCGCCATGGCCACGATCCGGTCGAAGGTCGTCTCGGGCGTGAAGACGCGGCGCTCGCGCTTTTGCATGCTCAGGGCGCCGTGTCGGCACGCGCTGTAGCAGACGCCACAGCCCAGGCACAGGTCGGCGTCGCGCACGGCCCACTTGCGCCGGCGGCCATCTATGTCGGCCTGGCTGATCGTGATCGCGTTGACCGGGCACGCCTTCGCGCAGCGGCTACAGCCGTTGCAGCGCTCGGGGTCAACCACGGCGATCCAGTTTGAGGTGACGATGGCGTTGCGGATGTCGAAGCGGCGGATGGCGTTCATCATGCCACAGGAGCAGCCGCAGCAGTTGCAGATGTAGCTCACGTTCTGCTGGACATTGTCGCCGGTCTGGGCAAGGCCGGCATCTTTAGATTGCTCAAGGATGCCCATCGCCTCGGATACGCTGATCCGCTCGGCGATGCCCTGGCGCACCAGCACGTCCGCGCCGAGGTTCAGGCTCAGGCAGGTGCGCTGGGGGTGCTCGCAGGGGTGGCCTGCCTGCTGGGCGTGGTTGCGGCAGGCGCAGAGCGAAACGGCGTGGCTGCTGGCCGTCTCCACTATGTGCGAGGCCCGCTCCCAGTCGAGGATCTCAGTATGATCGCCCTCGGGCAGCGCCTCCTCGCGCACCAGCGCGCGGCCGATCTGGGTCTGACCGGCGAAGACCGCGTGGGCGAAGTCCTCGCGCTCGAAGAAGTACTCGTCAAAGAGCTGGGCCAGCTCCTCGGTCGGGTAGCCCTCGCGGGTGCGCATGTAGGTGAACTCGAAGAAGCCGATCACCACCGGGGCCAGAGCGACGTAGCGCCGCCCCTCGTGCTCAATGTCGAAGACCAGGCCGCGCTCGGCCATGCCGGGGATCATCTCGGCGAGGCGATCCTCGGCCAGCCCGGCGCGCTTCGCCAGCTTACCCAGCGCGATGAAGGTGGTCGGGATGCGCCGGGCCAGGTCGGCCTCGGCGGGCGAGAAGAGCAGCTTCAGGATGCGGATCAGGGTCGGCGAGTCCGGCGCGCCGGTGACATTGCGGTCGAGGCGCTGCTGGAGCAGGCGGTATGCCTGCGGCGGGGCGATGGGCTGGTCCACGGCGATCTCCATTCACCATTACAGACGCCAGGCTGTGGCGTCTGCCCGGTTGATTATGCAGCTTTCGCTGATCGCTTCCAGGGCTTCAGCACCGAGATGACGACCATGCAATGAGGGGAGGGTTGGCGCGGCCTGTGGCCGCGCCAACCCTCCCCACGACCGACGGACATTGGTGCGATGCCTGGAACCTACAACCGGACGCTACTTGCGGGTCGACTCGGTAGCATCTGCCACCGCAGAGTTGATCACGCGAGTCGTCGCCTCAAGGCCACCAACGGCGGTCTTGATCAGGGTCAGGTACAGACCAGTGGTAGCGCCAACCAGGTCGCTCGTCGCCTTAACGATGTCGTTGGTGCCCTGGGAGGTTCCGGTACCATCCAGCTCCGACGTCACGCGGGAGATCAGGTTGGTCAGGGTTGTGCCAAGGCTGTTCGCGACGGTGATCGGCAGCGTGAAGGCGGCGACCCACAGGCGGATCAGGCCGTCGCCAGCTTGGGCAATGGACGTAGAGGTTATCCCTGTCTGGGTCGTGATGGGCGCCGGGGTCTTCGGTGTGGCCATAGCAGTGCTCCTTTAGCTTACTTGTCACGTAGCTACGCGCAGCCTGATTATACACCCGCTCTGCTATCTCGTTAACACCCCTCTACACCCTATTTTTCACTGCCATAGGTGAACGGCTAACACACCTGGGACAGGTGCTATACTGGCGGCGCCCCGTATGCCTGGGGCGCTTACCCATACGCATCACGTTTAGGGCTGCCGCCCTAAAAACCAGCGTTGTTTTGGCCAAAATGGCCAGCTTCGCTGGCCATTTTGGCCAAAACAACAAGAAATTCCGGGGGCCTGGGGCTTAACTTGATGCGCCTGGGGCGCTTACCCCGACCACCCGCCGAGAGGTGAGACTTATGGACGTAGAGGAGCAGGCGCCGGCCCCAACCGGCCGCGAGGCGCTGGAGCGCGAGAGCGAGGTCACGTTCTTTATCGCCAGCGGGCCGGGCGGGCAGCACCGCAACCGCAACGCCACCGGCGTGCGGCTAGTTCACCGCCCCAGCGGGATCGTCGTCACCGCCACCGAGCGGCGCTCGCAGGCGGCGAACCTGGAGATGGCCTTCGTCCGCCTGGCCCGTCGGCTGGAGGTGGTCAGCGCGGTGGACGCCCCACGGGTGCCGACCCGCCCGAGCCGGGCAGCCCGCGCGCGGCGTCAGGACGCCAAGCGGCGGCGCGGGGCGGTCAAGTCGATGCGCGGCCCGGTGAAGGAGTAGCCCCGTTTGCAGATTGTAGATTGCAGATTGCAGATTGAGCACAGCGCCTGTAGAAGCGACCGTTAACGCGGCCTTTGTGATCGCGCGGCGCGCGTCCGTTGCCCTTGTCCTGGCGCTGCCCGCGATCATCTCCGTGATGATCGTCGTCATCTGGCAGCAGCACGGGGTCAACCCAATCACCGGCGACGAGCCGCACTACCTGCTGATCGCCGACTCGCTGCTGCGCGACGGCGACCTGCGGGTGCTGAACAACTACCAGATCGACACGCCGGTGCGGCGGGCGCTACCGCCGGGCCAGGCGGCACTCGACGCCCACACGGTGAACGGCTACAGCATCCACGATCCGGGCCTGCCGCTGCTGCTGCTGCCCGCCTACGCAATGGGCGGCGTGCTGGGGGCGAAGGTCTGGATGGCCCTGCTGCTCGGGCTGGTTCCTTTCAGCGTCTACCGGCGGGCGATGGCGATCCTGCCCGGCACACACTGGCCGCTGCCGCTCGCGCTGATCATCGGGCTGGGCCAGCCCTTCCTGATCGGCGGCGGCCAGATCTACCCCGACCTGCTGGCCGGGCTGATCATCTTTGAGCTGCTCGGCGTGTGGGCCGAGGCAAGATCAGCGCCAGCCTGGTGGGTCGGCGGGCTGCTGGCCCTGCTGCCCTGGCTGCACCTCAAGTTTCTACCGCCCGCCGCGCTGCTGGCGCTGCTGTACGCACTGCGGGCGATTCGCCCTCACCCCCCGGCCCCCTCTCCCACGTGCGGGAGAGGGGGGGCAGCGAGATCGGCCATCCCCGCCATCCTGCTGGCCGCCTCGGTCGCCGCCCTCGGCATGTACAACCTGCGCGCTTTCGGATCGATCCTCGGGCCGTACCAGCCTGGAGATGCGACGGGCGACCTCGGCAGGGTCGCAATGATCGCCGTGGGGCTGCACCTGGATCGCATGCAAGGGATCTTCTTCCAGGCTCCGACCTTCCTGCTGGGGGTGTTCGGGCTAGCGATCTTCGCAGCGGAGGATCGACGGCTGGCCCTGGCCTGCGGCGCGATCTACCTGATGGTGCTGCTACCCAGCGCGGCCCACACCAACTGGTACGGCGGCACCTCGTTCGCCGGCAGGTTCTTCTGGGCCGTCGCTCTGCTGTGGTGCTTCCCGCTGCTCTACGCGATCCGCCACCTGCGCCAGAGGGGGCTGGGTTCGCTGGCGGCCGCCGCGCTGGCCGTGGCGATTATGCTGGAGGGCGTCTTCGCCGCCAAGGTGCTGATCCCCAATGCCTACACCTACACGACGCCGCCCCACGCTGCGGCGAGCTGGATGGACAGCAACCCCTACGCCGACTTCCTCGACCTCACGCCAATCCAGCGGGCGCGCTGGCTGCCGTCGTTCCAAGACCCCGAAGTGGCCGCACGCGCGACGGCCAACTGGATCTTCGGCGGCATGATCGTCTGCCTGACGCTCACGGGCATCTGCGCGCTGCGACGGCGGGGCCAGGCATGCCTCGCCCTGTGGAGAGTCTTCGCCATCACAGCGGTCGGGGCCACCTGGCAGATGCCGCCCGCGATCCGCCCGGCTGTGCTGGGTGTCGATCTGGAGCTGCGGCGGGGCGAGAGGTATGTTGCCGCCGGGCCGCGCGGGGCCATCCAGCCGGGTGCCTACGCGGTGGCGCTCGACTACACGCCGGGGGAGCGGCTAGGCTGGGAGTGCGCGCTCGTCGGCAAGGCGGGCGGGCGCGCTGTGCTGGCGGCGGGCGGGCTCCCGGCAAGCGAGGCCCAGCGGCGGCTCCACACTATCTGTGTTATCCCGAGGGCGAGCGACCGCTCGGCCAGGTTTGAGCTGCGGCTCTACGGCCCGCATGGCGGCGCGATCGATCTCTGGCGCATAGAGATTCAGCCGCTCAATGATCGGTGAGACGCTATCAACTCGGGCGCGGGCATAGATACGAGATGCTCCCCCGAAGTGTAAAGCTCTTCTCTCACAATGGCCGAGCCGCCTGCTATGCTCAGGCCACACTGGGCGTTCTCTCTCTCATCCTGCCGCGCCTCACACCGAGGCCAGCCAGGCGCTCTCACCCTCGCCCCGGATAGCCTTTCCAAGGCAGAGGGCATGGCAGATCGCGCCTGGAGACAGAGGCAGATACCTGGAGAGCGCTATAGGTCGCTCATGATCATCATATGTGTAGCAAGGAGAAACCGGTATGTCAACGCAGACACTATCGTCGCTCAACCTGCTCGTGCCGCTCGACGGATCACCCCTGGCCGAGCAGGCGATCCCGCTCGCCCGTATGCTGGCCACCCTAGCGCCAACCAGCGTCCACCTGCTGCGAGTCATCCCGCCCTCAGTGGTATCGAGCTTGGTGCGCCACGAGGCGGTGCTCCTTGGGGCCGCCGGCGACACACTCGGCGACCCTGACGAGCAGGCCGAGGCGATGCAGGAGGCGCTCCAGGCCGAGGCCGAGACCTACCTGGAGCACCAGGCAGAGGCGATTATGGCGCACGCCAAAAACATAGACTACGCCGTGGCATTCGGCATGCCGGCCGAGCAGATCGTGAGCGCCGCCGCCCGCTACACCGACAGCATCATCGTGATGGCCACCCACGGCAAGGGCGGGCTGCTGCGCTGGGCGCTGGGCAGCGTCACCACCAGGGTGCTCCAGGCCACCGGGCACCCGGTGCTGGTGGCCCGTGGCGCGAAGACCGGGGAGTCCCCGGCGACTGAACCGGCGCTGCGGCGGATCATGGTGGCGCTCGACGGCTCGCTCACGGCGGAGCGGGCGCTGCCCCTGGCCACCAGCCTCGCGCGGGCGGCACATGCCGATATGCTGCTGGCCCAGGTGATCGACCCGGTCGATTCTCCAATCGCCACGCTCACCGCGAGCGAGGCCACCGGGAGGCTGCGCGAGCTGGCCTTCGGCTACCTCGACCGCACCGCCGAACAGATCACCCGCCACGTGGGCAAACATGTGACGACCACCGTGCCGGTCGGCCACGTGGCCGAGGAGATTGTCGAGGAGGCGGCGCGCAAGCACATTGACATGATCGTGATCGGGCGCCACGGGCTCGGCGGCGCCCTGCCGGCCTTCCTCGGCGGCACGGCCGAGAAGGTGAGTCAGGCGAGCGCAGTGCCGCTGCTAATTGCCGGGTAGACGCGTATTGCCCATTGCAATGCCGTAGAGACGCCCCGCCGGGGCGTCTCTACCCGCACGCCGGAAGAATCAGGATTGCTGTGTTCAATCTACAATCTGCAACCTGCAACCTGCAACCTGCAATCGCTCCAGGGCGGCGTAGGTGGCGGGCGCGTGGGCGCGGCTGGCCCGCAGGTCGGCGTGGAGCCGGGCGAGGTCGGCGGCGGTGTCAACGTCGTACCACATGGGCAGTGTGGCCATAGCCAGGCCGACGGCCTCAGCGGCGGCGCAGGTTTGCGCGGCCACCGTATGGGTGCCCCAGGCGATGCCGGGGTGGAAGAGTGTCGGCTGCGGCTCGCGCATGCCGAGCAGGTAGTAGCCGCCATCCTCGGCAGGCCCGATCACGGCGGGAGAGTCGGCCAGAGAGCTGAAGGCAGCCTCAATGATCTGCGCAGACAGGCCGGGGGCGTCGCCCGCGAGCAGCGCGATCTCATCGTAGCCATAGCCAGCAGCCTGCACGACGGCGTCATGCAGCCTCGCGCCAAAGCTCTCGCCGCGCTGGGGCAGCAGCAGGGCGGCCGGGTGTAGCGCGACGAAATAGGGTGCGGACTCGACAGGCCAGAACGAGAAGGCCGTCTGGCAACCTGTGATCTGGCGAGACAAGGCCACCGCATCCTCCAGGAAGCAGCGGGAGATCTCGACGGCGCGCTCGGTGCCAACCCCGGCGCTCAGCCGCGTCTTAGATATGCCGGCGACGGGGGCCTTGGCGACGATGATCAGGCAGCGGGACATCACAGATCTCCTGGTATGATAGCGGCAGCCGCTATCATACCAGGGTTTAGCCGCTGATCACCACCGCGTTACTAGAACGCTACAGCCGATGATCAGATCCTTCGGCTGCGCCCTTGCGCGACGTGCTACAGTTGATCATCACCATATAACGATCTCTTATCTTATCGACGAATACCGGATCAATGACGATCATGCGGGCTATCATTCGTCGTTTGTCGTTCGTCGTTCGTCGTTCACGGATACTTATAGAGAGCGAGATCAACCAATGAGCACTCCCGAACCCACCCGCCCTGAGCACGATAGCACGACCAGCCTGCGGGTCGCGCTGCGTGGGCACCAGATCCTCGACACACCAATGCTGAACAAAGGTAGTGCGTTCAGCGAGGAGGAGCGCCGCGAGCTCGGCCTGATCGGCCTCCTGCCGCCCCACGTCGCCACCATGGACGAGCAGATCGTTCGCACCTATGCGAACTACTGCCAGAAGACCGACGACCTGGAGCGCTATGTATTTCTAACCGGGCTCCAGGATCGCAACGAGGTACTCTTCTACCGGCTGCTGCTAGCCCACGTCGCCGAGATGATGCCAATCGTCTACACCCCCATCGTCGGGGCCGCCTCGCAGCACTACAGCCATATCTACCGTCGCCCGCGCGGCCTCTACATCGCCTACCCCGACGCCCTATTGATCGAGCAGATGCTGCGCAACGCACCACACCCCGACGTGCGCGTGATCGTCGTCACCGACGGCGAGCGCATCCTTGGCCTGGGCGACCTCGGCATTGGCGGGATGGGTATCCCGATCGGCAAGCTCTCGCTCTACACGCTCTGCGCCGGAATCTACCCCTCCACCACCCTACCGATCACCCTCGATGTGGGAACCAACAACCGCGAGCTGCTGGACGACCCGCTCTACCTCGGCTGGCGGCACGAGCGCGTGCGCGGCTCGGCCTACAGAGCCTTCATTGAGGCGTTTGTCACGGCGGTGATGCGGGTCTTCCCCGACGCCATCCTCCAGTGGGAGGACTTCGCCAAGCAGAATGCCGCCACCCTGCTGGATCGCTACCGCGACCGGCTCTGCACCTTCAACGACGACATCCAGGGCACTGGCGCCGTAACCTTGGCCGGCCTAATGGCGGCCACCGATGTGGCCGATGTGCCGCTGCGCGAGCAGCGCATCGTTATGCTCGGCGCCGGCTCGTCCGTCCACGGCATCTGCGATCAGATCGTGGCCGCCATGTGCGCCGACGGCGCGACGCCCGAGGAGGCCCGCGCCATGATCTGGCTGGTCGATAGCCGCGGCCTGGTTCACGCCGGGCGCAACGACCTGAGCGACGAGCCCTTCAAGGTGACCTACGCCCGCCCGGCGGACTGCACCGACCGCTGGGAGCGCACCGAGTCCGGCCCCGTCACCCTCGCCGAGATCGTCCACAACGTGCAACCGGGCATCCTGATCGGCGCGGCCGCGCAGCCCGGTGCCTTCGACGAACCCTTGGTGCGCGAGATGGCCAGCAATGTGGATCGACCGATCATCTTCCCGATCTCCAACCCGACCTCGAAGAGCGAGGCCGTCCCCGCCGACCTGCTGGCCTGGACGGATGGCCGCGCCCTGATCGCCACCGGCAGCCCCTACGCGCCGGTGCCCTTCGGCGACCGAACGGTGACAATCGGCCAGTGCAACAACGTCTTCATCTTCCCCGGCGTCGGCCTTGGCGTGCTGGCATCGGGGGCACGCCGCGTCACCGACGGCATGTTCGTGGCCGCCGCACGTGCGCTCAGCGCGCTCTCGCCCGCCCGCAAGGACCCGGCCGCCTCGCTCTACCCCGCCCTAGAGGACGTGCGCGTCGCCTCGCGCCATGTCGCCCTGGCCGTCGGTGCCGAGGCCCAGCGCGCCGGCGTGGCCGACCCCTGCGAGCCTGAGGATCTGGCCCGCCGCATCGACGAGCTGATGTGGGAGCCGCACTACACCCGACTGCTGCCGGTGTGATCACGTAGGAGCGTTGTAGGGACGCAGCGTGCTGCGTCCCTATTGATCCGGATCCTCCCAGCTCGCCCGAATGTCCTGAAACAGCCGCCCGTAGCGGGCCAGCCGGTCCACCGCCTCACCGATCGCGCTGGCGTCCTGCTTCTTGCCCGCGTCCCGCAGCTCCTGGCGCAGGGCGGACAGGATCTCGTATGCCTCGGCGATCTTCGCCTCAGCCTCCTCAAGCTGGTTCGCCCACTCGTCTGTATTCTCCATAGACCTCACCTCCTGTCGGGGCGGCGCGCCGCCCCGCCCCACTGCCAAAACCGCCCCCTCAGTGCCTCAGCACCTCATCACCTCAGTGCTCTAGTCCTCGCCTGGCTCGCCAGCCATCAGCACGGCCACCGGGCGCATGCGGGCGACCCGCTCTAGCAGCCCGGCCGACTCTTGAATGGCCATCACCCGCTCGATATCTTTATAGGCCAGGGGCGACTCATCGGCCGAGAGCCCCTCGACCAGGATATCACGGGCGGCGAGGTCGTGCCGCACATCGCCCATGGATATCGTATTCTTGGCCCATGTGCGCGAGCCGCGCCGGCCCGCCCCGTGCGAGCTGCTCATCAGCGAGCCGGGGTTCCCCTTCCCCACCACCACGTAGGAGCTGGTGCCCATGCTGCCCGGGATCAGCCCGAGCACGCCCGCCTCGGCCGGGGTCGCCCCCTTGCGGTGGGTGACCAGGTCGCCCTCGCGCCAGGCGAAGTTGTGATGGTTCTCCACCTGTGCGGCCACCGGGAGCTTGCTCCGGCGGGCGAACAGCTCGTGGATGACATGGTGGTTGGCGCTGGCGTAGGCCCCGCAGAGCTCCATCGCCGTCCAGTACTCCTGGCCAGCCTCGCTGTCGAGGTCGAGCCACTCGTAGTAGCGCGGCACCTTGGCGACGCGCGCCGTCTCTTGGGCGGCCACACGCATATAGTGGTTGGCCACAGCGTAGCCAACCCCGCGCGAGCCGCTATGGGTGAGCAGGCCGCTGAAGCGCTCAGGCGCGCCGGGCAACAGCTCCTGGAGCCGCTCGCCCACCACCAGCTCGGCGAAGTGGTTGCCGCTGCCCGAGGTGCCAAGCTGGTCGGCGGCCTTCTGGCGCAGCCCGCGCAGCTGGCCGGTCGCCCCCCAGCGCGGGTCATCCAGCACCGCGTGGTCGGCGGCGTGCTCGCGCCTCGCCCCGGCCCCAAAGGTCGTCACGCCCTTGAGCGTGCGGAACAGCTCATCGCGCCGCCGCATCAGCTCGTCGGGCGGCGTCTCGAAGACCGTCAGCATCATGCGGCAGGCGATATCGACGCCGACCATGGCCGGGGCGACAGCGCGGTGGGCGCGGAAGACGCCGCCAATCGGCAGGGCGTAGCCAACATGGGCGTCAGGCATAAGTGCGCCGCAGTCGGCGATCGGCAGGCGCAGAGCCAACTGGAGCTGAGCCAGAGCACCCGGCTCGATGTCGGCCCCGCCCGCGCCCACATCCTCGCCCACCGTGCCGAAGATCGCGGCTGAAGCGGGCTGCTCACGCAGGCCGAGCAGCTCGGGCGGGGAGCCGAACTCAGCCCTGATCGCCGCCAGGATACCCTCGGCGTCCAGCCCCGCCTTCTTCAGCGCGGCGGCGCGCTTGGCGATCGCGGTGAACCGCTTGTCGCCCTTCCACGGCACGATCAGCTGATGGGGCTTCATCGACATACCGGCCTCCCTGGTGACAATGCAACCGCAGTAGCACGAGTGTAGCAGCATGTGCGCCGTCGCGAACTCAGGCTAGAGGCGGAAATAGGCGCGGGCCTCGTTGTCATAACACAACCAGAATACCGATTATATTTATCTATTTTACACCTTAAGAACTATTATTTTGGTTATACTACTTTTGGCCGTTTGACGGCCGTGGCACCGCCGCATAACGAAAAGCAAAACACCTGCATGAAGATCGCCATTGTTAGCAACAACGGAACCACAATCAGCCGCCACTTCGGACGTGCCCACCAGTATGTGATTGTCAGCATTGAGGATGGACAGGAGACCGCCCGCGAGCTTCGGGCCAAGTCCAACTGCCACGGGCACGAGCACGGACATGATCACGGACATGATCACGAGCACGGGCACGCCAACCCGGAGCATGATACGATGCTAGCCGAGATCGCCGACTGCGATGTTGTGATCGTTGGAGGGATGGGCGCAGGGATGGACCAGCGCCTGCGCAGCGGAGGAAAGAAGGCCATCCGCACCCAGACCCAGACCGTCAACCTGGCCGTCACGCAGTTCCTGAACGGGCAGCTCACCGACATGATCGAGCTTGTACACTGAGAGGAAGACACCGATGTCTGACCTGGCCTTCCAAGACCACTACCCCGACGAGCTCAGCCACTGCTACGGTTGCGGTCGGCTGAACGAGCACGGCCACCAGATCAAGAGCCACTGGGATGGCGATGAGACCGTTGCATGGTTCACGCCACAGCCCTACCACACCGCTGTGCCGGGCTATGTCTACGGCGGCCTGCTGGCCTCGCTGATCGACTGCCACGGCACCGGGACGGCATCCGCCGCCGCGTACCGGGCCGCAGGGCGGGAGATGGGCAGCGAGCCAGCCCTGCGCTTCGTGACGGGATCGCTCCAGGTGAGCTACCTGCGCCCGACACCACTCGGCGACGCCCTGGAGATCCGGGGGCGCGTGAAGGAGGTCAAGGGCCGCAAGGTCGTCGTCGAGGCTTGGATCGTCGCAGCGGGCGAGATCTGCGTGCGCGGCGAGGTGATAGCCGTACAGCTGCCAGAGGCGATGCGCATGGGAGGCTGAGCGGCTGAACGACTGAGCCCCTGGCACATAGTAAGGCATCATAGACGAACGACGAACGACCAACGACCAACGACGAAGGCATCGTTGGTCGTTGGTCGTTCGTCGTTCGTCGCCCCCAACGCCCTGGAGAGGCTGAAATCCCACACCTAAAGCCAATAAGAACTCGCCCTGTCACGTTGAGCGAAGCGAAGCGTCGCAGTAGCTTGGTCTTGTCATGATCCTTAAGGGGTGATATACTCAACAGTATTAAATATCAAAGGCCGTGAGAATAGGACAGCGGTATGCCCTCTGCCCGCCAAGAGCCGCAGACAGCGCGAACTGCCGAGCACAGCACCCTTGAGGAGATCGAGCGGGCGATCATGCAGATCAGCTGGCTCGCTCAGCGCCAGTTTATGCAGCTCCTCGATGAGGAGCGCTTCCGGATCACGCTGCCACAATTCTACACCCTCATCCACCTGCATCAGGTCGGCGAGGAGTGCAAGATGTCCGACCTTGCGGATGCGACCCACCAGTCTGCGGCGTCGCTCACCGGCGTCGTCGACCGCCTCGCCGAGAAGCAGCTCGTCGAACGCACCCGCCACGAGCGCGACCGCCGCCAGGTAATGGTCGTCATCACCACACGCGGCATCGAGCTCATCTCCGAGGTTCGCCAGGCCCGCCGCGAGCAGATGCAGATGGCCCTTGGGCAGCTGAGTGAGCAGGAGATTGACACCTTCATGCAGATCCTCGACCAGGTGCTCTCCGGCATGGTACGGGTCACTGAGCGCGGCGAGGGCGGCAGGCTGGCCTGAGAATGCAACACACAAAAGTCAACATGCAAAAAGAGACAGGTGTGGCACCCACACCGAGCTGATCGCCAGGGGCGGACTCTACGCCCAACTCTACCGGATGCAGTTCCGCGAGGAGGATAGAGAACTGATGCCGTTACTGGCGGAACTAAACTAGGCACCCATGTAAGGACGCAGCGCGCTGCGGCCCAACAATCCACTATAAAGCGAGGACACAGTTTCATGAGCGATGAGATGCAACCACTGGATGATACCGCCGTAATGCTGGAGGGCAGCGGCCTGCCAGCTGAGGATACGGAAAACGATGAGCGCCTCCTCCCGCTCGTGGTGCTTGGCGAGATGGTGATCATGCCACACATGACCATCCCGCTACAGGTTCCCCAGGGCAAGTCGTACCGGGCCATGGAGCGGGCATGGGACGAAGATCACGAGGTGCTGCTGATCTTTGTGCGCGAGAGCGAGCTGGAGGGCTACAAGAGCAACCAGTCGCAGCAGCTCCCGCCCACTGGCGTGATCGCGCGCCTGGAGGAGTTCGCCAAGCTCCCCGATGGCACCGCCCGCGTGATCCTAGAAGGTCTGCACCGCGCTATTATCAACAGCGCCATGCAGATCCAGCCCTTCTACCGCGTGCGCTGCCTGCCGGTCTTTGACATCGACGAGGACGGGATGGAGATCCAGGCGCTGATGGAGACGGTCAAGCAGCAGGTGGACGAGTTCGTCGATCACCTGGGCGAGGTGCCACAGGAGGCGGTGCAGTTCGTGCATCGCATCGAGCGCCCTGGCCACCTGGCCGATATCGTCACGTGGGGGCCGGCCTTCGACTTCAAGGATCGCCTGGAGGTGCTCAACACCCTCGACCCGGTGGATCGCCTGCGCAAGGCCAACATGGTTCTGGCCCGCCAGCTTGAGCTGCTCAAGCTGCGCGCCAAGATCCAGCAGGACACCAAAGAGGTGCTCGACCAGAGCCAGCGCGAGTACTTCCTGCGCGAGCAGATGCGCGTCATCCGCCGCGAGCTGGGCGAAGATGACGAGAGCGACGACCCGATCGATGAGCTGCGCCGCAAGGTGGCCGAGCTCAGCGCCCCCGACTATGTGAAGAACCAGGCCCTTCACGAGGTTAAGCGCCTGGCCCAGCAGGGCATGAGCAGCCCCGAGGCTGGCGTTATCCGCACCTACCTCGACTGGATCATTAACCTGCCCTGGGCCGAGGAGGAGCACGCCGAGATCAGCATCGCCGAGGCGCAGAAGGTGCTCGACGAGGATCACTTTGGCCTGGAGCGGGTCAAGGAGCGCATCCTGGAGTTCCTGGCCGTGCGCAAGCTGGCCGGCAATAAGATGCGCAGCCCCATCCTCTGCTTCGTCGGCCCGCCCGGCGTCGGCAAGACGAGCCTCGGTCGCAGCATCTCCCGCGCACTAAACCGCCAGTTCATCCGCACCAGCCTCGGCGGCGTGCGCGACGAGGCTGAGATCCGCGGCCACCGCCGCACCTATATCGGTGCTATGCCCGGCCGCGTCATCCAGGGAATGAAGAGCGTCAAGTCTAACAGCCCGGTCTATGTGCTCGATGAGGTGGACAAGGTCGGCACCGACTTCCGTGGCGACCCGACCTCGGCCCTGCTTGAGGTGCTGGACCCTGAGCAGAACAGCACCTTCAGCGACCACTACCTAGAGATCCCCTTCGACCTGAGCAAGGTGATCTTCATCGCCACCGCAAACCAGCTGGAGCCCATCCCCAGCCCCCTGCGCGACCGTATGGAGATCATTGAGATTGGCGGCTACACCGAGGATGAGAAGCTCGGCATCGCCCGCGGATTCCTGGTGCCCAAGCAGCGCGAGTTCCATGGACTCAAGACCGAGCAGCTAGAGATCACCGACGGCGCGGTGCTCAAGCTTGTGCGCGAGTACACCCGCGAGGCCGGCGTGCGTAACCTGGAGCGTGAGCTGGCCACGCTCTGCCGCAAGGTGGCCCGCAAGGTCGCCTCGGCCGGCGAGCCGGGCGCCCCTACGCCCCAGGATACCTACGTGATCGACACCGCCGATGTGTCCACCTACCTTGGCCCCGAGCGCTTCACCTACGGCCTAGCCGAGGAGCGCGACGAGATTGGCGTTGCCACTGGCGTCGCCTGGACGAGCGCTGGCGGCGATATCCTCAGCATTGAGGTGCTGCCGGTGAAGGGCAAGGGCGGTCTCTTGCTCACTGGGCAGCTCGGCGATGTGATGAAGGAGAGCGCCCAGGCCGCCGTCTCCTACGTTCGCTCGAAGGCCGACCAGCTCGGCATCGACACGAACTACTTCGAGGAGCACAACATCCACATCCACGTGCCCGAGGGTGCAGTGCCCAAGGATGGCCCCTCGGCAGGGATCACCCTGACAACCGCGCTGATCAGCGCGATGACTGGCCGACCGGTGCGCCGCGATGTCGCCATGACGGGCGAGGTCACGCTACGCGGCAAAGTGCTCGGCATTGGTGGCCTGAAGGAGAAGACCCTGGCCGCCCACCGTGCGGGCATCCGCACCTTCATTCTGCCCAAGGAGAACGCCAAGGACATCGTCGAACTGCCTGAGAAGGTACGCCAGGATCTCAACCTGATCCCGGTCACGTCGATGGACGAGGTGCTGAAGGTGGCCCTGAACCCGGTCGTGGTGGAGACGCCCACGCCCACGCCGGTAGTGACACACTAGGGTTTGCTGCTTGCAGAACACGAAAGGGGCACCGACCATACCGGTGCCCCTTTCTCCTATGCCTAAGGGATAAGGACTATCACCATCATGGGACAGCTTCTATCCGTGCTTGGCTACGCATCCATTCCAGTCATCGCCGCAATCATCGGTGGGTTCATCGCCAGCATCCGCACGCCGGGCGAGCGCGTTCAGGGCTACGTTCAACATTTTGCCGCCGGAGTGGTGTTCGCGGCCGTCGCCGGCGAAGTGCTGCCGGAGATCATGCGCGAGCACTCGCTGGTCCCTGCGATCATCGGCTTCTCGCTCGGCGTCGTGGCCATGCTTGGGATCAAGGAGCTGAGCGAGCGGATGGGGGGCGGGCATGGCGAGGGCGAGGCCGGGACTGGGGGCGCACTGCCCACCACGATGCTGATCACCATTGGCGTCGACCTGCTCATGGATGGGTTGCTGGTTGGGGTCGGCTTCGCGGCGGGAGCCCAGACCGGACTGCTGCTCACGGCGGCACTAACTCTTGAGGTGCTTTTCCTTGGCCTCTCGACGGCGGCGGTACTCGCTAAGGCCGGCGCGCCGCGCGGTCGCATGCTGGCGACGATCACCGGCCTGGCACTAATGATCGTGGTCGGTGCGCTGATCGGTGCCACGCTGCTGTCCGGCCTCTCCGGCCCCTGGCTCGAAGGCGTGCTCTCCTTCGGCGCCGTGGCCCTGCTCTACCTCGTCACCGAGGAACTGCTGGTCGAGGCCCACAAGATCCCCGACACGCCGCTGATGACCGCATCCTTCTTCCTCGGCTTCCTGATCCTGTTCCTGATCGAGATGGTCGTCGCCACGCCCGCCGCGTAGGGGTGAGCACACGGGCTCACCCCTACAGCGCAATTTCCAGCCCTTCGAAGGCCGCCTGGGCCTCATGGAAGAACTTCTGGGCCTCGCGCTCAAGCTCGGCGATCCGCACGTCGTCGTAGCGCGGCTCGTGATGGAAGAGCACCAGCCGACGGGCTCCCGCCATCTTCGCCACCGCGCAGGCCATCTCCGGGGTGCTGTGGCCCCAGCCCTGCTTGGATGCGTAGTCTGCGGCGGCGTACTGAGCATCGTGGATGATCAGGTCGGTGTCGCGGGCGAAGTGAACCAGGCGCTGATCAACGTCCACATAGCCCTCGGTGTCGCTGGCGAACACCAGCGAGCGGCCGCGCCACTCGATCCGGTAGATGTAGACCCCGCTGCGCGGATGGGCGTAGCTCTTGAGGATACGCACGCGCAGGGTGTCGGGGCCGGTGACAATCTGCTCGCGGTAGATGTTCTGGATGCGCGGCTCGCTGTCCCGCCCGTCGATCAGCACCGTCTCCGTCTCTTGCAGGCTGCGGACGATCTTGAGCGAGGGCAGGTCGTGCAGGCTCACGGGGAAGCTCGGCGGCAGCACCGCATGGTTCAGCGTCTCCTCCAGATCCTGCTCGAAGGTGCGCGGCCCGAGAATGTAGAGCACGCTCGTACCGATATAGGCCGGAGGGAAGTAGGGGAAGCCCTGGGTGTGGTCGTGGTGCATGTGGGTAAGCAGCAGCGTGGCCCGAATGGGTGCGCCCCCCGACTCCCGCGCGCGGCGCAGCAGATCGTGGCCGAGGTTGATAATCCCTGTGCCGGCATCGAGGATCAGGGTGTGCGGGCCGGCCTGCACCTCGACGCAGGTGGTGTTGCCGCCGAAGCGCAGCGTGCTGGGTCCGGGCACCGGGAAGCTGCCGCGCGTGCCCCAGAAGCGGACAAAGAAGACATCGTTGTTCATAGAATGCGTATCTTTAGGCGCGGTGGGTAGCTGACCTGGGGCCTCTCTATGCAATGAGGAGTCGGGAGTCGGGAGTCGGGAGCCAAAATATGCAATAGAGCATAAGTAACGCTGTCACCCTGAGCGAAGCGAAGGGTCCCGGCCGGGATTCTTCGCTTCGCTCAGAATGACAGGACGCCTCACAGCGTTACTTCTGCGGTATTGCCAAAATGTATATAATTCTTGCATAGATTGCTTCGTCCGCGGCCCGCCCCCGACTCCCGACTCCCGACTCCCGACTCCTAACCGACATACCCGCGCAGCAGCTCGACGAGCAGGCGCACGCCGATCCCAGTGGCACCCCTGGCGTAGTAGGGCCGTGTCGCCCGCTCGACCCAGGCCGTCCCAGCAATGTCGAGATGAACCCAGGGGTGGTCGCCCACAAAGGCCGACAGGAAGCCCCCGGCGGTGATCGCCCCGCCGAAACGCCCGCCGGTGTTCTTCAGGTCGGCGATCTCGCTCTTCATCATGTCGCGGTACTCGTCCCACAGCGGCAGCTGCCAGACCCGCTCAGAGGTAGTCTCGCCGGCCGCCGCCAGCCGGTCAGCCAGATCCTGGCTGGTGCCCATCATGCCGATGGCGTGGGGGCCAAGGGCCACCATGATCGCCCCGGTGAGGGTGGCCAGATCCACGATCGCGGCCGGGCTGTAGCGCTGGGCGTAGAACAGCCCGTCGGCCAGGACGATCCTGCCCTCGGCGTCGGTGTTGAGCACCTCGACCGTCTTGCCGCTCAGGGTTCTGATGATGTCGCCGGGCTTGTAGGCCGTGGCGCTGGGCATATTCTCGGCCGAGCAGACGATGCCGACGACGTGGAGCGGCAGCTTCAGCTCGCCGACAACCTGCATCGCACCGAGAACAGCCGCCGCGCCGCCCATGTCCATCTTCATGTCGTCCATGTTCGCAGCCGGCTTGATGCTGATGCCGCCGGTGTCGAAGGTGATGCCCTTGCCGACCAGGCAGACGGTGGGCGCGCCCTCGGCGGCGCTGCCGTGCTCCATCACAATAAAGCGCGGCTCCTGGGCCGAGCCCTGGCCCACGGCCAGAATGCCGTGGAAGCCCTGCTCGGTGAGCTGCGCCTTGTCGAGCACCGTCACGCGGAATCCGTGGCGCTCGCCGAGATCGATGGCCGTCTCGCCGAGGGCCGTGGGCGTGATGTCGTTGCCTGGGCCGTTGGCGAGGTCGCGGGCGAGCGCGACGCCGCCGGATACTGCCAGGCCAACGGCGACGCCGGACTGGAAGAGATCGGCGTCCGCATCGACAAAGAGGGTCGCCGCCGTCACATCGGCGCTCTCGCTGGGCGATGTCTTATAGCGCAGGAAGCTGTAGAGCCCAAGCTCGGCGCCCTCGGCGAATGCCTGCCCGGCGGCGGCGGCGGCAAGGGACATGCTGGCTGGAAGAGCGAAGGAGAAAGCGGCCACCTTCAGATCCTGGGCCTTCTGGGCGGCGAGGGCGGCCGCCTGGCGCACCCCGTCTAGCGAGAGCGAGCCAGCCTTACCGAGGCCAAGGAGCAGCAGGCGGCGTGGCACCGCCGCCCCGCGCGGGTAGAGCAGCAGCGACTGCTTCGCCTTACCCGCGAAGTCGCCAGGCTCCAGCAGCCCGCTGAGGGCCGGAGGCAGCGCCATATCCTCGAACATCGCAAGCACCGCCAGATCGGCGGGCTCGCGCAGCATGTCTCCAACACGAACCGAGATCTGCATAACAGTCCCTTCATATTACATTCTACACCACGCGCACGAACTTACGCCGCCCGACCTGGACGACCACGCCCGCACCGGGGGACAGGCTCAGGTCGTAGCCCTCGACCCGATCGCCAGCTACGCGCACGCCGCCGCCGTCGATCAGGCGGCGGGCCTCGCCCTTGGAAGCAGCCAGCCCAGCGGCGACCATCAGGTCAACAATGCCGGCGGGTGCATCTAGGGCGTGCTCGGGGATATCCGTGGGCAGCTCGCGCTGGACGAACTGGCGCACAAAGGCATCCTCAGCGGCCACGGCGTCGGCCGGGCTGTGGAACTGGCCCACCACCTCGCGGGCCAGGCGCATCTTCAGGTCACGCGGCTTCACCGTGCCATCCGCCAAGCCAAGGCGGATCTCGGCCAGCTCGGCCAGCGACACATCGGTGAGCACCTCGAAGTAGAGCGGCAGCACCTCGTCACTCATCGACATGATCTTGCCCAGCATTTCTGCGGGTGCCAGGGTTATGTCAACCGTATTATGAAAGGTCTTGCCCATCTTACGGCCATCGGTGCCGGGGATGAGCGGCACCAGCAACACATGCTGGGGGCGCATGCCGAGCTGGCCCATCAGCTCGCGGCCAGCCAAGTTGTTAAACTTCTGGTCGGTGCCGCCGAACTCCACATCCGACTTAATCGCCACCGAGTCGTAGCCCTGGAGCATCGGGTACATCAGCTCAAGGATGGTGAGCTTAGCGCCCTCATCATAGCGGCGGCGGAAGGTCTCGTGGGCGAGCATCTGGGCCAGGGTGAAGCGACCGGCCAGGTCGAGGGCCTGCTCCAGCTTAAACTCGCCGAACCACTCGCTCTGCCAGCGCACCTCAGTGCGGTCGCGGTCGACCACGCGGAAGAACTGCTGCATGAAGATCTCGGCGTTGGCGCGCACGGTGGGCGCGTCGAGGCGCGGGCGAGTCTCATCGCGACCGCTCGGATCGCCGATCTGGGCCGTCCAGTCGCCGACGATCAGCACCACCTGATGGCCAGCCTCCTGAAACTTGCGCAGCTTGCGCAGTCCCACGGCGTGGCCGATATGCATATCGGGCTTCGTCGGGTCAAAGCCCTGCTTGAGTCGCAGGGACTCCCCGCTAGTCAGACGCTGGCGCAGCTCCGACTCGACAATCACCTCCGCAACGCCGCGGGTCAGCAGTTCATTAATATCCATTTGCAAGCTCCATACGCACAAAAAGAACGCGGACGCTGCGTCCACGCTCTTGCGCTCATGCCGACGCTGCGACTCACGCGACCCCCTATGCGGGACGGTAAGAGGTGCTGCGGCAGCACTGGCGGTGTGAAAGGCTCTTCTTACACACGCTCATCGCTTTAGGCTAAGGGTCATCGCTTCAAGCTATAGTAGCACGGCGGGCGCGCGAGTGTCAACCGAGCCTGACGCCGTATGTCTGCCGCAGCGCGCTCGTATAGCGGCAAGCAGATCGATTGCGCCTATCATCGCAAGATGCGAATCGATTGCGCCTATCATCACAAGATGCGAGCGGAGTGAGCCACCAGATAAGATAGGTACTGCCCCTCAACCCCCTGTATAATTGAAGAAATCTATCGCGTACCCGCTACATCGTGGGTCTTAGCCATTGCGAGTTATATGTCATTACGCACATTACGCCCACACTCATGGTTTATCATCAGCCTGGCCTCGTTTGTGATCTTCCTCATTCTATCTATTGCCATTCAAAGCCCTGGGCCGCTGATGTCGATGGACTTTGCGGTGGGCAACTTTTTTGACGACACCCCTTTCTGGAAGATCACATGGCTCCACTGGTTTATGTATCAGTCAACTCGCCTCGGCTACGAGGGTGTCGTGATCACCGCCGTTATCGTAACCGGTGTTATCACGCTTCGCCGCTCGTGGGCTATGCTTGTGCTCTGGGTTACAACGGTGGGGGGGGCCATCATCATCAATCGGCTGATCAAAGGACACTTTGAGACCGTGCGACCAATGGTAGGGCACCCTGACGTGCTAGAGGTGAGCACGGGTTTCCCCAGCGGACACACCATGCTGGCGCTCGTGGCCTACGGTCTACTCACCTACATTATCAGCCAGGACGCACGTAATCGGCGGTTGACACGATACCTAGTCATTGCCACAGTGCTGCTCGTTGGGCATATCTCCTTAACCCGGCTCTACCTCACCGCCCACTACCCCAGCGATGTCCTTGGAGGTATCGCAGGGGGGCTGGCATGGATGGCGTTCTGCATCGGCGTGTTCCGCTGGATCAGTGATCGCGATGGCATACGCAGGGGGAGCGAATAACAGGCCACAGCCAGCTACCGACCGACCTGCTGGCGCACCCATACCCACAGCGCGCGGACGCGGCGGTCGAGGATGAGCAGTGCCATGCCGACGATGAGCAGCGGAAGAGAGGGCAGCAGCTCGATCAGGCCACTGCTATGCCGAAAGCCCGGCAGGTTGGGCACGAGCCACATGCAGAGGGCGCCGACGAAGCCGAGCCACCTGGCCCGGATGCCGACCATAAGCGCGAGCGTGATCAGGGCCAGGGGCAGGCCCGCCGGATGCTCGGGGATGGAACCGCCTAGCATGGGCACGATCAGCAGCGTCATGCCGGCCACCACCAGGGCAACGGCGAGGCTCCGACGCACCCCAACTGGTGGCTCAAACGCATCAGCGGGGAATGTCTGGCGCGCAAGAGGAGCAGGCAGCAGGCTGTCCAAATCAGCAGGGGGCGGGTAGCCAACTGGCTGGTCGAGCAAGGCGACCGAGAGCCCCTCGCGCCCCGCCAGGTCGGCCAGCCGCGCCAGCGCGGGGTCGCGGAGCGCCATACCAGACAGGTCGCCGAGCGACAGGTCGGCCGACCCACAGGTGCGCAGCGTGTCGGCCAAGTTCGTTGGCAGCGGGGCATAGGCCCGAGTCATGCATGCGCAGATCAGGCCAAAGGCCCGCGGGCCGCGCTGCCCATCAACCAGCAGGGCGTCGCGCAGAAAGACACTGCCGAGGGCGCGCTGGACCCAGGCGGTGAGCAACTCATCGAGCTCAGCGCGGTCGGCGGGCGAGAGGGCATCGCCGAATCGCCCGCCGCGCAGCGCGTCGCGCAGGCCATGGGCCGTCGAGCTGCGCAGCAGATCGCAGGCGCGGGCGCGGTCGTAGGCGACCAGCAGGGGCGGGTTTGGCGAGTGGGCCGCCATCAGCGTGAGCCGCCCCATGCCGCCAGGAGCGCGGGGAGGTCATCGACAATCAGGTCAGGCACACCGGGGCCGGAGCCGACATCCTCGCGGCGGGAGACGCCGGTGAGCACCATGGCGCTTGGCATGCCGGCGCTGTTCGCCCCAGCGATATCGGTATCGAGCCGGTCGCCGATCACCAGAGTCTGCGCCGGCGTGACGCCGATCATCTCGGCGGCCACCAGAAACATGGTAGGCGCAGGCTTACCGATCACCAGGGGCTGCACATCGGTGGCAGCCACCAGCGCGGCCGTCGTCGCCCCGGCACCAGGGATGAGCCCCTCCTCCGAGGGGAAGGTGCGGTCGGGGTTGGTGGCGACAAAGCGCGCCCCCCGGCGGATGGCCAGGGTCGCCTCCTTGAGGGTGGCGTAGGTCAGCTCGAAGTCGGCACCCTGCACAACTACATCAGGGGCCGAGCGATCCTCGACAAAGTAGCCATCGTCGAGCAGAGCCTCGCGCAGTCCGCGCATACCGACGATCATGACGCGGGTGCCGCGCGGGTAGGCGTCGCGCAGATAGCGGGCGGTGGCCAGCGCCGAGGTAAGCACCATCCGCGCCGACATAGCGATCCCCATCACGCCCAGCTTCTCCTCGTACTGGCCAGGAGTCATCGAGGCATTGTTGGTGATGCAGGCATATCCCACGCCGCGCTCGTCCAGAAAGGACAGCAGCTCCGGGACACCCGGCAACATCTGCGTGCCCCGGTAGAGCACCCCGTCCATATCGAACAGCACCGCGCGGATCGTCGCCAGGTTAAGCATATATCTCCATACACTCGTAGGGCCGCCGTAGGGGCGCAGCGCACTGCGCCCCCACAACACCACCCGGCGATATCACATCCGCTCGGGTGCCCTGATCCCCAGCAGGCCCAGGCCAGCCTTCAGCGCGTGGGCGGTGGCCGCCACCAGGGCTAGGCGAGCCGCACGCAGATCGGCGCTCTCGGCCTTGAGCACCGGGCACTGCTCGAAGAAGACACCAAACTCACGGGCAGTAGTGTAGCACCAGTCGGCGATCACGAAGGGCGCGTAGCGCGCGCCCGCCTCGCGCAGCGCCTCGGGCAGCCGGGCCAGATGCTTGATCAAGCCCGTCTCGGCCGGGTGAGTCAGCAGCGATGCGTCGCCCTGCACAGCCGCGCCCTCCTCGGCGGCCCGCCGCAGGATCGAGCGGCAGCGCGCGTGCGAGTACTGCAGGTAGGTTGCGCTGTTGCCCTCGGTGGCCAGCATGCGCTCCCAGTCCAGCGTAATATTCCGCTTCGTGTCCTGGTACAGGTCGTTATAGACCACCGCGCCCACGCCGACGGACTCGGCCACGGCAGCCTTCTCGTCCTCGGGCAGCTCGGGGCTCTTCTTCTCCACCACCGCCCGCGCCCGCGCCACCGCCTCGTCGAGCAGGCTCTCTAGGTAGACCATATTGCCGCGCCGGGTGGAGAGGGGCTGTCCGCTGGCATCGAACACGGTGCCGAAGGCCACATGGACAAGATCCACGCCCTGGCCATAGCCCATCGCCTTCGTCAGGGCGAAGAGCTGGCGCATATGCAGCGCCTGCGGCTCGCCGATCACATAGACGATCCGCGAGGGGTGAAACTCCTTCAGCCGAAAGAGCACCGTGGCCACGTCACGAGTCATATACAGCGTGCCGCCGTCGCTGCGCTGGAGCAGGAAAGTTGGCAGGCTGCTGAGATTCTCGATCACCACCGCGCCGCCCTCCTCGCGGAAGGCCACGCCATGCTCCAGCGCCTCGCTGATCACGCCCGGGAGCATCGTCTCGTAGAAGCTCTCGCCATAGGCGTGGTCAATATGCACGCCCAGACGATCATAGTTACGCTGGGCCGCCCGCATCGTCAGATCCACACACCACTGCCACAGATCACGGGCGTGGGCGTCGCCCTGCTCAAGCAGCAGCGACCAGCGGCGGGCCTCATCGTCGAGCTCGGGGCGATCCTTGGCGGCGGCGGCGTAGCGAGAGTACTGGGCCTCAAGCGCCTCAAGCGCGGCCTCGCCCTCGGCGTCGGGCCGACCATCCTGCGCGATCGATGCCAGCACTACGCCGAACTGCTTGCCCCAGTCGCCCAGGTGGTTGTCGCCGACCACGCTGTAGCCCAGGGCGCGGAAGATGTTCACCAGGCTCTGGCCAATGATCGTGCTGCGGATGTGGCCCACGTGCATGCGCTTGGCAATGTTCGGGGCCGAGTAGTCGATCACAATCGCCTTACCGGCACCGTCGGCCTGCCGACCATAGCCCTCAGCCCCAGCCGTGATCTCGGCGAGCACAGCCTCGGCCATGCGCTGCGGGTGCATGCTGAAGTTGAGGAACGGCCCGGCCGCCTCGACCTTACCGATCAGCGACCGCTCGGGGATGCTGATCGCGGCGGCCAGCTCGGCGGCCAGCTGCGGCGGCGGCACCTTCAGCTCCTTGGCCGCGCGGAAGGCCGGGAAGGCCAGATCGGCAGGGATATTTGGCTTCGGCGTCGCCGTCTCAATCAGGGCCAGAGGTACCCGGCCTGTCGCAGCGATCACCGCCTTCACCTCTTCGGTGAAGCGTTCGAGGGCGTAGTCCATCAGTCACTCCCAGGGCGCGCTTACAGATTGCAGATTGCAGATTGCAGATTGAGCGCTGCATATTCTAGGTTTCCAGTATAAAGCCCTTCACCGGGCGCTGCAAATAGGCTTGATCTTGCAGCGGGCGGCTGAAGCCGCGTCACGGGGGCCTGCGGCCAGCCGCCCGCCTTCGCGGGCGGTTCCGGCGTCGGCGCAGGCCGACGCCCGGCGCAGCGCGCCCCGCTGGCGCGACTTCCAGTCGCCAGTTGGGGGGCTGTTGCACTAGCCCTGCCTCCCGCAGCCCGTGCCGCGTTAACCGGGCGAATCGTGGTATGCTCGAAAGCCGACAGCAGCCGCTCGTTGATAGCCAACCGCCAGTTGTCGCATGGTTCAAAAAAGCCTCTCACAGCAGCAAAAAGGAAATGACGATGCCCGCCAAACTACCCTTGCTCGACTCACTATACGCCGCTCGCGCCAGAGACGCCATGCCGACGCTCAAGGGTGCGGCCCAGGCCGATCAGTCGCCCCTGCTAAGCCTAACCTACGGCCTGGCCGACCCTGACCTCTTCCCGCGAGATGAGCTGGCCGCCGCCACGGCGGCAGTGCTGGCCGACGACGCGCCGGACGCCCTAAACTACGGGCAATCCTTCGCCGGGCTCACCGAGCAGGTGGTGGGTCGCCTGCGCGCCCAGGGTGTTGAGGCCGAGCCCGAGAATATCCTGGTCGGCTACGGTTCTAGCCAGATCCTGGCCCTCCTCCCCGAGGTCTTCATCGACCGGGGCGACACCGTGATCATCGAGGGGCCAAGCTTTATGGGGGCGGTGCGCCGCTTCGTGATGTCGGGGGCCAACCTGGTGACGGTGCCGACTGACCATGAGGGCATGGATGTGGACGCCCTGGAGGTGACTCTGCGTGACCTGGCGGCGCGCGGGGTGCGGCCGAAGTTCATCTATACCATCCCGACATTCCACAACCCCAGCGGGGTGACGATGTCCCTCGCCCGTCGGCAGCGCCTGGTGTCATTGGCCGCCGAGTACGGGGTGCTGGTGGTTGAAGACGATGCCTACGGCGAGCTGCGCTTTCGGGGAGACGACCTGCCGACCCTGGCCTCGCTCGACGCCGAGGGCTGGGTGGTGCGGGTCTGCACCTACTCGAAGATCCTCGCCCCCGGCGTGCGGGTGGGATGGGCCTACGCCCGCCCCGAGATCATCGAGCGGCTGAACATGTTCAAGCACGAGGGCGACAGCGGGCCATTTCTCACCCGCGTGATCGCCCGCTACGCCGCTGAGGGCCGCCTAGAGGCCCACATCGCCCAGCTGCGCGAGCACTACCGCCAGAAGTGCGACGTGATGATCGAGGCGATCGCCCGCGAGTTTCCCCGCGAGGTGCAGGCAGATCGCCCCGACGGCGGCTTCTTCGTCTGGTGCAAGCTCCCTCATGGTATGGGGGCCACGGCCCTGGTTGATCGGGCCGCCCGCGAGGGCGTCTCCTTCCTGCCCGGCGTGAACTGCTACGCCAACGGGCAGGGCGATGACGCCATCCGGCTCGCCTTCAGCTTCCTGTCCGCCGATCAGATCCAGGAGGGTGTCGCCCGCATCGGCAAAGCAATGCGCAGCATGTAGGGGCGCGTCACGACACGCTCCTATACCATCGTCACCACGGGGCGCGTCACGACGCGCCCCTACACCATCGTCACCACCTCGACCCCGTTCTGGGCCATGTTGTGCAGGAACAGAACGTGATGCAGATCGCCGTCGTGAGCCATGATCCCCAGGCTCTGAGCGACATCGACCGGCGTATCGAAGGTATCCACAGCGGCGGCGGGGACGATCACCCGCCGCTTGAGATTCAGGGCGTTGGCCTCTAGACGCAGGTGCATCGCCGCGCTAAACACGCACAGATCGGTGCAGTCGCCCACGATGATGAAGGTGTCAATCTGCGGGTGCTCGGCCATCCAAGTGCCCAGGGTTGTGCCCAGGTGCGAGCTCAGCGAGTTCTTCTCGATGGTGGTGATCTGGTCGGCGAAGGGCAGCTCGGCCAGCTCAGACACCGCCTGGCTCTCGGGTGTGCCGGCCACGCAGTGCGGCGGGTAGAAGCCGAACTCCGGCGTGTTCGGGTCGTGGGTGTCCTGGGTGAGCACAAGGCTGCGCACGCCAAGCGCGTGGGCACGGGTGAAGGTGTCAACCACCGCCGGGATCAGGGCAGCGACCCGTGGCCCGGCGAGCGGCCCCTGCTTGCAGAACCCATTGATCATGTCGATGGAGAAGACCGCCACGCGCTCCGGCGCATCGCCGACAATCGTGGCAAGATCGGCGCTCGGTAGGTTGGTATACCAACTATCCAGGTAGCTCAGGAAAGGCGCGGCTGTGGTTGTCAGGTTCATGGTGCGGGTCATTACTCACCTCCAGCTCTCTATTAGTGTATAATTGACACTAATTATAACAGCCGGAACAGAGGATGTCAAGACCCTGCGCCGCCCAGGAAACTATGCTATCCTATGGGCAGTTTATGAGCAGCGGGCTCGGTAGCTGCACCATTGTGGGATGAGGAGAAGAGACCAATGGTTCGCGAGCGCTACACACGTCAGATCGGCAGCCTGCGCGAGGATCTCCTTCGGCTCGGCAGCATGGTCGAGCAAGCTCTCCTGCGAGCAATCGCCAGCCTCGACACATGGGACTCTGCGGCGGCGACACAGATCATCAACGATGATGTCCAGATCGATGATGCCTGGCGCGCCCTTGAAGAGCGCACCATCCATCTGCTGGCCACCCAGCAGCCGATTGTTGCCAGCGACCTGCGGCTGATCACAGTCGTCACAGCAATTGCTGGCGAGCTTGAGCGGATCGGCGACTATGCGAACATCATCGCCCGCCGTGTGCGCCGGGCCACCCGCCGCCCGTCCTTTGTCACCCCACCGCCCTCGATTAAGGAGATGGCAACGCTCACCGTCCAGATGGTGAACACGAGCCTAGAAGCATTTCTCCGCCAGGACTCTGCCCTCGCTCATAGCCTAACAGAGAGCGACGAGCGTGTGGACGATCTTGAGGATCAGCTGCGCGCCGAGATCATCGCTATGGCAAAGTCTGACCCAGAGAAGATCGAGGCGGCAATTGACATGCTCGATGTGATCCACGCCTTTGAGCGCTCCGCCGACCGCGCCACGAATATCGGCGAGCGGGTGATCTTTCTGGCCACCAATAGCGTTGAGTCTCTGAACTGATCTTGGGAGGTTGGGAGTCGGGAGTCGAGAGTCGGGAGTCAGTGGTCGAGCCGCAAATGAGGGGAGAATTTCGGAGTCCGACTCCCGACTCCCAACTCCCGACTCCCGACTCCCAACCCCCAACCCTCGACTCCTGGTTGCCTATTGCCCTTTGCCTATGGTAAGATGCAACGCACATCCGCCTCTTAATCGTGGAGCGCCTTCGTGTCTCAGGACGAATCGCCGCAGCCCGATCACCCCTCACCCTCAGGCCCGCGCTTTAGTCGTGACACACTGCTTCTCGTCGGTGCGCTGGCTTTTCTTATCATCGCCGTTGCGCTGACATTTCTCTTCACGCCGAACTCCGGCACGCGGACGGCACAGCTCGCGCAGACGGCTTCGGCTAGCGCGCAGACGCCTGTCGGCGACGCGAACGGGGAATCTAGCCCTGTGCCAGGGGCTACCGATGCAGCGAGCTACCCTGATCCGACGACCGCTAATGTCGCTGCCGTTCCTACGGACTCGGCATACCCGAGCCCCGAGAATGTGCCGAGTACCACTGCCATCGATGAGACCGTGACGGCAACCTATAACCTTGAAGGTGAGACGGCCCTGTCGCTCGACTCGCCAACGCCAGAAGACAACCCCTACCCCGAGCCGGATGGCACGCCTCCGACCCAGCCCACCTTCAGCCCTGCGGTGAGGACGGCGACGGTGCAGATCGCGGTGATACCGACGCAGCCCGCTGCCGGCGGCCAGCAGCCCACCAGCCCGCCGACCTTCCCGCCGGCACCAACGGATGCCCCGCAGCCCACGAGCCCGCCCTTTGTGCCCACGATTCCGCCGCAGCCCACCAGCTTCCCGGATCAGCCGAAGGAGCCGCCGCCCACGGCCACGCCCGCGCCCGTGCTCCCAACTTCTCCGCCGGTCGATGTGCTGCGTGGCAATGTGCGCTGGTCTACCGGCAACAGCCCGATCATATTGCACAATGATGTGCAGCTCGCGCCCGGCGCTGAGCTGATCATCGAGCCTGGCGTGGAGGTGCGGATCGACCCCGGCATCTCGATCTATGTGGATGGCGCGCGCCTGCTGGCGCTGGGGCTGCCCGGCCAGTCAGTGCGCTTCCTGGGCAGCACCCGCGCCCGCTGGAGCGGCATCTTCGGGCGGCCCGGCAGCTTCATTGTGATGGAGAACACTGAGGTGTACGGCGGCGGGGCCGGCGGCACGGTGATGGCGGTCGATAGCAGCGAGCTGGTTGTCCGCAACAGCCGCTTTGTCGATAACGGCGGCGGCATCCTGGTGACGGATACGAAGCTTGAGGTGCGGGAAACCGAGGTGTCTGGCAACGATGTGCCCTTTGGCGCCGCCCTCGATGGCTCCTACGCCCGTGGTACGTATGTCACGCTACGAAACAACCGCATCGGCGGCAACCGCCTCAGCGACGGCGCGCCGATGGTGCGCTTCGCTAACCAGAGCACCTTCAGCACGCTTATCTTCGATATCTCCGGCAACCTGTTCCGTGGCGGCACGCCAAATCTCCAGATGATCACCAATGGCCCGCTCCAGGGCAGCGTCGCCTGTAACGCCCTCGTCGGCGATGGGCTCGGCTTTGGCCTGCGCACGCAGACCTTGCAGGTTGCTCCGAACGGCGTCCCGCCATTTAGCCTGACATTCGAGAACAACTTCCTCGACGAGCATGTCCCGCCGATCATCCCGGTCTACCTCAAGTATGGCCTTGGCCGAGGGGCCACCAGCGAGGTGATGCTCGATATGCGCAACAACTGGTGGGGCGATTCCTCTGGCCCCTACGAGCCCGATGCGAACGCCGACGGTCGCGGCGACTCTGTAGGCAGCAATATCCTCTTTGCGCCCTGGCTGACTGAGCCACCGCCCTGCGCGCCGAATAAATAATCTATCGATACAATGATGGGGGTGAGCGGCTGCGCCGCTCACCCCCATCATTGATCGATATTGGCGTGGGCTTCGCCGTACCCTATCGAATCTGGAGAGTGCTATGCGCGTGGAAGAAGTGCGGGTGTACCGCGGCCCTAACCCCTACGGCTACCGACCTGTGATCCGGATGACGCTCGACTTGGAGGAGCTTGAGGAGTATCCCTCCACGCAACTCCCCGGCTTTACCAATGCGCTGGTTGCGCTTGTCCCCACCCTCCACGAACACGGCTGCTCCTACGGCGAGCCCGGCGGCTTCATCCGCCGTCTCTATGAGGGCACCTGGATCGGCCATATCACCGAGCATATCGCCATCGAGCTCCAGTGCCTCGCCGGCACCGATGTCACCTATGGCAAGACCCGCTCGGTACACGACCGGCCCGGAGTCTACTATGTGGTCTACTCCTACGCCGAGGAGCAGGTCGGCCGTGAGTCCGGCGACCTGGCACTGCGCCTCATCCGCTCGCTGCTGCCGCCCGATCTGCCCAGCAGCATGCCCGCCGATGAGCGCGCCGCCTTCGACTTCGCCGCCGAGCGCGACGACCTGATCGCCCGCGCCCAGGACATTGTCCTCGGCCCCACCACCGCCTCGCTGGTACACGAGGCCCGCAGGCGCGACATCCCCGCTATCCGGCTCGACCAGCACAGCCTCGTTCAGCTCGGCTACGGCAAGTACCAGCAGCGCATCCGCGCCTCTGTCACCGGCCAGACCAGCAATATCGCCGTGGAGACGGCCTCCGACAAGGAGCTAACCATCGCTCTGCTGTCCGAAGTTGGCGTGCCCACCCCGCGCCACAAGCTGGTGCGCTCGGCCGAGGCCGCCGCCGCCGCCGCCGAGCGCCTCGGTTTCCCGCTGGTCGTCAAGCCGCTCGATGTCTCCCATGGCCGTGGCATCTCGCTCAACCTCAACAGCGCTGAGGAGGTCGCCCACGCCTACGAGATCGCCGCCGAGTACAGCTCATCTGTCCTTGTCGAGACCTTCCTGCACGGCAAAGACTACCGCGTCCTGGTGATCAACGGCGAGGTGGTGGCGGTGGCCGAGCGCGTCCCCGCCCACGTGATCGGCGACGGTGAGCACAGCATCGCCGAGCTGATCGAGATCGTTAACAGCGACCCGCGCCGTGGCTTTGGCCACGAGAAGGTGCTGACGAAGATCAAGCTCAACCACCAGTCCGATCTGCTGCTCCTGCGGGCCGGATACACCCTCGACACGGTGCTGCCGCCCGACGAGCGCTTCTCCCTGGCCAGCACCGCCAACCTCTCCACCGGCGGCACCGCGATCGATCGCACCACCGAGATCCACTACGAGACCCGCGAGATCGCCCGCCGCGCCGCCCTGATCGTCGGCCTCGACATCGCCGGGATCGACATCATCACCCCCGACATCACCCAGCCCCTGCGCGAGGTTGGCGGCGGCATCGTCGAGGTTAATGCCGGCCCCGGCTTCCGCATGCACCTTCAGCCCTCCGAGGGCACCCCGCGCAATGTCGCCCGCAACGTGATCGACATGCTCTTCCCGCGCGGCACGCCCTCGCGTGTGCCGATCATGGCGATCACCGGCACCAACGGCAAGACCACCACCGCCCGCATGGTCGCCCACATCCTGAAGATGACCGGCGCCCGCGTCGGCCTGACCACCACCGACGGGATCTATATCGACGGCCAGATCTACATGAAGGGCGACATGACCGGCCCCTGGTCGGCGCGCATGGTGCTCAAGGATCCCACCGTCGACGCGGCGGTGCTGGAGACGGCTCGCGGCGGGATCTTGCGCGAGGGCATCGGCTTCGACAAGTGCGACGTCGGCTGCGTGCTCAATATCAGCGCCGACCACCTCGGCCTGCGCGGGGTCAACTCGCTGGAGGATCTGGCCGAGGTCAAGGCGCTGATTGTCGAGATCGTCCGCGACGACGGGGCCAGCGTGCTCAACGCCGACGACCCGCTGGTGGCCGCCATGGCCAAGAGCGCCGAGGGCCGCATCGTCTACTTCAGCATGCACGGCGGCGAGACGGCCAGCGACCTGGTGAAGCAGCACATCGCCGACGGCGGGGTGGCCGTGGTGCTCCAGCCCGGCGTGCGCGGCGAGATGATCGCCATCTACGACGAGGAGCAGTACATCCCGCTGCTCTGGACACACCTCATCCCGGCGACCCTGGAGGGCAAGGCGCGCCATAACGTAGCCAACGCCCTAGCCGCCACGGCGGTCGCCTACGCCCACGGGGTCAGCGTCGAGAACATCCGCCAGGGGCTGCGCACCTTCACCACCAGCTTCTATCAGGCTCCCGGCCGACTAAACATCTTTGACGAGCACCCCTTCCGCGTGCTAGTAGACTACGGCCACAACCCGGCCGCCTTCCATGCCATGCGCGACCTGATCGAGCGGCTGCGGCCCTCCTACCAGCGCGTGATCGGCATGGCCTCGGCCCCCGGCGACCGCCGCGACGTAGATATCCAGGAGGTCGGCGCAATCGCCGGGACGATGTTCGACACGCTCATCCTCAAAGAGGACGACGACCGGCGCGGGCGGGCACCCGGCGAGATCGCCGCCCTCATGCGCGCGCCCGCCGCCGCCAGTATGCCCGCCGAGCAGATTATCACCGTGCTCGACGAGATCGAGGCCACCCGCCACGCACTCAGCATCGCCGAGCCCGGCGACCTGGTGGTGCTCTTCGCTGACGACATCACGGGGGTGTGGAAGGAAGTTATCTACTTTGGGAAAGACGCGCGCTGACGCGCGCTCCGGCGCTGCCACCTCGATAGGCGGGGTTTAAGGCGGGCTCCGCCCGCCACAACCCCGCCACCGGCGCGATACATACTGCTGTTTGGGGCCTGCGGCCCCCGGAATCTTTCTATTGCGCTGTGGGCATGTGCCAACGAAATCAGCATATGTCCGCGACGCAGTACCATTTTGTAGGGCAACAGCTCCCCCCCTGTCATCGAATTGTCATCTCCCTGTCGTTAAATCAGAAGGCAACCCCAGAGATCCAACGAAAGAAGCAGCGCCACCGGCGCGACAGGTATATAATGGCCTGTAGCAGTGGCCTTCAACAAGGGAATAGCGTACACGGTACAGGCGAGCCATTGCATAGCGGTGGCCACCTTGCTTCCCTGTCCCCTGTCCCCTGTTCCCTGTTCCCTATCCCTAGCGGAGCGCGATGTCTCACGCCGATCACATGCTGAATGCAGTAGCCGGCCAGGACGCCGCACCCACCCGCGCCATCGACACCCCGCTGCGCCGATACCTTGACGCCGAGCTGGCCGACCGGCTGCTCGACGGCACCGCGCGCGACCCCGACCGCTTCGCCGCCGCCGCCCAGATCGCCAGCGCCCGCTACGCTATTAGCACCTACCTGCCGCGCCGCCTGCTCCAGCGCCAGCTTGCTGACGCCAGCGCGCAACCCTGGCTAGAGTGGGTCGAGGGTTCCCTGCTCTTCGCCGATGTCAGCGGCTCCACCGCCCTCGCCGAGCGCCTCTCAGCCCTCGGTCGCGAGGGCACCGAGCTTGTCACCGACACCCTCAACAGCTACTTCGGCACGATGATTAGCATCATCCAGCGGGCCGGCGGCGACCTGATCACCTTTGGCGGCGACGCCCTGCTGGTGCTCTTCGAGGGTCCAAACCACACCCACGCCGCCACGGCCACCGCCCTCGATCTGCTGCGCGAGCTAAGCGACTTCCAGCGCCACGTGGCAGGCGTGGGAACCTTCCCCCTGAGTATGCACATCGGCGTAGAACGTGGGCGAGTGGCCCTGGTGAGCGCCGGACATCCCCAGGCTCTGCGCTACAGCGCCATGGGCCACACGGTCAACGGCGTCGCCCTGGCTGAGGGCTACGGCGGGCGTGGCGAGCTGGTGCTCGGCCCGCATGCCTGGGCCACCGTCGCCGCCGACGCCCTGGGCGAAGAGGTGGCCGAGGGCTACGTGCGTGTGCGCGACCTACGGGCAACTGCCCCGATCTCCCCGCCGCCTCCTGATGAGCCGCTCACCAGCTTTAGCCTAGCCGCCCTAAGCCGTATCGCCGGGCAGATCGACCGCATCAGCCCCTACTTGCCGCCCAGCCTCGTCCTGCGCATTCTGGCCGACCCGCAGCGCCCCGTGGTCGAGGCCGACCTGCGCCCAGTCACGGTGCTCTTCGCCCAGGTGCTCGGGCTCAGCGAGCAAGTTGAGCAACTGCCTGCAGATCGCGCCGCCGCTGTGGTAGACGCCTTCCTGCGCCCCATCCAGACCGTGGTGCAGCAGTATGGCGGCTTCGTCAACAAGCTCGACCTTGCCGACGAGGGCGATAAGCTCCTGGCCGTCTTCGGCGCTCCCATCGCCTACGAGGACCACGCCGAGCGGGCCGCTCGCGCCGCCCTTGCTATGCAATTGCAAATTGCAGATTGCAGATTGCAGATTGGCGCTCTGCTTGATCCGAGCTCCGGCCCAAATCTGCAACCTACAATCTGCAATCTGCAATTGAGAATCGGCCTGAACACCGGCAATGTCTTTGCCGGGAATGTGGGCACCGCCGAGCGCAAAGAGTACACGGTAATGGGCGACGCGGTGAATGTGGCCGCGCGGGTGATGGTGAAGACTGACTGGGGCGAGGTGCGCTGCTCGGCGGCCACCGCCGCCCTGATCGGCCACGCGCTTTGCTGCGACAGCCCGGAACTGGTGGCGGTGAAGGGCAAAGCCGAGCCCCTACAGCTGCTACGCCTCACGAGCGAGAGCGTCCGCGCCGCCGCCGATGCGCCGCCCGCCCAGCCTCTGGTCGGGCGTGAAGAGGAGCTCTTCTGGCTGCGCGAGCACCTTGCCGCCGTCCGCACCGGCGAGGGCCGGGTCGTGCGGGTCAGCGGCGAGGCCGGCATCGGGAAGAGTCGCCTGGCCGCCGCCCTGCTCGACGTAAACCCCGACCTCCACACTATCCAGGTGCGCTGCCTCTCCTTCAACACCAACACGCCCTATACGCCCTGGGGCGAACTGCTGCGCGACCTCTGCGGGATCGCCCCGGCGGACGGGCACGAGGTTCGGGCCGCGAAGCTCGGCTCGGCCATGGAGGCCGCCGACATCCCCGCCGACGACTGGCTGCCCCTCCTGTCCGAGCTAGTGCGGATCGAGGTTGAGGACACCCTAATCGTCCGCGCCCTCGACCCGCAGCAGCGCCAGGCCCGCCGCTTCGAGATGATCAACGCGCTGCTCCAGACCGCCGCCCGCACCGACGGCGGGCTGCTCGTCATCTTCGATAACCTCCACTGGGCCGACCAGGTCTCGCTCGACCTCTGGCAGTATGTGGCCGCAAACCTTGAGGATGCGCCGCTGCTCCTGCTCGGCCTGCACCGCAGCCAACTCGACTGGGGCGGCGGCCCCCAGGGCGATGATGCCGCTGAGCTGGAGTTGAACGATCTGCCCGCTACGGATTGCGCGGCCCTGCTGGACAGGCTTGCCGGAGACGCCCCCCTCAGCGACGAGCTGCGCGGCCAGCTCGTCGCCCGCGCCGCTGGGAACCCGCTCTTCCTAGAGGAGTTGCTGCGCGCCGTGCGCAGCAGCAACGCCGGTTTGGACACCCTGCCCGACAGCCTAAGCGGCCTCATGCTCGCCCGCATCGATCGCCTCGATGAGCGCTCGCGCTCCATCCTGCGCGTCGCCGCCGTGATCGGCCAGCGCTTCCCCGTCGGCCTGCTCCAGTCGATCCACCTGGAAGAACATTCGGCCCTGCTCCTCCAGCTTGCTCATCTCGATGCCCAGGATCTCACCAGCATGGAGCGTGAGATCCCTGAGCAGGTTCACCTCTTCCGCCACGGCCTCATGCAGGAGGTGGTCTACCAGAGCCTGCTCTACGCGAGGAGGCGCGAGCTACACCGCCGCATCGGCGAGTACCTGGAGCAGCGCTACCGCGACGACCTTGTGCAGGTGCGGGCCGAGTATGGCGACGACGGCAAGAACTACCTGGTGCAGATTGGGCGCAACGGCTCGGTGATGAGCCGGGCCGCCCGCAGCAACGGCACAGCGATCTTCCTGCTGGCCCACCACTACCGCCACAGCGACACGCCCGAGCGGGCCGTGCCCTACCTGCTACTGTCCGGCCACATCGCCCGCGACGACTACGCTAACGAGCAGGCCATCCAGTCCTACCGCTGGGCGCTAGAGGCCCTGGCCGAAACCCCCAACAGCTCACGCGCATGGGAGGCCCGCGAGGCCCTCGGCGACGTGCTCTGCACCCTCGGCCGCTACGATGAGGCCCAGCAGGAGTATGCGGCGATCCTGGGAGTCAGGAGTCAGGAGTCAGGAGTCGGGGCCGCTGATCTCCAACCCCCAACTCCTGACTCCCGACTCCCGTCTCAGGAGTCAGGAGTCGGGGCCGCTGATCTCCAACCCCCAACTCCCGACTCCCGACTCCCGACTCCCGACTCCCGACTCCCGCCTGCCGTCAGCGCCGAGGTGCTGCGCTCCTGGGGCGACGCACTGGAGAAGCAGGGGCGCTACGGCGAGGCCCTGGAGAAGCTGCACCAGGCCGAGGCGACCTGCGAGGCAGCCATCAACGCGGTGCCGCCTCTGCTGCTCTCGGCGATCTACGCCGATATGGGCCTCGTGCTGCGCCGCCTTGGCGAGTACGACCAGGCCCTTGAGATCTGCCAGGTCGGCCTGGCCAAGATCCGCAACGACCGGCGTAGCGCCGAGGACGAGCGGATCGAGGCCGACCTCCAGCAGCAGATCGGCACCATCCATGGAATGCGCGGCCAGTACGACCAGGCCCGCTTCCACTTCGAGAACGCCCTGGCAGCCCAGGAGGCGATCGACGACCTCTTCGGATGTAGCAAGTCGCACAACAACCTCGGCTACCTAGCCCAGCTCCAGAGCGACTACGAACGAGCAATCATGTGCTACGAGCGGGCCGAGGATCTGGCCCGTAAGGTGCAAACAAAATATATGCTCGGTAGCGTGCTGCTTAACGCTGCCTATGCCTACTACCGGCTCGATCGCTACGACGAGGCCGCGCAGGCATGTCGGGATGCCGGGGCGCTCTGCGATGAGATGGGCGACCAGCTTGGCATCGCGCAGACCTGCGACACGCTTGGGCTGGTGAGCTATAACCGTGGCGACTGGGCACAGTCCGGGGTCTACTACGAGCAGGCAATCACGATCTACCGTGATCAGAGCGCCAGCTACCAGCTTGGCAATACGCTGGCGCTGATGGCGCTCACACACAATGCCCAGGGCGACCCCGCATCCGCACGCGATCTTGCTGAGCAGGCCCACCAGATCGCCGAAGACATCCAGGTGCCGCAGCTCCTGGTCGAGGCAACCTACGCGATTGCTGAGGCCGACATGCTCGTGGGGGCAGCGGGTGCGCAGCCCGAGATCCTGGCCCGCGCCGCAGACGGGGCCGCACGTGCAGCCAGCCTCGCCGATCAGCTGGGCAGCCGATTAGACTATGGCCTAGCCCGTCGCCTAGCCGGACAGATCGCCGAGTTACAGGGATTGCCTGCCGAGGATCACTTTCGCGTCGCCGAGTCTGTCTTTCACGATATCCGCAGCAGTTTCGAGCTGGCACGCACCTGGAGCCGTCATGGCAAATACCTGACCGTGCGAAACCCTGCGGCATCAGATGCGTATCTTAGGCAGGCAGAGGAGACATTCCGCCGGATTGGAGCCAACGCTGAGCTGAGCCGGATTGCGGCGCAGCGCACCGTCAATGAGAAACAGGAGTAACACCCATGTCGCAGGAAGCTGTCCAGCAGATCATCGGCCGCGCCGTCACCGACGCCGCATTTCGCCAACAGCTGATCGATAACGCCCACGAGGCATGTAAAGGCTACGACCTGACCCCTGATGAGCTGAATGCCCTTGAGGCCCTTGATGCCGAGAGCCTCAAGGCATTCGCCGGCAGCCTGGATGTCCGCATCACCAAGAGCGCTGGTCGCGGGTTCGTGTAGGCTGGGGATAACGAATAGGCAGCGAATAAACGAATAGGGTTCCAATACCCTATTCGTTTATTCGCAATACCGCAGAAGTAACCCTGTGAAGTGTTCTGTCATTCTGAGCGCAGCGAAGAATCCCGGCCGGGACGCTTCGCTGCGCTCAGCGTGACATGGGTGACAGGGTTACTTCTGCGGTATTACGTTTATTCGCAATACCGCAGAAGTAACCCTGTGAAGTGTTCTGTCATTCTGAGCGCAGCGAAGAATCCCGACCGGGACGCTTCGCTGCGCTCAGCGTGACATGGGTGACAGAGTTACTTCTGCGGTATTGCGTTTATTCGCTGCCTATTCGTTTTTATATTCTGCTCGCTACGGCGTCGCCGACCTCGGCGGTGCTGCGGGCGCGCTGGTCGCCGCGGGCGATGTCGCCGGTGACGATGCCAGCCTCCAGGACGGCGGAGGCTGCCGACTCGACGGCGCGGGCCTCGGCCTCTAGGCCGAAGGAGTGGCGCAGGAGCAGGGCGGCGCTGAGGATGGTGCCCAGGGGGTTGGCCTTGCCCTGGCCAGCGATGTCAGGCGCACTGCCATGGATCGGCTCGTAGAGCCCCATCTGGCCCGCGCCGAGCGAGGCGCTTGGCAGCATGCCCATCGAGCCAGCCAGCATCGATGCCTCGTCGGTGAGGATGTCGCCGAACATATTCTCGGTGACGATCACGTCGAAGTCGCTCGGCCGGCGCAGCAGGTGCATGGCGCAGGCATCCACCAGCATCCAGTCGAACTGCAGGTCGGAGAACTCCTCGCGCATGATCTTCGTCGTGATGCTGCGCCAGAGCCGACTTGTCTCTAGGACGTTCGCCTTATCGACCAGGGTCAGATGACCATTGCGCTCGCGGGCCAGGCCGGCGGCCAGGCGCACAATCCGCTCGACCTCAGCCTGACTGTAGATGCACAGGTCGCTGGCCCACTCGCCGTGCGCGTCGCGGTCGCGGCGTTTCTCGCCGAAGTAGATCCCGCCGGTGAGCTCGCGCACGACCATCAGATCCACGCCGGCGAGGCGCTCGGGGCGCAGGGGCGAGGCGTCGATCAGCAGCGGGTGGACAGTGACGGGGCGCAGGTTGGCGTAGAGGCCGAGGGCCTTGCGGATGCCGAGCAGACCCTGCTCAGGGCGCACCTTGGCGTTGGGGTCGTCCCACTTCGGGCCGCCGACAGCGCCCAGCAGCACCGCGCCGCCCGCACGGCAGGCGGCGACCGTCTCATCGGGCAGGGGCGAGCCGGTCTGGTCGATAGCAATGCCGCCGATCAGCGCCTCGCGGATCTGGAAGCTGTGGCCGTAGCGCGCGCCCACGGCGTAGAGCGTCTTCGTCGCCTCGGCCACCACCTCGGGGCCGATACCGTCGCCCGGCAGGGCGGTGATTGTGTAGTCCACGTCAACCTCTCTCTACAAAGGGGCAGGGGGCAGGGGGCAGGGGACAGGTTATTCCATCGCCTTAAATCAGCTATTCTCTATACCCTCTGCACAAATCTCACCGATGATACCATACGTTCGCGAATGGCTAGAGCCGCTTTACTATTCACAGGCGTATATTGCCTGCTGACCCTCTAAAGCCGCTCCCTATCCGCTGTTTGCTGTTCCCTTATCTCGATGGTGGTAACGAGCGGGTAACTTTTAGCTCATATACTGGCGCTAGGTACAGACGGCTACGCTCCAACGCATATCACCAGAGAAGCCGTACAGAGAGGGAATCTATGGCAACGCGAAGGATCGAGTCGTTCCTCTTGCGCATTGTAGTCTCTGATGAGTCGCGAGCTGAACCGCCCCAGTGGCGGGGGCGCATTCAGCATGTTGCCAGCGGTGCCGAGCAGCAGATCGACGAGCTCGCGCAGGCGGTGGCCTTTATCACGAACCATCTGAGCAGCTACGGCAGTAGAGAGTTCACCTTCGAGCCCGCGCGGACGGTCGAATAACCATATCACTTCGAGATTCAGGCAGCAGGTAGTCCCCCCTCGCGCACGTCTCCCCCGCGCTCACCCATTCCGCTCCCCAACCCTGCTAAACCGCCCCGGAACCCTGCTGCCTACACATGCTCAGGCTAGCTGCCTCGGAGCAGATCAGCCCCGCCCTTCACCTGGTTGTAGATCGCCACCGTCTCCGGCAGCGGCTCGACCCCGAGATCCTGCTCTAGCGCCGCAACACAGCGGGCGTAGAGCCGGAGGGCTGTGCTGCGCTCGCCGAGGCCGCCGTAGGCCCGCATCAGCAGCTGGTATGCCTCCTCTTGGGCCTGATCATACTCTAGGACGCGCCAGGCGAGGCCGATCGCCTCATGGGGGTGTCCATCTTCAATCAGCATCGCCCCAAGCCGCAGCGACACCTCGGTGAACAGCAGACTCAGGCGCTCGCGCTCCACCACCGACCAGTCATCGTACAGGCAGTCGGGCAGGAAGGTGCCGCCATAGAGCTCGATGGCTCGCCGGTAGAGGGTGAGGGCTTCGTCGCGATGACCACGCTGGAAGGCGCTGCGGGCCTGGTCGGCCCTAGCCGAGAACTCGGTCGTGTCGTAGATATGGTCGCTCTCGACGTTAAAGCCGTAGGTATCGCTCTGCTGAACGACGTAGTAGGTGGGCGCACCCTCCGGGCGGTTGGGTTCGATCGCCTTGGTGAGCCGCGAGAGGGTGACGCGCAGGTTGTTGGCTGCCGCCTCGGCCTCTAGACCGGGCCAGAGCATGTCCATGATCCGGTCGCGGGGCAGCATACGCCCGCGCTCGACAAGGAGCAACTGAAGGAGCTGGCGGGCCTTAACGCTACGCCAGTCGCGGTCGCGAATCTCCACCTCACCGCGCCAGACGCCAAAGCCACCCAGGCTGCGGATGCGGAGCGTATAGGGAGGCCGGTAGACGAGGCGCTCCAGAGCGTGCTCGGCGGCGAGACGCACGGGGCCGTAGCGATCCTTCAGCATAGCGCGCAGCGCCGAGTAGGCCGAGGCAGAACCGGCGTCGCCGAGAAGCTCAGCGATGCGCACGCGGGCGTTGGGGCTGGGGCCGGTATCAAGCATGCGCAGCAGCAGGCTGGGCGCCTCGGCGGGCAACTGACGGCGCAGCACCTCGCCCACCACGCGGGTCGCGACCCCCACCTGGAGATCCTGGGCCGCTGCGGCCTCAATGACAGCCGGGGGGAGGAAGGGGAGGTAGCCGAATCGATGCTCCTCACAGATCTGCCATCCGGCCTGCATATCCTCGTTGAAGCGCTGCTCATCACCGCGTTGCCGGAAAAGCGAGGCCCGGTAGAAGCGGGCGAGGGCCAGGAAGAGCCCGTCCCCGCGCTGCGACATCTCGGCGACAAGATCGTCGGCGAGAGCGGCCGCGCGCTCGGTCTCACCGCCCTCACCAAGGGCGACGAGGAGCAGGATCTGCATCCAGAGGTCGTGGGTCGCCAGAGCGACGAAGGGCGACTCTCCGCCATCTGCATTGCTGCGGGGGAGATAGCGATCACCGACCGCATCGACATTTGCCGTGCGTATCTGGCGCAGCAGGTTGACAGCAGTCTCTGCAGCCTGGGCGGGCTGGTCGGCCTTGAGCAGAGCGTAGGATTCAAGCACCTGGATACGGGCCAGGAGGGCGTCGTCAGCAGCGCGGTTCCCCACCACTCTGGCACGGGCCAGATAGGTGGCTGCCTCCTCGGGCCGCCCCTGGTCAAGCATCAGCAGACCAAGGAAGAAGGCGCTGCTACCGATCACGCCCTCGTTCGAGAAGTCGCTCAGGCGATCATGGGCATCAAGTGCAACCCCGGTGGCGTCGAGAGTCTGGCCCTGGAGGTAGAAGGCAATCGCCTGGAGCCGGAGCAGGTGCTGGCGCAGGCGGTCGTCGCGGTCAACCTGAGGAATCTCCAGAGCGGCGCTGATCGTGGCGAGGGCGGCGGCAGGATAGCCCTGCTGGATCTGGATGGAGCTGACGATCATGGCCAGGAGCCACTGCCAGAAGGTGCCACGGGGGTGGCGGGTGGCGTGGCCAGCCACACGCAGGGCAGCGGCGTAGCGTCCACGACTGTAGAGCAGGGCTGCAACACTCGCCATCGCCGCGCCGCGCGCCCATGCGTCACGGTTAAGGTTAGCGGCGCGCACCGCCCGCACGCAGACAGCAGCAAAATCGACGGGGCGATCCTCCCACGATATGAGGGCGGCCATGTCGCTCAGGGCGCGTAACTCGCGCTGAGCATTCCCCTGGGCCTGGTAGATCTCAGCGGCCCGGCTGATCACGGCAAGAGCCTTATTGCCGCTGGCGACGGCGAGGCTCTGCCCCCACATGTGCAGCAGTTCGGGGTCGCTGTCGCGCAGTTCGGCTGGCAGCCGCCCGATCCAGGCGCGAATGCTGTCGCGCTGCGGCGTATTGATCAACGGCCATGCCAGCTCGCGCAGGGCACGGGCGATCGCCTGGTTATCATCGGCCTGAGCGTAGTGGCTCAGGGCGGTCTCCAGCTGGCCGCGCCGCTCGAATGCATGGCCATAGCGGCGGTGGAGCTCAATCAGCTCAGCCTTTGTGTAAATCTCCTCGGCGCGCTCGCGCAGGAGGCGCTGCCAGAGCGGATGAAAGCGGTAGCTGCGCCCGTCGTCGTCGCTGCTATCGACGACGGTGATCGGAAGGCCAAGCTGGAGGCTGCGGGCAAGCATCTGGTCGGCCTCGGGCAGCGGCAGCGCCTCGGCCAGGATGGAGCCCTCTACCTGATCGGAAAGGGCGGCGCGGGACAGGAAGGCGATCAGGTCGGCTGGCAGGTCAGCCATCACTTCGGAGGCCAGGTAGTCGAAGAGATGCTGCTGATTGCTGTCGAGAGCATGGAGGTATGCCTTGCGCTGCTCGGGGGCTTGGCGAACCAGGGCGCGCGCGGCCAGCTGCACGCTGAGCACCCAGCCCTCGGTGCGAGCCAGCAGCAGCTGGAGATCCTCGGCATCCAGGCTCACCCCGCTGCGCTCAAGCAGAGCCGCCGCCTCACCCCAGGCCAGCGAGAGGTCAGATTGCTCCACCTCCACAAGCTCGCCCTCGGCGCGCATCCGCGGCAGCGGCGCAATGCCCACCGGCCGGCGCGAGGCGACAACGATATGCAGGGCCGGGGGGGCGGTGCGCAGCAGGTAGCCCAGAAGCGCACCGGTAATCGGGCCGTCGGCAATCAGGTGGAAGTCGTCGATGATCAGAAAGGTCGGTGTGGTGAGATCACTCTGGAGCTCGCTGATCAGCGCGCCAGCCACCAGCGGCCAGTCTCGTCTAAGGTCGGCGGCGCTCTGGAGGATGCGCCACGCCTGCTCGCCCACGTCGGGCTGATGGTTCTGGAACGTGTTGATCAGGTAGGCCAGCAGCAGCGCCGGGGCGCTGTCGCCCGCGTCGAGGCTGAGCCAGCAGACATCGGCCCCGGTACGCGTAAGCTCGGCAACCCACTGGGTGAGTAGGGTCGTCTTGCCATAGCCTGCCGGTGCAGTCACCAGCGTCGCCGCCCTCAGCCGTACCTCGGCCAGCAGCGCCTGAAGATCGGGTCGCAGCAACACCTCGCTGCGTACGGGCGGCGGGGCGAACTTGAGCGGTAGGAGGGCCATCCCTGGCTCCGCCGCACTTCTTCGTTGGGCAACCTCTGTCATAGCAATGTCTGCTCTGTGTGATTCTTCTCGGATGCTGTCGGGCGATACGTTGCAGAGCTACCTCACAGGTTGATCATTATACCTTTCAAATGACCCATCTGCATAGAGTACAAAGATCGCTTGCGCGCCCGCCCCCGGCTGCTTGTAAATCGGTGTGTATATCATCGTGCCGCCGTCGAAGAGCTGGATCACCCCCTGATCCTCCCCCTTCAGCTCGATCTCGGGGCTCTTCCATGCGCCCATCGCCGATGCCACCCCCGGCCTCCCAAAGTAGATCCGGCCAAATCCACGAACAGGGGCGTTCGGGTCCTCGCTCGGCGGCGGCTCCGGGTAGCCCGCTGCCTCGGTGTCCGTCACTAGGGTGTAGGTGCCGCCATCGAGACCTAAGAGGACGATGATCGTATCGCGCAGGCTGGTCGGGTTCAGCCCCCAGTAGACCATCGTGCCGCCGACAAAAAACTGCACTGAGCCATCGCCAGCCCGCTCACCCGCCTGCGGGCAGCCCAGCTTGCTGCGCACCGACACATTCTCGCGGTAGAGCTGACCAAAGCCGCCCTGGAGCATCCCCTCGGTGCAATCGGCTGTTGGCGTCGGCGATGCGGTGGCAGTTGGCTCCACCGTTGCTGTGGGCGATGGCGTAGCTGTCCCCGTCGGCGATGTGATCACGATTGACTCCGCCGTCGCCGACGGGGCGGGCGGGGCGAGAGGCTGGCCGAGCGTCGGGCTCGGCGGCTCAGCGGTGGGCGTACTCGGCTCAGGCTCCACAGGAGGCACCCCGACGGCCCCCTCAGTTCGGTCGGGGGTGGCCGTATCTTCAAGGGTCGGCACAGCGGTGATGCTCGGCGTCGGGCTTGTCGTCGCAGTCGCGCCCGCCAGCCCGACACCGGCGACGGAGCTGCCCTGCCGACTACCGACCAAAAAACCCAGGGCGACCGCGAGCCCGCCGGCCACAAGGGCCAGGATGATCGCCAGAATCCAGGGCGCGGCACTGCCGCGTGAGTCTGCCTGTGCAGGCTGCCGGCCTGCCGAGGCGATAGTCGTATGAGTCGTTGCAGAGCGGGTGCCTGTGCTCTGCACTGGCGCAAGAGAAGGCGGCTGTGTCTGGGCGATCTGGATCGCCGGGTTGACCATCGTCGGCGCGCTGTTAATTGTGGGGAGCGGGGTGGCGGGCGCATGGACAATCGGGGGGAGAGCCGGAGGACGACCAACGACGATGGCCTGCGCTCCTCTGGCCGCATCGATGGCCTGGACGAACGCACTAGCGCTGGGGAAACGGGCGGTCGCATCACTCGCCACAGCACGCAGCAGCACTGGATCGAGTGAGGATGGCAGGTCAGGGGCGACGCTGCTCGGCGGCGGCGGCTGGCTGTAGAGATGGCCCATTAACACATCCTGCGTGCTGCCCTCGAAGGCGCGCCGCCCGGTGAGCGCGCGGTAGGCCAGCATCCCCAGAGCGTACACATCGGTGCGGGCGTCCACCTGTTTACCGGCGATCTGCTCGGGGGCCATGTAGTCGGGCGTGCCAATCAGGGCACCAGTGGTGGTGAGGCCGGGGGCGTCGAGCCGCTTGGCGATGCCGAAGTCGGTCAGCATCACCTGGGGCGGGCCGGATGCCGTCTGGATCAGGAAGATGTTCCCCGGCTTAATATCGCGGTGGATAACGCCTCGGCTGTGCGCATAATCGAGCGCGTCGGCCACGGGCCGCAGGATCTGGCAGAGCGCGTCGGGGCTGATTGCCCCGGCCCGCAGCAGGCGATCCTGAAGGGTCTCACCGCTGAGCAGCTTCATCGCGATGTAGGCCATGCCATCATGCTCACCGACATCGTAGACCGGGACAATATGCGGGTGTTCAAGGGCGGCGGCGGTGATCGCCTCGCGGCTAAAGCGCTCGACGAGGGACTGGTCATCGCCATACTGCGGGTAGAGTATCTTGAGTGCTACATCGCGCTGAAGCACCGTGTCGGTAGCGCGGTAGACGGCCGCCATGCCGCCGCGCCCAAGGAGCTCTGCGATCATGTAGCGACCGAGGCGCTGGTTGATGAGTGTTCTCAGCATGAGATCAGCCCGCTTGCAAGGCTTTCTAAGCGCCTAGTAGGTATTTTATCATACTCAGCCTTTACATGAACGCAGGGTACAGCGTCGATCAGGCGGGGCAACGGTCGTGCTCCCATCATTCTTCTCTCAGGCGGCGTACATCTGCGCCATGGTATACTTTGGCGGCTCTCGCTCCGGCGAGTCCGTAGGGATTGATCTCATGCTGTAGGCGTCAGGCGGAGCCTGCACCCTGCACCCAGATAGGGCTCATGTCACTGTTTCGTGATCGCTTCAGGCGCCGAACCTACGCCGGCAACGCAGCGCAGCGCCGCCCGGCCCACCCTCGTCTGCTGCGGCGTAAGGCCGCCCCCGCATCCCATCTGCCCCGCTTCTTCGCCCAGATCCTCGCAGCCATGGCCGTGCTTATAGGGCTCTCGGGTGCCGGGCTACTCAGCGTGGCCTATGGCTCCTACGCGCAGACGGCCGCCAGCCTCAAGCCGCGCCTCGATGCGCTTGGCAGCCGTAACCTCTTCCAGACCTCGCGGATCTACGACCGCAACGGCACCCTGCTCTACGAGTTCTTCGACGCAGGCAAGCGCACCAATGTCAGCTTCGACGAGATCTCGCCGCTGCTGATCTGGGCCACCGTCGCCGTCGAGGATAAGTCCTTCTTCACGAACCAGGGCATCGATCTGAGCGGCATCGTGCGCACGGCCATGAATAGCCTACAGGCTGGCTCGGAGACAGGCGGCGCATCGACGATCACCCAGCAGGTGATCAAGAACAGTGTGCTCACCGTCGAGGAGCGCGCCCCCGAGAAGCGCTACGAGCGCAAGATGAAGGAGATCATCCTCGCCCAGGAGCTCGATAAGGTCTACGACAAGTCGCAGATCCTCGACCTCTACCTAAACGAGAATTTCTACGGCAACCTAGCATACGGGATCGAGGCGGCCAGCGAGGTCTACTTTGGGGTGAAGGCGAAGGATCTGAACCTGAACCAGGCATCGCTCCTCGCCGGTCTCCCCCAGCTGCCCAGCGTCTACAACCCAATTAACTACCTGGAGCGAGACGCCCAGGGCGGCTTCCTGCCGGGCGTGCGCCTCGGCGAGGGCTGGGAGCTGGACACCTACGAGCTACCGGCCAACCTCAGCGCGCCACGCTGGCGTCAGGTTGCGGTGCTGCGGCGCATGGTGGAGGATGGGTATGTGAGCGCCGATGAGGCCCACGCCGCCATCGCCCAGCCGCTGCGCTTCGCCCCCCAGGAGGTGCCGCTCAACGCGCCGCACTTCGTCTTCTATGTGCGCGACCTCATCCAGGAGCGCTATGGGCAAGACGCACTCACTGGCGGCGGACTGCGGATCACGACCACGCTCGACCTCGAACTCCAGATGATGGTGCAGCAGAAGGCGGCTGATCGTATCGCCGAGCTCCAGTCGCGCAATATCCATAACGCCGCCGTGGTGGTGATGCAGCCCAACACCGGCCAGATCCTGTCCATGGTCGGCAGCATCGACTATAACGCTATCACACCAACATCGACGAGGGGCGAGTCCGGCAATGTCCTCGACGGCCAGGTAAATGTGGCGACCCGCGAGCGACAGCCGGGGTCAGCCCTCAAGCCCTTCACCTACCTCTCGGCGATGGAGCAGGGCATCACCCCCGACACGGTGATCTGGGATGTGCCCACCGAGTTCCCGCTCAGCGGGGGCCAGTGGTACGCGCCACTCAACTATAACGCGCGCTTCAACGGGCCGGTGCGTATGCGCAACGCCCTGGCCAACTCGCTAAATATGCCCGCCGTCAAGGCGCTGAAGATGGGCGGGATCAAGAACGACCTGGATCTGCTCGACCGGGTCGGCGTGAAGACCGGCCTCAAGCGCGGCGAGGGCTTCTACGGCCTCTCGCTAACCCTCGGCGGCGGCGAGGTCACGCCCCTGGAGCTGACCACGTCCTACAACACGCTAGCCAGCGGCGGTCACTACCACCCGCCCGTGTCGATCCTAGAGATCAGCGACGGCACCGGTCGCGTCCTAGAGCGCTTCCAACCGACAGCGGGCGACCAGGTGGTCGAGCCCGATCTGGTGGCGATCATCACCGACATGATGAGCGATGACCGCGCGCGCGCGCCGGTGTGGGGGCTGAACAGCCAGCTCAAGCTGAGCCTGCCCGCCGCCGTGAAGACCGGCACCTCCAACGACTGGCGCGACGCCTGGGCGGCCGGGTTCACGCCCTTTGTGACGGTGGGCGTCTGGACGGGCAACAACAACAACGAGCCTACCGAGAAGGTCGAGAGCCTCACCGGCGGCGGCATCATCTGGCGCAATGTGATGGAGGAGATCTTCGTCTGGATCAGGGAGAAGCCGCGCTACCGCGAGCTCTTCTCGGAGCCGTTCGACGGCCAGCAGATCCCGACCGATTTCACCCTCCCGGAGGACGGCTCGGTGATGCGGAAGCCGATCTGTCCGCTGCCCGGCCCCTTCGGCGGCTACAGCGAGGAGCTGTTTACAAAGCCAATGCTCACGGCCATGATCACGCCGACAAACACGCTGCCGCCCGGCCCCGAGCTTGACCAGAAGCTGGCCGCGCTAAAGGTGTCCTGCGTGGCCTTCGAGAAGGTTGCGCTGATCCGCATCCCCGCGCCAGAGGAGTGGGCCAGCGATGGCACCCTCCAGATCAGCACGGCCATCCCGTCGAATGCCCCCGACGGCACGAATCCTGAGAATGCCGCGCCTGACCTGGGAGGGCTCAGGCAGGGCCAGTACTGCCGCCCGATTGAGGGGCAGACCTACCCCGACGGCCTGGCCCAGCAGATCTATATCTGGAAGACGCCGCCGCCCGACCCAGACGAGAAGGTGCGCTATGTCTGGAACGGCGGATCGGCCAACCCGAGCCTCTCGCCCGACGGCAGCCCGCCGCCCGACGGCAGCGCCGCTACGAGCGGCAGCGCGGCTATAGACGCCCTGCCGCTCTGCGACCCGGCCATGTTCGAGCCGCCCACCCCGGTGCCGCCGGTGTTCGGCGCGATCCTGATGCCGGATCTCAAGCGCCTCGGCGAGAACCAGGCGAAAGAACTTCTGGCCACCCTTGGCGTCGGCGCTGACCAGATCTATGTGGACTACCAGACCCGCGAGAGAATCCCAGGCGACTATGATCGCTTTGCGCCCTACACCATCGTGAGCACCCTGCCCGCTCCCGGCGACTGGATCTTGCCGGGCACGACGGTGGTGCTGGGGGTGAGATCCCCCGACCCCGGCCCGGATCAGCCAACGCCGCCCGACAGCGGGCAGCCGCAGCCAGCGCCCACAGATGCCGCCTCGCCAAACAACCCGCTGCCATTCCCTGCGCCGCCGGGCCTGCCGACACCTCCCGGCGGGTAGGGTGAAGGCCGCAGATCTCTCGAAATCCTTGTTGTCTTGCAGAAATGTGCCAGCGATGCTGGCACATTTCTGCAAAACAACGCAGGCGTTTTGGGCGACAGCCCTAATCTTGATTCATGTGGGCGCAATCTAGTGTACAATTCGGGGGCACGGCGCATATCAAGATGGGAGTTTGTAGTGAGCGACACGGCACGGCGTGATGAGCTCAAGCGGCTGGCTGCCGAACAGGCGGTTACGCTGGTGAAGCCAGGGATGGTTGTCGGGTTGGGCGTGGGAAGCACCGCCATCCACGCGGTCAGGCGGATCGGTGCCCTGCTGGCCAGCGGCGACCTGCACGATGTTGTTGGCGTGCCTTGCGCCCTTCGGGTTGAGGAGGAGGCCCGGCGGCTTGGCATCCCCCTAACGAGTCTGGAAGATCCGGCGCAGATCGACCTGACGATTGACGGGGCCGATGAGGTAGACCCACAGCTCAACCTGATCAAGGGCGGCGGTGCGGCCCTGCTGCGCGAGAAGATTGTCGCCCAGTCGAGCCTGCGCGAGGTGATTATTGTAGACGAGGCGAAGCTATCGCCAAAGCTCGGCACAAACTATTTCGTGCCGATTGAGGTGGTGCCGTTCGGCTGGAGCGCCCAGGCCCGCTGGATCACTACCCTCGGCGCGGAAGTGCGGCTGCGCCGCCAGGATGACGGCTCGCCGCTGATCACCGACCAGGGCAACTACCTGCTCGACTGTCACTTTGGCCCGATCAATGACCTGGAAACCCTGGCCGTTCAGCTCTCGGTCCGCGCCGGAGTCGTTGAACACGGTCTCTTCCTGGGCATGGCCACCGACCTGATCGTCGCCGGAGCCGATGGAATTCGCCATATACAGAAATGATTAATGCTGAATGCTGAATGTTGAATGCCGGACAACCTGCATCAGACATTCAACATTCAACATTAATCATTCACCACTCCTATCCTATGTTTCACATTGCCCCATCAATTCTCACCGCCGATTTCGCCCGCCTCGGTGAAGAGGTGACGGAAGCCTTCGAGGCCGGCATCCGCTGGCTCCACCTGGATGTGATGGACGGCCGCTTTGTGCCCAACATCAGCTTCGGGCCGATGCTGGTGCGCTCCCTCAAGCCGATCGCCGAGCGCTATGAGGCGATTGTCGATGCCCACCTGATGATCGCCGACCCCGACAACTACGTCGAGGAGTTCGCCGCCGCTGGCTGCGACTACATCACGGTTCACGCCGAGGCATGCACCCACCTGCATCGCACAGTGCAGCACATCCGCAGCCTGGGCAAGCGGCCAGGCGTGGCGCTCAACCCGGCCACGCCCCTGTCCGCCGTTGAAGAGGTGCTCCCCGACCTGAACCTGCTGCTGATCATGAGCGTCAACCCAGGATTCGGCGGGCAGAAGTTCATCCCAGCGAGCCTGGATAAGCTCAAGCGGGCGCGGCGCATGATCGACGAGCGCGGCCTGAGTGATGTCGTGCTCCAGGTGGACGGCGGCGTCAACAAGAGCCTGATCGCCACCGTCCGCGACGCCGGGGCAACCTCGGCGGTGACCGGGTCGGCGGTCTACGCCCCTGGCCGCAGCCGCGCCGAGACGATTGCCGAGCTCCAGCAGGCGCTCGGGTCTTAGTTGGGGGTTGGGGGTTAGAGGTTGGGGGTTGGGTTGGCTCACACTGGCTGAGTGCAGATTGGGCGCACGCGAGACATGCTCCACAGCGCTCAATCTGCAATCTACAATCTGAAATCTGCAATTATGATCCTGGCAGGCGATATCGGCGGCACGAAGACGATCCTGGCCTTGTTTTCGCTGGGTGCGGGTGCCCACACGCCGCTGGCGGAGGCGACCTTCCCGAGCGCGGACTATGGCAGCCTGGAGCTTATTATCCAGGAGTTTATGGCCGCCAACCCGGCTGCGGTCGAGGTGGCATGCTTCGGGGTGGCTGGGCCGGTGGTTGCGGGGCGCGCCTCGGTCACAAACCTACCATGGATGATCGATGCCGCCGCCATCCGCGAGCGACTGGGCTTTGGGGCGGTGCATCTGCTCAACGATCTGGAGTCAATTGGCCACGCCGTGCGCATCCTGGAGCCGACGGATATCGCCACCCTGAACGAGGGCACTGCGGAGGCGGGCGGTGCCATCGGCGTGATCGCCCCCGGCACCGGCCTCGGCGAGGCATTCCTCACCTGGGACGGCAGCCGCTACAAGGCGCACCCCTCCGAGGGCGGACACGCCAGCTTTGGCCCGAACACCACCGATGAGCTGGAGCTGCTGCGCTACCTCCAGGCAAAGCTCGGCCATGTCAGCTACGAGCGGGTCTGCTCGGGCCTGGGGATACCCAATATCTATGGCTACTTCCGCGACCGCGTCTTCGAGCGGGAGACGCCGGAGGTCGCGGCGGCCCTCGCCGACGACGCCGACCCGACGCCGGTGATTGTGCGCTTCGCCCTTGACCCGTCCGCGCCATGCCCGGCCTGTGTGGCCACCATCGAGACGTTCGTCAACATCCTCGGCTCCGAGGCGGGCAACCTGGCCCTCAAAGTGCTCGCCACCGGCGGGATCTACATCGGCGGCGGCATCCCGCCGCGCATCCTTGAGCAGCTGCGCCACCCACGATTCCTGGCCGCCTTCCGCGAGAAGGGCCGCTTCCGCGATCTGCTCGACTCCATTCCGATCCATGTCATCCTTAACTCGAAGGCAGCGCTGCTCGGGGCCGCCTCATTCGCCCTAACCTGATGCCATTGCAGATTGTAGATTGCAGATTGAACAATCCACAATCTGCAATCTGCAATCTGCAATCCCACCTATGCCCCACCAGGCCCGCCGACTCTTCCACAGCATGATCAGCCAGTCCGACCAGCGCGTGCCCCTGGCGGAGGCGGCCCTGATGATCGCCTGGGAGGATCGCGGCGGCCCCGACCCGCGCGTTCAGCTGGCGGTGCTCGACGGTTTCGCCGATGACCTGCGCACTCAGGTTGGCGAGATCGGCGATCCCCGAGGCCGTATCTCGGCCATTAACCGCTACCTCTTCGGCGACCAGGGATTCCACGGCGACCTGAGCAGCTACGAGCGGCCCGACCCCTCCAACAGCCACCTCGATCAGGTGCTGCGGCGGCGCAGCGGACTGCCGATTATGCTCTCGCTGGTGTATATGGAGGTCGGCTGGCGGCTCGGGCTGCCCCTCAGCGGCGTGGCCCTCCCCGGCCACTTTATTGTGCGCTACAGCGCCGAGCCCCAGGATCTCTACATCGACCCGTTTAGCAGCGGGGCGCTGTGGAGCCAGGCCGACTGTGAGCGCCAGATCGGCATGTTCCACAGCGAGGTGCGGCCTGAGCTGGTGAAGTGGCTGATGACGCCGCCCTCAAGCGGCGCGATCCTCTCCCGCATCCTGCGGAACCTCAAGCAAACCTACCTGGCCCAAGATGATGTGACGCGCGCCCTGGCGAGCGTCGAGCGGCTCCTGCTGCTCGATAGCGGCGACCCTGGCGAGCTGCGCGACCGCGGGCTGCTGCGCTTCCGCGCCGGTAACGTCTACGCCGCCCTGGATGATCTGGAGCGCTACGCTCGCCAGAACCCGACCGCCAGTGATATCGCTCAGATCCGCGCCTTCGCCAAGGAGCTGCTCGGCAAGGTGGCGCCGCTGAATTAGTAGGGGCTGGGGGTTGGGGGTTGGGGGTTGGGCTCAGTTCTGATGATGGCTGTGATGAGCTTTGGACTCTCCTCCCGCCTCCCGACCCCTGCCTCCTGAGCGAAGCCCTTGACAAGATGCTGTGGAGCCTCTAAAATAGTGTACATTAAACACTATTACAGGAGCACCACGATGGAGGAGCGCGAAGAGACAGCCACCACATACGACGCATCGCGGTACGACCGCCCATCGGTGACGGTAGACGTCGTCATCTTCACCCTGATTGAGCGCGAGCTACACGTCCTGCTCGTGCAGCGGAAGCGCTGGCCGTACGAGGGGCACTGGGCCATACCGGGCGGCTTCATCAACATGGACGAGTCGCTGGAGCAGGCGGCCCGCCGCGAGCTTGAGGAGGAGACGGGCGTCCGCGACCTGTACATCGAGCAGCTCTTCACCTTCGGGGATGTCGGGCGCGACCCGCGCACGCGCGTGATCAGCGTGGCCTACATCGCCCTAGTGCGCTTCGACGCCCAGCACCTGCGGGTGAGCGACGAGAGCCACGATGTGCGCTGGTTCCCGGTGAGCGCGCTCCCCAGGGATCTGGCCTTCGACCACGAGCAGATCCTGGCCTTTGCGGTCTCGCGGCTGCGCTCGAAGCTGGAGTACACCACCCTGGCCTTCCAGCTATTGCCAGAGCTCTTCTCGATCCTAGAACTGAAGCACACCTATGAGCAGATCCTCGGAGAGGAGCTCGACAAAGGCAACTTCTACCGCAAAATCAAGGAGGCAGGGCTGCTGGAGGAGACAACCCAGATGCGCGAGGGGCGCGGACGACCAACGAGACTCTGGCGCTTTAAGCACGACCGCGCAGGCGATAAGCAGTTCGTCTTCCGCTGGCGCGAGGACCGGGCCGGGAACACGAAGTAGTTTGGATCGCGAAAGATGCGAAGGAGGGAGGAAGGCATGGTAAGATGCCCGCATGCGAAACCGAATCATGCGGGCGTTCCACCTCCTCGCCCTAGCCGTCTTTCTGGCGAGCTGCGAGGTGATCGACGCACCCTCTCCCGATACCATCGCTCCCGCCGCACCCTCGGCTCTGAGCGCGGTTCCGACCCAGCCCCCCATACCCTCGCCCGCGCCCACGGCGGCCCCGTCCGCGCCGGTGCTCTTCAGCCGGGCGATGGACTCCCGCACGGTCGGTGAGGATGACGCGGTCGGCGCTGACCTCAGCGCCCTGCTCCAGCTCTACCCCGACGCGCCCGAGGCGCGCCAGGCCCGCTTCTACCTAGCCGAGAGCTTCGCCCGCCGTGGGCGCTGGACATCGGCCGCCGAGCTGCTGCGCCCCTTTGTCGAGGAGCCGGTGGACGACGCGCTGCGCGCCCCGGCGATCTTCTGGCTGGCCCGCTGCTCCGAGGAGGCCGGCGACCACGCTGCCGCCGCTGCCGCCTACCAGCGCTACCGCAACCTGGCCGCGCCCCTGGAGCCCTACGCGGCCATGCGCCAGGCGGCCCAGCTGGCCGCCGCCGACCAGCAGGCCGAGGCCGCCACCGCCTACGAGCACGCCGCCCGCGCGGACATTGTGCGCGGCGAGCGAGCGGGCAGCTTCGAGCGGGCGATCGGCCTGCACCGGCAGCTTGGCAGCCCCGAGGTTGGGCTAGATCTGTACGATGAGCTGCTCGCCCTGGCTGAGACGCCGACCTACCGGGCGCGCATCCTCAGCCAAGCGGTAGCCCTGGCCCAGGAGATCGGACAAGGCGACCGGGCAGGCGCATGGCTGCGCCAGATCGTCGCCAACGCGCCCAGCACACCGGAGGCCGCTTCCGCCGCCGATCAGCTGCTCGCCGCCGCCGACCCGGCCCTGAGCGCCGCCGCCGCCGGTGGGATTTTTATGAGCGCAGGGCGCTGGCCCGATGCTGTGGCTCAGCTCGATCTCGCTATCGCCCAGGAGACCGACCAGGAGACCGGCGTAGAGCTGCGCCGCCTGCGCGGCCTGGCCCTGCGCGCCCAGAGCGACTTCCCCGCCGCCCTCCAGGCATTGGCCGATGCTGGCGCGCTCAGCCCGGACGGCGAGGCGGGAAGGCAGGCTCAGCTCGACTGGATCCAGACCCTCGGCCAGAGCGGTGAGGCTGATCGTGCCAGTCAGGCATACCAGGAGTACGCCACAGCCTACCCCGACGATCCGCGCGCCCCCGAGGCGCTGGATCGCGCGGCCCTGCTACGCGAGCGACTCGGTGATGGCGATGGCGCCCGCGCCATCCGCCTGGACATCGGAAAGCGTTACCCGCAGAGCGACCAGGCCGCCGACGCGCTGCACAGCGCTGGGCTGGAGCTGTTTGTCGCCGCCCGCTACGCCGAGGCCCGCGACGCATGGCAGATCCTCGCCGATGAGCGCACGGGTGAGACCCAGGCCCAGGCCGCCTTCTGGGCCGGGCGCGCGGCCCGCGCCCAGGGCGATGAGTCCGCCGCCGACGACCTCTTCCACGTCGCGCTGGCGGCAGACCCGACCAGCTACTACGGCGCCCGCGCCGCCGAGGAGCTTGGCGGCATCGCCCAGGGCAGCCTCCCGCTCGACGCGCCCCTCGGCGATGATGAGTGGGACGCCCTACGGGCATGGGTGCGCTCATGGCCCGGCCAGGAGGCCGCGCTCGCGCCTGCGGATCTTGGTGTCGAGGGCGATGGCTTCGTGCGCCGAGCCACCTTGCTCGCCGAGGTTGGCCTGAGCAGCGAGTCGCGCAATGAGTGGATGGCCGCCGCCGAGCGCTGGGGCGAAGACCCGCCCCGCCTGGCTGAGCTGGCCCGCCTGGCGCATAGCCAGGGCGTGCCCTACGCGGCCCTGCGGGTGGCCGCGCGCCTCGCCCGCCTAGCGCCTGCCGACAACGAGACGCCCCAGGTCATCGACCGGCTGCTCTTCCCCACGCCCTACACCGGCCTCGTGAGCCAGCAGTCGGCCGAGCGCGATCTCGACCCGCGCCTGTTCTACGCCCTGCTACGCCAGGAGAGCCTGTTCGACCCAGGGGCGACCTCGTGGGTCGGTGCGCGCGGCCTGGGCCAGGTGATGCCCGAGACCGGCCAGGGCATCGCCCAGAACCTGGGAGTGACCGACTTCAGCCTAGACGACCTGTACCGCCCAGCGGTGAGCGTGCGCTTCGGGGCATTCTACCTGGCCGAACGGATCGGCAATATGGAAGGCAGCGTCCAGGCCGCCCTGGCCGCCTACAACGGCGGGCTCGGCAACGCCATGCGCTGGGCCAACGGCAGCAGCGTGGCAGACCCCGACCTCTTCACCGAGGGCGTGGACTTCCCCGAGACGAAGGGCTACATCAAGGCGATCTACGGGTTCTACGCGGCGTACCAGAGGATATATAAATAATGTTGAAGGTTGAAGCGCTCAGCCTGTACCCTTGTCTCAACATTACCGCAAAGAGGAGCGCGGGAGAACAACGGTAAACATGCTGCCCTTGCCGGGGATGCTACGCACCGTGACCTGGCCGCCATGAGCATGTACCACGTGTCGCACGATTGCGAGGCCCAGGCCGCTGCCGGTCTGGCTGCGGGCCAGCGAGCTATCAATCTGGTAGAAGGGCAGGAAGATCTTCTCCTGGTACTCTGGGGCGATACCGATCCCGCTGTCCTCAACGCGAATGATCAGGCGCGAGGGCTCGTCGTGGAGAACCAGTCGCAATCGTCCGCCGTGCGGAGTGAACTTGACCGCGTTATCGAGCAGGCTACGAATCATCTGCTCCAAACCGCTAGAGTCGGCCTGAATAGGCGCGACTTCGCTAGCAAGCACCTCAAAGCGCAGCCCAGCGTCCTCGGCGCGCTCCTGGAAGATCGCAACGATCTGGCGTAGGATGTCCTGCGGATGAATGGAGCGCAAGTGGAAGCTGCGCGTGCGCAGCTCCTGAAAATAGAGCAGGTTGTTGAGTTGCTGCGACAGAACATCGCCGCTGCGGCGCATCACCTTGATCGCCTCATTCTGAGGGCTGCTCAGCTCGCCAAGCATCCCACGATCAAAGAGCTCGATATAGCCGAGCAGCGAGGTGAGCGGGGTACGCAGCTCGTGAGAGAGCGTGGCAAGGAACTGGCTCTTCAGTTGGTCAAGCTCCTGAAGCTCGGCGTTGGCTGTGCTCAGCTCGCGCACCCGCTGCTCTAGCCGCTCCACCAGCTTCTGATTATAGGCCCGCAACACGCTAGCCTCGTCGGTGCTGGACGAGATCTTGTCGCGACGACCGCCGATAAACTCGGCGATCTGCCCCGGCAGCTGGCGCGTGTCGATCGGCTTGATCAAATAGCCGTCGCATCCAGCCACCATTGCCCGCTCACGTGAATGAAACGATCCGTCGGCGGTCAGCGCGATGATCGGCACCGCATCCAGGTGCGGCAGGCTGCGCAGCCGTGTCGTTGTCTCGTAGCCATCGAGCCCGGGGATAGCCAGGTCAACGAGGATGAGGGCAGGCAGCAACTCGCGGGCCATCGCCACGCCGCTCGGGCCATCCTCGGCGATCAGCACCGTGTAGGCGCGCGCACCCAGCACGCGCTGGACGAGCCGCTGGTTGTCTCGGTTGTCCTCAATGTAGAGGATTTTCTGCTGCTGCGCTTCGCTCATCATTAAAGTACAGTGTACAGGGTATAGGGCACAGGGTGGATGTGGCTACTGCGAAAGCAAAGCTGGGATAGCTGCTGGCTCACTTCCTGTCACCTGTCCTCTATTCTCTGTCCCCTGCATCACAGGCAAGGTAAAACTAAAGGTGCTGCCCTCATTTGGCGTGCTCTCGACCCAAATCTTCCCGTGGTGCGCCTCCACAAGCCGACGGACGATCGCTAGGCCAAGCCCAGTGCCGCGCTGTCGTGATCGTCTCGCGTGGATCTGAACGAACTCCTCGAAGATATCGTGCTGTCGATCAGGCGGAACTCCGATGCCGGTGTCGCGCACACTGACGACAACATATGGCAGCACCTGACCGCTGTCGCCTAGCGTATCGAGGGTGATGGCGCTCACGGTGATCGTGCCACGCTCGGTGAATTTTACCGCATTCGAGAGCAGGTTCAGCATAATCTGGCGCACCCGGTCTGCGTCGGCATATACTGGCGGCAGATCAACCGGCAGCGTATGATTCAGGCTCACCTCGCGATCACGCAGCAGCGCCTGCATCGTGTCAGCAACTTCCCCCACGATAGCGCGAAGATCGACCTTTCCCAGGTCGAGGTCCAAATAGCCGGCCTCGATCCGCGAGAGGTCAAGCAGCTCATTGATCAGATGCAGCAGGAAGCGGCCATTGCGGTTAATACTCTGTGCATCCTCACGCTGCATTGGGGTCAGCGGGCCATCCAGGTCATCAATCAGCACCGCCGAGAATCCGATGATCGCGTTCAGCGGCGTGCGCAGCTCGTGCGAGATGCCGGTCAAGAAGTCGCTCTTGCGCCGATCAGCCAGCTGGGCGCAGTCGAGCGCCTTGCGCAGCTCCTCGGTACGCTGGGCCACGAGGCGCTCCAGGTCGGTGTAGAGCTGCACATTCTGGATGGTCAGGCCGACCATGTTGGCGAACATCAGCAGCTGGCTGGCGTCCTGAGGCTGGATGCTACGCTGGGTCAGATGGTAGTCGGCCGAGAGCAGGCCGATCACCTGATCGTCGCGACCGACAATCGGCACCTGGACATAGGAGTGGCTGGCCGAGGCCGCCTGTTTGTGCGGATCAACCCGTGGGTGGTGCCAGGGGTCATTCACAATCACCGCCTTGCCGCTGCGCACTACATCGGCCTCCACCGTCCCGCCGTCGATCCGCAGCGGTTTGGCGTTAGCCACCTCCATAAAGTAGGTAGCATCGTGCTCGTTGCCCGTCCCAAACGAGGCAGACACCACCCGCAGCAGATCGCCCTCAAGCAGGTAGAGAGCGGTGCGGTCGAAGCCAAAGCGCATGCAAACGGCGTCAGGGATGGCACCAAGCAGCTCAGGCAGATCAAGGATACTCTTCAGCTCGTTGGAGACAACATTGAGGGTCGCCAGCTGGCGAGCGTTCGTCTCAAGCTCGGCCACCTTCTCCTGAAGCGCGCCAGTCATCACGTTGAAGGCATCAACCAGATCACCGATCTCATCGTTGCCGGCGCGGGGCAGGCGCTGGTCGAGCTGACCGTCAGCCACTGCCCGCACGCCGCGCTGGAGGGACAGGATCGGTCGAGTGAAGGAGTGTGTAAGCAGCAGACTCCCAAGTCCAATCCCTACGGCGATCAGCCCTAGCAAGACGACCACCTGATTCCGCAGGCGATCCTGGCTATCGCCGATGCGCTGGCCAGTAATCAGGGCAGGCTCGATGATCGCGTCTGCCGGAATGACCATGCCCACACTCCAGCCAGCCGTAGGTATCGGCGCGTAGGCAATATAGGTCGGCTGGCCATTATAGTTCATCGGCTCAATGCCAACCTGGTGGTTGATCATGCGCTGCGCGAGTATGCGCAGATCCTCACTTGGCGAGTTGAGCAAGTTCTCGGTGCGTAACGGCTCGTTCCAGTGGGCGTTCTCAGCGGTCAGGTCGGGCCGCACAACCACATCGCCCACCGTATTGAGCATGAAGGCGTAGCCATTCTTCCCAATATCAACCGTGAGCAGATCCTGCTGAATGGTGCTCAGCAGCAGATCGAAGGCGACCACACCGATCAAATTGCCCTGATCATCATAGATCGGCGTGGCGCAGGTGGTGGTCAGATCTCCCGTGTTCGCATCCACATAGGCGTCCGTCCAGACAGTCCCCTTCGCATCGCGGGCCTGGGTATACCAAGGCCGCTCGCGCGGGTCGAAGGGCTGGATAGCAAGCAGATTGTCGATCACCTCGTCCTTGTCGAAGGCGATCACGCCGCCCTGCTCTAGCCCGACGTAGCCGATACTCACGAGAGGGGTGTGTCTCACCATCGACTGGAGCAGGGGGATGAGCTGCTGCGCGTAGGCGACCTGCGAGGCGTAGTGGGCGAGCAGCGCGGGGCTAGGTGCCGGCGCAACCCAGACCCGTGCGCTGCCGGGAGCGGGCGGGGGATCGCCAGCGATATCCTCGGCGTAACTGGCGATGCCCTCGACCTGCTGGGCGATCCCGGCCAGCGAGACATCATAGAGCTTAGCCTTCTCACGGGCGCGCAGGACCAGCGTAGACTCGGCCTGGCTCTGGAGGGCGCTGATACCCTCATTCACCGCCGTATCGCGGGCGCGCGAAAGGCCCGTCAGCCCCAGCCAGCCCACAAGGAACAGCGGCGGGAGTGACAGGCCCAGGAGTAGCACCAGGATCTTCTGCTGGATGCTCGAATGCAGACGGAGCATACGATGGCGCCTTGGGCATTGCTTGGGGGTAATGTATTGCTACGCCCATCGTATCAGGTACGCATCTTAACCGCAATTAAAGAAGATTAATCTCCGCTGACAATTCCCTGGCGGAGAGCGATATGCCGTAACGTGGCTCACTCCTCAATAACAAGAATGCTGCCGGGGATGAACTTCGCCCGCTTCTTCGACTCCACCGAGCGCTGGGCCACCTCGCCGGGGTGGCTGAAGGGCCGGAGCCGCGAGCTGACCGCGATAATCGAGAGGCTCACCAGCGGGAAGGTTGTCAGGCGGCCCTGGCGATCCTCGCCACGAATAAAGCCCCGCGTGCGGGCCTCACGATCATAGAGCAGGGGGGCGGTGGCGTCGAATCGCTCAAGCACCTTACCGCACACCTGGTCAAGCCGATCAAGGCTCGTAATAACCACAAAGTCATCGCCGCCAATATGGCCCACAAAATCGTCTGGGTTACCGTACTCGCGCACGGTATCGAGCAAGATCTGCGCCGTCCGCTGGATCACCGCGTCTCCCTTGAGGAAGCCGTAGGTGTCGTTGTATGCCTTGAAGTTGTCGATATCGCAGTAGCACACCGCAAAGTTGCTATCGTGGTGATCAATCCGCTGGCTGATCGCCCGCTCAATCGCAATATTGCCGGGAAGGCGGGTGGATGGGTTTGCCCCACCCTCGCGCTCGCTGCGCCGCATCGCCGCTTGCACCCGCGCGTTCAGCTCGGCAGCGCTGAAGGGCTTAGTAATATAGTCGTCGGCACCAAGCTGTAGGCCGCGCACCTTGTCGGCCGGCGAGTTGATCGCCGACAGCAGAATGATCGGGGTGAGCTGGGTCTCAGGCTGCACCCGTAAGCCGCCGAGCACCGTAAAGCCATCGATATCCGGCAGCAGCAGGTCGAGCAAGATCAGGTCGAACGGCTGCTCACGCACGATCCGCAGCACCTCGGTGCCGCTGTCTACCACGGTCGTCAGGTAGCCCTCACCCGCAAACTGTGCGGCGATCAGCTCGGCAATATCCGGCTCATCATCCACAATCAGAATATGCTGTCGGGATCGCTGTAGGCTGCTGGCACCATCAAGGCTGGCATCAATCTCATCCAACAGCCGTGCATCATTGAGGCCATCCACCCCCGCAGAGTCATCCAGCAGCACCAGCGGGATCATCTTCGTCTCCGGATCCTCGCCAAGAATATGCAGCGCCAGATACGCCTGAGAATCGAGCTGCAGGTCGAGGATGATCAACCCTGGCCGGAACTGCCGCGCCATATCGATCCCATCGCTCGTGTGCTGCGCCCAGATCAGGCGGTGCCCACGCATCTCCATCGCCTCGCGAAGCGACGGCGCAACTGCCTCAGGGCGCACAAGCAGCAGCAGCAACGCAGGTTCAGGCGGAAGTACCACATGAGAAACTTCAACCGCGCGGTCAGGAGCCGCCGGCAACTCCTGCGGCTGCGGTTGGGTGGGAGGATGATCATGCGGGTTCGCCGCACCGATCATTTCCGTCGGCAGCGCGATCTGGATAGAGTCGCCAGCCAGCTCGGCGTGGTTCAAAATCTGATCACAGGCGACGCGCAACCGCTCGACATTGCGCTCGATCGTGGCCAGAAGAATCAGCGCACGCTGCGTATCCCCGTCCGCGCGCCGCAAGAGGCCGACCGCGCCCTGAAGCGCCGTCAGCGGCGAGATCAGGCTATGGATGAAGCGATCCAGATCCGAGGAGCTAGTGTCCATACGCGCCCTCATCAGGCACAACCGCCGCCATCACAGCGCTGATCAGTCGCTCGTAGGTGATCGGCTTCTCAAGGTAGCCATTGGCCCCCAGCTGCATCACCTGAGACTGAAGCGAGTCGCCGAGGTCGTTGGCGGTCAGGATGATCACACGGGTCGCGGCTGTGGCCGGGTTCTCCTTGATCCGGCGCAGCACCTCTGTCCCATCAATGCCGGGCATCTTCACATCGAGCAACACCACATCAGGGCGCACCCGCTCAATAGCCGCCAGCGCGGAGAACCCATCACCCACATTCGTTACGCGCAGGCCGTGGCGCTGGAGCAGCCGCACCAGCACCGGGCGCACATACGGGTCATCATCAACCACCAGGATATGCGGCTGGCGCATAGCCATCGCCGAGACAGCCCCCTCAATAATCGTATCGGGCGAGGCATCGGGCGGTAGCAGAACCACCCTTGGGCGATTCCGAGCGCCGCCGGTGCCCACTGCCAGCACGAGAGCCATATGGGTCGCCTCATCAGCAGCGAGCCCATCAAGCAAGGCTGCGGCGGCAGAATCATCGGGTGGCAGAGCGATGATCAGAATATCGGGAGGAGTGGCCTGAGCTAAAGCCGGAATCATCGCCAGATCCGCAGCCTCATAAATCTCCCAGCCAGCCTTGCGCAACCCAGCCTCCACGGCAGCGCTGGCCCAACCAAGGCAACAAAGGAGCGCCAGCGGATGCGGAACACCGAGATCCACAAACTGCTCGGCCTCGGGGATCACCGGCAGGGTAAAGCTAAAGGTGCTGCCCTTCCCTGGCTCGCTATCGAGCCAGATCCGGCCGCCCTGCTCCTCGACCAACGCCTTCGAGATAGCCAGACCCAGGCCGGTTCCCCCAACATCGCGCGTCGCCGAGCTATCGATCTGCTGAAACTTCTGAAACAGGCGCCCCTGGTCTTCGCGGGCGATCCCACGGCCCCAATCGCGCACCGTAAAGCAGATCGTCGCCCCCTCGTGACGCGCACCGAGCAGCACCCGCTGGCCTTGAGCCGAGAACTTGATCGCGTTTGAGATCAGATTCACCATAATCTGGGCCGAGCGGTCGCCATCGGCGAACACCTTCGGCATCCTAGTCTGTAGATCAACGTCGATGGCGATCCCGCGGTTATTGGCGAAGGCGCTCATCTCCGCCGCCGCGTCGCGACATAGATCCTCGGGTGCCAGCGCCTCACGCCGCAGCTGGATGCGGCCCTGCTCGATCTTGGCGATATCGAGCAGATCGTTGATCAGCCGGATCAGCCGCTCGGTATTGTTCAGCGAGATCGTCAGGAGATCGCGTGCGCGCTTCGGAATCCCGTCGGCTATGCCGACCCGACCGCCCCGTGGCGGCCCGAGCACCAACTGGAGCGCGCCCTGGATACTCGTCAGGGGCGTGCGCAGTTCGTGCGAGACATTAGAGACGAAGTCGCTCTTCATACGCTCCATCTCACGCTCTCTGGTGATGTCGCGAAAGACCAGGATTCGCCCGAGGTAGCGGTCGTGAATATCCATCACCGGCGCGGAGAAGCACTGAAGCAGGCGAGGCTCGGGGCGGATGATCCGAAAATCCTCCACCGCCCGCTCGGTGGCGGAGCGCAGCAACTGGCGCAGCCAGCCCTGGAAACGCAGCGAGTCCTCGAAGATCCGGTGGAAGAGCGCGCCAAGCTGATCAAGATCTTTCTCCTGAAGCTCACGCTCAGAGAGGCCGAAGAAGAAGCGCGCCCGCCGGTTCATAATCATCACCCGCCGGCGCTCATCGAGCATCAGGATGGCATCATTCGTTGCATCCACCACAGCGCTCATCCGCTCCTGATCATTGCGAGTCTGGGCGAAGAGGCGGGCGTTCTCAATCGCCACCGCCGTCTGCCTGGCAAGAATATGCAGAATCTGCACCTGCTGATCATCAACGGGAGACTCGCGGGTGCTGATCACCTGGAGCACACCGGTCAGCCAGCCACCAGCAAGCAGCGGCACGCTGATCAGCTGAGCGACCCCGGCAGACTGGAGCACAGAGGAGATCGCCGCATCGCCCTCGGCGATGACCACAGCCAACTGGCCATGATTGGCCGCATTGCGGGCCTCAGCCGCGCTCTGCGCGAGCAGCGTGGGCTGCCAGAGAGCGATCATCTCGGCGCCGCGGCTCCCGATACTAGGGCCGGGAAGCACAACCGTCAGCTCCAGATCCTCCGACTGTTCGTTATAAAGCAGGATCGCCCCACCGGCAAGGCCGAGCACGCTCAAGATCTGTGCAAGAATCGCCCCGACCATCTGGTCAAGCAGGTTGCTGTAGAGCAGTCCAATATCCGTCACTGCATTGACGGCGGCAAGGACACGGTTCGAGCCGCTCACATCGGCATCGCGCCAGACGCCTTCGATCTGGAGAATCCGGTCGAGGGCCATGGAGGCATCGCCAGACAGGGCGAGCAGCGCAGCCTCCTGTGATGCCGTGAGCGGCATCACCTGGGGCACCAGGACGAGCAACCCGTAATGCTGGGCCGCCCCCATTACCGGCAGCGCAACCACCACTCTGCCATAGGCCATGCGCTCCGAAAGCAGCGCGAGCGGGCTCTGCGCAACAGCCTCCGTATCGCTACGCACCACTGAGCCGTGCTCATAGAGCATCGCCAGCCACTGAAGTGGCGCACTAATCTCCGTTGGCGTCGTGTCGGACAGGCGCAGGCCAGCCGCGAGATGAAGCAGGCCAGAGTGATGACCAGGGATAAAGAAGGCCGCCGCGCCGCCAATCAGCTTCTGGGCGCAGCCGACCACTGCATCGTACACCTCGGTACGGCTCTTGCAGCGCGCGAGCTGCCCGCTCGCCGCGTAGAGCACGCGCAAGGTAGCCGACCCCAGAGAGTCAATCAGCGCCGCCCGCGTCATCTCGGCAGCGCCCCCTCCGTCTGATGATGGTACGCGTGGTGGTATGATCATGGCCCATTGCCGACCTGCACCTCGCGAACAGCGCTATACAGCACGATCCCCAAGGATGTCAGCGATCCGATCAATCAGGCTAAAAACATCAAACGGCTTCACAATATAGCCCCGCGCACCGATCGCCAGCCCGCGCTCAACCTCAAGCTCCTGCGACTTCGCCGTCAGGAAGATCACCGGCAGATCACGCGTCTGCGGATTGGCGTGCAGGCGCGCGCACGTGGTAAAGCCATCGATCCGCGGCATCATGACATCGAGCAGCACCACATCAAATGGCTCAGACTGCGCACTCTCTAGGGCAGCCTGCCCATCGTTGACCGCCACAACCAAGCAGCCCGCATCCTCAAGAGCCAGGCGTGTGATCAACTGAATATCAGGCTCGTCCTCGGCCAGAAGCACCTTCATGACTCGCCATCCTCCATCAAGGTCAGCTGCCGCGCAACTTCCTCAACGGCGATCCGCTGTTTACGATAGAAGTCCGACTCACTCATCGCCAGACGGTTCGCCACATCGCGAACAGTCTTACGTTGAAGAAAACGACCTTCTAGCAAGTTATAGAGCAGCCATTCCTGCGCCGATTGGTCAAGCTGCTCATCCGGTCGCAGATTCGCAATCGCCTGGCGCAGCACCGCCTGCAGCGCACGGGTCGGGCTACCTCCCTGCTGATCGAGGATCCGCTGCACCGTTCGCATGCCAAGCAGCGGGCTATCAGAGAGCTTCGGCCCGCCCCAGAACTGCGTCAACGCATCTTTGACAAGCTGCGGAAAGTCCGGGTTCATAACCACATCGTTATCGATCTTCACCAGATCGCCCGAGGTCGCCTGCTCAATCCGCGAGGAGAGCTGCTGGAGCGACTGCATCTCGGGGCCGAGGCCGCGCAGAGCATCAAAGATCAGCTGCTGCATCTGTACGGTAGAGAGCGCCAGCTCCATCTGGTGGGCGAGCACGCCGATCAGGTGGCGTACGCTCGAGTCGAGCGAGCTCCCCTGGCGCAGCTGCTCCGGAGGGTAGGCCACACCAAGCGCTCCAAGAAAGTGCCCATCGGGACTGCGCAGGGGCAACAGGCAGAAGCCCCCGCAGGTCAGGAAGGCATCCGTCGGCATCAGGCCATCGGGGCCATGGGCCGGTAGCTGCTCCACCTGCGGCAGCAACGTATTCAGCGGGTACTCGCCCACAAAGCGCTTCACCTCGCGCCGAGCGCCAGAGATCGCCTTCACCATAAAGCCACCGTCGCCAGGGGCGATCACAAACCCTGTCTCCACACGGAGAGCACCACAGATCGCCACCAGCGCATTCTCCAGCAGCGAGCGCAGATCGGCACGAGTAAAGGTGCTGCGCGGCAGGTTGCGCAGGTAGTCAATCTCGTCATGATCCTGGAGATAAACCAGGGCGTCGAGGTATGGCTTCACTCTGCTCACAAAGATTGGCATGAGCACTGTCATAATCATCACACCAAAGGTGATCAGCGTATCGCTCGGCAGCCCCAGCAAGCGCTCAAAGAAGGGCATCGTCTGAATGAACAGGATGATCATGATGCCGACAAAGGGGCCATAGAGCCACCAGCGAATAAAGTCCTGCTTGATCAGACGATCAGGCAGGAGCACGCCATGAAATGCCACGCTATAGGTCATCACTGTAATCATAATGATGACGATCAGGCTGGCGATCTCCTGCAAAATCAAGATCGCGTTATCGGGGATGAGGGTCGGCGTCCCGATCACCAGAAACGGGAATACGCCGATAGCAGGTGCGGCGAAGGTTGCGCCGAGGTAGCTCATACGGCGGCGCTGGGCGGGCGTGAGCGCGCTGCGCCAAGAGTCAATCACTGCGGCCAGGGTGATCACGATTCCGACCAGAAAGAAGAGGCAAAAAGACCAAAAGAGCGGCCCGGCGCTAAACTGTGCGACCGGGCCGTTGGGGATATCACCGCTGACAATCAGATCAGTGCCCAGCAGCACCAGCATCAGGTATGCCGCGCTCGCGCCATAGGCCAACCACACATGCCAGCGCATCCGCTCGGCGATCGCCCGATGTGAGCTCAGGGCAAAGAGCGCATTCGCCAAATGGATATATGCCGCTGGAACAAGGGTGATCCCAAACCACTGGCTGCGGCCCAGGAAGAGCATCGTCGCAGGAGCGCTGGTATGCGACAGCAGCAGATCACCACCGTAGACGACAACCACACCCCCGAGCAAAAGGCTAAGCGCGCGAGTGATATCGTTACGCCAGTTTTGCAGGGTGATGTAGGTGAGCAGCGAGAACGTTACAATCAGCACGGCTGCGGAGAGCAGCTGATTTAGTTGCTCAAGAACGGTAGTCATATAGAACAGGTAGTAGATTCGCTATGCGATGTGACGCTCAGACAGAGCAGGCCACTCATCGTCGCGTGGGGTAAGCAGGCATATGAGAAAGTCTGGAGATAACCTAGGGCGATGTAGGCAAGACGCTGTTCGATAAGCCACGCCGAGGTACGCTACGTGGAGAGCGCTATGCTAATTCGACGCACTACGATGGTGCTTATAGGCTGATGAATTATACCACACGGCCTTTGAACCACTCAGTCAGGGCAGAGAGAACCTGGGCTGTTACAACGTCACCTCTCGGTGGGGGTGCGCGGGCGGCTTCGCCGCCCAAACCTAATAAAAAACCGGGTCTGGGACGAAGCACCAGATCCCTTGCAACAGCTCTGCCATCCAAGCAGGGCTTGGGGCGCGTAGCACACGGAAGGTGCTATAATCGCCATGGCGACAGGCACCTGTAGCCCACCGCGCCTGGCGCCATGGCGATATTATGTGCCACGACAGGATATAGACGGTATGCTTTTCAGCGCCCGCAGCCTTCCAAACCTCCTCGGCCTGTTTCGAATCATCACCACCCCGATGCTTGTCTGGCTCATCCTTGATGGCAGCCCGAGCTTCTACCTATGGGCCGTTCTCCTCTTATTGGTTATGGCACTCAGCGACATGGCCGACGGGAGGATCGCCCGTCGGCTCAAGGTCGTCTCGCCGCTTGGGATCTTTCTCGACACTATCAGCGACAAGATCTTTGTCGCAGGCGCGCTGCTACCTATGATCCAGGCCGGGATGATCTCCAGCTGGATCGCATTCATCATCATCGTGCGCGAGTTTGTGATCTCAGGGCTGCGCTCATTCGCGGCCGCCGAGGGTACTGTCATCTCAGCAGGGAAGCTCGGCAAGCAGAAGCTCGTGATCCAGGTGGTCGCAATTATCTGGCGGCTGCTTGCGGCGAACATGGAATCTGGAGGCATCCTCAGCGGGAACGAGTCGCTCGCCTGGCTGCTGAGCCTCTGGCCGCTGCCGATGGCCCTAGCCGTGATCTGGACAATTGTCTCGGGGCTTGAGTACCTCTGGAACGCCTGGCCACTTCTTCGCAGCAGCTGGTCGCCCCGTCCGACGACCGACTAGATTTATAGCGGCGCGAGACACACAGAGACGCCCGCGCTTGTTATGCGCGGGCGTCTCTTCGGTGGTGGGGGTGCATGGACCTAGGTTCCCAGCGGATGCTCCGCCAGTAGGATCGGCGCTGCG